>NZ_CP030873.1:0-17910 GCF_003323795.1 Acetobacter sp. JWB | reverse complement strand
GGCTGGTATCGTGACAAACCATCCCTTCATCGATGGGAACAAGCGTACGGGCTTTGTGCTCGGTGTGCTGTTTCTGGAACTGAACGGCTATCGTTTCACAGCAGTTCAGGAAGATGCGGCGAATGCCGTCCTTGCGCTGGCAGCAGGTCAGATGGATGAACAGGGCTATGCGGCGTTCCTGGCCGCCAATGTCGTATCCGACAGGGTATAACTGCGGCCAGGAACGCAATAACAACGAGGTTGTCCGCAGGAATCGACGTTGGATGAATGGCTACAACGGGTATCGGTTCACCATAAAAAGCCAGACGGAAACACTGGCTTTTCCTTGGTCCCGATCACATCGCAAACCTGAAGCGTCTGGCCTTTTTTAGCTTTGCACTGTGATGAAAGAGATCCTAAACAGGATGTCCTTTACCTTTCTGAGAGAGTGCTAAAGGGTCGAGACAAATCCCGCCTTTCTGGCGGGGTTTGTTCGTTGGTAAATCATTTGCTCAAGAAGAAATATTTAAACCAGTTCCCGTCCTATAGCAGGAGCGTCAATCCACTCTCGTTCGTCTAAAGGTTGAGGTTGGGAATAATCCGAGACGGCAAGAAGTTCATCCATTGTGTGTCTATGTGGATTTGATGGTTTACCAGACAGGGATTTTTCTTCTTTTTCCACGATAAGAACTCCAGAAAATAGAATGAGGGGCGATTTACATATCTTTCCGTCAGATGCCTTTGGCGGGCTATGTCGCTCCCGTTCAGTATCGAAGCCAGGCTGTAGCCAGAATTGTCGATATTCATCACTCTCCATTGTTTCTGCGTTTACGTGACGTATCACGGTATCGCCTGTCGAAATACTGTCATCAAATGTGCCATCAGATTTTCTGAAGAGAGAAGACTTAGTCGTTGATAAACTAGACTTATATGACTAAGTCTATTTGTAGAAGATGAGGAGGCTTCTTCTTATGCGCACAGTCAACATTCATGAAGCCAAGACCCATTTGTCCCGGCTGATCGATGCCGCCATGAAAGGGGAGAGCTTCATCATTGCCAAAGCCGGTCGACCGATGGTGCGGGTCAGCCCGATTACGGCTCCTGAAGAACAACAGCAACGGCGTCTGGGTTTTCTGACAGGGAAAATCCGGGTGCCAGAGGATTTTGATCGCATGGGACAGGAGGACATCATTTCTCTGTTCGATGGTTCGGCATGAAGCTGCTTCTGGATACCCATCTGCTTCTCTGGGCCGCAGGAGAGCCTGATAAACTGTCAGAGCGTGCGAGAACCCTGATTGACGACCAGAATAATGTTCTGGTTTTCAGTGCTGCCAGTTTATGGGAAGTCACCATCAAGGTCGGATTGGGGCGTGCAGACTTCCAGGTCGATCCCCATCTTCTGCGGCGCGGTCTGATCGAAAATGGCTATGAGGAGTTACCGATCACCAGCCAGCATGCTCTGGCAGTAGGGCAATTGCCAGATGTGCATCGGGATCCTTTTGATCGTATCCTTGTGGCTCAGGCGATGGTGGAAGGACTGCTTCTGCTGACCCATGATCCTCTCGTGCAGGCTTATCCGGGTCCTATCGAAGCTGTTTGAACGATATTCGTACGCGCCGCGCCCCTTATGTGTTGAGATGAAGTTCAGATTATCCGGTTTTTAGGGAGCGCTTCTTGGGGTCGTTTGCGGGAGAGGGCGAAATCCTACGCTAAGGCTTTGGCCAACGATATTCTCCTGTGAGATTGATGTGCTCCCATCCCAGCGGTGAGACATGGGCCAGCAGATCGGGCGATAGCAGCTTTCCGTCGCGTTTCTGGCTGGCGACGACTTCGCCGAGCTTCATAGTGTTCCAGAAGATAATGATCGCGGCGAGCAGGTTCATGCCGGCGATCCGGTAGTGCTGTCCTTCGGCGGACCGGTCGCGGATTTCGCCCCGGCGATGGAAGCTGATGGCCCGCTTCAGCGCATGATGCGCTTCACCCTTGTTGAGACCGATCTGGGCGCGGCGTTGCAGATCGGCATCCAGAATCCAGTCGATCATGAACAACGTGCGCTCGACGCGGCCGACCTCGCGCAGAGCCGTGGCAAGTTCGTTCTGCCTCGGATAGGAGGCGAGCTTGCGCAGAATCTGGCTGGGCGCGACGCTCCCAGCCGCGATGGTCGCGGCGATGCGCAGGATGTCGGGCCAGTTGCGCTCGATCATGGCCTGATTGATCTTCCCACCGATCAAGGCCCGCAAGTGCGCCGGCGTAGCCGATGGATTGAACGCATAGAGCCGCTTGGACGGCAGGTCACGGATACGCGGGGCGAAGCGGTAGCCGAGAATGGTGCATGCGGCAAAGACGTGATCGGTGAAGCCGCCTGTGTCGGCGAACTGCTCGCGGATATGACGGCCAGCATCGTTCATGAGCAAGCCGTCGAGGATATAGGGCGCTTCGCTTGCCGTCGCGGGGATCACCTGGGTCGCGAGCGGCGCATATTGGTCGGAGACATGGCTGTAAGCCTTCAAGCCCGGCATATTGCCGTATTTCGCGTTGACCAGGTTCATGGCCTCGCCTTGCTCGGTCGCCGCGAAGAATTGCCCGTCGCTCGATGCTGAAGTGCCCATGCCCCAGAATTGGGCCATGGGTAGCGCCGCCTGCGCCTCGACCACCATGGCCAGCGCCCGGTCATAGGCTTCGCCCTCGACATGCCATCGTCCAATGCGGATCAACTCCCAGAAGGTGTGGGTGTTGGTGGCGTCCGCCATCTTGCGTAAGCCGAGATTGATCCCCTCTGCGAGGATGACGTTCATTAGCCCGATCTGATCGGCGCAGGGCGCTCCCGTGCGCAGGTGGGTAAAGGCCTCGCAGAAGCCGGTCGCAGCATCCACTTCCAACAAAAGGTCGGTGATGCGCGTGGGCGGGATCTCCTTGTAGAGATCGAGCACCATATCCTCGGCGCCGGACGGCGCGACGGCTTCGAGCTTCTCGATATGCAGGACGCCGTTTTCGATGGACCCGCCGGGAATCGTGCCCGCGCGAGCAGCGCGGCCAAGCTCGCGCAACCGGATATCGAGGCGAGCTTGCCGATCCGCCAGCCATTCCTCCGGCCGCAATGGCACGGCGAGACGGCCGCTTTTCGACACAGCTTGCGCCGGCACGAGCGCATGCTTCAGATCGCCATAGCGCCGGGATCTGGCCAGCCAGATATCGCCGGAGCGGAAAGCGTCGCGCAGATGGAACAGCACCGCGATCTCCCAGAGGCGAGTATCGCCGGCCGCCTGGGCACGAAGATGACGATGCCATTTCGAGCTGGGCCGAAGGAAGCCGGTCAGCGCGGCATCGTTCAAACCGGCGCGAAGGGCCGTCACCGCTTCCAGAAGCGGGAGCGCGACGGGCGCAGCCCGCAGATCAAGCAGGCGCAACATACGCGGAGCGTACCGACGGAAACGATGATAACCGTCGATTACATGATTGAGAGGATCATCCACCATGATGGCGGTCAGCCGGGTTGCCATTGCAACAAGGGTCTTGAAACTGTCCCACCCTGATCCGCTCGCGATGACGTCGTCCAGCGGCTGACCATCATCCTGTGCGTCGACCAGGGCTCCGCCAATTTCAGCGAAGGATTTGAGGGTGTCGCGCACCGCGTTCGCTTCGTCGACAACCTTGGCCTGGCAAATACACTCGGAGGCTCGGTAGAGCTTGCCAACGATCCGGTCGTGGGTTTCGACCACGGCATCGGCAAGCATCGCCTGCCATTCCGATGCGCAGACGGCCAGAATCGCAAGCCGCCTGTCCTCTGGGAGATCGCGCATGCCGTCGGCATAATACCGCTCGCCCTGCCTGCGCAGACGTGTCACCCGATGGGCGGGAACACCGGCCAGCAGATCCTCGGGAAGATCGACACGTTGCAGGTATTCCAACCGATCGAGCAGCCGGTTGGCCGCCGCCGAGTTCGAGCCAGGCTCGAACTGACGCATCCACACAAAGCGCGTCACCCGATCGTCAACCGTCTCCTCGAGCAATGCCAGTAACTGTTCCCGGATCGGTATGGACAACCGACCGGCAATCCGCGTCTCGATTTGCCGCTCAGCATCGACCAGAGCCGTAGCGCAAAGCCGTTCGATCGTGGATGTCGCGGGAAGAACGATGCGGGTGCGTCGGCACTCGGCCACGAAGCGACGGGCAATGTCCTCGTTCGACACCGCCAGTTCGGCTTCCCGGAACAGCCAGTCCTTCAGCTCGCGTGCTCCACGTCCGGAGAAGGTGCGGAACCCATAGAGCGCCCGCAACTCGGCAAGATGCTCGTGCCGCGTCTCTTCGCGGGTGGCATAGTCGACGAGATCATCGGCGTTGAGGCCGAGTTGCGCTCCGATGAACTCGACCACCTCGACCGGTATCAGTTCACCCGGAGCCAGCACCCGGCCAGGATAGCGCAGGACGCACAGTTGCAAGGCGAAGCCAAACCTGTTGTGAGCACGCCGGCGTTGCCTGATGTGGCCGAAATCTTCATCGCTCAGAGTATAATGCTTCAGCAAATCCGCCTGCGAGGTCGGCATGCGCAACAGCGCGTTCTTCTGCCGATCGGTTAGAGTGACGCGACGCGGCATCTGTGTTCCTTTTTCAAAATCAGACAATGTTCAAGATGCTTTGTTTATGAAGCTGGTTGAGATACATTTCCAGCCAACAAAACATTCGCGGCCGGCGCGCCGCCTCAAACCAACGTTTAAGAAACATGCTGATCGGATATGCCCGCGTCTCCAAAGCCGATGGTTCCCAATCCCTCGACCTCCAGCACGACGCCCTGCGTGCCGCCGGGGTCCAACAGGACAACATCTATGAGGATCTTGCTTCCGGCAGCCGCGATGATCGGCCCGGCTTAGCTGCGTGCCTCAAATCCTTGCGCGACGGCGATGTGCTGGTGGTCTGGAAACTCGATCGCCTCGGGCGCTCGCTCGCCCACCTGGTCAACACCGTGAAGGATCTGTCAGACCGCAAGATCGGCCTGCGTGTGCTGACCGGAAAAAGCACTCAGATCGATACCACGACCGCATCCGGCCGCATGGTGTTCGGTATCTTTGCCACTCTGGCCGAATTCGAGCGGGATCTGATCCGCGAGCGCACCATGGCTGGCCTTGCCGCAGCCAGAGCGCGCGGACGAAAGGGAGGGCGAAAATTCGCCCTGACCAAAGCACAGGTGCGTCTCGCCCAGGCCGCCATGGCGCAGCGCGACACGTCTGTTTCCGATCTGTGCAAGGAACTCGGGATCGAGCGCGTCACTCTATACAGATATGTCGGACCGAAGGGCGAGCTCAGGGATTATGGGAAGCGCGTTCTCGGCTTAGCGTAGGATTTCGCCCCCTCCCGCAAACGACCCCAGCCAGCCCGCTTCGCCAGAAATTACCCGGTTTTTGCGGGTCTCCAGCTTTCATAAGGAAAGGGCTTTCCCGGCAAAGGGAAAGCCCCAACATTATTTGTCCGGTTAACCGAGATTAAGCAGAATGTTTTTTCATGTCAGAGTTTGGCTTTGTGTTCAGCAGATAGGGGCCTGCGGCACGAATAGTCATGGAGAGAATACCCATTTTCCCATGTGTCAGGTGATCACCTAACGGGAGTTCAGCATTCCCATTGGTCCATGCGCAGTCCGTCCAGTCGGTATCGTGCCAACCCGAAGGTTTTTCGTCCTGAAGGTGAGAAGTAATATCGAACTGCTGTTTGGCACATTGAAGCTGCACATCTGCTACGGCCACGCCCATATAGCGACGATCATCGACAAACGGGCCAATCACGTCTGATGGACGGCTAGAACGCGAGACGATCCGCACAGACTCTGTATTTGGTGGTAGCATGAAGCTGTAGTGATGCGCGGTCTTACGCATGGGACGGATCACAGCGCCTGTCTGAGTGATAAGATGTAGGTCAGGATCCGTTGTCGTTTCGATTTTTGTCGTCGAGATCTTGGTGCCCACAACACTGTTTTCACGCCATTCCAGAGCCCGGAAGAGCGGTTCTACAAAGGAGCGTTCCACGCCCAATGGCGCACCGGCATCATCGGCCCAGTTCTTTACCGCTCCGCGCAGAGTTGCGATTTTGCCTTCCTGACGGAAGGATGAACGGTTCCCGGTATCAAGATAGCTTTCGGTGAGCATGCCATCAGCGGTGATGACAGAATGCTGTTCTGTTTCTACGTGATAGTAATCGTAAGAAGTAATGGACTTGTCATAGAAGATAGACACACCATTGACCAGCATACGAACGGGGACAAAACGGTCTCTGAAGAACAAGCAGTGTTCAGCCGTAATCAGCATATCCTTATAAGGTACGCCATCGGCAATGGCGTCTTTAAGGATACGCACAGGCCAGCCAGCTTCATCATCGGGAAGGTCAGGACGTACTGTCGCACGCGCTTTACCCACCCAGACAACCTGACGGACTACGTCTTCATCGTTTCTCCAATCAAAAGCGATTACTTCATCACCAATCTGGATATCTTCGACCGCGACATCCCCTTCCGAGGTACGGATCATGCTGCCAGAAAGAAAGCAGACTTCAGCAGATGCGCCACCATGATCATCATCGGAAAGGACAAATCCAGTATTTTTGACACCAGGAATATTCAGGGTAATGGTGTTGCCATTGGCTAGTGTAACCACAACCTGATCATCAGACGGATAAGCATAAGATGCTCCATCTGCTGAAACCCCAGGCAGATCGATACTATCAGAATTTCCTGGTTTGCTGCCGCTCCAGCCGCTGATCACAGTGCTGACTGTTCCCCCGCTTTCCAGACCAGAAATAGTCAAACCATTATTTGTGTCGCCGGAAAGATCAATCGTGCCGCTCGTATTGTTCCAAATCGTAGCAGTCCCACCATCTTGAATGGTTACGAGTCCTGAAATAGTAGCGCCACTGGCTACAATAGCAGATCCGCCACTAGATATGGATGTTAACCCAAGTACACTTCCGGAATCTGCATAAATTTTCCCACCAGAATTAACGTTATTATTATTTGATACGCCACCAGAAGTGATTTCCATTACGCCGCCATTGTTGACAGTCGTGTCTGAGGCAATGCCTGCAACCCCTAAACCGCCACCACTGGAAATAATAATATCTTGGCCTCTGCCCCCTTTGCTGACCACAATATTACCAAATGCGGCTGCATCGGCATTGGTGAGAACCCCACCAGATAAAACATTAATCTGGGCCCCAGAGGTAGCGGTGAGAGAGGTTGTATGCTGGTTATCGTATGTTGTTCCGGAGCCAATATTTAGTGTGCCTCCCGCCAGAAGGCTTGTGTAAGATCCAGATCCTCCTCCTGTGAAAGTCAGAGTTCCGCCACTGGAGATGACAGTGTTAGTGGACTTTCCTCCTGAAGAGACAGTGATCGTCCCGCCGTTACCTGCATCGGCATTGGAGAGTACTCCACCAGATAGAACATTAATCTGGGCCCCAGAGGTAGCGGTTCCCCCACTGATTGTTCCCTCAGACCGTGCGACTGTCGTACCCTTTAAAATAGCGCCAGAAGAGAAAATAACTGTCCCAATAGATCCTGATCCTACATGAATATCTTCTGCGATGCCTCCACTGAGTATGGTGGTTATACCCCCATAAGTAGTAGCTCCTCCTGAAATAAAACCACCATCATGTACGATTATTTTACCTTTGTTTTGCCAGTATTCGGTATCATTCTTCTGAATCAATTGTGCTCCGCTAAGAACAAGTATTTCCCCTCCTCCAGTATTACCAGAAGCCTCTTCAATTGTTTGCTGTATACCGGTGGCTCCAGCAGAAAGGATCTCCTGAGAGTTACTGGTAACAGTCACGCCTGAAACAACTTGACCCGATGTGAAAGTTGTTGTGCCCGAAGTAAGGTAAGGCGTTCCATTAGAAGGATAGACAATACTCATTTTATCACTTTCAAAAGTTGTGATTTGCGCAAACGTTCAATGCATGGGGTTTATTTTTAATATTAAAATACTTGATTAGAGTGAGTGGAACACTTAAACAGAGAGTGTTTTCTAAGAGCTAACTTTTTCGCCTAGAGAGAGTTTGCGCAAATCACCATTTCCAAAAAAATATCACCGTGAATATAGCACTCTCCTTCATTACGAAGGACGAAACAGGTGCGCAGAATTGGGTATGCTCGTGTCAGCACGATTGGCCAGACTCTTGATATGCAAATTCAAACGCTCAATAGCTTTGAGTGTCATAAAGTTTTTCGTGAGAAAGCGAGCGGGGCGGATGTTGAGCGTGTGGAGTTACGTCGCCTTATAAAAAACCTTTGTCATGGAGATACAGTTATTGTCACTCGGATTGACAGGTTGGCGCGTAGTACATTCGACCTCTTTGCTATTGTAAAAGAAATCATCCAGAAGGGAGCGCAGTTTTACTCTTTATCGGAACCTTGGGCTGATACGACTACAAGTACTGGTCGTTTAATGCTTGCTGTTTTAGGCGGCTTAGCGGATGTTGAGCGTGATCTGATCCGAACTCGTACGGCTGAAGGTCGTGCGAGAGCAGTACAACTCGGCGTAAAAATGGGACGACCGACAAAAATAGCGGATATTCAACGACAAGATATTATTAAGCGTCGCCAAAATGGAGAATTTTTAAAAGATATAGCTGAGGATTTTGGAATTAGTGTTGGGACAGTCTCACGGATTACAACTGGAGCAGACAGTCACAAAAGCCGTAAAAACAAAAAGGGTTTTTAAGAAATAATTACGAGCAATATTCCTGTGTTGGCTACCGACGAAAAAAAGTTAACCCTTTTCGGGGGGAGAGCTATTTATGTACCTTATAAATTATAGTCATATTGGGACAATCCGGAGCCACGGTGTATGATGGGCTGCATGGTGGTTTTTTCGGGAGGGTTCAAATGGGACAGCGCGCGGTCATCTATTGCCGGGTTTCCACGGCCGATCAGTCCTGCGTGCGCCAGAAGGACGAGCTGAAGCGGTTTGCTGAACGCGCGGGCTATGAAGTGCTGGACGTTTTCATGGAGACTGGCTCTGGCGTCCGGGTGGATCGGGCCGAGCGTCGAAAGGTCATGGCACTGGCCCAGGCCCGTGAAATTGACGCCATTCTGGTGACGGAGCTGTCCCGCTGGGGGCGCTCGACCATTGATCTCATCTCCACGCTTCAGGAACTGGAGAGTTATCGTGTTTCCCTGATCGCCATAACGGGGATGATGTTCGACCTGGCGACGCCACATGGGCGGATGCTGGCGACGGTTCTGGCCGGGATCGCGGAGTTTGAACGGGATCTGATCAGCGAGCGGGTGAAGTCTGGTCTGGCTGCTGCCAGGGCACGCGGGAAGGTTCTCGGCCGACAGAAAGGAGTGCGGCCAAAGTCTGACCGTCTGGCTCCGAAGGTTCTGGCGCTGGTGGCGGAAAAGCGGAGTTATCGGTGGATCGCCCGTGATCTGGGGATCAGCAAGAACACAGTTGCTGCCATTGTGCATAGGGAAAGATAGCGTGTCATCATGTTTCTATGTTAACACAAAAACATAATGACATTTTATAGGTGCTATCAGCACTGGTCTGAGGCATACGAAATGTTTGGTTCGATTAAATAGTCGGTTTTTTTGAGGAAGACATTGAGTTATCAAAATAACATGGTAATGTGTTAACACGGAAACATGGTGGCATGAAAACAATCGCGATCATTAGTCAGAAGGGAGGCGCTGGGAAGACGACGCTTGCCCTACACTTGGCTACTAGTGCCAGTGCCGCTGGATACGTTTCTCTGATCCTCGATACCGATCCGCAGGCGACTGCAAGTTCATGGAAAGCGTGGCGGGGGGATGTCGAGCCTGATGTGGTGGATTGTGCGGCTCATGCCCTGTTATCAAAAAAGCTGGAGCAAGCGTCCGAACTGGGTGCAGAACTATCGATAATAGATACCCCTCCACATGCCGATATTATGGCGCGTGAGGCGTGTCGTGTCGCTGATTTCTTGTTAATTCCATGCAGACCACGTGCTTTCGATATGGACGCTGTCAGAACAACGGCAGAACTTGTGCGAGCCAGTGGTAAGCCTGCCTTTGTAATCTTTACTGCGGGTCCTCCTCGTGCGCCCCAAGTTTATAAGGAGGCGGCTGAGGTCGTGGCGCAGTTTGGTATCCCTGTTGCTCCTGTTGTTTTGCCAGAACGTGCAGTTTTTCATCATAGCGTTGGTTCCGGTCGTACCGCGCAGGAAACGGAGCCTGAAAGCAAGGCGGCTGCTGATATAGCACTGTTGTGGAATTGGGTGTGTGATCAAGTTAACATGCCATCACACAAACAAGATGACACAAAAACGCGTTAGCACTTTTCTAAGTTAAGGATATACGGCATGAGTCGGTTTGCTGGTCTCAAAAAAACAGTCGCGCCATCGGTTGTGGAACCGGCTGCACAAACGGTGGTAGAGAAAGGCCGCCCACGTAATCCGAGAGAAGGTAAGCGGGCTGTGGTGGGGTATTTTTCTCCAGCAGTTAGCAAGGGGCTACACCAACTTGCGCTTGATACCGATACAACTATTCAGGGTTTGATCGGGGAGGCCATTGATGACTTGATGCGTAAGCACGGTCGTCATCCTTTTGGAGAGCGCTGACTATCTATGTAGATAGATTATGCCTGTGTATTTGTACAATCAGGGTTGACCACGCTTAGCAAACCACGTCTCGCAGAATTTGATGAAATGCCGCTCAGGGTTCTTCGGAGCGATCTCGTTATCACCCAGCCACATGCGCCATTCTCTTTCGAGATGATGCACATCCCACCCTGGCGCGATGTTTCGAGCGTCCCCGTAAATATCAGGATCAAGCGCACCCATCCAAGCCTCGGTTGCTGGCTCGGCAGCTTTCATTGTGCCGCGATTGATGAATGTTACCATGTCTTTCTGAGGATCGAATTCGACACGGTAATCCGGTAGATGATCGCTTGCAGCGAGGTTTTTTATCATCTGTCGGAACAATTTTTCTGGGCTTTGAGAGCCTGATTTTTTCAGTAGGATCTCAAGAGAGGCTTTCCATGCCACTTGTTGACCGCAATGTTTGCGGGCTAATTCGTAAACGCGTCGTTCCAGCGGTTTGCGTAGCCGGAAATAATCACGATGCAGTGTCAGAACATCATTACTCTTAATTGCATTAAAGACCCAATCCGACAGCTTGATCTCGCAATGCAACAGGCGACCGTCGAGGCCAAGTTTGCGGCGGATGGATGAAGCGTCGATCAGGCCAAAACCGTCTACCTGTTCTTCGTCGCCTGTGACAATGTTAGTGCGGATACGTGTGCCTTCAAGGCGGTCGAGGGCTTCGATAAGGGCTTTGTAGTCCTTACCTGCCGTACCGCGATTGGTGAAAATGAGTAAGTCACGGCTGCTGATCCGTACCCGTTGCGATACTTTTTCCCCGGCCTTTAGTTTCGCCATAATCTGTGAAATACAGTAGATTAGAATATCTTTATCGTAGATTGTAGCAAGGCCTTTCACGCTTGGCGTGATTTCCAGCCATTGCCCGTTATGTTCATAGCGACGAACGGAAGTCTCGGGTTTTTTCGATAAGGAATAGAACGGATGCTCCATTTGCGGCATCACGTCCTTAAGCACGGCATCTGCCACGTCGCAGATGAATAAGTCATGCTGCGGATGACGCTCCGGCAGGAGGGCCTCATGGACAACAGGCAGATTCGGGGTTTCAGATACCATACCTCAAGTTCGGGGTTTTACATACTTGCGTCAAGTGATTCGGGGTTTTAAATACCGAATACCGAGATTCGGGGTTTTAAATACCGAGATTCGGGGTTTTAAATACCGAGATTCGGGGTTTTAAATACCAAACTGGGAAAAAACTGATAAATTCCTATTTTATATCAATGTGTTAAATGGATGCTAAAATCGCTTAACACAGAATCTAACACCTATTTAACACCTTCTTTGCCCATCTTATCTGTGGATAACTTTTTATTCCCTAAAATTTCCAGGAAAATTGAACCCAAGCACCGCCTCTTGGGGGCTTCGCCCCCGCCGGCTCGCGGCCTACGGCCGCCCCGATCGCGCCATGCGCGATCTCCCACCCGGCATCCCCCTACTCGCCCTTTCAGGGCTGCGCTAAACGGACACGCCAACGGCGTGAAATCACAATCAGACGATGCATTCCGCATCGTCTCTCCATCAGCATCTTCCTCTCCTGCGTCGGCGCCTTTGGCGCCCTACGGGGCTCCCGCTCCGCGCTCGCCCGACGCCTGCAACACCAGAAGAACCGGGAAAGACCACAATCTGCTCAAGACACACCGGCATTCAGACGATCTTTCGGCGGCTCACATGTCGCAACATGCCTTCCAGACGCCACAGGATGGCCGTACAGGCGTTATCATGCGTGGTGGCTGGGGTTATAGTGTCCCGTAACGGGAATTGCGCCTTGTACGCCCTTCCCAGAGGGTTTACCGCCATCATGGCTGATCCTCATCCCGGTGAGCCCCGGATGCGGGCCATTGGCCGTACTGAAGCCGGACGTTATGTTTTTCTGGTCTTCATGTTCAGAACGATCAGCAGCCAGACCCGGTTACGTCCCATCAGTGCCCGCTACATGCATCAGAAGGAGATCGACCACTATGAGCAGTAAAAACAGGTCCATGCCCTCGCTGCACAGTGACGAAGCGGCCGAGGATTTCGTCGCGACCGCCGATCTGACCCGGTATGACCTGTCCGGTTTTAAGCCCATGCGCTTTGAGATCGAACCCAAGGCGACCGCCCTCAACATGCGCCTGCCGGCGTCCTTGCTGGACGCCGTGAAAGCCAGGGCGAAGGCAAAGGGCATCCCTTACACACGCTATGTCCGGATGCTGCTGGAGACCGATGTCGCTCAGGCGCGGTAAAGCTGTATTCCGACCAGAACAGAGGAGATCGGGCGATGTAGGTACGCTCGGAAATCACTCCGCGCGTCATGGAGGGAAAGCCCCATGTCTCGCACCTATCGTCACAGCCGCAAACACGGCCGGGACCATCGCTGGGCCAGTCGGCCGGATCGCTGCGGCTATGGAGGCTCACGTGAAGCTTCTGAATCCCCCAACTGGTACAGCCATCTGCACGATATCCGTCCTGGCCGTCATCATGACAGGAATGTTGCCCGCCTGATCATCAAGGGCGACCTTGATCCTCTCGAAGCGGTCTTTCCGTATACCGGAACCCGGCGGCCTCACGAATATTACTGGTAATCTTCAGCGCGTGATTTCGTCTTTTCCCTCAAATACTCCAACCTGACCTGAATGATTGCAAAATTCGCAGTCAATGACTACAATGCTGTCATTGCTTAATGGAGGTTTCCATGGCCGTCATGACCATCCGCAATATCGATGACAGTCTCAAGCACAGGCTTCGTCTGCGCGCCGCACAGCATGGGCGTTCCATGGAAGAAGAGGTGCGCGATATCCTGCGCTCGGTTCTTTCCGCTGAAGTGTCCCAGGAGGTAGATGCAGGTCAGGCCATTCACCAGCGTTTTGCCAGGCTGGGCGGGGTAGACCTGCCTCCCGTGTCCCGTGAGGCCATCAGGGACGTGGATTTCGGGATGTGATCGTTCTCGACACCAACATCCTCTCCGAACTGATGCGCTCCGGGCCTGATGGGGCGGTGCTGACCTGGATGTCCCGTCAGCCCATGATGACTCTCTTCATCACGGCCATTACTCAGGCTGAGATCCTGTATGGGCTGGCACTGCTGCCGAAAGGACGACGACGGGATCTGCTGATCGTGGCCGCCCGTGGTATGTTCGAAGAGGATTTCTCTGGACGTATCCTGCCTTTCGACGGAGAGGCTGCTCGTGTTTATGCTGAGATCGCCTCCCGACGCCGACAGGCTGGAGAACCCATCAGTCAGTTCGATGCTCAGATCGCGGCTATCACGCAGTCCCGTGGAGCATCCCTCGCGACCCGGAATACACGCGATTTTCTCAACTGCGGTGTTACCCTCATCAATCCGTGGAATGAGGGGTAGGATGGGCGTCAATGGCCGCCTGAATCTTGGTCAAATCGGCGTCCAGAAGAGCAAAAACCTGATCGGTCGGGACTGTTGGTTTCGTGCTGTTGCGCGCCTTGCGGCCCTTCTGGCAGCCCGTTCGTCGGAAAGATCCGTCATGGTCGTGTCTTCATCGCCTCGTGTTTCGTGGCAGCGACTGGGGCAGAAATCCGCCATGCATATCCAAAAGAGTGAGATCGCCACTTCTGTCTGATCCTCAGGATATCATCCTCACAATTTTCGGCTGCCAGGACCACGCTGAGATGCTGGCGGAAGCATGGGAGAAGATACATGGCGAATAATGTGAACTATCAGACCGCTCGTGAAGCAGACGCCCTTCATAGAGCAACTGTTCCTCATGCGGTCTCGGCACGGTTTATCCGTGCGCGCCGCGCTCTTCATGTCATGCTCTCCAACTATGTTGAAATGAGCGTGCCAGTGGATCTGCTACAGGATTTGCAAGGCGCTTCTCTGAATGATCTGGCCGAGATCGAGATCACTCCGCTGGGTAATGGGCTTCACTGGCCCCGTCTTGATGCCGATGTTCTGGTCGAAGGTCTGATACAAGGTATCTACGGTTCCAGGAGTTGGATGGCGGCACAGATGGGACGTGTGGGCGGATCATCCACCAGCCAGGCAAAGGCGGCCGCACGCCGGAATGGTGCGAAAGGCGGCCGGCCCAGAAACGTTGCGTAAGGCACGGTTTCTGGGATTTTTCCAATCCGTCCGGGTTTGTAGACTTTTGTGGATTTTAATTCAGCGACCAGCAGCGTGATGTTGGAACATTCTGATCTGTTCCCGGAGTTGGGGCCGTCAAAACGCAGAGTAAGGTCTGGTTCTGCCGGATCAGCGTGAAGAGGGCTCCTGAGCCGCCATAATCCGCTGTGGTCGTAATCCGGTAGCCTTTGGTCAACAGACTGGCCAGAGAGTTCTGCACGGGCTTGAGCGTTGTTGGTATCGACAGGGGAGCATAGGGAGATTTGACGCCTGACTGAGGCAGCCAGTCCCCTGTGCTCTGGGCAAAGCCTGAAGCTGGAAAAAGAAGGACTGACAGAGCGGCGAAAGTCAGTATACGCTTTTTCAAGATATCTCTCCTTTCAGATCCAGAGCTGTCGGCGGATGTCGATCAAGTCGCGCAATTTCTGATCCTTGAGATCCTCCGAAATCTGTTCATGATCGATCAGGTTGTCTGCCGTTATGGTGGCGATAGCGTGGTCACACACAGCTGTCTCTCGCGGCAGATCGTCTCGATACCAGAGCCACAGATCAATCGCGGCCTTGTCCCGATCATTGGCGCTGTGCAGACGGTAGCCGCGATACAGACGGCCCTGCTCCTTATCGTAACCCTGCGAGGTCGAACCGAGTTCCTGCTCCACGAACTCTCCCAGCAGGGAGAAGCAGGCATGAAACATGCGGTCATCAGCATCAGGATTGTCCGGTTCTTCCTGTCTGTCTGGAAGGTCATCCGTCATGGCTGTTCTTTCCTTCTGACGTTTTCTTTCTTGATCTATGCAAGCATGAAGCTTCATGCGCTGTCAGGTCAATCAGAGTGTCGTGCCTTCCTGAAGCGATCCAGCCCTTATCAAGAGAGGGACTTCGGGTGAGGAAAAGAGGATCCGTATGATGTGGCGTCTTTCCAAAGGGAGTCACGATTCTGACTCCCTTTCTCCGCTTGCCTAATTATGGCGGCATAGCCACCGCACTGAGGGTGCAATGGTGTATGAAGGGCCAAAATCAGGTGGAACGAAAGCCCCACAGAAGTGAAGCGGAAATGGAACGGAACCTCCACAGAAATGGAACACTTCTGGCGCGGCTTGTGGTCAAACTGAGGAGATGGCCTTACGCATCTCAGCGCGTAACTCTTCAAGCGAGATCAGACCCCCAATGAAGCGGGCGTTCGCGTCCTCAAGTAAGGCATCGTGAACATACCCTTGCCGAAAATTGGACGCTCTAGCTTCTTCAACGGCCCGTCGGCGGCGTTCGCACTCTTCCATCAATTTTCTTCCGGTATGCGCCGAAAAGTCCTCACATAGACCTGATCTAGACCTAGCAATGACCATCGATCTGTCCTCGCATTGACCCTACTTTGCCCTAGCTTTGCCGATGGGTTCGCCGCACGCTTGCCGCCGGGTATGCCGTAGGTTTTTTAAGGCCCTTCATACACCATTGCACCCTCAGTGCGGACGCTCCGGCGGGCAGGCAAGAAAGGGTGCCAGAATCATGACCCCCTTTAGAAAGGGTGCGGTTAATAACCGCTCCCTTTGTTGGTTCTGGCTGTTTTTTTAAGGGCGAACGGAGAAAGGGGGCCATGATTCTAGCTCCCTTTGGCATTAGTAAGGGCTCCCTTTGGAAAAAGGGTGTCGGCATTACCGACACCTTGCTTTTCTGTCAGTAATGACAGGAGAAAGGAATGAACAAATCCTTAAAGACGGAACGTGACGCAATTTTGTGAGCGGTCGCACGTCAAAATGACGCTAAAGAGTTGGGTGAGAAAGTAAAAGGAACCGTTCGAGTTTCCTTGGACTAATTTCTTCTACTTTGTTCTCTGGGAGCATGACGGAAACACGTTTTAAACCGGCCTTTTTGGCCCGCTCTATAATAGGCTTTTTGCCACTCTTTTCCGGGAGTAATCGCTACAGTTCTACCCACCTCTCATAAAACCGTTACAAGTCCATCAACGCTCGATCACGGGTTGTATTCCCCTCAGAGGGAACGCGTCCTGTCGCACTTAAGGTCGCGAGATCGAGATATGGATATGGGGATGTAAAACAGGAGACGTACAGAAAACTGTACGTTACAATGAAGGTGGAGGACCGATCATGACCTGTGTTTCCTATACCGACTTGCGCCAGAACCTGGCGCATTATCTGGACGAAGCCGTGAACAGCCGCGCGCCGATTGTCGTGACCCGCAAGACCGGGAAAGGCAGTGTCGTGCTGATGTCGGAAGAAGAATTCTCCGGCTGGCAGGAGACCGTGCATCTCCTGAGCAGCCCGCGCAACGCGGAGAGGCTGTTGCGGAGTATCCGAGACATTGAGCACGGGACCGCGACCGAGCATGATCTTCTGGAGCCGCAGGGTGAATCGTCAGAGTGACAGTCGTTTTTCATGAAGATGGCTGGGAGGATTATCTTTCGTGGTTCCGCTCAGACCATGCGGTTCTTGAGAAGATCAATGCCCTGATTGAGGATGTAAGGCGGCATCCGTTTCAGGGGCTGGGCAAGCCGGAACCGCTGAAAGGTCAGCTTTCCGGGTGGTGGTCTCGTCGGATTACGGGAGAACATCGTCTGGTCTACCGGGTTCAGGGGCGTGTGGAGGAGGATCAGCGGATTGAGGTCGCACAGTGTCGGTTTCATTACTGAAGGAGAGGTCTCATGAGCGGCAGCGCGCGCGTTTGAGGATCTGTGTGCCGAAATGACGGTGCTCCGGCGCAGCGTGGAAGCGTTGCCGCAGGCGTGGCGGGATGAGCACGTCAGAAAATCTCATGGTTGTTGCCGAAGTCGAAAAAAGTTACTACAATAGTAATAACATGTGGGGGCTGTCATGGTCGAATTGAAAGTACGAAAATTCGGAAACTCACTCGGGGTGGTGCTGCCCAAGGAAGTGATTTCACGTCTGAATACCCAGGACGGTGCGCCCCTGTATCTGACTGAAGCACCAGACGGCGGCTATCGGCTCGTACCTTATGATCCCGACTTTGAAACCAAAATGGCGAAGGCAGAAGATATCATGCAGCGCTATCGTGATACACTGCATGTTCTGGCGCAATGACAGCCTTCGTCTGGATAGACGAGCGGGAAGTCCTGATCCTGCATGACCGGCTGTTGGGGCTGCATGGCGGCGCTTCCGGCGTGCGTGACGCAGGCCTTCTGAAATCCGCGCTTGCCCGGCCACAGCAGCATGCGGCCTATGCGGATCCGCTGGATCCAGTGTTTCTGGCGACCGTCTATAC
>NZ_CP030872.1:0-137977 GCF_003323795.1 Acetobacter sp. JWB | reverse complement strand
CTCACATTGTTCTCCCGATGTCATTTCTAAAACGTATTATTCTACCGGCTGGATGATGAATACCGATTTAACGTGAAGACCCGGTCAGATGCGCTCTTATGTCCGGCCTGTTTATGCGACTTTATGCGCTGGCCATCATGGGTGTGCGCTCACGTGTCAGGCACCAATCTGGTATCACGTGCTCAGGGGCACAGACGGTCGAACGGTATGGCCTGAACTGTTGCTGAATGACTGTCTTCCCATCACGTCGGTTCGTACATACTGCCGGATCTACCGGAGCAAGCTCCGGTGTCCATCGTTCTGCTGGTGCAGGTCAGCCTGCTGAAACACTGACACCAGCCGGACGATAGATCTCTTTACGTGACAACAACGCCCAGATGATACGAGCCATTTTATTGGCAAGTGCAACTGTTGCCAGACGCCTTGGACGACGCGCCATGAGTTCGCATAGCCACTGACCCGCAGCGCTATCCCACTTATGGGCACGATGAAGCATGGCCGTCGCACCAAGAACCAGCAACGTTCTTATCTGCCGATTGCCCGTTTTGGTAATCCTTCCCAGACGGGTTTTACCGCCGGTAGAATGCTGACGAGGCACAAGCCCCAGCCAGGCGGCAAAATGGCGCGCAGAGGCGAAAGAGCCAATATCCGCGACCGAGGCGACAATCAGAGAAGCCGTTATGGGACCGACCCCAGGGATGGTCATCAACCGACGCGCATCGTCATCGCTTTTTGCACGCGCCCGGATCTGCACTTCCAAAGCATCAATGCTCTGAGCGACCTTTTCATAATGCTCAAATAACAACATGGCACTCTGCTTCATGGCAGCAGGCAGGTCGGCTGATGTCTCTATTTTTGCCATCAGTTCTGGCAGATGGCGTGTGCCCAGAGGGGCTATCAGCCCGAACTCGGAAGCAAGAGCCCGTAACGCATTACTCAGCATGGTCTGCTGTTTGACCAGAAGAGCGCGGGCAGAATGCAGTGACAAGACACCTTGCTGCTCTTCGCTCTTGATCGGAACACACATCGTATCAGGATGAGTCGCCGCCATGCAGATCGCAGCCGCATCAACAGCGTCATTTTTCTTGCCTTTTTTGACAAATGATTTGACCCGATCAGGAGGAACCAGTCTGACATCATGACCAATCCTGCTGATCACCCGTGCCCAGTAATGAGCTGACCCGCAGGCTTCCAGAACAACTTCACATGGGTCAAGTTTTGCAAAAAATGCTGAAACTTCACTGCGACCAAGCTTGCGCTTGAAAACGCACTTTCCAATTGCGTCAGCCCCATGAGCCTGAAAAACGGATTTGGCAATATCAAGGCCAATTATGCTAGCTTTCATACGGGCGGTCTCCTCCTGATGGTCAGTGAACCTCCATCATGGCACATTGATGCCGCAGGGAGGCCGTCCACCCCATCTGGTAGTCTGCCCAAGCCGTCCTGGCTTGCAAAACCCGAGGCACTCTGGTCGCCGTGGAAATTGCAGGGTGAGGAACTGGTTGAAGGCAAGCAGGATGCGCTGCGCCTGACTCTGGACGATCAGGACCGGGCGGGGATTGATATCGTCAGTGACGGCGAACAGACGCGTCAGCATTTCGTCACGACATTTATCGAGCACCTCAGCGGTGTCGACTTTGAAAACCGTCAGACGGTTAAAATTCGCAACCGGTACGATGCGAGTGTGCCATCAGTTGTTGGCACTGTGACGCGCGAGATGCCGGTCTTTGTTGAGGATGCGAAATTTTTACGCACACTGACGAAGAAACCGATCAAATGGGCGTTGCCTGGTCCCATGACCATGATCGACACGCTTTATGACATTCACTACAAAAGCCGCGAAAAACTGGCGTGGGAATTTGCCAAGATCCTCAATCAGGAAGCGAGAGAGCTGGAAGCGGCTGGCGTCGATATCATCCAGTTCGATGAGCCGGCATTTAATGTTTTCTTTGATGAGGTGAATGATTGGGGTATCGCCGCATTGGAAAGAGCCATTGAAGGGCTGAAATGCGAAACCGCAGTCCATATCTGCTACGGCTATGGCATCAAAGCCAATATCGACTGGAAAAATGCTCTTGGGGAAGAGTGGCGTCAATATGAAGAGATTTTTCCCAAGCTGCAAAAATCTAATATCGATCTGATTTCACTGGAGTGTCAGAATTCCCGCGTCCCCATGGATCTGATCGAACTCATTAGTGGAAAAAAAGTGATGGTTGGCGCCATTGATGTGGCCACCAAAACCATCGAGACGCCCGAAAAAGTCGCTGATATTTTGCGCAAGGCACTCAAGTTTATCGATGCCGACAAACTTTATCCCTGCACCAATTGTGGGATGGCGCCTTTGCCGCGTGACGTGGCGCGAGGCAAGCTCAACGCTCTGGGTGCTGGTGCGGAAATCTTACGCAAGGAACTCTCGGTTTAGGAGGCTATCGGATTAGAACCGTGGCAGTTGAGGGTATGACTTTATAAAATGAATGGAAATAGTATGTTTGTACGATTATATGTCGTTTGCGCATTTATTGAGGCAAGGCATGGGTGTTCTTGAACGCAGTCATCTGACGATCATTCAGGAAGTTGCCCGCGAAGGTTCGCTGACCGCTGCCGCGGTCAGACTGAATCTCACCCAGCCTGCGCTCAGTCATGCCATCCGCAAGATTGAAAACCTGTTGGAAGTAAAGATCTGGCGGCGTGAGAGGCGGTCTCTTGTGCTCACCCAAGCGGGTGAGTGGCTATTATCACTTGCCAACAGACTGCTCCCTCAATTTGAACTGGCGGAAAACAGGCTGCAACAGTTCGCCAATGGCGAACGAGGAACACTCCGCGTCGGCATGGAGTGCCATCCCTGCTATCAGTGGCTCCTGAAGGTGGTTTCTCCCTATTTAGAGAGATGGCCGAAAGTCGATGTTGACGTGCGGCAGAAATTCCAATTCGGCGGTATTGGGGCGCTGTTCAGCAATGAGATTGATATTCTGGTGACGCCTGACCCGCTTTATAAACCAGGTCTGATATTCACGCCGGTTTTTGACTATGAACTCGTACTGGTTGTTGGCCCCGAACATCCTTTGCGAGGCGCGAAGTTCGTCGTGCCGGAACAGCTTGCTGGCGAGACATTGATTACGTACCCCGTTCCACCCGAGCGACTTGATATCTATACGCAATTTCTGCAACCAGCGGGTTTCGGCCCACGACAGCAGAAGCAGATCGAGACAACGGATATCATGCTGGTGATGGTGGCTCATGGTCGGGGTATTGCAGCTCTTCCACGTTGGCTTGTGGAAGAGTATCGCTCCCGGTTTGAACTTCACCCGGTCAAGCTTGGTAAAAAGGGTATTGCAAAACAGATATTTCTTGGCCGTCGGGAAACTGACGAAGAGATCCAATATCTGCGGGATTTTATCGAATGCGCTGGCTCACCTTCTTCGGCGTGTCGTCAGTTAAGCCCTGAGAGTGGCACGTGAAGGTTGTACTTTGTGTCTGCGTGTGCTGACTGTTTTCCCATTTTTTGGGGAGACAGACAGATGCGGCGCTATAGTTTACGCGATGACCAGTGGGAGCGGATAAAGGATCTTCTTCCTGGTCGAGAAGGCTATGTCGGCGGCACTGCGGTGAACAACCGTCTGTTCGTGGAGGCGGTGCTGTATCGCTATCGCGCGGGTATTCCATGGCGCGACCTTCCTGCCCGTTTCGGTGACTGGAAAAACGTGCACCGGCGTCTGCGCCGCTGGTGTGAAAGCGGCGTCATCGAACGGATATTTCGTTATCTGGCCGCTGATTACGACAACGAATACATGATGATCGACAGCACAATTGTCCGAGCGCATCAGCATAGTGCCGGAGCTCTCAAAAAAGGGGCACGGATCAGGCCATCGGACGATCACGAGGCGGGCTAACTACAAAGATCCATGCCATCTGCGACGCTCTGGGCAATCCAGTGGAACTCGGCATCACACCGGGACAGGATGCCGATATCACCCAGGCAGAACCACTTCTGGAAAACATCGAACCGGATGCTTTCCTTGCTGACAAGGCGTATGACGCGGACAGGTTGATCGATCGGCTGATACAGCGCGGGATTACCCCGGTCATCCCGCCAAAACGCAACAGAACGACACGACGGAAAACCGATTTTTCTCTCTATCGCGAACGGAACCTTGTTGAGAGGTTCTTCAATAAACTCAAGCAGTTTCGCGCTATCGCAACCCGCTACGATAAACTGAAATCGACCTTCCTCGCAGCCGTGCAGTTCGCCTCAATCATCATCCTGCTTAACTGACGACACGCCGTTGAACTATTTGAGGATATTTTTTTATCTTCTTCTTTTGCCATGTCCGGCTTGTCTATTCTCTTCCCGATAACCGACATTCCGTTCTCCCCCCAAAGCAGCTGCTTTAATCAGCGGCAAGTATACCACTTTGTCAACGAGCGGCAGGGAGCAGCTCGCTAACCAACGATGGACGTTTATCCAACATTGCCAACAAGACCTGAGCTGGCCCGGTTGGCTGACGACGACCATGTTCCCAGTTCAGAAGGGTTCCCTTGGCGACACCGATGCTCTTGGCAAACTGTGCCTGGGACAGTCCCGTTCGGGTTCTGATGGCCGCAACATTCACAGACAGCACACGTACCTTATGGGTAACGCTGTTTTGTACCTGTGCTTCAGAATATGCGAGAGCCTCATTTAACCCCTGCAGAATGCTATCATAAGTGCTCATGATGGTTCTCCATATTTCGCAATTAGTGTCTTACTCAAGTCTACCAGAGCAGCCTGTTCGGATCGGGAAAGATTATCTTTTTCGTTCTTGGCAAAGACAGTCAGTAGAAACAAAGGCATATGTCTCCCACCAAAGACATAAAGAGTTCTATACCCTCCCCTTTTTCCGCTACCTTCGCGTGCAAAACGAATCTTTCGCAGGCCGCCCCCTAGTGACACTCCAGAGTCTGGCATAGCCGCGAGCGTGTTAATCAGAGCCATACGATCGTCGTCTGACATCAGGGCTTTTGCCCGTTTTATGAATTCAGGCAGTTCAACAACGGTCTGCAACTTTGACATTTTCAGTAAGCTATGTGTCAATGGCTTATATGTCAAGGACGCATGAATTAGAAGGTTGAAGCTAATAATATTTGCTTACCCAGACAGCAGTCCAGCAACTTAGTTATATACCAAAAATCAGGAGTTTTCTGACGTAAAATCTACGTACGTTTCTACCATTTGTCGCAAGTAGGCGGGCGCACGGAAAAGAAAGGGGTTTTTCGGGAACCACAAGGTAGTAATAAATTCCCTTGCCGCACGGAAACGCCCGCAACGATGCCGACAGACCCAGACATTCCGCTGTCGCCCTCATGTCGGTCGTAAAGAGAGTCGCTCAAGGTTTTGGTAAGCGGACACCCTGTGCCGGTGACGCAAGCCAGGCCGCCAGTTGCCGGACCATGGATCGCGCAACGCGGCCCGCCCCTAGGAGGGTTGCGGATGCGGGGCCGCACCAGGAGCCATAACCCAGCAGCCAGAGACGTGGCTCCCTGACGGCCTGCTGCCCGTTAACGCGGATCAGCCCGTCCGGCTCGATCACGTCGAGCGGCGCAAACATAGAGAGCGCGGGCCTGAAGCCCGTACACCAGATGATCGCGTCAATGGCTTCTTCTCGCCCGTCGGGCCAGACGACGCCCGTCGCCGTCATGCGTACAAACTGGCGCACCGCGTGGAGCACGCCCCGCTCCCGGGCGGCTCGCACGGGCGGCACCATGACGATGTCGCCAAAACCGCCGGTGGGCATGGCCGACGGGCCGCCGAGAACGCGAGCGGTCGCCCGCTCGAACAGCACCCGTCCGTCCACATCGTCAGGTAAGAAGACAGGATCGTGCTGCGTGACCCATGTTGCCTGGGCGACAAGGGACAGCTCCGCCATAATCTGCGCACCGGAGTTGCCCCCACCCACCACGAGCAGACGCTGACCGGCAAATGGTAGTGCGTTGCAGTAATGGGAGGAGTGGATTTGCGTTCTGACAAACAATTCGCGACCCGGATAATCGGGGATGAAGGGCGCAGACCATGTGCCGGTTGCGCCGATGACCGCGCGGCTTACGAAATCACCCACGCTGGTTCTGACATTCAGGAATTTCTGGTCAGTGCGTTCCACACGTCCGACCATTACGGGGCGGTGGATCGGCGGCGCATAGCGCGCCTCGTAGCGGTGCAGATAGTCAAGCACCTCGTCGCGGGTCGGGTAGCTGCCATCGGGCGTGTCGGGCATCGGCCAGCCGGGCAGCGAACTGTAGGACGCGGGTGAAAACAGATGCAGGGAATCCCAGCCATGCACCCATGCACCACCCGCCTGCGTCCCGTTGTCCAGAATGACGTAGGTCAGCCCGGTCCGGCGCAGGAAATACGAGGCGGCGAGCGCTGCCTGACCGCCGCCCACGATCACGACATCGAACTGTTCCGCCATTGCCCGGCTCACAGGCTTTCCGGGAGGCGGAATTCCGCCTTCCGTTCGCTATAGCGGTCCACGAGGTAGTCGGCCCGGTCGCGTAAAAGCCATGTGAACTTCATCAGTTCCTCCATGACATCTACCATCCGGTCATAGAGGGGGGACGGCTTCATGCGGTCATCGTCACCGAACTGCGTATAGGCCATTGGCACGCTGGACTGGTTGGGGATGGTGAACATCCGCATCCACCGGCCCAGAACCCGCAGGGCATTGACGGAATTGAAGCTTTGCGATCCGCCTGAGACCTGCATCACCGCCAGCGTGCGGCCCTGTGTCGGGCGGACCGCCCCTTCGGAGAGCGGCAGCCAGTCGATCTGGTTCTTGAACACGGCGGTAATGTTGCCGTGCCGTTCGGGGCTGCACCAGACCTGGCCTTCCGACCAGATCGAGAGATCCCGCAGTTCCTGCACTTTCGGGTGGGTTGCGGGCACGGAATCCGCTACCGGCAGGCCGGTCGGGTCGAACACCCGTGTCTCGGCCCCCAGCACCTTCAGGATGCGTTCTGCCTCAAGCACCAGCAACCGGCTGAAAGATCGGGGGCGTAAAGAGCCGAAGAGCAGAAGGATACGCGGCGGATGGTCCACACGCGGTTGCGGTTCCAGCCGCGCGAGATCGACCCGTTCAAGATATTCGGGGTGGAGGGCCGGCAAGTCAGGTTCGGTCATTGTGATATTGGTCCATTCGTGCATTACGAGTGGCTGATCCAGGGCAACCACAAGGACAGCGCCGCGAGTGTGACCAGCAGGACGGGCGGGGTGATCGCCAGTCCAACTTTCATATACTGCCCCCATGTGACCCGATGGTTCCTGGATGCCAGCACATGCAGCCACAGCAGTGTTGCGAGACTACCAATCGGCGTGAATTTTGGTCCGAGGTCGCAGCCGATGACGTTGGCATAGATCATCAGGTCGCGTGTCAGCGGCGTGATGTCGTGAGCCTGCTGGATCGCCAGCGCCCCGACCAGCACACTCGGCATATTGTTCATGATGGACGACAGAACAGCCGCCAGAAAGCCGGTGCCGATGGTGGCCGTGAACGTCCCTTGATGACCGAGCCAGACCAGTGCGGTCGCAAGATAGTCGGTCAGCCCGGCATTGCGCAGGCCATACACCACCAGATACATGCCCAGCGAGAAGATCACGATCTGCCACGGGGCGCCCCGCAGCACCTTACGAACAGGGATGACCCGACCATATCCGGCGACGAGCAACAGGATTCCGGCGGCCAGGCAGGCCACGACACAGACCGGGATATGAAACGGCGCTGTCAGGAAATAGGCCGCCAGAACGAGGACCAGCAGCGGAAATGCCGCCCGAAATACATGGTGGTCACGAATTGCCGCAGCGGGTGCTGGCAGTTCGGCGACGGGATAGGTCGCAGGCACCTGCCGCCGGTACCACAGCCAAAGCACAGCCAGCGTCGCGCCCAGCGCCACCAGATCGACGGGGACCATGATCGCGGCATAGCGATCAAACGCAATGCCAAAGAAATTGGCGCTGACGATGTTCACCAGGTTGGAAATGACAAGCGGCAGGCTGGTGGTATCCGCGACGAACCCAGTGGCGATAATAAAGGCCAGCGCCGCGCCATGGCTCAGGCGCAGTTGCGTCAGGATAGCGATGACAATGGGCGTCAGCAGCAGGGCCGCGCCGTCATTGGCGAAAACCGCTGCAATGGCCGCTCCCAGCACCACGATCAGCGGGAATAGCGTCCGGCCTCGCCCTTTGCCCCAGCGCACGACGTGCAGGGCGGCCCAATGGAAGAACCCGGCCTCATCCAGCAACAGCGAGATGACGATCAGCGCGATGAAGGTAAAGGTTGCGTCCCAGACGATGTGCCAGACGACAGGAATGTCGTGCCAGTGGATCACACCAGCCGCCAGGGCCACGGCGGCACCTGCCATTGCGCTCCAGCCGATACCCAGCCCCCGAGGCTGCCAGATGACAAAAACCAGCGTGGCAACGAAAATCAGAAGCGCCAGCATCAGATGATCCGCTTGCCGGATTCATCGACGATCTTCTCCCCGTCCTCTTTGACGAAAGCGCCTCTCTGCGGGTTAGGCAGGATGTCCAGAACCGTCTCGGACGGACGGCAGAGTGCCGCACCGAGGGGGGTGACGACGATCGGCCGGTTAATCAGGATCGGATGCGCCATCATGGCGTCGATCAGCGCATCATCGCTCAGGGCCGGATTATCGAGGCCGAGTTCGTGAAAGGGCGTGCCCTTTTCCCGCAGGACCGAGCGCACCGGAACGCCCATACGGGCGATCAGATCGACCAGTTCCGCACGACCGGGAGGCGTTTTCAGATATTCGATGGTCGTGGGCTCGATCCCGGCATTGCGGATCAGTGCCAGCACGTTGCGCGACGTGCCGCAGGCCGGGTTGTGGTAGATCATGATGGTCATGAGCAGGATTCCGGGGACGGACAGCAGGAGGACAGGCTCGCGACCAGGGGCGCGCAGAGTTCGGGACTGCCCGCGCAGCAGTCCGTGACGAGGAAGAGCATCAGGTCGCGCAGGCGCGGAAGACAGGCGCGATAGACGATCAGCCGGCTATGGCGTTGCGAGGTCAGCAGCCCGGCGCGGGTCAGGGTGGCGAGATGGGCCGAGATCGTGTTTTGCGGGACATCGAGATGCCGCGCGACGTCTCCGGCGGGTAGTCCGTCCGGTTCGTGGCGCACCAGCAGGCGGAAGATCTCCAGTCGCGTGGACTGCGACAGGGCGCTCAGAGCAGCGAGGGCGGATTCTGTATCCATATATCCTTTTTTGTGGATATGTTGTCGTAAGTCAAGCTATTTTATGTGAGAAAACAGAGATCACAACCGTCGGCTTCCTCAATTTTTCCGCTCAGACCAGACCTTCCGCCCTCCCCCCCATTGCTGACATCGAACGGATCTTTGTCACGATATAGGCCTGATAGGCCTGCGTGAAACGGGTGGCCTGTCACCTAATTAAGGAACTTCGACAAACCTCTCTTTCTCCGGGAGCCCATATCTACGTGCCATAAGTGGAATTTGAGAGCATTTGCAGGATCTTTTCCATATTCGCCGATAAGTTTTCTATCAATACGATCAGTGCGTGGACTTCGGCGGTTACCTTGTAACGGAAACCCACAATCCCGCCCTTCCTACTCGACCAGACGGCTAGAATAGGCCAAAATGCGGCTCTAATTTATTGTCATATTAAGGCTTTAGTTTCATGTCACGCGGTCGTCCACGTAAAAACCCTGATGCTGCCTCTGCTCCTAAGAAAACTACCAAAGCACGCAAGGCCAAGGCAGCGACCGCGACACTGGGCTTTGAACAGCAGATGTTTCTGGCGGCGGACAAGCTGCGCAAGAACCTTGAGCCTTCAGACTACAAACATGTGGCCCTTGGCCTGATCTTCCTGCGCTACATCTCCACTGCGTTTGAAGCCCGACATGCTGAACTGATGCTGGAAGACCCGGAAGCAGCGGAAGATCCTGACGAATATCTGGCCGAGAATATCTTCTGGGTGCCGGAGACGGCTCGATGGTCTCATCTCAAGGACAATGCCCGTTCGGCCAATATTGGCAAGATGATTGATGAGGCCATGCTGGCCATCGAGAAAGCCAACCCGGAACAGCTCAAAGGCGTGCTACCCAAGGATTACGGGCGCCCGGCCCTTGATACCGTCATGCTGGGTGAGCTGATCGACCTGATCTCCGATATCGGCATGGGCGATACGGACGACAAGGCGCGGGACGTGCTGGGCCGGGTGTATGAATACTTCCTTGGCGGGTTTGCCGGAGCCGAAGGGAAGCGTGGGGGTGAGTTCTACACGCCGTCCAGCGTGGTGCGCACGCTGGTTTCCATGCTCGAACCCTATAAGGGCCGGGTCTATGACCCCTGCTGTGGGTCTGGCGGCATGTTCGTGCAGTCCGAACGCTTTGTGGAAACCCATGGTGGCAAGCTGGGTGATATTGCCATTTATGGGCAGGAGAGCAACCACACCACTTGGCGTCTGGCCCGTATGAACCTTGCCGTGCGGGGTATTGGCGCGGACATTCGCTGGAACAATGAGGGCAGCTTTCTACGCGACGAGCTGAAAGACCTGCGCTTTGACTATATTCTGGCCAACCCGCCCTTTAACGTGTCGGACTGGTGGAATGCCTCGCTGGAGGAAGATCCGCGCTGGCAGTATGGCAAGCCGCCAGCGGGCAATGCCAACTATGCGTGGCTTCAGCATATTCTATGGCATCTGGCTCCCGATGGCACCGCTGGCGTGGTGCTGGCCAATGGCTCCATGTCCTCCAACCAGAATAGCGAGGGCGAAATCCGCCGCCGGATGGTGGAAGCAGACGTGGTGGACTGCATGGTGGCCCTACCAGGACAGCTTTTCTATTCCACCCAGATTCCGGCCTGTCTGTGGTTCCTGACCCGCACCAAGAACCCGAAAGGCTGGCGGGACCGACGCGGAGAAATCCTGTTCATTGATGCCCGCAAGCTGGGCAAGCTCGTTGACCGTACCCGCCGGGAACTGACGGATGAAGACGTAGCGCGCATTGCCGACACCTACCATGCATGGCGTGGGGAAAAGAATGCAGGGAAATACGAGGACATTCCGGGTTTCTGCAAATCCGCCACACTGGACGAGGTCGAGCAGCACGGCTTTGTGCTGACACCGGGCCGCTACGTGGGGGCAGAGGAAGCCGAGGAAGACAGTGTGCCATTCACTGAACGCTTCGCAGCCCTTGAAAAGACCCTGAAAGAACAGTTTGCGCAGGGTGACGCCCTGAACGCGAAAATTACCGCCTCCCTGAAGCTGATCGTGCAGAAGGAAAGCGTGTGATGCTCTATCTCACTCCACTGGAACGCGCTTTGAACCGCCTGAAGGAAGGCTGGACCCGCCACCTTGCCCACCCAGACGATGAGCAATTACGGGACGGCCTGATCCAGCGCTTCGAGTTTACCTATGAACTCAGCCACAAGACCCTGAAGCGCTTTCTGGAAACCAATTCAGCCTCCCCCGACGAATATGACCGCATGGGCTTTCCGGACATGATCCGCTCCGCCAATGAGGCTGGACTGCTCAAAAGCGCATGGCCCCAGTGGAGCGTGTTCCGCAAAATGCGTAACCTGACGAGCCATACTTACAACGAGGCCACAGCCAAACAGGTTGTGGCCACCATTCCAGACTTTATCGTAGAAGCGGAGTTTCTACTGGTCACGCTGAAAGAGCGCACAACGTGACAGGACTGATCGAGATCACGCCCGAAGAGCGGGCTATTGTGCTGCGGATACTGAATGAGATTGTGCCCGACCGTGAAGTGCGAGCTTTTGGTTCGCGTGTCACAGGCAAGGCCAAGCTTTTTTCTGATCTTGATCTAGCGATTATGGGTGATGAACCTTTGCTTTTGGAAACGCGAGCACGACTGGAGGAAGCTTTCTCGGAGTCAGAATTGCCGTGGAAAGTTGATGTATTGGATTGGGCTCTGGCGGATAAAATGTTCCAAGATATTATTATGAAAACAAGCTTGGTATTTCGTAAACAACAGAAAAGATTTTAGAAGAATTTTACAATGAGCAACTTAACGTATCATGAAAAATGGACGACCTGTCCTATATCCTACTTATGTGATGCTGATGGAAGCATCCAAACTGGTCCTTTATGGTACACAATTACACGCCTCTGATTATGTAACATCAGGCGTACCCTGCATTATGCCTCAAGATATCATTGATGGTAAAATTTCGACTGGAAAAATTTCTTATATTTCAGAAGAAAATGCCAATCGTCTTTCAAATTTTAGACTTGCGCAAAATGATATTATTTATCCTAGGCGTGGCGACATTACTAAGCACGCCCTAATCACTTCAAGAGAAAATGGATGGCTTTGCGGAACTGGTTGCTTAAGAATTAGCACTACAGTTGCATTTTGTGTCGTGAGTGAGCGCGGATAGCACTGGCCTGATGCGTTCGTCGAAAGACGGACCATCTGAGGATGTGAGAGACGGGTAGTCTGCGTTGTGCAAGTTTTACGACGAGGCGCCTGATCTCCTGAATGGACCAGCGGACAAGGACTGTCGTGTTCTGAGTTGTGTTTTTTTCGGTTTCAGTGAGTTTGCCTGGTAACGGACACTGGCCATGACGGCATAGGCCAGCATGACCAGAGAGACATGCCGATGCCAACCATGCCAGGAGCGGGTCTCGTTATGATCAAGACCAAATTCGTTTTTGGCCGTCTCGAACCCTTCTTCGATCCTCCAGCGCGTCCCTTCAACGTTCACCAGTTCCTGCGTGGTTGTCCCTTTCGGGCTCCAGGTCGTAAAATAGGCAAGGTCCCCGTCAGCGATGTTTCGGCGGATCAACAGGCCACGTGTCCATGGTCCGGCTATAGGGCAGTCAAATTCTTCAGCATCCAGATCAGCAAGCGGAAGATACGCCCAGTCATAAAGTCGCTCACCTTTTGTGCCGTGCCCCGCTGACAGACGACGCCAGGCCTGGTCTGGCAGTCCTGCTGCAATATCTTTCGCCTCTCCGGCAATCAGCGGTTCCGTTGCCCATGATCCGAACCAGTGATTGCCCTTGACCCCAAGCACATATCCAATTCCTGCCCGGCGAAGCGTGCGTTCTACGTCGCCCACGCCATACACGCTGTCTGCTGCAACCCAGCGGAACGGCACACCGGCCTCAATACTTCGCTCAATCATCATCGAGGCTAACGCCGGTTTGGTTGCAAACACCACGTCATCGGGAACGTGGGCCCGCTTCAGACGCTCAGGCTTTGATGTCCAGTCTTTCGGGAGATACAGGGCGCGGTCAATAAAGGCATGCCCCCGTTCCGAAACATAAGCGCCAAACACACCAATCTGGCAGTTCGTGATCTTGCCGGCAGATCCCGTATACTGCCGCCCCACACCGCAGGACGCCTGAATTGCCCCGGGTTTTGTGGAGACGTTTTTTATCTGATTTAAGCGGCTAATGCATGTGATTTCTGTTGTGCATAAAAGCGTGCCTCAGCTTCTGCTGGCGGGATGTTTCCAATGGAGGACAGGAGCCGCCGATTATTGAACCAGTCGACCCATTTAAGTGTTGCCAGTTCAACAGCTTCCCTGTTTTTCCATGGCCCCTGCCGATAGATGAGTTCGGTTTTGTAAAGTCCGTTAATGGTCTCTGCCAAGGCGTTATCATAGGAATCCCCAACACTGCCGACAGAAGCAACGAGCCCCGCTTCAGCCAGTCTTTGCGTGTAACGAATGGACACATATTGACAGCCGCGGTCGGAATGGTGGGTCACTTTTCCCTCAGGCTGCCTCTGGCACAGAGCCTGCTCAAGGGCATCCAGTACGAAGTCGGTATGAGCCGTTGAGGAGACACGCCAACCCACAATAACCCGTGCAAAGACGTCAATGATGAAGGCCACATAAACAAAGCCCTGCCAAGTGGAAACATACGTGAAATCCGAAACCCACAGTCTGTTGGGGGCAGGAGCATGAAACTGGCGCTGCACCAGATCCTGCGGACACGGACGTTGCGGATCAGGCCGTGTGGTTCTGACCCCCTTGCCACGAATGACGCCTTTCAGCCCCATCCGGCGCATCAGCCGCTCTACCGTGCAGCGGGCGACATCCACGCCTTCACGTCTGAGCTGATGCCAGACCTTGCGCGCTCCATAGACGCAGAAATTATTATTCCACACTCTACGCTGATTTCTCACACTTGAGGCAATTTCGGGTTATTTTGTAGAATTCAGTCATCCCACAGGAGCCCGATCTGGAATATTGACGATATTGTGCTTCTGGCGGCGGGTTCTGAACGCAGTGAGGGTGTCACGGCCTGAGAAGGCAGTGTTGGTGGAAGCTATGTGGTCTGTGCACTGTCTGTTTCTTCAGATGGCCTGCCGGAGCCTTCGCAATCGTGCATGAGCGAGGGCGAATTCATGCTGACAGGGGAACATGTCCGGCATGGACAGGACAATCCGACGGACGCTGAGCGTTACACGTGTCGCGATTTTGAGCAGTCGTGCGCGTATGGTGCCACAGGTCGCCGTCTCCAGGCTGGTCTGGCCAAGGGCCAGTCTTTGCAGAGCGATCAGCAGGACATAGGCTGCGGCCGAGAACCACAGCCGGAGCTGGTTGGCCCGGATGGTGTGGGACGAGGTCCTGTCTGAGAACAGATCCATCTGGCATTCCTTGATGCGGTTTTCCATATCCCCGCGTGCGCAGTAAATCTGTTCGTAGAGATGGCGGGGGTCGGACATTCCCTGCGGTAGCGTGGTGACAATGAAGCGATGATAGCGGTTGCCGTGGCGCCATTCGGCCTTGGCCACGACCCGCCTGCGGCGCGTCCAGCTGTCCTTTGTGATCCAGTCAAAGGAGGCGAAACCGCGCGCAGCTCTGCCTGTCGTGGCGGCTTCGTCACGAACCTCAGCGGACAAAGAGGCAATCCGGTCATACAGGCGGGTGTTGCCTGCAAGCCCGAACAGGAAGTCAACGTGGTTGTCTTCGCACCATGTCATCAGACTGTCCCGGGCGAAACCGCTGTCCCCACGCACCAGGATACGCACCCGGGGCCAACGGCTCCTGATCTGCTCCACGATCCGGCGGATGTCTGCCAGTGCTTCCTTCCCCGGGTCCCTGTCTGCCGTGCGCAGGGTAGCGCTGAGGAGATGATCCCCGCAAAAGATGTATAGCGGCAGATAGCAGTTATGGCCGTAATACCCATGAAAGGCACGGCCTTCCTGATGGCCATGGATACGGTCATCGGTGGCATCCACATCCAGAACGATGCGGGCGGGTGCGCGCTCATGCTGGTCCAGAAAGAGCGTGACGAACAGGGTCGCCAGGGCCTCATGATCAGCAATGATCCGACAGTAACGATCTGCCTTGTGCCCACTGCGCTCCAACCGGTTCAGTGTAGATTTGCCAGCCAATGCTGCGCAGTTTGCCCGGCCTCCTGACAGACGGCCCGAGGCCAGACCAAAGATCAGGTCATGCCGCAGGGCATCGTGATCATTGAGATCTTCATAGCCCAGTGCCAGGCCCATGATCCGCTGACGGACAAGGTCTTCAACCCGGTATTCCACAAAGGCAGGATGCCGCTTATCGCGAAAACAGGCAGCAAAGCGGCGGCTGAGACCCAGAATGTCATCAGCCTGCTTCACCAGAATGACGCCCCCATCCGAACTCATGCACCCCCCGTCAAAACGGGCCACAACACGCCGTCCACAGGAGGCTGGAAACTCATACGCGCCTGCGCTACACTCTGTCTGCATCGGGTTTTCTTGATGATTATGGAAATTTCTTTTCTACAAAACAGACTTTTTCATAATCTAACCCGATGTACAACCCTTCTGTGAGATTTCCGCGTCGAACAACTGCTGGATGGCGCCTGCCTCGGTCAGACGCTCACGAAATAACCAGATCGTTTTGGCATCCGGAACGCGGTCCGAAAGCCCCAGACCAAGAAAGCGCATGAAAGAGAGACGGTCATTGATCAGATACTCTGTCCGTTCATCAGACAAATTGTTCAACGTCTGGATGACTAGGATTTTGAACATCAGCACCGGATCAAACGGCGGACGGCCGCCTTTGCTCCTGTCTGAATAGGCCAGAGCCTGCTCCAGATCAGGGCGGAACGCCTCAAAATCCACAGTCCGGGAAAATGCTTCAAGTTGGTCACCAAGCCCACTCAACCGAGCAAGCCGCTCTTCAACATCAAAAAAACCAGACTGTTTCATGAGCCATCCCCCCAATCATCACACAAAAGAGGGAATCACAGAGAGAGACCTAAAACCAGAGAGTTTTTCGAACCCTCCAGCTTCACTACCTGCCCCCTATAACCATTTACACAACAAATACTTAAGTTTAATTAAAAATACACTTGGAACATTGATAAAATACTATCAAAATTATGATAATTTTCTTTTTCGTAATATTTTGTGTGTGAATAATCCAAAGAAATTCGTATGATATCCAAGGGATACCAATTTATATTTACGCTCCATATATTTTGCTTGCCCCCAGATACATCACTATTTTCTAAATCCATTTGAGAAAACCTTGTCGCCAGTTCTATGACTCCCATGGCATGGCAGAGGGTAGAGACTTTCTGATCACATGATGGAGAAGCAAAACTTGCAGATGTGGGTTTCCATGCTCGCGGCTTTCCAACCAATGTATATGCCGCAGTAATATACCATCCATAAAAATTTTGACGGTTTATTCTAGAGTTTTTATTTTCATTAACAATTAAATTATAGTATTCGCTACTTATTAATAGTTTCTTCCATGCAACAGCTCCCTCTAAACCAAAAGCACCAGAGCTCTTTGCTGGAATATTACCTGTCTTTATATATTTATCATTTAATCCATCGTCGTTTTCAGGTGTATCTGAAAATGATACACCTTCTTCCATAGAATTTTTATGAGACGGTCGAAAAACCCACTCACCTGATATACCTACATGCATAAGGAATTCTTGGGTATGTATCGGTAGAATCACAGATCTAAAAACAATTGCTCTTTGATTACCGTCTTTTCCCGGGCCAGCTGTCCCAGCCGTTCCAGAAATGGCTAAATGATAGTAATTTCCGTAAAATAACGCTTGCACTGCCTGACGATTTGCACCGGCGGCAAGTCCACGGGTAATTGTTGCAACGCTTGCCCGTTCAGGAAAAATGCTATCACCTCTGGACTGCATTGATGACAGTCCAAAACTCGGATTGAACACTCCGACAGAAAATTGAAAATGTTTCAAACCAGTATAGCTGGCAGCACCTTCGAATAGACGCATTTGTCCACCGGGAGCCGCCCCAAAGTCCCAAATGGCACCGATCTTGACCTGATTAGCTATATTAATTCTTACCCCGTTACGGATATGAGGGCCACTAGCAGATGGAGAAGAGTGCTGATTGCCATGTATATTACTACCCACCTCGAGTTGATCTTGTGCAAAAGGGTGGATAATAACTTTCCCTACAACGATATCTTTAACAGTTTTGGCAAAAGCATCGGAGTCAGAAAAATTCGAAACAATCAAAATACAGAAAATAAACTTTTTATTTTCCCACATAATTTTTCATATACTTCATATCATTTTCTTGTGGAACCGAGTTTACCAATATGTTTTTTTCTGTAAGATCAAGAAATCTTTTAGTTCCGGAACGAACAATAGATAAACCAATATTAACAAAATCTTTTTGTTTCCAAGGCTTTTCTTTTCCTAAAGACAAACATACAGCATAAGCTGCGCCAGCTAAGTATAAATCTAATTCTTGTACATTACGATTTTCTTCAAAACATAATTGTCCGATTTGTTCTCCAACATACTCAGGATCAAATCTGACTCGTAATGACATGACGTAAGACCCTTACTTGTTTCCATATGTGCACATTATCTAACGTGTTTTTGTTACAAAAAGGCATCTTAAATTACAAATATTTTTTATGTTATTATAATACATGATTTGCGCAAATATTTTTGGGCAGAATTTTTCTGACAGGAGTATACCCGCAACATATCTGGCCATCCCATTCTTTGGTTATAAATCGTATCATTCAAAAGCCAATGAAGACTTCATAGATAAAGAGGGTTTCGTCTCGAAGGTTCCCAGGAAGAAGCCGCGCCCCAACCCATGACTCCGTCATATTCAGCGATCCGATGCAGGCAAGTCCGTGATCTGATCACGCGTTGAGCATGTCTTTGCAGATCAGAAATCACAGACCGGACTATTCATCCGAACTGTCGGTATCATACGGGCCACCATGAGGATCGGGCTGACCAATATCATCTACAATATGCGACGTTTCCTCTTTCTGGAACGGGTCAGTGCCACAGCATAGCAGTCCAGAGCAGGAAGCCTTCTCCTTGCTCAAAACGCAGATCAGATGCCATCGCAGAAATCATCAATCAGTATGCCAAAACTCGAAAAATACCAGCCAACCTTACCAAAATAAGAGTTCTTCGAACCCTCCATCTGATTGCACAGACCACACCGGTGCCAGCGTCCTCATAATATCAGGTCTTAAGTTGAACTGGAACCGGGGAGGTGCGTAACCGCCATAAAGGCACTTTCACTCTCTGCCTGTAGGCTCTCTTTCTGCGCAGGCAGAGAATGTATGGTCTTAAAACGTGGCGGAAAGGCTTATATTGAAGGAGCGACCCATGCCCGGCAGAGCACGAGTGGTGCCAATATAGCGTGTATCGCCCAGAGAGAGACCACCCAGCGGCAGATAGTAGGGCTGGTTGAGCACGTTATCAATTCCGGCATCCAGCGTTAGCATCTTCCACGTGTAGCTGCCGCCAAGGTTCAGCAGGGCGTAGCCTGCAGTGCGGGGTTCGCCACGTAGCCAGTCCACCGTGTCCTTGGGTTTGACAAAGTTCATCTCCACCCGGCCTGTCCAGTGTCCCACCGTTTCATGCACCGCCACCGTACCGTTAAGCGGCATCATGTGGTACAGGCCGGAATGCGTGACCTCATCCTGCCCACGCACCCAGTTGAGCACACCGGTGACTTCACCCTTGCCATATTGCGCCGTGTCCCACAACGTGTAATGGCCAGAGGCGTTAATGCCGTAGGTCTGAGCGTTGTGATTGGCAAATTGCAGCAGATGGTGCCCGTTGGAGAAGGTGCTCAACTGCACCACGTTGATGTAATTGCGCACGTAGCTGTAATAGGGCTGCACCGTCAGGCCCCATCTGTTGGCGGCAGTGGGGTCATGCCAGTCCAGCGTCACGCTGGCCGTGTTAGCGATTTCTGACTTCAGATCCACGTTGCCCACATAGCCGTTACCATCGCCAAACCAGCCGATCATGCTGGAAGACATGGTGCCACGGCCCCACGCATAGCGTTCATACAGGTTGGGCGCGCGGGATTTACGGGCGTAGCCGCCTTCCAGCGTAAAGCTGTCTGTTACCTTCCAGCGGGCCATGGCGGTGACATCAAAGTTCACATCCGTCCGCTCCCGGTTGCGGGCGTTGAAGGCGCGGGCCGCCATGGCATCCGTCATGTTCATCATGCCGGTCCATGAATAGGGAGCTACGTTTCCCGTGTTCATCATGATCAGATCATTGCGGAACCCCAGCAAGGTGGAAACGCGGGGCGTCCAGTGGGCTTCCCACTCGGCGTAATGGCCCAGCCGATCGCGGTGGCCGTTATTGATGTTGTGGTAGGTATCTGGCCCCATCATCATGCTACCTTGCAGCGGGGGCCACCAGTCATTCAACCCCACATGGTCAAACCCGCTGCCCAGTTTGAGCGTGTGGAAACGCCCCAGCGGTATGGTGGCCTTGAGCGAATAACCCGCCAGACGGGAGTCATTGTTCATGGGCATGCCGGTGGTGGCGGAATGGCCGCCCTTGTCCGCCAGCATGTCCATGGCGTGGGTAATGCGCTGCCAGTAGCCACGGGCTTCAAACGTGCCCCAGTCAAATGATCCGGTATATTTGCCGTTTACAAAGGTGGAGCGGTTGTTGGTCATGTCCATATACTGGTTGGCAAAGCCCTCACGCGGGGTATCCTGCTGCCCCACGGTAATGGCCACCAGATGGTTGCCCTTGTGCAGGCCCACCGTTACGGCGTGATTATAGGTCAGGTAATTGGTGGAGTGCACGGTGCCCATGCCCGCACCCCCCCGATAATTGCCAGACTGATCATAAGAACCCGTATAGCGGATGCTGAGCAGATGATTGGCAACCGTGACGGAACCGGAAGCCCCGTAGGCCCCGCCATTGCTGCGGTAGGTACCGCGCACCCGGCCTGTCACAAGAATTTTTCCCTTGCGGGCAAAGCGCGGGTCTGCCCGTTCCACATCAATGGTGCCGCCCAGACTGTCGCCCCCGCTGCTGACAGGGGTCAGGCCCGCAATGCTGGTGGCAGTCTGCACGCTGTCCGGATCAATGTAGGAGAGGGCGGGATTCATGTGGTTGGGGCAGGCGGGAGAGATGCGCACGCCATCCACAATAGTGGCGACGCGATCATCCGCCATGCCGTTCAGCACGGGCAGATTGGCCAGCCGCCCGCCGCCGTAGGAACTGAACCCCGGCTGGTTACGGAACAGCGAGGACACATCCGGGCTGGAAAGCCGGGACATGCGCTGTGAGCTAGCATCGGGCGAGGACGCGGTCAGCGGGGCATCGGAGAGGGAGGTTTCTTCTTCCTCATCCGTTGAGATATCCAGCCGGGGCAAGGTGACAACGGAACTGCCAGAGGCCGTGTTGCTTTGTCTGGCACTACCCTGTGCAGCCGTTGTTTGCGCCTGCGCGGCGGATATGGTGGGGGCCGCGTACACCGCGGCAATAACCCACGCCCACGTCGGCACGCGGCGTGGGTTGATAAGTGTAATCATGAGAACAATCCTGAAAACAAAGCGTACAGAACTCTTTTCCGGTTATGGGGCCGGAAAGGCGTGAAGAGGCTTTGGTTCAGGCAGGAGGCCCACATGAGGGGGGCAGACCAAGCAAAACGCTCGGCGGTGCGCGTGGGGTGGAGGCATGACTGCCACGCCGCATCCACCGCAGAACGGGTGGGGGCACCAGCATTACGGCCATGGGAAGCGCCGCTGGTAGCGAGAGCAGCGGACAGAGTGGACACCCATCCGCCCTATGGTGATGGCCGGAATGCGACTGGGTGGATTTACCCGCCATGGCCGCAGCCATGTGGTGGGCACGACCTACCGCACTTTCTGGTGAGGTAAGGCCCGAACCCTTCTGCCTTGTGTGAGACGATGTAGAGCCAGAGAACACTGCACCAGCGGGCGTTGCATCCAAAACGTCATCGGGGACGGAGAGGGAAGCGGCAATATCCATGCCCAGAAGGCGGACTATGGTGGTGCGGGGCAGTTCATCCGGTTGCGCAAAGCTCTGAAGGGCAAGCAGGCCGAGAAAGCCCACCAGTGTCACCACCACCAGCGGCCATTTCAGCAGTGTATGCAAAGAGTGGGAGGGGCGAGCCATCAGAGCAGCCTGAACTCCTGTCTGTGCGGGCCATGGTAGGATGGCCCAAAAATGGGGTGGGGCTTTGCTTTATTTGTCTATTGGGGGCTTTGTGTCAAACGTGTGACTGCCGCGAAAGTAATCTTTCTGATTGAAGGCAACGGCCAGAGGTATAAAACTACGGAAAAAGCCCACACAGACCACGCAGAAAACGGGCGGAAAACAGGCAGGCACGCGTGTAAGGCGGCATGAGTGGCAAGGAGTCGCAGCCGTTTGGGCGCTTGGGTGTATCTGCCTTGCGTTGTGGGTATGGGCGGTTCAGGACCAAAGGACAAAGGAACGCGGACGGGTGAAACCGCACGGCAGACTGGGGCAGGATGACGGTGCATTAACGCCAGACGTGCGTGCGCCGGAAATCTGTCCTCCTCTGGCACCGCCGGAGGGGGCCGTGTTCTCTGCTCGCCAGAGCCGGACCAGCCGGGTGTGGAGTCTGGCTCTTCTGGCGGCAGTGGCGGGGCACGGGGTGATTACAGCCTGCCTGCTGGTGACATTGCACCCCAGACATCCGCCTGAAGCACCGGGGCAGAAAGCTGTGGAGATGGTGTTTGAATCTCCGGCCAGCAGGCCCGCCAGCACCGCGAACCCCGCTTCTGTGACCCCGCCGCAGGAACCGCAATCTGTTCCCGCTCCATCTCCTGAGCAAGCAGAACCGCTCAGTGTGCCTCCTGCGGCTAACCTCACTCATGCCGCGCAGCCCCCTGAGATGACGCTGCCAGATGAGGCGCTTGCCTCCCCGCTGGAAGCGCCAGTCACGCCAGCGGATGCACCACCCGTACCGCCCATGACCGATATCTTGCCGCCTGCGAGTGTGCCCGCGCCTGTTGCCGCGCAGAAGGCCGCTTCCGCACATGAGCACCGGCCTTCGGCTCCGTCTTCTCCAATGCTCCACAAGGCGGCTGTGCCACCTCCACCCAAGGCCAGTCCGACTTCGCATTCTCCAGAGGGAGCGACACCTCCTGCGGCTCAGGGCTCTGCTGCTGTGCAATCGGCGGCGGCATCGGTGGCGCATGTGGCCAAAGGGAGCGGGGCGCGCACGCTTACCTGCACCCCACCGCAGACGCATTATCCCCCCATGGCCCGGCATCTGCACGAAGAAGGAGAAGGCGTGGTGGAGGTCACTCTGGCAGCAGACGGGGGTATTGCCGCCACCCGACTGGTACAGAGTACCGGCTATGATGATCTGGATGCACAGGCGCTGGCCGCTGCCCGTGGGTTGCACTGTGCCGCACCGGCGTCCGCCCCCATGGTGGGGCGGATTCCGGTGGGGTTTCATATTCGTTAGCGTAGAAAATAAAGTTTTTTTACTGCTATGTGCCGTGTTTGATACATTGAGCCCCCATCCCTGTGCAGTATAATGCCCCCGATTTCGATCAGGGGCGGCAGGCTCATGGTGTACACATTCTCATACGCGCAGCGGCATCAGTATGCAGACGCATATAACAAGATGGAGGGTTCGAAAAACCCTTTGTCTCTGAGCTGTTCTGTGTGATTCCATTTCTTCGGCGTTGATTGGGGATGGTGGAAGATGAAGCAGCCTGGTTTCTTTGATGTTGAAGAGCGCCTTGCTCGGCTGAGCGGGCTTGGCGATCAGCTGGAGGCCTTTTCCCGGACTGTGGATTTTGAGGTGTTCCGCCCTGATCTGGAGCTGGCTCTGGCCTATTCGGACGGAAGTAAAGGCGGACGTCCGCCGTTTGATCCGGTGCTGATGTTCAAAATTCTGGTCATCCAGACGTTGAACAATTTGTCTGATGAACGGACAGAGTATCTGATCAACAACCGCCTGTCGTTCATGCGCTTTCTGGGATTGGGGCTGTCGGACCGCGTGCCGGATGCCAAAACGGTCTGGCTGTTTCGTGAGCGTTTGACACAGGCGGGTGCCATTGAAAGGCTGTTTGACCGATTTGACGCGACCCTGCGGAACGCCGGTTATCTCCCGATGTCCGGCCAGATCCTGGATGCAACACTGGTGGCTGCTCCAAAGCAGCGCAATACGAACGCTGAGAAAGCGGATCTCCGGGCAGGACGTATTCCAGAAGACTGGCAGGACAAGCCCGCAAAGATGTCGCATAAGGATCGTCATGCACGATGGACACTTAAGTTCACGAAGGCGAAGCGGCAGGACGATGGAACCATACCGTCGAGCGATCTCGCCATCCCGTTCTTTGGCTACAAATCCCACGTTGAATTGCCCCGGGTTTTGTGGAGACGTTTTTTATCTGATTTAAGCGGCTAATGCATGTGATTTCTGTTGTGCATAAAAGCGTGCCTCAGCTTCTGCTGGCGGGATGTTTCCAATGGAGGACAGGAGCCGCCGATTATTGAACCAGTCGACCCATTTAAGTGTTGCCAGTTCAACAGCTTCCCTGTTTTTCCATGGCCCCTGCCGATAGATGAGTTCGGTTTTGTAAAGTCCGTTAATGGTCTCTGCCAAGGCGTTATCATAGGAATCCCCAACACTGCCGACAGAAGCAACGAGCCCCGCTTCAGCCAGTCTTTGCGTGTAGCGAATGGACACATATTGACAGCCGCGGTCGGAATGGTGGGTCACTTTTCCCTCAGGCTGCCTCTGGCACAGAGCCTGCTCAAGGGCATCCAGTACGAAGTCGGTATGAGCCGTTGAGGAGACACGCCAACCCACAATAACCCGTGCAAAGACGTCAATGATGAAGGCCACATAAACAAAGCCCTGCCAAGTGGAAACATACGTGAAATCCGAAACCCACAGTCTGTTGGGGGCAGGAGCATGAAACTGGCGCTGCACCAGATCCTGCGGACACGGACGTTGCGGATCAGGCCGTGTGGTTCTGACCCCCTTGCCACGAATGACGCCTTTCAGCCCCATCCGGCGCATCAGCCGCTCTACCGTGCAGCGGGCGACATCCACGCCTTCACGTTTGAGCTGATGCCAGACCTTGCGCGCTCCATAGACGCAGAAATTATTATTCCACACTCTACGGATGTCATCGCACAGTTCTTTGTCTTTCTGGCTGCGCACACACGGATTTTTCTGTCTGGCAACAGTTGCATAATAGGCAGATGGTGCAATCGACAGAACCCTGCAGATTGACCCGACAACATATGTCTGCCGGTGCTCCTCAATGAAGCGTGTCATGGCTTGAAGATGCGGTCGAGCTCCGCCTGGGCAAAATATGCCGACGCCTTACGCAGGATTTCATTGGCCTGCCGCAATTCGCGGTTCTCTCGCTCCAGTTGCCTGATCTTCTCTCGATCAGGCAGGTCACTCACCGCAGGCGCATTGGCACGTTCATGCAGACGGGTCCATTTTGACAGCGTGTCAGGATGAATATCCAGCTTTGGCGCTATCATCATCACCGCGGACCACCGCGAAGGATGGTTCTTCTCTTCCTCCAGAACCATGCGGGCTGCACGTTCACGAAACTCAGGCGGAAAACGCTTCGATTTGGTGCTCATGAATCCTTCTTACCTCTCGGGTCGTTCTGTCTCCACAAAACCCGGGGCAATTCAGTATGTGAAGTCAAATACTGCCTGTCGATCATGTTCAGACAGATTTGTCTCATAATTTATCAGCCAATTGTCTGTATTACGAACACTTGTGATCAGTTCGGTCGCTGAAGGTAGTTTATCAACTACAGTTTTTGAATAAACGTGTTTCGTTTTCGTTAGATGTGCGCGGAAAATCTCGTCGACAATATTGATATGTGCTAACCAGAACAGGATTGTTTCGACGATTTCCTGATCACCTGACTTTTCTGCATTCATAAGACATGTAATCAGATTTTCATCCATCCACTTTTTGTATTCCATTAATCCTGACATATTAATCCTTTGTTTCATTTCTGATGAGTCGTTCACATTCAAACGGAGTAATCATATCGGCCAGAGTGTAGCGGTCGAGAACGGACATCATCGCCTGCATTGTTTCTGACAGAACCCCTCGGAGTCGACATGAGGGCATAAGAATACACGTGCCCTCTCTTTCACAAGTTTTGTGGCTGAGGCAATCAAGCAAGCTCATGTCTTCTTCCATATAACTTACGACTGCACCGATACGTATCGTTTCGGCCAACCTTCCCAAACGGATACCACCATTGCGACCACGCAGGGTTTCAATAAAACCACCTTTACCCAGACGATGAATCACTTTGACCATGTGAGTTTCAGAAATCCTGTAGGTCTCAGCGATCTCCCGAATGGAAGACAGTCGATCAGTTCGACTACCCAGGAAGATCAGTGCACGGAGCGCATAATCGGTCTGCAAATTAAGTTTCATACCTACAGCATGCATCTACTTGACAGATTTTCCAAGATGTCTGACACAAAAGGTGTATGGACTATGAACCTTAAAGGATCGAATCACAATGTCCGCCCCACTCGACGAAAAAACACGCGCTCTCGTTGTTGCGACAGTTCCAGCTCTCAAAGCGCACGGTCTTGCGATTACGGAAGAAATGTACAAGCGTCTTCTGTCGCACCCCGAAATTCGAGATCTCTTTAATCTCTCCCATCAGCGGGATCTGGAGCAGCCCAAAGCACTGGCGCTGGCTGTTCTCGCGTATGCCGAGCATATCAATGATCTTGGAAAGCTGGGCGGCATGGTCGAGCGCATTGCCGAAAAGCATGTTGGCCTGAACATTTTGCCTGAGCATTATCCTTTCGTTGCAGACGCGTTGATCGGTGCTATCAAGCACGTTCTCGGCGATGCGGCGACTCCGGAAATTATTGATGCATGGGGTAAAGCTTACTGGTTTCTGGCAGATGTCCTGATCGGTCGAGAAAAACAGATCTATGACGAGCACGAACATGCTCCTGGAGGCTGGAAGGGGTGGCGTGAATTCACGGTCCGAGCACGGCACAAAGAAACGCCTTTCATCACTTCGTTTGATCTGGTTCCAGTCGATGGAAAGCCGCTTTTTCATCATAAGGCCGGCCAATATCTGAGCTTCAAACTTGATATTCCGGGTCACGGGTCACAACGACGTAATTACAGTATTTCTTCAGCACCTGGGGCCGACCATTACCGTATTACTGTCAAGCGTCATGATCAGGGGGTAGTCTCAACGTGGCTTCACGACAGTGTGCAGGTCGGTGACATTCTTCAGGCCGCTAATCCAGCGGGTGATTTTTTTCTGGATGAAGCCAGTCATGCCCCGGTCGTTCTTCTGGCGGCAGGCGTTGGTCTCACGCCGCTGATCTCTATGATTGAAGATCTTGTCGCAACACATTCTGGTCGTAAAATACATTATGTTCTGGGAGCCGACACAGTTGATCTGGCAGCGTTTGTGCCTTTTGTGACGTCTCTGGCGACTGCAGGAAAACTGACAGCTGAGTTCTTTTTTGCAAAGGGTAATGTTCCTGCGGGAAACCTTCCAGGACAGCCTGTTGCGCAATCCAATGTTGCTTCATCAGGATGGCTGCATAGAACACTCAGTCATTTGACAGGTAGCAAGGGAACAATACCAGAAGCTGTCTCTTCTGCGGGTATTACGGTTCATTCAGGTCATATTACACAAGATTGGCTGCGCAAAAACCTTGATCACGCAGCGACCTATTACATCTGTGGCCCGGATTCTTTCATGCGCGACATGATTGAAACTTTGCGTAACGAGCAGTTGTCAGGCTCTCAGATCCGCTATGAGATTTTTGGCTCCGCATCTGATCCGGCTCTGGTGATCTGAAACCTGTCAGACGACCTTCTCAGAAAGGAGGAGGTCGTCCGGTCGCTTTTTTTCTGTTTTCTTAAAGTTTTAGCCAGAAAGTCCGTTCAGGATGTCCAAGACGGCATTAGTCAATCGTGCTGACAGGGATCCTGTCAGCACTGTCCTGAAGTGGGTTTTACTTGTTGTCGGGTTTGCTACCGCGATGCTGCTGTTCTGGACAACACTCAGGACATATCAGGGTGTTCCACCTCAGCCTCAGAGATTTGTTTCCCGGTCCGGGGATGTCATCATGACTGCAGATGACATTATCGCTGGTAAAGGCGGGTTCCAGAAAGCAGACCTGATGGATTATGGCAGTCTGTATGGTATGGGCTCGTATTATGGAGAAGATTACACAGCATCCTTACTAAAAAATATTGCGCTTTCAACACGGGAAAATTATGCACACGATGTCGGAGAGAGGACCTTTTCCCATCTGTCTCCGGAAAAGCAGACGGTTGCGACAACCCATATGCGTGAGGATCTTCGTGGCATCGATCTGACACAAGACACGGTTGTGTTACCCGATGCCGTATCCCACGCTTTTGTAAAAATACGTGATGAAACAGCGGCGTCGTTTCTTAGGACAGACCGCTCTTCCGGCTGGAATGCGACACAGGCTCTCACGCCAGCGCTTGCGTTAAAAACAGCCGATTTTCTCATGTATTCAGCTTTGACGACTGTGGCGCATCGCCCTGGCAAGACCTATTCATGGACGCAGAACTGGCCGTATGAACCGTTGGTTGGGAATACACCAACGGGGGCCACATTTATATGGACGTGGGCGAGTTTTGGCTTTGTTTTTCTCGCATTTGGTGTCGTTCTGTTTATCTATGAATACTGGCTTGATGATGCTGATACTAGTTTACGCGAGTGTATTCTGGTTCCTGCACGTCCATTAACATCGAGTCAGAGAAAAATATGGAAATATTTTCTGCTGGTTTCGGCCTTGATACTTATACAAATACTTGTTGGCTCGATCATGGCTCACATGTATTACGACCGGTCTAGCTTTTATGGTTTTGATGTCAATCGTTACATCCCGTTCAGTTTTATGCGTGATGTACATATTCAGGCACCTATAGTCTGGATTGGCCTGTCGTGGATTGGAGCTGCCCTGTTCCTTTCCCCGGTCATCGCCGGAGGCGAAGAAGCACGAGGTCAGGGATGGCTTGTCGATGCTCTATTCTGGGTTACGGCATTTGTTGTGGTTGGCGGTCTCGTCGGAGACTATCTCGGTATTATGGGAGCGATAGATACAAACTGGTTTTGGTTCGGCAATCAGGGGCTCTCTTACATCCAACTTGGTCGGTTCTGGCAGATTGGTTTCTTTGCAGGTTTAATCGTGTGGAGTGCGCTTGTCATGCGCGCTCTCTGGCCAACAGTGCCTGGCTGGATAGATGCTGCTCGTGATTTCTGGACAGGTCGTATCCGGCTTGAACACCTGATCTGGGCCTCAACAGTAAATATTGCCCTGTTGTACGTCTGTGGAATGGTGCCTCTGACAGGAATCGAGAAATCTTTTACACTGGCTGATTTCTGGAGGTGGTGGGTCGTTCATCTGTGGGTTGAGCAATCGTTTGAGTTTTTTGCTGCAACCATGACGGCATGGACTCTTATGGCAACGGGGCTGGTGTCACGAAAGCTGGCCGAGCGCGGAATGTATTTTGAAGTCATTCTCGTCTTTCTTGGTGGGGTGATTGGTACTGGACACCATTTATATTGGGCAGGAGAGCCCAGTATCTGGATCCCATTTGGAACAATGTTTTCGTTTATTGAGGTACTTCCACTGGTTCTGCTCATCATGGAGGGTATTCATCATTATCGCCTGATCAATGCTCACGGAGATTTCCAGTATCGCGTTGGCTATATGTACATTATTGGCGCTGCTTTCTGGAATTTTGTTGGTGCGGGCGTTTATGGAGGAGGTATCCTGAATGCGCCATTGGTCAACTATTATGAACATGGTACATTTTTAACGTTAAATCATGCACATGCATCTTTGTTTGGCGCCTTTGGTGAACTGGCAATTGGTCTGATTTACTTCTGTCTGCGCTATATCCATGCCGGTGAGAAAACGTTTTCTGAGCGACCAGGGATCTTGGCATTCTGGCTATACAATGCAGGTCTCATTCTCTGGACTGTTCTGAATTTCTTCCCCGTTGGCTGGTCGCAGCTCCTGGCTGTTTACGAGCATGGTTACGCTTATGCACGGAGTGCTGCATTCTATGATACGACATTGTTCTGGCAATGGATGCGCCTGCCTGGTGATGTTGTCTTTGCAGGTGGTGCTTTGGTCATGAGTGGTGATTTTATCATCAAATTGTATCCGCTTTACCCGCTATGGACACAAAGACTTTTTAGGAGTGTGTCTCTGGACACCAAAAAGGATTAGTCTCTCATGAAATCTCGACACGACGTTCGGATAAAACGAGTTTACGATCTGCCTTCGGAAATAGATGGCGTTCGTGTTCTTGTGGATCGATTGTGGCCTCGAGGGTTGCACAAATCAGATGTTAAAATGGATTATTGGTTAAAGAATGCTGCTCCAAGCTCCGATCTTCGACACTGGTTTGATCATGACCCGGCTCACTGGGATGAATTCAAACTCAGGTATCGTCATGAGCTTTCTGAAGGAAATTCCGACATCAAAAAACTTGAGAACCTTATGAAAAAAGGGAGGATCACTCTTCTTTATGCTGCGCATGATCCGCTTCATAATCACGCTCTTGTTCTCCAGAAATTTCTGGATGAGCAGGACATATAGGTATTGACGCTAACGTATAAAAAGTATTCATCCGTTATCACGTTTTTAGGAATTATGTTCCATGCCGAATTTAAGTTTTGCTGAAACAGATCAAAAGAATTCTCCCATTATTTGTGACGATGCGATTGTCCGGGTCCATCGCTCAGGCATCATCGAGTTGTGGGATGACAACGCAGTTCAGATGTTTGGTTTTGCGGCGGAGGAAGCTATTGGGAAGTCACTTGATCTGATTATACCGGAAAAATTACGTGAACGGCACTGGAAAGGTTGGTCTTATGTCGTGGAGCAGGGAGTAACAGGTTTTAATTCAGATCGTACACTCACCGTGCCGGCTTTAAGACGGAATGGTTCGCAGATTGTTGTTATATTCAATATGGATATCATAAGAAACCATAGTGGAAATATCGATGCGATAAAGGTTGTTTTTCGTGATATCAGGAAGCAGCCATGAAACCGTATCGTATTACGTCGGAGTTCAATGAGATAACTCTTCCCGCAGGTCTGCGTCAGCGTCATGCCACGAAGGCTGGCGTATGGGCAGTTATCCGTATTCTGGAAGGAACTGCGACGCTCGTGTACGTTGACACTGGAGAAGTCAGGCATCTGACACCTTGTGAACCAGGCCTTATCAAACCGGAGCAGACGCATTACCTAAAATTATCTGGTTTGGTCCGGCTAAAACTGGAGTTTTACGATTCTGATCCAGTTCATTCTTTGTGAAGTATATGAACACTTACATCTGTAGCTGTAGGGCCGACCCTTTGTGAAATGCTATATGCCCAGTTTTCTGGCTGACAATCTCGTATTGAGGTTCCTGGCCTGACGCATGATGATGATACCCATTGACGAGAAATGGTGATGTGTGAATTTTCGTAATTTTACCTGTGACATAACCGGCTTCAGAGTTCCATGAAACAATGTCGCCAATTCTGAAGGTTTGTGAAGACATGGTAATTTTCCTTATGCAACCGAAGACACTGTAAAATGACCAAGGTTAAATGTAAGACGATTTATACGATTGGTCACTCTACGCATTCCCTTGACGAGTTTATAACACTTATTTGTCATTATCATATTACATTCGTGGCGGATGTTCGTGCGTTTCCGTATTCCAGGCGTAATCGGGATTACAATGGTAATGTCCTGTCTGAAGCGCTTGGGAAAGTAAACGTTATTTATCGTCATTTTCCGGAGTTAGGCGGGAGACGTCCGCGGTCTAGAACCGTTGCACCTACGATTAATGCATTCTGGCGTGTGCAAAGTTTTCATAATTATGCCGACTATGCTTTAAGCGATGAATTTCAGAAAGGTCTAGCAACTTTAATCGAAGCGAGCCGATATGAAACGGTTGTTTTAATGTGCGCAGAGGTTCTTTGGTGGCGGTGTCATCGGCGCATTATTTCAGATTATCTTCTTTCTAAAGGTTTGACGGTGATCCATATCCTGTCGTTGACGAACACGCAGGAAGGCGTTCTTACGCCTGGTGCTGTTGTCGAACCAACAGGTTGTTTAACGTATCCTCTTCCAGAGTCCGTATGTGTCCAAAATGATGAGAAGTCATAATAAAAATCAGAATATTCCATCGGAACCTGAAGAAATGTTCAGCGCTCTGAGACTCTTTGATGGTGTTTCAAAGCGTGAAAAACGCGTTCTTTTGTCATCTGTGAAAAAAACGATAAACCAAAAAATTTGTGGATTGTGTTTGATGGCATCATACACTTAAGGAGTCCGCATCCAGAAAAGAAAGAAAATATCACTGTTATGAGTATGATAACCGGTGACTTTCTTCTTCCTGCAGCGGTCGTAACACGACAACCTTATCTTCTGGAAGCTTATTGTGCCTCAGCAGCGACGATGCTTCAGATTGATGCAAATATTATAGACGTATTGTGTTCTTTTCATTCATCGTTCGCGCGTATTATGCTGGAATATGTTGCAAAACAATTTAGGAATAACATCAATCAGACGAGTTGTTATTATCATTGTAGTGGTTCACAGCGTTTGTTCTGTTATCTCGTGAAACTTTCCATTATACAGGACAATCGAAAAAAAGTCGTACTTCCGCATAGCAAATCTTTGGTGGCAGCCGAGCTTCGCATGACACCTGAAAATTTATCCCGTATTATAACACGGTTTCGTGGTGAAATTTTAGAAGTAAACGGTTCGGAAATAGTGATTTTAAATTATGCTCAGTTAATTAGTCTTTGCGGGCACATTAGGGCTTAATGATGGAAAGAAAAAATATAGAATAAAAATATATTATTTTAAGTCGCATTTATTTTTATCAATGATAGCTAATAATTGTTCAATGTCACCGGGCTCGACATCAAGCGTATCGGGCATTGATTGCAACGCATTGTAAATATCTTCCCGTGTAAAGTAATTTTGAATTACTGTGGAAGCTTCGACGTCCTGAGGACGATGTGGATACGTATGACCGGTAATCCGATGATAAGCAATAGCGGCGATGGTCAAAGCGACAGCATTCAGGCCGACTGGCACAAAAGGAAATAAGAAACCAGTCGTGAGATCATGATTGCCAGGATGGAGGAGCGTTGCTGTGAGTGCCGATGCGCCACCCGGAGGATGAAGTGATTTTGAGGCGTTCATTGCAGCGATTGCGAGCCCTACTGAAAGAGCACAGGCGATGAGAAGTGGTACATCGGGAATAAGTGAAACTATGACGCCAATCGTTGCTGAAAGAACATTTCCTAAAATCACAGCTCGAGGTGTTGCTAAAGGACTGGCTGGAACACCGAATGCAAGGACGGCCGATGCACCCATAGGTGCAACAATGGCGGCACTTTCAATTGGCATTAAGATAAACCCAGCAGAATAAGATGCTATTATACCGACAAACCCGCCAATAGAAGCACGTAATGAAATAAAACGACTCATATTGTGTCCACTACTTTGTTTAAATCAAGATAACATGCAGAATACTCTGGTGTTCAAAAAAGTAAATACAATACATCTTTTGATTGCGGGATTTCATCGATTCATATGATCGACGCGGAAATCTCACGGAAGGGTTGTACATCGGGTCAGATTATGAAAAAGTCTGTTTTGTAGAAAAGATATTTTCATAAGCAATAAACGAACCCGATGCAGACAGAGTGTAGCGTGAACGCGTATGAATTTCCAGCCTCCTGTGGACGGCGTGTAGTAGCCCATTTTGATGGAGGTCGCATGAGTTCGGATGACGGTGTCATTCTGCTAGGTGTTTGGTCCCGGGGTTTGATGGGTTGGATTGATGATGAATCTTTCTGGCTCTGAAGTCCATATTTTGCAGACGTATTCGTAAGGCGTGAGGCCACTCAGCGTCTTGAGCCTTCGCCCGAAATTATAAGCTGCCATGAAGTCGTTGAGGTGTGTCCTCAACTGCTCATGACTGTCGTAATGGAAGCGTTTGACGGTTGCCTCTTTGATTGTCCGGTTCATCCGTTCAACCTGACCATTGGTCCAGGGATGATTGGGTTTCGTCAGACGATGTTCGATCCCGTGGGCTTCGCAGATCATGTCGAAGCGCATGGGACGCGACCAGGCCGTATTGCGATTACGGGGTTGGTCAGCGAACTGGATCCCATTGTCGGTCAGGATGGTGTGGATCCGGTAAGGGATGATGCTCAGGAGATGTTCGAGGAATTCCCAGGCCGTCTTCCGATCAGCTTTCTCGACCAGTTGTGTGACAGCGAATTTGCTTGTCCGGTCAATGGCAACGAAGAGGTACAGCTTGCCTTCAGCGGTCTGGACTTCCGCTATGTCGAGATGAAAGAACCCGATCGGGTAGCGTTTGAAGCGCTGGCGTTTGGCTTTGTCCCCCTCCATGTCCGGCAGTCGTGAAATCCCGTGACGCTGAAGGCAGCGATGCAGGGCCGAGCGTGTCAGATAGGGAATGCTGGCCTGCAGGGCATAAAGGCAGTCATCCAGCGGCAGCAACGTATGCCGGCGAAAGGCCACGATCATCGCTTCGTCCGTCTCGGACAGGACCGTTGAGCGCGGCTCTTTAGGACCTGTCTTCTGATCTTCGACACTCTGTCGCTTCCGCCATTTAGCCACTGTCTTCGGGTTGATCCCGAACTCCTCGCTCAGCGCCGCGAGCGAAGCCTGCGATCGCTGTATTGCTGCTCGCACGGCGTGCGTGGTCGTGGCGCTCCCATGACGTATCTGTCCCATAATGCTTCCTTCCACTCTCGTGAAAATATCACACCATCAAACCCCGGGACTAAACACCTAGATTTGCGTGAGGATCAGCGAGCAGGGCATGGAATGAGTGCCGAACAGACACAATCTCCTGAATCGTGGTTCGATCGGGCCAGTCAGAAACTGTCTGCGTCAGAAGGAACGGCCCCGCAATCAAATGGGCCAAAATCGCGAGGCCCACAGATTGGATAGAACACTCTGTGCCTAATCAGCACGATAGCGGCGTATGATGCGTTCTGCGTTCTCTATCGCACGCTCCAGCTCCTCATAATTTATGGGTGCAAACGTGGGCACTGGTCCTGGGGGCCGGATGTCCACGTCCTCCTCTGGAGGAGTGGTCTCCTGACTTTCGCTTTTTTTCGGCCGCCCGCGTTTCCTGCCAGGTAGGGGTCTTTTGGGAGGGCGCACGATCTCGCGGAGTGGTTCAAGTTCTTTCAGGGCGAATAATCGCCTTGCGGTGCGATGCGTGACTTCAACAATCAGACCATCTGACAGAAATCGTTCCAGATAGATGTAAGCCGCTTTTAGAGATAACCCCAGTTCGTCCGAGAGGCGCGTTGCAGATATCAGTGGGTATGCGGCAAGGATATCTATGACCTTATCGGCACGCGATGTGCTTCTCTGGGCACCTGATTGCATGCGTGCGTGACGCCAGCTTCGTTCGAGTTTACGCGTACGGTTTTCTACGGCCGTCATTTCATCATACAGACAGTTGAGGAAGCACGGGATCCATTCTGATGGTTCCCAAGGTGCATCCGCTATAAAAGCTCTGGCGCCAACAAGGGGAAGCGGAAAATGAAGGATATCCGTACGTCGCCAATGTCGGATCAAGGCTGCGCGCATCGGGGCACGGGCATGACCAGTTTCTACCCAGGCATGAAATGCAGTAGCAGCGCCAAGAAGAGGGCCTGATGCCTTGCTGTGTTCAGAAAGCCACCCCAGGGCGCTCTCTATCGCGTTGCGTTGTGCTTCATCTGGCTTAACGAGCCATTGGTATTGTGCAAAAGCAGCATGTGCCGCATCAACAGAGGACCCCCGCTCAAAGACATCAGAGCCGAGAGGTACCACTCTCAAGCCCTCAAGTTCGGCGGCAAGTCGCCAGGGATCTATGAGGTGGCCATCGACAGCTGCACAGGCACGTGAGGCTTCAAGCCGTTCCCGAAAGAGGATGGCTGGGAGAAGAGGGTGATGACGGAGATGCTGATCAATGCGACCGAATGCAATTGCCGTCTGGGTAAGAGCAATCATCAACGAGGCGGATCAATCACTCCAGCCATGGAGTTATATTCTCCAGTATCAACTGTAACATCGAAATGCATTTTAGCAGTTTCAAGGAGACGGGATGTCGCTGTTAACCAGCCCTCAACATCTGCCTGGGGTGGGGCTTTGGGAATCCTGCCGCCAGGTGTCGCATACCGGTAAGTGGTGGCATATCCTGTTAATACTTCTAGTGGACGAAATTCCGGCTTCCATGGATTTTCATCAGGCATGGTATCAAGTATCGCGCCTAATTGATGTTGTTGATGCCGGTTAATATGTAGTCCTTCGGCTGTCATCGTTGCGATCAAGAGCGCCTCAACCGCATAAAAGAGTTGATTGACTGCATTTCGGCTGCGTGCCTCAAGAAGTGTTTTTGCATCATGAAGGTAACAGCTTGCCAACCATATCTGCGCGCCGATTTTTTTCGCAATGGGATCAGACTTTTCAGGCAACGCGAACACCTTCACGATGTAAGACATACGACAAAGTATTCGGCACGTTGATTGCTGAACGGACTTCAATATCGCGTTCAGCGACAACATCAGCAATCAACCCGGCGCTTCGCCCAATAGACCAGGTCGTAACGGGATTAAGATCATTATCAGTGGCCGTATTGGGGAGGACGAGGAAAATGTCCCAGTCGCTATCTGGCCGGTTTGTCCCATTGGCGCGGCTACCGAAAATCCAGACCTGTTTGGCCTTGAGTTGTTTTTTCGCGAGTGCGACAAGGGTCTTCAGCTTTGGTTCGCCAGCAAGCAGGTCATGCGCACGCTGATTGTTATGCCTTCTGCGCTCTACGGCGTTTGCTTGAATTTCTCCAGAAAGGGCACGTTCTCGTTTCTCGCCGATAATCATGGTTTGCATCTTGAATATCCGCTCAGTGTTCTAGTGTGCTTTAGGTTCTTTACCACATATTGCAGAAAGACGTCAGGTCTCTCAATTCTAAAATGGAGAGCAATTTCATTTTATTCTATTTAAAGTAATCTAAATTGTTTTTACATTCAAACCGTGTCTTGTCCTACAAATCCTTTTCCTACGTCTTAATCTACCTGCGATAATATCAATATCCCGCTAAACCATTATGAAGATGCGCTAAACAAACAGGAATAACGGGATATGCGTGCATTGATGATGCGGTATTAATCTGTCTGTTTTTGTTTGGAAATCTCGCCAAGGTGCTCAAGGATTGCCAGCAAAATGCGCGGTGCACCACGATAACCTGGAGGGTTCGAAAAACCCTTTGTCTCTGAGCTGTTCTGTGTGATTCCATTTCTTCGGCGTTGATTGGGGATGGTGGAAGATGAAGCAGCCTGGTTTCTTTGATGTTGAAGAGCGCCTTGCTCGGCTGAGCGGGCTTGGCGATCAGCTGGAGGCCTTTTCCCGGACTGTGGATTTTGAGGTGTTCCGCCCTGATCTGGAGCTGGCTCTAGCCTATTCGGACGGAAGTAAAGGCGGACGTCCGCCGTTTGATCCGGTGCTGATGTTCAAAATTCTGGTCATCCAGACGTTGAACAATTTGTCTGATGAACGGACAGAGTATCTGATCAACAACCGCCTGTCGTTCATGCGCTTTCTGGGATTGGGGCTGTCGGACCGCGTGCCGGATGCCAAAACGGTCTGGCTGTTTCGTGAGCGTTTGACACAGGCGGGTGCCATTGAAAGGCTGTTTGACCGATTTGACGCGACCCTGCGGAACGCCGGTTATCTCCCGATGTCCGGCCAGATCCTGGATGCAACACTGGTGGCTGCTCCAAAGCAGCGCAATACGAACGCTGAGAAAGCGGATCTCCGGGCAGGACGTATTCCAGAAGACTGGCAGGACAAGCCCGCAAAGATGTCGCATAAGGATCGTCATGCACGATGGACACTTAAGTTCACGAAGGCGAAGCGGCAGGACGATGGAACCATACCGTCGAGCGATCTCGCCATCCCGTTCTTTGGCTACAAATCCCACGTCTCCATCGACCGGAAGTTTCGGTTCATCCGAAAATGGAAGACGACGGATGCCGCCGCCAGTGATGGTGCGCGATTGAGAGAGGGGCTGTTAGATAAAACCAATACGGCCTCAAGCGTTTGGGCTGATACAGCTTATCGCTCGAAAGCGAATGAGGACTTCATGGACAAAGAGGGTTTTGTCTCAAAGGTTCACAGAAAAAAGCCGCATCTCAAGCCTATGCCCCGACATATCCAGAAATCGAATGCTGGAAAGTCCGTGATCCGATCACGCGTCGAGCACGTCTTTGCCGACCAGAAATCACAGACGGGGTTGTTCATCCGAACTGTCGGTATCACCCGGGCCACCATGAGGATCGGGCTGGCCAATATCGTCTACAACATGCGCCGCTTCCTCTTCCTCGAAAGGTTGAACGCGAGCGCGTAGTCATCCAGCGGGACGGCAGTCCCCGATCTGCTCAAAACGCAGATCAAAAGCTACCCCAAAAACCGTCAATCAAATCGCCAAAAGCCTGAAATCACGAGCCAAGCGCATCAACCAACGATTCTTCGATCCCTCCATGTATGCAGCCACAACACTTCGACGCATCTGGTTATAACCTGCAACTTATGAGCCAAACTCTAATTGGAAGAGACTTAACCAGATGAGAAGAACACTCAAGACCGCACGATATAACCGCGTTTGAGCTTCTTACGAAACAAAACAGCCAGTTGATTGGCCGCAGCTCCCGCATCTGGGAACAGATCAAGCCTAACCCTTCCGGGGGTCCCTATTCTGCCCCATCGCCGGATAAGCGCTGCTCCCCCAAACAGATCCGGTTGAACAGAGAGGTCATAATAGCGCCACGTGTTGCGAGGGGGAAATATGCGCACCAGAGAGACCGCGTCCGGAAAAAGAGAAAGCTGCTGAAATGCTCCGTCCCCCAGCGCCGGCTCACAGTTACCACAAATAGTCTATTCCACCCTCAGAGCATCCTTGACGGCCTTTGCGGGTGTATAGGCGAGTTTACGAGATGCAGGGATCACCAGCTCAGCACCCGTTTGCGGGTTGCGACCTTTACGCTCCGCCGTCTGACGCACCACAAATTTGCCAAATCCTGCAATAGTTGTGTCATCGCCTTTGACCGCAGCTTCAGTAATCGCAGCAAAAACTGTTTCCAAAGCCGTTTTGGCATCCTTCTTCTGAATGTCCGTTGCAGCAACAATACGTTCAATCAAGTCCTGGCTGTTCATCTTAATATCCCAACATAAGAAATTATGGATTGGAAGGTAGTAGATTTAACATCCCAACTACAAGAGCTTCCCTTCCAATCCCTCAATGATGAAACTTATGATCTTTCTGGTGATGCAGACGTTACCGGCTCAAAATAGGGGCCAGTCCCAAACTTATCATCGAGTAGTCTCATAACTGCGGACAAACGACACATATACTGGCGCATTTGATCAGACCGTTCACTATTCTGCCCAAGAGCAAACCAACTAATTTGCACGAGCTTCACCAGATGAATGAGTTCCAGAATATCCAGATCATAGGACCACGGGCGTTTTGCTTCACTTAACGCTCTTTCGACAGAAAATTTGCCGTTCATGCGTGTCACCAGGTGGCGTGTTGCTTGATAGATATCACCCTCTTTCAGCTCCGCCAGAAGACGTAGATCTTCCTGCGTGAGACCAGCCGATCGAAGGTCAACGTCATCTTGACCTTTATCAGGCCGATATTCTCCAGTGCGGCGTATCTGGGGCAGAACTTCTTCCGTGACCCAGCGGCGGAACCTCTTAGCTACGGGTTTTCTGGAAGCAAACGTGAGATAATAGAGTCCACTTTCGCTCACAGCCACGACTTTCTGCGGCCCGCCAGCAGTCGGAATCGTAACAAGTCGTTTTTCATTCTCGTCGAGTTTTTCCAACGCACTCCGATGGCGCTGAATTTCCAGCACGTCACAGACTGCACGTCCAAGCAGCCATGGCCGGCCATCACACTCGACCCATTCGAGTTCATGTCCTTCGAACGTCATTGCTGTATTTGATATCGGGGTCATCTTTTAATCCTCGCGAAATCTGATTACGCAGTCAACATCCCCCTCCATCATGCGACGAACCACGAAAAAATCACTCCTATCCCTCATCCAGATGCGAAGTCCCGTCTCACAAAGGGAGCCCTCACTAATGCCTCTTTTTCCAGCTTGCCCAATCCTGGCGGCGTAGCCGCCGCACTGAGGGTGCAATGGTGTATGAAGACCCTGAAATATGTGTGGTCAAAGTGTGGACAGATCATAGGTCAGAGTGAGGTCGAAAGTGAGGTCAATGCAGGGGCAGATCGATAGTCAGTGCTAGGTCTAGATAAGATCCATGTGGGGACTCTTCCTTGTAAAAAGCTTTCTCGTCGCATCATCGCAGGCAATTCTCCCCGACAAGGAGCAGAACAACGTGTCAAAAGGTATAGAAAAACTCAGAGCCCGAACGATGAAACAACATGCATCCTGCCGGGCTGGTAAACTCTATCGATGGTTATTCGAGCACCACGAAACGATCCGCCAGGCGAGAGATGACAACATTGGTTGGGAGGAAATAGCTGACGCAGCCCGAGCTGACGGGATCTCAATCGTATCGGATCGTCCTGGGCGCAAACTCATTCAATGGAAATGGAAACGTGTCTGTTTGGCGCTTGGCAAGCTCACTCAACCAAGGAGCAATAATGACGTCAGCGACCGAGTTGCTGACAGACCCATCATGCCCAGCAGACTGCCTGCTGACTGGAAACCGGAATTCGTTGAAATACCGCAACCTGTCTCCCAACCTGCTCAGGGAAGGCCGCAAAGCTCCTCTCTAACGGTCAAAACCGAGACGATGCCTGCAGGAACTTCCATGACGATGGAGCAAAAAATAGACAAAGCCCGTTTCACCCTCGGTCAGGCCAAGTTCGATCTCACGATGGCCAAAGAACAGGTCAGGCTGAACGACAGTCAGGGTGCTCCCATGCTTGCAAAGGAAGGGGAAGCAAAACTCCCTGGGCTGCGGGAGATCATAAAACAAAGACGGGCCATTTATGATCGTCTGCTCGCGGGTGAGGATGTTCCTGAGGAAGAACTGGAATTCAAGTCGCCTCGCGAGAGAGAAGAAGAACAATATTCTGACTGAGCAGGATTTTTCATTTTTTTTCCAGAAATCCTATCTGGTCGCATGATGACACGATGAAATCCTTCTGAACGGCACCCTCATGATTGCGCGGTGCCACAGCAGAAAAGGATGCTTCAATGACTGCAACCAAAACGGATCCAGCCCAGACCCAACCTGCCAAGTCGGCCCGCACCAAACCCCCTGTGCTCCTGACCGCAGTTGGTCGGCAACGCACTGGCAAAACCGTTTTTCTCAACGCCCTGACAGAAACCGTCATGCGCCAGGGCGGCGATGTGGAGGTCTGGAACACGGACCACCTGAATGTCTCCCACTCCATCTCGCACTTCCATCCCAATGCAAAGAAACCCGCTACTGGCAATCTCAAGGAACAGAAATCATGGCTGGAACAGCAGATCGAAGGCATGGTGAAGCGCCAGAAGGACGTGATACTGGATATCGGCGGCGGCTGGACGGCCTTCCACGAAATCATCAATAGCACCCCTCTTGTACCACAACTGACCAAGCTGGGGATCAAGGTTGTCGTGGTATACATGCTCGGCACTGAACTAGCCGATGCTGACTACCTGCAGGATCTTCAGGAGAAACGGCGCTTCCTGCCCGGCCACAGCATCATAGTGATGAACCGTGGCTTGCTGCCGCTGGGTTACACAAACAACAGCCACTTCGACAAAATCCGTCAGACACAGGCTGTCATGAACGCCACGGTTGATAAATCCGATGAGGATGGCGGGATCTACTTCCTTCCTGAACTGGATGGGATGGACGAAATCACGGATCGTCGGCTGTCCTATGCGGATTTCATTGATGACAAGAATGTCGCGGGACATCCTCCCAGCGGTCTTTTCGATCGGATGCGGGCCGAAGTCTGGTTCTATCGCTCTTTCCCGGAGTTTCTGGCGCAAATTGATCCCAGTCTTCTTCCCGACATGCCCAAAGGTCTACCCGTTCCGAGAGACTTCGAGTGACCATGAGCCTGCCAAACGACAAGCAGACCGAGAATGCGCCAACTCCGGCACAGGCTATTGAGGAGCTGAAGCACGCGCTTCAGCACTTCACTGTCAGACCGGAGACACCCAACGGGCGTTTCTTTCTGGCAATTCTTGCTGTTCTGGAAGCACAAAACCGGACGCTCGATGCGATGCCCCGGAGCCTGAATGAGGCTCTTGTACTGCTTCAGGCGGAGCGTCGTTCCATCGAACTGACGTTGCAGGATGGCGTTGATGCCGCGAAGGCACTGAGCCAGATCAACGAACGAATGGTTGAACAGCGCATTCTGGACGTGGTCAGCAGGGTTTTTCAGTCTCTGGAACCCGAGATCGGGCGGCGGGCAAAACTGATCGGTGACCGGTATCAATGGCGTTCCACTGGCCTCATCATCTTCTGGGCCATGTTGCTGGTCGTCATCGGTTTCGTGCTTGGTCGGCTTCCATGAAAGTGTGACCATAATGGACACACCTGCCCTGCCCGCTCTTTTTTCAATTCCGTCGCATGATGGTCTGGGAAAATCACTGCATCGCAATCAAGGGAGATGCTCGTGAAAAAGAGACGATCCACTCGTCACAGATGGAAGGTCCTGCCAGCGCTTGGCTGTTCCTTTCTTATTTATCCTGCATTGGCGCAAACCGTCAATGTCCCGGCTGGCCTCCCGCCCACGGTCAATGCAACCTATCAGGAAGTTGGTATGGGTGGCTGGACACCGCCAACCTCTTCTACCACCCAGCAGATCAGTGGAAGCGGCTCCGTGGTCTCAACAACCACAACATCGTCTGATAGCGGCACAGACGCGCTCCAATCAATGTATTCCCAGTCATGGGGATATGCTGCCGCCCAGAATGCCAGCGCCCTTGGTGTTAATCCTGACGCTCTGGCGGCAACCTGCGTCGTGGAGTCAGGATGCCGCAACGTTTATACAGCAAACAGTAATTCATCCATTACTGGTGCGTTTCAAATGTCGAACGGCACATACAATGAAGCTCTTCAGAAAGCGTTGGCTTCCAACCCTAGTCTAGCCTCCACCATCACCAACACGGGAATATCTGGCCAGCAGGATCCTGCCACGCAGGCAGTTGCAGCAGCACAGTATCTCAAGGATGCGGCAACCACGCTACAAAACGCGGGAATTAGCAACCCGACAGCTCTTGACGCACGTGCGTATTACAATTTTGGTCCTACTGCTGGACAAGCAATCGCACGTGCAACTGACGATACGCCGATGTCAGAATTTGTCTCCGCTTCACACATGGCCAGCAACGGCATTTCATCAAACGAGACCGTCGGCCAATGGCGGGCTAATGTGGCTTCGAAAATGGGTTCGGCAGCTTCATCTCCAATATTAAGCTCATAAAAAGGAAAACAGATGTTTTTTCGTAAATTGTCATTTGCTGCATTCGCTGGAATGAGTCTGGCCTGTGTATCTTCACACGCTCTCGCTGCCGGCCCTAAACCGGTAAAACCTTTGCAAGGCTACAAATGCTTAGCAATTGATGCGCCTGATAGCGTGATGATGGATTTCAATAATCCAATTCCTCTTCGCTCAGCGCCCAATGATCATGCTCCAGTTATTGCTCCAGCGTCAGCAATTCTTGCTGTTAATGACCCGGAACAATTAGATAATGGTTATGTGAAAAGCATGAATTTCGCATTCAAACCAGGCTGGGTACCAACGAAATGGCTTAAAGAATATTCAGAGGTCCATCCTGGAAACACTTGCGCACCATATATCATGAATGATGGAAAGCTCGGTTTCAAATTTGGACATTAAGGACAACGTTTCATCATTCTGATAGATACAGGGAAGCCGCCAACTGGCGGCTTTCTTTATGCTTGAAATTCTGACTTCTCTTTCACGAACTCCCGAAATATCGGATCATTGATCCGCCTACGTGGTGAAGGCCGTGCCAGAAAAGCCGCTTCCAGATCAAGCAGCCACGCGGAAATGTCTGGAGGCAATGCGGATGTCCCGGCGAGGGCACGGCGTAACTGAGTGTGATGTGTGTCACATCTCTCGGCTGCGAGACGTTCTGACCAACCCAACACCATAAGGCACTGGAACAGACGGCGCCCGGAAAGGCGTATTTCCGGGCGATCGGAAGATAAGGCATTTTTGCTCGTTGTCATACATGGATGCTGCCTGTCCATGATGCGACGAGCGCACATTCAAATGGATTTTATCCCTGAATTAGAAAGGCCCGCAGCAGACGCTTCCAGAACGGCACACCTTCAGCCTTCCATGTACGCTGAAGCTGCCGATCGGCTGCAAGGGTGTCCCACAGCAAAGGAGAAACGGACAGCTTCTCCCTTCGGCTTGCCCCTTCTCGACGTTGGCGCTTGCGTTCTTTGCGGATCATAATCGCGCGGGCAAGATTCATGGGTTGTTATCTTTCAACGTGGGGCATTGTTTTTGTTATGATCCATGGCGATTTTCTTATCTGCCTATCAGTGCACGGGCTTTTGCCCGAATTTCCGATAGCTCTACCTCAGACACGCGCCCTTTGCTCTTCGCACCCCGCGCCCGCCAATCGAAAGACTTTACCTGATCCGCGAGCACCGCACTCGGTCGATCAGTGTCGATTGCAACTTCAAAAGGATAGCCCTTCAGCTTGGTCGTCAGTGGACAACACAGCATCAGACCAATCCGATTATAAGCCGCCGATGACAAAACGACTGCGGGTCGATGTCCCGCCTGCTCGTGTCCGATTTGTGGTGAAAAATCGAGCCACACGATTTCGCCAGCATCGGGTACGTAGGCAACCATGTCAGAGGAGTTCGCGGCCAACAGGCGCTCCGAAGTCCACTTCAGGATGAATATTCTCCGGGGTGATCCCAGCCAACAAATCCGCCAGATCGTATTCTACGACTGTGAGCGGCTCAATGACAATGCGTCCGCTTTCCTCGCGCACATCCACTGGCTGATCCAACGTCAATCCAGCAGCTGCCAATACTGAAGCAGGGATACGAATGGATGCACTATTCCCCCATTTTTTTACCACAGCCTTCATTGCGCCCTCCATGCCAAATTAACTCAGTCGATACTATATGAGTGCGATTTAATGTGTCAACTTCGTATCAACATCATTCTTTATTTGGATCCCTTACCCTCATCTATCAATCACGCAAAAAGCTTCTCAAGCATGCCGATTGTCTGCCCTGCCGCCTCGAGTTCGGCGCGGATGCCACCGTATTCACAGTCGGCAGGAATATCGAGTGGCAGCACAGGGATAAACGCCAACACGCTTTCGACCCGGTTCAAGAGCTTTTCGGAGCCTTTTTTGGCGCATCCATAGCGTAATTCTGCGGCCACGATGATGCTGGTGCAAAGATCACCTGGGTCAATATGCTCAATGCGTTGCGCACAGGAGCCGGAAGGATTGCGCACGAGATCGCTGATGATGTTTGTATCAAGAAGGTAGATGCTCACAGGATATCTTCTGGTCTGGCGGCAACATCCTGAATATCGGGAAAATCGTCTTCGGGAGGCAGCTGCGGCTCTTCACGCCATGCCATGAGAAGCTCCTTCAGCGTGGAAGGCGTCTTCACAGGCTCCAGAACGAGTTTGTCACCGTCACGGCGGATCAGCACACGATCTCCCGGCATTTCAAATTCGACCGGAATCCGCACGGCCTGACTGCGATTATTCCGAAAGAGTTTTACTTCGCGCGGTCTGGGGGTCACTTCAGGAACTGGCATAGGGGCCTCCTACGTGTATATTCCATAATGTCTATGCCCGACTGTCAAAACTCAAGACATTTGATTGTCCTCTCAGAGATGCCCGACTGTCCTACCGTCCCGACCACGCATGTAGTGCATCATATAGTCAGCACCAGCGATGGAGAGTGGCGCTGCCAGCCCCTGCAACCCTTCGATACGGGCTTCGTCACGACGCGCAGCAATGCAAGCCAGTGCGCCTGATCTGGAGAAAAGCCGGAAAGCATCATCCTCTCGCAACTGGAAGCGCAAAGGGACAAGGTCAGCCAGACCACGGGCGACATCATGAGGCGTGGGGTTATGCTCTGGCACTAGGTGTTTAGTCCCGGGGTTTGATGGTGTGATATTTTCACGAGAGTGGAAGGAAGCATTATGGGACAGATACGTCATGGGAGCGCCACGACCACGCACGCCGTGCGAGCAGCAATACAGCGATCGCAGGCTTCGCTCGCGGCGCTGAGCGAGGAGTTCGGGATCAACCCGAAGACAGTGGCTAAATGGCGGAAGCGACAGAGTGTCGAAGATCAGAAGACAGGTCCTAAAGAGCCGCGCTCAACGGTCCTGTCCGAGACGGACGAAGCGATGATCGTGGCCTTTCGCCGGCATACGTTGCTGCCGCTGGATGACTGCCTTTATGCCCTGCAGGCCAGCATTCCCTATCTGACACGCTCGGCCCTGCATCGCTGCCTTCAGCGTCACGGGATTTCACGACTGCCGGACATGGAGGGGGACAAAGCCAAACGCCAGCGCTTCAAACGCTACCCGATCGGGTTCTTTCATCTCGACATAGCGGAAGTCCAGACCGCTGAAGGCAAGCTGTACCTCTTCGTTGCCATTGACCGGACAAGCAAATTCGCTGTCACACAACTGGTCGAGAAAGCTGATCGGAAGACGGCCTGGGAATTCCTCGAACATCTCCTGAGCATCATCCCTTACCGGATCCACACCATCCTGACCGACAATGGGATCCAGTTCGCTGACCAACCCCGTAATCGCAATACGGCCTGGTCGCGTCCCATGCGCTTCGACATGATCTGCGAAGCCCACGGGATCGAACATCGTCTGACGAAACCCAATCATCCCTGGACGAACGGTCAGGTTGAGCGGATGAACCGGACAATCAAGGAAGCAACCGTCAAACGCTTCCATTACGACAGTCATGAGCAGTTGAGAACACACCTCAACGACTTCATGGCAGCCTATAATTTTGGGCGAAGGCTCAAGACCCTCAGTGGCCTCACGCCTTACGAATACGTCTGCAAAATATGGACTTCAGAGCCAGAAAGATTCATCATCAATCCAACCCATCAAACCCCGGGACCAAACACCTAACTCCGGTGTAAAAGTCATACCTTCTTCCGAGGAAATGATCGGACGGGTCAATCAGGCACTCGGTCGCTGGATTGGTCTTAAGGAAGTCCACTTCGTCAGACATCTGCCCACGACTGTCTCAGGAAAGATCACGCGGAAACTCCTGTTGGTATCTTAACGTTATCAGTCTCGTATAAGATCATTTTTATGAAAAAATGGCGAACTCATACCAGACAATCCGAAGACTCTGCACTTATCAATATGTCATGGTTGAAGGATTATTAGAAAGATGACTGTATGATAACCAAAGACGTTTCCAAAACCAAAACGGAACAGATATACACGCCTATCAGGCAGTGCGAATATTATAACAATAAAACCGTCTGACAGTCTGTCATTTATGGAAATTTTACGTTTCTTATAAATGCGGCTGGATCACGATTTGGGGAATTACCCATGCAACCATCTCACGATATCGCGCTGCTTCTGGCACGCTTCCAGTTCGCCTTTACCGTAGGCGTTCATATTGTTTTTCCCGCCTTCTCAATCGGACTGGCTGCCTATCTGGCCGTGCTGGAAGGATTATGGCTTAAAACCAGGCGGTCAGCTTATCTCGACCTCTACCGATACTGGATCAAGATATTCTCGATCGTCTTTGGCATGGGCGTCGTCTCCGGGCTGGTCATGTCGTATGAATTCGGCACGAACTGGTCGGTCTTCTCCCGGAAAGCCGGCCCTATTACAGGTGTTCTCCTATCGTATGAAGTCATGACAGCCTTCTTTCTCGAGGCGGGCTTCCTCGGGGTCATGCTCTTTGGCATGAACAAAGTAGGACGCGGCCTGCATTATGCAGCAACATGCTGTGTCTCGGTCGGTACACTCATCTCGATGACATGGATCCTAGCGTCAAACTCATGGATGCAGACGCCACAAGGATACACAATTGATGCTGCTACCGGTCGCTTCATACCCGCAGACTGGCTTGCCATTATTTTTAATCCCTCTTTTCCTTTCCGGCTTGTGCATATGGGTCTGGCGGCCTTTCTTTCGGTTGCCTTTATAGTAGGAGCGACAGGGGCGTGGCATCTGCTCAAGGCACGCCGTGCGGGCACACAGGCGAGCGAACCGGTGCGCCTGATGTTTTCCATGGCAATGTGGATGGCTGCCTTCGTTGCCCCGCTACAGGTCCTCGCCGGTGACGCCCATGGGCTGAACACGCTCAAATACCAGCCGGTCAAGATTGCCGCGATGGAAGGGGATTGGGAATCAGAAGCGCGTGCCCCGGAACTGCTGTTCGGTATTCCCAACATGAAAACCGAACATACGGATTATGCTATCAGGCTGCCGCTGGCCGGGTCACTCATCCTGACACATAGCCTGAATGGTAAAGTACCGGGCATGAAGGATTTCCCGCGTGACCAGCGGCCGCCTTCTCCCGTGATCTTCTTTTCCTTCCGCATCATGATCGCGCTGGCGATGCTGATGGTTCTTGTCGGGTTCTGGTCGCTCTGGTTAAGGCGCAGAGGAACCCTGTTTAGCAGTCCAGGATTTCATCGGGTCGCCGTATGCATGGCGCCCACCGGTTTCATCGCATTGTTGTGCGGCTGGGTTACGACCGAGGTCGGCCGTCAGCCCTGGACCGTCTACGGTCTGCTCAGGACATCCGACAGTGTTTCCCCAATCGCCCTGTCCAATATGGCGCTGACGATGACCGTCTTTGTTGTGGTCTACGTAATCGTATTCGGATCAGGGATCGGCATTCTGGGCCGCCTGCTGGCACGCGCGCCACAAGAAGGTGAACATGAAACCAGCCCCTCTCACGCCCCGAATATTCTGGCCACAAGCACTCATCCCAAAGTCATCAATCCCTCTTCTGGCGAAGGAGCCTGAACATGATGGACGTCGCATACTGGCTTCCGATCATATGGGCCGTTATTCTGGTCGCTGCGATCACCATCTATGTCATCCTTGATGGCTTTGACCTTGGCATTGGAATGCTGTTCGCCGTAGAGCGGCATGAAGCCCGCAGGGATGTGATGGTCAACACCATCGCCCCTGTATGGGATGGGAACGAAACGTGGATGGTCCTTGGCGGTGCTACGCTCTATGGGGTCTTTCCTGGGGCCTATTCAACACTACTCCCTGCGTTCTACCTGCCGATCGTGCTCATGCTGGTTGCCCTGATCTTCCGTGGTGTGGCCTTTGAATTTCGTATCATGACACGCGGCACTGGACGCGAAAAACTGTGGGACGCTGGCTTCATGGCAGGATCGGGCATCGCGGCCTTCTGTCAGGGCGCAATCCTTGGAGGGGTCGTCCAGGGAATCAAGGTCGTGGACGGGGCTTTTGTTGGCGGTTCACTGGATTGGCTAACCCCATTCAGCGTGCTGTGCGGAGTGGCCGTCATGTGCGGTTATGCCCTACTGGGTGCAACCTGGCTTATCTGGCGTACGACCGATGTGCTGGAAGCCTCCTGCCGGAAATGGGCGAAGCTGCTGGCGATCGGGCTGTTTGTATGTATCGTAGCTGTCAGCCTGTGGACGCCCATGTTGCACGCACCCTACCTGCGGCGCTGGACCGAGTGGCCAAATATCGCATTTGTCGCACCTGTTCCTCTTCTGGTAATCGCACTGGGTTTTCTGCTGACCATCGGTCTGCGCCGTGGACATTCCAAAGGACCTTTCCTGTGTGCTCTCGGATGGTTCTTTCTCTGCCTGTCCGGCCTCGGGATTACGGTGTGGCCATATGCTGTTCCACCCGAGTTGACGCTGTGGGATGTATCATCTCCCCCTTCCAGTCAGTTTTTCCAACTGGTCGGCACCGTCATCTTGTTGCCGATCATCCTGACCTACACGGTTTACTCCTATCGCGTGTTCCGCGGAAAGGTAACGGAAGCAGATGGCTATCATTGAAATCGTACAAGGCAATGGGGACAACGCGCCCCGGCGACTTAGCCAGCGTATCGGCTGGTTCATCGGCATCTGGGCGCTTAGCACAGTAGCGTTATTCGTAAGTGCCTCGCTTGTTCACCTGATCGTACCAAAATGACTAAACCTGTGGTTGTTTTGACAACCACAGGTTCATTTTTCAACATTGATTATACCCTCTCGAACCTCACCCCAAGTGCTTATTAAACCGATTAGCTGCAATCTTTTCCCTGATTTCAGGCCGCCGGAAATAGATCGGCATTCCACAACGCAATGGGCGACCGCCCCGAACCACAACAAACGCTTCATCCACCCGCGCATCATTGAGCAACTCTTCACGGCGGATCAGGGGACGACTAATTTCGTGGTAGCTGGTGTTCGTACCGCGTGAGCGGTTGCCGGCTTCCCACCCCTTTCCCGACGTGCCGGAATTACTACCTTCGGATGTCGCCATGACGCCATACTGACCAAAGGTTTCTTCTAGTTCCTTTGCCGTATCGAGGTCAGAGATCGCAACATATGTCCGATGCGCGGCCGCCTCGTACCATGCCCGCTTTCCCTCGCGCCCCCATTGTTCTTCAAGCTGGCCGACCGACTGGTAAAGTAGCCTCAGAGTGATGCCATATTTCCGGCCTGCATCCCGCGCCGTTGCCATGATTCGCATCCGCCCAAGACGAGCAACCTCATCCAACAGGAAAAGAACCCGATTCTGGATGTTGCCATCTGCCTCATAAACAGCGTTCAACAAGGCTCCAATGATCGTGCGGCCGATTTCTGGTGTATTTTCCAAGGCTCGCAAGGGCAACTGCACGAAAATATCCGTCTTGCCGTCTACCAGGTCAGACGACCGGAAACTATCTCCTGACACGAGATCTGAGAAAGCGGGATTACTGAGCCAGGATTTCTTGTCATCGGCATTGCCATACACGCCGGAGAATGTCTCATCGACCAATCCCTTAAGCGTGCCGGGGTAATCCCCCCATTTTTAGTGGGGCATTGAATGAGAATTCAGGCAGCTGTTTTTAGTTTCTGGGCGGGGGTTAGCCCGCTGTTCCCCATGTTGGGTCTGTCATGGTTATATGTCCAGAGCCATTGTGTTGCGACCTCCTGTACGTCCTGAATGCTTTCAAACAAATACTGCTCCAGCCATTCCTGCCGGACAGTTCTGTTGTAGCGTTCAATATAGGCGTTCTGCTGCGGATTACCCGGTTGCGTATAGATCAGGGTAATCCCCTGTTTTTCGGCCCATGGAACCAACGTATGACTGACATATTCAGGGCCATTATCCATTCGGATGGCTTCTGGCCTGCCACGCCACTCCATAACCTGTTCCAGACAGCGGACAACCCGACAGGCCGGCAGGGAAAAATCAACCTCGATCGCCAGTCCTTCACGATTGAAGTCATCCAGAATGTTCAGGAGCTGAAAAGCACGTCCATCCATCAGCCTGTCCGCCATAAAATCCATGGACCAGACCCTGTTGGGAAGGGCCGGAACCGACAGCTTTTCAGGCTTTTCGCGAACCAGACGCCTGCGGGGTTTAATCCGCAGGTTGAGTTCCAGTTCCCGATAGATCCGATAAACCCGCTTATGATTCCAGAGCTGTCCCTGCACATTGCGCAGATACAGGAAACACAGACCAAATCCCCATCTCCTGTGAGCCTGGGTCAGTCCCACCAGAAGAGCGGCAATCCTGTCGTTCTCCGCTGCCAGTCGCGGACGATAGCGAAAGCAGGTCTCGGATATCCCAAAAATCCGACAGGCCAGCGCAATGCTGACCCCATGATGCGCCACAGCCTGTGCGGCCAGTTCCCGGCGCTGGGCTGGCCGCTTCATTTTTTTCCCAGGGCTTCCTTCAGGATATCCGTCTGCATGCTCAAATCCGCATACATGCGCTTCAGCCGACGGTTCTCCTCTTCCAAAGCCTTCATCTGACTGATCATCAAAGCATCCATGCCGCCATATTTCGCGCGCCACCGGTAAAACGTGGCGTTGCTAGGGCCTGTTAGATCTTGAATTTCTTCCCATATTGTAGGGATGGAAGAAGGAGACAGAACAGGCACCTTTACGGACGAGACATGGGCGATCTGGGAACCTCTGATTGAGGAGGTTCGCCCGAGGGGCAAGACGCCGCCACATGATCTGCGGCGGACGATAGCAGCGATTTTCTGGCGTCATGAGAATGGCGCGAAATGGCGGAGTATCCCCGCTGAACTGGGTCCGTGGTGGCGGGCTGCGCAGCTTTTCATCCGCTGGGCGAAGCTCGGCGTATGGGAGCGGCTGCTCGCACTGGTTCAGGAACAACAGGGAGTGGCATTCGGAATGACTTTTCTGGATGGCACAAACATCAGGGCTCACCACAAAGCGGCGGGAGCCCAAAAAAAGGGGCCTCTTTCGAAGAGCGAGACCATCGTGAAGCACTTGGCCGCTCTCGCGGTGGCTATGGCACAAAAGTCTGCGTGATCGCTGATGGACATGGAAAAGCCTTCGGTTTTGCGCTGGCCCCTGGACAGGCTCATGAACTGCCTCTGGCACCAGCCATGCTCGACAGCCTTCCCGCCACTCCCCTGTGGGTAGTAGCGGACAAGGGCTACGCGTCGAACGCCATGCGTGAACGGATATGGGACATGGGAGCACGGCCAGCCATTCCTGCGAAACGACGCGATGGCCCGGTCGCCTGCCCCAAATGGGCCTATCGGTGTCGGCATCTCGTTGAGAACCTCTGGGCTCGCCTCAAGGAGTGGCGCGCTGTCGCAACCAGATATGAAAAAACAGCAACGTCGTTCCTCGCGGTCATCCACATCGCTGCCGCAGCAGACTGGATCAAGCCCTAACAGGCCCTAATCCCATGCTCCCGGCACAGGTCAGGAACCGGGACACCGCCCTCAGCCTGGCGGATCACACCCATGATCTGGGCGTCAGTAAAGCGATCACTCTTCATCAGAATCTCCTCAATTCTTACGCTGAGAAAATTCTCATTCAAAAGTCACTCTTTTTATGGGGGGATTACCGAACGGCACCCTTAACATCAGGTTAAAACACTCAAAGATTACGGATGCCGTCGAATCTATCGTGAAAAAGCTAGTGGGGCAGATGCAAACCGTGCAGAACTTCAGAAACTCATCGGTAATCTGAAAGAGGGACAATCAATTGTGGTCACTCGCCTTGATCGGCTGGCACGCAGTACGTTTGATTTATTCGCTATAGTTAAAAGTATTACCGAAAAAAAGCTCAGTTTTACTCTTTGGCAGAACCATGGACCGATACAACTACCAGCACGGGTCGGCTTATGCTTGCTGTCCTTGGAGGTTTAGCTGATGTCGAAAGAGATTTAATACGAACGCGCACTTCCGAAGGACGCGCCAGAGCCATCGCGCAAGGGAAAAAGATGGGGCGACCAAGTCTTGTCACCCCGTCACAACGACTTGAAATTATCAAAAAAAGAAAAAATGGCGAAAAATTGGAACAAATTGCAAAAGCTTTCGGCATAAGTTCGGGAACGGTCTATCGGATTGCCTCACAGGCCTTAAAACATAACTCATAAAGAAATTAAGGACCTGATTTCTTCCAATATCGCCATTTTTTTGATTGATATTGGATCATAAATACCTTGCTTTTGATCATTCCCTTTAATGCCCGATTTCAGCACAACTTGGGATTTAAGTTTATTCGAGAATTTGTTATAATATCATAAGCCAAGAGCCTGTCCGCTACCTATGGCGGCTCTTGGTCTGATATCTATTCTATCTTCGCTGTGAACTCTGAACTCGCAAACATCTTCATATCGCATCTTACCGATGCTGAAGGGCGAACGGGATACGAGAGGGGATATTCTCAATATTCATTCACCATTAAGGTTAAAACATTTTCCACAATGGATTATCGGGATTGGCAAGAAGCTTGACCGTAAGGGCCAAGGACATAATAACCAGCAGAGGTCGGATACCTTTGCCGCCATATCTGATTGCCAACCATGCTCCGACCTGGTTTCCAAGAATATTTGCTCCTGCCATTCCAAATCCGAGCATCCATAATACCTTTCCGCCAACAATCATGGCCGTAAGACCCGCGACATTGGTTAAAAGATTGATAAATTTGGTATTTGCAATTGCACGAACTAATCCAAGGCCAGCAAAAGCAACCAAGACAGTTGTTAGAAATGATCCCGTACCAGGACCAAAAAAACCATCATAAAATCCTATGCTGGTCATACATAGTGTAATCCCCATACGTCCAAGGCGAGCGTGGCGATCTTCCCCACTCAAGGGAGGGGCCAATAGAAAATAAGCAGCCATTCCGATTAACAAAAGCGGTACAATTGCTGATAAAAAGATAGGATTTACAAATTGTACGACCGTTGCGCCTGCAAGCGCTCCCAGGAAAGCTCCTATGGCTGGCAAAACAAATTGTCTGATATCGACATGCCCTGCCCTCAAAAAGGTCAGAAAAGCCGAAGAGGTCCCAATCGTGCTTTGCAGTTTATTGGTGGCAAGAGCCGAAACAGGTGGAATACCAGCCGCCATCAAAGCGGGAATTGTCACAAGACCGCCCCCACCCGCAAGAGCATCTATCCCACCAGCCACAAATGCGCTCGATATGAGAAACAGGATTGTATCAAATGTGAATTGCATGGTGAAAAACCAACTCGGACTCAAATATCTCTAATTAAAAAAACCGAATATTCTGAAGGCATCAGCATAGCCCCCCTCTACGATGGAGGAAATAGCGATATCAATGTAATCTGGCTGAATACGATCATCTCCTACCTGACAACTAGCACTACAGTTGCATTTTGTGTTGAGTTCTGAATCTATGGGTAACCATGATTCAGGATATGATGAGTGGCGGTACGTCTGTTGAAGAGACGCTGGAATTATGGGCGCGCTCGCTTCGGTCCGCCAAGGATCGGATGGCGCCGCTGTTCACGCAAAAACGTGTCGTAGATTCGGCCTGTGCTTTTCTTGATGTTTTGATTGGCAATGAACCACGCAAGACGGGATGGATGCGAGCGGAAGCCGCAGGAGATCCTGGTCCATGGCGGCAGCAGGCGCTTCTGGGACGCGGGCACTGGGATGCCGATGCCCTTCGTGACGTCGTCAGGGATTATGTGATTGAGCATCTGGGCACTGAAGAGGGCGTGCTGGTCATTGATGAGACCGGTTTTCTGAAGAAGGGTCAGGCGTCCTGCGGTGTGGGGCGGCAGTATACGGGATCTGCCGGCAAGATCACGAACTGCCAGATTGGTGTGTTTGGCGCTTATGTTTCGGAACGGGGGCATGCCTTTATTGACCGCGCCCTGTATCTCCCGAAAGACTGGACATCAAAGCCTGAGCGTCTGAAGCGGGCCCACGTTCCCGATGACGTGGTGTTTGCAACCAAACCGGCGTTAGCCTCGATGATGATTGAGCGAAGTATTGAGGCCGGTGTGCCGTTCCGCTGGGTTGCAGCAGACAGCGTGTATGGCGTGGGCGACGTAGAACGCACGCTTCGCCGGGCAGGAATTGGATATGTGCTTGGGGTCAAGGGCAATCACTGGTTCGGATCATGGGCAACGGAACCGCTGATTGCCGGAGAGGCGAAAGATATTGCAGCAGGACTGCCAGACCAGGCCTGGCGTCGTCTGTCAGCGGGGCACGGCACAAAAGGTGAGCGACTTTATGACTGGGCGTATCTTCCGCTTGCTGATCTGGATGCTGAAGAATTTGACTGCCCTATAGCCGGACCATGGACTGAATTGCCCCGGGTTTTGTGGAGACGTTTTTTATCTGATTTAAGCGGCTAATGCATGTGATTTCTGTTGTGCATAAAAGCGTGCCTCAGCTTCTGCTGGCGGGATGTTTCCAATGGAGGACAGGAGCCGCCGATTATTGAACCAGTCGACCCATTTAAGTGTTGCCAGTTCAACAGCTTCCCTGTTTTTCCATGGCCCCTGCCGATAGATGAGTTCGGTTTTGTAAAGTCCGTTAATGGTCTCTGCCAAGGCGTTATCATAGGAATCCCCAACACTGCCGACAGAAGCAACGAGCCCCGCTTCAGCCAGTCTTTGCGTGTAGCGAATGGACACATATTGACAGCCGCGGTCGGAATGGTGGGTCACTTTTCCCTCAGGCTGCCTCTGGCACAGAGCCTGCTCAAGGGCATCCAGTACGAAGTCGGTATGAGCCGTTGAGGAGACACGCCAACCCACAATAACCCGTGCAAAGACGTCAATGATGAAGGCCACATAAACAAAGCCCTGCCAAGTGGAAACATACGTGAAATCCGAAACCCACAGTCTGTTGGGGGCAGGAGCATGAAACTGGCGCTGCACCAGATCCTGCGGACACGGACGTTGCGGATCAGGCCGTGTGGTTCTGACCCCCTTGCCACGAATGACGCCTTTCAGCCCCATCCGGCGCATCAGCCGCTCTACCGTGCAGCGGGCGACATCCACGCCTTCACGTCTGAGCTGATGCCAGACCTTGCGCGCTCCATAGACGCAGAAATTATTATTCCACACTCTACGGATGTCATCGCACAGTTCTTTGTCTTTCTGGCTGCGCACACACGGATTTTTCTGTCTGGCAACAGTTGCATAATAGGCAGATGGTGCAATCGACAGAACCCTGCAGATTGACCCGACACCATATGTCTGCCGGTGCTCCTCAATGAAGCGTGTCATGGCTTGAAGATGCGGTCGAGCTCCGCCTGGGCAAAATATGCCGACGCCTTACGCAGGATTTCATTGGCCTGCCGCAATTCGCGGTTCTCTCGCTCCAGTTGCCTGATCTTCTCTCGATCAGGCAGGTCACTCACCGCAGGCGCATTGGCACGTTCATGCAGACGGGTCCATTTTGACAGCGTGTCAGGATGAATATCCAGCTTTGGCGCTATCATCATCACTGCAGACCACCGCGAAGGATGGTTCTTCTCTTCCTCCAGAACCATGCGGGCTGCACGGTCACGAAACTCAGGCGGAAAACGCTTCGATTTATTGCTCATGAATTCTTCTTACCTCACGGGTCTTTCTGTCTCCACAAAACCCGGGGCAATTCACATCCTCAGATGGTCCGTCTTTCGACGAACGCATCAGGCCAGTGCTATCCGCGCTCACTCACGACACAAAATGCAACTGTAGTGCTAAACACCTAGAAAGACCAGGTTGCATCACAGCTGAACCAGAGCATGTTATTTGTGCCGTTATTGACGGTTGGGTTCTGCACGGTTCCGGCCTGGTTGAATGGGTGCGTGCCGTTAAGGGATTTATCCAGCCGGATTTCAGGCCGGATGGTAAAGCCCCCCAGAGCCAGCTTCTTGTTCACGAACTCTGGTCGGTAGGAGACACCCAGCGTCAGTTCGCCATAGGTTGTGGGCAGAGCGTTGTAATAGGGGAATGGCTGGTTGCTGAGTGCTTGCGTGAGGGAGTTGAAGCTGGAATATTCCGTAATCACCCCACCCGTGTTGTCACGGAAGATTTCACCTCGTGCATTGAATGTCAGCCAGGGGTGGATGTCGTAGGAAAAGTAGGTTGTGACACCATAGGCATCATCGCGCAGGGAATCATCGTGCAGATAGGTGCCATCCACGGAAACGGTCATCTTGTCATTGATATGATACGTGGCCATGACATCCGCATTATACTGCATGAGGCTGTTGGCCTGCTTGCCAATGCCCGCACTCACCCACCCTGTGGGGGAGACAATGGTGCGGCCATTGTTGCCCTGCGGCCCAAAGTGCCCGATGGCATGCACATCCAGCTTGCCATCCATCAGCTTGTTCCACGCCAGACCAAAATAGCCCTTGGGCTTGTTGTTGTTGCCCGATGCGCCAAAGGTTGTGGAGTTGCCTGCATCCACCCCCAAAATCCAGTCCATGTGGCGTGTCAGATGCATGGTGGCCAGAATACCCACCGTCTGGAACGGCACGATATAATCGGATGCGTAGTTGTAGGTGTAGAAGGGGCGCGCCAGAGCTGGCGTGCCTTCTGCGCCCATAATGCCATACATCTGGCCGATCTGCACATCAATGCCACGCTTGAAGATCCACGGCAGGTGCACATCCAGATGCGCCTGTGTAGGGGCCCACTGATACAGCCCATGCAGGGAGCCAGAACCCATCCCGATTGTGGGGTCAAACCGCGCATCGGAACCATACATGGCTTCCAGCACAAAGCCGATGCCATACCCACTACCTACAGACGTAACAGGGTGAGACAATGACCCAATAATCTGGTTCAGTGTGACCGTATTCGCCCGATCTGAATAGTACTGCGCAAAGTTGCGTCCTGAGCGTGTCCAGGGGTTGCCTGAAATCCCCGCTTCAATAGAGACGTGCCCTTCCAGCCCTTCCCAATATGTGGGGGTATGACCGGGTTTGACATGGAACAGATTACCCGCCTTAGGCTTCATGGCCTCTTCCTCTTCAGAAAGAGAAGTCACAGGTGGTTCTTCCCCATCTGTTGGGGTGCCTGCGCCCTTTTCTGCCTCTTCTGGCTTAAGGGTTTTGGCAATGTCTCCTACCTGCACCTGTGCCGGCGCAGAAACTTGTGCGTGGGCTGTTGGCATACCTGTTTCACACAAAAATGCAGCGCAACATGATAGCAATACAAATTTGAAGGCACTTCGATCGATCAGGGTCTGTCGCATGTATCACCTACTTTGCACAAAAGAAACATAACGATCCCGAAACATTTGGAGCAAAAAAATCCATCCTTGAAGAATACTTTGTATGCTCTTCATATCAGGAATATTTCACGATTAGGTAATAATATAAATACAAAATCCATATATTATTACCGTCCATATTTCTAAAATAGTAATTTATAAATATATTTTTGGTCAATATAAATTAAAATCATATAGCGTAATTTTTTCCTATTCTCCATTTCTGGAAAACTGAGGCATATCTTTAATTGGATAGCCCTCAATTTACGCTTCCTTCTGCACCAAAACTTATAGGAAGAAAATCTGCTAATTCAGAGTTCCCGGCAATGGCTTTCCAGAAAGATCTTGTTCACACATGTCCAAAAAAGCTGAAACACGAAAAGGAAATTTTTGATCTACAATTGTAAAAAGTCCATATAAAAGTGGTGCGCATTCATCTTCTAATGTTAGATAAGCTAAAGATTTGCCATCCAGTGCCTGCTGATTTCGTGGGCGCGCATTTCCTAACCCAAAGCCCACACCTCTTGCAGCCAAACTACGGATCACATCCATACTTGGATAATGACCTGCAATACATGGTGTGATTCCCGCTGAAGCAAACAACTGTAGAAAATATTCCTTCGAAAAAGGCAGATCAAGCAAAAGAAAAGGCTCATCTGCCAGATCTTGCAATCGTACACATTCTTTTGCAGCTAATGGATGGTCACTTGAAGTAAATACATATGGCGGCAGTGCAGAAAGCGGCTGAAAACCTATCATAGGGGGCAATGTCATATTATAGCCAATCATGACTGATATTTCACCATTTCGGAGTTTATCTATCAGTTCTTCATGATGTCCGGCAATGACGCGCAAGCGTGCTTCCGGGTAAGCAGCCGAAAAATTCTGAATAAGATCTGGCGCTAGTAGAGGAAATAGCGTTGTCATGCAACCCACCCTCACTTCCCCTTGCACACGCTTGAGCATACCGTTCAGAGAGGTTCCCAATTCCTGAGCGTGCAATAAAAGTGTGCGCGCTTCCTGTAAAACCAGACATCCCTCTGCAGTAAGAGACAGACCTTGTGCATGATGACGTATAAAAAGTGATACCCCAAACACGCTTTCAAGATGCGCGATAGCGGCAGAAATTGCAGGCTGAGAGATCGGAATTTGGCGAGAAGCCTGCACAATGGAACCCAGCTCTGCAGTGGCGACAAAATATTCAATCTGCCGCAAAGAAAACTTCACCTTCAACGTCTCCTTCTAGGTAGTACTTGAATAGCCACCTATTTTCTCATCATGCTGTTTAAACCTGCTAATGTAAAAATCTTTCCATGTCGGTTTTATTTTATAGAAGTTTCTCTACTATTTTTTCTACAAACTGAACGCCCGCAGATAATTCATCCAAACGAATAAACTCATCTGCCTTATGCGCACGATCAATAGATCCTGGTCCACAAACCACTACCGGTATATCAAGATATTCTTTGAATAACCCACCTTCCGTGCCAAATCCAATATATGAAGGCGCATTATCTCCTGTAATAGCCATTATCTCCTGCAAAAATGGCGTACCATCCCGTGTGTTTAATCCTGGATATGTATTAAGTGTTTCAATCTCTATACGTGCAGAGGGGTACGTTGTGCAGAGACGAGCTCCTTCCTGCTTTAGTCGTTCAATATAGAGCGCAGGATCTACTCCGGGCAATAAACGCATCTCGAAGTGCACTTCACACAAATCTGGCACAATATTCAGCGCAACACCGCCTTGGATGAGCCCAACCTGTAAGGTATTATATGGTACTTCAAAATTCTCATCTTGCGCGCCATTGTTTTGCAATTCATCTTGCAGGAACTTAATGGCCTGTACCATATCTGATGCAAGCAGAATGGCGTTAGAACCACGTGCGGGATTGGCCGAATGCGCAGCCAGACCGTGGCAGACAATGCGTGCGGCCAGTTTGCCTTTGTGGCCAGATACCACATGTAAATTGGTGGGTTCCCCAATAACACATCCACGCGCCTGAAATTTATGAACAGCTAGAGAGCGTAAAAGTGAGTGCACTCCTACACAACCTATCTCCTCATCATACGAAATAGCCAAATGCAACGGCGCTCGCAGGGTTGTTTTTTGGGCAGCATACCGCGCGGCCACCAACATACAAGCGAGAAAACCCTTCATGTCACTTGTTCCGCGTCCATATAGGTTTCCATCATATGCAGTCAGGGTAAAAGGGGCAGTTTTCCATGGCTGCCCTTCTACGGACACAACATCACTATGAGCTGAAAGCACAATGCCATCTGGAGTGTCCGGCCCAATACTGGCCAGCAGATTAAAACGACCAGCCTGCTCGCCTGGCACACGCAGGCAACGCGCCCCACATGCACGCAGAAATTCTTCAACCCAATCAATAAGGTTCTGATTTTCTGTGCGACAGATAGTGGGAAAAGCTACCAACTGTGAAAGAATGTCTTGCACAGATAGATCATACATTGAGGTCATACGGCATCCGCCAAAATCATATCGGATGCCTTATCTCCAATCATCATCGTTGGTGCGTTGGTATTGCCACTTACCAACGTTGGCATGATGGATGTATCCGCTACGCGTAGGCCTTTTAGTCCACGCACCTTCAAATCAGGCGTTACAACACTCGTATCATCTGCTCCCATGCGGCAGGTACCTGAGGGATGAAACACTGTGCTTGCCGATGCGCGCAAATACTCTATTAATTGATCATCTGTCTGAATATTGGCTGTGGGCGCCATTTCCTTGCCTCGTATCGCATCAAAAGGAGATGCACGAAGAATGGAACGCGCCAGTTTTACGCCTTCCAGCAGCACATGCGTATCTCTTTCATCAGAAAGGAAATTGAAATCAATGTCCAGGTTCCTGCTTCCATCACGTGCCAAGCGAATGCTCCCGCGGCTATAAGGTCGTAGCACACATGTATGGAGGGCAAATCCGTGGCCCCATTCAAACAACCGTCCACGATGGCTACGGTAACCCGGCACAAAATGAAACTGAATATCTGGCACATCCTTGGCGTAACGTGTGGATGCAAAACCTCCAGCTTCTACATAGTTTGTTGTCAGCCAGCCCTTACGTTTAAGCAGAAATTGCAAAGGTGATGGCACAACAGAGGAGAGTGAAGCTGTTGAAAAGCCAAGCGTTGAAGCTGAATCAGAGCGGATGGTAACCAACCCATCAACATGATCTTGCAGATTGCGCCCCACTTCTGGCAGATCAGCCACAACTGGCACGCCTGCAGCCAAAAGTTCGCGGGCGTTACCAATGCCTGATGACATAAGCAGATGTGGTGATCCGATAGCCCCTGCGGAAAGAATAGTTTCTCGCCGAGCGCGCAGAACATGAAACTGCCCATTCCGCTCTATGGTGACGCCCTGCACTTCCTTGCCATCAGTTACAAGGGAAACAACCTTGCAACCAGTAACAACATGCAAATTTGGGCGGGAACGCACAGGCGCAACAAAAGCACGATAAGCACTTAAGCGTTTTCCGCCCTTTTGCGTCACATCATAAATACCTATGCCATCAAGTTTTGCGCCATTAAAATCAGTATTCTCTTTCAGCCCTACCTCTTCGGCAGCTTTAATAAACAGGCGCGAAACACCCAATGGATCACGCGGCTGATCTACAACCAATTCACCACCCGTGCCATGAAAATGCGGGTCTTGGTGCAGATGATTATCTTCTTCCCGCATGAAGTATTTTAGTACTGCGTCATACCCCCAACCAGTGCAGCCCATGGCCTCCCAACCATCGTAATCCGAACGCGCACCACGAATGTAGATCATGCTGTTCATGGAGGAAGATCCACCTAACATGCGGCCCCGTGGCACATGGATGCGTCTATTATCCAAATATTTCTGCGGTGTGGAATAATACTGATAGGTATATTTACGGCTTTTATAAAGTGAGATTGTGCCGGCTGGAACATGAATACGCGGTGTATTGTCTGCTTGCCCTGCTTCCAGAAGCGCTACACGCAAATTGCTTCGCGCACTCAAACGATTGGCAAGCACACAGCCAGCAGCACCAGCGCCTACGATAATGAAATCAAATTCTGTCGGAAAATCGTTCTGGCCACTCATTATTCTGCACTTCCTGCAACAGGCTGCGTATGCCGCTCATGCCGCATCAGCCAGACGTAAAACACAGTCACAAAGATCAACCCTACAATCCACGAAATGTCTGCGCCACCAAGCATGGTAGCTATCGGACCGGTATAAAGACCGTTTGAAACAAACGGGATCTGGATAAGGATACCAAACACATAGGCACTCAACGCGGGCCAGCAGTAACGGCCATAAATGCCTCCATCAGCCCGAAAAAAAGAGGCAACATCATATTCGCCATGTCGGATCAGATAGAAATCAGCAAGGTTGATCGCAGTCCATGGTACCATGACGTAAAGCAGTAGAAGAATAAAGTTTGTGTATTCCTCCATAAAGTTTGCTTCTGTGCCGAGAGCGATAAGAAGAGAAAGGCCAGACAGAACAACAGCCGTACCTGCGCGCCCGACATGCGTGGCTTTCCATGAAGGAAAGATGGTCTGAATAACTGTAATGGCCGACAACGCACCACAATAAAGATTCATGGCGTTTGTAGAAGCAATACCCAATGACAGAACGGGAATAATAAAAAGTGCAAGTGGACCAACTTCTTTTGTAAGTGTAGCGACCACATCGCCCCCACCCGCAATGACACCCAGAAGTGCACCGAGAATCATGGGGAATAGCGAGCCCAGCACACATCCCCAATAGCTTGCCATAAATGCCTGACGGTTACCGGTGCCCGGAGGCAGGTAACGCGAATAGTCTGAAACATAAGGCGCGTAAGCAATTTGCCACAAAGCAGCAGTAGACAAACCGCCAAGAAAGCCAGAGAGGGTAAATGTGCCGTGGGCCAGCGTGGCAGATGAAACACCGTTAATGCACAGTATCCATACGAAACACAAAACCAATGCAATGCCGGATACAACCGTCATAAACCGCGTATAGGCATGGATTAGATCATGCCCATAAATAGTAGCAATCAAGCTGACGAGGCCGAGCAATATAACGCATGTTTTTTCAGGCAAAAATGTTGCAACAGTGTGCAGAGATTCTCCGCCCAAAACGAGATTGGAAGCAAAGAAGCCAACATACATTATCACCACCAGGCAGATAACAGCCATGGCCCCTACTGAACCAAACTGCCCGCGTGTTTGCACCATTTGCGGCACACCAAGTTGTGGCCCCTGTGCTGCGTGCAGCGCCATGAACAGACCACCAATCATGTTACCCAAGACAGCCGAAAGCATGGCGGGCCAGAAAGGCAGACCAAACACAGTTGTTGCAAGCGCGCCTGTGATAATGGTCAGCATCATGATGTTTGAGCCAAACCACACCGTAAACAAATCACGCGGACGACCATGCCGCTGATCAAGTGGGATTTGATAAATGGTATGAGCTTCTGGCCCTCGTGCCGTCGTGGTGTCAGTCATCGGACGGTTCCTTCCTCTGGCATTCAACAGCAATTACTGTTTGTATGCAGGATATCATATTGGAATCGTAACATTATCAAGACATAAAAAACCCCCGCCAAAGCGCAGCGGGGTGTTCGCAATCATTCACGCTCAGCGATAACATCTACCTCAATCAGCCATTCTGGGCGGGCAAGAGCCACAACAACCAACCCTGTAAATACAGGGAATACGCCCTTCAGGCGGCGCCCCAATACACGATAAGTGGCTTCACGGTAGCGAATATCTGTGAGGTATACTGTAACTTTGCAGATATCTGTTAGCTTTGCGCCTGCTTCAGATAGCAAAAGTTCAATATTATCTATTACCTTTTCGGCTTGAGCCACCGGGTCTCCAACCCCTACATTTTCACGTGTATCAAGATCCTGAGGCACCTGCCCGCGCAGATAGATTGTATTTTGCGTAATAACGGCCTGACAAAGATCGTTATCAAGTTCCTGCTCGGGATAAGTGTCCTTCGTATTGAAGGGACGAAGACGAGTATGAGCCATAATCTATGTGTCTCCTGTATGAACTGTTTCGATACGGCGACCCAGCACGTATCAAACGATCACATTGCGATTGTGGAATGTTTTGAGGTATCAGAAAAAGAAATTATTTCTGACCCTCTACTTCTGAATTCCTGATGTTAGTACTGAATCCAAACTGTTTTCAGCGCGGTGTATTTATCAAAGCTATGCAGTGATAAATCCCGCCCAAAACCTGATTGCTTAACACCACCAAAAGGTGTCATGGGAGAAAGAGCATCTACGGTATTCACAGAAACCGTGCCAACCTGCAGTCGTTCCGAAAGATCAAGCGCCCGTCCAATATCTCGTGTCCAGACAGAAGCAGCCAAACCGTAAGGCGTATCATGCGCTAGCTGAAGAGCATCTTCTTCATCGCGAAATGTTTGAATAGCCAGGACCGGCCCAAAAATTTCTTCACGTGCGATCAAAGTATTCCGAGGCACATCTGCAAAAACTGTTGGCTGAATAAAGGCGTCTGACGCACCAACCGTAATACGATTTCCCCCCGCAACAAGACGGCTACTTTCCCGACCAGAGTTTAAAAACTCTGCAACACGTGCTGCATGGCGATTATCCACCATAGCGCCCATTTTTGTATCTGGGTCTAGCGGATTTCCCGGGATAATTGCTTCAGCCCGCAGCCGCATACGCTCAATCATTTCATCTACAATAGACTCATGCACCAACAGGCGTGAGTTTGCAGAACAGACTTCCCCCTGATTGAAAAAAATTCCAAAGGCAGCTTGATCTGCCGCAACATCAAGATTTGCATCCGGGAAAATAATGTTGGGGCTTTTCCCGCCTGTTTCTAGCCACACCTGCTTCATGTTGCTCTCGCCTGCATAGCGCATGAACAACTTACCCACTGTGGTGGAGCCCGTAAAAACCAGACAATCTACATCATCATGCAAGCCTAGCGCCTGCCCTGCTTCTTCCCCCAGACCTGGCACCACATTCAGAACGCCATCGGGTAGACCGGCTTCGGCTGCAAGCTCCGCCAGACGCAAAGCAGAAAGTGGAGATTGTTCTGCTGGTTTAAGAACTACGGAATTACCCGTTACAAGGGCTGGAGCTAATTTCCAGATAGCAATGTCCAGCGGAAAATTCCAAGGCACCACAGCCCCAACTACCCCCAGAGGTATGCGCCGGATCATCGCAACATCACGCCCCCCCGTTGGAGCCACCTCATCGTATAGCTTGTCTATAGCCTCTGCATGCCATTGTAGGCATTGCGCCGCCCCAGGCACATCCACATTCGTGGTCTCGGAAATTGGCTTCCCCATATCCAGCGTATCAAGAAGCGCAAATTCATCAAGATGTTCACGTATCAGCACAGCAAGACGTAGGAGTGTTTCCTTACGAGCGCCAGGAGTAAGACGAGACCACCGCCCATCTTCAAACGCCCGACGGGCTGATTTTACAGCCCTATCAATATCCTCTGCGCCTCCTCGTGCTACCTGTGTCAGAATAGATGACGTTGCTGGATTTACATCTTCAAACCACTTTCCAGATCTGGCGGGTACAAATTTCCCATCAATCCAGCAATTATTACGAAATTTCAGAGCATCGGCGCGCTGTGTATAATAGGATAGGCTTTTCATTATCCCTCCTCGCGCGATGGCTTGTAGGCCATATAACCACGCTGTTTGGCAATGTGATCTGCTACATATTTTGCATCATGCCACACCCCCCATATGAAGGACGAGCCACGGCGTGTCTGCCACGGCAGACCAAGAAAATAGATCCCAGGTTCAGCAGAAACGCCACGCTGGTGGTGTGGACGCCCCTGCTCATCCAACGCTTCCACCTTTAACCAGCTATAATCTACTCCAAAACCAGTTGCCCATATAATGGTGTTAATACCAGCGTTTTGCAGATCCAGCTCCAAAACAGGATGCTTCATGCATTCTGGATCTGGCAGCATATCACGAGCTGTAGGTTCTTCTGGCAGATCAAGACCATTACGCGTAACGTATGTATCTGCCTCCCCTAGCAAGGAAAGGTAGTTTGCATCCCCTTTGGCAATATTTTCGGCCAGATCTGGGGCAAACGTTAACACGCCATCATGAAATGTCTCGGTACGCCCAAGAAGTGTCATGCCCTCAGATGCAAGACGCCGGAAATCAAGCGTATGCCCACCATTTGCGCCACTTACGGCAATTGTTGTGTGCTCTACCCCCGGCGTTGCTTCTGCATCCCATTTATTGAGAACACCTAGCCACCATACGAAATCACGCCCACGATAATGCCGAGGGGGACGATCATGCGGGCCGACAGACAAATAAACCTTCCGTCCACTCCGCATCAGCTCCTCAGCTATTTGTGCGCCAGAAGATCCTGCCCCTACAACCAAAACAGCACCTTCAGGCAGTTGTTCTGGATTGCGGTAAGATGCTGAATGAATTTGGGCAATACCGGAAGCTTCTGGAACTATAGGAGGAATAACAGGTATTTGGAAAGGCCCTGTAGCAGCAACAACAGCCTTGGCTTCAATAACACCTTCCGATGTTTGCACAGTAAAGCCAAGACGCCCAGCGTTACGCCGCACTTCTTTTACCTCTACCCCACAACGAATGGGAGCATCGATTTTTTGGGCATATGCAGCAAGATAATCAGCAACACGCTCTTTAGGAACAAAATCATCCGGGCCATCATGCTGAAATTCCAAATGCGGAAAGCGATCATGCCATGCTGGACCATTGGCCACGAGAGAGTCCCACCGGCAACTGCGCCACCGTTCTGCCACGCGGTTACGTTCAAGCACTACATGTTCAATGCCATAGCCGCGCAAATGTTCGCTCATGGCAATGCCAGCCTGACCAGCCCCAACTACAAGAACTTCTGTTTTCTCGATGGTCATATTGGTGTCTTCTTCCAAAAAAAATAGATAATTTTTAAAGAAATCAAGAATCTTATTTTTTACTCATCACCAGGAACGCCATAAGATGGCGCAACTTCTGGGTTAAGGCAGCGTGTGACATAGTCATGCATTTGGGGCTGCCAAATAGTCCACAATTCTTCCAGCTTTGTTATCGGAGCTTCGTCCCAGTCCACACGCAGATCGGCTAAGGGCCAAGCTTCTTGGGCCACCACCTGCAACCCGGCAGAACGAACGGGGCCAGCCTCTCCTCCTGCGGCAAGTCCGGCCTTCATGGCCACAATAACGCGGGCTCCCAGTTCTTTGCTTTTTTCCGATTGTTCAAAGCTGCGAACAATGGCTTCCACTACGCATTTGGAGGCGAGAAGATTTCCGGTAGATGCAATGTTCACACCACACAGATCAGTGCTCAGCCCCAGCGCTTTGCTTCCGGTATACACCGCTGTGCGACCTTCACGGTCAATTAAGCTCATTTGTCGGTAATGAGGAAAAGTGCAGTTGCGTACAATGATATCGCGCGCTTCTGTAGCCGACGCTCCTGCCTCTAGTAGATCCAGTGCCCATGGCCCAAGGCGAGGATCCGTTACATTTTGCGTTGTAACAGCTCCCACTCCTGCTCGTGCAAACCCACAACGCGCAGCAACAGAAGGAGAGGATGAAGATACAGCCACCGCGAATTGTCCACTTTGTGGGCAGCGCGCCACGATTGAAAAGGTCATGGAAGAACCCCTTTCTGAAGAGACATAATCTAACCAGACAGCAGGCGTCAGGTATGACCTTACGGTGCCACCATCATTCCCAAACCGAAACATTGACTTTTGGAGGTTGTGCTTTTGTTTTTCTGATCCAAAAAATATCTAACGTCGGGAATGCCGTGGGGTTCTTTATTTATAAGAAGTTTATAAAGAGGTAAGGTGATATCAGTTCCGCTCTAGGGCCTGTTAGAGCTTGATCCAGTCTGCTGCGGCAGCGATGTGGATGACCGCGAGGAACGACGTTGCTGTTTTTTCATATCTGGTTGCGACAGCGCGCCACTCCTTGAGGCGAGCCCAGAGGTTCTCAACGAGATGCCGACACCGATAGGCCCATTTGGGGCAGGCGACCGGGCCATCGCGTCGTTTCGCAGGAATGGCTGGCCGTGCTCCCATGTCCCATATCCGTTCACGCATGGCGTTCGACGCGTAGCCCTTGTCCGCTACTACCCACAGGGGAGTGGCGGGAAGGCTGTCGAGCATGGCTGGTGCCAGAGGCAGTTCATGAGCCTGTCCAGGGGCCAGCGCAAAACCGAAGGCTTTTCCATGTCCATCAGCGATCACGCAGACTTTTGTGCCATAGCCACCGCGAGAGCGGCCAAGTGCTTCACGATGGTCTCGCTCTTCGAAAGAGGCCCCTTTTTTTGGGCTCCCGCCGCTTTGTGGTGAGCCCTGATGTTTGTGCCATCCAGAAAAGTCATTCCGAATGCCACTCCCTGTTGTTCCTGAACCAGTGCGAGCAGCCGCTCCCATACGCCGAGCTTCGCCCAGCGGATGAAAAGCTGCGCAGCCCGCCACCACGGACCCAGTTCAGCGGGGATACTCCGCCATTTCGCGCCATTCTCATGACGCCAGAAAATCGCTGCTATCGTCCGCCGCAGATCATGTGGCGGCGTCTTGCCCCTCGGGCGAACCTCCTCAATCAGAGGTTCCCAGATCGCCCATGTCTCGTCCGTAAAGGTGCCTGTTCTGTCTCCTTCTTCCATCCCTACAATATGGGAAGAAATTCAAGATCTAACAGGCCCTAGCCCCGGCCCGCTTGCGATCCATCAAACGCAAAAACAGGATAGGATGGCAATCGGCCATATTGGCACCGATAACAAAAAACAGATCTGTGCAATCGAAATCTTCATAACTGCCAGGGGGGGCATCCGCCCCAAGGGAAAGTTTGTATCCTGTTCCGGCTGCGGCCATGCAGAGGCGGGAATTAGATTCAATATGCTGGCTACGAACAAATCCCTTGGCCAGTTTGTTAATAAGATACTGTGCCTCTAGCGACATCTGCCCGGACACGTAAAAAGCAATTGCATCAGGCCCGTGTGTATTCAGGATTGTCCGCAATCTTGCCGCAGTGTCCTTAATAGCCTGTTGCATTGCTACAGGAACTGCTTTTTCTCCACGTTGAGGGCGGATCAGCGCCTGATGCAGGCGCTGATCGGAAAGAAGAGGTTTGTCACAGGAACTTCCTTTGGTGCAAAGACGGCCGCCATTTGCAGGATGTGCTGTATCTCCCCGCACCTTTGCAATACGGTCATTCTCCACTTCCAGTATAATCCCGCATCCTACCCCACAATAAGGGCAAACCGTACGGACTTCTTCCCGCGCCATAATTAGGTCAGGCCAAGAGAGTTTCCGGCGTATATTCGTTTATTTTTGCCCGGATCATCACTTTCCCATTTTCCAAACGGGCATCCCATGTCCGTAAACGGATAGCCGGGTCTTCCAGGCACTGCCCATCCTCCAAACGGAAGTGCTGCTTATAAAGGGGAGATGCCACAACCAGTTGCCCTTTCAGATCCCCCATAATGCCGCGGCCAATAACATTGGCGTTCGAAAATGGATCATGGTTGTCAATTGCATACACCTGCGCAGGTGTAACTTCTGTTTCTGGCAAGTAAAACAGAGCTATCTGATTTCCATCATACCATGCCACAACACCAGATTTTACGACCAGATCATGACTTTGGCACAATTCTGTCCATTCCGTTGGGCCTGCTGATGATGTGGTTTCTGGCAAATTGTCTGCCGGACGAACCTGATCACGCTCGGCAACGGTACGAATATTCGGATCCGGCCGCCGATCATTAACGAAGGTACGGAACCTCTTGAGTTTTTCGCGATCTGTCAGCGCATCGCGCCATTCACAGTGGTAGTTATCAACTACCATCTGCATCTGTTTCTCTAGTTCCGTACAAATACCCAAACTGTCAGCGATAATAACTTCACGAAGATAATCCAGCCCGCCTTCCAGGTTTTCCCGCCATACAGAGGTACGCTGGAGCTTATCTGCCGTACGGATATAAAACATCAGGAAACGATCAATATATTTCACAAGTGTTTCAGAATCCAGATCTGTTGCGAAAAGTTCCGCATGGCGGGGGCGCATACCGCCATTACCGCAAACATAAAGGTTCCAGCCATTTTCTGTGGCAATAACACCGACATCCTTGCTTTGAGCTTCAGCACATTCACGGGTGCATCCAGAAACGGCAAATTTCAGTTTATGCGGCGCACGCAAGCCTTTGTAGCGATTTTCCAGGTCCAGCGCCTTACCCACGCTATCCTGCACACCATAACGGCACCACGTGCTGCCCACGCAGGACTTCACCGTTCGGGTGGATTTGCCATAGGCTTGCCCGGTCTCAAACCCGGCATCCATCAATTCGCTCCAGATATCGGGGAGTTTGTCCAGTTGCGCACCAAACAGATCTATACGCTGGCCACCGGTAATCTTGGTATAAAGGCCGTATTTTTTGGCCACCTGCCCCAGAACAATCAGCTTTTCCGGTGTTATTTCTCCACCTGCAATACGGGGTACCACCGAATATGTTCCGTTTTTTTGCATATTGGCCATGAATGTATCATTCGTGTCCTGCAGCGGAATATAGAGAGGGTCTGTAATAGGTTTATTCCAGGCCGAAGCAAGGATTGAACCAACCGCAGGTTTGCAGATATCGCAACCCAAACCGCCATTGCCATATTGCGCCATAAGATCCTCAAACGTCTGAATCCCATGCACACGGACAAGCGCGTAAAGATCTTGGCGTGTATAGGAAAAATGTTCGCATAGGCTATGATCAACGGTAATGCCGCGTGCTTCCAGCTCCGTTTCAAATACATTTTTAAGCAAAGCTGAACATCCGCCGCAGCCCGTACTGGCTTTGGTGGATTGTTTCAGCCCTGCCAAGTCCGTACAGCCGTTCTCAATGGATGCGCAGATCGCTCCTTTCGTCACATTATGGCACGAACAGATCATGGCTGTATCAGGCAGCGCATCTGCTCCTAGCAGATCAGCTCCTTCCCCCCGCGGCAGGATGAGTGCCGCTGGATCTGCCGGGGGTTTAATATCATTCTGTACACATTGGAGAATGGTATCATAATAGGCATTGTCTCCCACAAGCACGGCACCAAGCACATGATGCCCATCTTCAGACAACACAAGGCGGCGATAGGAACCGTCTATTTCTCCAATAAATCTGTAACTGCGGCACCCCGGTGTACGACCGTGTGCATCTCCAAGAGAGCCAACATCAACCCCCAGAAGCTTGAGCTTTGTGGACATATCCGCTCCGGCAAAGGCCACCTGCTCCCCTGCCAGTATGGATGCCACCGTACGGGCCATTGTATAACCTGGGGCAACCAGCCCAAAAACCTGCCCATTCCAGCAGGCACATTCCCCAATAGCAAAAATGGCTGCGTCAGAAGTACGGCATGTATCATCAATTACAACCCCGCCACGTGACCCGATAGCCAGCCCACATTCACGTGCCAAACGGTCCTGAGGACGAATGCCGGCAGAAAAAACGACCAGATCCGTTTCCAGAAACGTTCCATCGGCAAAAACAAGCCTATGCCTGTAGTTTTCTCCTGCAACAATTTCCTGCGTGGCATGTGCGGTGAGGACATTGATCCCAAGGGCTTCAATCCGCTGTTTCAATGCCTGTCCGCCATCTTCATCAAGTTGCACCGGCATAAGGCGTGGTGCAAACTCCACCACAGCGGTGGACAAACCTAGCCCAGCCAATGCATTTGCGGCTTCCAGCCCAAGCAGGCCGCCGCCAATAACCACACCATGTGTAGCGCCATTGGCTGCTGCCCGGATCATGTCAAGATCATCAAGTGTCCGATAAACCAGCCCGGCTGTACCGGTGTTACCGGGTATGGGCGGCACAAATGGCGTAGAGCCGGTGGCAAGAATAAGCGTGCCATAAGGTAGAACGCCCTCGATGCTTTCAACCGTTTTGGCATCACGATCAATATGTTCCACCCTCACACCACGATGGAGTGTCAGGCCATGATGTGTATGAAAGTCGTCTTTATGCAGGCGCAATGCCAATGCATCTTGCCCACTCATATAATCAGTGAGATGCACACGATCATAGGCATCGTGAAGTTCATCACCAAAAATATGGATAGCGTGTGTTTTATGCAAACCATGCGTAACAAGCTGTTCAGCACAGTAATGCCCCACCATGCCGTTACCGATAATGACAATGTTTTCTGTAGTGATCATGACCGTCTCTCCTATTGTAAGGCTTGGCATCAGAATTTGAATTCCATGGTTTGCATATAAAAAGCGCCATCTTTTGCCCCGGCTTGTCTCATGCCATTCGAGGCCACAAATCCGGCGATATCATGTGTCCAGGTCCAATGTGGCGCAAAGTTCCATGCAATCTGTGTTTGTGGTGTGGCCCCAATAAACCCACCAGAAAGATTGTTGCGCCATGAGTATATTTTGCCAGTTCCATAAACAGCATCCTGCGTACTTTCCCGCCAGAAGACCGGCACATGCAATTTGAGAAGCAGATGAGGAACAGGCGTGGCCGTAATGACCGGCCCGACACCAATCAGGTTCTGAGATGTCAGGGCAAGCGTGACATCATTATAATAAGGGAAAGGAAAATATGGGGTCGCAAATGTTCCAACAGCACCATCCTTGCTATGATAGGACCCGCCAGAAAACATGTCTGCCTGCAATGAAAAAGACGGTGCAGATTTCAGATTTTTTGCTGTCCAACCAAATACACCATTAACCGCACAGGCACGAACTGCACGTGTTGCCCCCTGAGACTGGCTGCCGGGCGAAACTCTCCCCCCTGAAACACCCCTGTCAGGCTCACATTAAATGGCCCAACATTGCCCCAGATACGTGAACCAACATTATCGCGCCGGGTTGAACCACTTTGTGTGCCCGTTGTTGTGGAAATAGCCGCAGGTGTACCGTTAAATAGATACCCTATGAAAAAAACATCTGCAAAAATCTGGCTTTTTTGCCCCATAACGGTAAAGTTGGGCAGTGCTGTGGATGTATAAATGCCATACATGCGGGCATTATAATTTGTACCATTCGCAAAAACGTTACGAGGCAACTTGTTTGTTTGCATGAAATCAAACAGATCCATGCGGAATGATTTCCAAACCGCATATCCACGAAATCCATCCCATGTTTGCTGGGCATTCGTCAGATCTCGTGACGACTGCATGGACAAAGGAGCATCAAGAAAAACTTGCCTGCCCCCTATTGCTCCCATTTTTGCGCCCAGCAGGTTGCCTTTAACTTCCAAAATGCCTTGTTGAAGATCCAACCGTTCGCGCTGAACACCAGTTTGATAGCCGTAATAATTGGAACCACCAGCCACGCCCCAAAGAAATTCGGCATATGCACGAATATGTTCACCAATATGCAGATCTGCACCATACTGGTTACGGAGTAGAACACGGTTTGCATTGGTTTTGCCGGCAGTGCCCATCATGGGCTGGTTTTCAAAAATATAGCGTAAGCGTTCTTCTCCGTTGATCGATAGCCAGATATCACCATTATCTGTCAGCGGAATGTATTTCAGACGGTTAAACCAGTCTGCACGCCTTTTTGCTGGGGACATGGTTGCCAAGTCACTCCAGTCTTCCGCCCAACGGGGCTGCCCAGGCCCCCCTATGATGCCAAAACCGGAGGCTACACCTTTACCTGTATTAAATACTCCCCAATCTGGACTATGTGGTGTTGAATTGGAATAAGGCGCTTTCTGTTTGAGCGCAGGCATGATGGTGCTTTTGGCAAGAACCTGCGCATTCGTTGTCTGCTTGTTTGCAGGCTGAGCATTATCTGCCCAAGCTGTCTGGTGCAGGCACAATCCTGCCAGCATAGCCACCGATGCGGTAGAAAAAGAGGCCGAATGGGACGAAAAGAAAATACGGGTCACAGCAGTATTCCGGCTCTGGTAGGAAGGGAAGGATTACAGGGCACCAGGAGCATTTGCTCCCGTCGGAATTCCGTTGCTTTTGGCCATCCAGCGCCGACGGCAAAAACTGACACATGCAAGTGCAGCCAGCGCAATAACAGCAAAGCACAAAAACCCTGGGCCATAAGAGCCCGTCATCTGCCGGGCTGCGCCAAGGGATGACGCAAGATAGAACCCACCAACACCACCGCTCATACCCACCAGACCGGTAAGAATGCCTACACGCGTTGGAAAACGCGTAGGCACAAGCTGGAACACGGCGCCGTTTCCCAAACCCAGCACAAGCATGCCAAGAAAAAAGGCCGGAAAAGCAAGCCAGATTGTAGGAAGCCCGACCCCGATCACGGCAAAAATGCCCGCAGCAAGCGTATATAAAATGCTCAGCGCGCGTTCACCGCCAATACGGTCTGCCATGGCCCCTCCCAAGGGGCGCACGAATGAACCAACAAACACAACCAAAGCTGTGCAAGTACCCGCAATAGCGGGAGACAGACCATATTGATCGTTAAAATAAATTGTCAGAAATGAAGCCAGCCCGACAAAGCCACCGAACGTAACACCGTAGAAGAACATAAGCGCCCAACAATCGGCATTGCGCAAAACAGGCAGCCACGTTGTCAATCCGCCACCAACCCGACGTTCTGGTGGTTCACTGGCTAAAAAGCAAAAGACAATCAACACAGCCATCAATGGCAGAGTTGCCAACCCCAGAACATTAACCCAGCCGTAAAGTGCAGCCAGGCCGGGAGCAAACAAGGAAGCAAGCGCAGTGCCAGAATTACCAGCTCCGGCAATCCCTAGCGCAGTTCCCTGATATTGTGGTGGATACCAGGCAGAAGCAAGGGGAAGAGCAACAGCAAATGATGCACCTGCCACGCCTAGCACCAGCGCTACACCAAACAGCGCTGCGTAGCTGTGTGGAGCTACAAGCCATGTAACAAACAGCCCCGCGATAACAAATATCTGTGCACCAATTGCCACACGGCGCGGCCCAAAATGATCAACCAGCGCACCAGCAACCACACGTAATAAGGCACCAGCCAAAACAGGCGTGGCCACCAGCAGTCCTTTTTGGCCAGCATTCAGATGCAGATCATGTGCGATCGAAATACCCAGCGGTCCCAGAAGAACCCACACTATGAAGGAGACATCGAAGTAAAGAAAGGCCGCAAGCAAAGTGCGCGGATTACCTGCTTTAAGAAATCCTTTGTCCACGTCATCGCATCCAGTCTCCGTCATTAACATGAACGGAAACGCCTTTTTCAGGCACGGAGACCGTCGTTGGCCGTCCGGGTATCGTCGTGACCGATGCCGTCATTTCCCTATCATTCACCGCCATTGGCAAACGAAGTAATGAGAAATGTGCTTCCTTTCATTCGCACATACAACGATACGATGTCAAAACATTTTAACAGCATGCTCCATCTCTTTATGAAGCCTGCTTTTGAAGCAACGTGGCATAATCACTTCTTGATGCGGCTGAAGAGATCGAAGGTGAGACTTTCGAACTCCTGCCATCTCTTAGGCGGCAGGAATGGACGGGAAAGAACGTCAGTCATACCGATGACTTTAGACGTTCGCGGTTCAATCGCGCTCACTATCATCTAAAATAAAATCCAAGGAACTGAGATATTTATGTCCACTTTACAAGATATATTTATCATCATGTCATCTCTGAACGGGCAAATGATAATTTATTTACGAACCACCAAATATTTTCCCAACAAAAGTTGTTCCCACCATAGCGACAATACCCCAAAATATGACACGCAAGGTAGGCCGCAAAGGTGCAGCACCACCTGCACGGGCTCCCACAACTCCAAGTAACGCCAAGCTTATGAGTGAGACTGCAGACACAGCCCATGATACAATAGATGAAGATGAGAGTAATGCAGCCAACACCGGGAGTATTGCACCAGACGAAAATGCCCCAGCCGATGCACAGGCCGCTTGTATTGGTCGTGCAGATGTTGCATCGGAAATACCCAATTCATCACGGGCATGTGCCCCCAATGCGTCATGTTGCATGAGCTGCTGTGCAACCGTGCAGGCCAGAGCATCATCCAGCCCACGCTGGCGATATATATCAGCCAGTTCGCCAACTTCGGTATCCCAACTGCTACCGAGCTCCTGCTTTTCACGAGCAAGATCAGCTTTTTCTGAATCTGCCTGCGAACTGACAGAAACATACTCTCCTGCAGCCATAGACATGGCTCCGGCCACCAGGCTTGATATTCCAGCCAGCAAAATATTTTCCCGACTAGCATGTGCGCTGGCAACACCCATAATAAGGCTGGATGTTGACAGAATACCATCATTCGCGCCCAACACAGCAGCCCGAAGCCATCCCAAACGGGATGTTGCATGAGTTTCTTTCTGGCTGTTCAAGATATTATTTTCCATATTTCATCAAGAACACAATACACCACCAACATGACGCAAACCTGAACGCGTTACTGTCAGGTTTCTTCAGACAGCAATATGATTTCTGGGTTAGGGAAACATAGGGAAACACTTAATCCCCGCGCAGAACCAGTAAGAGGTGATTGTAATTGCAAGCGCGCATCCATCTGCCTGGCAATATTACTGGCGATTGCTAAACCAAGGCCGCTGCCATTGCTGGAACTGCCGCCACGCACAAATGGGCTTGTCAGTTGGGCCAATGTATCCGGGGCCAAGGCAGGACAATCATTAATAACGTCAATACAGCCCTCAGGTTTTACCTCAACCTTTACTGGCATATCGGAAGTGCCATGCAAGAGGGCATTTTCAAGCAGATTGCGCAACAGAATACCGGTTGCGTCCATATCTCCATAAACAAAAATATGTCCAATACCCTTGGCTTTTAAATCAATACTCCGGCCATCACGTGGTAGATGCCCCAGATCATCAACCAGCACATATAATACGGCCAGCAGATCAAAACGATCTCGCCGAAAAGCAACGCCAGAAGATGCACGTGAAAACTGTAGAAGTTTTTCAACCGTTCGGGCCAATCTCTGGGTACGATCTGCTATAATTTCCACCCGCTTATTAGCCGAAGATCCTTCAGGCAGCATACGCCCCAGCATCTGCACCTGCGCAAGAAGGGCCCCAAGTGGGTTACGCAATTCATGCGCTGCACTTGCTGCAAAAGCGCGTTCAGTAGAAAGTGCTGTTTTCAGGCGGGATAGAAGCGTGTTTACGGCATGCTGGATGGAAACCAGTTCAACCGGCAAATCAAGTGATGAAATAGGGCTTAAATTGCCACTGCCACGAGATTGCATTTCATCATGCAAACGGTTCAAAGGTCGCAAGGCACGACGCACGATCAGGCGCACCAGCACCCAAATTACGGGCAGAAAAATCAGTATCGGCAAGACCGCTATGGCCGTAGCACGCCATGTGGCCCCTCGCCGATGCAACGTGGGCTCACCAACAAGCACGCGATAAGCCGTGGCCGTAGGTGCCGCAATATAAACCCTGAACAAAGGGGTATTGGCAAAACCTGTATGAATATCAGACACAAAAGGTTCAACCGGTGCATTTTGAGAACGCAGAACAACATGGCCAGATTGGTCAACAACCTGATACGCGAGTGTTCGTGGCCCCACATCAGGCACCCATGCCACGTTGTCTGACTGGGCTCTATGCGGCTGTATGGTGATGATAGTCTGCAAACGTTCGGATACTTCCTGCAAGGAATTGTCCAGACGTTCTGTGATTTCGTAACGCGTAAAACCAGCAACGGCGATACTGAGGGCAAGAAGGCTCAGCGTGACCACACACAGAACACCACTGACAATCCGGGTCGCAAGGCTCCAGTTTTTCATGCGTCTGCTCTATCGGCCAGGCAATAGCCCCGGCCACGAACAGTTTTGATAACCGTATTGCCAACCTTTTTACGCAGGCGGCTAATAAAAACCTCAACTGTATTGCTGCCAACATCCTGATCCAGCGCATACAAGGCTGTATCAATCTGATGGCGAGAATAAATGCGTCCGGGCCTGCGAGACAGCAGTTCCATAATCGCCCATTCCCGTGCTGTTAACTCAAGTTCCATCTCATTACGCATTACGGAACGATTTTCCCGGTCAATAACAATCTCGCCTATCTGGTAGCAGGCCTGCCTGCGTGGCGTGACGTACCGGCGCGCGACAGCTGCAATCCGGGCAACAAGTTCATTCAGGTCATAGGGTTTGACAATGTAATCATCCGCTCCATCGGACAAACCTGCAATCCTGTCACTGATCTGGTCTTCTGCCGTTGTGATCAGAATGGCGGTATCAAAGGACGTACGGCGGATCTCACGCAGCAGATCGCGCCCATTGCCATCTGGCAGCCCAAGATCCAGCAGCATGAAGTCGTAATCCACGGTTGCTACGGCTGCACGTGCATCTTCCAATGTCATGAACCAGTCCACGGCATGTCCATCCTGCCGCACACGCTCCTGCACGGCGGCCCCAAGATCATGCTCGTCTTCCACAATGAGGATACGCATCAGTCCTGAACCTCCTCTCGCATGACACGGGCATACAGGGATGGCAGCACCAGCAAAGTGAGCAGCGTGGATGTCACCAACCCACCAATCACCACGCTGGCCAAAGGCCGCTCCACCTCTGCGCCTGCACTTTCAGAAAACGCCATGGGAAAAAAGCCAAGGCTTGCTACCAATGCTGTTGCCATAACCGGCCTGAAGCGGGCTTTTGCGCCCGCAAAAGCTGCCTGCGCCACGGCCATACCTCGCGCGCGCAATGCGGCTATTTCGCTCACCAGCACAACGCCATTCAGAATAGCCACCCCAAACAGGGCAATAAATCCAATACCTGCTGAAATACTGAAGGGCATTCCACGTAATGTCAGCATAATAATGCCGCCGGTTGCAGCCACAGGCAGATTGATAAAAACCAAGAGTGCGGGCCGGATTGCGCCAAAGGTTACAACCAGCAATGCAAATATCAGACCAAGAGCAACAGGCAGAACAATTTCCAGACGTTGCACAGCTGAGTGCAGGTTACGGAACTGCCCATCCCATTGCATGGTGTAGCCCGATGGCAGATGCACATCATGCGCCACACGCTGCTGCGCTTCAGCCACAAAGGAGGCAAGATCCCGCCCTCGCACATTGGCCTGCACCACCATGCGGCGGCGTACGCCATCACGACTGATACGTGGTGTACCATCAACTTCATGTACATGCGCCACTTGTGAAAGCATGACATTCCCCTGCCCATCCATACGCCGAACAGGCAAAGCAGCAATAGCTGCTGCTGAAGCCACATGGCGGCCGTTCAGGCGCACCTGCGTGCTGATAATGGCATTGCCAACAATAACAGGCCGCGCACCAATATGTCCGCCTATGGCTTCCACCGTATCCAGAATATCCTGTACTGCCACGTTGCGGCTGGCAGCCTGTGCGCGATCAATGTCCACCACAACCAGCGGCACACTGCCATCACCCGCCGCTGCCACATCTGCGGCACCCTTTACACTTGCAATAGCAGCTACAACCTTGTCTCCCAGAGCAGCGAGTGTTGCCAGATCATCACCAAAAATCGAAACCGCAATCTGTGTTCTTACGCCAGAGAGCAGATCATCCATGCGCATCTGCACCGGCTGGCTCCAGGAATACAGCGCATCTGGCAATTCTCGCCGCAGTGTCTCATCCATTGCAGCCACCAGTCCGGCCTGCGTGCGCGCGGTTTTCCATGTTGATGGCGGATTGAGAAGAATGAAGCTGTCAGTCTCATTCACACCCATCGGGTCTGTGGGAATGGCGGATGTGCCTGTATTGCTGACAACCGTTTTGACTTCAGGAAAACCCCGCAGAATCTGTTCCTGTCTTGTCACCGATGCAAGTACAGTCTCCAGAGATGCTGAGGGCAGACGTGTGGTGGTAACAGCCAAAGCCCCTTCATCAAGCTGGGGAATGAACTCCCCACCCAGACGTGTTGCAAGACCTGCCGATAACACTAGAACAACCAGCGTGCCCCCAAACAGAAGCTGCGGATGTGCTTCTCCCCACTCTGTCAGATGTACATATGGAGCACGCAGGCGAGCAATCAGCCATGTATCTCCTTTTGGCCGCACACGTGCCAAAGCCAGAGCCGCAATTACGGGAATACAGATGAAGCAGTAAGCCAGCGAAGCTAGAAGCGCCATGATAACCGTTTGCGCCATAGGCCGGAACATATGCCCTTCAATGCCCTGCAGGGTCAGAATAGGCAGATAGACCATAATAATGACCAGTATGGCGAAGCCCACAGGCCGCATGACCTGCTGAACGGATGAGACAACCAGCGGCATAAACGCGGCTTCCGGCTCCTCCTCCCGCCTTGAAAGAATATGCTCAATAACTACCAATGAGCCATCAACAATCATGCCAAAATCAATTGCGCCAAGGCTAAGCAAATTGGCTGAAATGCCAAAATACCGCATGCCGGCCATGGCGCAGACAAGAGCTACTGGAATAACGGAGGCAATCACCAGAGCGGCCTGCCAGCTTCCCATCACAACCACAAGCACCGCTATCACCAGCACGGCACCCATCAGCAGGTTATCGCGCACGGTCGCGATTGTTTGCCCGGTTAATGTGGCGCGGGTGTAATAGGGCTCCAGCGTAACACCCGTTGGTAAGGATTGCCTTATGCTTGGCAAGGCACGATTGATGGCAGCCAATGTGGCGTTGGAACTTGCGCCACTTTCCATCATCACCACGCCAATTACAATTTCACCCTGCCCATCACGGGTAACAGCGCCAAGGCGTGTGCGTGCGCCAGTTGTAATGTGCCCAAGATCTCGCAAACGTATGATGGAGCCATCGGCATTGGCGCGTACGGCAATGTTGCCAAAATCCGCAAGGCTGCTGATCAACCCACGCCCGACAACACTTTGCTGTTCGGCATGATGGGTGATCCACCCACCGCCTGATGCCGCATTGTTTGCATCCACTGCGCGATAAACCTCACTCACTGAAAGGTTGCTGGCAATCAGCCGGGCAGGATCCAGTGCAACCTCATAGGTTTCTTCCGCGCCACCATTGACGTTTACATCCACAACACCCGGCACAAGCCGCATCTGCGGGACTACCGTCCAGTTCATGATCCGGTTGAGTTCCATAAGTGAGCGCCCTGCTCCCTTGATCTGGAACTGCATGATTTCACCCATGCCCGTTGCAAGCGGCCCCATGCTTACGGTGATACCCGGCACAGATATGGAACCCCGCGCCTGCTGGATGCGCTCATTCACACGCGTGCGGTCAAGATTGATATCCGTGTCATCAGCAAACTGCACATAAACAACCGAAACCCCACCACGGGAAACAGAGCGCAGATCTGTGAGACCGGGAATACCGGTCATACTGGCTTCAACCGGAAAGGTGATCAGTTTTTCCACTTCCTCGGTCGCAAGGCCTGGAGCCACAACGGATACAAGAACCTGTTTTGGGGAAATATCAGGCACAGCCTCCACTGGCAGTTCCAGCACTGCCATCATACCTGCCGCCAATATCAGAGCCAATCCACCCAGCACCAGCATGCGGGCCCGCAGCAAAGCTTCCAGGTATTTACGGGCCATCAGTCTGCGTCCATTCCGGCCAGCCCGATGATTGATTTCAGGGCAAAACTGCCGTGGCTGACCACTGCCTCACCCTCTTTCAAGCCTGAGCTTACAACCGCATGCATGCCATTATCCAAGACCACATCCACCACCACAGGCCGGTAATGCGTTTTATCTATCTGCACAAATACGACGTTATGGACATCAATTTTCTGAATGGCATCTGACGGCACGACCATTCCCGTTACACTGTCACGCTCCGTCAGGCTGGCATCCAGCACCATGCCTGGAACCAACACACCAGTTGGGTTGGAAACACGGCTGATAACACGCACCAACCCTGTTTGCGGGTTGGCCATGCCATCCACTGTATCAATCCGGGATGTGATGGCACCATCGTTGGTCTCTGTGGTCTGTAGGCCTCCAGGTTGAAGACATGCTGCTTGTTCCGGCGTAATATCCGAAACAATCCACACGTCAGACAGATCCGCTACGCTTGCCACGTTTGTAGTTGGCGTTAGGTCTGCGGCGACAGATGTGCCCAGCGTTTGCACCACACCATCAACCGGAGAGATCAGGGTTGATACCTCATCCTGCTGTTTTCGGCTGCTTTGTTCAGAAGATGAATTGAACTCCTCATTAAACCGATGACCCAATGTATCCACATCTGCCTGTCGGGCACGCATGGTTGCATCTGCCTGCGCCAGAATATCCTGCCTGCGGCGCAGCTCTGCCAATGAAAGAGTTTGACCAACCAGTTGTTTTGCGCGCTGCACTGCGGCTGCGGCATCATTTCTACTGGCAATGGCAGCTGTTAACGCGGCACGCATCTGAATGGCTTGAAGCCGTGCACCATGGAGAGAATGATCCTGATAGCGCAACAGGACCTGTCCTTTACGGACCGAAGCACCTGGCTGCACCAAAACGTCCAGCACTTTGCCGCTTCCGGCTGGATGAATATACACAAGCCGCGTGGTATCGGGCATAACCCGGCTGATAACTGGCAGAATGCGAGAAACCTTACCGGATTTGGCAAAGGTCACTGTAATACCTTCATTTTTTATCGCTGCCATATCTAGCGCGACAACCGAAGGGAGTATCTGATCTTCCGCATTGGCGAGAGGTGACATACAAAAACACACAGCGAAATACGCAAGGATGCGTCCTTTCATGGTGTAATCCCCATGGCAATCATCATACGCAGCGTTGCGACATGCCACTCCACCTCTGCTCGAGCGTTGGCAAATTGCGCATTGCAGGCAGCCTGTTCTGCCTGCATGACAGTTTCGAGCGTTGCCTCTCCCACCCGCCAGGCATGCTCTTCTGCCGCTGCACGCTTTTGCATATTTGCCGCGGCTATACGGGTGGTCTGCCGGGCAGCTGTGGCAGCCATCAGCCGAGCCCGCACACGGGATATTTCCAGATGTACCATGCGCCGGGCCTGTATTTCCTGACTATTGGCAGAAGCAAGCCTGTTGCTGGCCTCAGACATAATCGGTGTATTCCGGGCCTCGCTTGGTAGTGGGATGCTGAAGTTGACACCAACCCGGTCATCCCATGGGCTGCCATACTGTTTTTCATGAATCACATCGATACCCAGTTCTGGATTGGGCATAAAAGAGCGGCGGGCAAGCTTCATATTAGCTTGTGCAGCTTCTACATTTTTGTGTGCGGCTTTTACGCGCGGATCATTGTCTTCCATATCACGCGGTTCCACAAACCGCACATGTGCCATATCTGCACCATGAGAAAGATCAACCTCAACTGGCTGGGCAAATAAAACTTCCAGTTCAGCCTGAGAATTTTCCAGATATTCTTGCGCCAATGCCTGTTCATTACGGGCATTTTCCATTTCTGACTGTGCTATCTGGCTTTCCGAAGATGAAGATTCACCCACATGCGCAGAATGGGCAATCAAACTGTTTATCCTGCTTGCATACTCATACAGTTGATGTGCCGCCTTTAAACGTTCCTGCGCAATCTGTGCTTTGGCTGCCCCATCCAATACCCTTATGGAAAGCGACAGGTATTCAACATTTAGCTGCTCATCCAGAGATGCGGCTTCAGCACTTGCAACCTGACGTGTGGCACTTCCCTGCCCTGGTAACCAGAGCGGTACGGACACCCCTCCCTGATAGGTGGTGTACCCTTCATTACTGCCGATTGCATGGTCATCCATATATTCACCGGACAGAGTTGGGCCGCCAGCAAACCATGACCCTGCCGCACTGCTGCGCGCCTTTGCAGAATGATGGCCAACCTGCAATTCAGTGCGCACAGGATCAACCGCCCAGGCCATATTAACGGCTCTATGAAAATCTATTTTTTCTGGCATGTTCTGGGCATTTGCGGAAAATATGCCGAATGAAAATGTCACAATACTTAACAGCAGGATTTCACGCATGAGGTTACACGCAGCCTCCTACGGAATAATCGGCTTGTTATGCGTAATTCGGGAGGCGAGGTCATTCCATAGATTGACCGTTGCCAAGTTGATGTCGCCTTTTATGGATGAAGGTGACTGGGTGCGTGAAAAAGACGTCAAGGCCATGCGTTCACCAATCACAAAACGCCCTTGCGAAAATAATGTGACGGAAAGCGATCCCAACCGCCCCTGCCCGGCCGGACGCTTGATAGACACCCGCATATGTGGTGGTGGCACAGCAATGGCGTGAAATGCCTGAAGTTCTGTTTCTCCTACAGGACAGGCAACACTCTGCAAGACTGCATGCCGTAAAACAGAATGTGGATAGCCTGCATATGAGCCATCTATATGCAGAAGAATACCTTCTTCCGTTCCCTTACAGATACTTTCTGTTTCGGTATAAGAGACACATCCGCACAGGCTGAGTGTTATCAGAATTGACAATCCGTAACGTATCACCCGTTGCATAACCTGTATCTGGCCTTCCTAATACGATCACAGCACGCCATCATTGCGTTAGCGTCTTTGCCCCTATAACGCGCAAAGATGACGTGAACCTGAATGGCCACCAGACAACGGTTTCTACGGAGAAAGAAAATTTCTCATCACATCGCTTAGCTTCCTATTCCAAGTATCCAGGCTTTGGTCACGGAAACAGTGGCCGGCATCCATCTAGCTTCAGGAAAGGGAATACCTCGTCAGGTCAAAGTCCTGATTTTTGCAAAAATCAGAATTTATTATAAGAAGGATCTATATTTTCCACGCGCAACCCGCGATGCAGTGCTTTCACTAATCTCATAGAAAGCTGCAATAGATTTTAAAGATTCACCTTTTAAGCGTCTATCAATAATTTCCTGTCTTTGGACATCTGTCATGCGACAAGGACGTCCCATTTTTTCCCTTGCCGGATCGCTCGAATGCGTCCTTCTGATGTACGTGTACGAATTAGATCGCGTTCCACATCGGCAAGTCCACCCAAGACTGCAAGCATAAGCCGACCTGTACTAGTAGTAGTGTCAGTCCATGGTTCTGCTAGCACTACAGTTGCATTTTGTGTCGTGAGTGAGCGCGGATAGCACTGGCCTGATGCGTTCGTCGAAAGACGGACCATCTGAGGATGTGAGAGACGGGTAGTCTGCGTTGTGCAAGTTTTACGACGAGGCGCCTGATCTCCTGAATGGACCAGCGGACAAGGACTGTCGTGTTCTGAGTTGTGTTTTTTTCGGTTTCAGTGAGTTTGCCTGGTAACGGACACTGGCCATGACGGCATAGGCCAGCATGACCAGAGAGACATGCCGATGCCAACCATGCCAGGAGCGGGTCTCGTTATGATCAAGACCAAATTCGTTTTTGGCCGTCTCGAACCCTTCTTCGATCCTCCAGCGCGTCCCTTCAACGTTCACCAGTTCCTGCGTGGTTGTCCCTTTCGGGCTCCAGGTCGTAAAATAGGCAAGGTCCCCGTCAGCGATGTTTCGGCGGATCAACAGGCCACGTGTCCATGGTCCGGCTATAGGGCAGTCAAATTCTTCAGCATCCAGATCAGCAAGCGGAAGATACGCCCAGTCATAAAGTCGCTCACCTTTTGTGCCGTGCCCCGCTGACAGACGACGCCAGGCCTGGTCTGGCAGTCCTGCTGCAATATCTTTCGCCTCTCCGGCAATCAGCGGTTCCGTTGCCCATGATCCGAACCAGTGATTGCCCTTGACCCCAAGCACATATCCAATTCCTGCCCGGCGAAGCGTGCGTTCTACGTCGCCCACGCCATACACGCTGTCTGCTGCAACCCAGCGGAACGGCACACCGGCCTCAATACTTCGCTCAATCATCATCGAGGCTAACGCCGGTTTGGTTGCAAACACCACGTCATCGGGAACGTGGGCCCGCTTCAGACGCTCAGGCTTTGATGTCCAGTCTTTCGGGAGATACAGGGCGCGGTCAATAAAGGCATGCCCCCGTTCCGAAACATAAGCGCCAAACACACCAATCTGGCAGTTCGTGATCTTGCCGGCAGATCCCGTATACTGCCGCCCCACACCGCAGGACGCCTGACCCTTCTTCAGAAAACCGGTCTCATCAATGAATTGCCCCGGGTTTTGTGGAGACAGAAAGACCCGTGAGGTAAGAAGAATTCATGAGCAATAAATCGAAGCGTTTTCCGCCTGAGTTTCGTGACCGTGCAGCCCGCATGGTTCTGGAGGAAGAGAAGAACCATCCTTCGCGGTGGTCTGCAGTGATGATGATAGCGCCAAAGCTGGATATTCATCCTGACACGCTGTCAAAATGGACCCGTCTGCATGAACGTGCCAATGCGCCTGCGGTGAGTGACCTGCCTGATCGAGAGAAGATCAGGCAACTGGAGCGAGAGAACCGCGAATTGCGGCAGGCCAATGAAATCCTGCGTAAGGCGTCGGCATATTTTGCCCAGGCGGAGCTCGACCGCATCTTCAAGCCATGACACGCTTCATTGAGGAGCACCGGCAGACATATGGTGTCGGGTCAATCTGCAGGGTTCTGTCGATTGCACCATCTGCCTATTATGCAACTGTTGCCAGACAGAAAAATCCGTGTGTGCGCAGCCAGAAAGACAAAGAACTGTGCGATGACATCCGTAGAGTGTGGAATAATAATTTCTGCGTCTATGGAGCGCGCAAGGTCTGGCATCAGCTCAGACGTGAAGGCGTGGATGTCGCCCGCTGCACGGTAGAGCGGCTGATGCGCCGGATGGGGCTGAAAGGCGTCATTCGTGGCAAGGGGGTCAGAACCACACGGCCTGATCCGCAACGTCCGTGTCCGCAGGATCTGGTGCAGCGCCAGTTTCATGCTCCTGCCCCCAACAGACTGTGGGTTTCGGATTTCACGTATGTTTCCACTTGGCAGGGCTTTGTTTATGTGGCCTTCATCATTGACGTCTTTGCACGGGTTATTGTGGGTTGGCGTGTCTCCTCAACGGCTCATACCGACTTCGTACTGGATGCCCTTGAGCAGGCTCTGTGCCAGAGGCAGCCTGAGGGAAAAGTGACCCACCATTCCGACCGCGGCTGTCAATATGTGTCCATTCGCTACACGCAAAGACTGGCTGAAGCGGGGCTCGTTGCTTCTGTCGGCAGTGTTGGGGATTCCTATGATAACGCCTTGGCAGAGACCATTAACGGACTTTACAAAACCGAACTCATCTATCGGCAGGGGCCATGGAAAAACAGGGAAGCTGTTGAACTGGCAACACTTAAATGGGTCGACTGGTTCAATAATCGGCGGCTCCTGTCCTCCATTGGAAACATCCCGCCAGCAGAAGCTGAGGCACGCTTTTATGCACAACAGAAATCACATGCATTAGCCGCTTAAATCAGATAAAAAACGTCTCCACAAAACCCGGGGCAATTCACAGATGGCCAACAGCAACGCCGTCAGAAGGGCGGCATAACAACAACCGGGTATAGCTTATCAAGCCCACAAAACTGTCCGAACGGACGGGACCACATCATTTAGGAAGTTTTGGACCCCATGGGCGGACCTTACCTGCGGCGCATCCCTTACAACGTATGTTTTCAAACTCTACGCTTTGGAAATACGGTATTTCCCCAGATTTCAGTATTCAGGTGCATACGATTGTAGATTATGGATGGAAACATGCAGAAGGTCATTCTCATGGCCCCAAAACAGGGGATGTGCCTGTTGATCTGATCTATCGTCTGGTACGACCGAACCCTAAGCGTTATATTCCAGCATTTAATCTGTTCGTGGGCATGGTTTTCCCGACCGGAGATTATACAAAGCTCGGTGATAAGCAGGATGGGGTAGGAAGTGGTGCCTACGTTTTCCGCACGGCTTTGACAGAGCAATCAACTTACACTTTGCCGGGCAACCATGAATTGCGTCTGCGGGTATGGAACTGGTTTCGCCGTGCTGTGACATCAGCCAAACTTGTTGATACCACCAGCTATGGAACAGCCTATGGCTTTCGTGGTCGCGGCCAGCCGGGGATGAGTGGCCAGACGGGTTTCTCTCTGGAATATGGTTTAAGCCAGAAATGGGTTCTGGCCATGGATATTGCGCACGACTGGTCGAATGGCTCTACCTTGCGTGGTCATGATAAGAACGGCACGTACATTCATAAGACCGGAGCAGCCGGAACAGACTGGCAGATCGCACCTGCATTTGAATATAACTGGAATGCAAATTGGGGAGTGATCGTAGGATCAGCATTCTATTTTGCAGGACATAACAAAAGCATTCAGGTGTCACCGCAATTTGCTGTTAATGCGATGTTCTGAGCCCGGTTTGCTGTGAGAGGTATGAAGTCGGTGTTCATTCCTCAAGAATTTCGGAAATTCCGCACAGTAAGCCCCCGAACTTGAGAAAAGGCGTGATCACTGGTCACTAGCATCAGATGTTCCGTCAGGGCATGCGCTGCGATCATGAGGTCTAAAGACCCATGAATTTGACCGCGCCGTTCTTGCTCTGCTCGTAATTTCCCATAATGCTCCGCCACGTCATTATTCCAGGGCAGTATGGTCAGCCGATCCATCACAGTGCGTGTCAGACGCTGTAAGCGGGTCGCCGATGGGCGTTTGGCCAGCCCATAAGCAACTTCTCCGGCGGTTACGGCCGAGACACAACACTGGTCTGGATCAAGGGCCTCGACGTGTAAGAGCACTCTCTCGTCAGCGCGTATAATGTCACTTATTGTATTGGTATCGAACATATAAGCAATCACGGCAGGCACTCAGAAAATGGATTCCGGTCCTGTTGGTCCTGGCTACGACCTTCAGGGAAAAGATCAGCCCCTTTGGCCTTACGAATGGCAGAGAGTGTCTCGCTCCATCCCTCGGGTCGAGGCGAGAGAATGACATCGCCGGTACGGGGGTCTCTGCGGATGGTGACCTCTGATGTGTCAAAGCGGTAAGCGGCGGGGAGCCGAACAGCCTGGCTGCGACCGGTCATAAAAATTTTGGCTGTATCGGACATATTCGCCTCTCTTTAGTAGATACCAATGATATATACCATTCTGTACCAAACTGCGCAATATGGAATCCCAACGAGGAAGTGGGAGTTACCTCATTTCGTAGTTAGTTTCAAACTACGTCTTTTTCCAAAAAACAACCTCCTTCCCCATACCTACTTGCGATAATTCCACTTATCGCACGTAGGTGGGCTCCCGGAAAAGGGATCACGTGTCGAAAACCAGAAGATAATGATAATCCGCCGCTGACTGCCGTTTTTGTCGCCGAAAAAACCACTTAATCGCGATAAAAATGCAGAAGATAATGATAAAAATCCACTGATTGATGATAAAGAAGTACAAGCGGCTACAGGCCAAACGGTGCCGTGACGATTTGTCGTCCCCATGTCCTCACCTTAGGGTGTAGCCAGACCACATAATTATCAGCCGTGAGCGGTTCATTCGGAATCTGGGATTCTAGAGGATCCCAGAAAACAAGCTCTTCAAAAAACTGCTCATCGGACAATAGGATCGAAGCCAGCATGAGGATGCCAGCGGCCAGTGCTACAGGCAGCATGGCGGGTGTATAATGAAACGCTGCTTTCCAATCAGACTGCTCCTGCATCCAATATAATGGCGGCTGAGGTCTGGGGAGATAATTGATCGTGATCAGGATAATCAGCGTCAATTCTTCAACAATGGTCGTCAGCGGTCGGTCACTACTTACACCACGCCATTGCGTACGAAGAGGCTGGCCCACGAGACTACGATTGAGATCTGTCGTCAGAGCATTCAAACATCGTAATGTCGTTCTGTTCACAGCCAGTCCCCAGGGAAGCTGGACTGCTGATGGTTTCCCCCACAAATTGATCTTGCCGCCTCTGACAGCGCATAATGCCCGCAGGCGCCCTTTCTCACTGACGAAAAGACATCCTGCGCCTGTTTTTCCGCATTGTGGACAGACTTCTTCCAGAAGCTGCCGATGACGATCACAGGTCACCGTCGCTCCCGTTCGCCATGATCGCCGCTCCCAGGGCTCATCTCCCTCTAGCAGAGCGTCCCGTACACACTCCCGACACCAGACGTGATGATCTCGAACCCACAGACGCCTTTGTGGCATTCCACAGCGCATTGCCCTGATTGAGCGTCGTGACAGGCCGGTCATGACTGCAAGATTACGGTCTGCCTGAGGTAACAGGTAGCAGTCCAGTTCCCCCGCTCCTCGGAGAGGATATCCGGCATGACGAGCAAGATGGTCAGCCCGGAGATCGTAGCGGGCGGCCAGTCTGGATAGCCATGAAGAAAATGCCTCTGCCCTGTGTGGAAATGGGACGAGCGGAAGGGATGACGGTGCCCCCTCTTTACCCACGACGGGATTTCCGTCGATGTCCTCCCATTATTACAGGCGCTTCAATGCCATCCCACACATCTTCATGCTCAAAAGCCTGATAATCAAGACGCTCGGTGCCAGAACGAATGGCTCTGATTGCTGCGCGTTCAATCGCCTTGCACGTACCCAGAGTAATGCCTCCTGTGCGCCCGACGAGCATCTGCATTAACCGCCGGGAGTCAACTGGAGATGGCTCTCGCAAAGGCAGGCTCCAGATCAATCGTGTTACAAAATGACTAAAATCGTCACCATTTTCCCACACTGGTAGTTCCAGATTCATAAAGCGGTTTCGTAACTGGTCATCAGACAGCAGAGCATGCCGTGTTTCCGGTACACCGATCCCTATCAGAGCGACACGCAATTCGTTCGACAACCAGCGCAGCAATTGCAGAAACAGTCGTTGCTGGCGGGCCGTACCTGCCAAAACAGAATTCAACTCGTCAATGACGATGACTTTGGCCTGCACCTCGGTCAACACGCGCAGAACCGTTGACTCACGTGGTGCTGTTGTCTCGAAATTGTCGATTGCAGGAACGCCGATTGCTTTGAGCAGCTGCGAAAAAAAGCGAGGCCCTGTTGGGTCATGTGGCATCAGCATGACGACGATGGGATGTAGACGGCACGTCCCGTTGTTCCCCAACCTGACAGTGTGAGTGCGTTCAAATTTTCGGACGAGTGTCGTTTTCCCCATACCGCTCTGACCGATCAGAAGCATATTTTCCATACGCTCTGAACGTGGCTGGACATAAATCTCGTTGAGGCGCCTCAGTACACGATCAGCGTGTGGGTAATCCACCCAACGCTTGGCTCGGATGTGCCGGATCCTTTCTTCGTTCCCCAATGCAGCAAGTGGTCTCACGTCTTCCGGGAGATGCGACCATTCTGCACGGCACATGATTACCAGATCTCCACACCGCTATGAGCGCCTGGAGGCGGCATTGGGATGCGGTCGGCATCGTCTTCTGCTTTTCCAGCAGGAAATTGACTTTGGTTCGGTTCTGACGGGCTATCAGCGCACCTCTGGGCGATTTCACGACGGACAAAATTCCTTCGTGCCTCGCGGCTCTGACCGCACGCTTCATTGAGGATGGCTCGCTGCTCCCTGATTGCGGCAAAAATCGAGGCTTCATCGACGGTGCGGCGTCCCTCGTCCTTTAGACGTCGAACCGCATGACGATGTTCCCACAGAGTAATAGGCTCCCGGCGTAAATCTGCGTAGGGAACGCGAACATGGTCGCCATCAGGGGTCGTTTGCGGGAGGGGGCGAAATCCTACGCTAAGCCGAGAACGCGCTTCCCATAATCCCTGAGCTCGCCCTTCGGTCCGACATATCTGTATAGAGTGACGCGCTCGATCCCGAGTTCCTTGCACAGATCGGAAACAGACGTGTCGCGCTGCGCCATGGCGGCCTGGGCGAGACGCACCTGTGCTTTGGTCAGGGCGAATTTTCGCCCTCCCTTTCGTCCGCGCGCTCTGGCTGCGGCAAGGCCAGCCATGGTGCGCTCGCGGATCAGATCCCGCTCGAATTCGGCCAGAGTGGCAAAGATACCGAACACCATGCGGCCGGATGCGGTCGTGGTATCGATCTGAGTGCTTTTTCCGGTCAGCACACGCAGGCCGATCTTGCGGTCTGACAGATCCTTCACGGTGTTGACCAGGTGGGCGAGCGAGCGCCCGAGGCGATCGAGTTTCCAGACCACCAGCACATCGCCGTCGCGCAAGGATTTGAGGCACGCAGCTAAGCCGGGCCGATCATCGCGGCTGCCGGAAGCAAGATCCTCATAGATGTTGTCCTGTTGGACCCCGGCGGCACGCAGGGCGTCGTGCTGGAGGTCGAGGGATTGGGAACCATCGGCTTTGGAGACGCGGGCATATCCGATCAGCATGTTTCTTAAACGTTGGTTTGAGGCGGCGCGCCGGCCGCGAATGTTTTGTTGGCTGGAAATGTATCTCAACCAGCTTCATAAACAAAGCATCTTGAACATTGTCTGATTTTGAAAAAGGAACACAGATGCCGCGTCGCGTCACTCTAACCGATCGGCAGAAGAACGCGCTGTTGCGCATGCCGACCTCGCAGGCGGATTTGCTGAAGCATTATACTCTGAGCGATGAAGATTTCGGCCACATCAGGCAACGCCGGCGTGCTCACAACAGGTTTGGCTTCGCCTTGCAACTGTGCGTCCTGCGCTATCCTGGCCGGGTGCTGGCTCCGGGTGAACTGATACCGGTCGAGGTGGTCGAGTTCATCGGAGCGCAACTCGGCCTCAACGCCGATGATCTCGTCGACTATGCCACCCGCGAAGAGACGCGGCACGAGCATCTTGCCGAGTTGCGGGCGCTCTATGGGTTCCGCACCTTCTCCGGACGTGGAGCACGCGAGCTGAAGGACTGGCTGTTCCGGGAAGCCGAACTGGCGGTGTCGAACGAGGACATTGCCCGTCGCTTCGTGGCCGAGTGCCGACGCACCCGCATCGTTCTTCCCGCGACATCCACGATCGAACGGCTTTGCGCTACGGCTCTGGTCGATGCTGAGCGGCAAATCGAGACGCGGATTGCCGGTCGGTTGTCCATACCGATCCGGGAACAGTTACTGGCATTGCTCGAGGAGACGGTTGACGATCGGGTGACGCGCTTTGTGTGGATGCGTCAGTTCGAGCCTGGCTCGAACTCGGCGGCGGCCAACCGGCTGCTCGATCGGTTGGAATACCTGCAACGTGTCGATCTTCCCGAGGATCTGCTGGCCGGTGTTCCCGCCCATCGGGTGACACGTCTGCGCAGGCAGGGCGAGCGGTATTATGCCGACGGCATGCGCGATCTCCCAGAGGACAGGCGGCTTGCGATTCTGGCCGTCTGCGCATCGGAATGGCAGGCGATGCTTGCCGATGCCGTGGTCGAAACCCACGACCGGATCGTTGGCAAGCTCTACCGAGCCTCCGAGTGTATTTGCCAGGCCAAGGTTGTCGACGAAGCGAACGCGGTGCGCGACACCCTCAAATCCTTCGCTGAAATTGGCGGAGCCCTGGTCGACGCACAGGATGATGGTCAGCCGCTGGACGACGTCATCGCGAGCGGATCAGGGTGGGACAGTTTCAAGACCCTTGTTGCAATGGCAACCCGGCTGACCGCCATCATGGTGGATGATCCTCTCAATCATGTAATCGACGGTTATCATCGTTTCCGTCGGTACGCTCCGCGTATGTTGCGCCTGCTTGATCTGCGGGCTGCGCCCGTCGCGCTCCCGCTTCTGGAAGCGGTGACGGCCCTTCGCGCCGGTTTGAACGATGCCGCGCTGACCGGCTTCCTTCGGCCCAGCTCGAAATGGCATCGTCATCTTCGTGCCCAGGCGGCCGGCGATACTCGCCTCTGGGAGATCGCGGTGCTGTTCCATCTGCGCGACGCTTTCCGCTCCGGCGATATCTGGCTGGCCAGATCCCGGCGCTATGGCGATCTGAAGCATGCGCTCGTGCCGGCGCAAGCTGTGTCGAAAAGCGGCCGTCTCGCCGTGCCATTGCGGCCGGAGGAATGGCTGGCGGATCGGCAAGCTCGCCTCGATATCCGGTTGCGCGAGCTTGGCCGCGCTGCTCGCGCGGGCACGATTCCCGGCGGGTCCATCGAAAACGGCGTCCTGCATATCGAGAAGCTCGAAGCCGTCGCGCCGTCCGGCGCCGAGGATATGGTGCTCGATCTCTACAAGGAGATCCCGCCCACGCGCATCACCGACCTTTTGTTGGAAGTGGATGCTGCGACCGGCTTCTGCGAGGCCTTTACCCACCTGCGCACGGGAGCGCCCTGCGCCGATCAGATCGGGCTAATGAACGTCATCCTCGCAGAGGGGATCAATCTCGGCTTACGCAAGATGGCGGACGCCACCAACACCCACACCTTCTGGGAGTTGATCCGCATTGGACGATGGCATGTCGAGGGCGAAGCCTATGACCGGGCGCTGGCCATGGTGGTCGAGGCGCAGGCGGCGCTACCCATGGCCCAATTCTGGGGCATGGGCACTTCAGCATCGAGCGACGGGCAATTCTTCGCGGCGACCGAGCAAGGCGAGGCCATGAACCTGGTCAACGCGAAATACGGCAATATGCCGGGCTTGAAGGCTTACAGCCATGTCTCCGACCAATATGCGCCGCTCGCGACCCAGGTGATCCCCGCGACGGCAAGCGAAGCGCCCTATATCCTCGACGGCTTGCTCATGAACGATGCTGGCCGTCATATCCGCGAGCAGTTCGCCGACACAGGCGGCTTCACCGATCACGTCTTTGCCGCATGCACCATTCTCGGCTACCGCTTCGCCCCGCGTATCCGTGACCTGCCGTCCAAGCGGCTCTATGCGTTCAATCCATCGGCTACGCCGGCGCACTTGCGGGCCTTGATCGGTGGGAAGATCAATCAGGCCATGATCGAGCGCAACTGGCCCGACATCCTGCGCATCGCCGCGACCATCGCGGCTGGGAGCGTCGCGCCCAGCCAGATTCTGCGCAAGCTCGCCTCCTATCCGAGGCAGAACGAACTTGCCACGGCTCTGCGCGAGGTCGGCCGCGTCGAGCGCACGTTGTTCATGATCGACTGGATTCTGGATGCCGATCTGCAACGCCGCGCCCAGATCGGTCTCAACAAGGGTGAAGCGCATCATGCGCTGAAGCGGGCCATCAGCTTCCATCGCCGGGGCGAAATCCGCGACCGGTCCGCCGAAGGACAGCACTACCGGATCGCCGGCATGAACCTGCTCGCCGCGATCATTATCTTCTGGAACACTATGAAGCTCGGCGAAGTCGTCGCCAGCCAGAAACGCGACGGAAAGCTGCTATCGCCCGATCTGCTGGCCCATGTCTCACCGCTGGGATGGGAGCACATCAATCTCACAGGAGAATATCGTTGGCCAAAGCCTTAGCGTAGGATTTCGCCCTCTCCCGCAAACGACCCCCATCAGGCAGTTCTACATAAACAGCTGAAAGGTCACGGGGATCATATTTCACCCGCAGGCGCGTATCCAGACGCCCAAGCAGATGCGCAAGTCCTCCATCCTGATACTGAATATTGAATAACCGGACACCATCACGACGTATTACCCGCGTCTCATAGGGAAGAAAGTCGAGAAGAAAAGCCCTAGTATTCGCGGGATGCCGAACAGTGGTTGTCTCTGTGGCAGATGCCCATTTCGTCATGGGAGGCTGACCAAGACCACGATGGATCTCGTTGTGATATGGACCGAGAACTTCCAGCGCCAGTATCCGTTCGAACTCCCGGAACGACAGGCACGCCCGGTCTTCAGAGCGGTAATCCCCCTTCTCCACAACATTCGAGAATGTTGTGCCAGGCAGCCCTTGAATGCGACGCATCAGGGTACCCATCAGACGTTCTATGTGACCTCCATAGCGCGGAGTTGCGGGTGGTCGATAAACAATCTGAATGCCGTGTTGTTCACAACCACGCTCGAAAGCCCGGCTATGAAATTCCACTCCGTTATCGACATGAATGCAACGAGGAAGCCCACACGTTGGCCAACTGTTTTCAATCAGACGCTCCGCACGCCAGGAATCTTTGGGGAGAACCGCCTGTGTAAGGGCAAGCGCGACTGAAGTGGTGCTGGGAGCTTCGAGGGACAGAAGAAACCCCAGAACTATACGCGTATGAATATCCATCACCAGTGTTAGCCAAGGTCGACCGATGCTCGCACGAGTAACATCGTCGACTAGCATGAGATCAACCTTGGTATGGTCAATCTGAACGATATCCAAGGGCCTTTCTGCTTCGAGACCTCCTTGAATCTGATGAAAGCCAGCTTCAACACATGCCTTTCCATTCCGCCGACGCACTGTAGTTTTCAAATCACGCGCTTTTATCCGGGACAGCACTGTGTTGAAGCATGGAGGAACATGGCCATGAGCACGACAGTCCAAAACAAACAGTCCGTAAAACCGTTTTAACGTCAGTCGCTCTCGTTTCATAAAAAATCTGTCGATCGCCTGATCGATTATTTGTTCGATATGTGGGGGTAGCCGCCTACGTCCTTTACGGGGGCCGGGCGATTGTAAAGTCATGGCTGAAGTTGTTTGTTCCGCACGTAGTTTACGGATCAACCTGTAAACATGAGGAATGCTGATCTGAAGAAGCCGAGCAGCTTCGTTTACTTCACACAGGGATAACCGCTGTTTTTCAGAAAGGGGACGCAACACATCACTGCGCTGAACTGCAATCGTCCACGCTGTGTCCTCAACAGTATACACAGAGCTTTGCATGTGCACTGACCCCATGATGTTCTGACCTTCATGCGGCACCTGGACGTTTCTCTATATTACCCTAATTATCATATCAGGCTCGACTTCTGAGAACATATTTTAAGTCCAGATCGAAATTATTTAATTTCCCAGCCTGTCCACCAGATAGATGCCGACTTCACCATGCCTCATGGCCTCCACATCCGCTGTAAAGCTATGCAAAACAGTCATCTGTTCGTCGCAGATCCTGCGTCAGCCTGCGCGGTGGCGACACCGAGAATGCCGGGACGATATGGACCCTCGAATAGGTCCCCCAGCGCGTAGCGGGATTTCCAGGTCAGCCGCCGTTGCAAGGCGTGCCAAGCGCGATCGTGCACAAGATGGCAGCGCTGGCAGAGGGCACGCAGATTGCTTAACCGGTTGTTGCGCGGGTCATGATCCAGATGTGCAGCGGCCAACACCACCCGGGTTTCGCGTGCCTCGATCAGGTCAATGAGGTCCGGACCGCCAGTCTTACGCCCTTTGGTGTCCCGCCAGTTTCCCGTGCCTACATCGAACCAGAGACCAGAGGCCACCACCCGGATCCGCTGGCCATGCGGACGGCCACAGACCTGACACCGTCCCTGCGCTCGTTCAAACCTTACGTGTCGGCTGATCTGTGGCCAATCGGGAGGGTAAAGCCACCTGAGTTCTGGACGGATCGGCACAACATGCGTCCCTGAGAAATGTTACCTTTTGTTCTCATAGCATAATACGAAAAGAAATGCCGACACACGCTCGGATGACGCTCCGCTCTTGCCTTCATATCAGATATTCAATGAGTATTGCATTATTGCGTAAAGGGGCCATTGAAGAGATGGTTACCCAGTTATTATTCGTCAGATCTGCGTAATGTGACAGATAGATCAGACCAAGCCTTCCATAAAATCCACCAATGGCCCTTTACATGTTATCTAAGGTATGATTGATTGCGTTTATCCACTACTTGATTGGGGTTAATGGTCGGCAAACACAATCAAAGCTGGTTAGCTGAAATCTATCCTGCTGAAAACTGAGGAACTCATTATGCAAGTAACGCTCACACTTAACGATCTTAACGCACTTTCTGACAAGGCGCGGCAGGAAATTCAGGAACTTCTGTTTCCTAAAGGCGCAGGGAAGCCTGAAGGTTACGAAAGTTATGATTGGAATAACGTCTATGATCTGACGGAGAACCAGATTGAAAGACTAATAGCTGGTCTTGGAGAGTCATCACGTAACGCATTGAAGGTTATTGCAAGTAAAGGTCCTGCTGTTGATGCTAGAGAATTGGATGAGACAGGAGTTTCTAGCTACGGGTCTTTTCAATCCGGTATTCATCGCCGCCTAAGAAAAATTACGGGAGATGACGACGCCTGCTTATTCACTTTTGACGATTGGAGTGAAGACAAAGATGGTATCGGTCACTTTGTTGTTTCATTAAAAACTCTTGAATCTTTGAAAAACTATTTCAAAAAACAAGATTAATAACAAAAAACGTAATTTGAACCATCTATGCTTGATTCTGAGTATAGGATTTCGATGGAGAAGTGTAATGCTAAAGCGAATGACACCCAAAGAGTATTCAGAATTTTGGGCTCGCGAATCACTCCAATTCCAGAATGATAAAATTTACGAACGCCTTAGCGAAATAGTTCCTGATTTACCTACCCTAGAAATAGGATCTGGAACAGGATGGGGCACATTGGCTCTTTCTAGAAACCGACCAGTCTTGGCCTTCGACAATAATCCCGATCTAATTCGCCTTGCTGAAGCCCGTTTACAAGATTATGGGGCCAATGTTGAGATCTTCCAGTCCGACTTATTCGAACCGTCGCCTCAGCTACTCAGCGCAATCCAGACGTTTAAGCCTAAAGTCGTCGTTGGATGGTTCATCGGTTCTCATCCCGACGATAACGACATGCGAACTTCACCTAACCTCACTTCAAATCAAAAACCAAAAGAATATCGGGAGAATGTTGAGGATAAATTGGTTGCTGTGCCTTTATGCGCACCATCGGTGGAGTGGATTCATACTGCCTTTAGAGCTCACATTCCATACGGGGTCAGCGAAGCCGAAATCATAGAGGGCAATAAGAAAGAGTATGAAAGCTACATGTTTAAAGATACTGGATTTTCTGTGACCGATGTTCAGGTTCTCGATTGGAACCTTGAGGCCAGTTCATTCATGTATGTGCGAAATTCTAATTCCAATTTCTCCATGAGGGGCGCATCGAAGCCCGCAATTATTTCCATATTGGCCAAACGCACAGTCAACCGGCAGCCTTGAAAACTAGGCCCAATCGACATTCAGGGTTCTCAACTATTTTGATTGTGATTTTATAAGTTCCTGTGCTGATGCACCAAGCGGATGAATGTCGATTGGGCCTAATTACATTTCTCAAGAGTGTCCGGTTTTTTATTATATTCCTTGAGATCGGACATTCCGCTATCCCCGCCCGATCTGCCTGTCTGCTCAATGAATGGCAGCAGACAGGCCGTCATCGCCCTCATATTAGACATTCGGACCTCTCAATAACCTTCGGAAAGCAGACATAAATGATCCCTATTTTCATGGTTTGTTTTGTTTGATATAAGGTATTTTCACTGGCAATTTAATTGTAATATAGTATTTTTTAAGGGAGTTTATTTTTATGATTTATAAGATCATATGCTCATTCGATAAAATAAATAGTATAATTTTATCTTTTGTTATTTTTATAATTTCTCCAATTCTTTTTGTTCTGATATGTTCCGTATGGCTTTTTTGGGGGGCAGATGAAAGCCTAATCTACAACTATATTACAAAATCGACATCTAAGTTTGACGACTATTCTATATTTGGAGCGTGGGGAGATACATTTGGAGCGTTTAATGCACTTCTAACAGCATTAGGCTTTATAGGAATTGTTATAACAATTATTTTACAATATATATCGTTTAAAAACGATAAAAAAATACAAACAAACAAAATATAGAGTCTTTAATATTTAAACAAATAAGTGTTATAAATGATCTCAGAAAGGAAATAACTTTTTCTTTTCCAAATAACGATCCAGACCTTAATAAAAGCATAACATCTTTTATTGCAAAACAAAAAAGGGATGACGTTGTTGTAGAGTATAGCGTTTTTGGAAAAAAAATATTTAAAATATGCGTAAATCCTATTTCTTTACTATATAGAGAGAAGAAATATTTTTTTGGTGAAATTCCGATCATAATATCAAAACGAAAAAATAATATATCAATATCTCAAGGAAAAGAAGCTCTTAGGCTTTTGGAGCATTATATATCAGTAAAAATAAACCAAAAAGAGAAGAAAAAAGAAAAAATAGATACTCAGGCAATGGTTTCCATATACATAAATGCATTTCATAAAAATAATGAATATAAAAATGGTGCTTATTTTAGAACTCTATACTATATTTTAGAAAAAATAATGAATGAAAAATATCTATCAAATAAAGAAAAAGAAGAATATGGAAATTTAATTCGAGGACAAATGTCTTCTCCAGAGTGTAGTATTATAGCTATAAACGCACTAGCTCCTTTTTCGAAAGATTTATATGATATAGTTATATACTTTAGGCTTTTGAAATATGTAACAAACCCACATATTAAAAAACATTTAGAACTATTTTATCCAAAAAAAGCTTTTTCTGAAAGGAAAAGTATAAGAAATTTCTTCTTAAAAAGATACATCGATAAAAAGAAGTTATCTACAATTAAAAGCCTTCAAAAATGATTTTTTATTTACACTTATAAGTGCCTATTTTATTGAAAGCAGACATTCTCATCTCCCTCCCAAATCTGCCTGTCGGCTTCACCAATTCAGCAGACAGGCAGTGCTCACCTCAAGTCAGACGAGGTTGTAAGCCTTCTGTTGTATTCCTCGTGAGGCTTCCCAAATTCATAGGAACTGCATCTTTTAAGAAGGATCTGTCATGACCAGCCTGTTTGAGCCGATTGAACTGGGAAGCATTTACGCCAAAAACAGAATTCTCATGGCGCCGCTGACACGCGGTCGGGGCACCCGTGATCATGTGCCCACCCCCATCATGGCCGAATATTACGCGCAACGGGCCGGAGCCGGTCTGATCATCTCAGAAGCGACCGGGATCAGCCGCGAAGGTCTTGGCTGGCCGTATGCGCCGGGCCTGTGGTCGCAGGAACAGGTGGAAGCCTGGAAGCCCATCACCGCCGCAGTTCACGCCAAGGGCGGAAAGATTGTGGCCCAGCTCTGGCATATGGGTCGGATGGTTCATTCCAGCGTGACGGGCCAGCAACCTGTGTCCTGCTCGGCGACAAAAGCGCCTGAAGCCCTCCATACGTACGATGGCAAGCAGGCTCCCGAAGTCGCCCGCCCTCTCACCAAGGAGGACATTGCCCGCATCCTGAACGACTACGAAAATGCTGCTCGCAATGCCCTTCAGGCAGGCTTTGACGGTGTGCAGATTCATGCCGCCAACGGTTATCTGATCGACGAATTTCTGCGGGACGGCACCAATCATCGTTCCGACGAATATGGCGGTTCGCCGGAAAACCGCATCCGCTTCCTGCGTGAAGTCACCGAACGCGTGATCGCAACGATTGGCGCGCACAAAACGTCAGTAAGGCTGTCCCCCAATGGCGATACGCAGGGCTGCATCGACAGTCATCCAGAGCAGGTTTTTGTGCCGGCCGCAAAGCTGCTGAATGACCTCGATATCGCTTTCCTTGAACTGCGCGAGCCCGGACCGAACGGCACGTTCGGCAAGACCGACCAGCCCAAGCTGCATGGTCCGATCCGCGAAGTCTTCAGGAAGCCGCTGGTTCTGAATCAGGACTACACACGGGAAGAAGCGATCGAGACAGTCGCTACCGGTGTTGCGGACGCCATTTCGTTTGGTCGGCCTTTCCTCGCCAATCCGGACCTCGTGCGTCGTCTGGAAGACAATCTGCCCCAGAACAAGGACGATATCCGCACCTGGTACTCGCAGGGTGCAGAAGGCTATACGGATTATCCGCTTGCTCGCTGATACCCTATTTTTCCCGCAAGTTCCTTCCAATGGAAGGAACTTGCATTTGAACTATAGAAAATATTTAGCCGCCGACGTGATACTTGTCGTGAAGTAGGCGAAATCACCTGAATAGTTCTACTCCCTGCCATGAATGTGAACACTGCGAAAGGCTGTTTTCGGTAACTCTATCCCGATAGCCGACTGTCTGTTTCCCCCCCATTGCTGACGTAACTTCCGCCAGAATAAGCAGTTAAATTCTCACGAAACCAGCCTGATGTTTTTATCATTAATCAGTGGATTTTTATGGCCACAGCAGAACATTATCTGGATTAAATGGATTCATAAGCCGCTGATCCGTAATAACTTTGATTATCATTATCTAATGGATTTCGACATTTTTTCGGAAACCAGAAGATAGTAATAAATTCCCTTGCCGCACGGAAACGCCCGCAACGATGCCGACAGACCCAGACATTCCGCTGTCGCCTCTTTTCTGCCGTTTCCGCAACCGATCAGGTTTCTCGAATGCAGACATCAGCATCGACCATCTTTCGCTTCATTTGTACCAACAGATGTGATACATATGTGCATACACGCAAGGAGGCTTTGTATGTCTGCTGTTACATTCCGGGTAGATGAAACGCTGAAGGCAGCCGCAGTTAAGAAGTTGTCGGCTCAAGGCATTTCACTTTCTGACGCACTGCGCGATACGCTCGCGTATATTGCTGAAACGGGTCGCTCTCCCGTCAAGCGGAGGCTTGTCACAGACGAGGATGCGGAGCTTATCGAGATTGTGCGCGAACGCCTAAAAAACCCTGCCCAAAAGCATCGTATGACTTTTGCAGAGCTTAAGAACCGTCATCGCGAATGAAAGAGTATTGTCTTGAATTCGACGACAGAGCACTCAGAGAGTGGGATGCTCTTGACGGCAGCGTGCGTAAGAAATTTGAAAAGAAGCTGGAAAAGCTGATCTGGAACCCTCACTCTCCAGGAAACGAACTGCATCGCGACCTATCAGGGTTTTATAAGATCAAGCTTCTGAAAGATGGTTACCGCCTTGTTTATCAGGTCATCGACGAACGGATCGTCATCTATGTAATTGCCGTTGGCCGGAGAGCCGATAATGAGATTTATGAACTGGCTTCGAAGCGAACAGAGTGAATTTACTTTCTTGGTAGAAAGTCAGCTCCCGCCCTCATTTTTGCCATTCAATGCCCGGTTAAGTTTCTCGAATAACAGACTATTCCCGGTTTTTCTTGACGTGAGGCGCCAGGGCGGCCAGCGATGAGGCCATGGATACAATCAGTCTTCTTGCCCTGCTCCTGACCTTCTCGGCAGGCTTCAGCATTCTCAACCACCACACATTGCGTGTTCCTGTCACGATTGGCGTTCTGGTCTTCTCATTGCTGACCTCGCTGTTGGTCATGATCCTGAACCCGCTGATCCCGGCCTATGATCTTCAGGCTCTCCCACGATCCGTGCTCGGTGCCATCAATTTGCCTGCGGCACTTCTGAACGGTGCCCTTTCGCTGCTGCTTTTTGCGGGAGCCATGCAGGTGAATGTCGGACATCTGCGCGCAAAGCTGATGTCTGTAACAGCCCTCTCTATTCTGGGAATCGTTCTGGCCGTGGCTTTTCTGGCGGTCGCGGCGTGGTGTGTTTTCCCCTTTCTGGGGCACGCCGTTCCCTTTACATGGTGCATCGTACTTGGCGCCATTCTCGCTCCGACAGACCCGGTTTCAGTCGTGGGGATGCTGAAACGTCTCGGCCTGCCAGGACCGATACAGGCCGTTTTTGCGGGTGAGAGCCTGTTCAATGACGGCGTGGGCGTCGTCATTTTCGGTGTGACGATCGGGCTGGCGACTGGAGACAGTCAAGGGGTGGGCGCTTCTGAGATTGCCATGAGCTTCTGCCGCGAAGCGCTCGGTGGTGGTCTTCTTGGAGCGATAACCGGGTGGATCGCGCTTCGTGTGCTCAAGGCGCAGCGTGACCCGCATATCGATCTGCTGACCTCGCTGGCTCTGGCGACCGGAACCTTCAGCATCGCCAATCAGCTAGGGATGTCCGGAGCGATTGCCGTCGTCGTGGCCGGACTATGTTTCGGAACCAGTTACAGCCATTCCGTTTTCGATGAAGTATCCCGCAAGGAACTCGACATTGCATGGACGCTGATTGACGAAGTGCTGAACGTGCTCCTGTTCATGCTCATTGGCTTTGAAATATTGGAGATCACGCCGCATCTGTTTACGGTGCTGGCGATGCTTGCTGTGATCCCGCTGTCTATTGCCGTGCGGGCATTGAGCGTGCTGTTCTCCACCCTGCCGGTTCATCTCCGGCAGTGGGAACGGGGCCGTGTTCTCGGTATCCTGACATGGGGCGGCCTGCGTGGCGGCATCTCGGTTTCTCTGGCGCTTGGCCTACCACCCGGAGACCTGCGCGACCTGCTACTGCCTGTTTGCTATGGTGTCGTGGTGTTCACCATCATCGTGCAGGGTCTGACCATGGAGCGGGTCGCCCGCAGGCTCTATCCGTCAATCGCTTCCCGGTCGCAATAATGCCCTCCTCCCTTCTCCCGGTCTCGATTTCCGCCCGGCGGGTTCTCATTCTCGGGCTTGTCGCAGGCTATGTGGATGCCCTGAGTTTCGTCGATCTGGGCGGTGTCTTTGCAGGCGCGATGACGGGCAATACCACGCATATGGGCGCCTCGTTTATCAGCGGAAACTGGCACCATGGCCTGCTTCTGGTGGGTGTGCTGGGTGTCTTTTTCCTTGCCGCCATCCTGTCCGGCCTGATGCGGCTGTTATGGTCGCCAGCTTATGGTGTCATGGTGATGACAATCTTCATGGTTCTGGCACAGATCGTGCATGGATCCTCCCTACGCTACTGGGGCGAATTTCTCGTGCTTCCGGCACTGCTGGCTGTTCAGGGCGAAACGATCGCGAAATTCTCCGGCACGCCCATGCCCACGATCGTCGGTAAGCGGCCGCTTGAGACCGCCTTATGAGTGAGGATTGTGCCTGGTAAGTTACCGTCGTTAACGACGTCGTTATTGACGTTGTTTGGGAGGTAGCTATGGCTCAAGAAATCCTGATTGGCGTTGAACGCCGTCGCCGCTGGTCGGATGAACGCAAGCTTGCGATACTGGCTGAAGTTGGTGTGGACGGGGCAAGTGTATCGGATGTGGCCCGTCGGCATGACCTGACCCGTCAACATCTTTACCAATGGCGGACGTCTTTCCGCCAAAGACTGTCTTCCCCGGATCAGTCTGTGGCGTTTGTTCCTGTCGCTGCAGTGAAGACACCTGCTCTGGTCTCTGGCGATGATAATGAAGGGCTGGCCATTATGCTGCGTAATGGCCGCAGTATCAGGGTGAGTGGACATCCTGCAGAAGAGTTTCTGGCGAAGATCATCCGGATTGCCGAGACAGCATGATTGGCGTGGGCAACGGTGTGCGCGTCTATCTGGCCTGCGGGGTTACGGATATGCGCAAGGGGATATCGGGTCTGGCTGCACTGGCACAGGACGTGCTGCGTCAGAACCCGACATCAGGGGCGCTCTTTGCCTTTCGTGGTCGCCGTGGGGACAGGATCAAGCTTCTGATGTGGGACGGTCAGGGGTTCTGTCTTTATTACAAGGTTCTTGAGAAGGGACGTTTTCCATGGCCCTCGCCGGCAGAGGGCGTTGCACGCCTGACAGCCGCACAGATGGCCATGCTGTGGGAAGGCATGGAGTGGAGACGACCTTCCTGGTCTGCGCCACCGTCTCGCGTGGCCTGATTTTTATGGCGTGATCGTGCAGAACCTTTTGTCTTTTATTGGGTTTTCTGCTATTTTTTCATAATGACGCATGCGCCCGCGGTCCTGCCTGATGATCCGGATATCCTGAGGGAAATGATTGTTTCCCTGCAGACCGAAGTGGCTCGGCTTTCCGCTTCAGCCCGTGCGTATGAAGCTCTTGTCCAGTCTCTCAAAATCCGGATCGCGCGTCTTCAGAAACAGAAATTCGGGGCCAGTTCAGAAAAGATAGACCGTGAGATTGAACAGCTCGAACTGCTTCTTGAAGATGTGAAAATCGCCATCGCGGCAGCCGATCCTTCTCCTGACATCAGGGAGCACGATGACAGCGATGGTGTGGTCTCTTCCCCCAGACGGCGCGGCAAACCAAAGGTTTCCGACACGACACCACGGGAGCGTATTGTTCTCGACCCGGGCGAGGCCTGTCCCGCCTGTGGCGGTCCCCTACGCCTCGTTGGCGAAGATGTCACCGAAATACTGGACTTTATTGCGGCAAAACTGAAAGTTGTCGAAACGGCACGGCTGAAGAAATCCTGCCGTCATTGCGAAACAATGGTACAGCCTGAAGCACCGTCGCGCCCTGTCCCACGGGGCATGGCTGGCCCCGGGCTGCTGGCCCATATCCTGGTCTCAAAATTCGATGATCACATTCCGCTTTATCGTCAGAATGAGATCTTTTCCCGTCAGGGTGTGGACATTCCCCGTTCAACCCTGATCGACTGGTGTGGTCAGGCCGTTGCCGTTCTGCGTCCTCTCACAGATCTGATCCGTCAGGATGTCGTAAAGGCAGACCTGCTGCATGCCGATGATACACCCATCCAGGTTCTTGATCCTCGCCTGCGTCAGGCTGGGAAACCACGTGGTGTGAAGGAAGGGCGGATCTGGACCTATCTGCGCGATCCCCGCCCCTGGGGCGGGAGTGATCCGCCCGCCGTGGCCTACTGGTTCTCTCCCGATCGCAAGGGGATCAATCCCCAGACCCATCTGGCACAGTTCCGGGGCATTCTGCAGGCTGACGCCTACGCGGGGTTCAGGGATCTGTATAAACCCGATGCAACGGGAACCGTGCATGTGCGCGAAGCGGCCTGCTGGGCTCATCTCCGCCGGGCCTTCCATGATGTCTGGAAGGGCAGTGATTCGACAATCGCAAGGGAAGCACTTGAACAGATCGGAGAGCTCTACGATATCGAGCGCCAGATCACCGGACACCCGGCCCCGTATCGTCTGGCTGTCCGACAGGAACAAAGCCGCCCCCGTGTCACAGCATTCCACGCATGGTGCGAAACACAGCTTGCCCGTATCCCTGGAAAGGGGGAACTGGCAAAAGCGATCCGTTATGCGCTCAACCGGTGGAAGGCCTTTACCCTGTTCCTCGAAGATGGTCGTGTCGCCATCGACAACAATCCTGCCGAACGGGCCATACGGCCCGTATGCGTGGGGCGAAAAAATTATCTCTTTGCCGGATCCGACACCGGGGGCGACAACATCGCTGATGCCATGACGCTTATCGAAAGCGCAAAACTCTCCCGGCTTAATCCGCACGATTACCTCGCCGACGTCCTGGCCCGTATCAACGAGCACAAGATCAACCGGCTCCACGAACTGTTGCCATGGAACTGGAAACCCGTGAATACACTGCACAGGCAGGCCGCATAATCAAGGCGGCCCAGAGCGGCCGGTTACGATCGTCGTGACAACAAACCTGCTGAAAGCCGCATCGGGAATTCCAGCTCGTCGACCAACCATGGCGCATCATGTCAATCGGGCTGCGCGATTGCGCTCATAGGTTATAGCAATCAACGGTTGGTATAATGTGCCCGCAAAGACTAATTAACTGAGCATAATTTAAAATCACTATTTCCGAACCGTTTACTTCTAAAATTTCACCACGAAACCGTGTTATAATACGGGATAAATTTTCAGGTGTCATGCGAAGCTCGGCTGCCACCAAAGATTTGCTATGCGGAAGTACGACTTTTTTTCGATTGTCCTGTATAATGGAAAGTTTCACGAGATAACAGAACAAACGCTGTGAACCACTACAATGATAATAACAACTCGTCTGATTGATGTTATTCCTAAATTGTTTTGCAACATATTCCAGCATAATACGCGCGAACGATGAATGAAAAGAACACAATACGTCTATAATATTTGCATCAATCTGAAGCATCGTCGCTGCTGAGGCACAATAAGCTTCCAGAAGATAAGGTTGTCGTGTTACGACCGCTGCAGGAAGAAGAAAGTCACCGGTTATCATACTCATAACAGTGATATTTTCTTTCTTTTCTGGATGCGGACTCCTTAAGTGTATGATGCCATCAAACACAATCCACAAATTTTTTGGTTTATCGTTTTTTTCACAGATGACAAAAGAACGCGTTTTTCACGCTTTGAAACACCATCAAAGAGTCTCAGAGCGCTGAACATTTCTTCAGGTTCCGATGGAATATTCTGATTTTTATTATGACTTCTCATCATTTTGGACACATACGGACTCTGGAAGAGGATACGTTAAACAACCTGTTGGTTCGACAACAGCACCAGGCGTAAGAACGCCTTCCTGCGTGTTCGTCAACGACAGGATATGGATCACCGTCAAACCTTTAGAAAGAAGATAATCTGAAATAATGCGCCGATGACACCGCCACCAAAGAACCTCTGCGCACATTAAAACAACCGTTTCATATCGGCTCGCTTCGATTAAAGTTGCTAGACCTTTCTGAAATTCATCGCTTAAAGCATAGTCGGCATAATTATGAAAACTTTGCACACGCCAGAATGCATTAATCGTAGGTGCAACGGTTCTAGACCGCGGACGTCTCCCGCCTAACTCCGGAAAATGACGATAAATAACGTTTACTTTCCCAAGCGCTTCAGACAGGACATTACCATTGTAATCCCGATTACGCCTGGAATACGGAAACGCACGAACATCCGCCACGAATGTAATATGATAATGACAAATAAGTGTTATAAACTCGTCAAGGGAATGCGTAGAGTGACCAATCGTATAAATCGTCTTACATTTAACCTTGGTCATTTTACAGTGTCTTCGGTTGCATAAGGAAAATTACCATGTCTTCACAAACCTTCAGAATTGGCGACATTGTTTCATGGAACTCTGAAGCCGGTTATGTCACAGGTAAAATTACGAAAATTCACACATCACCATTTCTCGTCAATGGGTATCATCATCATGCGTCAGGCCAGGAACCTCAATACGAGATTGTCAGCCAGAAAACTGGGCATATAGCATTTCACAAAGGGTCGGCCCTACAGCTACAGATGTAAGTGTTCATATACTTCACAAAGAATGAACTGGATCAGAATCGTAAAACTCCAGTTTTAGCCGGACCAAACCAGATAATTTTAGGTAATGCGTCTGCTCCGGTTTGATAAGGCCTGGTTCACAAGGTGTCAGATGCCTGACTTCTCCAGTGTCAACGTACACGAGCGTCGCAGTTCCTTCCAGAATACGGATAACTGCCCATACGCCAGCCTTCGTGGCATGACGCTGACGCAGACCTGCGGGAAGAGTTATCTCATTGAACTCCGACGTAATACGATACGGTTTCATGGCTGCTTCCTGATATCACGAAAAACAACCTTTATCGCATCGATATTTCCACTATGGTTTCTTATGATATCCATATTGAATATAACAACAATCTGCGAACCATTCCGTCTTAAAGCCGGCACGGTGAGTGTACGATCTGAATTAAAACCTGTTACTCCCTGCTCCACGACATAAGACCAACCTTTCCAGTGCCGTTCACGTAATTTTTCCGGTATAATCAGATCAAGTGACTTCCCAATAGCTTCCTCCGCCGCAAAACCAAACATCTGAACTGCGTTGTCATCCCACAACTCGATGATGCCTGAGCGATGGACCCGGACAATCGCATCGTCACAAATAATGGGAGAATTCTTTTGATCTGTTTCAGCAAAACTTAAATTCGGCATGGAACATAATTCCTAAAAACGTGATAACGGATGAATACTTTTTATACGTTAGCGTCAATACCTATATGTCCTGCTCATCCAGAAATTTCTGGAGAACAAGAGCGTGATTATGAAGCGGATCATGCGCAGCATAAAGAAGAGTGATCCTCCCTTTTTTCATAAGGTTCTCAAGTTTTTTGATGTCGGAATTTCCTTCAGAAAGCTCATGACGATACCTGAGTTTGAATTCATCCCAGTGAGCCGGGTCATGATCAAACCAGTGTCGAAGATCGGAGCTTGGAGCAGCATTCTTTAACCAATAATCCATTTTAACATCTGATTTGTGCAACCCTCGAGGCCACAATCGATCCACAAGAACACGAACGCCATCTATTTCCGAAGGCAGATCGTAAACTCGTTTTATCCGAACGTCGTGTCGAGATTTCATGAGAGATTAGGGCCTGTTAGGGCTTGATCCAGTCTGCTGCGGCAGGCGATGTGGATGACCGCGAGGAACGACGTTGCTGTTTTTTCATATCTGGTTGCGACAGCGCGCCACTCCTTGAGGCGAGCCCAGAGGTTCTCAACGAGATGCCGACACCGATAGGCCCATTTGGGGCAGGCGACCGGGCCATCGCGTCGTTTCGCAGGAATGGCTGGCCGTGCTCCCATGTCCCATATCCGTTCACGCATGGCGTTCGACGCGTAGCCCTTGTCCGCTACTACCCACAGGGGAGTGGCGGGAAGGCTGTCGAGCATGGCTGGTGCCAGAGGCAGTTCATGAGCCTGTCCAGGGGCCAGCGCAAAACCGAAGGCTTTTCCATGTCCATCAGCGATCACGCAGACTTTTGTGCCATAGCCACCGCGAGAGCGGCCAAGTGCTTCACGATGGTCTCGCTCTTCGAAAGAGGCCCCTTTTTTTGGGCTCCCGCCGCTTTGTGGTGAGCCCTGATGTTTGTGCCATCCAGAAAAGTCATTCCGAATGCCACTCCCTGTTGTTCCTGAACCAGTGCGAGCAGCCGCTCCCATACGCCGAGCTTCGCCCAGCGGATGAAAAGCTGCGCAGCCCGCCACCACGGACCCAGTTCAGCGGGGATACTCCGCCATTTCGCGCCATTCTCATGACGCCAGAAAATCGCTGCTATCGTCCGCCGCAGATCATGTGGCGGCGTCTTGCCCCTCGGGCGAACCTCCTCAATCAGAGGTTCCCAGATCGCCCATGTCTCGTCCGTAAAGGTGCCTGTTCTGTCTCCTTCTTCCATCCCTACAATATGGGAAGAAATTCAAGATCTAACAGGCCCTAAGATTGTCTACATTATTTGTGCTTAGATTCGACATTTGCCTCTTGGATCTACAGAGAGGCAAATGTCGCCTGCGTCCAAGCCTCAGCAGCCCTCACCCATGCGGGCGAAACACGACCTTGGTGCAGCGATCTTTTTTGTCCCTGAATTTTTCATACAGTGCTGGCCCGTCTTCCAGGTTTGAAGACCGATGACTGATGACAAAAGAAGGATCGATTTCCCCTTTCTGGATGCGTTCCAGCAGAGGCTTGAGATATTTCTGCGTATTTGTTTGCCCAGTCCGCAGGGTCAGTCCCTTGTTCATGAGGATACCGATCATGACTGGCCCAAGGGCACCGGCATAGACACCAGGCATGGAAAGAATGCCGCCTGGGCGGCATCCGAGGATGGCCTGATTGAGAGCGAATGGCCTCTCGAGTGTTGTCGCTGAAAGCAGTGCTGAACCGACTTTTTGCATCATGGTATCGGCGCCATGTGCTTCCATACCGACGGCTTCGATAACGGCATCTGGCCCAAGTCCATCAGTCATTTCGACAAGAGTTTCCTGGATGTTCTGAGTACGGAAATCTATGGTTTCCGCACCTGCTGCCCGTGCCATGGCCAGTCTTTCCGGGACTTCGTCAATGGCAATGACGCGCTTTGCTCCCAGCAGAAAGCAGGAGCGGATCGCCATCTGTCCAACCGGACCACATCCCCAGACAGCAATGGTTTTTTCGGATTCGGGAGTGATCTCGCAGTTTTCTGCAGCCTGGTAGCCGGTAGGGAAAATATCGGACAGTAAAAGGACCTGCTCGTCCTCCAGTCCTTCGGGGACAATAATGGGTCCGACGTCTGCATAGGGAACACGCAGGTATTCGGCCTGTCCGCCTGAAAAACCACCTGTGATATGTGAGTAACCAAACAGGCCGGCTAGAGGGTATCCAAAGGTTTCGGCCTGCTGGCGCCTGTTGGGATTTGTGCGCTCACAGCAGCTCCAGTTACCCCATTTGCATTGTCTGCATTCGCCGCAGGAAATCGTAAACGGTACAACGATACGATCTCCAACCGAGAGACGCTTATTGTCTTTTCCGACTTCGACAACCTCCCCCATTGTTTCGTGCCCGAGAATGTCACCACATTTCATGGTCGGCATGAGGCCGTCCATCAGGTGCAGGTCAGAACCACAGATGGCACAGGCCGTCACCTTGATGATGACATCCCGCCCCTCAATGATTTCCGGGTCACGCACACTTTCACAGGTAATCTTGCCCTTTTTCTGCCAGGTCAAAGCTTTCATGGGAGGTCGTCCTGTTCTGGAGAGATGCAGGAGAAACGCCTGATGGTGTCGATAGTTTGGAAGGTTCCTGCAAACAAAACTTGATGCAGGTCTCGGGCTTGTGAGCGAACGTTTTCCTGAACCCCGTGCATGTCTCCCGTCGCGTCGCCGGAACAGAGTTTAGGTATCAGAATATCGTATTAGTCAGTAGTATCCTAATATTTGTATTATGATTATGATTATTCCAATAACTATCTGATTTATTTTATAAAATACAGCCGGATAAATTGGGTTGATATTTTCTGTTGCATGGTATCTGCGTGATCAAGGTCTGCTTCAGGCTGCCTTTTGCACTACATAATCATACGATCAGTATCCGTTGTGAGGTAGAGTTTTACTGTTATGCGGTAATTTCAGATCGGTAATGCTGCTCAATGACCGGAAATATCACGACATGATCCGCCTCAGACAGAGCCAGACGGTGCCGGTGGATCACAGCTGACGTAACCCTGTTTTCGTTTTTCAAAGGCCAGTCGCCAGCCGATCTGAGATTTCGACTGAGGAACATCAGACGGTGGCAACTGGTTATCCGATACGGTCTAAGAAAGCTGCTTTGTCGGGCTGTTATGGACCGCAGAGCTGCTTAGCAGTTGCACTGATGTGTCGTCCCAACCTGACAGCCTTTCTGAGCACAACAATGACTCTTACGATACGAGCACGCCGGGACTTACGAAAACTGTTTCCCGGTATCGGATACTTAAAGTCCCAGCGCGGAAAGTGAATTGCCCCGGGTTTTGTGGAGACAGAAAGACCCGTGAGGTAAGAAGAATTCATGAGCAATAAATCGAAGCGTTTTCCGCCTGAGTTTCGTGACCGTGCAGCCCGCATGGTTCTGGAGGAAGAGAAGAACCATCCTTCGCGGTGGTCTGCAGTGATGATGATAGCGCCAAAGCTGGATATTCATCCTGACACGCTGTCAAAATGGACCCGTCTGCATGAACGTGCCAATGCGCCTGCGGTGAGTGACCTGCCTGATCGAGAGAAGATCAGGCAACTGGAGCGAGAGAACCGCGAATTGCGGCAGGCCAATGAAATCCTGCGTAAGGCGTCGGCATATTTTGCCCAGGCGGAGCTCGACCGCATCTTCAAGCCATGACACGCTTCATTGAGGAGCACCGGCAGACATATGGTGTCGGGTCAATCTGCAGGGTTCTGTCGATTGCACCATCTGCCTATTATGCAACTGTTGCCAGACAGAAAAATCCGTGTGTGCGCAGCCAGAAAGACAAAGAACTGTGCGATGACATCCGTAGAGTGTGGAATAATAATTTCTGCGTCTATGGAGCGCGCAAGGTCTGGCATCAGCTCAGACGTGAAGGCGTGGATGTCGCCCGCTGCACGGTAGAGCGGCTGATGCGCCGGATGGGGCTGAAAGGCGTCATTCGTGGCAAGGGGGTCAGAACCACACGGCCTGATCCGCAACGTCCGTGTCCGCAGGATCTGGTGCAGCGCCAGTTTCATGCTCCTGCCCCCAACAGACTGTGGGTTTCGGATTTCACGTATGTTTCCACTTGGCAGGGCTTTGTTTATGTGGCCTTCATCATTGACGTCTTTGCACGGGTTATTGTGGGTTGGCGTGTCTCCTCAACGGCTCATACCGACTTCGTACTGGATGCCCTTGAGCAGGCTCTGTGCCAGAGGCAGCCTGAGGGAAAAGTGACCCACCATTCCGACCGCGGCTGTCAATATGTGTCCATTCGCTACACGCAAAGACTGGCTGAAGCGGGGCTCGTTGCTTCTGTCGGCAGTGTTGGGGATTCCTATGATAACGCCTTGGCAGAGACCATTAACGGACTTTACAAAACCGAACTCATCTATCGGCAGGGGCCATGGAAAAACAGGGAAGCTGTTGAACTGGCAACACTTAAATGGGTCGACTGGTTCAATAATCGGCGGCTCCTGTCCTCCATTGGAAACATCCCGCCAGCAGAAGCTGAGGCACGCTTTTATGCACAACAGAAATCACATGCATTAGCCGCTTAAATCAGATAAAAAACGTCTCCACAAAACCCGGGGCAATTCATACGCGCAGCACGCGCCGGACTTCGTCGGCAAAGGCAGGAAAGGCGTGCGTATCTCCAGTATCGAGTTGCAGAGCGACTGCACGGGCTCCGCTGTGCTGGACACTTTTGACCACTTCATCAGCTGCGGATTTGTTGGTGTGATAGGTAAAGAGAGATGAGACGCCGCGTTGGGCGAGAGCTTCAACGGTTGCGCGGCCCAGTCCACGGCTTCCGCCCGTGACAATGGCAATGGTGTGTGCTTCTGGCATGGATATCTCCATCTGTTGAGAAACCTATCTTGGCCATAACGATGTCTGTTCGATAAGATCACTCTTTCCGTCAGCATTGTTTTGCTCCATGAAACAATCCTATGGACAGGTTTGCGACACTTAATCTCTTTTTGCGCATTGTTGATCGTGGCAGTTTCACTGCCGCCGCTGCGGACTGCGGTATTTCGCGTCCGGTAGCGACTGCAGCGATCAAAAGATTGGAACAAAGACTTGGCACGCGGTTGCTACATCGCTCAACACGTCATGTTCGACCTACCGAGGAAGGCGCTACCTACTATCGCCGGTGTGTGGCGATCCTGGCGGATCTTGAGGATGCAGATCGTGGCGCGAGTGGTGCTGTAGCAGGTCTGTTGCGGGCCCATGTGATTGGGCGTCTGGCGCGGATGATCCTGCTACCAGCGCTTCCAGATTTTATGACAAGGCATCCGGCATTGACCGTTCATCTCGGTGAGGGCGAACGGTTTGTTGATTTGGTGCGCGAAGGGGTGGACTGCGTTGTACGGGCTGGAAGCCTGTCGGACAGCGACATGATCGTCCGGCCTCTCGGCGTGATGGAGGAGGTGACGCTCGCCAGCCCAACCTATCTGGCGCGGCACGGAATGCCTGCCTCTCCTGACGATCTCGAGGGGCATCAGATGATCGGCTTCGTATCCTCACGTACCGGCCAGCCCCTGCCATTGGAGTTTACGCGCGGAGAGGATGTGATTGAGAGGTCACTCCCTGCACGTTTGTTGGTCGGGGGCGTGGATACCTATGCCGAAGCAGCCAGGCTCGGTTTTGGCATCGTGCAGGTTCCACGCTATGGATTTGCCGATGATCTTGCAAATGGCACCTTGATCGAGGTTCTCCCTGATTTCCCTCGGTAATCCCCCCATTTTTAGTGGGGCATTGAATGAGAATTCAGGCAGCTGTTTTTAGTTTCTGGGCGGGGGTTAGCCCGCTGTTCCCCATGTTGGGTCTGTCATGATTATATGTCCAGAGCCATTGTGTTGCGACCTCCTGCACGTCCTGAATGCTTTCAAACAAATACTGCTCCAGCCATTCCTGCCGGACAGTTCTGTTGTAGCGTTCAATATAGGCGTTCTGCTGCGGATTACCCGGTTGCGTATAGATCAGGGTAATCCCCTGTTTTTCGGCCCATGAAACCAACGTATGACTGACATATTCAGGGCCATTATCCATTCGGATGGCTTCTGGCCTGCCACGCCACTCCATAACCTGTTCCAGACAGCGGACAACCCGACAGGCTGGCAGGGAAAAATCACCCTCGATCGCCAGTCCTTCACGATTGAAGTCATCCAGAATGTTCAGGAGCCGAAAAGCACGTCCATCCATCAGCCTGTCCGCCATAAAATCCATGGACCAGACCCTGTTGGGAAGGGCCGGAACCGACAGCTTTTCAGGCTTTTCGCGAACCAGACGCCTGCGGGGTTTAATCCGCAGGTTGAACTCCAGTTCCCGATAGATCCGATAAACCCGCTTATGATTCCAGAGCTGTCCCTGCACATTGCGCAGATACAGGAAACACAGACCAAATCCCCATCTCCTGTGAGCCTGGGTCAGTCCCACCAGAAGAGCGGCAATCCTGTCGTTCTCCGCTGCCAGTCGCGGACGATAGCGAAAGCAGGTCTCGGATATCCCAAAAATCCGACAGGCCAGCGCAATGCTGACCCCATGATGCGCCACAGCCTGTGCGGCCAGTTCCCGGCGCTGGGCTGGCCGCTTCATTTTTTTCCCAGGGCTTCCTTCAGGATATCCGTCTGCATGCTCAGATCCGCATACATGCGCTTCAGCCGACGGTTCTCCTCTTCCAGAGCCTTCATCTGACTGATCATCGAAGCATCCATGCCGCCATATTTCGCGCGCCACCGGTAAAACGTGGCGTTGCTGATCCCATGCTCCCGGCACAGGTCAGGAACCGGGACACCGCCCTCAGCCTGGCGGATCACACCCATGATCTGGGCGTCAGTAAAGCGATCACTCTTCATCAGAATCTCCTCAATTCTTACGCTGAGAAAATTCTCATTCAAAAATCACTCTTTTTATGGGGGGATTACCCTACTTCGTCGAACCAAACCTTTCTGGTCGCGCGGCAACCCGGCCTGAGACCTATCGGTCCTTCGGTCTCCGGTTTCCCATGAAAAAGCGAAGCGACACAAAAGAGCAATTTAAACGCAGGGTTTCCGGCCAGCAGGAGAAAGACACCCCCGGTGTACAACAGGAAGGCGCTTACTGGCTGCTTGGTTCGAATGCAACGCAAGCCGGGTCTCTTCATTGCGACCTCTGGCGCGGGCGGGCGATTGACCTCGCCTTGCATGATGCTATTGGGGTCTATCCTGTTACCGGCTGGTGGAAAACTCATCCCGGTCAGAAGAGGTTCAATGACAAGGGGCGTTATGCTTTGGTTGTTTCAATTTCCGCACCTGGACATAATGTCGATATGCATGCTGAGATTAGTGCCATCGTTGCCGCCAAGATAGCCTCGATGGTCACTTCGTAACCATTGGCTTGAGAAGTATGGTGGATTGCTTCTGAAGTTTCTTTGCGCATTGTCCTTTAAGTGCCGAGTATTTTGCCGTCTGTGAACGCCTCTTTTCTGCCGTTTCCGCAACCGATCAGGTTTCTCGAATGCAGACATCAGCATCGACCATCTTTCGCTTCATTTGTACCAACAGATGTGATACATATGTGCATACACGCAAGGAGGCTTTGTATGTCTGCTGTTACATTCCGGGTAGATGAAACGCTGAAGGCAGCCGCAGTTAAGAAGTTGTCGGCTCAAGGCATTTCACTTTCTGACGCACTGCGCGATACGCTCGCGTATATTGCTGAAACGGGTCGCTCTCCCGTCAAGCGGAGGCTTGTCACAGACGAGGATGCGGAGCTTATCGAGATTGTGCGCGAACGCCTAAAAAACCCTGCCCAAAAGCATCGTATGACTTTTGCAGAGCTTAAGAACCGTCATCGCGAATGAAAGAGTATTGTCTTGAATTCGACGACAGAGCACTCAGAGAGTGGGATGCTCTTGACGGCAGCGTGCGTAAGAAATTTGAAAAGAAGCTGGAAAAGCTGATCTGGAACCCTCACTCTCCAGGAAACGAACTGCATCGCGACCTATCAGGGTTTTATAAGATCAAGCTTCTGAAAGATGGTTACCGCCTTGTTTATCAGGTCATCGACGAACGGATCGTCATCTATGTAATTGCCGTTGGCCGGAGAGCCGATAATGAGATTTATGAACTGGCTTCGAAGCGAACAGAGTGAATTTACTTTCTTGGTAGAAAGTCAGCTCCCGCCTCATGTCGGTCATACAGTTGGTCAAATCGCTTTCCGTATAGCAGACATGACCATTACAAATTCCACTTGCCATCGAGGTGGCTATAAAGATGTCGGCAGCGTCGAGAGAGCGATCGGAGATAGTCGCATGCTTCACTACCTAAATTCTTAAAATGGATGAAGCAGATTTTTCAGCGGGCGATATCCGCATCATACAGGCGATGGCTGACTTCCAAATGGCCCTCAGCGCGCTCGACTTCGTTTCAGAGGTCAGTCCTGATGAACCGATTTCGCGGATCGAGCGTCGGCGCCTACGATGCTTTGAGGACGCCGCTGTCGTCGCATACTGGCGACCATTTTCCTACTCAAATGGGCTGCCAAAGCTCACGCTGGAGACGTTGGGCATCACGGCTACCACCGAGCAGTTGACCCTCCACGAGCGGCTGAAGGAGAGGCGTAACAAAGTCATTGCTCACACGGATGTCGATCGTATGCGCCTTGTGCTCAGCACATTCAGAGTGTCTGAAGATTCAGAAATCATGATGCCTCAATATAATTTCGACGATGCGCTAGAATTCTACCCGAACCTAGATACATTAATCATGTGGATACGCATCCTACATCAGGCCGCTACCAGAGCGATTTTCAAGCGCGTGCAAGGGCGGCGAGAGATTCATTTCAAGCGCGACCACACCGACCAAGGTTAGCCGAAGGCCCCTCTCTCACCGCTTTTGCAGACCGGCGGCTTTCGCGTAACGATGCCCCAAAGCCGACCTTCAGTTTACCCCCAAACCAGCCCGTAGCGCTCCAGCAGATCGTCAATCTCCGTTCCGTGCGTCAGATGCCGGATCAGCCCCGACGCCGGTACCTTCTCTCCGTCCCGCAGTTCCGCTGCCGCCTGTAGCAGCATCCGGACATCGAAAATGCCGCCCGACACTTCCGGCACAGCCCGCCTGACGCCACACAGCGTATAGACCGCCTCCATCGCCGTGCGGACGGAATATTCCGTGGTGAAGACCGTATCGCGTGGCGTTTCGGTGAACTGCCCCAGAAAGGCCAGGTTGACGCTTCCATCCGGCACCACGTTCGGCCGGTCCGCCGGTGCGCGCGGCATGAACTGCGCCGTGATGAACGGCATCATGCACGGACGCGTCGTCGCCCCTGTCGCTGCCATATCGTCGATCTGGTCCATCGGCACGCCCATATGGAACAGCCACTCACGGGTGATTTCCTCCCCCGTGCAGTCCTGCATGGGCTTTTTCACGTAATCACCCGGCACGTCACTGAACAGACCATAGAGCCAGGCCACCACCTGACTTTCGGGCTGCCCTTTGAAATGGGGCTGACGGCTGACCACCCAGCTCATCAGCCAGGATGAATCGGCAATCGTGACCGGGCCACCCGTGATGATTTTCCCAGAAAACGGATCACGCCCCGTAATCCGCTTTACAAGCTCAGGAATCCGCGCATCCCGGGTCGTAACGGTTGCCGACAGCCAGCGGGATTTTGTTGTATCGCCACAGAAAACATCCGGGTTGCCGAATGCGGAATCCTGCGCTGCGATATTCCGCCAGAGCTGCCAGATGCTCCCCTCTTCGATAGCCGTGTCAATCGGCGCAGGTGTATGATGGTCGCCCCAGCGCGAATTCTCCACCATGGAACCGTTGGTCACGAACACCAGTTCCTCTGGCCCAAGATCAACACCGGCGGACGCGCCATTGTCCAGCCAGTCGAGATGGGTCGCAACTTTCTTTCCGCCAGAAACATCAACAGCAACATTTGTCACCTTCACGCCATGACGGAACACGACGCCCTGATCGGCAAGCCATGTGGCCAGTGGTTGGCTCAGGGATTCCTGTTGGTTGTATCTGGTGAACTTCAGCGTATGCAGATCCTTCAGTCCGAGAATCTGATGCACGAACCGTGCGAGGTAACGCTTCATCTCAATAGCGCTGTGCCAGGTCTCGAACGCAAACATCGACCGCCAGAACAGCCAGAAGTTCGAAGCCATGAAATCGCCGGACAGCACATCCGCGATCGTCTTTCCCGCCAGTTCGTCCTCATCGGTCAGAATGAGGGTAATGATCTCGCGTCGCGCCTTTCCCGTGAGCGTCAGCCTGTCACGATCAGCGAGGGGCTGCCCTTGATTACACATGGCGCGGATCGGACTGGTGGATGGATCGGCCTGATTGACCTGCCAGACCTCATCCAGCACCGATGCGCCGGGAATTTCCAGAGACGGAATGGAACGGTACAGATCCCACAGACACTGGAACTGCTCTTCCATCTCCCGACCGCCGCGGATCAGCCAGCCGGTCTCCGCATTCCCCGCTCCGTCCAGCGCGCCGCCGTCGCTGTCCGAGGCTTCAAGAATGGTGATGGCTGAAGGCGTCATGCCTGCATCCCGGATCAGGAACGCCGCCGCCGCCATGCCCGCCAGTCCTCCGCCCACGATCCACGCTGACCATCCTGCCATATCCTGTGGCGCAGGGGGTTGGACAAAAGCCTCATAATTGCTGTGGGCATATCTCATGGCGCGTGTCCTTTTCCGGAAAAGGGCCGATGGCGGGCGGCATTGCTATTCATACGACCCCCAATGACCCGATCTGTCCTTGCGATGTATCAAGTGCTGTAAACAGGAATACCTCTCCCCGCAAGAGGGGACCGGTGCCGGTTTATGCTCCACCACAGGCTCATGCGACAGCGCGCCCGGCAGGGAAAGGCAGGCCAGAAGCCCCGCCAGAACCAGAAGAAACAGACCGGACCACCAGCCATACAGAAAGGCGCCGGCCACGCCGCCCAGCGTGAAGGACAGCACGATGGCGGCATGCAGACCCAGGCGTTCGCGCGTACCGGTCCGTCGGGCCGGGTCAACCGGATGGAAAAACCCTTCCAGCCAGTCCGCCAGTTCCAGCCCCACATCGGTGAGCATTCCTGTCATATGGGTGGTGCGGACACGCGCCCCGGAAATGCGTGTGACCGTGGCGTTCTGGAGCCCCATGAGGAAACTCAGCCCGTAGGCCAGCACCGGATCCCGTGGCTGGGCCGAAAACAGAAAATCCACAGCCCCCAGAAGCCCAAGCAGGCAGGCTTCCAGCAGAATGCTCCGTGCGTAGATCGACGGCAGGTTGTGGCGACGGCCCGCATTGACCAGCAGCGCGGACAGCACCGCGCCGGCGACGAAGGCCAGTATCAGACCGCAGCAGGACAGGACCAGTTCCATGCGCCCTTCATGCAGGCCACTCGCCAGTGCGGAGACATTGCCTGTCATATTGGCCGAATAATAGCCTACGGCCAGAACCCCGGCAGCGTTCACTGCACCGGCGATGGCCGCCAGCGTACAGCCCAGACGCCTGTCGATGCTGGCGTTGCGCTCCGAGCCCTCGTGAACAAGCACCTGTGCCTCCCGTCGTGACTGACCGCATGAGGGGGGACTCCGTGTTTATCGGTTTCCCCGGACAGCGATCTTTTTTATGAGCGGGATGGTAACAGCCCGCCCTCTTTCGACAAAGCGTCCTGTTTTCAATTTCTTAGGACGATATCTTCCCGGATTGTGAATTGCCACAGATGTGGCGCGATACGCTGCTCCGAAAGATGAATGTTGACTCCCCACACCAATAAAGAACAAATAAGGAACATAAAATCAGGAAATTTGCCTGCACAAGGAACACCGAGCCGTGACATGACTGCTGAAACCCAGAAAAAACCTGGCCTGGAGACGCTTCGGGCGGCGATCAGCCGTCTCGAAGGTCACAGCGACCGGCGCCGCAAGGTGCTGCCCTTTGGCGTACGCGAGATCGACAGTCGTCTGCCGGGAGGCGGTCTGGCGCTGGGCGCGCTGCACGAGGTGGCGGGCGGCGGCAACGATGCGCTGCACAGTGCGGCCGCCGGTCAGTTCTGCGCCGGGATCGCGGCCCGCACGCGCGGTAAGGTGCTCTGGATCGTCACCCGTCAGGATGTGTTCGCCCCTTCCCTGAAACAGGTCGGGCTATCCGCACGGCGGACCATTTTTGTCGAGGCAGGCTCGGACGTCGATGTGCTGGCCTGTTTCGAGGAGGGGCTGCGGCATGGTGGCCTCGGGGCCGTGGTCGCCGAGGTGGCGCGTCTGTCCATGACGGCCTCACGTCGCCTGCAACTGGCGGCCGAAACGTCCGGCTCTCTTGGCATCGCCATCCGACGCTGGCGACGGCAGACGGATGCGGCGGATTTCGGCCAGCCCACTGCCAGTGTGACCCGCTGGCGGGTCTCCGTCCTGCCATCCGTGCCGCTGCCGGTACCCGGCGTGGGAAGACCACGCTGGTTGCTGGAACTCATCTGGACTTGTAACGGTTTTGTGCCGGTCAGGAAGCGCTTATGCCACTCTTGCTTCAAAAGCGAGTGGGCTGATACCGCCCAGATACGAATGGCGTCGACGTGGATTGTAGAAACCATTGATATACTGGAAGATGGCGGTGGTAGCCTGACGGCGGGTTGGCCAGTTCTGTCTCCAGAGCCACTCCGCCTTCAGGCTTTTGAAAAATGTTTCGACGGCAGCGTTGTCAAAACAGTTTCCCTTTCCGGACATTGAAGCCAGCAGCCCATGGGCCAGCAGCTTTTTCTGGAAATCATGGGAGCCATACTGGCTGCCACGATCGGAGTGGAAAATGCAGCCGGGCGCCGGGTTACGCAGCCTTACCGCCATATCCAAGGCACGGATGGCCAGATCCTTTTTCATTCGATCGCTCGCGGCCCACCCGATTACGCGACGACTGAACAGATCGATGACGACAGCGAGGTAGAGCCAGCCCTCGGCAGTCCAGATATAACTGATATCTCCCGCCCATTTCCGGTTGGGGCCTTCAGCAAGGAAATTACCGTCCAGAAGGTTGGCCGCAATGTCAGACTGGTGGTGGCTGTCGGTCGTCATCTTGTGGCGACGGGTGCGCACGGGCCGGATCCCGTTGGCCTTCATGAGGCGGCCAACGCGACGTTCCCCGACATCAAGCCCGGCTTCCCTGAGTTCCATGGTCATGCGCGGCCGTCCGTAGGACCCGTTGCTCAGGGCAAAATGCTCACGGATATGCGTCAGCACCTTCAGATCGGTACGTTGGCGCTGGCAGGCCGGTCGGGATGTCCAGGCCCGGTACCCCCGTGCAGAGACCCGCAAGACCTGGCACAGCCTCTCGATTGGCCATTCATGCCGATGTCCGTGGATGAAGGCGAACCTCATGGCTTTTGTCTCGCGAAGAACTGGGTAGCTTTTTTTAGGATTTCCCTCTCCTCCCGTAAAATCCGGTTCTCCAGGCGAAGACGTTCATTCTCGCGGGCCAGATCAGCCTGAGGCCCTGATGCCGGCTCGTCCGGACGATAATTCACTATCCATTTCGCCAGAGTGGATTTGCCAATACCCAGATCGGCCGCAACACGCGTGCGTGACAACCCACTGCTCAACGCAATCCTTACGGCCTCGCGCTTGAAATCTTCCGTATGCTTCATGGTTCCGTCGGTCTCCTGATACGAGCTTAAAACGCTCAGATGACCGGCACAAAACCGTTACAAGTCCAGTAGTGCTAACCAGTAAACGATGCCCAGGGCCAAAACTGCGACAGAGAGCGCGAACAATTCCATGGCGGACACCTTATTCAGATCCAGCAGGATGAATTTACGGGCAACTGCTAAAAGGGCGATCAGAACGATGGTTCTCACCCGGATAACATTCTCGTGCTGGGCCAGAACGACAAGCAGGGAATGTTTAAATTCAAGGGCAATAATGACGGTAAAGATCGCACCAAAAATTTCCTGAAAGATCTCCTGCTTGATGGGATCGATCCCGATGTCAACGATCAGATGCCAGACCGCGCTGATCAGATGAACTGTCGCTATGGCAGTGACAAGCATGATGAGGGCAATCAGTATCAGAATAATGGCCTGTTCAAAGCGTTCATAGAATGTCAGACCATTAAACAGCCTGACCAGACGCGACCAATCCCTGCTGTGCCAGGAACGTTTCATGGAGATTTCTTCCATAACCGTTTTCCCATCAGATAATTGATATAGTTTTAAGTGTTTGGCTTTTCTTTCAATAATCTTGAGCGTCCTCACTCAGGACATGAACCGGACCACGATCGCTTATTGACTATTTGAGTTACCTCTCTTTTTCTTACGAGAAGAGACTACGCTAACGGCTAATGTCGACTTCAGATGCAGATAAATTACCTGTTGATCCTGACAAGGAGAAACTCGCCGAACCTCTGGATCCGGCTGATATGGGCACCGATTTCCATGCAGTCCCATGTGCTCTCCTAAGGGGTTGACTACCCCTCAAGCCGCACTTTCTCTCAGGAAACGATAATGATGGCTCTATCATTCCCAATGAATTCGATACAAAATCGTAATTATTCCAATATTGTCGGAGCGCTACGAGGTTAAGCAAATGGATTATGCTCGACATCTCCCTTTCCCTCTATCTTGAATACAATATTCCGAAACACGGGGCCTTTTATGGAAGGCCCAGCAGCCCTCTCGTTTTAATAAAAACCCAGACGAAAACGGCATCTTTGAGATAGGATGTACGTTTACGTTTTACGCCGCTATCGATGTCGACGCGGAAATCTCACAGAAGGGTTGTACATCGGGTTAGATTATGAAAAAGTCTGTTTTGTAGAAAAGAAATTTCCATAATCATCAAGAAAACCCGATGCAGACAGAGTGTAGCGCAGGCGCGTATGAGTTTCCAGCCTCCTGTGGACGGCGTGTTGTGGCCCGTTTTGACGGGGGGTGCATGAGTTCGGATGGGGGCGTCATTCTGGTGAAGCAGGCTGATGACATTCTGGGTCTCAGCCGCCGCTTTGCTGCCTGTTTTCGCGATAAGCGGCATCCTGCCTTTGTGGAATACCGGGTTGAAGACCTTGTCCGTCAGCGGATCATGGGCCTGGCACTGGGCTATGAAGATCTCAATGATCACGATGCCCTGCGGCATGACCTGATCTTTGGTCTGGCCTCGGGCCGTCTGTCAGGAGGCCGGGCAAACTGCGCAGCATTGGCTGGCAAATCTACACTGAACCGGTTGGAGCGCAGTGGGCACAAGGCAGATCGTTACTGTCGGATCATTGCTGATCATGAGGCCCTGGCGACCCTGTTCGTCACGCTCTTTCTGGACCAGCATGAGCGCGCACCCGCCCGCATCGTTCTGGATGTGGATGCCACCGATGACCGTATCCATGGCCATCAGGAAGGCCGTGCCTTTCATGGGTATTACGGCCATAACTGCTATCTGCCGCTATACATCTTTTGCGGGGATCATCTCCTCAGCGCTACCCTGCGCACGGCAGACAGGGACCCGGGGAAGGAAGCACTGGCAGACATCCGCCGGATCGTGGAGCAGATCAGGAGCCGTTGGCCCCGGGTGCGTATCCTGGTGCGTGGGGACAGCGGTTTCGCCCGGGACAGTCTGATGACATGGTGCGAAGACAACCACGTTGACTTCCTGTTCGGGCTTGCAGGCAACACCCGCCTGTATGACCGGATTGCCTCTTTGTCCGCTGAGGTTCGTGACGAAGCCGCCACGACAGGCAGAGCTGCGCGCGGTTTCGCCTCCTTTGACTGGATCACAAAGGACAGCTGGACGCGCCGCAGGCGGGTCGTGGCCAAGGCCGAATGGCGCCACGGCAACCGCTATCATCGCTTCATTGTCACCACGCTACCGCAGGGAATGTCCGACCCCCGCCATCTCTACGAACAGATTTACTGCGCACGCGGGGATATGGAAAACCGCATCAAGGAATGCCAGATGGATCTGTTCTCAGACAGGACCTCGTCCCACACCATCCGGGCCAACCAGCTCCGGCTGTGGTTCTCGGCCGCAGCCTATGTCCTGCTGATCGCTCTGCAAAGACTGGCCCTTGGCCAGACCAGCCTGGAGACGGCGACCTGTGGCACCATACGCGCACGACTGCTCAAAATCGCGACACGTGTAACGCTCAGCGTCCGTCGGATTGTCCTGTCCATGCCGGACATGTTCCCCTGTCAGCATGAATTCGCCCTCGCTCATGCACGATTGCGAAGGCTCCGGCAGGCCATCTGAAGAAACAGACAGTGCACAGACCACATAGCTTCCACCAACACTGCCTTCTCAGGCCGTGACACCCTCACTGCGTTCAGAACCCGCCGCCAGAAGCACAATATCGTCAATATTCCAGATCGGGCTCCTGTGGGATGACTGAATTCTACAAAATAACCCGAAATTGCCTCAAGTGTGAGAAATCAGCGTCGATCGCGCGTTTTTTGCAGATAATGGCAAACGGAACGCAAAATCAGAAGCCAGAGGATCGCACCCAGCTGGGGCAAGTTTACCCCTCTGGACGAGACTTGCCAGCAAGGCACGAAGTCTAGTCCCAAGGACGCCGGTATAGGTCTGGAGTGATGTCAGAGTTACGCCCCGTCCATCATGGCCCAGACGGCGAAACAAGGAGATGACACGCTCTTCCAGCACATCATCACCAAAGATGGGACATGTTATCATCACACGCCTCCATCCAATCGGTTGCGCCTTTTCCGAGAAACCGTACGCAGAAAGCAGCGATAGCGTAAATAGAGTCTTTTCAGTTTCGACATCCATATCCTCCTATTAAAGCAACATGGATCTCAATCGTTTAGCTCAGGACGCTTAAGGTCAGACCCGAAGGCGTCTGACACACCTAAGATTGGAAGGGATTTTTCCCTCGTCAAGTGGTCCAAAAATATAGAAATTTCCTCATTATACGGGTGATGGAGCAACCTAGGAATATCAAGGGTATCGCAGGCTATCGGATGAAGAGACAAGAAACTGTTTGAACAGATTTTCTGAATCTCAAAGTTTCAGAGAGAACTTCGAAAACAAGTTTACTTCTGGTCTAATCTCCCAAGATCATTAGAATAACGAGTCATGCTTGATACCCTGCATATAACTGGCTCCTGGCCGGTTTTACGTTCTTATGTTCTTGAGCAGGTAGATCGTCTGACCTGCCAACGTCTGAATGATCCCCAGGCCTCAATTGATGTTTTGCGGCCTATTCTCTCGACGGCACATTTTTCCCCACCGCTTCCTGTGCTGATCGCCGGCAGTGCACTTCCCGATGGATCCTTCCTGCCAGATACCGAATTGCCCCGCCATGCGGAACATGCCGCCGCTGCAGGAGAAGCTGTCAAGGCGACCTTTCCTACTTTGCCTTCTGGCTATCAGATCGAACTGGCGTTGGAAATTGACTGCGAAAAGCTGGCGTTCGTTGCCACATTGGTGTCATCCAAGATCAGCAGTAACAGTGGCCCACGAGCCGAGAAAGAAGACACTTCAAAGATTCTGCCTCCCGCACCTATCGGGCAGGCTCCAGCCAACGTAACACGCTGGTTTTCAGCATTGTGCGAAATCGATATACCAGAGCACGATGGGCGGCTTGAAACATCGCAAGCAGCTGTGGGAGCATTCGTGCAACATGGCAAGTCCGCAAATACGCGGCGCGCCTATCGTTCAGCTATTAAGGGATGGTGTGCCTGGACAAACCGTCATGGTCTCCCTGCCCTGCCCGCACGCAGCACAGATGTGGCGACCTATCTCGCAGATCTTGCGCTCCGTGGTCGCAAGCCGACGACGATCGAACTGCATCGTGCAGCACTTCGCTACCTCCATCACATCGCTCAACTTCCTATCCCGACTGCCCAGGCTTTGGTCACGGAAACAGTGGCTGGTATCCATCGATCTCCTGGCAAGGAAATGCCGCGGCAGGTCAAAGGTCTGACATGGGACATGATGTGCGAAGTGATTGATGCAATCCCGATGACCACATTGGTAGACGCACGCGATCGAGCAATCCTCCTGATCGGCTATGGTGGGGCGTTACGACGCTCGGAGTTGGCGTCTATTCGGCTTGAATACGTCACTCTGGATGATGACTGCATGCGGATTACGCTCCCTCAATCCAAGGGCGATAAGCAGAACAAGGGCACTGTGGTCGCCATTCCCCGTGGTATTACGCGCTTTTGTCCAGTTCGTGCGTGGGAGACGTGGTTACGGCTATCGGGTCTTAAACCGCGCAAGAAAACGGCAAACGACCATTCCACGACTGCGGCCTTTCCACGCATCTGGTCTCCTGCGGCCTCGAAACCAGGTGTGTCACCCCCTCTCCCGAAAATTGGCACACAAAGTCTCTCTGACTGGTCTGTGGCCAAGATCATCAAACAACGATGCCTTGCCGCCGGCCTCGAAGGAGACTTTAGCGGACATAGTCTGCGTCGTGGGGCCATCACGACGGGGGCGCAAGACAATTACGATCTGATGGCGCTCAAGCGTTTCTCGCGTCACCGGGATTACCGAGTCCTGGAAGCTTATATTGAGGATGATCAGGCCCTAACCCGACATCCAGGAAAAAGTCGGTTTTGAATCGATATAGGCTTAATTCTGCCTTTCCTAATCTCAAAAACGAAGAAAGGCCGTCGCCTGATATTTCAAAATTCAGATATCTAAAATCGATGCATGAAGAATTTTTACACTCACAGTAATTCCTGCTTTTTGGGAGCCGACTCGTATTGGAGGTAATTTGGACTCTCTCCACGGGTATAAAATATATCCGTGACCCTTCGGTTTCATTGGACTCTTTCCACGATGTCCAACTTTTATCAAGCGGACTTATCCACAATCTAGTTTACGCACCAAATCTTATCCTTTGGACTCTACCCGCGATAAGTTTGGACTCTCTCCACGATAATGGGCTTATCCCTTGGACTTTGCCCACACATAAACTAATAAAGAATCAAATAATAACAAATAGCTTTTGCGGACAGAGTCCAAAGAACCGTGGACAGAGTCCAAATTCCTTCTCGTGGACAAAGTCCAAATTGACGAACAAATTTTCCTTATGACATTGTTCAAGTATGGGACAGATTCATAGCTTACTAGACAGATTTGGCGTTGAAGAAATGCGGCGATTAGCCTCACTTGAGGATAAAACGCAACGTCTGTGTGTCGAAGCCGCTCATGAAGTAATGTCTGATGAAGATCAGGCTATTGGTATAGCTCATGCAGGATTTGCAATGGCCGCTTTACCACATAAAAAAATCTCAGAATCTATTTGGCGCCGCGAAGGAGGTTCAATTCAACTTCTAGTAGAAAGTGGCTTAGATAAAGAAAATAAAGCCGTAGGCGTGCCATTTGGCGCAATGGCTAGACTTATCCTTCTATATCTACAAACACAAGCTGTAAGAACCAGATCCAGAGAAGTCGAGCTCGGATCCAGCATGAATGCTTGGTTAAAAGCAATGGGTGTTTCAGTTGGTGGCAAAACCTATATTGCCGTCAGAGATCAAGCTAATCGTATTAGTCGATGCCGTTTGACGTTCACTAGAATAAATGCTGGTGCAGAAATTATAACTAACGGTGCGTTTGTCCGTGACGCCATCATGCCAGTTGAATCTGAAAATGGAAACCAACTATCATTTTGGAAAGAAGCCGTAAGACTAGATGAAGGCTTTTATGAGAGCCTTATTGAACATCCACTTCCTCTTCGTGAAATCGCAATTCGACAAATATCTAATAAATCTAAGGCTATCGATATTTATATCTGGTTGGCGTACAGATTACATGTACTTAACGATCCGCTTACTTTAAGTTGGAATACGTTAAAAAATCAGTTCGGCCCGGAATATAAAGAATTACGATATTTTAAAAAAGACATTGTTACTCCGCTTAAAATTGCTCTCTCAGTCTACCCGGAAGCTAAGGTACAAATGGACGATAAATATGGAATCATTCTTTATCCTTCTCCACCTCCAATTCCCGAAAAGCGAATTGGAAAGTAAATTTACATGTTAATAAGAAAAAATATATTAGTATTGCAGGAAGATTTTAGATTAACTACTTTTCGATAAGCGCAAATTAAAATTTTTGCAAACTTTGTGGACAGAGTCCAATCCTTATTACGAACGTAAATTTCTTACCGTAATAAGATCAATTTCTAAGAAACTTTCGTCACATCTAAACATTACCATTCATTTTTGAATTATTTTTGGACTCTGTCCACAATGAGGGATCAGCATTGGAAAGTCCATTATCCAATCCTCCGTTAACATACATTTTTTTAACCAGAAATCACAGGCATGACTATTTATCCGCATGCATCTTATCATAACGGGCTTTCCATAAAGATCAGCTTGCTCTTACTACCCATAATAGCGCACCGTTTCTCTTTTTCTCGAGAGAATTAGCCCTGCGGATCGCAAGAGAAAGCACAAAATCCTCGCAGTTCAAGTTGCTGCGCCAAAAACAGCCCGTAGTCCATCGAATGATATGTTAGAAACCTGAAATGAGAAGCCAGAAGCACTAAACTATAGTCTTGCTATCCCTCCAAATGTTAGTTTTTAACGAGTTTGTCACGATGATTACTCCTGTTAATTTAATGGGAAATACTCCGACATCAGTAAGACAATATTTGAATTCCCGCTACGACTTGTATGAATATGTATATGCTTACAAAACGTAGCGGATTCATCTAGAATTATGCTTTCTATTCGCAATAAATGAATGAGCTTATTAATCCTCATCAAGTAATGTTTGGATTTCTTTGAGACGAGTTCTTATCGCGATTAGCTGCTCAAGCATATGCCTTCGGGTAGATTTTAATCGCCGAGCCTCAGTAGATAATGCAGCAAAATCAACATGCGAAATATTCCGTTTGATTGATTTACGAAAAGCAATGATGGCTGACCTTGAAGTGTTTGGACCCACAAGACCTTGCGCGCGAGCAATATCGAGCTCTTCTGGTGCAAGTAGACTTAATTGATAGGCAGCACTATATGAGCCAGGCAAAGAAGTCTCATCAAGACGGCCGCTATCTACGACATGAGCAATGCGTCTAAATTGAGAAGCAACAGGTTCTGAAAACGGAAAAAATTCTTCGAAGCTTGATTTAAGTCGATTTTTTTCTTCTCGAGAAAAAAGTACGTTATCGAGCGTATTTAATGCCCGTCCAATCTCCAAAAATGAACGCGCAGCCCTTTCCCATGCAGCATTAACGGCTCGTTGAGTTTCAAGAATAACGCGAATACGTGCTTGATCATTTGCCAGTTCAGTGCCAGAAAAAACGCTACTGATAGTCTCTAAGGTTTCCGATGATACAATAGTTAATTCCCGTAACTCTTGGGGACGGGCATCGAATGCAGGCACTTCATCTGCATCCAAATCCTGTAGAGCTCGCAGAGAAACGCCCCGCCTTGAAGTTGCTTTGCTCATAAATCCAACTCCTGCTTTAGGTATGCCCACAACGCACCGAAAGCTTCAGCATTTTTCGGTTTACTTAGGTCCATCACTCCAAGCCCTTTACCATTTGCTAAAGATATTTCTTCAGCTTGTGATATTTCTATTGGGCAGACTGGACCTACATTCATTAATTTTGAACGAATAGTCGCGTAGGAACGCGCACGTATATTAGCTCGATTAATAATAAAAGCCGCTTTTACATCACTTTGTTTCAGATGTCGCATCCATGGAGCGACACTATCAAAGTCATCTTGGGTCTGTTGGCAAGGTACAAGAACGAAATCAGCCCCTTCACACAGTCCGAGAATCGCGGTCATATTAATTTCTATTGATGGCGGTGTATCAATAACAATAAAGTCAGCTGTAGAATTACGCGCTTCTTTCAATGCGCCTCGCCAGTCATCTAGCATTACGCGACGCACTGGAATTTCCGAGACGCCAGAGATTCCAGCTCTGACGCGTTCACGTCGCTCTGCCCAGGTGGCTAGAGTTGCTTGTTTATCCATATCAAGACCGAGTACATTTTTCCCTGCCCTTGAAGCTAAAACCAAGATATTTCGTGACAAGGACGACTTACCTACTCCTCCTTTGGGAGAAGATAGCATTATTATAGATTGTCGGTGATTGTTTTTTGGCCTTACCATTGTGACCTCAGATCATGAGATAAAAACACGCTAAAAACGTGTAACCTAATTGCAGTATACCCGCAAAACATAACGTAGGCAGATAGATATATCCAGAATTTTTACACCGTAAAAATTTTACGGCGTAAAATAATGCGGTCAAATATACCATACACCAGCCCTGAGCATGTGGCGCAAGTGGTTGGTGCTCGCCATGCTCGCCCGCTACGCGGTCTGTGCGTGGCTCCGCTCCCGGCGCAGAGCGCCGCACTTGCCCCACCCACTCCGGCCCGGTTGTCAGGAAAGTATCAAGGAGAAGGAATAAGGAGAGAGTAAACACTCCCAGTCCTGCACTTGATCCCGACCAACCCAGCAATCAGGCCCCCGACCCTCAGAAGAGGTGTCGGGCGAAGCCGTTTGAACGGAGTGTGTCATCATGTCCATGTCTGCCTCGCAACTCAATCTGTTCGATACTACAGTGCTGTCAGGTGAACTTGCAGCCCTCTGGTCTCTAGACGATGACCAGCCCATTCCCGAAGTCTGCATCCCCTCCCCTCACCCTTTCCGTATTCCACAGCGGGATTTTCGTCTAAATGGCGTACGTGGTCTGGCTCAAGGCTGGAAAGCGCGTGCAGAAGCAAATATCGCAGCGATCGCCCTGCTCGCGACACTTGAATGCGAGGATCGAAACGCCACTGAGGCAGAGCAGGACGTGCTTGCTCGTTTTACAGGTTTTGGTGCGGGTGAACTTGCCAACAACCTCTTCCCGCCGACAGGCAAAGAAGTGCGCAAGGGATGGGAAAGTCTTGCGTCAGAACTTGAACAGCTTACGACGGAGACTGAAAGGGCTGGCCTGCGGCGCGCCACGCAATATGCCCACTACACCCCGGAACTGATTGTTCACTCGCTGTGGGATATGGCTCAGCGTATGGGCTTTCGTGGCGGTTCGGTGCTTGAACCGGGTTGCGGAACCGGGGTCTTTATAGCCGCACGACCTGAAAAACTGGAAGGCAAGATAGCCTTCACAGGTATTGAAAATGACCCAATCTCTGCCCGCATAGCGCGCAAACTCTATCCAAACCAATGGATCCGCAGTGAGGATTTCACCCGAGCCCAGCTCCCACGGGGCTATGATCTGGCGATTGGTAACCCACCCTTTAGCAATCGCACGGTGCACGGTCGTGATGGGTTAGAGAAGCAGGGTCTCAGTCTTCATGACTTCTTCATTGCCCGCTCAATTGATGCTTTACGACCAGGGGGTATCGCCCTGTTCGTGACCTCCCGATACACGCTGGACAAAACGGATCCTAAGGCACGACGGATTATGGGCGAGAGCGCAGACCTGCTTGGCGCTGTGCGTTTACCTGAAGGCGCAATGCGTGACGATGCCGGGACAGATGTGGTGGTCGATATCCTGGCATTCCGCAAACGAGAAATGGGGGAAGAGCCGTCAAACGAGAGCTGGGTTGAAACTGCAGACATCCCAGACTCAGATGAGGGGAATGGTCCGCTCGTCATAAACCGGTATTTCCATGACCATCCCGAACAGGTGCTCGGCAGTCATATCTGGACGACAACGCAGTTTGGTCCCGATTACACATGCTCTGCCACCGCCGGCGCAGAACTAGACCTTCTTCTTCCGCAAGCCCTGAGCCGGATCGCGCCCAACGTTCATTTCCTGCAGCCGTTAGAGGCGCGTATTGCCAGACCAGCAGGTGAGGGCGTTACGGTTGGAACCGCGGCAAGTGGGGCGGACCTCAAGGAAGGAAGCTACTTTGTTGATCGGGGTGTGCTGCACCAGATTAGCGAGGGGCAGGCCCAGATCGTCCCGATCCGCAAGGCAGGCCAGGCAGAAGGAATTTTTGCCAAGCATGCTCGGATCATTCGTGCGCTGGTGCCCATCCGTGATGCCGCACGAAGTGTGTTGCGGGCGCAGATGCAGAACCTGCCTTACGGGTCGCAGCAGCGCACTCTGAAAACGGCGTACCAGAGTTTCGTGCGTGAATTTGGCCCCATCAATCATACCCGCACCACGCTGCGCGAGAACCCTGAAACTGGGAAAACACGCGAAACCCAGCGGCGTCCGAACCTGCAGCCCTTTCTGGATGATCCTGACGTCTGGCTGGTGGCTTCGATTGAGGAGTATGACGAGCGCACGGATACGGGTCGCATGGGGCCGATATTTTCAGAGCGTGTCATTCATGCACCGACAGAGCCTGAAATACACGGAGCCCATGACGCGCTGGCTGTGTCCCTGCATGAAACGGGTCGTGTGGATCTGCCTCTCATTGCCGAACTGCTGGGACGGAGTGAAGCCGATACGTTGGCTGAACTGGGTGAGAGCATTTACCTCGATCCGGAATGCAGCGCGCAGGGCAGGGACGTCTGGGTCACGTCTGATGAGATGCTCTCAGGTGCGGTGCGCACCAAACTGGCGCTCGCACGCGAGGCCGCACATCATGATCAGCGGTATGCACGCAATGTCAGCGCCCTTGAAGGTGTGCAGCCTGCTGATCTGCGTCCCTCTGAAATTACAGCCCGTCTGGGAGCACCGTGGTTGCCCGTCACGGACATTCAGGACTTCGTACAAGAGGTCATGGGGATTGAAACAACCGTTCGTCATACCCCGGAAGTGGCATGCTGGAGTATCAATCGTGCGCCGTTTCTGTCTCGCGCTGAAGCAACATCCGTCTGGGGCACGGAACGACGCAATGCAGCGGAACTTCTGGAAGACGCGCTCTCTCAGTCCATTCCCAAGATCTGGGATCATTGGCGCGATGAGAATGGCAACGAACGACGCGAACTCAATACACAGGAAACGGAAGCCGCCAAGGAAAAACTGGCGGCTATCAAGAGCGCGTTCGAAAAGTGGGTGTGGCAGGATCCCGACCGGTCTGACCGTCTCGTAAAGCTCTATAACGAGACTTACAACAATCTGGTGCCACGGGCCTTTGATGGCAGTCACCTGCGTATGCCTGGAGCGAGCAGCACGATTACCTTGCGTGCTCATCAGAAGCGCGTGGTGTGGCGGATTATTGCCTCAGGGCGCACCTACATGGCCCATGCTGTAGGGGCAGGAAAAACCTTTTCCATGGCGGCTGCCGTGATGGAGCAGAAACGCCTTGGACTGATCAGTAAGGCCGTTATCGTGGTTCCCGGCCACTGCCTTGCACAGATGGCGCGTGAATTTCTCATGCTCTATCCCACGGCGAGAATTCTCGTGGCGGACGAGACAAATTTCGTCAAAGCAAAACGTCAGCGTTTTATTGCCCGCGCAGCAACCGAAAACTGGGATGCGATCATCATAACCCATGACGCTTTCAAGTTTATTCCAGTTGAGGCGGGGTTTGAACGGGAGATGATTGAAGACCAGATTGCGTCATATGAGGCCATTCTGTCTGGCCTGGATGGCGATGACCGCATCTCCCGCAAGCGCATTGAACGCATGAAAGAAGGGATGGAGTCAAAACTGGAAGGATTGGCCGCCCAGAAAGATGATCTCCTTCATATGGGCGAAATGGGCATTGACCAGATCCTTGTCGATGAAGCCCAGCTCTTTCGGAAACTGTCCTACGCCACCAATCAGTCTGATCTGCGAGGTGTCGATCCCAATGGCTCTCAGCGTGCATGGGATCTGTTCGTGAAAACCCGTTACCTCGCGAAGACGGATCCAACACGTCCGCTGATTATGGCTTCAGGTTCGCCGATTACGAATACGATTGCCGAATTGTGGAATGTCGGGCGGTATATGGATCTGGATGCTCTTGTTGCGCGCAATCTGCATGAATTTGATGCGTGGGCCGCCAACTTTGGAGAAACACGCACCGAACTGGAGCTTCAGCCCAACGGTCTCTACAAACCGGTCACACGCTTTACCGAATTCGTCAATGTGGCCGATCTGATGGCCATGTATCGTGACTTTGCGGACGTCGTTCAGTCAGACGAGTTGGCACGATATGTCAAACTGCCCTCTGTTAAGGGCGGCAATAGACAGATTGTGGTGGCCGAAAGCACAGAAGACTTTCGGGCATTCCAGCAGACCCTTGCAGAACGGATGCGCGCGATTGAAGCCCGTTCAGGTCGTCCTCAGAAGGGGGACGACATCATTCTGAGTGTGATGAATGATGCCCGGCATGGCGCGATCGATCTGCGGTTTATCGCACCATGGGCGGATGATGACCCACATTCCAAGCTGAATGTGATGATCCGGAAGGTGTTTGAAATCTGGCAGGAAACATCTGCCAGTCGCTACACCAACCCCGAAACGGGCAGGGCCTATGATTTGCCGGGAGCGGTGCAGATGATCTTCTCCGATCTCGGCACGCAGGCCTCCCAGAGCAAGCGTGGGTTCTCGGCTTATAACTGGATCAGGTCAGAGCTGATCCGCATGGGGGTCCCGGCCGAGCAGATTGCCTTCATGCAGGATTACGACAAGGCGGCAGCCAAGCTGCGTCTGTTTGGTGATCTCAATGCAGGCCGCAAGCGTATCCTGATCGGTTCAACAGCCACAATGGGAACAGGGGTCAATGCCCAGCAGCGCCTGAAAGCCCTGCATCATCTCGACGTGCCCTGGCTTGTTGCCGATATCATGCAACGTGAAGGTCGGATTGTGCGTCAGGGCAACCAGCACGATGAAGTGGAAATCTACGCTTACGCCCAGCAGGGATCTGTAGACGCCACCAACTGGCAGCTGCTTGAACGCAAGATGCGTTTTATCGGTCTTGCGATGTCGGGAGATCGAACCATTCGCCGGATTGAGGATGTGGGCGGTGAAGGCAACCAGTTTGCAATGGCCAAGGCGCTGGCATCAGGTGACATGCGTCTGATACAGAAGGCTGGCCTGGAAGCCGATATTGCGCGTCTTGAGCGTTTGCAGGCCGCGCATTTCGATGATCAGTTCAATGTGCGTCGCCAGATCCAGAGAGCTGAACGCGACATCCAGACAGCGCAGACACGCATTCCGAAAATTGAGGCGGCAATAGGCCAGCGTGTGTCCACGAAAGGGGAGGCGTTTGCGCTGCACCGTGACACCACGGTGGTTGAGAGCCGTGAAAAAGCTGGGGCATGGATACTGTCGCAGGCGCGGCTTGCTGAACGGGAAGGCCGGACCGGGCAGTGGAGCATGGGTCGGATCGCCGGATTTGAAGTGATGTGCGAAGCTCATGAACAGCAGTTCAGAACGTCCGACAAGAGAAAACCAGAAGTAGTCTCCTCCATCTATCTGGATACACCTGCAGGAGAAATCGAGGTCGAGACGGATCGTGAGACCAAGCCTCTGGGACTGATTTCACGGATTGAGCACGCAGCCTTACGTCTGGACAGCGATCTGGCTGAAGCACGTCGCAGTCTGGATGAGGCACAGCGCCGACTGCCAGCTTATCGCGCACGCGAAGGACTGCCTTTTGCGGAAGCCGCGGACCTCAAAGCCAAATGTGCTGAGCTGTACGCACTGGATGCCGAGCTGGAAGCAGAAGGCAAGGAAGAGGGAACCGCACTGAAATTGGCCTCAGCCAATGATGATGCTGCTTCTGACGTTGGAGAGAAAATAGAGGAGATGGCCTGAGAAAAAAGGAAAACAGAAATCCGAAAAGGGAAGGGCGGGCCACAGGCCGCCCACCCGCCGCAAGGGTACGCCCCGTTCCGGGGCCTCGCTGACGCTCGCCCTTGCCCCGTGTGCGCGTCTGCGGCGGTGCCGAAGGTATGAGGTCAGAAAATTACACCTCATGACCCTGAAAGTGAGGAGCGTATCATGACGGAACTTCGCCGCGTCGATCCCAGAACACTCGTACCAAACCCGAACAATCCACGTAAGACCCAGCCAGATGCTCGTGCGGAACATCAGCTTGCGCTGAATATCAAGACAGTGGGCCTGATTCATGCGCCCTGCGTGCGGGAACTTGAGGATGGTCGGTTGATGATTGTCGCTGGTCACAGACGGGTGCGGGCCTGTATTGCTGCGAAACTGGACGAAATTGACGTGCATGTCCGTTCTGGTGATGAAAAAAGCGATACGATGGCCGCTGTTGCCGAGAACGTCGTGCGTGCCGACATGACGGAATCCGAACAATGGCGTGGTGTGCTGGATATGCGCGAGAAGGGCGCTACTGATACAGAAATCTGTCGGGCTTTTATGGTCACACCAGCCTATCTCCGTGGCCTGATGCTGTTATCCCAGATTCATCCGCCCATTATTGCGGCAATAGATGGTGGGATTGGGCCTTCCTATACGGAACGGAACGCAATTGCGCGCACGCCGCTGGAGCGCCAACGCGATGTCTGGGCAGAGATCTGGGCCGAAAGTGCGGATGAGGGTGTCGATCCAACTGATTATGAAATGAGCAGGGAAGAGTTTGCGCACTTCGACTGGGAAGATTTTGTCCGCTATCTCGATCAGGTCGAGTTATATGCCCGTGATTTTGAATTTGATGATGAGACGGCACAAGAGGCGGGCGTGGTCTGGGAAGAGGATCTGTTCGGGCAGGGTGGGCAGGACAATCGTTACTGCACCCAGTTCGCGGCGATCTTCAAGGCACAGCAGATATGGGCCGAAAAAAAGAAACCTGAAGGCTGCGTCTTCATTCCGGCCAACGAGTATGGAGAAGGGATTGTTCCCGAGGGACACCGGAGTGTTGGGTCATGGGAAATGGAGCAGGCAGATGATATCTCGACGATCTTATGTGGACGGCCGTTTAAGCGCAATAC
>NZ_CP030871.1:2635000-2785934 GCF_003323795.1 Acetobacter sp. JWB | reverse complement strand
AATCATGGACACAATCTGCGCTTCAATGCCCTGCATGGTGGACTTGAAGGACATCCCGCTGGACGTGCCCTGCAGAAATCCCTGCACAACGCCATCAGAAAGCTGATCCGTCATGTCACTCAGACTTCCAGTGAAATCATCTAGTGTCTGCTGTGCATGCTGATATTCCGCCGTGGCGTCAGACAAGGCATCCACACTTTTCAGATAGGTCTGTGTGCTGGTATCTGTAAGAGAATCACCATTGCGCACCAGCTCTTGCTCTGTTTGCATATGCGTGAGCATTTTCTGACGTGCATCATCATTCTGGCCAAGCGAGGCAGTTTCTGCCTGCAACAAGCTGATCTGATCTTTATTCTGCCATGTCTGGCCAATCAGTGCCTGTTCTTTTTGTGTGGCAGTTTGCTTGTCCAGAGCTGCCGTCATTTCATTTACATGCTGCGTGAACGATGTGCTGTGAGGGTCAAATGATTGTAATGCCTCTTCATATGCCTTCTGATAATTTGTGACATGATCAAGAGACGTAGATGTTTGTGCATAGGCCGTATTAACTGCATCCTGTTCATCAGCCTGACGACTGATGGAAGTTACGCTGGCATTCCACTGATCCGCCAGAATGGATTGCTCACGTGCCTGCGCACCCATGATTTGGGCAGCAGAAGCATGCGTGCCGTTGAGAGAAAGCTGCGCCTGGTCAACTTCTTGCGCCACGCTGACCATCTGCCGGTCATAGCCCGTTAAGGCAGATGCGCTTTGTGCGGCTAGCGTTTGCGAATGATCCACTTCCTGCAAGGGATCACGCAGATTGGCGAGAGAGGCGCTGGTAGCGTCTATCTGATCATGAATAACCTTTGTTTGATCAGACCACTCTTTCTGGGAAATAATGCCAGCCTGATACTGCTTATTGACAGTATCCAGAGCACCTTCCTGCTTTACCAGAGAGCGCGTGAGATCATCACGCTGGCCATTTACTCCAGTATCACCCTGCGAAACCACGCTATCCACAGATTTCTGCATGTTTGCAGATGTGACAGCGCCATAAGGCACGCCCTCTGTAGTTTTTGCCAGATAATCCATGGTTTCCGCAGGAATGCGGCTAGGATCACCATCGCTTTTCAAATAGCGGTCTAGGTTAGATTCTCCCCAGTTATAGGCCATGGCAACCAGTGTCTGATCACCATCATATTTGGTGTATAGGTGCTCCAGCAGCTGAGCACTGGCAGAAACATTTCCGTGCAGATCTGTCAGATCATTTCCGGCCGCGTTGTCTTGCTTCACTTGCATGGCGCCAATGGCACCGGCACTGGAGCGCACCAACTGACCTTTCAGGTATTGGCCCGTGCTGCTTTCCGCAGGTGCTATGGCGTGCATCAGACTGGTGATATCACCATTCAGGTGCTGTTCCTGTGCCACCTGATTGATCATGCTTTGCACAGCAGAAATGCCGCCATCATGCACAAGTCTATGGTTTGCCGCTGTGTTGGTAGGCATGGAGAATGTAGGATCTGGCGTGTTGCCCTGTGCCATGAGCTTTTGCACGTTGGCAGGCATCAGGCTTTCAATCTTACCTTCCAGCCAGCTAAAGCCGCTAGATGATCCAGATTTGATGCTGCTCCAAATGCTACTGAGCTCATCAGGCAGTTTTTTAAGGTGCTTGACCAGATCATCCGCAGCGTTGATGCCCTCAGTCGCCATGGAGACGAACAGATCTCCAATGCTACGGGATTCAGCTGCGATAATGCTGGATGCACCGCCCATTTCATCGCTCAGCTTGCGCCATGCAGTCTGGAACGGTGTCAGGCCCTGATCGGCAGCCCCATGAATGGCGCTTTCCAGCTTCTGGATCACCAGAGAAACGGCATCAGCCTGCTGGCCCATCTGCACCATATGCTGCACGCTCAGCACCAACCCAGCGTTGAAACCGGGCAAGTGCTGATCTGACAGCGCCTGTGCTTCCTTGGCAGGATCTTCCAATGCCGCTGCCAGTGTTTTGGCGGCTTCAGGAACTGTGGTGCCCATAACGGCAGCCAGATCCCGGCTGTCTGCTGTCAGGCGCTGGATCTGGCTGGCATCCACCGTGGGCACAGCAGCAATGGTCTGCACCGTGCTGCGGCTGTCTGAGAGCGAGATATCTCCATACTGATCATGCAGCGCACGGGCGGCATTTTCAGCAGATTTGGACATATCATCATAATCAGCCCGCGTGGCGCGCAGATGTGTGGAAAGCTGGGCAAGGCTTTCCTGCTCACTTTCCGCATACTTGCCCATACCAAAGATGGCTGCACCTGCTGCAACTGCTCCCGCGGCAAGGCCAGCCGGCCCAGTCAATACGCCGATCACGCGTGTCAGAGCACCATCCAGACCGCCCATCACCTGCACCATATTGGGCACCTGATAGAACGCGGCCTGCAATGGGCTGCCACCAGCCATAACCTGATCGAAAAACTTATGGGTTTCGTCTGCCAGAATACCCATTTCAAACGAGGTCAGCTTGACTGCGGCGGCACTCCCACCAAAAGCAGCTTTCTGGCGGTTCAGGCTATCTGTAGCCTTGCCAACATAGGCATCATATTCTTTCTGTTTGATGATGTTGGTTGCCAGAGCACTATCAGCTTCTGCAACCGCTTTTGCGTAATCGCGTTCCGCAGCAGCCAATGGCACAATCTTGGCACGGATGGCATCGGCATCAGCAAATGCGCCGGTAATATCCTCCAAACGAGATGCGCTCAGATCATTGCTGGGTAGGCTGATTCCCAGATTGCTGTTGAGGTTGCTCTGGTAGGAACTGGCAATACTGGACAGAGCGCCATCAGATGCACGCTGCATGGCGGCATAATCTGCCGTGATATCCTGCACGCCCTTGCGGTATCCGTTCAGGGACAGCAGGTTGTTTTCAAAGGCAGACCGCAGCTCACGCAGGGACATGACTTCTGCCATTTCAGCGGCAGAGAGCTTTTCCAGAACGGCAGACGCGCTGGAACCATCTTCACCCATTTTGGTGAAGGTTTCTGCCGTAGCAGTCTGTTCCAGACGCAGCTTTGCTTCCTGCTGCACCAGAGCATCAATCTTTTCCCGCTGGGCATCCAGAACGCGCGTAACATCTTCCGGACTGGTGCTGCCGCTTCCAATGGCTTCAACACCACGGGCATCCAGCCGGTCATACTCATCCTGTGCCAGACGGATCTGGCGCTGGATCTTGGAAATACTGTCCCCCGTACGTGCAGCCGAATTTTGCCAGGTCTTATCCGCACTGGTGGCGCTACGGGTGATAACCGTCACCAGATCTTCAGCAGATTTGGTGGCATCGCTCAGGCTGTCTTTGAATGACGTGCCAATTTTGTCCGCAGATGTAACCGTATCTTCGGCAGCTTCACCAATACCGGACAGGGCTTTTTCTGTATTCTCTGCACCCAGCTGCACATCGTGGGTAATCTGATCTACGCTATCCTTCAGACGCCCCGCACTGGTTTCCAGCTTTCCGGTGCCGGATATAACGGCTTCAACAGTGTTGTTTGCAGCAGATCCGGCAGCCTCCAGACCTTCCTGAAATGCTTCCCCAATGCGCTTGCCGCTTTCTGCCAGCGCGTCAGATTTATCCTGTAGCGCATCTATGCGTGCACCAGCGGCTTCCGTGGGCTGTGCAGTCTGATCATCCACCACAAAACGGGTGATGACTTCATTGATAACCTCAGAAACTTTAGCCATTGGAAGGCTCCGTCAGCACAAGAGCAGGATACGTCATGACTTGCCCGGCCTGCCGATCCTTGCGGTTGCTCCGGCGTGGCTTACGCAGATGTTCAAACCCGCTTTTCTTGGAAAATGTCAGGCCGCTTTCGATTCCCTGCGCTTTCAGGATGTATGGCAGGCGTTCGCCACGGGCATCGCGTCCATCTGACAAGGACAGGAATTTGCGGGCAATTTTGAGTGTGGGATATTGTTTCATAGCCGCTTGCCGTGCGGCCTCCACTATTCCAGGCGGCACACTGGTAATCTGCCCACCCGTATCAATCTTGCGGGCATAGGGCATGGTATTCACGATTTCCACCGTGCTACCCGGCTGAATGGTGGCGGCCGGACGTGTCCACCACTCTCCATTCACACGCACAGCCCAACTGTCACGATACGCTCCGCTGCGTACTGGCGAATGCGTCTGGCAATACTGCAGGGCAAATGCCACGGCCTGCGCCAGATAGGAAAACACATAGCGGACAATGCCACCATCCAGATTCACGCTTTCTTCATCAGCACCCACATGCCCATCTACAGCCGTGCGGAATGTGCTGGAGGCATGTCCGGATGTAATCAGTTCATCACGATTGGCACGGCAGGCATCAGCAGCTGCTTTATGGAGAGCAGCAGAAGATAGACTTGCACGCGCAGAGACAATGATCTGTTTGCGCAGAACGTCTGCCATACGTGCCCGTGCCATGATGCTATTTTTTCCTGAACGTGTGTTGCAGATCTTCCGTGATCTGCTGGTTACGGATCTGAAGAAATGCCTGATCCATTGATTTGACGAGTTGGAACGTGAAGTCTGTTTCCGCCTCATTCAGCCGGCGCATCTGACACCAGCGCAGGATCTCGGTATCAGCCAGTGGCTGCGGATAGGCAACATTACGGATTGCCCCCATACCTGCGCCAAAACCCTCTGGCCGATGCAGGCGCGTGCCGGCCACGCCATGCCAGCACCGCCAGGGCAGCATATTTGCTGGCTCCGGATCAATTTTCCGCAACCATGCATCATAGGCTGCCCAATCGTGTTTGGGCGGTGGCAGCACGCCGCAACGCCCTGCTACCGGCCCATCCACCAGATGCCAGTGCAGGGCGGCTATCAGTTTCCCTCAGCGGCCTCTAGCTGTGCCTTGGTAGCGCGACCAACAGAAGCCGCGGCCTGCAATGCCAGAGCAAGCAATGCCCGGTTTTCGCGGTGGGTGATCATTTCCTTGAAGGTGGCAATATCAATCGGGGTGCCATCGTCATTTTCCAGACCCTGCACGTCAATCAGGCACTTTTCGCTCAGCGCCTGTGCCTGACACGCATCATCCATGGAGGGTGGCAGATTGTTTTCATTTACCGGCACATCGGTAGCAGATAGGCCGGTATTATATTTGATGGCAGCAGCGCGGCGCAGCGCCCACAGACGGTCTGCGTAATCTGCCGTCATGCCCTTGGTGACGATAGTGAACTGATCTGTCACGCCAACGGTAACAGGTGTGCCATCAGCGATTGCAGCAGCGTTGCGGGTATAGGAGGAAATCTTAGCCATTATGCAAAACCCTGTGAGTTATGGGTACAAACAAAAATGGCATCCAGATTATGGATACCATTTGCGAAATTGGTTTTGAAGTAAAGAAGGATCAGGAGCCGGTGGCTGGAATACCTGTCAGACGGTAGATGGCAAATGCAGGCCCACCGCTGGCATCTGGATTTCCCTCAATATCAAACGATGCCGTGACAGTTGCGTTTGCCTGAGAGCTGTTCACCTTGGGGTTGCGCAAAGCGGCATTTGTAAACAGGAACGCATAACCATTGCCGGAATCATCAACCGTTGTGACAACGATTGGCCCCTGCGTGCCAGCAATGCTGGCTTTGTATTCATCCCACGAGCGGAAATAGAATTCGATGCTGCCGCTCGCAATGAACTGCCCGTTTTGCACTCCGCAGGCATCGGCATGCCCCATGCCATATTCATTTTTCGAACCATCGCGGGCCAGTGTGCAGGTGAACTGTGTCACACAACCTGCTGGAGCCTGTAAGTTAATCAGTGCGCCCAGAAAATTGTTGACGGAGTTGTGAACTTTCCCAGATGGAGCCGGGAGAACAGCAGACGCAACATCGTTATCATTTTGCTGCACATTGGCGCTGGTGACATCTACGCTGACAGTACCAAACTGTGCCTGCTGTAGCTGGAACTGGATCTGCGTGATTAGGCTGCCCGGATACATTAGGAATGAACCCAGCGTCTTTTTCCGGAACGTGAATGTTTTATCCAGAGCACCGTTGGTCAGCGCAGGGCCAAATATACGAGCATTCGGGCCACCGTTCGCATTTGCCGACAGAAATGGACTGAGCGCACCTTTTACCTGCAGAGCGATAACCCCCTGTGCACCGGTGCGTTGATACTGGAAAAAATTTGCGATGCCGTTATCTGGGTCGTGAATGTAAACATATCCATTCTGTGGCCAGTTATTGATTGTTGCGATAGAGGCTGCATCAATCCCACCGATATTAGGTAGTCCACTGGTGTAGCCATTTGCTAACGTGTACGAATAACCGGTTTTGGAATCAGAACTGCCAGAGACTGTAGCATTAACCCAATCATTCCCCATCACGCCGGCTATCAGATCATCAAACGTGCCAGATGACAGGGCACCTGAAATTGTACCAGATGCCGAAACCTGCGTGATAACGGCCTGAGAAACCTGTTTTTGGGCGTTCAGCTCAGATGGGCGCGCAGTCGTCTGCTGGAGTGCTAGAGTTTCACCCGTAATGCGCAGCGCCTGATAATTGCCAGTCGGTGGCGTGGCGTATGTTGTCTCTAGCGCAAAATCCACGAGCGTGTCATTGGTTTGTGCGCCAGCTGCCAAGCCTGCTGTGGCTCCAGTAAAATCCATGTTTACCTCAATAAAAAAGGCCACCCGAAGGCGGCCTGTGTTGAACGAATGGAAACAGGATCAGCGTTAGCTGGCAGGCGTTGCCGTGCTTTCTGTTCCGCTGGATGCGGGGGCTGCCTCAGTGCCAGATGTTGCCGGTGCTGCTACGGGTTTTTCATCCACCGGCATCAGGCCGAGGCGGAAACCCATATACTGCGCCATGGACAGACACAGATTAGAGGCATCGCACAGCGTAGAAACAAGCTGCTGTCCATCTGGCGTCCATGGCTGATCTGTACCGCCAACCTGCGCCAGAACCGTGTAGGACTTGCCTTTTTCATCATCCGTAATGGGCGAGAAATCTGGCAGGCCGCGCACTTCGTGATACAGCCACGCGCCATAACGCAGGCCCGCGCCAACAGTGGGTTCAATCAATGCCAGCGCGGCAGTGGTACTTTCGGCCTCTACAGCGGCACCAGAAAGCTGGAACTTGCCGGAATTGGCAGCAGTTTCGATAAGAGGATAGAATTTCATGGGGTTTGTTCCGTAATGTTCTGCCAGCGGTAATCCACCATCAGCGTGGCAACGTACCAATTACCTGTCTGGGCAAGAAAGGAAGGTGGCGTGTAATTCTGGCCATCGTAAAACAGGCCAGCGGGCCAGCGTTTATCCGGATCAGTTGGGTCGGTGCGGAACGCTGCTTCAAACGCATTCATGATGGACAGCACCGCGGGTGTGTTCATCTTGCCCTGTGGTATCCAGAGCATGATGCAGATCTGGCCGCTTTCCTGCGCCTGTTGATCACCCAGTTCCAGGCTATCTATGCTGGACGAGGACATATCCAGCGCCACAAATGCTTTGCCATCGCTGGAAAAATCCCATGTCAGGGGATCACCGATCAGATAGCCCAACGCCTCTGCCACGGCGCTGGCACGGGCATAGGCATCGTTCCACACTGTTTCTGAGGGCATTAGTCGCCTCCTGCTGCAATCAGCGTCCAGCCGCAGATGGTGGCCCCGTCATAAACGGGCGTGGCATCTGTCAGGCTGTAGGTTTTGGGGCCATCTGTGAGGTGCCATTGCGCCTTTGGCGTGACATTGGCCGCGCTCAGCTCATCCGCTAACGTTTGAGCAATGAACGGCGCTTTGGGCATGCCATCTGCCAGTTGTGACGACTGCGGCGGCGGTGCATATGCGCGTAATGTGACCGGATTGCTGCCATCCCGTGCCGTGAGCACCATCTGGCGGCCACTTCTAGCAAGCAGCCGTTTGCGGGTTTCGGTAATCTGGCCCATCAGGCCATCCAATCAGCAGCAATGCCAAGCCGATTCAATGCACCAACGGCATCAGGCGTTAGCCCACCAACGGTAGGATCTAGCGTGCCATAAGATGCCGAGCCCACCCCTTGCGTGCTTTCTGATTTCAGAAGCGGATCACGCCCAGCGGCACAACTGAGCATCTGAATGGTGCTCAGACAGCCTGATGCCACGGAAGCGGGCAGGCTTTGTGCCTGCAAGGTCAGGAGCGGGTTTTCTGGTGTAGGAATATCCATACCAGGCAACAGAAAGCCCGCTATGTAGGTGATATCCACTACAACAGGCCTATGAAAAACCATTTGCCGTGGCGGCAGGAATGCAGATGCCATGATGCGTGCATTCTTGCGGTCAACATCGCATTCATCCAGCGGGCCAGACCATGCCACCCTATCCACAGATGCAGATAAAATGGTGGCAACTGGCCCATTGGACAGATTGACGCCCGGAATGCGGCCACGCAGCGTCCAGCGCTCCCGATAGGTTTGGAGCGCCAACGGACGCCCCAAATAATCGGTAAAGCAGCCAGATGCAGCGGTGATAAGCTGCCCAAGCCGGGCATCTTGGCTATCATCCGAGATCTGGAGATATGTTTTCACACTCTCCAGCGTTACCAGATCTGTTTTTTCGGCAGGTGTAATGACTGCAACTGTCATACTGCACCCCAAATAAAAACGGCCTCCAGATGGAGACCGTTAGGATTTGCCATTTTCTGGCGTTTCTGGCTCATTTTCAGCCGGTTTTTCCTCATTTTGAGGTGTTTCCGTCTCTTTTTGGCCCGTTTCTTCCGGGGCAGCGGGCTCCGGTTCAGGCACCGGCTTTGCAGTGCCTTTTTTGGCAGCCACGATGGCATCAGCCACATTATCCGGAAACATGCCTACATCACCCTTGTTGTAAACGGCACCAATGCCGCCACAACGATCTGTAAAGGTCACAATTTTCATTTTACTCCCCCGCGACCGCACCAGGGAACCATGCAGCCCCTGTCAGCACCGCAATGGCGCTATCGTAACGCGTGTTCAGATCCACAGCCTCAATCACACGCACCAGCGTTTCATCATTCTGGAATGCGGAGCGCGTTTCCCCTGCGCTATCCACGTAAGATGCCTGTGTACTGACGGCCAATGTGGTCTGGAAAGCATCACCGATCAGGATCTGGGCAAAGTCTGCAAAATACAACTCAGATTCATTGCCGGCAGTGCCAAGGTTATCAGGCACAGAAGTGGTGCTGGCATAGGGGAAAGCGCCAATCCGACCATCTGCAATTTCAGGGAATGCCAGAGCGCCTGTGGCGGTTTGAAGCTGACTCAGGAATTCCACCAGGGTCGGGTTAATGATGTAACCCGGAGACTGCATGGGCACGTTATTCTTGGTGAGTGCCAGACGGAGTTTCCCAAGATCATTGCGCACATTCTGCACGTTTACTGTGGCATTTGCCGCAATGACATTGGCGGCATTAGCCAGGTAACGCAGACCAGCGGGCGCAAAATCGGAAGCTGCCCCGCGAATGAACTGCTGATCTTCCGCAATAGCCATCGAGCGCGTGACGTCATTATTCACCAGATTATCTGTCTGGATCGAATTGTAACGCAGCAGATCATTGGTGATCGGCACCAACGCCCCCAATTTCTTGGCCTTCATTGCCACCACATCCACCTGCGGTGCTGATGTTGGCACGGGCGCGCGCTCACCGATCCACTGGGCATTGGATGTGCCGGTTTGCTTACGGAAGGTCAGATTGCCATTTGGCATTGGCACGGAAACCGCACCCATTTTGCGAACAGCCACAGCAGGACGCAGGGCCTCAATCAGATCTGTGGAATAATCGGTATTGACCAGGAAGCCACCCTGCACATCCACAGACTGTTCCATGTTGTCAGCAGCAGCGGCAGCGAAAGTGGAGCCCCACGTTTTTTCTGAAAAATCCAGAACAGCACGCATGCCGCCTTCACCACGGGTGGCAGCAACAGCCTGCACCAGACGGGAAAACTTGATGCCAGGAGAAAGCTTTTGCTCAGCCTGAGCCGGAACCGTAGAACGGCTACCGGGATTTCCTGCAGGCAGCGGCGCCATCGGACGCGCAGCTGCTGCACGGCGGCGCTCCATGTCAGTTTCCCGCTCAATACTGGCTGTCAGGCGATCATCTTCTGCCCGCAACTGGTCATATGCTGCGGTTTGCTCTTCTGTCAGATCGCCAGCTTCATTGCTTTCTGATGCAGCCAGAATATTGTCCATTTCGACATGCACTTCGGCCTGGCGGCTGCGGAGTGCTGTGATGCGGTCACGAACGGCCATTTACGCGTGTCCTTCTGCGAGTTTCCGGCGTGCTTCCAGATCCGCCATTGCAGCGGCGCGACGTGGAGCGGATTTTACCGGCGTTTTTGGAGGGTTTGCGGCACCAAGCTTGGCCAAGGTGGCCGAAAGCGTGCTGATACCATCGGCCATTCCGGCTGAAATGGCGCTGTTTGCCACCTTCATGCCGCCTTGGCCGAAATTCTGTTTTACGTTGTCCACCGATGTGTGGCGGCCCTGTGCGACAGCCTGGAGAAATACGGCCTCCAGATCATCCAGCACGGTGCGGATCTGCGCCTGATCATCATCGGATGTGACGTCCAACCGCTTGTTAGGGGCATTGGAGCTGACAATATCCACCTCCATCATGCCGTTTGCGTCTGGCTCCACCTGTTTTGCGCCAGACATAACCACACCGATGGAGCCAACCAGGGCTGTATTATCCATCAGGATGGTGGAACACTGGCTTGCCAGCCAATAGGCGGCAGATGCAGCCATACCGGGCACAAAGGCCGTGACAGGCTTGCTGGACGCCGCAATCTGGCTGGCCATGTCACTCACACCCGTTGTGACGCCTCCGGGGCTGTCAAACACCATAAGGATCTGCTTGACGTCCGCACTGGATAGCGCTGCCTGAAGATCTGCCGACAGGCTGCTGAGGTCTGTAGCACCTGAAAACTCTGTCAGCAGATTGGCACGCGGGAAAATCGGCCCCATGACAGGGATGGTGGCAACGCCCTGCTTGTTGAGCGTGACGTTGTTTGTGCCGTTCATGCGCTTGCCGGTATCAGCCACGGCTGAAAGCATCGTCTGATAGCGTTCTGCATGCCCATCAGCTCGTAGAACGTCCAGCACGGGGGTTTCCAGCGCACGGGCAGCAATGGCCTCAATAGCGCCTAGATGTGCGGGAAGAATCGCCCAGGGCTGTGCCCTGATCGCTTCCAGCGCATAATATCGTGTCATGTCAGTTTCCTGATTCTGTTCCGGCTGGGGTTTCGCCTGCCACACCGATATTGATTGGCCGCCACAGCTCAGATCCGACATCACCGCCTACGGGGTTCAGATCGAAATTGCTGCGGGCCTCATCCGTGTTCATCACGCCCGCATTACGGAGAGCGGAAACACCCTGAGCACGATCCAGAAAGCCGCCTTTCAGCAGATCAGACGGATCATGCTTGAAAATGCAGCCTGTATCCGCAAAGGCGTGCATGGCGCTATCTGCCACGCGTGCAAAATGCGGGCCAAGGTGATAGATCACGAATTCCAGAGACTGCTGCTCGATATTCCCGAATGTGGCCTTGGACAGTTCGAAAATCAGATGCGGCGGAACGCCCCATGCACGCGCAATATCCAGCACCTGGGCAGTGCGCGTTTCCACCAACTGCCCATCCTTGTTGTTCATGGGCATGTAGGTGGCTTTCAGACCGCTCCCCAGAACCGCTGGCGTGCCTGCATTCATGGGGCCAGAATAGAGCGACTGCCAGTCTTCCTTGATGGCTTGACGTGCTCCAGGGTCAATCGCCTTATCCGATGTCATGATGACTGGCGGCTGGCCATTATTGCGCCAGTAATTCTGCACATAGGTGGCCGTAGCGATGCTCTCGCCAAATGCCTCTTTCATGTAGGCGATAGGGCTAAGACCTTGCAGGCCGTTCCGGCTCATGCCGCTAACGTGCCAGATATCACGCGCCGCAAAGCGCCCGGATGAGCCATCCGGCAGAGTGGTATCATAAAACATACTCTGCCCGGTTGCCCGCTCGAATGACTGCAACGGCAATGTGCCAAACGGATCAAGCCGCGTAAGTGCCACAGGTCGCATAAAGGCATCCCGCGAGACATACGCGTAGAAATTCCCGGCCATCAGCAGATCACTCATCAGGATTTCCCGAAAAGCGAAGCGGCTTTGCGCGTCATTTGGTCGCCCGTTCATCAGATGATAGAGCGGATCATCCGTCAGCCGGTGCGTGCCAGTGCCATCGTGCTGGCAATAGTGCATAGGCACCATGGCAAACACGCCAGACAGGATGCGCAGGGCCTGCATGACGGCAGGCAGCGAAAGCGTGGTGCGCTCATTGACCAGCACGCCAGAGCGGGAAGGCCCACCCATTGGAAACGAAACCCATGGCCCACCTGCCTGAAAATTATCAGCAGGAGAGCTGACACCAGCTTCCGCATGAAGGCGAGGCTCCCGGCGTGCGGATACCGGCGGCCCAGATCCACGCAGGAAATCCAGAAGCCCCATTATTACATTCCTTCGTAAACGAAACCTTGTTCAGCTCCATGCAGAGCCACACCCAGCGCCATGATCAGAGACACAGCACCGTCAATCTTGTTTTCCACTCGCTCTTTGCGCGGGTAGATGTTGTCCTTTGCATCCGTGTGGCAGACCACGTTGGAGATGCACCATTCCAGAACCGGGTTGCCGTCATGGTGCAGCCTTCCGGACAACACCAGGGCCTCCAACTCTTTCATAGCTTCGGAAAAATTCTGCACGGTCTGGCGATATTCGCGCATGGGCACATCTTTTTCAGACATGCGCTGCGCCAGTTGGGTAGCCTGCCATGGGTCATAGGCAACATCCGTGACGCTGAAGCTGTTTTTATCTTCCAGAAGGCCGGTTTCGACTGTTTCAAAGTCTGTCACATCACCCGGTGTGGTCTGAAGATATCCTTCAATCGCCCAGCCCTGATATTGCGCGTTTGCTGCCTCATCTACAGCCCGCTGAGGCAGGTAGAAGGTGGCAAAGGCGTAATAGTGAGTCACACCATCTATCTGACGCTGGAACAGCCGGATTTTGCACGCAAGGTCGATCTTGCTGGCCAGATCCAGTGCCTCAATGCAGTCATCACCGGCAAAATCATCAATGGACAGCCCATAATCAGCGCATTTTTTCCATGCCTGCATGTCCATCCATGCCTGATCCGCATTCACCCAGGCATCCAGATGCTTGGTTTTGAAGTTGTTCTGCGCACTGGCGAGCTGCATGGCCTTGTTAGCAAGGCCTGCAACGTAGTCAGGCATGACAGAAACACCCCAGTTCGGGTTGGCTTTTTGCCACGAGGCAGGGTCTGTCCAATCATCACCATCATCTATGGTGTAGATGATGCCGAAAAACTGCTCATCTTCTGCCTGATCGCCTTTGAGTGGGTAGGGGCTCTCTTCCCAATCCGCCAAAACCTTGCGCAACACGGCTTCCAGATAAGTCCAGAGCTCATAACCAATGCCGGATCTGTTTGAGCCTGCCGTTGTGATGGCCCAGATCAGGGATTGGTCACGCTTGCCGGCACCAGTTTCCACCACGTCATACACTTCACGGGTTTTATGGGCATGCACCTCATCCAGACACCCAAAATGGATGTTCAGACCGTCCTGTGTATCGGCATCACGCGAGAGCGGGCGGAAAATGCCATCATTGCAGGCCGAGATAATCCCGCGCTGCTGAACATCCAGCCCATACTTGCTTGCCAGAGGTGGCGTTTTACGCGTCATGGCCTGAGCATCACCAAACACGATCTTGGCCTGGTCACGCGTGGTGGCCGCAGAATAGACTTCTGGCCCAGGCTCACCATCAGCCGTGAGCATGAACAGCGCCACCCCAGATGACAGTGTGCTTTTGGCATTCCCACGCGGCACGCCGATAAAGGAACGCCGGAAGCGCCGGAAGCCTGTTTTCTTATGCAGCCACCCGAAAACCGTGGTCAGAATGAAGCACTGCCAGCCTTCAAGTGCTATCAGCTCACCATCGCGGGCCTTGGGGCCTTTGATATGCGGCATAAGCTCCAGAAAACGGCAGATGCGTTCTGCTTCTTCCTTATCAAAGCGATACGGCCATTTCTTCTGCTTGGCCCGCGCCAGATCCTGCTGCTGCCGCTGGCATGCTGCCACCACCTGCCATGAAGCCGGAATTTTCCCAGATAGGACATCCTTGATGTACCGCTGCGCTTTCCGAATGTAGGGGTAGCTGGCCATACTCACACGTTGTCAAATGGGTTGAACAAGTCACCTTGCCCGACATCCTTCAGGCGCATGCGGGCAACGGGCGAAAATCCATAATTGGAGCCAATGCTGGTCATGAGCCTGATCTGTTCAGAAATGATGCCCAGCTCTGGCCGTGTCCGGATCATGCGTCCTTGCCTGCCATGCGTCTCGAAGGTTTCCTGACCGGCATCCTTCAAGGACTGTTCATGCTTGCGCCACCGGCTGAATGCTTCGCAGTAGGCCGCGATGCTGTCATGATCCAGAACTGTGAAAAGCCCGCGCTCCACTAAAGGAGGGACAAGGCGCTCCCACGCAGCCCGTGCCACCTCATCCAGAAAATCTGGTGGCGCCGCATATTCGGACGGGAGCCGGACACCATCTTCGGGGAGAGACCGTTTTCCCGGATTGCCTTCAATCACACGAAGGTGGCGTGGCTTTGGTTTTCTACCTCTCATGATGACCTTCCCTCATGCGAATAGGCAGGAGGGTTTCCATCCAACCATCCTGGTAACTTTTTTCCTCAATTTCGCGGTTGCAAAAATTTGCCCATGGCGCGGTTCAGGTGCTCGCCGCCGGCAGAGATTTGACACCCCCCACCCGTTTTGACGTGTTTTTCGTCAAAAATGGCGGTTTTCTGCCGTTTTTTGCCGATTTTCAGCGGTTCCAGCTATGATCTCGGCTTGTTCTGGCCGAATGATGCGACTGGCAAAGCGTTCTCAGGTTGCTTGGATCTAGCCGCCTGGACGGATTTTCCCGCACGCTTTCGATATGATCCACGTTCAATCTGTCACGCGGCGTTCTGCATCCAGGCACGCAGCAGTTTGGATGCAGCGCCAAGTGTTGGGCGCGAACCTTTTCCCAGGCGGCATCGTAACCGCGTTGGCGCGATGTGCCGCGCTGCTTATCGAACTCCTGCCGGCGTTGCGCTTCTGGCTTATGCCAGCGCGGCCGGAAAACTGGAGATCTGACAGGCATGGTTCGCTTTCATTTGGGCATAAAAAAAAGGCCGCGTAGCCTGTTGGCTGCACGACCCCTGATCATGGTGTCTAAAAAACTGCATTTTCCGGAATTTGAGAAGTAAAAAATGCAGTTAGGCGTAATTTTTTTTCGTGATGTCAGCTATCCCTCTGATAAAAAAGGTTTTTGCTGTTTTGTCACTCACGCCCAAAACCTTACCAATCTTGCCCCAGCTATAGCGATGCCGATGTGACAACGGGTGGATCATCATCCACAGCAGAATGGCGCGACGCCACGCATCGTTAGAAATACCCTGAACCCAGGTGAATGCCTCATCCATGCGGCTGATGGCAGCAGCTGTTGGCATGGGTGGCCGGACTTCACTTTCTGCCGTGAGTGTCAGCAGATCATCCATGTCCATCAGCGTTTCGCCCCAGCCTTTGCCCCAGCCTGCTGGACGAATACCGTGGGCAGGCAGGCAGGCCAGTGTGTATCCGGCCTCAAACAACCGATCTTCCACGGCCTGTGCCATTTCCTGCCCGCTTATGGGCTTGATGGCTATTTTTGAGGAAACCTGCGCTGTTACCATCATGTTTCCTTTCTGTTACCTTTAATATCTATATATCTCAGTTAGTTATTAGTAATGGTAACAAGGTAACAAAGGTAACGCTTATTTCTTGCTCAAAAAGGGTAGGAGCATGAGGAAGGGATTTTGCATATATAGACGCAAAAAAGGCGTTACCAGTGTTACCTTGTTACCATGCTGTTTTCATTGGTTTTTTTGGTAACTCTTTGTGTTACCGCGGTGTTTTCAATCTAGGATATCATCATCGGATAGACCAAGCTCGCACGCTCGAACCCAAAAACACCCACGATGAACAGACCCTTTGGCGATTTTCACCAACTTAGGATTTTTCCGCACACTCTCTAGTCTGCTGAGATCTGTTATCCATCTATCACCACTCCAGTTTGAATCTGTAAACAGTTTTTTCAGCATGGCGCTACCTGGCCATATCCAGACACCTGCGCCATCAGAAAGCCGCGGAGCATCGCGTCCAGATTTAGATTTAGGCTCATTGGCACGGATAACTCGCATACCATATTGCGCTAGAATGGTTTTTGCATTGGTGCGGGAGAATTCCAAATCTGGCACATCACCTTCCTGACGTTCAAATTCTTCATCGCTTAAGCATCGTGCAATCAGGTCACTTAGCAATCTCTTTTCGGTAGTGCGCATCATCTGCACTTGCTGCGACATCAGGTAATCAATCATGCGCTGGCTGCCATCATCCGTTTCCACCAACTCGGCCGTACGAATATACCCGGCGACGCACCGGACAACATGATCTGCCTCTGTTTCTGTTGGCACGGTATCATTGGTGAGCGTCCACCAACCAGCCAGCAATGAGCCCATCTGATCCATTTCACGCGGCTGACATCCTGCGCGACCCACGGCGGCACGGAGAACAACGCGAGCAGCACCATAACGCTGCCAACCAGCCAATGTGCGACCCCATAGCTTTGGCCCGATTTCCTTTGCCCATTCAGCAAATTCCCGATGTTCTGCCGTATGGTCTGCTCCATTCTTTGGCGGACGCATTTCCACCAGTGTAAAGCGGCCTAGATGCTGCGCCTCCATATCCGGTGGCCGGATGGATGCCATGATGATGGAACCAGCCACCGCAATCTTGCGGGCGATACCATCCGAACCACCGCGCGCGCCTTTTGTGCCTTCGCCACCGGTTGCGGACAATACCAGATCCAGCAGAGCACGGGCAGCACGTTGATCCACACGGTCAGACGCTTCATCCACCAGCATGGGAATGGCACGACCATCCACCATCTGTTCAATACCGGCCTTTGATGCGTCATTCGTGGCGAATTTGAGCGGAATGGCATTTTGCAGCACACGTAGCAGGGAAGATTTACCGCAACCGGCAGGGCCTGTTAGAAATCCGGCAGGACGCCACGGAATGGCCGCGCCATAATACGCGCAGGCCAACATGCCCATAACAATGATATCGCTGCCTTCCAGCCGGAAATCCCACAATTCCCTGACTTGGCGCTGAAATTCCCGCGCATCAATCGCCTCGCACGGCTCTGCTGGACGTGGCTCAGCTGGTGCAGCAGCCCAGATCTGATTGCCAATGCGCGTGCCTGGTAATTCCAGCTTTGAACCCACCAGAACACGGTCGCCACAATGCACCACCGGCATACCTTCTGACGTAGGCCAGATGCCCGGACGGCGGATCTGTATGTGATCACCGAAAAGCCCAGCAGAAAAGCACTCACGCTGAAGGAACTGGCAAGTGTGATTGATATTAAAGTCAACCACAACTTCACGCGCTGTTTCATTGCCTTCTGCATCCTTGTCTTTGACTTTTGCCGTTTTCGGAAATGTTTCTTTCAGCCAGTCGATATTGCCACCGAACAACGCCACCAGATCTGGCCGGCGTGTCATTTGCGATGCCTTGAGCACGCGCAGCTGACCAACGCGATCAAGAAAGTAAAAAGACCCGTCCAGATGCCCGATGGTGACAACAGGGCAGGGCTTCTTTTCTTTGGTTTTGGGAGGGCGTCCACCATTATCGGCATTTTTGCCACCCTCAATAACTTGGAACTGCCGTTCTGCCGTATTGATGGCCGAGCGGATGGCGTCTAGGCCGCTTTCTTCATCTTCCGATAACATCGTTGAAATCCTTGCCTTTTGGCGGCCAAGCCACATCTACCGTGCGCCCTGCTGACAGGTGCGTGTCTATGGCTTTACGCAGGCCTTTTTTGGCCGCCGTGCTTTCATCCCGATCTGCCAGAATGAGCACGTTGCGTGCTGTATCCGGCAGACGGATTGTTCCGAGATTTGCGAGAGAGATTGCTGCGAGTATCCGCAGATCCGGACGGGCCATGGCAACGGAAAGGCACGTTTCTATGCCCTCACCAATCGCAATCACCTCATCCGGTAAAACCTGTTTAAGTGTTGTGCCGGCGGCACCTTTGCGCAACCGGATACAGGCACCACGGAAACTGCCCAGAACTTTCTTGGGAATTTCCAGTTGTGCCTTGGCCCATTGACCACCATGCTGGCCGAGCCACGTCTGATGCACGGCAACGCACCGCCCGTTCAGATCTGTGATGGCAGCCAGCATGGCAGGCAATGGGGCATTGATTTCTGCACAGTAATGCTCTGGCGCAAACCGCAATGCACCAGGAGGCCGGTCAAACTTTTCCAGCTTGATACCGCGTGCCTGTAAATAGAAATCTACTGGTGTGTTCAAGATATTTGGCTGGGCATTCATCCAGATATCCCGCGCACGGATAACACGCTTTTTAGCGTCTTCTTCCTCTTTTGCCTTAGCCTGTTCAGCTTTTTCACGGATTTCCGCACGGCGGACTTCCACCGTTTCCGTGCTCAAGCCCAGCCAGTTGCAGGCCCAGCGATATGCCGCACTCAGATCTCGGTTTGTCAGGCAATGCGCGACCAGATCCAGCGGATCGCCACCGATATCTTGAGAAAAGTCTTTCCACACACCGGCTTTTGCACCGTATAGATGCACAGCCAGTTTTGTGCCTGGCTCACCTGCTACAGATCCGGCCATCCATTCAGCGCCGGTTTTTTTGCCACCGGGCAGCAGCTCACGCGCCAAAGCCTCCATCTGGCTGGCCAGCATGGCGGAAACTTCCGCAGCTTTCAGCTTGCCGCTCATGCTGCGTTCCGAACAATAAAGCGCTGCACGGGAAAGCCGTAACCCAGCACGTTAAGCACCGGCATAACCCCACGCCGGGCATTCTGGATGTTGGATAGATGCCCTTTGCTAATACCAAACCGGCGTGCAGCAGCTTCCTGCGTTCCGCAACGCCGGATAAAAGTATTCAGTTTTTCTTGGATTTCGCGGAGTGATGCAAACCGACCACTGCCGTCCCGCGCTGGATAGCGCAAAACTTTCACCAAGCCAAGAGCTTTGCAGACACCATCACTGATGGATTGCATAGCTTCTGCATCACGCACGGACTGTTCTTTCAGCCCATGTTTGCGGGCAAAGGCAGCAAGGCTTTTTTCCGCAGCGATGGCGTTACGCAACCGACCGCAGAAATCATATCCGTCCAGCAGCACCTCAGCCATTGTAATACGCCGCATGCCGAATGGCCTTGCGTGGTGCACGCCATGTGAAACCACCGGACACACGCGACTGCATGGAAAGATCAGGCTGCACGCGCGCGCTTTCACGCAATGCTCGTACATTGAGGGGACGACGGCGGAAAAACCGGCGTGCGGATTTTGCGTTTTTAAGACGCGACATAAGAAGAATTCTCCTGCGCTGCATGCTTTTTCTTGCGACCGATACCCAGGGCATTGCGGCGCAAATAAATGGCGCGCTCAGATATATTGAGTTTATGAGATTGGCGTTTGATACTAAAACCACAGCGGGCATAATGCCGGATTTTAGGATCTAGCTCCCGCCAGTTGAGTGCCTCACGCGCCATCAGCGATGCTCACCTGCAATGGTTTGCCTTCAGCAATGATCTTGTGCGCTGTGGCCACAATATGATGCAATGATGTACGGGCACGTTGCGCATGTATGAGGATTTCATGCGCTTCCTGCACATCCACATTGCCATCTGCCATACTTTCAAAGCCCTTTTGCAGAACTTCGCTGGTAGCCTTGGCAAACTTGCCCATATCGTGCGGCAGCAGACCGTTGCCGAACTTGACCGGCACCAGGGCAAAACCTTCTGCCTGAGCCATAACGGAAAGAATAAGCGGTTCTTGCGCTTCTTTATCCAGCTCAACAGCAACATCTACCGGCACCACAGATGCTTTTTCACGGTTGCAGTAATCGGAAAGCTGCGTGATGCCGACACGCACAGCGCGGGATATTGAATCCAGCCCACCGCAGGCTTTGATGGCCGTGCGTGTGGCTGTTTTGATAGCTGCGGTTAGCATGGCGCATGACCCGCAGCAGAGGTGCTGGCAGCGGCATTGATGCCGCTGTCAGCTACGTCCATCATGCATGTGTCACCAACATGAAAGGACGATTCTGATGGAGAAAAATGATCCTCAGAAATCTTTGAGAGATATGCACGAACTTGAAGGGGCGCGCGCACGTGCAGAAGCCATGAAAATAGCGTTAAGGGTTGCAGTGAAGTTACTGCCTCACGAAAGTCAGTTAGAACTGCAAAGTATTTTGCAGAATTATTGCTCCGGCGCGATGCCATTGTTAGGAATGGATGAAGCGCTTCAGATTGTGAAAGATAGCTCACCGCCGACACCCCACATGCAGTAAAAATTCCGCAGTAATTTGGCGCATTCTTTGGCGCTGTTTTTCAGGAATAGGCGGGAATTTTTTTGGGCACTTTGCACTGGCCTGATCACAAGCAGCAAAATAATCTTCCAGACCGGTCATAAGTGGATCAGGGTTGCTGGTGGCGGCATCGCTGCCGCCACCAGCTTTTGGAGACGGCTGTGCTGAAGGAATATGTCCCTCCATGTGCGAAGCCCTTAAAGAAGAATGCTGCCGACCTTGATCTTCCCGCTCTTTTTGACGACATTCCTCCAGCCAATCCAGTGTCTCATCCACCCAAGTAACGTAGGGTTTGAGAAACCACTGCACGGCGCGAAACTGCGCAAGATAAGATCCAGTATCCTGAGTTAATGCGCGTGCGCAATCGCACATCCAGACCGGATAAAATCGAGCAACCCAAAGGGTTTGCGCCAATTTATTGCTCGTATGCGCCTTAGCTTGCATGAAGGTGTTTGGTTTAGGTGGGTAATTCTGTTTCATGCTGCGCCATCATGCTTTGCAGGCAAAGAAAGACGTTCGCTCGCATCTTGCGAAGGATCTGAAACGGTAAACGCAAACCGCCGGGTTTTTGAGCGAGGGCATACAACTACGGTATCGCCCACGCTTACCGGCATATTTTCACAGATAGCCGGTTTTCCGTTCACCTCAAGCGCCCCGCCGCGCACAAGTCTACGAGCCTCACCATTCGTTCTGCAAAACTGCGGCGCATAGATCGGAATAAGACTGAAGAGTGCGAAAGATGCCCGAAACGATTCCGGCTGACAGGGTGAGGGCTTGGGCGTACTGCTCTGGCTATGGTTCATGCGAGTTCACCACTGATTTCTGGACGTTTAATGCAGTCTGGCCAGATAGCGCCTTCGGGCCAGTTATCCGAAAAAAAAGAAAGCATCTTTTGCGCGGTATCTAGTCGACAACTCTTCCCATTACGTAGCCTTCTAAAGAACGCACCATCACGTCCTGCAAGATTGGCAATACGTGCCTCTGAAAGAGAACGAGCTTGCGCCATCAACTCCCCTAAAAGGACAATCTCATCTTCAGACCTCACGCGCAGCCCCTCTACCGATAAAAGTATCGTTAACCCACTGATACTCATATCGAGAGACGAAAGCAAGCATTACAAGATACAATTATCGCATGGCTTACGAACTTTTACTTTCTCGAATTGCAGATTGCCTTCATCGCTCGGAACTATCCGAAACAGCAGCTTGTGAGGCTGCTGGGGTAGGAGTGAATACAATTAGGCATATTAGAAAACGCGGGCATTCGCCAAAAATTGAAAATTTGTGCAAGTTAGCGTATTTCTTTGGGGTTCCACCGGCCTATTTTTTAGAGGCGGCTGCGGTAGGAGGAGAGGCAAGCGACGGGCAGATGCTTCAGGTTCAAACTGTTTTTGTGAAGGGCGCAGTTCAGGCGGGCCGTTGGAAAGATGCTGTAGAATGGGCACCTACTGATTGGTATCCTGTGTATACACCCACAAACATACGTTACCCCAACGTAGAAAAGTTTGGCTTGTTAGTTCGTGGGGATTCGATGAATAAAGTATACCCAGATGGATCAATAGTAATTGCTATAAAATTCTCTGATATTGGCTCATGCCCACAAATAGGTCAGAGAGTTGTTGTAGTTCGAAGATCAGTGGATGGATTTGAGGCAACAGTTAAGAAATTTGATAAGGATGGAAAAGGCAGAATAATACTTTGGCCTGAAAGTTTTTCCCCAGAATATCAGCAGCCAATTATTTTGGACGGTGCGCATAAAGAAGTTTACGATGGATCTTCTGCATGCGCACCAGATGTGTCTATAGAAGCTCTGGTTGTGGGAAGTTACAGAAGTGAGACTTTATAACTGGGAAGCCATAGAATCATTTCCTGTTTTATAATACAAAATTGTAATCATGTATTGATTTAAGGATGGGAAAGATCCTCCCATTACTTCTATTGTTACTCCCCCTTTTCTGTTCCAAACTTCAGATCTCCCACCATTTATAACTCGTGTTTTGTTTGGAGGGCCATATTTTGTTTCAACGCTACCATGAAGCTCAGACTGGCAATTCATATCTGATAAATCTTTTAGACTTATAGAAATAGACATCAAGGCATTATCTTTGAATTCAAAATCTAGTGTAGTTTTGCATTTCCCTACCATGTAATTATCATCAGAAAGGTGCGTATGCCCAATTTGGTCGGGAGTATTTTCTTTGACTGTAACAGATGGATAGAGAGACTTTATTTTTTGCTCTGTCATGCCTGTGTATGCCTTTTGCCACAACAAATATCCATGCTGGCTGGCCTGAGCAAGAGATGCTTGCCCTAAAAATGAGGCAAGCATTATGTAGCAGCAGGTGGGCGCATATCTAAATCTCATAATAACATTCTCCTTTGTGACGATGTGCGAAGCTAACATGAGAAAATAAAATTGAACCGCGATAGTTTTATCTTGACCGCGATAAAACTATCGATATATCTTCCCTCCATCGCCACGACGCGATGGAGGAATGAATGACACACAAGCATCACTACAAGACTGAACGGCAAGGGAATGCCTTTGTGTTGGTTCAGACCACCAACACACATGGCACACCTACCGTGCAAGTGCCTTATTCCTTCAAGCAGGAAGCGGATATTGCAATATGCGCAGCAGCTCATACTGCCACAGAGATAAATGCCTACCGGCGGCTAGCGGCGCTTGATTTGGCCAAGATGATCTCCAATGAATTTTTGGCATTTTCTGACCTAGACGCTGATAGGTTGCTTCTGTTGCGTGAAAAAACGGAAGACCTGATTACGCATTGCATTGCTGAAATACGTAATCAGAACCCAAATTCTTCACCAGAAGAAAGTAATAAAAAACATTGAGGGCTATATATTTGAAACTCTATTTATGAGTTTCAAGGTAGGCTTCACGGATTGCATCAAGATGCTCTTTATAGGTCTGCTTCAGGTCTTCCTTTTTATAAATAGCAGCAAGATCGCTGGTTCTATCGTCTGTTTTGTTGTCACCGTCTGCTCGCTCATTTCTTTCATGAGCACGCAGAAACTCAGCAGTGATGGTTGCAGCAGCCTGAATAATAGCCGCCTCAATCTCGGTTTTGAGTTCTTTTTTAGACATTCGTTTTCCTTTCTCGCCTCTGTTGGCGCCGCGAGAATGGGAAAAATGGGCGGATTGGGCAACCAGTTCGCCCACAAGGAGGAATGAATGACACTTATTGCGGAACTCCGCACGGTATCGGATGCTGCGCTAGAGCGCTCCCGTGCTGCATCGCAGCTGATCACGGCCATTGGCCCGCTGCTAGACCCAACACTACCCACACCAAACGCCATGCAGGCCGCCCGCGTGCAGCGGGCTGCCCTGAAACTGGTGGATACCGCGCTGGAGGAAAGCGGCGCAGATGCCACCCGGTACGTAGGCTTTGGTTTGGCAGCCCTATATTGCGGCCTGCAACCAGATACCTTCCATAGCCTATGTGAAAAAGGCAAAGGCCCGCGCTGCACCATAGTTGAAGGCAATGGCCTGTTTACTGTGGCTGCTCTGGATGAATGGATGGAAAGCATCCGCCAGAAGGAAGGTGTGTGATGGTTGATCCAGCATACCCACTTCTGAGCATTGCCCCTTTCGGTACAGAAGGCCCCCGAACAAAAGCAGGGCCGGTAGAATGCCTTGGTTTTACAAGAAAAGGTGAAAACCAGCACAAGATTTTCTTGTTTCGCGATAGCGTTGGTCAGGTAAGGGAATTAAGGGAAACCCAATTATTCCGCCGACCGGATATTGTTGCGTTGTTTGGTGGAGATATTAGCTGGCTGAAAGAGCATTTCCCAAAGAAATCTACTGTCAGCAAAGTTCTTCCGGGTGGAGAAGTCGCCGTTGGCGAGATGGTGGTTGATTTTGTAATAAGGGACGCAGCAGCTTGCCTTATTAAAGGCTGCTACATACAGCATCTTACAAACCCCCATACGGCAGATGTTCAAAATCCCGCAGAAAAGACCACTATCATTACTAATGATAGTGAGAATGCGAGATCAGAACGTGTTCCTGTTCTGAAAATCCTTTTCTATGCATTTATGCTTGCCGCAGGAGCATTTATGTTGGGCTTGCGCGCTGGACGATGCACGGCATGAGCAACATACGTGTGCGTAATCAGGATGCCCGCTTACAGGATCTGATTACACAGTTTCTCCAGCAGGCTGACTACATGGATCGCGTTTCTATCGACTTCCGTGCAGAACTGTTCATGCCCGCAGCAAAAGCTTTTGAAAACCTAGCTACCTGCATGCGCGAACAGGCCAACGAACTGCAACAGCACCTCAAACATACCATTCTTGCAGAGGATCATACCCCATGACCTGCACACAATCCGCCACGTTCCCTGGCATGCGCATTGTTCCCGTAGCCCGTGATGTTGTGGTGAAAGACCCATCCGGCAAAGGACAGCATGCATACCCAACCATTGGCCGCGAAACACGCACGCTGATGTTTGGGAAAACACCCGTAAAACACACGGTAGTTTTTGCTGATGGCCAAACGCTAAACTTTCCACCAGCTTGGATTGTGCCGATTACAGATACCATGCCGGACGTACCGCAGCATGGATCACTGGTGGAATGCATGGAATGCCCCGATACCAGGCAACACTAACACGCAATCAGGCAGGCAGATACCAGGGCACGGTAACAGACCAGCGTACAGGCAATCAGATTGATTTCCCTGATTGCAGCAAGGAGCGCAAGGCTGGCCGCTGGATTGTATCGGGCAAAAGCACAACACCCAGCCTGCCTGAATGGTTTTTGGAAATGCGTTCGATGGGTGATGGTCTGTTTGAAATAACAGCCACAGACGACAGGAACTTTCTCATCCGGTTCCCTGAATGCGAACAGGACGAAATAGACGGACAACGCGGCATCATTGGATGGGCAGACGATGTGCAGCTGATTGCAGCACGAAAGGAGAGGGCGGCATGAGCAATCCAATTATGGAACGCTCATATGTAACAGATCTTCTGGTTACAGCATTGCTGGAGGCTAGTGTTGGGCAGATTGTTCAATACAAATATCTCCAGCAGCTGGTGAACCATGATGTTCAGGGACGGCACAGATATCTTCTGGAACGTGCCCGGCATATCTGCATGCGGGATCATAAACGCGCCTTCACAACCGTGATGAATGTTGGCCTCCAGCGTACGGCAGCAGAAGATCTGGTGAAGTTAGGGAAAGGCCAGATCAAACGCGTGCGGAACGCCGCCAAAAAAGGCGCGGTTATTATGGATACCGTGCAGCGCGCCGATCTGACAGAGCAGCAGGCACTTGAGCACGATGCCACACGCGGGATTCTTGCGGCCATACAAACCGCCAGCAAGCCACGCAAAAGCATGCAGGCATCCAGAGCAAATGCAGATCCACAGGTGAAACTATGAGCACGGCGCAGAACGGTTGCGGCCTGCTAGCTAGATGGCAGGCAGACCGGAGCCGTTTGGTTCTATCATGCGTCACGGCGCTCCGCTGCGCTCCACACCACAGCATGCCGCAGCGCATCACTTCACATCGCAACGCTACGGGGAGCAGAGCTTCGGTTCTGTTCCTCGGAACGGTGCTTATCGTTCCACGATGCGCCATAGCGCGTCGCAGCTCCCCGCTCCGCTCCGCGCAGCAACACAACACAACACAATGAAAAGACGGGCGGCATCATGCTGCCCGTCACCTAACGGAACAAGGCCATGATCATTCGGAAATGTAACGTTAATATCAAAGGGGTTTCCCCTTATTCACCGTCCAAACCCATTGCAGAAAAACCAAAGGAATATTCCCACAAGGAATGGGAGGAAATGCAGTGGCGTAACAAGGCGCACGTTGATGAACGGACAGGAAAAGTTTTTGTGCCGTTTATGTCTTTCAAAAAGGCACTGACATCATCAGCAAAGCTGACAATCCGCAAGGTTTCCGGAAAGGGAAATAAGACGTTCTCCAGCATTGTCCAGGCGGGCATCATGATTGATACGCCGCTGATGCTGGACATCACCCGTGATGATCTTATTCCGGAAAGCTTCCTATGCTCAGCTACAGGCGACCCAACAGGGAAAGGCTCACGCGTAATGCGCACCTTCCCGCGCATTGATGATTGGGGCGGCATGCTGACTTTTCATATTTTCCAAGAAGACCTCTCGAAAGATGTTTTTGAAGAATATCTGGAAGAAGCCGGCATGATGATTGGTGTAGGACGCTTTCGCCCAGAAAATGGCGGCGTAAATGGCCGCTTCCAGATCCAGAAAACCGAGTGGGAAACACTATGACTGAAACCCGCGCACCGTTTAACGGGAAGAAGAAAGATCCCATAGGCGTGTTCGTACGGTTGCATGATGGCATGTTGAATGAGAAGCAGATTGCCGCTCTGTGCAACCCTAAGCGCTCTAGCACAGAAAACATCCTTACCATCGGCACCCCTGTCACTGGCGGCGAGATGGACTACTATGCTCAGATAATCTGGTTTGAAGACGCTCCAGAGCCTGAAATTGTCGCGTGGCGGAATAGAGATATTAAGAAAGGTGATAATGTAAAGGTTGTCCGTCAATCAGATGCCCTCGCAAAACTTGTCGAGCGCGATGCGGAGATTGCGCGACTAAACCAGAAGATCACCAAACTGAAAGATATAATTGCAGGGGCAATGATACAATCGTGCTTACATGGTGCGGATGGAGATATTGGACGACTACGGCGCGTTGAAGCTGAACTGGAAGCAGTCAACGCCTTGAACAGATCGGAAGGAATGAGCCGTGAAAACTGCCCATGAGCCAACATGCTGCCGTATTAGCGCCCTAGCGCAGAGATGGGATTGCTCACCAACCAAGATCCGCAGAATGGTGGAAACTGGCGAGCTTCCATCCCTGCGCCTAGGCAGAATGGTGCGGATACCTATGCAGGCCATCAAAGAATTTGAAGAAAAACAATGCCAAACTCAGACGCAAAAGAGCCCAGATTGTGCCGAGTCTCCAAACGAAGCACATGGCACATCTATTACCAACGCAAACGCATCTCTACGGGCTGCGAGGATAGGGTTTCGGCTGAATTAGTCCTTCATAAGTTCAAGGAGGGGCTTCTAAAGCCAGAAATCCGGGCTGCTGGCATTTCTGGTATATTAGATGCGTATCATGCAGACCGCGTGAACAATGAAAAACCCGGAGCGGAACGCATAGGCTGGTCTCTCAAGCCGCTGAAGGTATTTTTTGGGGATAAGCCACCAGAAATTATTACACCCGATTCGTGCAAGAGATATACGGCGTTCAGGCTAGATCAGGGCGTTCAGATCAGCACTGCCAGAACCGAACTAGGTACACTACGCGCTGCAATGCGGCGGGCTGTTAGAGAGGAAATTGTTTCCAAAGCCCCGCGCACAAAGCTTCCACCGCGTCCAGATGCACGCCAGCGCTGGTTAACCAGAAGTGAGGCGGCTGAATTGGTAGATGGCTGTGTTGCCCACCATATTCGATTGTTTGTGCTGCTGGCGCTGCACACAGCAGCCAGAAAATCTCACATACTTACACTGACATGGAGCCGTGTAGATCTACAGGCGCGGATCATTGATTTCCGTGACCCAGCTAAACCACGCACCAAAAAGGGCAGGGCACGCGTGCCTATTAACGATACGCTCTATGAAGCCCTGAAAGAGGCTTATGAGCTGCGTGAAACAGAATTTGTTGTGGAATGGGCTGGTGATCAGGTTTCCTCCATCAAAACAGGCTTCAGGGCGGCAGCCAAACGCGCTGACCTGAGCGGAATTACACCACATACGTTGCGGCACACGGCAGCGACATGGATGGCGCAGGCCGGAATATCTCTGTGGGATATTGCTGGCTATCTAGGCCACAGCAATATTAAGATGGTGGAAGAAACATACGCCCACCACTGCCCAGACTATTTGCGGACAGCAGCAGGCGTTTTGGGGTGATTCTCTCGCTAAAATAAGCAACAGTGCTCGCTTGTGTTCATGAACACAGACACCCGGAAACTGGCGGAAATCCATGATCAAAAAGAGCGTTTCAAGAGCGGGCAAAATAACTTAACCCGTTGAAATATAACAACGGGTTACAGTATTCGGGACGCAGGGGCCGGAAGTTCGAATCTTCTCACTCCGACCAAGTTTTTCCTTAAAATTGTTATGATGCGTTATGCAATGCATATTGCATAAAAAAAACTTCTGCCCGGAATAGATTCCAAGCAGAAGCATTTTCATACATTTATATTCTGTTATCAGGCACTTTTAACGGCGTAAGGCTGCACATCTGATGCATTTGAATGTTGAAAATTCTGCAATGTGTCTTCCAAGGAAGAGCCAATCAGCAAAGAATCCCAACGGTGCATTTCTGTCTTTTTAGCCACAAGTGCTGCGTGGTTGATTTCTTCCAACTTAATGGCAGCATAAGAACCTAAGCCAATGCTCGCCAAGAAAGCTGCCAGACCAATCAAACCTGGGCCAGAAAACACGTAATCATTCCAACGTGTTGTTTCTGGCAACATCTGCCACAAATATACAGAAAAGGGCGTATTATCTACAAAATCAGACTGGTTTACAGTGAGACCAGAATGAAAAATAGAAAACTTAAGCCCGCATGCAATAAAAATAAAAGTGGAGCAGATGGCCAGGCTAAGAGCAGCTAGCCATAAAGAAACAAAAGTTGCTTTTTTCCATGCCATGAGTCCGGCCTCCTAATTTGGGGTGTTAGGGGGCAAAGCAGAAGATAATTCTTTTCCGCTTCCTCCAATGATTAAAATGTATATCAGGGATGCAAAAAACACAACATGAATCTGAGCTTTTATCCTAGCAGATCAGGAGAAAAAGCAGTGGCAAATTGTCTTTTAATGCCCATGTAATAGTTAGAAGAAAGACACATTACGGCATTATGTCGTGCAGCAGTATCCGAAGTTAAGTGCAAAGGGCACCGGTGTTATGTGGACTGCAATATCCAAAAAAACAGGGTTGGCAGCCCTTTTGGTATGTGGGCTTAGCGTTCCTGTATTTTCAGCACATGCTCATCCCGGGCCAGGCGGGGGTGGCTTTGGTGGAGGGGGCGGATTTGGCCACGGTGGATTTGGCGGTCCCGGTGGTGGTGGATTTGGCCACGGTGGCTTCGGCGGTCCTGGTGGTGGCGGTTTTGGTCCTGGTGGCTTTGGTGGCCCACGTGGAGGTCCGGGTGGCCCCGGTGGTTGGGGTGGCGGCCCGTGGCGTGGCGGCGGCTGGGGAGGGCGCCCGTGGGGCGGCGGTTGGTACGGTGGTTGGGGAGGTGGCCCGTGGGGCTGGGGGTATCCGTATTATGGTTGGGGCTATGGCGGCCCGTGGGGATACCCTTATTGGGGTGGTGGTTGGGGCTGGGGGGCTCCGTTTATGTTCGGTTCTGTGCTTGGCCTAGCGATAGGAAGTGCTGCGGCATCCGAGTATAATTCGGCGCCACAGCAGAGCATTTATGCCCCGCCATCCTATTATTATAATGGTGCGCAGCAGGGGGAGAGTGTGCCTTCTTATCCACCCCCCACAAGTTATGGAAATGATGCGGATTCATCGTCTGTTGTTAGATGTAGTGCCGGGAAATTTTTTAATACCCGCACAGAAAGCTGTGACAGAAAATAGGAAACAGAAGCTTATTCTGTAAGGCTAGAATCCGTATCAGAACAGTTTAGGTGTGGTATGGAAATTTGGCTCCTTCTAAGCGGAGAAGCCATGCTTTATCATCCACACCACCATCTCCAGAATATCCTCCTAAGCTAGAAGCCCCCACAACGCGGTGGCAGGGAATAAGAATAGGAATGGGGTTTCTCCCGACAGCTTGACCAACTGACTGAGGGCTACCGCCGATTTTTTTGGCGAGTTCTCCATATGTGGTTGTCTCGCCTACAGGAATTTCCTGCAATGCTGCCCAAATTTTTTTCTGATAAGCTGTTCCATACGGATCTAGCTGAAACGGAAAAGCACCTACTGCCAGAGGATCATCAAACCAATTATCCAACCATTCACGCGCTTGGCAGAGCAGAGGGGTTTCGGTTTGATCTCGCCCCCATCCCCAATCTAAAGAGATAATTTTTCCTTCTTCCTCAGACAAAGTGATCGGACCTAAAGGAGAGTGCAGCGAGAGTTGGGGCATAAAAAGATAACCTTACTTTTGTTTAAAATCTTGTGGTGTTGTGTGAGCGGAGTGTGTTCATCACGAGGGCAAGGGGAAGGCTATCATTTTTTAACCCTACGTTTGCATGAAAAACTGCATTAGAAGCAGCAAGAAGAAACAGGCATACGATAACGGGAAGGATGGCTGCGTTGGGGTATCAGGCTGAAGATACAATCTTTGCACTTTCAACAGGAATAGAGCGTGCGGCAATTGCAGTTTTGCGTGTGAGTGGCGCAGGCAGCCGTAATATTCTTTTACAGCTTTGTGGCAAGGTGCCAGAAGCGCGTAAGGCTGTTCTTCGTAAAATTTGGAAAAACGCGTCTGCTCAGGATGACTTGCTAGATGAGGCACTGGTTCTCTGGTTTCCCGGGCCGCAGAGTTATACAGGGGAAGATGGGTTTGAACTGCATCTGCATGCAGGGCCAGCCATTATTCGTGCTGTTTCCGACGCTTTGGTTCAGCTAGGTGCGCGCCCAGCGGAGCCCGGTGAATTTACAAGACGAGCATTTGTAAATGGTCGTATGGATTTGGTTGAAGCCGAAGGTATTGCTGATCTGGTTGCCGCTGAAACCGATGGACAGAGAAAGTTAGCTTTGGCGCAGGCAGATGGTGCATTAAGCCATTTATATTCAGGCTGGTCTGAGCGGTTAAAAAAGGTTCTCGCTTTTCAGGAAGCCCTTATAGATTTTCCAGATGAAGGTTTGCCGCCTGAAGTGGAAGAAGGCATCAATCAGGAAATTCAGAAACTTCAGTTTGAAATGCAACAGCATATAGCTGATGGAGAACATGGAGAGAGGATACGGCAAGGGGTGGTATTTGCCATTACTGGCCCACCAAATGCAGGCAAAAGCAGTTTGTTAAATTGGCTTACGGGACGGGATACCGCCATTGTATCTTCCAAGGCTGGGACAACGCGTGATGCTTTGGAGGTAGCCTGTATTCTTGCTGGGATAAAGGTGACATTTGTTGATACCGCAGGCTTGCGAGAAACAGATGATGAAATTGAAGCTGAAGGGGTACGCCGCGCATTGTTTCACGTGAAACAGGCTGACTGTGTGTTACAAATGTTCCCAGCGAATGAGCCGCCGGATGATGTTTTCCCCGATGCGGTTTTGATAGGAAACAAAGCTGATATCGGAGAAATTCCAAAAGTCATTCAAGGTAAGAATGTTCGTGCTATCAGTTTGAAAACAGGAGAAGGGCTGCCGGAACTCTACACTTTTCTGCAAAGAAAAGTTGAGGAACTAACGGCGGCATCTATATCAGGCGCACCGCTTCTTACACGTGCGCGGCACAAAGCTGGTGTGCAGGAGGCTGTACAATGCCTCCATGCTGCGTTGCAGCAGGACTGGCCAGAATTGCGCGGCGAAGAACTAAGGTTAGCTATGCGGGCATTGGGACGGTTAACCGGGCATGTTGGTGTAGAAGATCTGCTGGATACGATATTTGGCCAGTTTTGTATTGGAAAGTAAGGTGTGCAGGAAGGGCAAGCAATGAACAAGGCTTACGATGTTATTGTGGTAGGAGGCGGCCATGCTGGATGCGAGGCCGCTGCCGCTGCTGCGCGTTGTGGTGCCAAAACGCTTTTGTTGACGCACCATAAAAATACGGTTGGCGCCATGTCCTGTAACCCTGCCATAGGCGGTATAGGGAAGGGCCATCTGGTGCGTGAAGTTGATGCGCTGGATGGTGTTATGGCACGGGCGGCAGATAGGGCCGGTATTCACTTTAAACTTCTTAATCGCTCCAAGGGGCCTGCTGTGCAGGGGCCACGGGCTCAGGCAGATCGTCTTTTATACCGTCAAGCTGTGCAGGATATTTTGGCGGACACAGCAGGGCTTGATATTGAAGAAGCCGCTGTAACGGATCTGATTTATGATGATCAAAACCGTGTTGCTGGTGTTGCCTGTGAGGATGGCCGCCAATGGGCTGCTGGTGCTGTTGTTTTAACAACAGGTACGTTCCTAGATGGAGTTATTCATATTGGGCATAAAAGCCAGCCGGCGGGGCGGATTGGAGAACAACCTTCGGTTGCATTGGCATCGCGGTTAAAAAAACTGGGCCTGCGAATTGCGCGTTTGAAAACTGGAACGCCAGCACGCCTCAAGCGCGATACAATAGATTGGGCATCTCTTGCTGTTGATAGGGGGGATATATCCCCCGAACCATTTAGCCGATTGACGGCATCTATCACAAATCCGCAAATGGTGTGTGGCATAACGACAACAGTTCCAAAAACCCACGATATTATCAGGGAGCATTTGCATCTGTCTGCCGTGTATGGCGGAGCTATTTCAGGCCGCGGGCCGCGATATTGCCCTTCTATTGAAGATAAGGTTGTGCGGTTTTCAGAAAAAACAGGGCATCAGATTTTTCTAGAGCCTGAAGCACTTCCTGATCACGAAGGGGGAGATCTGGTTTACCCCAATGGTATTTCAACCAGCCTGCCAGCAGATGTGCAGGATGCCATGATCCACTCCATTCCAGGGTTGGAGAAGGCGGTTATTGCGCAATATGGTTACGCTGTAGAATACGATTACGTTGACCCGCGTGAACTAACGGTTTCTTTGGAACTTAAAAAGTGCCCTAATTTATTCTTGGCGGGCCAGATTAACGGCACCACAGGGTATGAAGAAGCCGGTGCTCAGGGGCTTCTTGCTGGGGTAAATGCGGCAAGAAGAGCAGGGGGGCAGCAGGCTGTTAGCCTTGATCGTGGCAAAGCCTATTTGGGTGTCATGATTGATGATTTAACCACGCAAGGGGTGAGTGAACCTTACCGTATGTTTACATCGCGTGCTGAATATCGTCTGACATTGCGGGCTGATAATGCAGATGTACGTTTAACTCCAATAGGGTTGGATTGGGGGTGTATCGGTGCAGAGAGGCGTGAAGCCTTTGCGAGAGATATGCGCGAGATAGAACAATTGACTCAAAAAGCAGAATCAGAAAGTTGGCCACCACAAGCACTTGCTCAGGTTGGTATTAAAGTAGCGCAGGATGGCCGCCGCAGAAATCTTTTGGAAGTTATCGGGCAGGCAGTTCCTGAAAATACTATAGAAGCCTTGGCACCTTGGGTGCAGGAGTATTCTGAACGTGCGCGCAGTTATGTAAGGACAGAGGCACGCTATAGCGGCTATCTGGTAAGGCAGAAGCGCGAGATTAAACAGCTTGAGGCAGAAACAGAAATTCGCTTCCCTCAAGATATGGATTTTAGAAAAATAGGTGGCCTGAGTGCAGAAATGCAGGAAAGGTTAGAGCAGGCACGCCCTGAAAGCTTTGGTGCTGCACAACGTATACCGGGCATAACACCTTCTGCCCTTATGGCTGTTCTGGCTTATCTCAAAAAAGGGCAGCATCATGCACAAGTGGCCTGAGGGTGTTCATGTTTCACGTGAAACAGAAGAAAGACTTTCTGCCTTTGTGAGCCTTCTGGAAAAGTGGAACCCTCGTATCAACCTTGTTTCTTCCAAGGATATTGAGAATGTCTGGAGCCGGCATGTTCTGGATAGTCTTCAACTTGTTCCTTTGATACAAGGCCAGAGCCGATTTATTGATATGGGCTCTGGGGGTGGATTCCCGGCTGTTGTGGTAGGGATTGCCACAGGAATACCTGGGGTTTTGATTGAATCGGATCAAAGGAAGGCTGCTTTTTTGCGTGAAGCCGCGCGGCTTACCCAAACGGATTTGGAAGTTTTGCCATGCAGGCTTGAAAGTGTAAAAGTTCAGCCTGCGCCTGTAGTAACAGCGCGGGCTTTGGCCCCATTGGTTAAACTTTTGGAGTGGGCGCACCCGCTGTTACAACCAAAAGGAAAAGCTGTTTTTCTTAAGGGGCAACAGGCTGTGCAGGAAATCCAAGAAGCGGAACAGGTTTGGCAAATGGATGTGCAAACATATCCAAGCCAGACAAGTTCTGATGGTATGATTCTGGAAGTGAGAAATTTTAATCGTGTCTAAGGTTAAGAAAAGCGGGAAAGCCTGCCACGTTTTTGCTGTTGCAAACCAGAAAGGGGGCGTAGGCAAAACCACTACCGCCATTAATCTGGCAGCATCTCTGGCGGCCGATGGCGCTAAAGTTGTGCTTCTGGATATGGACCCTCAGGGGAATGCTTCAACGGGTTTGGGAGTTGATTATGATTCCCGCAAAGGTGGCTCTTATGCGCTTCTAATGCATGAAAAAGTCGCAGATGATCTTTTACAGCCTACCGAGATTGAAAATCTTTCAGTTATCGCGGCCAATACAGAACTGGTTGGTGCTGAGATTGAATTGGTGGATGCTGAGCACCGAGAAACCAGATTACGCACGGCATTGGAACCTCTGCGCGAGACTGTGGATTTTGTGATTATAGATTGTCCCCCAAGCCTTGGGCTGCTGACGCTGAATTCTTTTGTGGCGGCAGATGGTGTGCTGGCTCCGCTACAGTGTGAGTTCTTTGCGTTGGAAGGCTTGGGCCATCTGGTAAAGACCATTGGGCGGGTGCAGAAAAACCTGAACCCAGAACTGAAAATGGCAGGCATTGTGCTGACCATGTATGACAGACGAAATAATTTGTCTGAGCTTGTGGCTGCGGATGCGCGAAGCTTCTTTGGTAAAGATGTGCTGGAAACGGTTATCCCACGTAATATTCGTATTTCAGAAGCCCAAAGCCATGGTCAGCCTGTTATGCTGTATGATTCCAGAGCCAGTGGAACAACCGCTTATCAAGCATTGGCAGCAGAAGTCATGAAGAGGGCATCGGTATCATGAGTGGTCAATCATCACGTAAATCTTCCGCTCGTCCTAAGCTTGGGCGTGGATTGGCTGCGTTGCTGGGTGATGTCGCTTCTGTGGATGAACCTGCATCTTCTGCTAATAAATCCGCCAGTAAGGCTGCGCCTACAGCAAGCTCATTACCGATTGAGGTTCTGGCGCCAGGGCCTTTTCAGCCACGTCAGGATATGGAGCCAGAAGCATTACAGGAACTGGCTGAATCTATCCGGGAGCGGGGTATTCTCCAGCCTATTCTGGTGCGGCCAGACCCTCATAAAACGGGGCATTATCAGATTATTGCGGGGGAACGTCGCTGGCGTGCTGCACAGTTGGCGCAGTGCCATGATGTGCCTGTGCATGTCAGGAATCTCTCAGAAGCAGATGCTATGGCAGCTGCTCTGGTTGAAAATCTCCAGCGAGCAGATCTGAACCCGGTTGAAGAAGCTGAAGGTTTTAGCCGACTGATGGAAGAATATAGCCTGACCCAGGATGAACTGGCAAAGGCTATAGGCAAATCTCGCCCCCATGTTGCCAATACGCTGCGTTTGTTGCGTTTGCCTGATGTGCTGCGGCAGGAGCTTAAAAAGGGCGCCCTTTCTGCTGGGCATGCGCGTGCGTTGCTAGCGCATCCAGACCCCATACAGGCCGCCGCAGAGGTTATTTCTAAAGGGTTATCTGTTCGGCAAACAGAGGCTTTGGTTCAGAAAGCCCTTGAGCAGGCAAAAAATACAAAAGTTGAAACCAAAGAACCTAAAGTGATGAAAGATCCCGAAATTTCTGCCTTAGAGCGGGATTTGGGCACGCGCTTAGGGCTGAAGGTGCACGTTCATTTTGATGGACGCAAAGGGGGCTCTTTGCAAATTCATTACAAAAGCCTGGATCAGTTGGATGCTGTGCTAGCTATGTTAAAAACCTGAATTTTCATACTTGTCTTAATGATTTAGAGGTGGTAAAAACTGCCTCACTTCAGCAGTTATATGCTGTAAGGGCGCATAGCTCAGTTGGTAGAGCAGCTGACTCTTAATCAGCGGGTCCAAGGTTCGAGCCCTTGTGCGCCCACCAATCTTTTCAAAGACTTAGGTGGTTTTTAGACTTCGGGGTGCCTCACCCCGCCAGTCTTCCGGAGTCAATCCGGAGTCATTTGAAACGCCGGTTTTGCTGGCAGGGCAGGGGTTTTTCTCGGCTCATTCTGAGCAGGCAGCCGTTTTGCCTGCTTGCTCTCGCCCTCACTCCAATCCGGTAACTTTTCTCCTTAATTTCGCGGATATGAAAATTTGCCTATGGCGCGGTCCGGGCACTCATAGACCCTAGAGATTTAACACCCCCCACCCCTTTTCGGGCACTGGGCCCCAAATCAGAGGAAAAATGGCTGTTTCCTGCCGTTTTTCCTGATTTTTCATCTCTTCTCTTTGATTTTTTGATTAATTTCAAAAACCTGCGAAAAATCTGCGCGTGAGCCTGATGCGGTTGCGGTGCCCAAACGGCATGAGACTTTAATCAGCCCCCCTTGGCTGAGACAGGCAGAGCCATGCGCAGGCTGCATGGACTGAGCCAGTTCTCTTGCGGTCCACACTTCCAACCCTTACCTAAAAAAAGGTGTACAAGGTGTGACAGGTGTAACAAACCCCGTAACTATCTGTTTTATAATAGAAAATCTGCTACACCTTTTCGGTGTCAGCCGTTACACCCAGCCCAAAAAGGTGTAACAGTCTGAATATAGAAATGGCGGTTTTCTGCCATTTATGAGCAAATCCCCAAGAAAATGCCTTGTCAGTCTCTCTTTTTGAGACAGGAAAAATGACAGTTTCCAGCCTGTTTTGTCATGACCTGAGCGCATAACAAGCGACCTTATTCGTTCCAAAAGCTAAAAAACGCGGGAAAGAAACCCGCGCGCTGCCCGCGCACACCCGGCCACGGCACAATGCCCCATCAGGACGCAGCAGAAGCCGCCAGACAGCGATAAACAGAGGTCCGGCCCATACCTAGCTGCTTGGCTATCTCCGTGGCACTCACACCCTTAGCCGCTAATGCCTGCACCTGCTCAGCCTGACTTCGTGCTGTAGGCTTGCGCCCCTTATAGCGGCCCTCCGCTTTTGCCTTGGCTATGCCCTCACGTTGGCGCTCTTTCATAATATCGCGCTCAAACTCTGCTACAGCGGCCAGCATGGTCAGCATCATCTTGCTGGTGGGGCTGGTGGTATCCAGTGTCATGCCGTTCATGGACAGCACGATCAGGCCACAACCCTTTGCCTTGACTTCTTCCACAAGCCGCAGCAGGTCCGCAGTGGAACGGGCCAGCCTATCTGGCTTGGTCACTACCAGCACATCCCCGGCCCGCATGTGATCAAACGCCGCGCTTAACTGAGGCCGGTCTGTGCTGCTGCCACTAATCTGTTCACGGAAGACACGCTCGCACCCGCTGGCTGACAGGTCACGGGCTTGCGCTTCAAGTCCTGCCACCTGATCGGTGGTGCTGGTCCGTGCGTATCCGATTTTCATCCGAGGGTGTCCCTAAAACTGTTCCAAAAGGTCTAGACCCTAGACCTTTATCGTCCCAAAATTCTAAAAACAACCCTATTGGAACAAAAAACAGGTAGGAAAGTGTTCCACATTGTTTGTCCCAATAGGCCTTGCCCTAATGGAACACGACAAGCCATTCCCAAAACGCATGGCGAGCGTGGAACGGAAAGCACGGAGGGCAGTGATGACCCTCCGGCCTGTCCGGCTCATCTGTCGCCCGTGGCAACTGCCAGAATATCGTGATGCACTTGGTAGAGTCTGACTTGCCCCTGACCCGGAGGGCGTAAGAGCTCTGAGAACTTGCCATCCTTGGCCTTAATTAACAGGCCACGATCAACAAGCATTTGCTTGGCGTCCCGTGCGGACACGCCATTCAGGGCTTCATTCATGCCATCAGAGGTCAGCAGGTAAAGCCACACGTATCGGCCATCCGGAGCTTTGACCCAACGCCGCCAGCCAGCCCGGTTCATTGTGCGGTAGCGTTCTTTTGGTGGCTCGCCATTCTCTCCGCTCTGAGGTTGTTCCTCGGCTGACTTATCTATCCAGTCCTCAAATCGGGCAGACGCATTGCGGGAAATGAAGTCCCGTAGCTTCTGGATGGCCTGTTCGTCCTCCCTCCGGCCTGCTGTGCCGCGTAGCCGTAGCCAGTCGGCAAAGCACAGGCCGACCAGCACTTCCGGCGTGTCACGGTCCCAGCCGGTCAGGTCAAACTCTGTGGCCAGTTCTCCGGCCAGAGCAATCATGGCAAAGCGCCGTGCTACAGAGCGCACCTGCCCGGAAGCCTTTGGCCAGTTTTGCAGATAGGCGGTTGCTATGGTGTCCATCCGTGCCAGCAGGGTTTCACGGAATCCTCTCACGCCCTCTGCTGCCATGCGGTCTGCCAGACGCTCCATAAAGGTCCGGAAGGGCGCGCCATAGAATTGCCCGCAGGCATTTGCCAGATAGTCCGCAAATTCTCCGGGGGTGTCGCAATGGTGTGTCTCTTCAAATAACCCCATACCGGCTCCAGCATCGGCTGGCACATCCACAAACCGCACTTCCTGCCCGGCTTTGGTGCTTTTGCCAGATTCCTTATTCAGATCATCCAGTGTTTTTTCACCAGTTGAGAGAAACAGTATCCGAAAGAGGGAGGTAGACCGTGAACCACCCGTCCGACTGGCCCGCATCTTGCCCTGTCCGTTGGCGAGCATATAGGCCACGTCACCAATTTCTTTCGGGTCTAGCTGGCCGATTTCATCCATTACCAGCAGGGCATCACAGCTTGCCGAGGCCACACTTTCCATACCGTTACCAGTAGAACGCCATGACCGGGCATACCCCTTGGCTCCGCCTTCTGGTGTCCCTCCGCACACACTGCATGCAACCACAAGGGCTGTGGATTTCCCTGCACGGGATGCACCCACAAATGAGACGCCACCGCCATCCAGCCCCAGCACTCCCAGCAACGGGGCGGCAAAAGCGGTGGATACTGCCAGGACAAGGCGTGAGTTTCCTTTGCAGAACTGGCCGATATTGCTTTTCCAGTCTTCCGCAGAGCCAGATACGCCAAAAAGGTTTGTTTCCTGTTCGGAGGTTTGCAGAACAACCCGCTCTTTCAGGTTTCCGTAGGTTGCATCTGGCAGCACGTAAACCTTGCCACCGTTCAGAGTGTGCCAGCCTATCCGGTTGACGGAAAACGCGCGTTCTTCTGTGGCGATGGAAGCCAGCCAGTCTGCAAAAGCGGCTTTCGCGGCTGAACCTGCCTGAAGGGTAAGGCCTCCGTCTGCTAACTGGCTCCGCAGTTCCGCACAGTCACCCGCGAACATGGCGCGAGGAAAGGCCTGTTCATGCTGCTGGCCGTCCCGGTCTGTCCAGCCGAGCAAAATGCCCCAGCCTTTACCGTCTGCCCCGCGTGTTTCAGCTATGATCCAGACAGGCCCGGAAAGCTTCATGTCTGTTTTGCTGTTGTCCGCTGCCTTCCGGAACAGCCCGTGAGCGTCACAGAAAAACCGGCCGCACTGAGACTCTATCCGTTTGCCGGATGCTTTGCTTTTCGCGCCGGGCAGAGAAACAATTTTGGCGGAGGTCAGGCCTGCCCGCACACCGTCACGACCGTTCTGGCCCTGTGTCTTTGTCATGATGTGTCAGGACATTATTCCAGTCCTGCCCCTGTATTTCAGGCATAGCGAGCCGAACAGTGCGGCCCTGCTTTGCGAATTGTGAGAGTGCAGCATCCAGCGCCTTCCGTGCGGAGGCATTGCCGGTATCGTTATCTGCTGCGACGATAATTTCCGTGAGTGTGTCGGGAAGTTTCATGGCGGCCATGTTGCTGAGGCTGACAGCAGAAAGAACCCTATGTTCCGGGCAGGCGATGGCACAGGACAAAGCGGTTTCTATGCCCTCGGCAACAATCGCTACATCCCCTGCCGGTGCTAAATCCAGCGCCTTGCCGGAAGCCCCACGCCAGAGGCGGATGCAACCACCCGAAAAACCACCAAGAACTTTCTTTGCGTTTTGAAGATCAGCCTTGGCCCATGTGCCGGAGGGCGATTGCGCCAGCCATGTGCGATGCACGGCCACCAGCTTTCCTGTAGGTCCGCAGATTGCGGCCAGCATGGCGGGGAGGGGTTTACGCACCTCCGCACACCAGACGGCAGGATGAAACCGCAAGGCACCCGGAGCGCGGCCCAATGCCCGGAGGCCTATGCCACGCCCTGCCAGATAGGCTTCAACAGGTGTGCCAGCTATTCCGGCTGGGGTGTCCATCCATAACCGGCGAGCCTTGGCCCTCCGCTGCTGTGCTTCTTTGTCCAGTTCCTGAGAGTTATTCAGTTTTTCTTGAACGGCACGGCGTTGGATAGGGGCAGCGTTTGTAGTTTCACTCAGCCCCAGCCAGTGAGAGGCCCATGCCATAGCCTGCTTACGGTCACCACCAAACAGGCTGGCCGCCACAAGGTCCAGAGCATCGCCACGCTCACCGCTGGAGAAATCCGCCCATACGCCCCGCCGTGCGCCGGAGAGACGCACGGCAAGGGATTGCCCCGGTTCTCCGGCCAGACTGCCCACGCGCCACTCTACGCCGTCCTTTTTGCCATGTGGCAGCAGTTCCGGCGCAAGGCGGCTGATATGGTCAGCCAGAAGGCGGGCCAATTCGGAGGCGCTAGGCCGCCGCATGGTCTGCGATTCCTGACGAAATGACACGAGGTTCCAGACGCGGCGGAGGGGTTGTCAGAAGCAGGATTGCCCCCAGAGAGCGCACGGCTTTCCATGCTTCAGCAGCATCTTTCCAGATTGGAAGGACCTGAAAATCCTGATTGCCGTTCAGGAAATCTTGCTCAGCCTCATAGAGAGAATGGTCACAAGCCCCCCGAAAGCCTTCCAGCAAATCCCGAGCATCCAGTTCCGTGCCGTTGCGGTCTGGGGGGAGCTTCGGTAAATCTGCATGGTTCAGATTTTGACGTAGCCACAGCGCACCCATGCTGGCAGGTGCGGCGAGGCATATTTCCTGCCTACGTGGAGCGTGCCCCATGACAGGCTTTGCAAACCCGACCTGCCAGAACCAGAATTCCCGCTTGTTTACGATACTGGCGGCATCATGCAGAGCCGGGTGTGTATCAGCATACAGGGCACTTTCTGTGGAAAGCATCAGTTCATCAGCCGCAGCCCGAAAAGCCACACGTTCCACCGTATTGAGGCCTAAGCCTTCCGGAGGGTTCAGCAGGCCAAGAATGGCGAAGGTTTTAACCCCTCCGCAGAACAGAGCCGCAATCATGCCGCGTCTCCTTCAAGCATGGCGTTTTCAAGACGAGTGAGGACAATCCGCAACCTAGCTACGCCCCGGTCAGTCACGACAACCTGAGAGCGTTCCTTCAAGTGTCCATCATGGTCTCTGGTTTCGTGATACTTGTGCGTCAGGAAACCTGCTTTGATCTTGTCAGCTTTGCCTTGCAAGCGACCAGACCCACCGGGGCGGTATATCCATCCGACGGCTTCCAGCGTGCTTATAAAACGGTCACGAGGCATCCCACATAGCTTTGCAGCGTCTGTCAGAGTGTGCAGGCCATCCATGCAGGCCAACTGGTGATACGCTTGCGCTTTAGGCGTAAGAACCTTTACCGCGTTCTGACTGGCAAGAATGGCTGCCTCAACACTAAACGAGCCTGTCCTCCGGAGGGAAGGCAGCACCACCGCCGTAACCCATTTCTTGAACCGTTTGGCAGCGGGTTTACGACTAGTGAGAATAAGGGAAAAAAGGCCGGACTCGTTAATGACGGTCATTTCTTGTGGACCGCCAAGGGTCGGAATAATAGTCCGCCCCTTTTCATCATCGTCCAGACGATCTGCTGCTTTGTGAGGAGAACCAAGTTCCAGCACGGCACACAGATCCACCAAAACCCACCAAGGCTCACCATCACGATTAATGGTGCGGACTGCATGACCTTCAAAATCAAAAGCCAGAGGCATTAGAGCGGTATTCATGCTGCTCCTCCAAAGCGGACGGTTGCATCAGCAGTCGAGCGCACAGAGCGGGAAGAAACCCATGTTCGGAGGGCTGACAGGGTATAGCCGACACGCCGTTCAGAGATTTTAACAAAAGCAGGACCGCCGCCATCCCGGCGCATGTTTTGCAAAGTCCTTCGCGACATACAAAGAAATTCCGCAGCCTGCTTTTCAGAGTAGATACGGATTTCATCGGTTGAATTGATAAGAGGATGAGGCTGTTTCATATTGACCATCAAATTTGTTGATGTTTATGGGAAATGATCACTTAGGGCGACCACGTTTCGGGATTGGGGCAGACTTCAAGTTATGAAGTAAAAGGGAAGACATTTTTGCAATCTCTATTATTTCTGCGTGGCACTGCCTTCCACGTTGTATGTAAAATTTAAGAGATTCTCTTATTCCTTCCATGCCGGTGGCATAGCGAGGATTGAGGACTATGGGAGGATAGGATGATCCTCGCCACCCTTCGACTTTTCTCTTTGTGATATTAGGATAGAACTCTTTTAAGTCCCGATATTGGAACATGAGATAAACCATTTTCTCATCAGGATCTTTTTCAGCAATATGAGATGGTGGATTTCGTCTAATTTCAGCATATTTGTTCAGCAGGCTATCATGAGTATGATGAATAAAGAAAGCAGCAGCCCATAGACCTTGGCCCATATCCATAAGGATTAAAGCCAATGTGATTAGGAAAACTTGTTCTTCTGTAAAACCATTATCTTTACCCGGTCCACCACCTCTTTCTGCATCAGGTAACAGCCCTGCTGACAGAAGTTTATCAATCCGGTTGCCAAGCTTTTTATCTGGTTTTTGCAGATCGATACCACACGTGGCATTGCCGAACGTGTTCCAGATTGCATAGACGACTTGACCTTTTTTATAGGTATTCACGACCGTTCCCTTCTGCTGTTTTCAGCTTAAAAACCAGACTGGCCGAAAACACCAACAATTTTTCATCAATTAATTATCCTTTTCTATGACGGTATTTTATACATTCACATCCCGCGCCAGAGACAAGGCCAGCCGGATTTCAGGAGTATCCAAACCGCCATCACCCCAGCGCACACTGGACGGCAGGCAGCGTTCAACTATCTGAGCTTTGCTGCGTCTGTCCTCCGGCGTCATGGCGCGTATATCCGCCATCTGGCCTATTGCCTGCGCACGGCTGGCTATCAGGGCGTCAAACTTAGATTCCCATGCGGGATACTCCGGAGCCGTTAAAGAGGGTTCAGGCACGGCCTCCATAGCGAGGATGGCGCGTTCTGCCTGCCAGTATCGGGCCAGCACATCCATAAGCAGGGCGTCCGGCCCCGGCCCCGGAGCAGGGCAGGAAGAAGCCACAGCAGGAACAGCAGCAGCCGTGGCAGCGAGAGACGCCCCCAGAACGCCACGGCGGGAAACGGAGGGCCTGTTCATATCTGAGCCCCTCCGGTCAGATCATCCAGAAGGCTCATGACAAGCAGGAACTCTCCGGAGTCATCGGACAAGTAGCAATCGCGCATTATGTCTGGCAGCAGGCTTTGCAGGATAGCAGCCTTGGCTTTCAGGCCGGGCTGAGTGCGGGCAGGGACTTGGGCAAGCTGCTTCACAAGCAGACCTTCCTGCTGGCAAAGCTGCTCTAGCTTGGCCTCTAACCTCTTCTGTTCGGGAGAGCCATATTCGTGTTCTGCCAGATAATCAGCAGACCATATTTCATTGTGGACCCGCCAGAATGCGTCAGAAAGCGCAAATAGAGCAGAATCCTTGTCGGTTGTGGCTGACAATTTGAGGGCGGCAAAGCCAACAGTAGCCTCAGCCGCCAAGGCACAGACAGAAGTTAAGGCGACCCGGCGCGTGAAGGTGGCTCGGTTCATTAAGATAGCCCCCAAATAGCGGAATAAGTGAACCGACACGATGGCTTAGGCGTAAGCGGCCATGGGAAAGGCGGTAAAGGTCTTTCTTTGTCACCGAGCCTTACCGGGATTTTATGCGAAGTTATCATCGTGCTGGTTCCGCCCCATAAGTCGCAGAAGCCACCAGAACAGTGTGAGGGCTGCTGAGGTGGTGTGTGTGGCTTGCGCCCCCTCCGGAGGGACGGCGCAGGTGTTCAGGGTGCAGGAAGCCAGCCAGAGCCAGCAGAGAAAGGCCAGCCGCTGCAAAGGCGGCCAGAGCATCGCCATGCAGGCGAGCAGGTGTAAGCACTGCCCAGCGTGTGCCGGGCATGGTATAGGCGCGTTCAGCCATTACCGTCTCCTAGTGCGAGCGGTTGCGGTTAGGCCAAGTGTGGGAGGGTCCAAGCTCCCCATTTGGCCGCAAATTGCATTGCCCTATTATCCGAACATAGTTACGATAAATCTGCAATTAAAAAATCGTATCAGGGTTCGGATTTTGTTAGCTGTTCAATGTAAAATGGCCCGTGCTGCTATTGGCTGGGGAGTCCGTGATCTAGCAAAAGAGGCTGGCGTTTCACCTGATACTATCGCCCGACTTGAAAGAGGCGAGGAACTGAAACCGAGCACGATAGAAGCTATCTGTTCTGCCTTAGAAGCCGCAGGGGTTGAGTTTATCCCTGAGAATGGTGGAGGGGCTGGGGTTAGATTGAAACCATAATTGTTGAGGTAATATTATGACTGGATGTCCTGGAAAAAAACGAGCGACTAATGCTAATCGCGTCGTTAATGGTCGCAAATATTGTATGTGGTTGGATAAAAAACCTAATAATGCAATTCCGGTTGAAATTATAACTTGGGAAGATAACGGAAAACCATGTACCCCTCCGATTAAAATGAAGCATATGAATAGAATGGGAAATAATTATACTATTTCAGTCCGTATAATTTCAAGCAATTCTATTGCTACCATTACAAATGATCCTGCCGATTTAGGTGCAGTATTTTATGGTTCTTTGAGAGCCACATTTCATGAAAGTTAATCAGTCAGTCGATTAAGGAAAAATCCCGGAAATTCGCACATCGCCCAATGCAGGAATTTCTGCATCCCTAAAGACTCACCAAACTGGTAAAGATACCCCGTTCCTCACATCTGAGGAACGCCGGTTATGGGGCCTCCTTAGATGTGAGGAGGGGGCAAGCTTACCGGAGGGCATCCCTCAAAAAGTTATTCAGTTTTTCTTGGTTAGACAGCGCGCGTAGGCCATGCTTAAAGGCCGTCAAATTTTTAATTGGTAAAATCCAGTCTGTTGTGCGCTGATCATATGTAAGGGAAAGCCGTGAGCGAAGAAATGAGCGGAAAGACCATCTGCATCAATTATGATGGACCGGCTCTAGAAGCTGGCGAGATGGCTGTAGCTGATCTGGCACCGGCTCTCCTTGCTTTTGGTAAGCTGTTTGAAGAAGCAAACCGCGTCATCAATGGTGAAAAATCTCAGGTGTCCGTGAGGGTTAAAGCCTTTAACGAAGGTTCCTTTGAGGTTTACTTGCATCTTGTGCAAGGGTTTTTCGCCCATGCTTGCGACCTGCTTTCTGGCAATGGGGCTTCTGCTCTCTCCAACCTCTGGACCTTTTTAGGCGCAACTGGGAGCATCGGTGGTGGCCTGTTTGGTTTGCTTCAGTTTGCACGAGGGCGGAAGGTTAAAAAGGCTGTTGTTCTGCGTGATGGCAATGTTTCATTGGAGTTTCCGCCTGACTCTCTTTCTACGGAAGGAGATACCATTGTGGTTCCTGTGCAGCTTGCCGAACTATACAGGGATGTGAGGGTCCGAAAGGCCATAGCTGATACAGTGAAACCGTTGGGAAGAAATGGGATCACAAACCTATCTCTCCGCCCAGCTGGTACAGCCAAAGACACGGCCCCGGTTCATATCACCAAACCTGATTTGCCTTCTTTTTCTGTCCCTGAAACGGACGATAACAAGATTATCGACATGGAAAGCACGGCTGCTTTTTCCATTGTAAGTCTTTCTTTTAACGAAGATGGAAAATGGAAGCTTAATGACGGACAGAATGTAGTCTGGGCTTCAATAGAAGATCAGGAGTTTCTGGACGAGGTTGACCGCAACGAAATCTCCTTTGCTAAGGGAGATATTCTGGTTTGTAAGGTGCTGGTGCAGCAATGGCAGACAGATGGCGGACTGAGAAGCGAAACCAAGATTTTGAAGGTAATGCAGCACCGTAGCGCGGCACGACAAATAAACCTGCCTTTTGAAGAAAATTAAGGGAGGTGTGCTGTTTTCTAGCCTGATAGGCTGATCAGTATTTGTAAGGGCCTCTGTAAAATTGCAGAGGCCCTTTTTCTTTACCTCCGCAGAAGCACGACATTCCCTGCCGTGGGTTCGATTCCCGTCGCGGAAGCCACACTCAGCACATGCCCGGCCCAAGCATCCAAAGCCGCCGCCCGTTCCTTCAGGAACTCATGCCGCTGATATACGGCGGCTACGCCGCTTATGGCTCCCTCCGTATGGTTCAGCACCTTATCAGCCACATGGGGGCCAATGGCTAAACGGGCCATTGTGGTCACACCCGTGCGCCGCAGGTCATGAAGCCGCCAGCCGCTTGCGGGCAGGGCGGAGTGTTTCTTTCCCGCGTTTTTTCGCCCTCCGGTGGCATTAGTAGCCTGTTCCATCAGGGCTTCCAGCCGTTCTTTGCCATCAGAAAAGCCAGATATGGGCGTCCGGCCCGTATTGGTGAACACAAACGGAGAGACGGCCCCGGTTTTGCTGTCAGTCTGCCGGTGCAGGGAGGCCAGAACCTGCCGGGCAGGCTCGGACAGGTGGACGATATGCTCTTTGCCATTCTTGGTGCGGCTGGCCGGAATGGTCCATGTGGTCAGATCTGGCGTTATCTCTTCCCATCGCATCCCGGCAACCTCACTCCGGCGCTGGAGCGTGAGAACCAGCAGCCGGAAGAACGGGCCAAAGGCATAGGGCATCTGGCAGGCGGCCTGCCATGCTGCGCCTAGTTCGGCGTTAGTCAGCACCCGGTCACGGGATACCTCACGGCCTTCTACCACCACATGCGCAAAGGGGTTTTCCTCTACCAGTTGGCGCTTTGTCGCCCAGCTATACAGAGCGCGGCCATAGGACAGCAGGCGGCGGGCAGTGGTCGGGTGCTTTTCCGCCACGTCATCCAACCGGGTCTGCACTTCTGCCACGGTCAGGGCATGGGCTGGCCGGTTCAGCATGTCCGCAAAATTAAGCCGCAGGCGGCGCGGCGCTTCCGTGCGGTGGCTCGCGCTACTGTCCCGCAGAGCGTTGCTGGTCCAGCGGTCTATGAGGGCTTCAAACGTGAGGGCATTGGCCGCAGCCTGTCTGGCATCCTCTATGGCCTGCTGCTGGAAGGCCTGAGCAACGGCTTTCTTCTCTTCGGCAGGGTGACCACCCGCCAGAACCTTACCCCGTGCGGCTTCTGCCAGTTTGCGGGCATGTGCGAGGGTCAATTCCCCATACTGGCCAAGCACCAGCCTCCGGGCCTTACCACCAAAGCGGTAGTTGAACAGAAAGGTCTTGCTGCCGGTTGCGTTCACCCGGATGGCAAAGCCCTTCACCTCGTCATCCGTAAACATCACGTCCCGCTTTCCCGGCGGGCAGGTGAGGGCGTCTATTCCCGATTTTGTAAACTTCATGCCGAACCTTCTGCTACACCTTATACACCTCACCAAACCGTGAGGTGTAGCAGTCTGAGAAGGGAAAAACTGAGGGAAAACAGTATATTATCTATGAGTGTTACACCTATACACCTTGTACACCTGCTTTTGGTGTAGCGCCGCCCTCCGTTTTTCCCCTCTCACCCGCTGATAGACTTTTCCGGAGTCGCTCCGGAGTCATTTGAAAAGGTAACCCGTGCAGCTTGCTGCGTCACGTTGCGTCATAGCCGTTCGGTAATGTGAGGGAAAACAAGGGTTTTTGTGGCTCTTTGCATCTGCCTGCGTCTTAACGGTATCTCACCGCCACTGACTCTTAATCAGCGGGTCCAAGGTTCGAGCCCTTGTGCGCCCACCAATCTTTTCTAAAATTTTTGGTGGTTTTTAAGTGTAAGGCTGGTAAGCAACCCAGCCTTCCGAGTTCAATCCGCAGTTATTTGAAACAGATAGTGCCATTGCTGGCAGGGCTGGAGGTTTTTTGCCTGTAGCGGCTTGCGCGGTTTGTTCCTCTATTACCAAAAGCTTCCACGTGTTTTTATAGCAAAGGGGAAAGCAAGGAATGGATGTTGCCATTATTCTTGCTGTACTCGGTTGGCACATGGGAACTAAAGTTCAAAAATTCTTCTTTTAGCTGATAATCAGTTCTGCCCCGGGGCTTATACGCCATAACCAGTCTATCAGGACGGATAAGGCCGGGCGGGAGATTTATCTCAGTTAAAAGAAGGGCCGCATGTAATGATAACCGTGCATCATCTGGATAATTCCCGTTCACAACGGGTACTGTGGCTGCTGGAAGAACTGGACCTTCCCTACGATATCCAGTTTTACAAACGCGATCCTAAAACCATGATGGCCCCCAAATCCCTGCAAGCCATTCATCCATTGGGCAAGGCTCCGGTCATAACAGATACGGATGGAAACGTAACGTTGGCAGAAAGCGGAGCGATTATCGAATACGTTATCAATAAATACGGTCATGGCCGACTGGCACCGGCGTGTGACACACCCGAATATATCCGCTTCATATACTGGCTTCATTATGCGGAAGGGTCTGCCATGCCACCGCTTTTACTCAAATTGATATTTGGTATGCTGCCCAAACAGGCACCTTTACCTTTCCGCCCGTTTGCTTTTCTGATTTCAAAAGGAGCGCAGGCACAGTTTATAAATCCGCAGCTCAAATTGCATATGGATTATTGGGAACACAGCCTGTCTGAAAATGAATGGTTTGCTGGGAATAACTTTACCGCAGCGGATATCCAGATGAGTTTTCCTCTGGAGGCAGCAACCGCACGTGCTGGAGCAACAGACAATCGGCCTCATGTAGGAGGCTTCTTGCATCGTATTCATAACCGTCCTGCTTATCAGCGCGCCCTATATCGTGGCGGCATATACACTTACGCTCATAATGCCAGCGAGTCTGTGCCCTGATATCGATCATTTATTTGACCACAACAGAAAGCGTATCTGGCTTATCATAGGATGAATGTGTTTTACCGAAGGGAGGATTTCACGCTCCTCGCCTTATGGAAGCCTCTGGGATTAAGTTAAAAAAGGGAATAATCATCATAACTGAAACTTCTTCAGAATATTCTGATAGGAAGTGCAAATCCTTTTTTACCAAACGTATAGAGAAACATGAGCAGTCCAGATCATAATCAGATATCCCAAGATCCTTTTTCTCGTGAAGCATCGCGGTTGCGGAAAAGCTTTTTCGAGATGAATCTTTATGAAGGATTTGAACTTCTGATCATGCTGGTTCTTACTGGCCTGATCATGGTTATTACAACCATTGCAACATGGCACCTTACCAAGGAAGTTTGGTATCTGGTGATGTCATCGCAAATAGATGCTTCAAACATGCCGGCTTTTCAGGAAGTGTTTGGCAATATTTTTACGGTGATTATTGCTCTGGAGTTTAAAAGTTCGCTGCGTATCAGTTTGTCGCATAGTCGGGATGTGGTGCGTGTACGTACAATTGTGCTCATCGCGCTTCTGGCTGTTTCTCGTAAGTTTATTATTCTGGATCTGCACGAAGTAAGGCCTGCTGAGATGCTGGCGTTTTCTGCGGCTGTTTTGGCCTTGGGTGTTGTTTACTGGTTGATCCGTGAACAAGATATTCGTGTTGCAACTGGTAAGGGGGAGCTCATTGCGCAGGCACCTGTTCCCCCTGTAAAAACAGATGAGCAATAGCCACATTGTTGTAATGTTGTATTTTGCTTTTCAGGAACACCATAATAGTGCAGCAGGGTGAGCTTTTTCCGCAGGAGCAAAGGCTTCCTGCGGTATCAGACGCTTTGTGGGAGCGGCTTGCAAGGTCATCTTTTCGGAGTAGGTTTCACTTAAACTGTCAGGATATGACATATCTGACAGACAAAGGCTTGCCTGTGGTGGCTGAACATGGACGAGACTTTATTGCTCGGCGCCTTGCTCCGGCAAATCCGAAAAAAGATGGCAAACAAACCCCATGGAAGGGTCATCCTGTTTTTGTAGCGCAACATGCTACGGGCACGTGTTGTAGATCATGCTTGGAAAAATGGCACGGTTTCGTAAAACATCAGCCTCTTTCTCCAATACAGCAGACCTATGTGCTTGCTGTTATTATGGGGTGGCTGGAACGTGAATTAGAACGTGAAAATAAAAAAGGCAGCCTCTAATTAGGCTGCCTTTTTACAATCAAGCCGTTGTTTTTTTATCCATCAGAAGCGTAGTGACTGCCTGTTTAAAGGGCGTAAACCTGTCTGCCAGCCGGATACACGCTTGCCTAATGGGTTTAAATGGCAACGCATCATGCGTGTAAAGGGAGGCTATGCCATTCGTGCCGGCAAATAGCAAAGCAGTTGCACGCCTATGTTGCCGTTCATACTGCTGCAAGGCGCGTGCATTCCCGGCATCTGCCTGAGCGTTAAAGGCTGCGCCAATGCATTGTGCCAGCGTTTCTTGCCCCTTCAACCCCAGGTTGAAACCGTGTGCTGTGATGGGATGCATCCCCACGGCGGCATCTCCAACCAAAGCTAAACGCCGACCTACAAAGCGATGCGCATATACACCCTTAAGTGGATAAGCATGGCGTGTGCTGACAAGGCGCATTTGTCCTAATCTAGCTCCAACACGTTGGGTAATTTCCGCATTGAATTCATCGCGCGGTGTTGCGAGCAGGCGCTGTATTTCGTTTGCAGGAAGCGTAAGAACCAAAGAGGACGCCATGCCATTCACTGGCAGCAAAGCTATCGTCTGTCCTTCATCAAACCATTGCAGGGCGATGTTGTGATGGGGAGATTCATGCGCCATGCGGCAAACCAGCATGGATTTGTGGAAATCATGCACAATAGCGCCAATACCTGCGCGCCTGCGCGTAGGAGAAAAGCGACCATCAGCCCCAACGACAAGGCGTGCCTTGATTTGTCCGCCTGAGTGATGGACGGCGGCATAATCTTGGCCTTGCCTTACTGTTTCTACGCTGGTGTGTGGCTGTAGGTGAATACGTTCTTTCTCGCTTGCTGCGGCAAAGAGGGCACGCCGAATGTGGTTGTTGGAAACGAGCCAGCCGAGAGCTTCTTCTCCACGCCCATTTGTATCAAATGTAAGCGGATGGCGAAAACGTCCTGTTTCCACATGCGCTTCTCGTAAGGGGCAGATAACGCTTTGCGGGATATGATCCCATGCTTCGCATTCTTTAAGAATACGCATAGAATAATGTGTAAGGGCTATTTCCCGACCATCAAAGGAAGGTTCTTCCCATACAGGAAGTGGAGAACGTTCTAGTAAGGTTACAGAAAGGCCGATTTTTTCCAATGAAAGGGCTGTTGCCAACCCAACCGGACCACCACCAATAACAACGGCGTCTGTTATATGTGTCATGGTGTTTTTCCATCAGCTGCAAAATTTACCGGCTGACCTTGCCATGTAGCGGTAAACTCAGCCGGGTCTGGGCGCTTGGGTGTGGGAAGCGGTGTATCTGGCGTGCCGATAAACAAAAAACCTGCTAATTTATGGGGTGCAGGAAAGCCGAGTTCTTCAGCAAGAACAGGGTCATTCACAACATCACCAGAAACCCAAACTGCACCAAATCCTAATGCATGCAGTGCGTTCAGGATGTTCATGGCGCCTGCGGCTACAGTCATTTCCTGTTCCCATAAAGGAATTTTATGTTCTGGGCGTAGATGCATGCCTAAAACGAGTGTCATGGGAATTGTGGAAAATCTTTTAAGGCGCTTTTCTTTTTTAAATTCGGGTACGTCCGGGTCAAGTCGAACCATACTGGTAACAATACGCTCAGCCAGTAGCGAACGTGCATCATCTTTTACAATAACATAGCGCCATGGACGTAGCTTTCCGTGATCTGGAGCCCGCATAGCGGTAGCTAAAACCTCGGCCATTTGCGCTTCAGATGGTGCCGGAGCCTGAAGATGATCCGTTGATGCACGGGATAAAAGCATGTCCATGGGTGTCATAGGGATATGTCCGTCTGGATAAGAAACAAAAGATCAGGCCGGAAAGGCTGGCAATGCTTTTCCACCAAGAAGATGTATGTGGAAGTGAGGCACTTCCTGCCCACTATGGAGGCCCGCATTCGTAATCAACCGATAGCCGTTTTCTTCCAATCCAAGATCAAGCGCAATCTGGCCTGTAGCACGCATAACACCTGCAATTTCTTCTGCGGGTGCTGTTTGGCTGAAATCCATAAAGGAAACATAAGGGTTTTTGGGAATAATCAAAACATGAACAGGTGCCTTGGGCGCGATATCATAAAATGCCAGAACCCATTCGTTCTCAAAAATAGCCTTGCAGGGGATTTCACCGCGAAGGATTTTTGCAAAAACATTTTGCGGGTCATATGGCCCTCTACCTGTTACAGCCATTTCTGATTATTCCTTTACAGATTTTGTTGTTTTGGAACGTGCGGCTTTTTCTGCAATACCGCTTGTGCCTTCACGGCGCTGAAGTTCTGTCCAAACCTGATCTGGGGTAATGCCAGCATCTACCCATAAAACAATAAGATGGTAGAGTACATCAGCACTTTCACCAATCAGCAGATCCTTACGCCTGGCTACGGCTTCAATCAGGCATTCTACAGCCTCTTCCCCAAACTTTTGGGCAATTTTGTAAGTGCCGCGGGAAAGCAGGCGGGCTGAGTGGCTTACGGAAGGATCTGTGCCTTTGCGGTTTTGCACAACATCGTAAAGGCGGTTTAGAACGGAAATATCTGCTTCTGAAATTACTGGAAGAGAAAGAACCTCTTTATTCTTTTTGGATTTTGTGTCTGTTTTTGCTTCTGTTTTAGAAGGTGCTTTTTTTGTCATGATACGGGTTAACCTGCAAAAGGGGCGGGGGAAGGACGAACCGGCAAGCCTGCTTCTGACAATGCGGCTTTAACCTGGGGAATAGTGAACTGGCCAAAATGGAAAACACTTGCTGCCAGAAGGCCTGTTGCTCCGGCTTTGGCGCCTTCTACAAAGTGTTCCAGCTTACCCACACCGCCAGATGCAACAATGGGAAGCCTTACGGCCTGTGTTGCAGCTTTAAGAAGTTCCAGATCGAAGCCTGTTCCTGTACCATCCCGATCCATGGAGGTGAGTAGGATTTCCCCAGCGCCACGTTCTGCAACCTCACGGCACCAGTCTATGGCATCTCGCCCGGTAGAAGTGCGGCCACCGTGGGTAAATACTTCCCATTTCCCCGGTGCTGTCTGGCGGGCATCTATGGCAACAACAACGCATTGGCTACCAAATTTGTTGGCTGCTTCATTGACCAGTTCAGGACGGTTGACCGCGGCGGAGTTCATGGCGCATTTGTCTGCGCCTGCCAGCAGAAGGCGGCGCATATCATCCGTTGTGCGCACCCCCCCTCCGACTGTAAGGGGCAGAAAGATTTTTTCGGCTGTTTTGCTAACAACTTCTAGAATCGTATCACGGTTTTCATGGCTGGCAGTGATATCCAGAAAGGTCAGTTCATCAGCCCCAGCGGCATCGTAAACAGCGGCTTGTTCAACAGGGTCTCCCGCATCGCGCAGGGAAACGAAGTTAACGCCTTTGACCACTCTGCCGTTTTTAACATCCAGGCATGGAATAACGCGTAGTTTCAGCATCAGCTTAATACCTTCAGGGCTTCTGCTGGGGTTACGCGGCCATCATACAACGCGCGGCCCACAATCACGCCTTCAATGCCCGGAGCGTCCTGCGTGGCTTCCCGCAGAGCAATCAGATGCTCAATGCTGCCAACGCCACCGCTGGCAATAATGGGAATGGAAACCGTATTGGCCAATGTAACGGTCTGTTCCACATCCAGTCCCTCCAGCATGCCATCACGGCTGATTTCCGTGAAGATGATGGATGCAACGCCAGCTTCCTGCATACGGAGGGCCAATTCAGTTGCCTGCATGTCAGAAACTTCGGCCCAACCTTCGGTTGCAACGCGGCCAGATCGGGCATCAATGCCCGCAACAATGCGGCCTGGGAAAGCACGGCAGGCTTCACGCACAAGGGCGGGGTTTTTTACGGCAACAGAGCCCAAAATAACGCGGCTGATACCGGTTTCCAACCATGCTTCAATAGCCTTCATGTCCCGCAGGCCACCACCAAGCTGGACGGGAATATCTGTTGATTCCACAATGGAACGTACGGCATCTGCGTTTTCAGATTGTCCAGCAAAGGCACCGTTCAGATCTACAACATGCAGCCATTTAAAGCCTGCGGCCTCCCATGCAAGAGCCTGCGCACCGGGGTTGTCTGAATACACAGTGGCATCATCCATTTCTCCACGGCGTAAGCGCACGCAGGCTCCATCCTTGAGATCAATGGCTGGGTAAAGGGTAAGGGGATGCATGGAGGGTGCTGTTGTCATGGTTTCAGGCCGCGTTTGCTGAAAGGAAGAGGAAAGGGGGAGATGGTCTGTATCTAATGATTTGGTGAAGTACAGACCGCGCTGGTAGGTGTCGCCCAAACGGGTATAGAGGGGGTGTGTGCCCCAATGCAGAAAACCTGCCTTACGGAAGAGGGCAATGGCGCCATCCTGTGTTTCAGGCACTTCGGTATTCATAATCCGAAAGCCCATGCTGCGGGCTGCATTTTCCACTTCGTGCAACAAGGCTGTGCCGAGGCCCTGACGCTGCGCGTATGGCGCAATAAACAAATGTGCCAGAGTAACGCACATGGCTTGCAGCTCATTATTACGGGCGCTGCGTACAAGCTGTGCACATCCTACAATCACGCCGTTATGCCGAATAACAAACAGCATACGTTCTGGCACAAGCAGCAGGCCTTTGAAGTAGCGCTCCAGCACTTGCCGCCCTTGTGGCTGAAGCCAGCCAAAGCCGCCACCATCCAGAATGGAAGCATCTACGGCTTCACATAAGGCCTGAAGGTCATCTTCTTCTAGGTTCAGAATGCGTTGAACGCGTTTGTTCCGGGTCATTATACGGGAGCTTTCGGATCCCATCTCAGAAAATTGGCGAGAATCTTGAGGCCAACTGTCTGGCTTTTTTCAACATGGAACTGTGTACCCGCAACATTCCCCTTACACACTATGGCAGGCACGTTGCCACCATAATCTGTGGTGGCAAGCAGAACATCTGCCGCAGTATTTTGGAGTGCGTAGGAATGCACAAAGTATCCATGCGGCGCCTTACCCAAGCCGTGGGTAAGAGGGTGTTGTGTATGAAGCTCCAGCTCGTTCCAGCCCATTTGGGGAAGGCGCAGGCCAGTGGCTTCCATGAGGGTAATTTCCCCCGGAATCCACCCAAACCCTTCTGTTACACCATGTTCCCGCCCGCGTTCAGCCATAAGCTGCATACCAACGCAAATACCTAAAAAGGGTGTACCATTGGCCGTGGCGTTCAGAATAGAATCTTTCAAGCCGGGGATAGCTTCCAGCCCACGGGCGCAATCTGCAAACGCGCCTTGCCCGGGTAGGATGATACGGTCTGCTTGCAGGACAGCCGCAGGTTCGTTGGTGATAACAACATCGGCTGCAATTCCCGAAAGCTCAGCAGCCCGCAGGGCTGCACGGGCAGCGGACGCCAGATTGCCGCCTTCATAATCAACAACGGCGATGGAAAGAGGCTGGGTCATGGAACCCTCTTGTTGCTGGTGACCCTGTCTGATTTCTGCTGACCAATATAATAAGGTGCATGCAGCCCAGACAGGTTTGCGTTTTTCTCGGTTGTGCCCAGCGCTGCAAAACAGGTGTATCGGGCAGGGCTGGGTTATTAACCCGTATAAAAAATTATAGCACGCCTTTGGTGGAAGGAATGCTGCCTTGCGCCCGTGGGTCTGGTTCCACAGCCATACGCAATGCACGTGCAAGTGCCTTGAACGCGGCCTCGGCAATATGGTGGCAATTTTTACCAGCTTTTTCTGTCAGGTGCAGTGTGAGCATGGCGGACATGGCAAAGGCTCGGAAAAATTCTTCCACCAGTTCGGTGTCCAGATCCCCAATGCGGTCACGCGTAAACGTGGCATCAAATGCCAGAAAGGGCCGACCGGAAAGGTCAACCACAGCTTCGCACAAAGCTTCATCCAACGGTACAAGGGCATGGCCAAAACGGCGCACGCCACGCTTGTCCCCCAAAGCTTGTTTTAGGGCCATGCCAATGGCAATGCCTGTATCTTCAACGCTATGATGACCATCAATATAGAGGTCACCTTTTACGGTTACTTTCAGATCGAACAGGGCATGTTTGGCTAATGCCGTGAGCATATGATCGAAAAAACCGAGTCCGGTCTGAATATCGGCCTGCCCGGATCCATCCAGATCAAGGGTGATGGCGATATCGGTTTCGCTTGTAACGCGATGGATGGTGGCTTGGCGCGATGCTTTCATAATAGAAAACAGTATAGCCCAAGATGGGGCATAATACCATGAGGGCAGCAGTGGGCTAAACCCCTCTTTTGTGGTTCAGGCTTCGGGCACATTGTGTTTTAGATCATCCAGCCAGAGGCGGGCGTTGCCATCGGAGGGTGCGCGCCAGTCTCCTCGGGGGGAAAGGCTGCCGCCGGGCATAACTTTGGGGCCATTTGGCATGGCAGAACGTTTGAACTGGCTGGTTGCAAAAAAGCGGCGCACAAATATTTCTAACCAGTGGCGAATGGTAGGAAGATCATAAGCTTTTTGCTCGGATGCGGGAAAACCCGGAGGCCATTGGCCTGTTGAGGCATCCTGCCAAGCCTGTTCCGCTAGAAAGGCCACGCGGGACGGCCTGAAACCGTAGCGCAGAATATAAAACAGTGCGAAATCATGCAGAGCATAAGGGCCTATGATGCTTTCCGTGCTTTGAGGGCCATCTTTACCGACAGGAATAAGCTCGGGAGAAATTTCTGTAGCCAGAACGTCTGTCAGCACCTTGCCAACAGCAGGAGCAAAATGGCCCGAAGCAATGCACCAGCGGATAAGGTGCTGGATAAGGGTTTTAGGAAGACCCGCATTCACATTGTAATGCGCCATTTGGTCGCCCACACCATAGGTGCACCACCCTAATGCTAGCTCGGAAAGGTCTCCTGTGCCGATGACAATGCCATGATGTTGGTTGGCCAGCCTGAACAGGAAATCTGTGCGTAGGCCAGCCTGAACGTTCTCAAAAGTAATGTCATGCACGGGTTGCCCATCTGCATAAGGGTGCCGAATGGTGCGTAGCAGCAGCTCCGCAGCCGGGCGGATATCCAGCGTTTCGTGCGTGATATTCAACTGGCTCATCAGTGCGTTGGCGCTGGCAAGGGTTTTGTCCGTTGTGCCAAAGCCGGGCATTGTATAACCCCGCACAGCACTGCGTGGCCAACCCAGCTCATCCGCTGCACGCACGGCCACCAGTAGGGCGTGCGTAGAATCCAAGCCACCGGAAATACCGATAACCATTGTTTTAACGCCACTTGTTTTAAGGCGCTGCTTGAGTGCGGATACCTGAATGGTAAAGGCCTCAAAACAATCTTGTGCCAAGCGTTCTGGAGCGGCAGGTACAAAAGGAAAGCGGGCAAGGGGGCGTTTGAGCCCAAGGTTTGCAGAAGGAGGCGTGAGGGTGAAGCTAATGTGCCGCCATGTATCTGCTTGGCGCGCTGCATCAGCAAAGCTTCCCATACGCAGGCGTTCTTGCCGCAAAAGCGTAAGATCCACATCGGCAATTACAGCGGTTGCGCCGGAGGGAAAGCGCTCGCTGTCTGCCAGCAGGATGCCATTTTCAAAAATAGCGGTTTGGCCATCCCACGCCAGATCTGTGGTGGATTCACCTTCTCCGGCTGCCGCATAAAGGTAAGCGACAATATTGCGGGCAGAGAGGGATTGGCAGAGCATGTTCCGGGTTTCTGCTTTGCCAACCGTAATGTCACTTGCTGAAAGGTTGGCGATAATTGTAGCGCCAGCCAGTGCAGCGTGTGCTGAGGGTGGGATAGGTACCCACATATCCTCACAAATTTCTACGCTGAGGCTGAATGAGGGCACATCCTGCGCTTCAAACAGTAGATCCACGCCAAATGGTACGGTGTGCCCATTGATCTTGATTGTCTGCCCGCGAATATCTGCGCCGGAGCGGAAATGGCGTGCCTCATAGAACTCTCGATAATTTGGGATGTAGCTTTTAGGAACCACACCCAGAATTTTGCCGGAATGAATAATGACTGCGCAGTTATAAAGAGCGTTCTTCCATAACAACGGCGCGCCTACCACCAGCACAGGGCACAACGTGGCAGATGCCTGAGCCAAGGAGAGAAGGGTTGTTCTGGTTTCTGCCAGAAGCGTTTCCTGCTGTAGCAAGTCTTCCAGTGTATATCCGCACAGCCCAAGTTCAGGGAACACACATAAAACTGTACCATCTGCGGCACATGCTTTGGCAGATTCTAGGATACGCTGCGCGTTTATGGCTGGATTTGCCAGTGCTACGGGCAAGGTGCAGGCAGCTACGCGGACGAACCCTTGATGATAAAGGGATCGGAACATGGAAGCAGACACGGTTTTCCTTCCTTGCTGCGTAAAGGCATTTGAGCATCAGTATCAGCACAGGCTGAAAAGCGCCAACAGCCCTTTCCAACACAAGTAGGAAAGGGCTGGAGAAAGAAAATGCAATTTCAGGCATTTTTTTTCATTTTCCCTCTTGCCTATCTGAATGATCATCCGTAAAAGGAGGCCATCCAATGCGGGCGTAGCTCAGGGGTAGAGCACAACCTTGCCAAGGTTGGGGTCGTGGGTTCGAATCCCATCGCCCGCTCCAGATTTTCCTAAAAAATCAGAGCGGTTTACAGAATTCCAGAAATGGGGTTCTGTTTTTTTTGCGCGTTTCACGGTGTCGAAATACCAAGCCGCACAAACAGTATGCCTGTTTGCGGGCTTAGCGTTTTTATCGGTCATTTTTAGCTTGTTGTGACTTCACGCTGTTTGGCGCTTTTTTGCACCAATCTGATCCACGGGTGGCGTTCTTCTATCAGTGAGACCACGCGCTGTTTATGTGCCATTTTTTCCGTCACGTTGTTGGTCATGGATGTTTGGTGCACACGATATTCAGCCAGCACTTCCGGTACATGGGTGCCGCGCAAACCGTATTCGGCCATGGTGCACCAAAGGTCGTAATCCTCCCACCCCATTGCGTCACGGCTTACATAGTACCCACCGGCGGCGGCCCATGCCCATTTGGCTACCAGAGCCATGGCATCAATATAATTGCCTGCCACCAGTTGCATGGGGCGGAAAGGTTCCTGGCCTAACGTTGGATGTTGGGCGGGGTCTCCAAACTGTTGGATAATTGGGTAAGCGTAAGCTGTTAATTCATCTGTTGCACTTAAAAGTGTTTCACATGCATGTGGTAAAAGCCGGTTATCTGCATCCAATGGCAGGAAGAATGGGGTTTCAGCATAGGCAACACCACAGTTACGCGCGCCGCCCAACCCTGCATTGGAATTGGTTTGAAGCAAAATAAGGCGATTAAAGCGCGCCGTCTGTTTTTCCATCCAGCTTTTGATCTGGTTGAGTGATCCATCTGTAGAACCATCATCAACAACAACAAGATCAAGGGTTGGAATGGTTTGCAGCCGAACGGATTCTAATGCCTCAAGAATGAAGTTTTCGTAGTTATAAGATGTAATAATAACGGTAACATTTGCTTCTTGCAGGGCATCATGCAGGAACATTACGCTGCAATCAGGAATATCCGGTAGATTGCGTGCCAGATAATGGCCGCGTGCAATTTGTATTTCAGCGGTTTGGGCTGCCTGTTTTTCTCCTTTCAGGCTTTCCATAATCGTACCTAAAAGAATGGCTTGGCGTTGTGGGCCAAAGTGCCACAAGGCAGCATGATACGCATTTCGTGCCATGCGGTGGCGCAAATCCGGATTTTCAATAAGTGTGCGTAACGCGGTTTCCCACTCTTCAGGTGTGGTGGCAAACAACCCGGTGCGGCCGTTTTGCACGCATTGGCGAAAGGGTGCCGTTGGGGAAACAATGGAAGGCACGCCAGCTAAAGCGGCCTCAAAAAATTTCAATTCACTTTTGGCGTTACAGAATGGATTCTGTGTTTCCAGTGGTGCAATTGAAATATCAAAACGGGCCAGTTCAGAAGGAAGGGCAGGCAAGGTGCACATGTCTCGCCATTCTATCTGATCACGCACGGGTTCAAATTCAGGAAACTCGTTCATGAGCAGAACTGGGCGATGATTCCCTGTTTCGCGGAATAGTACAAGCCGAAGATTGGGTTTTTCGTGCAGCAAGCGGGCGAGAACACTACTAACCTGAGCAAAGTCTTTTTGGTGTGTGCGGGAGCCTGTTGCATAGCCAATACGAATAATCTGTTCATCCGGGTTAAGCTGGCGCATACGATACGCTTTGCGGCTTAAGGCCAGACATTCTGTATTATATATATTAGGTACAGTATAAGTAACGGGCTGATAAACCCGCATAGCATCCGCTAAAGCATCGGTTGGGGCAAACCCGATATCTGTGCGTAAAAGGGTGCGCTGCATATCAGTAAAGACTGTTTCAATACGTTCTTCTGTGGCGCCAATGCTGCGTATGCCATCAATAATATCCATACGTGCAAGGGCAGGAATGAACGTGAGATCATCTGTATCAAAAATAACCGGCATGTTTTGTTCCCGCGCCAGCCGTAGCATAATGTCTACATGGCCACTGAATTCAACACGCCATAAAATCATGACATCCGCCCAGTTGATATCATCGGGGCCAACGTCTGCGCAGCGCTTCCACTGAGCGGGAAAACCAGCAAGAGAACAGGCAGCCGCATTGCGGATGCAACGGTAATTTACACCCGGGGAATCTGGCTCACCCGCAACAAAAAGAACGTTGAATCCGGAAGGTTGTGAAGGTTGTTCAATAATGGAAATTGAAGTGGCTTCTGGAACTTCAGGAAAAGTAAGTGGCGCGGCAGAGCTGTGTTCCAGCAAAAGTGGAGGCGGAGCCGGAGGGAGTTGCGGAGGGGATTCTACGTGGGGTGGTTGAGGTAGGTCTGGCACGTAGGGAACAACAACACCTTTTACCAAAGCGCGAGCAATAGAACGGATAACGCCGGAAGGTGTTGAAAGATACGTTTTGAGAGCATCTTGCGCTTCGGTTCGGTCAAGAACTTCCTGCGCGAATCTGCCCCATAGATCATGAATGTGCTGGGAGTAAGCAGAATACGTTTGTTTCAAGGAGTCTATATATGCAGACAGGGTGAGTATGTGGTTGTTAAGGGTTTTTGTTTGTTGCTGATAACAAAGCTCTCTCTGTTTTACTGTGCTGATAAAGCTAGTTAAGCGGTCTGTAATTTCCTGTTTTTCTTGAATAAGAGCTTGTTCGTTTTTCTGGGTTTGTTGAAGGGTTTTTTGTAGCGAGTCGATTTTCTGTGCGCTCTGGTCGCTCTCGTGGTGCGTCAGCATTTGCTGGGAAAAAACATGACTGCGCGTTTGTACCAGATCCTGTTTGAGCGTATCTATCTGAGCATGAGCAGCAGTGAGGAGCGCCTTGTTGAACCAGAATTCTCCGGCAAAAGCGAAGCGTTCACGCAGCAGGTTCTTGGTGGTTTTTTCTGTGTCCGAAAGGCGGGAATCCGGTGTGAGTAGGGGAAACAGGCAGGCAACCTCTGTTGCTGCTAGAATGCCTAATCCTGTTCCTTGAGGGAACATAAAGGCAGGAAAAAGAGCAGAAAGATGTTCCCATGCTTCTGCACGCCGCGAGTCTTTTATCCCTTCTAATAGAAGGAGCGTGCCTTCTGGGGCAGTATTTAGAAGATGCTGAATGGATTCTGCCGACTGCCACATTCTGGCAGCTATATAAATAACCTGATTGTTATGAGTGATTGAAGATGGAAGTTCTGCCTGAAATGTAAGTTGGAAAGATGAGGGATGAATATTAAAGCGAAAGCTCAGTGTTTCCTTAATGGAAAGGCTGCTTCCAACCAGTAATAACCCGCTAAAAAATGCTTCCTTAAGAATCCATGATAGGAAAGGTATGTTTTCACATCCAAATGTACTATTTTGTATGAGTATAGTTGGGGTGAAAAGCGGAGAGTCTTCCAATGATGAAAGAGATTCTGCGAGGGAGGAAGGCACTACAGGCATGTGTCCGGCACGAGTCCAGTTGTGGTGATGAAAAATAGCAAACAACACTAGAGGGTTATTCTATACAACTATCAGAAAAATTATAAATATTTACCATTATAGATTGGGTATTTTTTATTTCATCAAAGAGAGAAATTTCTTACAGTGCTAACGGCTGGCAACGCTGTGCAATGTTGGCCGTTAGCGAAGTAATAACGCTATAATCTGCTTGCGTTTCGTGCAGTATTTTGCGAAGCAGGAAAGGATAGCGTTAGATTGCCGTAGGCGGGTTGGAATTTCTGGCTGGCGCGGCAAAATGTAAAGAAAAAGGACGGATACATGCCGATTATCACGGTTGTCGGTGCGTCCGGTAATGTTCAGGTTACCGTAGACGGCGCACAGAATTCGGCCCTGTACAACCAGGCCACTGACCTGTCGAACCAGTTGAGCTCAGTCATCAGCACTCTTGATGCACAGAATCTTTCTGCTGGGGATACAACCTTTAGCGATAGCAATAAGGCAGGCTACGGGGTTATTACCTCAGCTGGTTCTTACCGCGTTGCTGGTAATGTTGATTACCTGAGCATCGGTTCCGATGCCAACAGCCAGCCGGGTACGGCTCTTGATGGCTGGGTGAACGTTAATGCATATGGTGGCACTGCCTCCAGCATGACCGTTCTTGGCGGCACCAACACAGGTATTGCTTTCCGTGCAGGTGATCAGAGCGGCCAGTTCCTGGCTGGATCTGGTGATAACCTGTTCGAAGGCAACAGCCTGTCCACCGCAGGTAACTGGAACATCATGACCGGTAACGGTGATGACACAGTGAACAGTGGTGCAGGTAACAACACCATCTCTGCAGGTCAGGGCCACAACACCATCGATCTGGGCTCGGGCATGAACTATGTTCATTCCGATGGTCAGGACACCATTACAGCAACCGCTGGTCGTCAGAGCGTTACCCTGTCTGGCAGCAGCTCTACGGTTCAGCTGTCTGATAACTCTCTGGTTGTGGATGCCAATGGTAGCCAGCAGATCACGGTTGGTGGTGCTTCCACCGTTACCGGTGGTTCTCTGGATTACATCAACTTCTCCGGTGCTACAGGCACTGTTGAAGGTGGCCAGAACAGCACGATTTCCGCTGCTCATGGCAACCTGCAGACCGAAAACACCGATTCTGCACTGATCAACGTTTCCGACAATCTTACCTTCATTGGCGGCACGGGCGAAACCACCATTACGGCTGGTCACGCTACGATCTTCGGTTCCAACGGTCTGGATATCCATGTTGCTGCAAGCCAGCAGGGCTTTATCGATGGTTCTGGCGCGAATAACCTGTTCGTTGCAAACGATGGTAACGAAACGCTGGATGGTGCATCTTCTGCATTCGGGTTCCAGGCATTCGGTAACAACGCAGGCACAACAGGCACCCAGACTTTCATCGGCGGCACTGCTTCCGATACGCTGGTTGCCGGTGTAGGCGATGCCACCCTGGAAGGTGGTAGTGGTGCAGCTAACGTGTTCGGTTTCCGTAACAGTGTTGCTGGCGCAGATTACACCATTCAGGACTTTGGTAGCGCTGCTAACAACTCTGTTCTGCTGGTTGACTACGACTACACCAAGGCTTCTTTCCAGACAGACGTTCTGGATAAAGCAACACACAACGGTAACAACACCACAATTACTCTGTCTGACCACAGCCAGATTACATTTGTGAACGTTGATACCCTGAACCAAAACCAGTTTTCTGGTCTGAAGTAAGTCTTTAGAACAGGTTTACGTTCTTGCTTAAGAGGAAAGCCGGGCCTTAGGGTCCGGCTTTTCTTTTTGAAATAGGTTGTATAAAAAGATTGTGTGATATTTCTAAAGTATTGTGAAAGAATTAAAGCTTATGGCGTATTCTAAATTGCCGTGTGACACGCCAGAAAAGCAGCAATCTACCGAAGAAGCCCTTACCGCTAGTTATCGGGCCAGTATGCGTATCCAGGCTATGCGCATGGATGGCATAGTCCATGAAGCCTCTTACCTTCGGCATGAACTTTCACAGTCACAACGTCAGCTTAGTATCTGGCAGCATACATTATCCTGGCGTCTTACGGCTCCGTTAAGGGTGGTTCGGCATTTAAGTAAAGGGCAGCTACCAACAGGTCGAAAAATTTCGGACGTTTACCATAGGTTGCAAGAAATTTATCAGGATGAAGGTGTGGCAGGGGTGCGGTTTCGTATCTCTCATCGTTTGGCACGTTCATCCATTGGCCGTGCAGCTGAACGTCTATTTGAACGTAAGCCTGCCACAGTGGGTACTACTGTTGAGGGTGGGGACAAGAAAAATACAAGTATTTTAACGCATGAAGAAAAAATAAATCAGGTTTATTCTGCAAATGTTGGCAAGGAACGCTTAAAAGATTTTACGCCTCGGGTTCTGATTATTGCAGAGTTATCTCTGCGCCAATGTGCCAAATATCGCGTTTGGCAGAAAGAAGAGCAACTACGGTCTTTAGGGTGGCTTGTAGAGGTTGTTGATTGGCGAGAAACAGAAGAAGCTCTTTCAGCTCTTCAGGTATGCACAGAGGTTATTTTTTACCGTGTTCCCGCTTTTCCTGCGGTTGAAACACTCCTTAAGGAAACAAGGCGGTTAGAGCTTTCCCCTTGGTGGGAAGTGGATGATCTTATCTTTTCTGCGGAAGATTATAAGCAGAACGGCAATTTGGCCACTTTGGACAAACAGGAGCAAGAAGAGCTTCTGTTTGGCGTTCGGCTTTTTCGTAAATGTTTGTTGTCTTGCGATAAGGCCATTGCCTCTACACGTGTGTTGGCACAGGCTATGCAAAAAGCCGGTATTCAGCATACCGTTGTTATAGAAAACGCGCTGGATCAGCAGACATTGGATGTGGTGGCGGACATCCGGCAAAATGGTGTGCCCCAGCATGATACGCAGCGCGAGATACGCATTGTGTATGGTTCTGGCACACGTACGCATGATGCAGATTTTAAGCTGGCGGCAGCAGGTATTCTTGCAGCCATGCAAGCAGACCCACGCCTTACACTGCATATTATTGGAGATCTTACTCTGCCATCAGAGTTTGATGCGTTGGGTGGGCGAGTGCAAACCCAGATAGGGTTAGATTACGCAGCTTATATGCAATTGTTGGCGCAGGCAGATATTACGATTGCCCCATTAGAACCTACGATTTTCAATGATGCCAAAAGCAATATCAAATTTCTGGAAGCCGCTATTCTAAGTTTGCCTGTGGTCTGCTCACCGCGCGATGCGTTTATGCAGATTGTACAGGATGGTAAAAATGGGCTTGTCGCACAGACCGATACAGAATGGTGTGATGCCATTTTAAAGCTGGCTGCTGACAGCACATTACGAAAAACACTTGGTGATCAAGCCCGTAAGGATGTTCTGGACCATTATAGCCCAGAAGCCATTGTGAAAAACCAGGTTTTGCCAGCGTTCGGCAAGCCGGAAGTTCAGAAGTCATCAGAATTACGCATTTTATGTGCGAATATTTATTACGAGCCACGCTCTTTTGGCGGCGCAACATTTGTTGCAGAGGAAATGGCTCGCAGGCTTCAGCAGCAGGAAAACACAAAGGTTGCCGTGTTTACATCGCGCCCTCCTTTGGCGCAGCGCGGCAAGGCGAGTATCCGCTATTGTATGGAAGGCACAGATATTTTGGGTGTTATCACGCCCCCAGATCATGATGCCGTAGCAGGGTTGGATAATGCCGATGCCACGCAAGCCTTTAAAAAGTGGGTGGAGGCATTCCGTCCTTCAATTGTGCATTTTCATGCAACACAAGGGTTGGGGCTAGGTTGTGTAAGGGTATGTATGGAAAAAAACATTCCTTACGTCATTACACTGCATGATGCATGGTGGTTATGTGAGCGGCAGTTCATGGTGAAAGCCGATGGACATTATTGCTTTCAGGAAAAAATCAATCTGCATACGTGCCAGCTTTGTGTGCCGCATGCACGGCATCTGGCAGAACGTCAGATATTGATGATAACGGCCATGCAGCACGCAGCGCTATTGCTGACTCCTAGTGCCGAGCATCGTGCACTTTTTGTTGCAAATGGAATTTCGACAGACAAAATTCGGGTAAACCGGAATGGTTTTTTGTGGCCCAAATCTTCTCATCCACAACGTATTCCCGGCCAAAAACTACGCTTTGGCTACGTAGGCGGCACAGAAGAAATAAAAGGATACTCTCTTGTAAAACGCGCATTTGAAGCGCTGGAACGAGATGATTGGGAACTGGTTATCGTTGATAATAAGCTAAATCTGGGTATCAAATCTGTTTACACAGGAGCATGGAAAACACAGGGGCGTGTTTCCACAATTCCAGCCTATACGCGTGAGACAATAGACGACTTTTTCAATAGCATTGATGTGCTGCTGTTTCCTTCGCAATGGAAGGAAAGCTATGGCCTGACCGTGCGTGAAGCGTTATCGCGCGATGTATGGGTAATCTCTACCGCTCCGGGTGGCCAGGCGGAGGATATTGAGGATGGAGTGAATGGCACCCTTATTCCGATAGATGGCAGGCCAGAAACCCTGCATATGGCGGTGGAAAACCTTTTGGATACACCCGGATTTATGCAGGACTATGTAAATCCTCATAAAGCGACCCTTGCCACATTTGAACAGCAAAGTGCAGAGCTGGAAAAATGGCTGTACGAAGTGGCGCAAGTCTCAGGTTAACGCGTTGAACGTTTCAGATGGCCTATCTTCCAGCGTAGGCTATCTGCTGTGCTGATAACATTATAAAGCGCTCGCCCTTTTGCTGTTGTGGCAGCAGGGGCTGATCTGGATTCGTTTTTGCAAAAGCTATCCATGATCCATTGGCGATCAAAGTCGGACGCTGGGGGAATAACCTCTGGCCACCGGTGTAAGTTCGAGATAGCGAAGCTGTTGTTCCGTAAGAGTTCCCGCTTGATAAAAGGCACCTGCCCAGAAGCAGCAACAGAATACCAGTGCGTGTGCATAGGGTTGGTGGGGAGAAAGCGAGCTAGAGGTGACTGTAGATCGCTCCAGGCTGCCTGAAGAGGAACTCCGGCTTCTTGCAGCGCAACGGATAACCCTAATTCCCCATGCCAGATAATTTCATTCCGACTCATTTGTTCAAATGGGAGGGAAAAAACACGCTGCACTGGTGCTGCTTGCAGTGTGTGCCGCGAAAGCCCAACAAACCATGATTGCAAATGTGGTGTGATAAGGCGGGAGGCAACAAGCCCCCAAGCAGGTAACGTATATGCGTGTGCTTGTTTTACTACATCGGCAAGAGGTCGAAATGGCCCGAAGACACTGTCATTCGCTAAAAGTACGTAAGGAGCTTGAGCTGCAACGTTTTTTTGGAACAAGAAACGCCATGCTCCAAAGTCCATCCCTCCGTTAGGGCGTTGCCAAACGTGAATATTATTTTTTTTACAGAAAACAATGGTTTCTTTATCTATTGGGGTTTCACCAGAAAGAACCAGATGCAGAATAAAACCGCAATCCAAAATGTTTTTTAGGTAAAACCGTGTAAAAATCGGTAAAATACCGTCTGGTGCGAATGCAGCAAAAAGACATACAGACCCCGCCGGTAAACCTGTGTCTGAAAAGCCACATGATCCGTTTTTGCTGACAGGATCGGAAGGATTTAAAAGATGCTGCATTTTTTAAGTTGGTTTTTTCATCAAAATGTGACTACAAGCCCTTAAAGCATAGGCATGATAGCCAAATAATTCTTGTGCATACAGTTCTGTCTGAAAGGGAGTTAGTACTTCATGAGCAAGGCCTTTATTGCAGCAGTGATCCAGGACTCGATCAACTGCACCGGCGTTGCCGCCAATCAGGCAGCGAATGACCTTATTGATGCGATTGTAGAAGAACTGAAGCGTGAAGGTGGTTTTACACTTCCTTCTTTCGGAACGTTTACAGTGCGTAAGACCAAAGCTCGTAAGGCCTTGAACCCTCGCACGGGTGAGCAGGTAAAGGTCAAAGCTGGCAAAACGGTACGTTTTAAAGCAAGTCCGAATCTGAAAAAGGCTGTTTAAGCCTGAACAATCGGGTAGCTGCATAAGCTTTGGAAAAAGCCTTACGGATATTGTTCCGTAAGGCTTTTTTTATCAGGAATGCTCGGGGGTAATGTCTTCCAGCCTATCCAGTTTGCGCAGGCCGGGAAACAGCATCATCCAGATTCCACTAATGCATAATGTGCCAATACCGCCTAATACAACGGCAGGAATGGGGCCAATAGCAGCGGCCAGCATGCCGCTTTCAAATTCCCCCAACTGGTTGGATGAACCAATAAAAAGCATATTCACCGCAGAAACGCGGCCACGCATTTCATCTGGCGTGCCTAATTGAACCAGTGCTCCGCGTACCATAACGCTGATCACATCTGCTCCGCCCAATATTGCCAACATGATAACTGAAACGGCGATGGAGCGAGAAAAACCAAAGGCAATGGTGGCAAAACCAAAAATAGCAACGGCTGCAAACATCCACAATCCAGCATGTCGCCCTAAAGGATGACGGGCTAAAATAGCAGCCACCAATAATGCACCAATACCAGGAGCAGCCCGCAGCAAGCCTAATCCCCAAGGGCCTGCATGCAAAATATCATTTGCAAAAATGGGAAGCATGGCTGTCGCCCCGCCCAACAGCACAGCAAATAGATCTAGAGAAATAGCGCCTAGCATAGTGGGTTTGCGGCGTAGAAAAGCAATGCCGCCAAAAACAGCGGCTAGGGTTGCAGGCTGTTTGGCGCGGGTTGGAAACTGCAATTTCATGGAAAAAGTACAAAATGCGGCAATAGCAAAGCTAAGCGCGCACAATGCATAACATACCCCTGCGCCCAAACCGTATAGCAATCCCCCCAAAGATGGCCCTGCGATACAGGCAACCTGAAACAGAGAGGAAGAAAGAGCCGCTGCACGTGGAAAGAGTGCAGGAGGAACCAGAGAAGGCAGAAACGTTTGCTGCGCGGGTGCTTCAAAGGCGCGGCAGATGCCAAATACCACCACAAGCCCGTAAATCATGAGGGAGGTGAGGTGATGCGAGAATGAGGCATACGCCATGAACGCCGTAGCAAGCGCCTCGATCACCTGGCACGAGATAACAATACGTTGCCTGTTATGCTGGTCTGCTGCGTGCCCGGCAGGGAATATAAACAGCACCATAGGTAGAAATTGTGCCAGCCCCACAAAACCCAATGCGGCTGCACTATGGGTAAGAGCATAAACCTGCCACCCTACAGCTACTGCCTGTACTTGAGATGCAAAGGCAGAAAGTGTTCTTCCTCCCAAAACAGCAGGAATACCCTGTTGCTTCAAAAGCGAGGGAGGCGGCGCAGAAGGATGTGTCATGAGAACGGGGGCAGTCTGATAGAGCAAAAGAAAAAGCACTAATGGTGTTTTCTATCAGAGAAAGGAATATTCCGTAACGTCAAGAGTAAGTGTGAGTATCAGAAAACTTATTCAGAATAGTTTTACATTTCATGATAAAGTATTCTGAAGGTGTGTTAAATGTTAAGATCGCATAAATAAATATAGAATTTATTTATGCTCATTTCCATAAAATACAAATTTTCAATAATACATTAAGGGTGAATATATTCGCTCAATTTTTATAAAAATAAAAACATGAATATTTTTAAAGAGATTAGGTTCTGGCTGGGGCGGGAGGATTCGAACCTCCGCATGGCGGAATCAAAATCCGCTGCCTTACCGCTTGGCTACGCCCCATCAGCATTAAGCTGCCAGTGCCGCTCTTTTAAGGCAAACTGACAGCTTTCGTAAAGTCTGTTTTTCATATCTTTGTCAGAAGAAAAAATTAATGGCCTTCTGCAAAGCTAGAATCTGCATCCGGAAGAGCCTCCAGATCTGGCAATCCGTCATCCAGAGAGGCCGCTTCATCACCTGCGGGAAAGAGGCCAAAACGGCCAGCTTTGTCTAACGCCAGATCCAGAGCCGCCATGGTGCTGCCCATATCGGGGCTGTCATCTTTTTCCCATGCACGCAAAGTGTGGGTCCATATGCCCACAATTATGTTCACGCGTACAAATCCGCCTAGCCCGTTGGCGCTAATGCCTGCGGCATCTGCCATCCAGCGCATGCTTTCAAGCGTGGCACCACCTAGAATGATAGCTAGGGGAGGGTCCATCGGCAGGCTACGCAGCACAGAACTGAGGCCTTCACGGTATTGCTGGAATACATCTAGCCGGCGCATCAACAGGTCAAACAGGCGTTCACGGGTGTTGCCACTTACTGTGTCATCAGCCAACGCGACATCATCCGCCATGCGCCCAAGACGAAGCAAGATGGAAGCCTTAAGCGGAAAGCGCTGCCGTGCCTCACGCAGGGAAAGGCCTGCATCACGCGCGGCATCCAATACAGAAATGTGCGACCAACCACGTTCTGCAGAAAGTGTTAGAGCTGATGAAACCAGCGCTGCATCAAAATCATCATTGTCCATTTAAAAACCTGCGCGAGAAGAAAGAGAAAATATAATCAATGGGCATAAAGGCAAAAATCAGGATGCAAGTTCCTTGGCGCGCTTAACAGCAGCAGCAATGGCGGTTGAAACAGCCTGTGGCCATGCATCGGAGGCCATCAGAACTTTCAATGCGGCTTCTGTGGTGCCACCGGGGCTTGTAACGTTCCGGCGTAATTCTGCGGCATCTGTGGGAAGCTGATGCAACATCTGCCCCGCACCATAAATGGTGCCGCGCGCCAGCGCACGGGCGGTTGGTGCGTCCAACCCTTGTTCTATGCCAGCCTGTTCTAGCAGTTCAGCTAGAAGAAAAACATAAGCAGGTCCGCTGCCAGAAATAGCGGCTACGGAATCAATTAACCCTTCCTGATCCACCCATACGGTTTTACCCACAGCGCTGAGGAGTTGATCACACTGCTTTTTCTGCTCTGCGGAGGCTTCGGGCGGTGCATAAAGCCCGCTCATGCCTGCACCTAGAGCCGAGGGAGTGTTGGGCATACTTCTGATAATAATAGGAGAGGCCGCAGCGTTCCCTTCCCGATAAGCTGCCAGCAGGCTGGCAATGGTGCGGCCAGCCATAACGGAAAGCAGTGTGGCGTTAGGGAAGTGTTGGGCTAGTTCTGCCAGAACGCCATTGGCTTTTTGGGGTTTGACGGCAACCAGAATAATATCTGGCGCAAAATCTGCCGGAATGGCCTCTAGAGAGCGCACAACACGGTGGGGAGCAGGAAGCTCTGCCAGATGCCGGTCTATAACTACAGAAGGGGCTAACCCATGCGCTAGCCAGCCTTCCAACATGGCACCACCCATTTTACCGCAACCGACGAGAAGGATGGAGGGCAGGAGGGGGGTGTTTGTCATTATGCTTCTCCCTGACAATCAATCATGGCTGTTGCGAGTGCCGTTTTGGCATCCAACCCTGCGTGCAGAAAAAAACGAAAAGCAGGGTAAAAACGTTCGCATTCAGCCAATGCAATGTCGATCATATCTTCGAATACATCGGTAACGGATGGTGTACCGCGCAACAGCAGAGCATGGCGAAAGAGCAGAACGCCGTCTTCTGTATCCAGGCTGAAATGGCCAACCCATATCTGCTCATTCGCTAGCCCGATCAGTTCGTACAGATCGGGGTGCTGTGTGGGGGCTGCCTTAAGATCAAACGCACAGGTAAACAGAATAGCGCCCAGTTCGGCTGACCATGAAAAAAACAGCCCGTAATCACACCAGCGGGAAGGGGCTTCTGCTGCCATTTCCGTTGGGGTGCAGCGTTCAAATGTCCAGCCATGCCCACCAATTACCTGTTCCATGAGATCAAGCGGGTTGGTGAGCATGGAGGATGCTTCAGAGGTCAATGCTGGCATGGGGGTGCTCCGTGCCTGCGGGAAGGCAGAAAAGAATATTTAAGGGGAAGTGCGGCTTCAGCCGTGGTGCTGGTGCCCATGATCGTTGTTGTTATGGGCCAGCTTGTGTTCCAGAGCCGTTACGCGTTCTTCCAACGCAGCCAAGCGGCGTTCGGCCTCTTCCTGCCCAATCCGCGCCTGGGCGGCTAGGTCACGCATCACTTCAAATTCTTCACGGCGCACAACCTGTAGGCCAGTCAACACTTCATCTACACGGCTGCGAACAATAGCGTTAATTTCTTCGCGCACACCTGTAAGGGCGGAAAAAGCTCCACCGGCCACGCCGGCAAGATCATCAAAAAAGCGCGGTTTGTCAGCCATAGCCGGTTTCTCCATCATTCTGGTTTGCGGCATAAACGTTAGCAAAGTGTGTTTATGCCGTTATCTTACATTCTGGGCTTTATAAAGAGTATGAGCGCCAGATGCCACGCCTTACTTTTAGCGGCTGCGGGATATATGGGTATCAGCTATTCATATGGTGCCGGGCATCCATTGACCGTGCCTTTGAGCGTTCCCATTATTATAAGTAATGTCATGAAAAAACTGTGGGCACGCGCATGCTCTTTTATGCGGCCTTCAGGGATATGGAGAAAGTGATTTATGAACAATTTAACGGCGGAGGCATATCTTAAACCCCGTCTGGAAGCTTTTGTGAAAGAGGCAGAACAGGCCGGGTATTCCCGTGATGTTGTGATTGCTCTGCTTATGAGTTTGCTGGATACGGATAATTTTTCCGATTCCCGCCCTGCTCAGCAGGGAGGTGCCGCATGAGCGTGCGTGATCCGTATGACGTGCTAGGTATTTCTAAAAGTGCCAGCCAAGATGATGTGCGCAAGGCCTATCGTAAATTAGCCAAAAAATACCATCCCGACCTGAACCCTGATGATAAAAAGGCCGAAGAACAATTCAAGGCCGTTAATCAGGCCAATGATCTGCTGTCTGATCCAGAAAAGCGCGCACGTTTTGATCGCGGTGAAATTGATGCTGCCGGGCAGGAACGGCACCCCGGTTTTGGCGGCGGAGGCGGGTTTAACGATTTTGGCGGGGGTGCGGGTGGCTTCCGCTATAGTGGCGGCCCCGGTGGTGCAAGCGGCTTTACAGAAGAAGATCTGAGCGATCTGTTTGGAGGCATGTTTGGTGGGGGTGGCCGGGCGCGGCGTTCTGGCCCACGTAAAGGTGCCCCCGGTGTGCAAGGTGGCCCAGACGGAGATGCGCTTATTACCGTTACCGTGATGTCTGATCCCACATATACGCGGGAAGGGAATGATCTGCGGGAAAATCTGGATGTAGATCTTAAAACCGCTGTGCTGGGTGGGGCTATCATGGTGCCAACCCCAACAGGCACGGTGAAGATGAATGTGCCTGCAGGTTCAGATACGGGCACCGTATTGCGGCTTCGTGGCAAAGGCGTGCAGGCGCACGGGGCCCGCCCAGCAGGTAATCTGTATGTGACGTTGCAAGTGAAAATTGGCAAGCCAGATGCCGATTTGCAGGAGTTCCTGAAAAATTGGAATCCTGCAGAAGAAAAGTAATTCAGGCCGATAAATCTTTCCCTGCCCATTATATTTTGGGCGGGGAAAGTGGCGGAAATTCAGATATCAGCCGTCATCGCGGTAAAGTGGGATCTCCATTTTATGCCCATCTTTTTGAACCAGAACCAATTGAGCTGTATTTTCTGAAAGACGTGTCAGCGTAGCGGTTACGTCTTCTTGCTGTCCTTCCCATACTTCGTTGGATTTACGCGCCAGGGCAAAGTGGTTTTGCTTTACAACTTTGCTAATGTTGTCCGGTACAACAACCACTAAGCGTGCTGCGGGGCCAACAGCGCGGTTACCCATAATGGTAATGGGTTCCATAACCATTGTGACGGCCCACTTACCCATAAAACTTGCAATGGAATAAGGCTGGGCTGGTGCAGCTTTTTCTGTTGTAGCCGGTTTCTCTGGGGTTTGGGCAAACACGGGGGAGGCAAGGAGGCTGGTGGCAAGAAGGGCCGAAGCAATCTGTTTCAAGTCTGAAACTCCAAATGAATTTCTTCTTATGTGAACCCCGGGCAGGGGTGGCGTCCACCCCATTTTAGGGAATGGGGCAACCCTATGGCCCTTGACGAAAGAGACAATCGTAGCCAGATGAGTGCTATGAACAAATCAGCATTGCATAAAACGAAAAGGGCACAGGTATGAGCGAAGCAGAACAGCAAAATAGTGTGGTTTCTTCTGCTTCTGCAGTTTCTGCTTACAATACCATTTCTTTTAAAGAATGCTGCCAGATGGCTGGTGCCATGTTTTTTGTATTTTCTTGTCTGGCTTTGGGGCTGCACGCTATTTATTACGCAGGGTATTAACAAAAAGGCCGGTTCCCCGGCCTTTTTATTTTACTCGTGGCGAAGCGTCACAACAAGCACATCACGATAAGCCGGTAAGGCAGGGTTTACGGCCTGTACGGGGGTAACCCCATGATACACACGGCTATCATTTACAAAAGCTGTATCCAGCGGGTTGGTGAGCGTAAAGCCCCCCACGCGTTGGCGGTTGAGATCGTGAATGGATGTTTCTCCGCGAGCAATATTTTCTCTGCGGATCATCACAACACATACCCAGTCCACGCCATCTCGGTGCAAACCTTCCGGCGTGGGTTGCCCGGCAGCATCTTTACTGGCTTCAATTCGGAACTGATGAATTTCTGCATGCCATGCCGGAGGGCGCTGTTTGGCTGGCGTCATATCCACGGCCAGCCGGTGCATAAGTTTTAGAATGGACAGTAAAGCCGGGTTCTTACCAATTTCTGGCAATACCGGCTGAAACCAACGTTCAATCCCCCCATTCAGCGTATTGTAATCACGGCTCTGGTAATGGGGTTGATGTGGTTTACGCAGGATTTCCTGATCAGAAAGTGAGAACGTGGCATAGCGGCGGCGGCGATAGCGCCCACCATCTGCCATATACCGGTCACACCCCAGATCATTCCAGCTTGCGGCAAACTGGTCCCAATCAGCTAACCCAAAACCTTGCAGGATGGGGTGCATACTTGCTGCTTGCAGGAAGGCGAAGCCCTCCTGCGCCAGCGGTTTTTCAATACAATCAAGAGGGGCTGCCCCCCTGAAAGGTTCAACCCTGTTTCAGGCATGTGGTGGTTCTTTTGCTGCAGGCGGTGCTTCTGGAGCAGAAGATTTGGCTTCTTCCTGCACCTGAGCTGCCCGTTGGTTAATTTTTTCAAGCAGTTCTGGCGGCATTGTATCCATTGCCAAATGGACCGGGGTGCCAGGCGGCGTGGTGGAGTAGGATGTTGGGGTATAGAATTTTACGCCCTGAGCAGCCATGCGGTTTGCAATGCGGCGGTAAAATTCGCGCTGTACTTTCCACTTCATCATAGGTGCGGTTTTGATGGAGCCAACCAGCACAGCGCCGTTTCCGTCCGAACTATCAACACCCAGATCAACGTAGTCAGACAAGATGATGTTCTTGTAAGCGTCTTCCTTGCGCATTTCCTGAACAGTGTCCTGCATGATCTTGGCAACTCGTTCGCTGCTTTCGGTCAGATCCACCGTCTGATGCACAATAACCTGGTTAAACCCACGGGCAGTATTGGCAATGGAGGTTACGGACGAGAAGGGGATGATATGCAAGTCACCATCCACAGAGCGTACGCGCAATGTACGGATGGAAAGATGCTCAACAATACCAGCAATCCCGCCGGTAGTTACCCAATCGCCTACCTGAATGGCATCTTCTGCCAGCATGAAGAAGCCGGTGATAACGTCTTTAACCAGGCTCTGTGAACCAAAGGAAAGACCAACCCCCAAAATACCAGCGCCTGTGAGCAAGGGGGTAACGTTAATACCAATCTGAGACAGCGTGGTGACTGTTACAAAAATGATAATAACGGCCAGCAAAACGGTACGGATAATAGGCAGCACAGTGCGCAAGCGTGCCGCGCGCGCAGCCTGTGCGCTGGATGTGTAACGGGTAATCTGTTTTTCCAGCAGGCCGTTTACGACCTCCCATGCAACAGCAGCAACTGTCATGCCGATAAGCAGGCAGATGGCGGCACCAATCAGACGTTCACCCAGCGCAGAACTAAAGAAGAAGCGGAAGCTGGGAATGCTCCAGCTTTGTGCCAGACAGATGGCGGTAATAAAAATAATGGCAATGGTAATAATCCGGCGCACGAACGGGTAATAGAAATCCGCGCGCTTTTGCATGCCCGGATAACTGGCTTCCAACGTGGGGCTGATACGGAATAGCTTATCCTGCAAACCATAAGCCAACAGGGCAATAACGCGGGAAAGCACCAGGCAGAGGAAGGTCAACAGTGTTCCGCGCAGGATCCACTGATAGCCTCCTTTAAGATGTGCGGCCCAGACAAACCACAGCGCCATGTCCAGGAACATCACGGGCACCCACCACACATGCGCCAGCGTGCCGGCAAAAGCCCAGAGGGCATTTTTGCGCATGTTGGGGGAGGGTTGCAGGGCCCGTGCCACAATATGGCGGAGCCGCCAGATAAAGGCTGCAATAATTAGATGCTGGATCAGCACCACAGCACGTTGCATGGCATCTACACCGCGAGGGCTGAGATCAAACTCACTCCCCAAGGTAGATAGGCAGATCACAATGGAAGGGGCAGCCACCAGCACGTTCCACCAGCGTGTGAGCAGGCGTGCCGTTTCATCCGATGCAGGAATAAGACGGATAGCGTAGGAGCGGGGTGCCAATGTTGTTTCCACAACCAGATATAGCCCACGCGCAATGGCGTAAGCGTTAATAAGGGTGAGAGAAACAGTATGAGCTTGCGCTGTGGTGGTTAAAAATTCTGCGCCCAAATAACCAACAAGCAGGCATACCCCAACAGGCAGAAGTTTGATAAGGAAGTGCAGTGCATTATACGGTACGCGAACTAAATAGCGTAAAACTTCGGTGCCGCGCCGCTGGTCATTTTCACGCGTTTGGGTGGTATTCGCATCATTTGCTGCTGCGGCATCGCTACTATCAGCTGCGGCAGCAGATTCAGCAGAGGCTTCTAACCGCTTTTCTCGGTTTTCTGCATGTTGCGTTACAGAGTTCAGCGGTTTGCGCATTGCAATGCTGGTGGCGCGTTCCAGAACCAGAGCAAGGCCAATAATCAGCAGGGCACGGCTAAATGCATCAATCAGGGTCTGCCGAGAGGCCGGGTTGCGGATTTCGTTTTTGAACCACGGGCCAACAATACTCAAATCTTTAAAAAGACTGGTAAAATTGTTCAGGTAGCCATGGATCGAACTTTGCAGAGTATCCAATTCTGAATGGACATCGCTGTCTATAACAGCGTTATCTGCCTGTGGTTTGGCAGCCGCTGGGGCAGGTGCCGCTTTAGGTGTGGCGGCAGGTAAGCCCTTGGCCATAAGGGAAAGGGTTTTGGAAAAATCTTCCCGCTTTTGCGGATCGTTCAGAACGTTCAGTAACTGCTGCGCGTCCTGTTGTGTCAAACCGGTGGTTTGAGGAACAGTTGCTGCCGTATCCGCACGCGCATGCGTAACAGGGAAAAGAAACCCCAATCCCAACGCAAACAGGCAAAAAAGCCGACAAAGCCATGCAGCCAAGGAAGGCGACTGAGGCGGAGAGGGTGAAAAGGATAGACTCTGATCCGGACTATTGGCCGCCATGGGGGCGCTGCATCCTTTGCTGAACGGGTAAAAATATCCAAGGGCACGCAAGCAACAGCCATGCCCAGTCTGCCTCTAGGGTAGGAGGCAAATTGGGCGGTATCAAGATGATGCGTGCTGATAGTAGTTGTTCAGAAGGGAGTGGATAAACTACCGGTGTGGTTGGAAGGGTGCAACTTGCTGTGTTTCTGCCCGGATAACCAATGTGCCAGCTATAAGATCATGCAGCCCCTGCTTGCGCCGCGTAAACGCAACCATAATGACGCCGATATACAGCAGTGGGAAAGAAATAAACGCCTTAATGACAAAGCGCAGAATAGCCTGCGCCAAGCTGATCTGCCCGCCTGAAAGTGTGACGACTTCCAACCGGCATACCCGTTTGCCGGGTGTGCCACGGAGGGAAGATGCCTCAAATAACACGTAATAGATTGCCGGAATAAGGGCGAGCAGCAGACTGGCGAGTGGCCAAGGCCCTGTGTGAATGTGCGGAATAAGAACGGAGATATTTTCAGGTTGCACGAAGGAGGCAACATCCACCACATTCATGCTTTGCCCAGAGCCATCAAGGGGCAGTTCCTGCCAATTGACAGTAACGTTGGGTGCAACAAAAAACCCCAGAACGGTTTCTATGGCCCCAAGAATAATGCCATCAATCAGAAAGGCCCATACCCGCCACCAGAAGCCAGCGTAAATCCATACAGGAGCGGGCGTGCCGGGCTGCATTCCATAAAAATCGCCAGAAGGAGCCCCCCAGCCGGGGGGCGGTGCCGAATTGGACATAAGGGCCTGCTCCGCAGGAAAGATAAGTAAATAAACAGTTGGGGCAGATAGTGGCGCTTAGCTGCGGTAAGATCCGTTGATATCAATATAGCCGTGGGTCAGATCGCAGCTCCAAGCCTGAGCGGTGCCTGTGCCAAGGCCAAGATCAACTGCAATATCGATTTCCTGCCCTTTCATATGCGCCACCACGGGGGTTTCGTCATATCCCTCTACAACGGTGCCATTACGGGCAATGCAGACACCACCAATAGAGACAGAAAGCGTATCGCGGTCTGCGGGTTCCCCACATTTGCCAACAGCCATCACAACGCGGCCCCAGTTGGCATCTTCCCCTGCTACGGCGGTTTTTACCAGTGGGGAATTGCCAATAGCCATGGCAACACGCCATGCAGATTGATCGGATACAGCGCCGCTGACCTGAATGCTCATCAGCTTGGTAATGCCCTCACCATCCCGAATAACCAGCAGGGCGAGATCATGCAGAACGGCGTTCAACGCGGTGCGGAAATCAGCTAGTTCTGGGTTTGTTAGAGCATCTGTGGTGGCGGCAATATCAGGATTCTGCGCGGCCCCGGTTGCAAACAGCAGCACCATGTCAGACGTTGAGGTGTCCGAGTCCACCGTAATGCAATTGAAGGTTTTTTGGATACCTGTACTCAGTAGGGTTTGCAGCACAGATGCAGGCAGCTTTGCATCGGTTGCAACAAAGGCAAGCATGGTGGCCATGTCTGGCGCGATCATGCCACTGCCTTTGGCGATACCCTGAATAATAACTTCCGTGCCTTTGAGTGTGGCCTTGCGCACGGCCACTTTGGGGAAGGTATCCGTGGTCATGATCCCGCGTGCGGCATCTTCCCACCCGTTTTCTGAAAGGGCGGTATGCAGTGCTGGAAGCGCAGAGGTGATGCGCTCAGCAGGCAGAATTTCCCCAATAACACCGGTAGAAGCTAAATAAACATTTTTGGCAGAACAGCCTACCAGTTTGGCTGCGGCTTCTGCTGTGGCTTCACATGTTTTGCGTCCGGCTTGGCCAGTAAATACGTTGGCGTTCCCGGCATTTACAACCAATGCGCGGGCCTCCCCTTTGGGCAGAATAGCACGGCACCAATCTACAGGTGCGCCGGGGCATTTGGATTTGGTAAATACGCCCGCAACTGTGGTGCCGGGGGCCATTTCAGCCAGAACCAGATCTGTGCGGCCTTTATAACGAATACCAGCTGCAATAGCGCCAAGGCGAATCCCACGCACAACACCAAGTTCCGGCATTGGCAGGGCCAGGGGGGAAACGGGGATTGTCTGCGCCATCTGGCGGTATCCTTAAAGGGTATCTGTGCAAAAACCTCGCCCTGCATATCTAAGGGCGAGGTTTGCGGTTTAATGGTTTTATTTCTTGGGTGCGGTAGCCGGTGCTGGTGCATCAGCCAGCGGCTTGCCGGTATTGGGGTCAAAACGCACGATTTTAACCTGATTGGTGGCTTTATCCACAGCTTCACGTACATATTTCTGGATAAGAGCCTGACGGATTTTGTCCCGTACAGAATCCAGTGTGGGAACCGGATCTGTGCGTGTGTCCAGCACCTGAATGACATGGTAGCCATACTGGCTTTTTACCGGAGTGCTGCTGATTTCACCTTTTTTCATGGCGAATGCAGCATCAGAGAAGGCCGGGATCATGTCTGTTTTCTTGAACCAGCCCAGATCACCACCGTTTTGCTGGGCGCTGCCCTTGTCGGTAGAAACTTCTGCGGCCAATTTACCAAAATCTGCACCAGCCTTCAGCTTCTTGATAACATCATTAGCTTCTGCTTCGGTTTTCACCAGAATATGGCGGGCATGCACTTCTTTTTCGGCTGGCTTGCCTGCATAATTCTGATCATAATACTGCTTAATGGCATCATCATTCAGGTGTGGCATAACCTGCTCAGACAACCACGCATTCTGCAATGCGGTGTTGGAAGCATTCACCATCATCTGCTGGGTTTCAGGCTTTTTGTCCAACCCTTCTTTCTGCGCCGTAATCAGAATGGCTTTCTGATCTGCTAACTGGTTGACCAGCATGGGGAAAATAAGGTTCGGGGGAAGCTGGCGCATCTGCGGTGGCAAAGAGATCATGGCCGTCTGCACATCAGACAGCGTGATTTTTTCACCATTCACGGTGGCTACCACAGCGTTGGGGTCTGCTGGCTTTGCAGGTGTGGCCGAAGCTGCGGGAGCGGGGTCTGCTGCAAAGGAGGGCGTGCAAAGGGTGGTGGTAGCAAAAAGAGCTGCTGCTGCCAGGCCAAACGCGTGGGGAATAAGCCGCATGTGTATTAAAACCTTTAAAGCCATTAAAACCTATTTATCCTGTATGAAGGAGGGCTTTCCACCCGGCAACCCCTGTTTCAATCCTGCTTCCACCGGTACGGTTGGTTGACCGCAACCCGCCCCGGTCCTATTTTGCACGGCAAGCCAGCCATGCCAGTGTCCCTTGCTGCATTACCATTTGGGGTAGTGCAGGGGTAAGGGGCCGCATTGTTCCGGAAAGGTGTTCATGCTTTCACGCTTTGTCCGCGCCCTGTTCGGCACCGCCAACGACCGGACGCTTAAGATATTTCAACGCCGGGTGCCGGAGATCAACGCGCTTGAACCACAGGTACAGGCGCTGGATGATACCGCCCTTTCCGGCAAAACGCAGGAATTCCGAGATCGGATCGCCAAAGGCGAAAGTCTGGATGATCTGCTGCCCGAAGCCTTTGCTGTGTGCCGTGAGGCCTCGCGCAGGGTGTTGGGGATGCGGCATTTTGACGTGCAGTTGATTGGCGGCATGGTGCTTCATTCTGGCCGAATTGCAGAAATGCGCACCGGGGAAGGTAAAACCCTGGTGGCCACGCTGGCTGTGTATCTCAGCGCGCTAGCGGGCAAGGGCGTGCATGTTGTGACTGTGAACGACTATCTTGCCGCGCGTGACGCGGCAGAGATGGGGCGGCTTTACAGTTTTCTGGGCCTGACAACGGGCGTGATTGTGCCCAATATGCCCGATGATGCGCGCCGCCAAGCTTATGCGTCTGATATTACCTACGGCACAAACAACGAATTCGGCTTCGATTATCTACGTGATAATATGAAGTACCAGTTGGGCGAAATGGTGCAGCGCCCCTTCTACCACGCCATTGTGGACGAAGTGGATTCGATTCTGATTGATGAAGCCCGTACCCCCCTGATTATTTCCGGGCCGGCGGAAGACAGTTCAGATCTATATCGCGCAGTAGATGCCGTGGTCGCCCAGCTTGTGCAGGACCCCACTACCTTTGAAAAAGATGAAAAGTTCCGCACTGTTATTCTGACGGATGCAGGTTCTGACCATGTGGAAAATCTGCTGCGTCAGGCAGGTGTGCTGGATGAAGGCGGCCTTTACGATCTGCAGCACGTAGCTGTGGTGCATCATGTTCAGCAGTCTTTGCGTGCGCATACGTTATTCTCGCGGGATGTGGATTACATCGTGCGTGATGGCAAAGTGGTGATTATTGACGAATTCACTGGCCGTATGATGGAAGGCCGCCGGTATTCCGATGGCTTGCATCAGGCGTTGGAAGCCAAGGAACACGTGGAGGTTCAGCAGGAAAATCAGACGCTGGCTTCCATTACCTTCCAGAATTATTTCCGCCTTTATCCTAAGCTTTCCGGCATGACCGGCACCGCCATGACAGAGGCGGATGAGTTTGCAGAAATCTACAATCTGGATGTGGTGGCTATTCCCACCAACCGTCCGGTTGCGCGTAAGGATGAAGACGACGAGATTTATCTGACAGAGCAGGAAAAGTTTGCTGCTGTTGTTAAACTCATTCGGGATGTGCACGAACGTGGCCAGCCGATTTTGGTCGGCACCACGTCCATTGAAAAAAGTGAAGCGCTCTCAGATCTGCTGAAGAGCGAAGCTATCCCACATCACGTGTTGAACGCCCGTTTCCATGAGATGGAAGCCAAGATTGTGGCGCAGGCAGGTGCGCCGGGTGCCATTACCATTGCCACCAATATGGCTGGCCGTGGCACGGATATTAAGCTCGGCGGCAATGTGGAAATGCTGATCTCCCAAACCTTGGGAGAAATGGAAGATTCCCCAGAGCGTGATGCGGCTGAAAAAGAAATCCGTGATCGCGTTGCGCGAGATCATGATATCGTGCAGCAGGCTGGTGGCCTGTATGTTGTTGGCACGGAACGGCATGAAAGTCGGCGCATTGATAACCAGCTACGCGGTCGTGCTGGCCGTCAGGGTGATCCCGGTAATTCCAAATTCTTTATCTCACTTCAGGATGACCTGATGCGTATTTTCGGTTCAGACCGCATGAGCGGAATGTTCCAGAAAATGGGCATGAAGGAAGGCGAGGCCATTGTTCATCCATGGTTGAGCAAGGCGCTGGAACGGGCACAAAGAAAAGTCGAAGCCCGCAACTTCGATATGCGCAAGAACACGCTCAAATATGATGACGTGATGAATGACCAGCGCAAGGAAGTGTATGCTCAGCGCCGTGAGTTTATGGCGACTGAGGATGTCTCTTCCATTGTGACGGAAGCGCAGGAAGATGTTATTGATGCGATGGTAGCGCGCCGTATCCCAGAAAAATCCTTTGCGGAACAATGGGATGTGGCTGGCCTGACGGAAGATGTGCAAAAAACCTTCGGTCTGGATCTGCCGATAGCAGCTTGGGCCAAGGAAGACGGCATGGACGCCGAGGCTGTGGCGGATCGGATCAGCCAAGCTGCCACACAGGCGCAAGCTGCCCGAGCCGCCAATATCGGCCCAGACTTAATGCGCTTTATTGAAAAGCAGATCTTGCTGACAACATATGATGCGGTGTGGAAAGAGCATCTGCATGCGCTGGATCAGTTGCGGCAGGGCATTGGCTTGCGTGCTTATGGCCAGAAAGACCCGCTGAACGAATATAAGCACGAAGCTTTCCAGCTATTTACATTCATGTTGGAAGAAATGCGCCAGCGTGTGGTTGGGCTGATGGCGCGGGTGGAAGTAACGCCTCCGCCAGCGGCTGTTGATCCGTTTGCCGATACGGCAGAAATCCATGCTGATCCGGAAGTGCAGGGATACGCCTCGGAACCGGGGCCTGGTCTTTCACCCGGTGCATCGCCGGAAATGGCTACGCCTATCGGTGGTAGCGCCATTATGCCGGATGATCCTTCAAGCTGGGGTGAGACACCTCGTAACGCGCCCTGCCCATGTGGCTCGGGCCAGAAATACAAGCATTGTCACGGGCGGCTTGTCTAAAGCCCGCCCGGCACTGTTGCAGACGACAAGGTAAGGAAGATGGCTGGTCATTCCCAGTTTAAGAACATTATGCACCGTAAAGGTGCGCAGGATGCAAAACGCTCTAAGCAGTTTGGTAAGGTTATTCGGGAACTTACGGTGGCAACGCGTTCAGGCTTGCCTGATCCAGCAGCAAACCCGCGCCTGCGTGCAGCTATTTCGGCTGCGCGTGAAGTCAATATGCCTAAAGATACGATCGAACGCGCCATTAAAAAGGCATCTGGTGCCGCAGGTAGTGATGACTATGTGGAAGTGCGCTACGAAGGGTACGGCCCTGCCGGTGTGGCGATTATTGTTGAAGGCCTAACCGACAATCGCAATCGTACGGCATCTGATGTGCGCGCTGCTTTCTCCAAACACGGCGGGTCTATGGGGGAAAGCAATTCCGTTTCCTTCATGTTCCGCCGGTTGGGCGTGATTGCGTATCCGGCGTCTGTAGCTTCTGAAGATGAAATGCTGGAAGCAGCTATTGAGGCTGGCGCAGAAAATGTTGTTTCTACAGAAACATCGCATGAAGTGACGTGTGAAGTAGAATCCTTCTTTGCGGTGAAGGATGCGCTGGAAGCGCGCTTTGGTGAGCCAGAAAGCGCCAAGCTAGATTGGCGCCCGGAAAACACTGTAACGCTGGATGAAGATAAAGCGCGTAGCCTGTTCAAACTACTGGATACGCTTGAAGATCATGATGACGTACAGAATGTGTACGCCAATTTTGACCTGCCGGATGATCTGGCCGAAAAACTTTCGGCCTAGAGTATAATGGTACGTCTGCTCGGCATTGATCCCGGCCTGCGATTTACGGGGTGGGGCGTGATTGATGTCGAGGGCAATCGGCTCCGGCATGTTGAAAATGGCATTATTGCAACCAATAGTGCCGATAGCGTGCCAGACCGTTTAAAGGTGCTGCATGACAACCTGCTGATGCTGATAAACAGGTTGGAACCGGCAGAAGCAGCGGTTGAAGAAACTTATGTAAACCGTAATGGTTCGGCCACCCTTAAGCTGGGTTATGCGCGTGGCGTGGCGTTGTTGGTGCCCGCATTGGTAGGGGTAAGTGTGGCGGAATACGGCGCACTTTCTGTTAAAAAATCGGTTGTTGGTACCGGATCAGCAGATAAAAAACAGGTAGAAATGATGGTGCGGCGGCTTTTGCCCGGAGCAGAAATTGTCCGTGCAGATGCTTCGGATGCACTGGCGGTTGCTATCTGCCATGCGCATCATCGTGCCAGTGCACGTCATATTGCAGCCGGGGTAAGAATGGCATGATTGCGTTTTTATGCGGGTTGGTCATTCAAGTTGATCTGGGAAGCTGCGTTATAGACGTAAACGGTGTTGGCTATCTTGTTGCTGCATCTACACGCACTTTGGCTGCCTTACCCAATCCTCCAGAAAAAGCACGGCTTCTGATAGAAACCGTTGTGCGCGAAGATGCTATTCTTCTGTACGGTTTTATGGAAAGTGCAGAGCGTGAATGGTTCCGGTTGCTTACAAGTGTACAAGGGGTGGGGGCAAAGGTTGCTCTTGGTATCTTGTCCACCCTTTCACCGGGAGAGTTGGTGGCCGCGTTGATGACATCCGATAAAGCCAGCCTTACGCGTGCACCCGGTGTGGGTGGTAGGTTGGCAGAGCGGATTCTGACAGAACTGCGTGATAAAGCTGGTAAAATGCCTGGTGGTGGGAGCGGTGGTATTACTATTCCGGCCATGGCAACCCCTGCGGGCAGCATAGAAGCAGATGCCCTTATGGCGCTGGCAGGCTTGGGTTTCCGTCGGGCAGAAGCGGCGCCTGTGGTGCGGAAAGTGATGGATACGCACGGGGCTGTTGCCACACTGGATATGGTGATTCGTGACAGCCTGAAAGATCTTGCCCGATGAGTGCGGAGTTTACGCCTGATCGGGAAATTGATGCAGCACGGCGGGAGGAAGATGTTGGCGAATCCACACTTCGCCCGCAAACTCTGCATGATTTTACAGGCCAGAAGGCCAGTCGGGAAAATCTTTCCATCTTTATCAAGGCCGCCAAACAGCGTGGTGATGCCTTAGATCATGTTCTGCTGCATGGGCCGCCGGGGTTGGGTAAAACAACCTTGGCCCAGATTGTTGCGCGCGAACTGGGGGTGGGTTTTCGGGCCACATCTGGCCCCGTTATCCAGCGTGCGGGTGATCTGGCAGCAATTCTTACCAACTTACAGCCTCGCGATGTGCTGTTTATTGATGAAATCCATCGCCTTCAGCCCGCTATTGAGGAAATTCTCTATCCTGCGATGGAAGATTTCCAGCTTGATCTGATTATTGGTGAGGGCCCGGCTGCGCGGTCTGTCCGTATTGATCTGCCGCCCTTTACGCTTGTGGCAGCTACCACGCGCGCAGGCCTTTTGGCCACGCCATTGCGGGACAGGTTTGGTATTCCCCTTCGGCTGGTTTTTTATACGCCGGAAGAACTGTGTAAAATTGTGGCACGAGGGGCAGAAAAGCTGGATTTTGCCCTTACGCAAGGTGGCGCAATGGAAATTGCCCGTCGTTCACGCGGTACGCCACGTATTGCCGGGCGGTTGCTGCGCCGAGTGCGGGATTTTGCATCTGTAACCGTGCCTGTCGGGGTGCCTGTAGAAACGGAAGTAGCGGATGCGGCTCTCAAGCGGCTAGAGGTTGATGCACTTGGGCTGGATGCCATGGATAGGCGCTATCTGCGCCGGATTGCCGAATATCATCATGGTGGCCCTGTCGGGGTGGAAACGCTGGCGGCAGCTCTGGCCGAATCGCGCGATACATTGGAAGATGTCATTGAACCTTACCTGATCCAGGAAGGTCTTGTTCTGCGTACCACCCGCGGTCGTGTTCTTGGTGAACGCGGCTGGCGGCATCTGGGGCTTACTCCTCCGGCTTCGGCTACGGGGGGCAACCAGCAAATGGATTTTCTTGCAGGCGAGGATGAGGGGGAAGAATGACCACCCACTCCATAGATTTCAGAATCTATTACGAAGATACAGATGCGGGCGGCATTGTTTACCATGCACGGTATCTTGCGTTTGCAGAACGTGCGCGCACCGAAGCGATTCGGAGCTTGGGTATGCCAGCATCCAGTTTGCAGGAAGAATATGGGCTCGTTTTTGTGGTGCGTGATGCCCGCCTTGCCTACAAAATGCCCTTGAAACTGGATGATATTGTAACAGTTACCACCCGTTTGATTGACTTGAGAGCGGCCAGTTGCCGGCTGGATCAGCTTTGCACGCGTGGTGACGATATATGCGCTCAGGTTGAAGTTGGTCTGGCCTGCGTGAAAGTATCAGATGGCCGTCCTGCCCGATTTCCGCCGTTATGGCGTGATTTGTTGCAGAAATTGGCATCAAAGGGATGAAAGCGCCTCTTCTGCTTTTTTGAGGAACCAAGTAAGAAGCAGGAGCGTCGGGCAAAGCATGTGTCTCGACCGAGTCGGAGACAGATCGCCCGTAAGGGGTGCAGAGGCAGGAGGCTTTATTGGATCGTGCGGTTGATGCGGCAAATCTCGGCGTAAATGCGGCGGGAGATTTGTCAGTATGGGCGTTGTTCATGCACGCCTCGCTTGTTGTCAAAATTGTCATGCTTGGGCTGCTGATTTGCAGCGTGATGGTATGGGCAATTATTTTGGACAAGTTTGTCACGTTGCGTCGCATCAATCGTGAAGCCACAGGGTTTGAAGATCGCTTCTGGTCTGGTGGTAGCCTTGATGATCTGTATGAAAGTGATGGCGCCAAGCCCACCAACCCAATGTCTGCCGTATTTGGCGCAGCTATGGGGGAATGGCGGCGCTCAGCCCGCATTCCCGGTGTGGATCTGGTGCGTGGTGGCGTTAAGGAGCGTGTTGACCGCGCTATTGGTATTACCATCACGCGTGAAATGGACCGCCTGCGCCGCTGGGTAATCTTTCTGGCAACGGTTGCACCTGTTGCGCCGTTTGTTGGCCTGTTTGGCACGGTATGGGGGATTATGCATTCCTTCAGCTCCATTGCGGCTGAACACAATACAAACCTCAGCGTTGTGGCCCCCGGCATTTCCGAAGCCCTGTTTGCAACGGCTATTGGCCTGTTAACGGCTATTCCAGCTTATGTGGCGTATAACGTCATCAGCAACAGCATGGATCTTTTCCAGGATCGTCTGGAAGGTTTTGGTACCGAGTTTGCTGCCATTCTTTCTCGCCAGTCCGAAGAGAGGACCTGAGATATGGCAATGCCGTCGGGAGGAAGCGGACGCCGCCGCAGGCGTCCGATGGCCGAAATTAACGTCACTCCCATGGTGGACGTGATGTTGGTGCTGCTGATCATCTTTATGGTGACATCTCCAATGATGACCAGCGGTGTGAATGTTGATCTGCCCAAAACAGATGCGCGCCCGGTTAATTCAGACAGCAAGCCCATTACCGTTTCCATCAAGTCTGATGGCACGCTGTATCTGGGGGACAACCCCGTTACAGCAGATCAGCTTGTGGCCCAGTTGAAGGCTGCCTCCAACAATGATCCATCCCACCGTATTTTTGTACGTGGGGATGCCCATATTGATTACGGGCAGGTCATGCAGGTTATGGGGCAGATTACGGAAGGCGGCTTTACGCATGTGGCTCTGCTGGCGCAGCAACCTGCCAGCAGTGGGCATTAAGCCATCCGATAGGGTGGAGAGGTACGAACAATGCCCATGGCAAGGCCACGCCGGTCTGATCAGATTATACTCCGGCGATCGCTTTATCTGTCAGGGGGCGCGCATGTCGCGCTTCTGCTGGCGCTGCTGATCACTCTTCCGCTGCCCAAGCCGCCGGAAGAGCCCCCACAGCCTACGATTGAAATGCAGTTCGAGCAGTCGGATGCACAGGAAGGCGGCCCTGCCGCCAAGGCAGAAACGGCTGCGGCTGAACCCAAACCGCCTGCGCCGGAAGAAAAGGAAGCTCCGCCAACGCCAGAGCCTCCGAAGGATGTGCCGAATGAGGAGGCCCCGCCGCCACCTCCGCCGCCACAGCCTGTTCCGCCGCCGCCCGTGCCGGAATCTGAAAAGCTGCCAGATGTGCCTCTGCCCCCCAAGGCGGAAGAGCCATCTCCTGAGGTCGTGAAAACACCGCCGTCTCCACCTTCTCCGGTGCAGCCGACGAATAGTGTGGCGCCACCTTCGCCCATTACGCAGCCCACGGATACCCTGCCGGATGCGGCGGTTCCGTCTCATATCACGCAGCCGAACAAGGCGAAGAAGAGCCAGGCAGAGTCTCATTCCCTGCTGGAAACGTTGGATACGTTCCGGTCGGATCAGAAGCAGACGCATGCACCCAAGGCACGCGCTAATCCGGTTGCTGGCGGTTCGCCCAAAGGTGGTGGTTCCCCGTGGGTAGTAACATTACGGGCAGCCTGAGTGCTGGCCAGCAAAAAGCTATCGGGGCTGCGGTAAGGCGCTGCTACACAGAAGATACTGCCGCCAAAGATTATGCCAGTTTTGTGGCGCATTTGGTGGTTACGGTAGATGGAACGGGTGAAGCCCGCATTGTGCAGTTTGCGCCAGAAACACAGGCTCGTATGAATGCGGATTCTTCGTATCGTGCGCTGGCTGAAAGAGCTCGGGCCGCTGTTCTAAGCCCAACATGTGCCAAGCTGCCAATTCCCAAGGAACTGCTGGGGCAGCCACGGCAACTGAAGTTTGTATTCAGGCCTTGAGCAGGCCTTAGGGAGAAAAACACATGGTGATGAGTACCCGCCCCTTTATTTCCGATCAGGAAGCCGATGTGCTGGTTGGCGCGCTGCGCCGGCGCAGCCTGCTGGGGGCCAGTGTGGCTGCTGGCGGTATTATGGCCATGCCTGTTGGCGCATTTGCGGCTGCCAGCGCCCCAGAAGCTGAAATTACCGTTGATCAGGCCCGCACAGCGCCTATTCCCATCATCATCCCCAATTTTGGCGGTGGCTTGGGCGAGAAAATTGCCGAAGTGCTGACGAATGATCTGAACAATACAGGTTTGTTCAAGGTTATGCCGGGCAGCACAACATCTGGCACGCCAGATTTTGCGACTTCCAAAAGCATGGGCGCACACGCGCAGGTAACGGGTTCCGTTTCTGGTGGTGGTTCCTCTGTGCGGGTGGAAATGCGCTTGTGGGATGTGTTGAGCCATCAGCAGATTCAAGGCACGGCTTATACCACCTCTGCTGCCAACTGGCGGCGAATTGCCCATATTGTTGGCGATGTTATTTACCAGCGGATGTTAGGTGAAAAAGGGTATTTTGATACCCGGATCGCCTTTATTTCCCGTTCTGGCCCACGTGGGCACCAGCGTACGCGTCTGGCCGTTATGGATCAGGACGGTGCAAACGCTCGGATGCTGACAACTGGCAAGTGGCTGACCCTGACACCGCGCTTTAGCCCAGTGAAGGATCAGATTGCCTTCATGTCCTATGCTAACAACCGCCCTCGGGTTTATCTGTTTGATTTGACCAGTGGCCGTCAGCAGATTCTGGGTGAATTTGAAGGTATTTCCTTCGCGCCACGTTTCTCACCAGATGGGCGTTCTGTTGTGCTGTCAGTCACCCGTAATGGCGGGTCTGATCTGTATGTTGTGGATCTGGCCTCTGGCTCGCGCCGTCAGATCACGTCTTCTGGGGCTATTGATACCAGCCCGTGCTTTAGCCCGGATGGATCACAGATCGTATTCAACTCGGATCGTGGTGGCAGCCCGCAGATTTATATCATGCCGGCTTCCGGTGGTGGTGCACGCCGCATTTCTTACGGTCAGGGCACGTATGGGTCTCCAGTGTGGTCTCCGCGTGGGGATCTGATTGCGTTTACCCGTATTGCCGGGGGTATGTTCTCGCTTGGTGTTATGGCGCCGGATGGCACTGGTGAGCGAATCATGACGCAGGGCTTTACGGTGGAAAGCCCAAGCTTCTGCCCCAATGGGCGCGTGCTGGCATATTGCCGCCAGAGCCGCGCAGGTGCAGGTGGTGCGGGCTTTAGTTCTACCATTGGAATGGTGGATATTACGGGCTTTAATGACCGCGTTCTGCCCACGCCAGAAGCGGCGTCAGATCCAGCATGGTCTCCACTAAACGGCTAAAAAACGGCTGTTTGTGAAGAAAACCCCACATCACAAAAATGTGATGTGGGGTTTTTGCTGTCCATAATTTGGCCGCAATAAAGGCGTATAAGACCAATAAGCAGAAGTGTGTCTTTTTCGTCTCACTCAGTGTATGGCAGGTATGAGATACAGAGATGCAACTTGACCCACAGAATAAGCTATGGCTTAGGGCAAGTTGGTCTCCAAAATTCGTCGGCTCTTCGAAGGGTTCGGAGAGGAGCAGAAGAAGACGCGGAGATACAAGGTTAAAACTCTTTTCTCCCGAATAGTTCCGCAAGGAACCAATTCTCAGGATCCGACACATGAGACTAAAAGTAGTTGCCGCGCTTGGTATGGTTGCCCTGCTGTCAGCCTGCGCCCACGATAACGCAAACACCGGTGCCTCCAATGGTGCTGCTACCACGCAGCCTACCATCAGCGGCCCCGTTCCCGGCAGTGAAGCTGATCTGGTTGCAAACGTGGGTGACCGCGTTTTCTACGACCTGAACAAAAGCGGCCTGCGCGATGATGCCAAGGACACCCTGCAGAAGCAGGCTGACTGGCTGGCAAAATACCCGCAGGTTAATGTTGAAGTTGCCGGTAACTGCGATGACCGCGGCACCGAAGAATACAACATTGCTCTGGGCCAGCGCCGCGCCAATGCAGCGCGTGATTACCTGGTTGCCAAGGGCGTAGCTTCTTCCCGTATTTCCACCATTTCCTACGGTAAAGATCGTCCGACCGCTCTGGGTGATGATGAAGATGCATGGGCTCAGAACCGTAACGCCATTACCTCTGTTAAATAAGATTTCAGAATTTTCTGAAAGCTGACAGAGCAGAAACAGGCCGGGTGTTAAAGCCCGGCCTGTTTTGTATTGTAAGCACTTGTCTTGCAGAACAAAGTGGTATGATGTTTCTGCCTATATGTTGTGGAAGGGTAAGAACCTGATGAAAATCTGCTTCAAAGCATCGCGGCATGTCCGCACAGGGCTTGTGGCGTTGGCAATGGCAACCGCAATAAGCAGTGTGTGCGTGCCAGTTGCATGGGCGCGGGATACTGCAAACGCAGGCACGAATGATCTGATTGCCCAGTTGCTGGACCGGGTGAGCACGTTAGAGCAGCAGCAGCGCGATATGCGTGGTGAAATTGACCAGCTGACCAATGAACTGCAACAGAAAACAGCGGCCCTTTCCAAGCAGATAGCAGATAATCAGTTTGCAGCTCAGGCAAGTGCTGGCGGCGCAGGTGCTTCTACGGCTGCTGCAGCCTCAACAGATGCAACAGCCAAGGAAACTGCAAAGCCCACCACGCCAGATGGATTGCTTGCCAGCGGGAAGGCCGCTTTGCAGAAAAAAGATTATGCAGAAGCGCAGTCTGATGCTGAATCAGCGCTTAAGAATGCCAAAGGTGCTTTTAAGGTAGATGCACAATTTCTGCTGGCGCAGTCCTTGGCTGGCCAAAAGCAGTATCGTCAGTCTGCCGTGGCGTATTATGATGCTTACCGGCAGGCCCCCAAAAGTGGGCGTGCCCCAGATGCGTTGTTAGGCGTTTCGGCTTCCCTTCTGGCATTGGGGGATAAAAAGGCATCGTGTGAAGCGCTTTCCAAGCTGAAAACAGAATTCCCCACACCTTCCACACGTGTTGCACACGCAGCAGAAGTCTATGCCAAACGAGGCGGCTGCGAATAACGGTTAGCGTGGTATCGGGAAAAATGTCTGCTCCTGTATTTTTTGGGCGTGATGTTTTTTCCGATCAACCCGTTTCTCCGGTTTGTTTTGCGCAATGTATGGCCCAGTTAGGGCCGTTTTTTCCTGATCAATCCGATTGTCCTCCTGTTGCTATGGCTGTTTCTGGCGGCGGCGATAGCTTATGTCTTGCGTGGTTGGCCTCTTTTTGGCGGAAAAACCTGCTGGCTTTGGTTGTGGATCACGGTTTGCGGCCTGAATCTGGGTTGGAAGCGCATCAGACTCTTGCCCGGCTACAGGCAATGAATATTCCAGCGCAGTTGTTAGTGCTTACAGATCTCAAAAAGGGCTCGGCCATGGCGCACAGAGCCAGAGAGGCCCGTTATGCGCGCCTGATAGCTGCTTGCCAGGAACATGGATGCACAGATCTTTTGCTGGGACATCAGGCGGATGATCTGGCTGAAACAGTCTGGATGCGTCAAAACTCCAGCAGTGGGCCAGAAGGACTGGCCGGTATGGGTTGGATAACTGTGCGGCCGGATATTCGTCTTATTCGTCCCATGCTTGGGTTTTCTCGGCAGGCACTGCGGAATACTTTACGGCAAGCGCATGTTGAATGGGTGGATGATCCCTCCAATCAAGATCAGCGCGCTGAGCGTGTGCGTTTGCGCTACTTGCTGCAAAAAAACGATCAACGTGCGCATTTTTGGCAACTCGGCATGCAATCCGGCCAATTTCGGATGTGCAGGGAACGTGAACGTGCCGCGCAGCTTGCGCAGCATATTGTGATGCGACCGGAAGGATGGGCCATTCTGGGGTCGGAGTTGCCAGATGTTGATGTGCTTGCGGCTCTTATCCGCAGTATTGGTGGGGCTGAATATCCGCCCTCTCAATCTGCTGTGGCGCGCTTGAAAGATATGGCAGCAGAAGCCACGTTAGCTGGAACGCGGCTGTTCCGGCATGAACAGCAATGGGCTCTGATGCGCGAAGAAGCTGCAATGGCTTCTGCCATGCAGGCAGAAAATGGCACAGTATGGGACAACCGGTTTGTGTTGCGCCTTCCTACATCAGTTCAGAAAGAAGGGCTGATGGTTGCAGCGGCAGGGTATGGGCTGGCGCGCAAAATGCGTAATGGGCAGCAAGCAAGGTTTTGTGCTGTTCTTCCTGCATTGTGGCGTGCAGGCAAACGCGTTGCTGTACCGCATTTGGGCTGGGTAGGGGAAGATGAGCCCGATTTGCATGGGGCAGAGTTCATTTTTCGCCCTATGGTTTCGGTTACCAGCAGCAGCGTGTATGGTGCAGTTGCACAAGATTCTTAAAATATGTGCGGCTCGCAGACTAGGAATACGCAGGTGGCCTCCCATTTAATAAAGGGAGAGGTTGCTTTTTTCTGCGGCAGCCGGTCAGATAAAGACTCTTCCGGCATTCTCGCACTAGGTATGGATATACGGGCAAGATGAACAATTTAGGCCGCAATCTGGCGCTGTGGGTCAGCATTATCCTGCTGCTGCTGTTGCTTGTGAACATGTTCCAGCCGGGGAGCACGCAGCACGCTGCACAGCAACTGGCGTATTCGGACTTCATTGCTGATGTGGATACAGGGCATGTTCGGTCTGTTGTGATGCAAAATCACAATATTTCCGGCACGCTGACTGATGGCACGGCTTTTGAAACCTATGCGCCGCTTGATCCTTCCCTTGTCACCCGCATGGTGGGCAAAGGGGTGGAAGTTGTGGCCAAGCCGCTGGAGCAGGAAGGTAGCCCGCTGCTGCGTTACTTCCTGAATTCCTTGCCCATTATTCTGCTGGTGGCTGCATGGCTGTTTATGATGCGGCAGATGCAGGGCGCTGGTGGCCGGGCTATGGGCTTTGGTAAATCCCGCGCCAAAATGCTGACAGAAAAGCATGGTCGCGTCACGTTTGATGATGTAGCCGGGATTGATGAAGCTAAAGGGGAACTTCAGGAAATCGTGGATTTTCTGAAAGACCCACAGAAGTTTACGCGCTTGGGCGGTAAAATTCCCAAAGGCGTGCTGCTTGTGGGGCCGCCGGGCACTGGTAAAACCCTGTTGGCCCGCGCCATTGCAGGTGAAGCCAATGTACCGTTCTTTACCATCTCTGGTTCCGACTTTGTGGAAATGTTCGTAGGTGTTGGTGCATCCCGTGTGCGTGACATGTTCGAACAGGGTAAAAAATCAGCTCCTTGCATTATCTTCATTGATGAAATTGATGCCGTTGGTCGCCATCGTGGTGCAGGTATGGGTGGCGGCAATGATGAGCGCGAGCAGACACTGAACCAGATGCTGGTTGAGATGGATGGTTTTGAAAGCAATGAAGGCGTGATCCTGATTGCCGCCACCAACCGTCCAGATGTGCTTGACCCGGCATTGCTGCGCCCCGGTCGTTTCGACCGTCAGGTTGTAGTGCCAAATCCTGACGTGTCTGGCCGTGAGAAAATTCTGCGTGTGCATATGCGCAAAGTGCCACTGGCATCCGATGTGGACCCACGCATTATTGCACGTGGTACCCCTGGTTTCTCCGGTGCTGATCTTGCCAATCTGGTAAACGAAGCCGCGCTATCTGCTGCACGTCTGGGGCGTCGCACTGTTTCCATGCGTGAGTTTGAAGATGCCAAAGACAAGGTGCTGATGGGTGTTGAACGTCGCTCCCTTGTTATGAGCGATGATGAAAAGCGGCGCACAGCTTACCATGAGGCAGGGCATGCTATTACGGCTGTTCTGGTTCCGGAAAGTGAGCCCATTCATAAGGCAACCATTATCCCGCGTGGTCGTGCACTGGGTATGGTGATGCGTCTGCCAGAAGATGATCGCCTGTCCATGAGCAAGAAAAACGCATTTGCGCATCTTGTAGTGGCTATGGGTGGCCGTGTTGCGGAGGAAGTTATCTACGGTAAGGATAACGTCTGCAACGGCGCAATGGGTGACATTAAAATGGCAACCCGCGTGGCCCGCAGCATGGTGACCGAATGGGGTATGAGTGACAAGCTGGGCATGATTGCCTACGCAGATGATGATCAGAATGGTGGTTTCTTTGCTGGGGCCTCTCGCAACTTCTCGGAAGAAACAGCCCGTGAGATTGATGAGGAAGTTCGCCGGCTTGTAGATGAAGCCTATGTGCAGGCTCGGAACTATCTGCATGATCATATTGATGAACTGCGCCGTCTGGCAGAAGCCCTGCTGGAATATGAAACCCTCAGCGGTGAAGAAATCCGTCAGATCATGCGGGGGCAGCCTATCGAACGTAAGGAAGAGGAAGAAAGCGGGCCAGTTAACAGGCGTTCTTCTGTGCCTCAGGTTGGTGGGTCAGATGCGCAGGGTTCGGATAAACCGCAAAATGAAAACGGGGGCCCAGCTCCTGTGCCTCAGCCAAGCTAACTTTCTAATAAAGATGTAGAGTGGAAAGAGGCGGCAGAAATGCCGCCTCTTTTTGTTTGGGATAGGCAGATAAGATGACGTATGTACGGCTGGTTGAACCTTTGGGGCTTGTCTATGGCAACATAGCGCAAGCAGCTATCAAGCAGGGTGATGCTTTACCTTTATGCGGTGGCCCGGTGGCATTTACGTATGTGCGTTTGATAGAGGGATACCAGACAATCGGCTTGATGCCTGTTCAGAAAGTACCGCAGGAATGGGCGCTGGAACTTGAGCGGATAACACGTTCTGTACCATCAGTTGGATTACCAGCAGGTCTCCAGATTATGGGTATCCTGAATATCACGCCAGATAGCTTTAGCGATGGCGGTAAACTGGCAAGCGCTGATGAGGCAATTTTAAAAGCGCATGAAATGGTGCGCGCTGGCGCAACCGTGCTGGACATAGGGGGAGAAAGTACACGGCCCGGTTCAGCTACAGTTACACCAGTAGAAGAATGGAAGCGTATTGGCCCGGTTCTTGTGGCTTTAAAGGCAGAATTGCCAAGCGTGGCTGTTTCTGTAGATACGCGGAATAGTTATGTCATGCAGCAAGCTTTGGCGGCTGGGGCGCATATTATCAATGATGTGACAGCTCTTGTGCATGATGCGGCAGCTTTGCCGCTTCTGGCTGTACAAGATTGTGGTGTTGTGCTGATGCATATGCGCGGCACACCTCAAACCATGGCAGAACATGCTGTGTACGAAGATGTGAGTATAGACGTGGTGCGTGAACTCGCACAACGGATTGAGGTTGCCGTGAAAGGAGGCATTGCACGACATCGGATTATGGTAGATCCGGGGTTTGGTTTTGCAAAAAACTTTGAACAGAATAAGCAATTATTGCGGCATATTCTGCTTCTGACCAATTTGGGCTGCCGGGTTGTATTTGGTGTGTCCCGCAAGCGGATGATTGGAAACCTTACGGGAGAAACTACGCCACATTTGCGTGATGCCGGAACGCAGGCAGCATCTTTTCCTGCTATGGCTTTGGGTAGCACGGTTTTGCGCGTGCATGATGTTAAAGGCATGATGCAGGCTGTAAACGTATGGCGAGAAATATATCAGAGCTAAAAAAGTAAGTTTCCGGGCTGAACAAGGTTTCTTCCAGCCTGAAACCGTTTTAGGAAATAAAAGAAAACCGCAAGAAGGCAGTTCCGTTCTTTATGCAGGATGGGCTTTTTCTGTCTGAGGCGGACAGAATGGAATGAGCAGAATGAAGCGTTTTTTCGGAACAGACGGTATTCGTGGCACTGCTAACGTTGCACCGATGACGGTGGAAATTGCCCAAAAGCTGGGGCAAGCTGCGGGGTTGCATTTTAAGCGGGGGATCACCGGCATAGCGTTCTGTTGGGGAAGGATACGCGGCTTTCTGGATATATGATCGAAAGCGCCATGGTTTCGGGCTTTTTGTCTGCCGGCATGGATGTCACGCTGGTTGGTCCGCTCCCAACACCTGCGATTGCCATGCTCACGCGCTCTCTTAGAGCAGATCTGGGTGTTATGATTTCTGCCTCTCATAATCCTTTTGGGGATAACGGCATCAAACTATTTGGCCCAGATGGCTTTAAGCTTTCTGATCAGGATGAAAGCGAAATTGAAGCCCTGATGGAAAAAGACCTTACCGCATATCTGGCAACGCCAGAACATATTGGCCGAGCTTCTCGGCTGAATGATGCTGCTGGTCGGTATATAGAAAGTGCCAAAGCATCCTTCCCGCGTAAATTGCGGCTGGATGGCATGAAGATTGTTATTGATTGTGCCAATGGCTCTGCCTATCGGGTTGCGCCAACCGCATTGTGGGAGCTGGGCGCAGAAGTTATCCGGATAGGTTGTGAACCTAACGGCGTAAACATTAATGAAAAATGTGGTTCAACACATCCTGAAGCCCTATGCGCCGCAGTTGTAAAACATAAGGCGGATTTGGGTATTGCCCTGGATGGAGATGCAGACCGTGTGCTGATTGCAGATGAAACTGGCCGCCTGATTGATGGTGACCAGATTCTCGCTCTGATTGCCCAGTCTTGGGCGCGTGAAGGGCGCTTGGTAGGCAAGGCTGTTGTGGCAACCGTTATGTCCAATATGGGGCTGGAACGGTTTCTTGAAAATCTGGGCTTAAATCTGGAACGTACGGCAGTGGGGGATCGCTACGTTGTAGAACGTATGTTGGAACGGCAAGCGAATATAGGCGGTGAACAGTCTGGCCATATGGTGCTGACAGATTTTGCAACAACAGGAGATGGGCTGATTGCCGCTTTGCAGATTCTGGCGGTGCTTGTGCAGGATGGTCGCCCAGCTAGTGAAGTTTGCCGGTTGTTTCAACCGTTTCCCCAAAAGCTAAAAAACGTTCGATACAAAGGTGTCTGCCCGCTTGATGTGGATGAAGTAAAAAGTCGTCAGGCTGATGTAGAGCGCAAATTAGCTGGCCGAGGGCGTTTGGTGCTGCGTAAAAGCGGTACAGAACCTTTGGTACGAGTGATGGCAGAAGCAGAAGACGCAAATCTGGTTGATGAGGTTGTTGATCAGATGTGCGATGTGCTTGAGCAGGTGCGTGTTCCTGCGTAAAATACACTATAGGGAAAGGAGTTTTTGAAAATTCTTTTCCCTAGAATGTGCATGTCAAAATTTGGAGCATGTTTGAACAACCATGCTTCATTTTGCACAGCAACAATCGAGTGTATTTTATTCTTATAAATTACCAAAATACATTATAATTCAAATATATTTTGGTAATTTAGGCACTATTCTCCGCAACATGCTGAGGGTGGGAAGCATGCCGGGAAGATACTGATTGAGATTGTTCCATGGGTTTGCTGAGTGTAGGCATAGATACACACGCTTTAGGTGCTTGTGGGTCATTCAGAATATAACCTTTGCCCCATACCGTAGAAATAAGATTTCCTACACCTGCAGTCTGAAGTTTTTTGCGAAGTTTGCAGATAAAAACATCTATAATTTTTATATCCGGTTCATCCCGTCCTCCATAAAGATGATTGAGGAAGGTTTCCTTGGTTTGAGCAATGCCTTTGCGCAATACAAGGAGTTCAAGAATGGCAAATTCTTTTCCGGTAAGGTGAACAGGCTGGTTGTTGACCGTTACGGCATGACTGTTGAAGTTAACTGTAAGGTTGCCAATGTGGACAATGGGGTGAGCATAGCCGTGAACCCGCCGTAAAATGGCTTGAATGCGCGCTGTAAGTTCAGTTGAATCAAAAGGATCTGTTAGATAATCGTCAGCGCCCACGGTAAAAGCTTTGGTTTTCACCTCAGGATTATTAACTGGTGAGATAACGATAACAGGTGTTGTGAGTTTTAAAGATCGTAACGTGCTGAGAATGTCATACCCATGAATATCAGGATGTTGCAGGTGAAGAATGGCAAGGCCATAATCATAGTTTCTGAGTAATTCTATAACTTCCTGATCACACTGAACCATATCCACCGAAAAAGAGGCTTTTGTTAATGCCGAAAATATGGCCCGGCTGGAGGTGCAATTATTTTCTAAAAGCAAAATACGCATGGTGGAACCTCATTATGGTTCAGAGAATCAAAATGCACTCTATGGTTGCATTTTGATTCTCTGAACCTATACGTGTTTCAAAAAGAAACAAACAATATTTCGTTCAGAGCTTCTCTTAAGCGCGTATCAATCATGCATTTTATGCATGTCGAAAGGAACATAATAATGAGTAAAGATTAAGAAAATGATAAAAAATGTTAGATTTTATTCGTAAAATTTCAAGAAAGTTATTTATAAACAATGGAATGTAGAAAATATTTGTTTGCTTAGCTTAAGCTACACTTCTTTGTGATATCGAAACTGACGTAACAAAAAACCTCTCATTGTTGTGATTTACAGCAAATGGCTGGGCAATGAACGGAGAAGAGTAAGATGGCCAGAGAAATGATTCTGCAAGATGAAGATGCAACAATAAAACTGGCCACAAAGCTGGCAGAATATGCGCAAGCAGGGGATGCTATTTTACTTTCTGGGCCGCTAGGGGCTGGGAAAAGCCTTTTCGCACGTGCTTTTTTGCGGGCATTTTGCCAAGAGCCCAACCTAGAGGTGCCAAGCCCGACCTATACTTTAGTGCAATCTTACGAATCTCCTTTATGCATTGTGTCTCATTTTGACCTCTGGAGATTGGGTGGCCCAGATGAGCTTGAGGAGCTCGGATGGGATGAGGCACGAGAAGGTGTGGTGCTGGTTGAATGGCCCCAAAAACTGGAAGACTTGTTGCCTGAAGATGCCTTGAATCTTGAAATACATGTTCTGGCTGATGGGCAGCGCCAAGCCAGATTATCAGGATGGGAAGAAAGATTGAAAAAGAGAGATATGGCTGGCTATGGGATTGGCGCATGAAACTTGCAACAATTCCCGCACACCTTCCTTTCCTTGATCAACTCGCCATACGTTGGATCGAATCTGCAAATCATGATGTAGAAGCTATAGGTGAAGGCATTATTGTATTGCCCGGCAGACGTGCTGCACGTGCATTAACAGAAGCTTTTTTGCGCCATATGGATGGGCAGAGTGTATTGCTGCCACGCATTGTGCCTATCGGTGCGCTGGATGAAGCTGAACTGGGATTGTCCGCTGGCATAGGCGGTGAACTGGCATTGGACTTGCCCCCGGCTGTTGCCAGTATGACAAGGTTAGCTGTATTGGCGCGGCTGGTTTTGCAGGCAGATAAAGCATTTGGCACACGGCCAACACTGGATCAGGCATGGCCTTTGGCAAAAGCTCTGGCAGATTTAATGGATGAAGCCGAGTGGTCTGGCGTTAATCTGGCAGAACGTTTGCCAGAAGCTGTGCAAGAAAACTTTGCAGAACATTGGCAAATTATTTTAAGATTTCTAGAAATTGTAACACAGGCATGGCCAGAGTGGCTAAGGGAAAACGGGGTTATGAACCCTGTGGCCAGACAGGTTGCGTTGCTTGAAGCACAGGCGGATTTATGGCGTAAACTCGCGCAACAGGGTGATAGTACACCTATATGGGCGGCCGGGTTTACACATGTTATGCAGCCTACAGTAAAGGTGTTGCAAGCCGTTCTGGAATGTCCTGCAGGTAAGGTTGTATTGCCAGGATTGGATATGATGATGGCAGAGGAAACCTTTCTTTCTTTGCCAGATAGTCACCCCCAAGCTGGGTTAAGTGCTTTACTAAAAAATTTAGAAATCACACGAAATAAAGTTCAAATTTGGGAAGGCACAGGAAAAGGAGCAGGACGAGCTGCCATTCTTGCGCGCGTTCTTCTTCCGGCTGAAGCTTTGGATGATTGGTCTCATCCGGGTGGTGCTGAGTTAGAAAATGTTTACAGGCTAGATGCAGCGGATCAGCAGGAAGAAGCTGTTGCAATCAGCATGATCATGCGTGAGGCGATCGAAAAACCAATGCATCGCGTCGCCCTTGTAACGCCAGATAGAGTATTGGCTGCACGTGTGGCAACGGAACTGGCACGCTGGGGTGTGCTGGCGGATGACAGTGCAGGCTCATCCTTGGTGGATACACCTGCGGCTGTTTTATTACGTCTTGTTGCTCAAATGGTGGATAGCAGATTTTCGCCAGTTTCTCTTTTGAGTGTTTTAAAACATCCTTTGGTTGCATGTGGTTTTTCATCAGGTGTCTGCCGTGCAACAGCACGCCTTTTGGAACGTGCTATTTTGCGTGGTCCAGCACCTCCTCCTGGGTTTGCAGCTTTATGTCGGGTTGTGAATAATGCTTTAGAAAACCTTAATGAAAGAGCAAAAGCTAAGCTGGAAGGCGGTATTACGGCGGATAGGCCTTTTGGTCCGGTAGCATTGTCTGTTTTCATGCAGCGTTTAGCTTTTTGTCTGGAACCGGTTCTTGGATGGGAGCTGGATGCGGTAGAAGCAAGCGTGCAGACAGCGCAAGATTTAGAGCAGCATTGCGCGCCTGTGCCAGACTTACTTGCTGCATTAATTGCAACAGTAGAGCGTTTGGTTGCAACTGATGAAGAAAGCGCATCAGAGCGTTTATGGCGTGGTGAAGAAGGCAATATGCTTGCCAGCCAGTTAACAGAGTTGATGTTAGCATCAGAGGTTTTACCGCCTCAACCGCCTGTTGTTTTGGATGGCTTGTTAACAGCAGTTCTTGCTCCTGAACGCGTTGCCATGCGCCGAGGTGGAGACCCCAAATCTTTACATCCACGTGTTTTAATCTGGGGTTTGTTTGAATCACGCTTGCAAACAGCAGAAACAGTTATTCTGGGCGGGCTTTCTGAAGGTGTGTGGCCGCCCGTAGTAGATGCTGGCCCATGGATGAGCCGGCCTATGCGGCAAAGAATGGGGCTTCCATCTCCAGAGCAGGCAGTAGGGCAGGCCGCGCACGATTTTTTTGCAAGCGCAGCCGCCGCAGATACAGTTATTCTTTCCAGCGCACGGCGGAGAGAAGGTGCACCTGTTGTTCCGGCCAGATGGCTTACGCGGCTTGATGCTTTTTTGGCTGGCCGTAATGGGTATATTCCTAATCACCCTGCTTTAGTTTGGTTGAATAAGTTGGATCAGCCATTAGGGCCAGCAACACCTGTTGCACCACCGCAACCCATGCCCCCTGTTGCATTGCGGCCACGTCGTTTGAGTGTGACAGAAATAGAAACTTGGATAAGAGATCCTTACGCTATTTACGCAAAACACATTTTGCGCCTTGAAGTCTTGCCAGAGTTGGAAGAAGCAGCCGATGCATCTGACTATGGTATGATTGTGCATAAGGCGTTGGAGCGCTGGGTAAAAGCTTATGCTGTGGCATGGCCAGAGAATGCAGAAAAGAAATTATGCGATTTATTTTCTGCAAGTTTACAGGAACATGTTTTGCGCCCAGCATTGCGTGCATGGTGGGCGCCCAGATTAACACGTATTGCCCGATGGGTGGTGCAGGCTGAAGAAAAACGACGTAGTGAACACGGTGTGCCGCGCGCTATTCTGACAGAAATTCGTGGGCGTGTGAGCATTATGGATGCTCCAGGTGGTAAGTTTGACATTGTTGGTCGGGCAGACCGTATAGAATTGAATGCTGATGGGCATGTGATTGTGCAGGATTATAAAACGGGCACATTACCCTCTGCCAAAGATGTTTGGGCCGGTTGGAGCCCGCAGCTTCCGCTTGAGGCTGCTATGATTATTCGGGGTGGTTTTAAAGAGGTTCCCGAACATTCAAGAGAAATATCAGATCTTATTTATTGGCGCCTAACGGGTGGTGCTGATCCGGGAGAGGAGGTGGTTGTGAAGACCCGTGAAGCACTCAGCCTTACCGATCTGGCCGAACAAACTTGGGAAAATTTGCTATTGCGGGTGGCAGCATACGATCAACCAGATCAACCTTATCTTTCTCATCCCCATCCGGGCAGAGAGCCGCGCTTTGCCGATTATGCACGTCTGGCGCGTGTGCCTGAGTGGAATTCAGCCCGTAAGGAGGATGAGGAATGAGCATATCTGCACAGAAAGCTTTACAAAAAGCTATTTCTCAGGCGAACGCGCAGCAAGCTCTGGCCTCGGATCCTTCGGCTTCGGTTTTTGTTTCAGCTTCTGCGGGAAGTGGTAAAACAAAACTGCTGATTGACCGCCTTTTGCGCTTGATGCTGCCGCGTTTGGCAGAAGATGGTTCTATCCAGCCCGGAAGTTCACCTGCCCGTATTTTATGCTTAACCTTTACTAAGGCAGCCGCAGCGGAAATGTCCATTCGTTTGCAAAAGCGTCTTGGCCGTTGGGTAACATTGTTGGATGAGGAATTAGATAAAGAGTTGGCAGGGTTGTACGTTCCCTGCACAGATGAAACACGCAGGCGTGCGCGTGCATTATTTGCAGAGGTGCTTGATCTTCCTGGGGGTATGCGCATTGGAACAATCCATGCGTTTTGCCAATCTCTGTTGCGGCGCTTCCCTCTGGAAGCTTCCATGAATCCGCATTTTACAGTTATGGAAGAAACAGATGCATCCCTGGCTTTGCAATCGTGCGTAGAAGCCATTTTAGGGCAGCAAAAAGAAGGTGTTATTTCTCCACTGGCAGGTCAGATCTCTCTTGGAGATTTTATTTTTATTGCCGGGGTTTTAAGAAAAGATGAGAGATCAGCGTCTTTGCTAAAACTCATTGTAGAAGCCCCTCATAAGGCTGAGGCTATATTATGCCAGATTCTAGGATTATCACCTGATATATTACATGGGAGCACCTCTGAATTTCTTGAAAAATTATGCTCTGATTTTCCAGAAGAACAGAATTTAAGAGAGGGGTTTCAGATTCTTTCTAAGGAGGGGTCGGAAGCAATTAAAAGAAATGCTTTTTCTCTTTTAGATTGGCTTGCCTTGCCTGCCTCTGAGCGGGCAAGGCAATGGTCTGTGTGGCAAAGCGGTTTTCTTACAAAAGATGGAAAGCTGCGCTCTGCTGGTTTAATTTCTAAAAAACTTTCTGAAAAATATTCTGATATTGCGCTCTATATTCAAAAAGAGGGTGAGCGTATATCCAGAGTGGAAGAGCAACTGCGTGCACGAAAATTGGCAGAAATGGGAAGCGCATTGCTTAAAATGGCAGCAGATGTTTCTAGCCTTTATACAACGCAAAAAGCACGACATGGTCAAATTGAGTATGATGATCTTATTCAACGTGCATTGGGACTTTTGCGAGAGCCTGGCGCCGCTTGGGTCATGTATAAGTTGGATGGAGGTATAGACCATTTGTTGCTGGATGAGGTGCAGGATACCTCTCCTGAACAATGGCGTATAGCGGGCGATCTTACAGAAGAATTTTTTGCTGGCCTTGGTGGACGAAGTGAAGAGGAACCGCCGCGGACTATTTTTGCTGTAGGGGATTATAAGCAGTCCATTTACGGGTTTCAGGGTGCAGATCCAGATTCTTTTCGAGAATGGCGTCAGAAGTTCAAAAAGCGTGTTCAGGATGCGCATTTATTGTGGCGTGAACCAGACCTCACGGTTTCCTTTAGATCAACTGCGCCCGTTCTTAAACTGGTTGATGAAGTTTTTGCAGAATCTGATGCAGCCAAGGGGGTTGTTGAAGAACCTGGGCAAATTATGGAGCATATTACGGCACGCCCTGGCGAAGGGGGGCGTGTAGAGTTATGGCCATTGGTTGAGACTGAAGATGAAGAAGATAGTATTAGCCCGTGGGAACCAGCACAAGGAAATGCCACACGGCAGAGCTCACGCCAAAAATTGGCAGATGCTGTGGCAGGGTATATCTTCCGGCAGTTAAATAAAAAATCTTTATCTGGGAAAAATCCTTTAACAGCAGGAGATGTTCTGGTTCTTGTGCCGCGTCGCTCTCCCTTTGTGGGGATGTTGGTGCGTGCGTTGAAAGGCCATAATATTCCAGTGGTTACGCTTGTGCGTACGGGATTAGCCGAGCATCTTGCTGTACAGGATATGCTTTCATTATGTGCAGCACTTTTGTTGCCGCAAGATGATTTAACATTAGCGTGTGTGCTCACATCTCCGCTCGGTGGTGTATCGGATGATAGTTTGATGGCTTTGGCTACGGTGCGTGAAAAAGGAGAACCGTTATGGTCAGCACTTCGAGAGCGCCACACAGAACAATCAGATTGGAAACAAGCGTGGAATTTTCTGAATGGTTTGTTCAGGCAGGTAGATTATCTTACGCCTTATGAGCTTCTTTCTGCTGCACTGGGGCCGGGTGGAGCACGTGCACGGTTTCTTGCACGATTGGGTCCGGAAGCAGCAGAACCAATTGATGAATTACTTTCTGCAGCAATAAGATATCAGGATCAGCATCCGCCTTCTTTACAAGGTTTTCTGCATTGGATGCGTCATTCAGAAGAAACTGTGAAGCGGGAAGCTGAAGCGGGGGGAGATTCTGTAAGAATCATGACAGCTCATGGTTCTAAGGGGTTGCAGGCTCGTTTGGTGATTTTGCCGGATACAGTTGGCCTTCCGCGTTTTGAGGACAGATTGTTTTGGGCGCATGATAAAACGCAAAATGTAGATGTGCCTTTGTATGTGCCGCGTAATGCTTTGTCTGTCGGTTTAACGAGAAGCCTTAAGGACGTTATGCGGGGCCGTGTGGTGGAGGAATATAATCGACTGCTTTACGTGGCACTTACCCGTGCAGCAGATCGGTTGGTTGTGTGTGGATGGAAGCCAGGGCGCAATGTGCCCGCAGAAAGTTGGTACGAAAGATGCCGGGTTGGTTTTGAAAAAGCAGGTGCAACAGAAGTAGATTTTCAGGAAGGAGGATGGTCTGGCCCTATGCTGCTTCTAGAAGAAACGCAGCAGGAACAGCCTCATCCCCAAAAGTCCCGCCCGAGTTCTGTTGACAACCGTATGAACGTAACTTCGTTGCCATTGTGGATGGGAACTGCTCCGTTATGGAAACCTATTTTGCCAGAAGCTGAAAGCCCACTAGCGCGGCCATTGGCGCCAAGTAAACCAGATGATACCATGCTTGGGCCGTTACCACCTGTGCGTTCGCCACTGGATATTGCTGCTGTTACACCCGCCAAGGCGCGTGAGGCAGCTTTTCGGCGTGGTAATCTGGTACATTCTTTGTTGCAGTTTTTGCCAAATTGCCCGGTAGAACAGCAACCCGCTATGGCGCATCAGTGGTTGGCACGGCCAGCAAGTGGTTTGTCATCGCATGAAGCCACTGTGCTTGCACAACAGGTTATTGCGGTTTTGAGGCTGCCGGAACTGGTTGATTTGTTTGATCCTACTGCACGGGCGGAGCAGCGCTTGGCCGGTGTGGCTAACGGGCAGGTTATTGTGGGGCAGGTGGATCGTTTGCGTGTGCTGCCAAACAAAGTGTTGGTGTGTGATTTTAAAACTGGCCGCCATGCTCCCCGTAGGGTGCAGGATACACCTGTTCTATATCTCCGACAGATGGCGGCTTATCGTGCCCTTCTGCAGGGCATATGGCCAGATCGGCCAGTGGTTTGCGTTTTGGTTTGGACAGAAATGCCACGTGCAGATGTTCTGCCAGATGCGGTGTTGGATAAACACGCCCCCGGCATTTTGCCTACGGCTGTATCTTGACCACAGCAAGCGCAACCTTAAGTGTTAGGAAGAGTTGGGTAGGAAGCCGTTTCAACTTGTTACCCTGTATTGGTAAAGGCAGTTCACGGCATGCAGGCGCGTGCCGGAGATTTTAAGGAACCAGAAAATGAGTGAACACACGCTTGCTGTCAGCGATTCCAGCTTTGATAAAGATGTTCTCAAGGCATCTGGCCTTGTGCTGGTAGATTTCTGGGCAGAATGGTGCGGTCCGTGCAAGATGATTGGCCCAGCACTGGAAGAAATTGGCAAGGAACTTGCCGGTAAGGTGACTGTCGCCAAGGTAAATATTGATGACAATCCAGAAACCCCCAATGCGTATCAGGTGCGTAGCATTCCTACCCTTATGCTGGTGCGTGATGGCAAGGTTGTAGATAAAAAAGTGGGTGCCCTGCCCAAAAGCCAGTTGAAGGCATGGGTGGAAGGCGCTCTGTAATTAGAGCCTCAGTTATGGCCTGAAGCTTGGGGGTGAATTACAAGCTTCAGGCTTAGTTTCCGCAGGGGCATATAGCCTGTAAGTTCTCATAAAACTTGGCAGATAGCTTCAGCCAGCGTAATGCAACGCGTGCTGGGCCATATTATATTTGTCCCTGCAATTTGTATTGTGCAGTCACAGGGTTCAAAATGAGCTGGATCACCGAATATGTTCGTCCCAAAATTCGCGGCCTGCTGCGTCGGGATGTGCCGGATAATCTGTGGACGACCTGTGACTCATGCAGCCAGATGATTCTGACCAAAGAGCTGCACAAGGCATTGAATGTGTGCCCCCATTGTGGGCATCATATGCGTGCACCGGTTATAGACCGTCTGAAATGGACATTTGATAACGGGGACTTCACCCGTATCGAACTGCCATCTGCTCCGGTTGATCCGCTTGGGTTCCGCGATCAAAAAAAATATACAGATCGTCTTAAAGATGCGCGCGCAAAAAGCCATCTGGATGAATCGCTTATTGTGGCCCACGGCACCATTGGTGGCCATCAGGCTGTTGTAGGTGTGATGGCGTTTGAATTTATGGCAGGCACCATGGGGGCTGCGTTTGGTGAGCGCTTTGTGGCCGCTGCACGCTTGGCTATTCTGCAAAAAGCCCCTCTGGTTATATTTACGGCTTCTGGCGGCGCACGTATGCAGGAAGGCGTTATCAGCCTAATGCAGATGCCGCGCACCACCGTAGCCGTTGAAATGCTTAAAGAAGCCGGGTTGCCTTATATTGTGGTGCTGACCAATCCAACCACAGGTGGGGTTACGGCTTCCTTTGCCATGTTGGGCGATGTGCAGATGGCCGAACCCAATGCGCTAATCGGTTTTGCTGGCCCTCGCGTTATTCAGGATACAGTGCGCGAAAAGCTGCCAGAAGGTTTTCAGCGGTCTGAATACCTGTTGGATCACGGTATGTTGGACATGGTGGTGCCACGTAAGGATGTGCCCGCAACATTGGCCCGCGTGATCGGGTTGCTGATGCATGCACCGGCTGATGTAAAAGCACCGCCGCCGCGCCCAGAAGCACCGGCTCCCGCCGCCGCAGAGTAATTTTTCCATGACAAAAGTAGCAGCCTCTGGCCCAACAGCAGAATTTACGGGCCGGACTGGCGCGGTGTTGGAGCGGTTGAATAACCTGTATCCAGCTCTGATTGATCTTTCCCTTGGGCGGTTAGAGGCGCTGCTAGCAAAGCTGGGGCACCCGGAAGAAAAGCTGCCCCCCGTTATCCATGTTGCAGGCACAAACGGGAAGGGCAGCACATGCGCAACTCTGCGTGCGATTGGTGAGGCCGCAGGCTGGCGTGTGCATGTGATGACATCCCCACATCTGGTGGATGTTACAGAACGGTTTCGTATTGCCGGTAAACTTGTTAGCGAATCGGAACTGGTTGCCACGCTGGAAGAAATCGAGCGGGTGAATGCTGGTGCGCCCATTACCGTATTTGAAGTTCTGACAGCGGCTGGCTTTCTGCTTTTTTCTCGCCATCCGGCAGATCTGGCTATTATCGAAGTGGGGCTTGGTGGCCGGTGTGATGCCACCAATGTGCTGCGTAAACCTGTGGCATGTATTGTTACCTCCGTCTCGCGCGATCACGAGGCATTTTTGGGGGACACGTTGGAAGCTATTGCCGGAGAAAAAGCCGGTATTTTCAAGCCGGGTGTGCCTGCTGTAACGGGCAAGCAGCCAGAAGCGGTTATGAAAGTTCTGCAAGCGCAGGCCGAAAAGGTAGGGGCTCCGCTTTATCGTCGTGGGGCTGAATGGTCAGTTTTTTCGCAAAATGGTGCGGAGTCGGGCACGGCTAGGCTGACATTTACAGACAGGGCCGGAGAACTCACATTGCCTCAGCCAGCGTTGGTTGGGCCGTGGCAGGTTGAAAATGTGGGGCTTGCTGTAGAGGCATTGCGCGTTTCCGGCCTGCATGTGCCGGAGCAGGCGTGGCAGGGCATTGGCCGTGTAAACTGGCCTGCACGCATGCAACAGCTTCATGGCGCATTGGCTTCTCATCTGCCTAAGGGCTGGGAACTCTGGTTGGATGGTGGCCATAATCCCGGTGCAGGCAATGCTTTGGCGCAGGAACTGGCGCACTGGAAAGATCAGCCCCTGCATGTGCTGGTGGGCATGAAACAGACCAAAGATGCAACAGGGTTTTTGCACCCTGTATTGCCATTTGCATCTAGCGTGTGGGCTATTTGTGAGCCTCAGCAGCATTTGGCATTGCCGGTGGAAGCTATTGTAGAAGCTTCTGGCGGAAAGGCTCAGGTTGGGCCAACGCTGGTTGAGGCGTTGGATGCGCTGGTTGCCCAGAATCCACAGCCACATGCAAGAGTGCTGATTTGTGGCAGCCTATATCTGGCAGGTGTAGCCCTTAAGCAGGATGGATGGGTGGCCGCGTAAATCGACCGCCTGCCACTAAACGCCAAGTTTTCAATGGGGAAGAAAAAGTGGTGCCCCCAGTAGGATTTGAACCCACGACCTACCGCTTACAAGGCGGTTGCTCTACCACTGAGCTATAAGGGCACTCATGCGTCTTGCGCAGGGGCAGAATTAAGCTGAAACTACCCCCTGTCGTCAAGACCTGTTTTTACGTTGATGGAAGGTTTTTTGAGGCGGCAGGATATTGCATCCAAACCGCTGCTGGCGCATCTAGGCTGCATGCCGCACTCTCATCTTCCTCCTCATCCAGTTCTATCCCTGCACGATAGCCAAAGCCGTGCCACGGTGCCGTTTACGCCTATCGATCCGGCACACGTAAAAGTCTATTATTGTGGACCAACAGTGTATGACTTGGCCCATATTGGCAATTTGCGGGCTATGTTGACGGCAGATGTGCTGGTGCGTTTGCTACGGCATGTTTACCCGCGTGTGACATTTGTGCGGAACATCACGGATGTTGATGACAAAATTACCGCCCGTGCCCGTGCGAATGGGGAGGATATTGGTTCTCTTACCCAGCGCACGACAGAAGAATTCCATCAAGATTTAGCATCCATGAATGTGCTGCCGCCGGATATAGAGCCGCGCGCCACACATAATATTGGTGAAATGCAGGCCATGATTGCGCGGTTGATTAAAAACGGTCACGCGTATGAGGCCGAAGGGCATGTGCTGTTTTCGGTTGGCTCCTTTCCATCCTACGGCGCACTTTCTGGCCGCAACCCGGAAGATCTTGAAGCTGGCGCACGTGTAGAGGTGGCTCCCTACAAAAAAGCACCGGGTGATTTTGTGCTGTGGAAACCATCGGATGCAGACCAGCCGGGGTGGGATAGCCCTTGGGGCCGTGGGCGGCCGGGGTGGCATATTGAATGCTCGGCTATGTCACATCGCTATTTGGGGGATAGCTTTGATATTCATGGTGGCGGATCAGACCTTCTGTTCCCGCACCATGAAAACGAACGTGCCCAGAGCATGTGTTGCTTCCCACATGGCAAGTTTGCCAATTATTGGGTGCACAATGCCATGCTGCTGGTTGAGGGCGAGAAAATGTCCAAGTCTTTGGGCAATTTTCTGACCATTCGGGATGTGCTGGCCCAAGCCCCGGCAGAAGCTCTGCGGTTGCTGCTGTTGGGGGCGCATTATCGCTCTACGCTCAATTATACGCAGGCCGGTTTGCAGGAAGCGCGTAAAACGCTGGATCGGTTCTACCGTGCGCTTGCTGCGGGGCCGGTGCCAAAAACAGATGTGCCAGAGGGCGTTTTGCAAGCTCTGGCAGATGATCTTAATACACCCAAGGCTATTGCGGAGCTGCACGCTCTTGCAGCGCAAGCTTTGGCAGGAGACAGGCAAGCCGCAGGCGCGCTTAAAGCGGGTGCAGGCATGCTGGGGCTTTTACAGGGTGACCCGGAGCAGTGGTTTAAAGGTGATGCATCTGATGAAGATGCCGCGATTGAAGCCCTGATCAACGAACGTCTGGCGGCTCGCAAAGCGCGGGATTTTGCAAAGGCCGATGCGCTACGTGATCAGCTTCAGGCTCAGGGCATTGTGCTGGAAGATACCAAAGACGGCACAAGCTGGAGGCGCGCATGACCGGGCGGGACGGAGGTGCACCTCTGGAGCCAATAGGCAATACGCCAGTTGTTATTTTGGTGCGTCCGCAGATGGCGGAAAATATTGGCACCACAGCGCGCGCCATGGCTAATGGGGGCCTTTTCCATTTGCGGCTTGTCAGCCCAAGGGATGGATGGCCGCAAGAGCGCGCATGGCGTGCTTCCTCCGGGGCAGATCGGATTCTGGAAGCTGCAACGGTGCATGAGAGTGTGGATGATGCCGTGGCAGACTTGCACCATGTGTATGCAACGTGCCCACGGCCTCGGCATATCATCAAGCCAGTTTTAACGGCCCGTGGTGGTGCAGCGGAATTGCGTGCGGCAACAGGGCGCGGGTTAAAAGTTGGCCTGATGTTTGGCCCCGAACGTGCTGGCCTTGATAATGAAGATATGGCGCGGGCAGATGCACTGATTCGCTATCCGCTTAATCCGGCTTTCATGTCGCTTAATCTGGCGCAGGCCGTCATGATCATGGCTTATGAATGGTGGATGGCAGAGGATCAGACCCCCCCGCATGAACTCATGACGAATGAGACCCATGTGGCCACCAAAGGGGAGTTGGAAAACTTTCTGCAACATCTGGAGCGTGAGCTAGATAGCTGCGGTTTTCTGCGTAATGAGCAGAAACGGCCCGGTATGGTGCGCAACCTACGCCACTTTTTTACACGCGGTGAGGTAACAGAGCAGGAACTGCGCACGTTGCATGGTGTTGTACGAGAGCTGGCACACCCGCGCCGAAAAGACTGATATTTTTTAAGGAAATATATCTGCTGCCAGCCCATAAAAATGGCTGGCAGCAGTAAAGCGGTTTTTAGTCCGCCGCCAAAGGCATATTATGGTGCGCCATGGCCTTGGTTACGTGGTCTTCCACCGCGTTGGTAATCTTATCTACCTGTTTGGCAAAGATATGATCCGCTTCGGGGAAAACGCGGTAATCAACTGTTACACCTTTTTGGGTGTTCAGCTTATCTACCAGTTTATGAATGGCAGGTTCTGGGGCCATATCATCCTTGCCGCCAGCAATCATCAGGCCACCGCAGGGGCATGGTGCCAGAAAGCCGAAATCATAATGCGCTGCAGGTGGTGCAATGCTGATCCAGCCGGTAATTTCTGGGCGGCGCATCAGCAATTGCATGCCAACAAAAGCACCAAAAGAATAACCTGCAATCCACAGACCACTGGCGTTGGGGTTAACCATCTGCATCCAGTCCAGCGCTGCGGCGGCATCTGAAATTTCGCCAATACCGCCATCAAACCGCCCCTGAGAACGGCCAACCCCGCGCGAGTTGTAACGCATGACGGAAAAGCCCATCTTTTCGAACGTGCGATACAGCGCATAGGTAATGCGGTTGTTCATGGTGCCGCCGTGCAGCGGGTGGGGGTGCAGCACGAGGGCAAGCGGGGCGTTGGGCTCGTTTGAATGGTGATAGCGCCCTTCAAGACGACCATCAGGGCCGGCAAACATAACCTCTGGCATTCGGGTTCCGCTTGATCATGGAAAACGTCCGTGGGCATGACGTTTCCGGGTTCTGTAAACAGGTCTGGCTAAAAACGATGCCACGTTCCTAATCAGGCCATGCGGGGCAGAAGCCACGCAGTTAAATGTTCAACACACCTTTCCTTTCCGTTTGTGGGGAGGAAATGGAAAGGAAAGGTTCTTTAGGTATATGGTGTCTCTGCTGTGTAGAGAAAATAGCAGAAGGTGTTTTCTGCCGTTGACCTTGGAGAAGACACAGGCATAATCATGCACCAAGATTCCGTGGAGATCGTAATGCGTGGGGGAAGGTTTTTCTCCCAGCGTGATTAGGCATGCTGCACCTCGTGGTGTTGACCATGCGGCTTTCTATAGCGGCTGTGCGACCAAGATTTCCACATAAATCGTTATAATGGCTGTTTTTCGCCCTTTTGGGTATGGCATGTCTGTGTGGCAGGCGATCTGATTTGGGGCATCATGACAAGCAAAACAGAAAAAAACAGCAGTGGTTCAGATGTGGTTTATCTGGACGCTAATGCAACAGAGCCTTTGCGCCCCCAAGCGCGTGAAGCCTTGCTGGAAGCTGCTGATTTAACAGGGAATCCATCTTCCGTGCATCGGGCTGGCCGTAAGGCTCGCGCTTTGCTGGAACAAGCCCGTAATACGGTTGCACGTTATCTGGATGTAGCGCCGCTGAACTGTATTTTCACATCAGGCGGTACAGAAGCGAATGTGCTGGCCATGAGGGGACTCGGCCAAGGCCGCAGGTTCCTGATAGGGCGCACGGAGCATGATGCTGTTCGCAAGGGTGCACCAGAAGATGCACACGTGGCGTGGTTAGATGTGGATGCCAATGGTCAGGTACGGTTAGATAAGCTGGAACAGGTGCTGGCGCAGGATGAAACACCTGCTTTTGTGTGTTTGATGCTGGCGAATAATGAAACAGGCGTGCTGCACCCGATTGATGATGTGGTTTTGCTGTGCCGGAAGTATGGGGCGCATTTGCATGTAGATGCGGTGCAGGCAGCCGGGCGCTTGCCGTTATCTGTTGAGAAAAGCGGAATCGATAGCCTTGCGTGTTCAGGCCACAAAATGGGTGGACCAAAAGGGGCGGGGGCCTTGTTGTTGCGCGGGCCAGCCCCAGCACGTGTGTTGCCAATATTTGAGGGCGGAGGGCAGGAGCAGGGCCGTCGTGGTGGCACGCCTCCGCTACCGGCTATTGCGGGCCTGGCCGCAGCTTTAGGTGCGGCGCTGGAGCAGCCGCGAGATCTAGCCCCGTTGCGGAATAGTATTGAGCAGGCGGCAGTGGCCGCAGGCGCCAAAGTATTTGGGGCAGATGTGCCGCGCCTGAACAATACTGTTTCTTTGGCATTGCCGGGCAGGCGGGCGCAGGCGCAACTGATGCGTCTAGATCTGGATGGTATTTGTGTTTCGGCTGGCTCGGCCTGTTCTTCGGGTAAAGTAGCGTTTTCACACGTGTTGGAAGCTATGGGGGCGGATGACTTGGCAGGGCAGGCCTTACGCGTTTCTTTGCCGTGGAATGTGACAGAGCAAGATGTTGCTCGCTTTATCGAATCTTATACCCGTATGGCGCAAAGCCCGGCAGCTATTGGGCTCATGGATTCTCTGGTGTAATTTCGATCATGGCATCTTCTATTTATTTTGATCATGCAGCCACCACACCGTGTGATCTGCGGGTGCGCCAAGTGCTGCTGGATGTTCTGGATCATGAAAATGGTAACCCACACAGCACAACGCACGAAGCGGGTATGCGTGCGGCAGACAGAGTAGCACATGCGCGTAATCAGGTTGCCAGCTTGATAGGGGCTGATGCCAAGGAAATCATTTTTACATCGGGTGCTACAGAAGCCAATAATTTGGCCATTAAAGGGGCTGTACGCCATCTGGCTGCACAGGGTAGCCCGCGTAAGCGCGTTATAACTGTCGCAACAGAGCACAAATGTGTTTTGGAAAGCGTGAGAAATCTGGCGCAGGAAGGGTTTGAACCTGTTGTGCTGCCAGTAGATGCTAACGGCCTGCTTGATCCATCTGTGCTACAAGAGGCGCTAAAAGTGCCCACAGCACTTGTTTCCATTATGGCGGCGAATAATGAAACAGGCGTGCTGCAAGACATGCCGGTTCTTAGCGCTTTAGTGAATGAAGCAGGAGCTTTACTGCATTCTGATCTGGCGCAAGCCGCGGGGAAAATTCCTGTAGATGTGCGGGCATGGGGTTTGGCTTTGGCTTCTGTTTCCAGCCACAAACTGTATGGCCCAAAAGGTGCTGGAGCATTGTTTGTGCGGCGTCGGCCACGTGTCCGTCTGGTGCCTCTGTTTTCTGGCGGAGGGCAGGAACGTGGCGTGCGCTCTGGCACCGTGCCCGGTTTTCTTGTGGCTGCGTTTGGAGAAGCCTGCCAGATTGTAAAGCAGGAGATGGATGCTGGCTTTGAGCATTTATCCATGTTGCAACGCGTTTTTCTAAACAAACTGAATGCTGTTTTGCCGGGGTGTGAGGTTAATGCCGTTGCAGCCCCACGTTTGCCGGGTATTTTTAACCTGCGCTTGCCCGTAGGCGTTTCGGCTTTGGATGTTGTGGCGGTTATGCCAGATCTTGCTGTTTCTTTGGGATCGGCCTGTTCTTCGGCAGAACTCGCCCCATCTTATGTGCTGGAAGCAATGGGATTGCGTAGGGAAGAAGCGGGAAGAAGCTTGCGTCTGTCTCCCGGACGTTTTACCTCAGCCGCCGAAGCAGAACGCGCGGCAGAAAATTTGGCGCAGGCTGTCTTGCGGGTGCGAAGCGTAACGTAAGTTACCAAGTGCAACCCAACAGAAGCGCCATAACCCTACATGCCGCAATGAAACAGCCTTTGGCAGGATGGAAAACCAATGCCCCAGATGACATTTGTTGAACAGGACGGAACCGAACACAAAGTGGATGCGCCGGTTGGCCTTTCCGTGCTGGAAATTGCCCACAAGCATGGCATTGATCTTGAAGGCGCGTGTGAGGGTTCTCTGGCCTGTGCAACGTGCCATGTGATTGTAGATCCAACTTGGGCCCCCAAGCTGGCAGCCCCTACAGATGATGAAGAAGATATGCTGGATCTGGCTTTTGGGCTGGAAAAAACATCTCGCTTGGGCTGTCAGATTGTCATGACAGATGCACTGGATGGTTTGGTTGTACGCCTGCCCAGCAAGGCCTGAAGCCGTTTTAAAAAGGATATAGCGCTCATGCGTATACTTGTTGCCATGTCTGGTGGGGTGGATAGCTCTGTTGTAGCTGCTCGCCTTCTGGAGGAAGGGCATGAAGTTGTGGGTGCTACCTTGCAGCTTTACGATTCGCGTGGGGCTGCAAAAAAAGGTGCGTGCTGCGCGGGGCAGGATATTCGGGATGCCCGTGCAGTGGCAGACCTTCTGGGCTTTCCGCATTACGTGATTGATGCGGAACGCCGTTTTAAGGATAGCGTTATAGAGCGTTTTGCAGATGCCTATGCATCGGGTGAAACGCCAGTGCCCTGTGTGGCGTGCAATCAGGGTGTAAAGTTTACGGATCTGTTGGGCCTTGCGCGTGAAATTGGCGCAGATGCTATGGCAACAGGCCATTACGTTCGTCGTGTAGAAGGGCCAGAGGGCGCAGAACTGCACCGCCCGTGTGATGAAGACCGGGATCAGAGCTGGTTCCTGTTTGCTACCACGCGGGATCAGCTTGAGTTTCTGCGCTTTCCGCTAGGCGATATGCCAGATAAGGCTGCCGTTAGAAAAGAAGCCGAGCGTTTTGGTCTGGTTGTTGCGGGCAAACCAGATAGCCAGGATCTATGCTTTGTAAGCGATGGCTCCTACGTGGATCTGGTTGAAAAAATGCACCCCGAAATGGCTGGTCCGGGTGAAATTGTGGATCAGCAGGGGCAGATTGTCGGCCAGCACGAAGGTGTTATGCGGTTTACTGTAGGCCAAAGCAAAAGGCTGGGGAATGCCGCGCGCCTGAATGGCGAACGCCAGATGGTGGTTGGTGTAGAACCGGGCCGCAGGCGTGTGATTATTGGCCCGCGGGAAAAATCTTTTGTTACGGCCCTTTCCGTGCGGAATGTGAACTGGCTGGTAGATGCCCCCCCAGAAGGTTTGTTTTGCCGCGTGCAGATGCGCGCGCGGGAAGAGCCTCGGGCCGCCCGCGTGGTGCCTACGCCGGAGGGGGCTATGGTGTATCTGGAAGAACCAGCCATGCCCGCCCCTGGGCAAGCCTGTGTATTCTATCAGGGCACGCGTATTCTGGGGGGTGGGTTTATCCGCCGTATGGAAGAAACTGTTCCAGCATAATTTTGGGGTAAAGGGCACGAATGATGGCTGATGGTCGGCTTGTTATTGGTACGCAGCGGTATTCTTCGTGGTCTTTGCGGGGCTGGCTGATGGTAAAGCTGGCACAACTGAATGTGGATATAGATGTTGTGCCGCTAGCAGGTGGTGGCAAAACCACAGTGCTTAAAACACTGTCTCCCAACGGGTGTGTGCCGTATTTGGAGCATGAAGGCGCTGTTGTGTGGGATTCGCTTTCCATTGCGGAATACTGCGCAGAACACCAGCCTGCACTATGGCCGTCTGAACGGTGCGAACGTGCGATCGCACGCTCCATATCAGCAGAAATGCATTCCGGATTCCGTGGCGTGCGTTCTGCTCTGCCGATGAATCTGGGGCGAGATTCTCGTCCGCTGGCAGAGCCTTTAGCGGAAGATGTGTTAAAGGATATCGCCCGAATTGATGCCATCTGGACAGATGCCAGAGCCCGTTATGGGGCTAATGGCCCGTATCTGTTTGGTGCATCTTTTGGAAATGCAGATGCCATGTTTGCCCCGATTGTCTGCCGATTCCTGTCCTATGACGTTACAGGGCTATCCGATGTTTCCCGTGCTTATATGGAAGCCGTGCGACAGCACCCGCTGATGCGGGAATGGTATAAAGAGGCGGCAGATGAACCGGCAGAGTGGCAGTTGGATATGTATGAATCCATCCCCTGATACGGTGTGACGTTCTACAGTGTGCCCCACAGAATGTATGATACCGGAGGGGTAAAATGGCGCGTGCCTTACGGGTTTTAACAGTTTTACCCCCCCGAGAAAGATTTGCACCGCAACAGGCTGGGGCCATTGCGTTACTGGTGCATCGCACAGCCTTAGAAGGTGAAACTGTTGTAGGGTCACCTCTATCTGTTCCAAGTTTTCAGGATGTGGCTTTCCAGCCCGTTCCTTCCATTTTGTATCCGTGGGGGCGGATTGGCCGATATATAGCCGGAGTAGCCAGAAAAATTCGGCAGCTTCAGCCAGAACTCGTTGAGGTTCATAACCGGCCAGATATTGCACTGGGGCTGCGCAAGCGTTTCCCTCATCTTCCTGTTTCTTTAGTGCTGCATAATGATCCGTGCGGCATGAAGAAGGCGCGCACAGCAGCAGAACGAGAAACGCTAGCACGCAACGTGGCGGTGGTTGCCGTATCTGAATGGGTGCAAAAGCGCTTTAAAAGTTCAGTACCTGCTGCGGATGTGTATGTGCTGCCCAATTGTCTGGACTTTTCAGCTTTGCCTGAAGTTTCTCAAAAGCGCGAGAATCTATTGCTGTTTGCGGGCCGTGTTGTTGCCGATAAAGGTGTGGATTCCTTTGTAGCAGCTTGTGCTGAAATATTACCCTCCCATCCTGTATGGCGTGCTGAAATTATTGGTGCAGACAGGTTCGGCCCGGATTCTCCGCAAACGCCTTTTTTAAAGCAGTTGCGTGTGCAAGCACAGGCAGCCCATGTGGCGATGGCCGGGTATCAACCCCATCATAAAGTGTTGGATGCTATGGGGCGGGCAGCTATTGTTGTCATACCTAGCCGTTGGCCAGAACCTTTTGGCATGGTAGCCCTGGAAGCTATGGGAATGGGTGCGGCTGTGGTCGCTTCCTCTCGTGGTGGTCTGCCAGAAGTGGTCGGAAATACCGGGGTATATGCTAACCCGGATGATGTTCCGGCTTTAGCGAATGTTTTGCGTGGTTTGATGAATAATCCGCAAAAGCGCAGCCAGATGTCTGTTGCAGGTAGTAAACAGGCCCAAAAATTTGATGCAGAAATTATCCGAAAAAAACGGCAGCTTTTACATGAGGACATTGTAAAAACGTGGCTGCATAAAAGAAAATAAACTTCCATCTTTTGGGGCGCTTAAAGTTTGGCTTCCTCGTTAGGTTTCCATCCGCAAGCTTGCAAAGCTGGCGCCATGCCGGGGCGGGGCGGTGCAACCGCTGTAATGGGGGGAGAAAGTGGCAGGGTTAAACTTCTGGCCAGAAGGTGCAATCCTTCAGAGTGCGGCGTGCCATAAAGAGGATCACCTATAATAGGCCAGCCCATGGCGGCACAATGTACGCGGGCCTGATGTGTGCGTCCTGTTTCAAGGGTAAGCTCCAGCCAGCACACCCCCTTGCTTCGGCCAAGAACTTTCCATTTTGTGGCGGCATGCGTGCCAGAAGGAGATGCAACCATCTGCCAGCCTTTTTTAGAGGATTGTTTTTCAAGTGGCAGGTCTATGCGGCCAGTGTTTGCCTGTGGGCCGGTTTGTACAACGGCCCAATAGATTTTCTGTGCTGTTTTGGTGGCAAAGGCTTGTTGCAAGGCCAGAAGGGGTTGCTTGCGTAAGGCAATGGCCAAGCACCCTGATGTATCTGTATCCAGCCTATGCGCCAGCCATGGCCCATCCTTGCGGCGAGAAAGAAGCGGAAACCAGTCTTCAACACTTGGCCCACCAGCAGGGCCTGCATGAACGGGCAGGCCTGCCGGTTTATTCAAAATAACCAGATGATGATTCTGATAGAGGATGGGTGGCGAAGAAGGAGGAATGTTTAATCCTCCCGATTAGCGCCAACCAACACCTTGCGGCGGCCAACACGGTCGGCTTGGCTGATAATGCCGTCTTTTTCCATCTGCTCAATCAACTTGGCTGCACGATTATAGCCAATGGAAAGCTTGCGCTGAATGAAGGAGGTAGAGGCTTTGCCTTCAGCGGTTACAATGGAAACAGCTTCATCATACATTTCGGATTCGCCGTTATCACCGCCGCCAGAACGGCCAGAACCACTATTGGAGGATGCTGTTTCATCCACGGGTTCTGCCAACACGTCATCATCGTAAACGGGTTCTCCCTGTTCTTTCAGGAAGTTAACAACCTGTTCCACTTCACTATCGGCCACAAATGGGCCGTGCACGCGGGTAATGCGGCCGCCACCTTGCATGAACAGCATATCACCTTGGCCCAATAGCTGTTCAGCCCCCTGCTCGCCCAAGATGGTGCGGCTATCAAACTTGCTGATAACCTGAAAGGAAATACGGGTGGGGAAGTTGGCCTTAATAGTGCCGGTAATTACATCCACAGAGGGACGCTGCGTGGCCATAATAACGTGAATACCAGCAGCACGCGCTTTTTGGGCCAGACGCTGCACGCAGGCATCAATTTCTTTCCCGGCCGTCATCATCAGGTCAGCCATTTCGTCAATAATCACGACGATATAGGGCATGGGGTCTAGCGTAACAGATTGTTCCTCAAAAACCGGGTTTCCGGTTTCGGGGTCAAACCCTGTCTGCACGCGGCGCACAACCACTTCACCATCGGCACGGGCTTCTGCTGCACGGGCATTATAGCCCGCAATATTCCGCACCTGCATATGCGCCATGGTGCGGTAACGGCGGTCCATTTCGCGCACAACCCATTTAAGGGCGTTCACGGCTTTCGGCGGCTCTGTCACCACCGGGGTAAGCAAATGTGGAATGCCATCATAGATGGAGAGTTCCAGCACCTTAGGGTCAATCATGATCAGGCGGCATTCATCAGGGGAAAGCCGATAAAGCAGCGAAAGAATCATGGCGTTCACACCAACAGATTTACCCGAACCTGTGGTGCCAGCCACCAGTAGGTGAGGCATACGCGCCAGATCACTGAATGTTGGTTCACCAGCAATATCTTTGCCCAGAGCCAGAGGAAGCTGCCCCGGATCATCCCGCCATGTGGGCTGGTTGAGCAGCTCAGAAAGGTAAACCGTTTCACGCGTTTGATTAGGCACTTCAATGCCCATCACGTTACGGCCCGGCACCGTGGCAATACGCACACTCAACACAGAAAGAGAGCGTGCCACATCATCTGAAAGACCAATAATACGGGCAGAACGAATGCCCGGTGCTGGTTCCAGTTCATAGAGCGTAACAACGGGCCCTGCGCTCATGCCTACAATTTTGCCCTGCACACCATAATCGGCCAGCACCTGTTCTAGAAGTCGTGCTGTTGCGTGAAGCGCTTCTGGGGAAGGGCCTGTGCGTGTATTGCTCGGGGCCGGTTTGAGAAGGCTGAGAGGTGGGAGTTCCCATCCACCTTTACGCACAGTGGCGCCTGCACGGGCCGTAGGGTTGGTGCTGCCTTCCTGATTTGCACTTCCAGAAAACAGACGCCCCAGAATACCCGATTTAGCCGCTTTTTCTGCAACGGGTTGCAGAGGCGGAGGGGGCGCTTGTGTGACGACTGGAGCCGGCGTAGCAGCAGGCGCAGGGGCTGGCATATGATGTGCTAATTCCATGGAAGAAGAAACCGCAGGTTTTTTGCTGTCTTCTTCATTATGCAAAACCAAGGCTGTGCCAGCAGATGCGGGCGTAGATATTGGTGCCGCGTGGGAAACTTCTTCTACCTCTGGTTCATCATGAGCAAAGAGAGACTGTGAGGAAGCTTGAGGTCGGTTTTTATAAAGATCGGCTGTTTCCGTGGGAGTATAGGCATCGGTCTGGGGTTTGCGGCTGGCATAGTAACGCACAAAGCGCACCCCAAGCTTGCCCGGCAAGCGCAGCAACGTAAGTGTTACCCGCCAGATGGCAAACCATTCCTCCCGCCGCAGGCCTGTTGCTAAAGCCATAAGCAGAAAAGCCAGTAGCAACCCAAGCAGCCACAGCACCATACCACCAGCCGGACCAATGGCCGCCATACCAGCGGCAATGGATGTTTGGGCAATGGAATGGCCAATGCCCCCGCCAACACCCGCTTGGGTTGGCCAGTTAATGGCGGGCAGGGCAGTGAAGAGCAGAGGAATAGCAGATAGCAACGCGCCAGAAACTGGTAACAGGCACAGAATAGCTACAACACGCATGGCAAATACAGGCCATGATTCGTGGCCCAGTAGCCGGTGGCTCATAAACCGCCAGCCCCATGCAATCAGAATTAACGCGGGCAGAATGGCTGCCAACCCCACGCCCTGCAACAGCGTATCGGCAAAAAAGGCCCCGCTTATGCCTAACAGGTTGGTAGGCGGCTGGCCTGTTGCTGTGTTGAAGGATGGATCATTGGGATTATAGCTGACAAGTGCAGCCAATAAAGCGCAGGCCAGAACGCATAGCGCAAGCCCACCACCTTCCTCCAGGCGCAAACGCAACGTGCTTTTGTGTGAGGATGGGGGATAATGATCGGATTGCGTAGGGCTTATGCGCGCCAAGGGTGTTGATCCTGACTCCAGAAGCCGAAACACGTTTCCAGCATGCCAGAAAAATGTTTGCGGGTGATTGATGAGAATGATTCGGTTTTAGCAGTAGCGGTAATCTATCGTGAACAGCTTTATAGCAGAAGCACTGGAACGTGGTTTTGTTAAGGAAGGTGTAAAGAAAATGCAGGTGTTGAGCACATTATCTTGCTCATAATGTTTTGTTTGCACGCTATCGGTAATGGAAAAGCGCAAAGCCAATCTCAAAACTACGAGATATTATTCAGCCCAGCAGAAACCACAGCCTGAAAATAATTTGTTCCGGCCAAGTATATCTACGCAGTTTGGGGGAGTGCTGTAGCATCTGCCATCTGTGCCATCTTCCTATTATACCTGATTGTGATAGCACTCTCTGTAATGCATCTAAAAAATGGCGGTTGTTTGCTGAAAGGTAAGTTTGCTTGCCAAGATAGGCCAGATTATCCCGAAAGATAGACATAAACTGCCAAGGCCCGCGCCGAAGGGCGGCTAATGCCCGTTGCGTAAATAAGGCAGGTGCACCCACGGCATTATTATCATGCTGGCGATAAAATAGTGTGGGCTGATTGTCTGTAATAACTGTGCCATCTGCGCCAGTTACAACCAGATAAGCCCACCAATCATGCAGAATATGATTTGGCGGTGGAAAGCTGCCTTGCAAGAGGGAGACCGCCGCGGGGGCAAGCATAATGGTGCAGCCTGTGGCAATATTCTGCGTTAATGCCATTTGAAAACATGGGTTTGGCGGTAACTGCGGTGAAATGCTGATTGGGCGCAGCTTGGTGTCTGTTAAGCGTTGGCGTGAGCAATAAAGCGCAGGTTTTTGGGTGGTGGTTAGCGCTGTGAGCCCACGTTCCAGTTTATGCGGAAACCAGACATCATCCTGATCACAGAAGGCAACAAAAAAGCCCGCGGGCACATCTTTCAGAAGTGTTGCGTAAGAAAGTACAACCCCCACATGCGCAGGGGAAGACGTAATTTGTCTGCAACGTTGATGGCCGACATCAATGGTAAACTGATGCATGCATGCGATACTTGCATCTGTAGATCCATCATCTCGCCACAGCAGAACCCAGTTTGTATGCGTTTGCTGTTTAAGAGATGTTAGCAGATCATTTAAAAATGCAGCACCATTGTAAACAGAAAGTAAAACGGCAACAGGAACGGTTTCCTGAGATTGGGGAAGATCCATCCCGTGTTGCACGTTTGGTGTCTGCACCTGACTGTTCACTTCTGTATTTTGTCAGGCGGTATTGATTGAAATAACCTTCTGGGGCCGCCTGTTTCCCCAGAGAGGTGTCAGGAAGGTGTGGTGAAGATTTGGTGTACCACCTTGTTCACGCTTTCCTGCCATTGCGGCATTTGAATACCAAATACGTGCGCGAGTTTGCTGTTATCCATGCGGGAATCAGCTGGGCGCTTGGCAGGGGTTGGCCAATCTTCTGTGCGAATGGCTGTAATGGTGGGTTTGGCTTGGCCATATTCAGCCGCTTTTTGTAGCGCGGCTTCGGCCAGACCATGCCACGTTGTCTCACCCGTGCCACAAGCATGGTAAATGCCTGCGTATTCATCTTTCCAGCCGGTTTTTTCAATAGTGGCCAGAATGGAAAGAATAGCCTGCGCCAGATCATCGGAACAGGTTGGGTTGCCGCGTTGATCCCCCACAACCTTCAAGGCTGGGTTTTTGGCGCCAACATTCAGCATTGTGCGCACAAAGTTTTTCCCGTGCGCTGAATAAACCCAAGAGGTGCGCAGAATGATGCTACGCGGATCAGCCGCCAGAATGCGCTGTTCACCTTCAGCTTTGGTGCTGCCGTAAACAGTCTGTGGAGAAACAGGGTCTGTTTCCACATAAGGTGCGCCTTTGTCTCCAGCAAAAACATAATCTGTAGAAACATGGATAAAAGGTATGCCGCGTTCTGCACACAGGCGGGCCAGCAGTTCTGGCCCTGTTGTATTGGCACGAGCTGCGGCTTCAGGTTCACTTTCTGCCAGATCAACAGCCGTCCATGCTGCGGCGTTTACCACAGCAACCGGTTTGATGGCGTCTAGCGTAGCTTTAAGTGTTTCAGGGCGGTCAAAATCAAAATCAGGACGGCCGACGCAACGGATGCGCGGGCCACCAAGATTTACCAGAGATGTTGCCAGTTGGCCTTTTCCGCCAGTTACCAGAACAGGGCCGCCAGTTTCAGACAGAATGCTCATGCTTAGCCTTCTTTCCCCGTATACTGAAACCATCCCTTGGCTGCTGAAAATTCTGGGGCCAGCAAGTCTTTTTCAGACAATACGGCATCCTCAGCCTTAACGGGCCACTCAATCCCGAGTTCCGCACTGTTCCAGATAACGGCGCGTTCAGATGCTTTGCTGTAAAGAGCCGTGCATTTGTATTGCACTTCTGCATTTTCAGTCAGGGTGCAAAAGCCGTGAAGAAAGCCAGGTGGAATCCAGAGCTGAGACCAATTTTCTTCAGAAAGTTCAGCCGCAACCCATTTGCCATAAGTAGGGGAGCCTGTGCGCGCATCTACGGCAACATCCCAAATGGCACCGCGGGTGCAACGTACCAGTTTGCCCTGTGCAAACGGATCAAGCTGGCAATGCAGGCCACGGATAACGCCTTTCTGGCGGGAAAGGCTCTGGTTATCCTGCACGAAAGGTTCCGTAATGCCTGCTTCGCGCATGCGTTCGATATTGTAGGTTTCTGAAAAGAACCCACGATTGTCGCCAAAGCGTGGTGGCGTAATCAGAATAACATCGGGAATGGCAAGGCGTTCGGATTTCATGCGCGGGAAACTCCTGCGTTGCTATAGGGGAAAGGAAAAAGCAGGCCTTAGTGGCCTGCACCTTCAGATGAAGCTAGGTTGAACAATACCCGGCCCAGTTCTGTTTTACCCATGCGTTTGGCATGTTCTTTAAGATGATCGGCAGAAATATACCCCATACGGAAGGCCACTTCTGCAGGAGAACCGACAAGCATGCCCTGACGTGCCTGAATGGTGTGCACAAACTGGCTGGCTTCTAGCAGGCTATCGGGAATACCCGCATCCAACCAGGCGCAACCACGGCCCAGACGCTCAACTTGCAGGTTGCCTTCTTCCAGGTAAAAACGGTTTAGATCTGTAATTTCCAACTCACCACGTGCGGAAGGTTTTACCTTTTTGGCAAAATCCAACACACGGTTATCATAGAAATACAGGCCAGTTACTGCCCAGTTTGAAGGTGGGTTGGTGGGCTTTTCCACAATATCAAGCGCACGGTCTGTTTCATCAAAAGAAACAACCCCATAACGTTCGGGGTCACGTACCTGATAAGCAAAAACAGTAGCGCCTTGTGGGCGTGCCGCCGCTTTTTGCAAGGAAGCGCTGAGGTGATCGGCAAAGATCAGGTTGTCACCTAGAGCCAATGCGCAAGGTGCATCCTGTAGCCAGTCTTCAGCAATCAGGAAGGCCTGCGGAATACCATCTGGTGAAGGCTGGACACGGTATTCAAAGTTTACACCAAACTGAGAGCCATCTCCTAGCAGGCGCTTAAACTGCGGCAGATCCAGCGGGGTGCTGATGATCATGATATCCTTGATACCTGCCAGCATAAGCGTGGAAAGCGGATAATAGACCATTGGTTTATCATAAACTGGCAGCAACTGTTTGCTGGCTGCCAGTGTCATGGGGTAAAGCCGCGTGCCAGATCCGCCAGCCAGCAGAATGCCCTTCATGGGGGTAGGAGTAGCAGGTTTTTGAATCATGGAGCAGTGGTTCCCAGTCTCTGGCCAGTATAGCGGCGGGCGCGAATGCTTTCCCACCACGCGCGGTTGTCCAGATACCACTGGACAGTGCGGCGGATGCCGGTTTCAAAATTATGCTTGGCTTTCCAGTCCAACGCTTTTTCTGCGTGGGAAGGATCAATTTCGTAACGGAAATCATGGCCGGGGCGATCTGTTACATAACGGATCAGCCGTTCATGTGGGCCTGCGGCATCTGGAGAGAGTTCATCCAGAATGCGGCAGATTGTCTGCACAACTTCCAGATTGGTGCGCGGCTGGCGGGCGCCAATAGCGTAGGTTTCACCAGGTTTACCCGTTTCAACGGCTTTCACCAGAGCTTCTGCGTGGTCTTCCACAAACAGCCAATCACGCACATTGTCACCTTTGCCATATACGGGCAGTTCTTTGCCCTCAATGGCGTTAATGGTGATAAGCGGGATCAGTTTTTCAGGAAAATGCCAGATGCCGTAGTTATTTGTCGTGTTGGTGACAAAAGTGGGCAGCCCGAAGGTATGATACCAAGCCCGAACCAGATGATCGGAAGATGCCTTGCTGGCTGAATACGGGCTGCGTGGATCATACGGCGTTGTTTCGGTAAACGGCGGATCATTGGGGCCGAGTGCACCAAAAACCTCATCCGTGGAGATATGATGAAAGCGGAAGGCTTCTTGCGCTTCCTTATCCAGAGTCATCCAGTATTTGCGGGCGGCCTCCAGCATGGAGTATGTGCCCACCACATTTGTCTGGATAAAGACGCCCGGCCCATCAATGGAGCGATCAACATGGCTTTCCGCCGCCAGATGCATAACTGCATCTGGTTTAAAACTGTTGAACAGCTTTTCCAGCGCAGGTGTATCTATGATGTTGGTCTGTGAGAACGTATAGCGTTCGCTCTCTGGGGCGTCTTCAACTGTCTCAGGAGAAGCTGCATAAGTCATGCAGTCAACATTCAGGACAGAATGTGAGGTATTGTGTATGATGTGGCGAATAACGGCAGACCCGATAAACCCACAACCACCGGTTAATAAGATGCGCATGCTATGTCGTTCTTCAAGACCAGAATGATATAATTGCCTGATAACAGCTTATCAGTCATATGGGAGAAGAAAGCAATTCTCCAGCATTCTTACGTTTTTTCTATGCAAATCTGGATAGAGAAGGATATCTCACCCGTTAGACAAAAATATACACAGTCTAATTGAGGTAGAACTTCTATAAATGAGGGTGTTTTTAATTCAATGACAGGAACCCGCCAAACAGATCCAATGCAGTGGGTGCATATGGTTCCGGAACTGGCATTTCTGGCTGCTTCCTCTCCTGTTATTGGAAAACCAGAGCAATCAAAACCGTTTGTTTGTGAGCAACACAATGGAGCATGGACGCCGGTTTTTGGGAAACTGTTTCTGGAAAATAAAGAACAAATTTCTTTTTATGGGCGCATGGCGCTGGAATTGGCTTTTCTGCTGAATAGCCTGCCTGCGCATGATGTGAAGAAATATTTAAATCGCATTTGGGTAGCTTGCGCCCGCAGTGCGGCGCGGTGGTGGAAGATTTTTGGTGGGGCTGTAGAAAACTGCCCGGAAAGATGGGTGGAAGCGCTTGCAGCAGATAGGCTGCCTGATATGGAATGGTTGCAGCAGGTATGCCAACAGCAGTTATCTTCTGTATTTCAGGTAGGAAACGATCCGCAGGTTTTTTCTGGTCAAACTGAAAATGTTAATGATTTTTGCCAGTGGGTGCAGCGCGTCTGGCCTTACCTCGGATCTTCTGACGTGCTTATGGCAGAAGGTGGGGATGAAAGACTCGGCCTTAATCCTCAAACCCATCAGAATCGTTATGGCTGCACCTATAGTCCTTCTGTAACAGGCGGACAGTATTCTTCTTCCACGGCCTCATCGCCGTCTTTGCATGCATTTAATGCTGTGGAGAAATGTCGGCTGGGGCTGGTGCGGGAGATGCTTGTGCAGCCTCCAGAAGTACCATTGCTTGCGCTTGAAGCAGATACCAAGGCCTTTTTGGCGCAATACTACGGTGTTGAAAAACCAGATAACTGTATTTTAGCGCCATCAGGTACGGATTCCGTGCTGGCTGCGTTGGCTCTTTCTTTGGTTGTTAACCCTGCCGTAGGTGTGGTTTTGGCAGGTGTGGAAGAAACCGGCAGCGGTGTGCCATTGGCAACGCAAGGTCGGCATTTTGCAAGCACAACTGCATTGGGTTTCCGTGTTCGCAGAAGCGAGAAGATATCTGGGTTTCCAGCAGGCACACAGTTGGTAACAGCCCCATTGCGCACCGAAAATGGCGAGCTGAATTCTCGGCAAAATATTTTCCATATTTGTCAGCAGCAGATTCATAAAGCCATACAGGCCGGGCAACGTGTGCTGCTTTATTTGCTGGATACCTCTAAAACGGGCCAGCTTGTTCCCGATATGCAGGTGGTGCAGGCGCTTTGCCATACATATCCGGGTCAGATTGATGTTGTGGTGGATGCTTGCCAAGCGCGCCTGATGCCTGAGCGTATCAAGGCCTATTTGCAGCGTGGCTGGGCTGTTATGGTTACGGGTTCCAAATTTTATACAGGCCCGGCGTTTTGTGGGTCATTGTTATTGCCAGAAGCGTGGCGGCAACGGCTGGATCATGCTGTGTTGCCATCAGGGCTGGTAGCCTATTTTAATCAGGCGGAATGGCCCGCCTGTAAGGCAACAGCTTCTTTAAACAATGGGTTTAATTTGGGGCTATTACTGCGCTGGGTTGGTGCATGTGCGGAAATCAAACGTTTTTCTGACGTGCCTGCCACAGAAAAAATCCATCGCTTGGGGCAGTTTCTGGGTGGAATACGCCATATTCTGGAGCAGGATCAGACAATAGAGCTATTGCCAGATACCTTTGCAAAGCGGAGCGCTCTGCCCGATGCGTGGGATCAACAGCAAACCATTTTTTCTTTTCTGATCAATGGTGGGGGTAATAGTGGCATGACTCCCGTCTTAAACCTTGAGGAATGTCGCCAGCTACATGTGTGGTTAAAACAGGATATCTCTGGCTATCTGCCATTCGGCTGTCCAGATTCTGTGTATCAGATTATGGCCAGAAATTATCAGCTAGGGCAGCCTGTTGCTGTGCCTTATGCACAGGTGCGCGGGCAAATGGCGGGTGCTTTAAGAATTTCTGTTAGTGCCCGCCATATTTCTGGGTCAGATATGCCTACAGGTATGGCGTATCAAACGTATCTGGATCAGGAGATACAAAATGTTCAATATGTCATGGAAAAGATTTCCCTGATCCTGCGCTATTGGCCATTTTTGCAGAAAGCGGAGGAAAAGGCGGCTTCTGCGCAGTCTGAAAACGTGGTGGATGTTGAGGCGGAAGTATTGCTTCCTGTTGCATTGTAGGGGGCACCATTTCGGCTCTTGCGTCACAAGTTAGCTGGCCGCACAACACACTTTATGAACGAAATAAGAGACCTTCCCAAAGTTTTACCTTCATCTCAGGATCATTTTCTGGATGGCCCTAAATTGGCGCCGGGTATTACGCGTTTCTGGCTGATCCGCCACGCATTGGTGGAAGAAAATGCCCGTATGTGCATGTACGGCGCAATGGATGTGCCTTTGTGCCCCGATAGCCTTATTGCACAACGCCCTATGTATCGGGCTTTGGCAGAACGCCTGCCTAAGCCAGCACATTGGCTTGTAAGCCCGTTATCTCGCACACAACGCACAGCGCAGGCCGTGCAGGAAGCTGGCTATGGCCCCGCCAAGCTGACAGTAGAGCCAGATCTGATTGAACAGAATCTGGGCTCATGGCAGGGCCTGCCTTATGAGGAACTGCCCCAGTATCTTAATCTTGCACCGCATCCGTTCTGGGCTGTTGGGGCAACGGAATGCCCGCCAGAGGGTGAAAGCATGATTGATGTCTGCGCACGCGTGGGCCGCTTGCTGGACAGGCTGGCAGAAAAATATGCGCAGCAGGATATTATAGCGGTAACGCATGGTGGCGTAGTGCGTGCGGCATTGGCCCATGCCTTGCGCATTCATGCGGAAACAGCACTTCATTTTTCCGTGCAGAATCTGGCGCTAACCATTCTGGAACGTTTGGACGTGGGCTGGCGCGTTGTAACTGTAAATGAATTGCCCGGCGTATAAGCCGGGCCCAGCCAAAATTACTACGGAAAAGCCAGCCATGCCGGGTTTACGTGGCGGTTTAACTTCCTATGTTTTGTGTATGCGCCATTACGGTGTGGCCATTTCTTCCTGAAGGGTTGTCGTGCATGTCTTCTTCCTCTCAGCATCCGGGTGCTCTCGCCGTTACGGACCAGCTGTTTTTTCATCGCCCAGATGCACAACTGCATAAAGATGATGCGGAAAAGCTGACAAAAACGGCATTGGCCGGAATGGAGGATGGTGAACTTTTTCTGGAATACAGAGAAAGTGAAGGCATTGCATTGGACGATGGTGTTATCCGTTCGGCATCCTTTAATACCAGCAGCGGATTCGGTCTGCGCGCTGTATTGGGGGAAGAAACGGGTTTTGCCCATTCGGATGAACTCAGCCGGTCTTCCTTATTGCGTGCTGTAGATGCTGTAAGCGCCGTGCGTGCCGGACGCTCAGGCCAGATGGCATCACCGCCACGGGCCACCAACCAGCGGCTTTACACAGACGCCAACCCGCTGGGTGATAGCGATTTTGCAACGCGTTCTGGCCTGCTTTCAAAAATAGATGCCTATGCGCGGGGCAAAGATAACCGTGTGGTGCAGGTTATGGCCTCCCTTTCGGGGGAATGGCAGGCTGTGCAGATCATGCGGGCCGATGGCACGCGTGCGGCAGATTTGCGCCCCTTGGTGCGGCTGAATGTATCTGTTGTGGTGGAACATGATGGTAAGCGTGAAAGCGGAAGTTACGGGCTAGGTGGCCGGTATGAGATCAACCGCTTGCTGAATGAAGAAACATGGCAGGGCGCTGTGGATGAAGCGTTGCGGCAAGCATTGGTTGCATTAGAAGCACAACCCGCACCAGCAGGTGCCATGGAGGTTGTGTTAGGCGCAGGTTGGCCCGGCATTTTGCTGCATGAGGCCGTTGGCCACGGGTTGGAGGGGGATTTCAACCGCAAAGGCACATCCGTATTTGCTGGGCGCATCGGTAAGCGTGTGGCTTCCCCCGGCGTTACGGTTGTGGACGATGGATCTCTACCCGACCGGCGCGGCAGCCTGACTATTGATGATGAAGGCACGCCCACAGGCCGCACCGTGTTGATTGAAGACGGTATTTTGCAGGGGTACCTGCAGGACAGGCTGAATGCACGCTTGATGGGCATGGCGCCTACAGGAAATGGGCGTCGCCAGTCATACGCGCATATGCCTTTGCCGCGCATGACCAACACCATCATGCAGCCCGGGTCTTCTACAACGGAGGAAATGATCTCCTCCGTAAAGCGTGGCCTGTACGCGGTGCACTTTGGGGGTGGGCAGGTGGATATCACCTCTGGCAAGTTTGTGTTTGCCGCATCTGAAGCTTATCTGATTGAAAATGGCCGTGTAACGGCGCCTGTAAAAGGTGCTACCCTGATTGGAAGCGGGGCGGAGGCCATGACGCAGGTTTCCATGATTGGCGGTAATCTGGAGCTAGACCCCGGTATCGGCACCTGCGGTAAAGCCGGGCAAGGCGTGCCGGTTGGGGTGGGCCAGCCTGCCCTTAAAATGACTGGCCTAACCGTAGGCGGCACAGCTTAAGGCTTTTTTCAGCCAAATGCTTTTGGGCTGAGTGTTTCTGTTCTCTGCTCTCTCATGCTAGAGCGTCTGTCTGCTGGTTCTGCCCTGCAGACAGGGGCCGGAGAGAAGGGACAGGATAAATGGTCGAGAACGGGTTTAAGAGTTCTTTCATGCGGGAGGCCGCTGCACGCGGCTTTATTTTCCAGTGCACGGATGCCGATGCGCTGGATGCGCTGATGGCAGAAAAATCCGTGGCGGCCTATATCGGGTTTGATCCTACGGCAGATAGCCTGCACGTTGGCAGCCTTATCCAGATTATGATGTTACGGCTGTTGCAAAAACACGGCCACCGGCCAATAGCGCTGGTGGGTGGCGGCACAGCCCGTATTGGTGATCCATCCTTCCGGGAAGAAGCCCGGAGGTTGATGACGGAAGATATCATTCAGACCAATCTGGCCGGTATAGAAGGTTGCTTGCGCCAGTTCCTCACCTTTGGCTCTGGTGCATCAGAAGCAGTGCTTGTGAACAATGCAGATTGGCTGGACAAGCTGGCCTATATTGACCTGCTGCGTGATGTGGGGGTGCATTTTTCCATCAATCGCATGCTGGCGTTTGATTCCGTAAAAAATCGCCTTGAGCGCGAGCAGGGGCTGACATTTCTGGAATTCAACTATTCCATTCTTCAGTCTTACGATTTCCGTGAATTGAACCGCCGCATGGATGTCGTGTTGCAGCTTGGCGGGTCAGATCAATGGGGCAACATTATTTCTGGTGTGGAACTGGTGCGTCGCACAGACCAGAAGAGCGTTATGGGGCTAACTACACCACTGCTTACAACGGCATCTGGTGCCAAAATGGGCAAGACAGCCAACGGTGCCGTGTGGCTTTCTGAAAAACGTTTACCAGTGTTTGATTACTGGCAGTTCTGGCGCAACACGGAAGATGCAGATGTAGGCCGTTTTCTGCGGCTGTTTACCGAACTACCGCTTGAAGAATGTGCACGTCTGGAAGCCCTCCAAGGCGCGGAAATTAACGAAGCCAAGAAAGTTCTGGCAACAGAAGCAACGGCTCTATGTCATGGGCGCAATGCGGCCTTGGCTGCGGCAGAAGCTGCCCGCCAGACGTTTGAAGAAGGCCGCGTAGCTGCGGCAGATCTGCCGGTGCATGAAGTGGCAGAGGCCGATATGGCCGCAGGCATTCCAGTTTTTCGCCTGTTTGCAGAAGCAGGGTTGGTTAAAACAAATGGGGAAGCTCGGCGTTTGGTACGAGGTGGCGGGGCGCGCCTTAATAATGATGTGATACAAGATGAAAATAGGCTGATTACACAGCAGGATATGGTGGATGGAGCCATCAAACTTTCTGCTGGTAAAAAACATCATGTTCTGGTGAAGGTTGGGGGTTCAGCCTGATAGACCGATAAGGAGGCTACCGTGAAAAAACTGGCGTTAAAACTGTCTGCTTTGGGGCTGTTGTGCAGCCTAAGCGCATGCGGTGGCCCCTATTATGGTGATGGCGGCCTGTATTATCCATACGGGTATTCAGGCTATGGCCCCGTATATGATGATTATTATGGTTATGGCCGTTGGGGCGGTGGTGGCCGAGGCCCGCGGCCTCGCCCAGGTTTTGGCCCCGGTGGCCGACCCGGTGGGCATGGTGGCCCCGGTGGCTTTGGCCCTGGCCCACGCCCAGGCGGTGGTGGTGGTCGCCCACCAGGTGGTGGCCCTGGCGGCCCCGGAGGCGGCGGTCGTCCCGGTGGTGGTGGTCCGGGTGGTCATGGCGGTCCCGGTGGCGGTGGTGGCCCTGGTGGTGGTCACAGATAATCTTGCCAAGGCAGCATTTTTCAAAGTTTGAAGGTGCTGCCTTTTTACTGGAAACAATTTTTTGCTTACCTAATCAGTTCTGAACAGATGGGTTTTAGTGTTTCTCTGCGCAGGAGCTGATGGCGTGCTGTACCCTAAAAAAATTGCCTACGTTATTAACTCGCTAGAAGGTGGTGGCACGGGCGCTATGGTGCCTTCCATTACGGGTTTTTTTCGTGCGCGTGGGTGTGATGTTGGCGTTTTTGTGCTGACCCCACGGGATAAACGGGCAGAGCCAGCGCTCCAAGCTGCGGGGCTGGATATACACATTAGAGAAGGTGGAGAAAGCGATCACCTCCAAGCATATTTATGGCTACGCCGTAAACTGGCTGCGTGGCAGCCCACCCAGATTTGGACGTCTTTAACACGCTCTACTTTGATCGGGCAGCAAGTTGGGCGCAGCTTGCGCGCGCCGGTTATCAGTTGGCAACACAATGCGTTTTTGAAACCGGGAAATATTCGTCTTTTACGGGCAGCCAAATCGCTTTCAAAATTATGGGTATGTGATTCGGAATGCGTGGCAGATATTACGCGCGCACGCCTCAAACTGTCGGCAAATAAAGTTATGTCTTGGCCGGTTTTTCAAGCTTCGCCGGATATTCAGCCAGCACAGCCTTGGACGCAGGGAGAGGTGATTCGTGCAGGCTCACTTGGGCGGCTGCATGTTGCCAAAGGTTACGATATTCTCTGCGCAGCCCTTAAGCGCCTTCAGGCCTATACATCCTTGCCTGCGTTTGAAGTGACAGTTGCAGGAGAAGGGCAGGAGCGGGCTCATCTTGAGCAGATGGCAAAAGAATTAAAGCTCACGAATATTCGTTTTTCAGGCTTTGCATCTTCATCGCAGGATTTTCTATACACCCAGCATCTTTATCTTCAGCCATCTCGGCGCGAAGGATTCTGTATCGCCATGCATGAGGCCATGCAGGCAGGCTTGCCTGTTATTGGCAGTGATGTGGGGGAGATGGATCGGTCTATTGTAGAAAATGTAACCGGGTGGAAGGTGCCGCCAGAAAACCCGATTATGTTGGCCGATACATTGGCAACAGTTCTTGCGCAGCCAGGGCAGCTTGCTGAGGTTGGTCAGAACGCAAGGCAATTTGTGCTGGAAAAGTTCAGTAAAGAGAAGTTTTTTGAAAATGGAGATGCCATTTTCCGGCATCTGGCAAGGCAGATTTAAGGTGGTAAGGGCAGCCACCTTAAAGGCAAACAACTTCCTGTTTTACACAACGCAGCACAGAAACAGCGATTCTTATAAAATATAAGGGAGAGACTGGTGCTGCTGGACAGGATTGAACTGTCGACCTCTCCCTTACCAAGGGAGTGCTCTACCACTGAGCTACAGCAGCTTAGTCTGCGGGCGTTCTAGCTGTTCGCGCGGAACGCCGCAAGACCAGATACGGTAAAAAAGACGAAAAAATTAATCGTCGCGGTGGGTTTTTTCCATGCGCTCGTGCTGCTCCTGCGCTTCAATGGAAAGTGTGGCAATGGGGCGTGCCTCCAGCCGTTTCAGGCCAATGGGCTCACCCGTTTCTTCACAGTAACCATATGTGCCGTTTTCAACTCGCTGCAAAGCAAGGTTGATCTTGCCAATCAGCTTGCGGGCACGGTCTCGCGTACGCAGTTCCAGTGCACGGTCTGTTTCCACACTGGCACGGTCAGTAATATCAGCTTCATGGATGCCGCCTTCAGAAAGGCTGGCAAGCGTATCTCCTGCTTCTTTAAGAAGGTCGGCGCGCCATTTAAGCAATTTCTGCCGGAAGTACTCCGTCTGAAGGGGATTCATGAACTCTTCATCTTCAGAGGGGCGATAATCTGGCGGTAAGGTAATCATGTCTGTCGTCAGCCTTTGCAATGACAGGCAGCCTGCCTTGAAAGAATGACGCGGCTTATAGCGGCATCCCGCTCACCCGCCAACAATTTTATGGGGCTAAAACGCAGAAAAGCGACAAAGGATAAAGTAAGAGTAAGAAAAGACTGCATTTAAAATGAGTAATGAAAAAATATTTTAAGAAAGTTCCCGTTTTTATAAACGCTTTCTTAACAAAATTATGCACGTTTTTGTGAGCTTGATGCTGCTATAAGCCAACCAACAAACATAAAAATCCATCCCGCAGTGGGGAAAGAAAAAACAGCGCTGGTTGAAGTAATGGGCCATAACAGAATGCAACAGGCTATAAAGAGCATGGCTTGCTGCGGATGGTGTTCTACATCCAGCGCTCGCCAGCCAATGCGCACCCATTGAAAAGCCAAACCTATAAATGCCACAAGGCCCGGTAAACCAGCCGTTGTGGCAACTTGCAGATAATAGTTGTGCGGGTGAATATTACAGCCCCGATCCGTATCATTTGTAAGCGTTTCTATACCTAGAAAAGACAAGGCATGTGTTTGGATAGGGACGTGGCAGAAATTCCTAAAGCCATCCATACCCAGCCCCGTCCAAGGGTGTTGGGCAACCATAGCAATGGCGGAACGGAAAAGCTTGCCGTAGTCGCTTTGGGCAAAATGATGCAACTGATCAGAAAATTTTAGGACAAGTTTGGCGTAAACAGGCGGAGAGATGACAGGCAAGCAGGTAATCAATCCACCAGCGCACGCAAGAATGAGGCCAAAGGGCAGGCGAAAGCGGGGAAAGATAAATGCCGTAAGAGACAGCCCAAAAAAGAGCAGCACACAGCTCATACGTTGGCCGATCAGCACCATGGTTGTAACGCCCAGCAACAGAAGCGCACAGCCAAGAACCCAGTATTTCAGCTTATTTTGGCGTAACAGGCGTAAAACGCTTGGCATAATGCCGGGAAAAAACAGCATCAGCAGCGTAAACCCCGCGCGGGGTTTTGTGAATGGCCCTGTCAGGCTGCCATCACCCCAGCGCGGCATTCCCATCAGGTTTGTGCCGGTTAGATACTGTTGCCAGCATTGGCTTATCAGCCACAAAGCGGCCAGTAAGCAGATTCGTTCCAGCCACATGCGTTGTGCTTTAGTGGCAAGAAGCCAGCATTGTAGTGCCACGCAAAACAGAAAAAGCCGAGGCAGGCAAAGCGCCTGCACCCATTCCCCCGTAATGCCAACACGCATGGAAGAAAGCAGGCATAATCCGCAAAATAATGCGGCCAGTTTAAGCCACGGTTGTTTAATCCATTGCCAGTCCTGCAACAGGACACTGTGCAACAGAAACAGCCCCCCGATGATAGAAGCAAACGTGTCCGAAAGGGCGCGGCTATAGAATAGAAAAAATGGGAAGATACTCAGACACACCAAACCTGCTGCTGTGAGATATCCAGCCAGCTTAATACGGAATGGGGAAGAAACAGCAGGAAGCATGTCTGGAATGGATAAGGCTGGCCATAAGATAGTGCAGCCAGCCTTCAATCAGTTGGGTTGATTAGAACGGGATTTCGTCATCAAGATCCCCGTTGCCGCCAGATGCATCCCAGCCGCCGGAGTTATTGCCGCCGCTGCGCTGCGCTGGCGGCTGGCGTGGTGCGGATGATGGCGCGCCATAAGCACTACCGCTGCCCCCACTGTTGTAGCCACCGTAGCTGCTGCCGCTTCCACCGCTAAAGCCACCGCCGCCTTCGCTTTCACCTTCGCCACTATTGCGGCTATCCAGCAGCACCAGCTCACCACGGAAGCGGTCAATAATCACTTCCGTTGTATAGCGTTCCTGACCACCCTGATCTGTCCATTTTCTGGTTTGCAGGGAGCCTTCCAGATAAACCTTGCGGCCTTTGCGCAGGAAACGCTCGGCCACATCTGCCAGCCGTTCATTAAAAATGACTACGCGATGCCATTCTGTGCGTTCACGCCGTTCACCAGATGCGCGGTCATTCCATGTGTCGCTGGTGGCCAGAGAGAAGGAAACAATCTTTGCACCGCTCTGGCTGGAGCGCACTTCGGGGTCTTTGCCCAGATTGCCGACCAGAATAACCTTGTTAACGCTGCCAGCCATGAATGCCGTTACCTTCTATTTGCGTAAAATCCATTTTCGTTCTGCCTGTGTAGCGCACTGGCCGAACAGGTGAAAGCTTAAAGCCGCCAGATAGAAAATCGGGCTGCGCCATGTTGGCGTTCTGCTAGAAAAACAGGTGTGCTTGCCGTTTCTAACGCTTCTTCTTGGGTGGAAAAAGGTACAGCTTCCTCACGCCCTGTTTCAATAACCGCAATGGCGTCTGGAGCAATCCAGCCTTTGCTTTGTAGGGCTTTGAGGGCGCGCTCAGGCAGCTTCTGGTGATAGGGGGGATCTAGAAACACCAATCTAGCCGAGGCCGTGCAGGCCGGTGGGGAGATGACATCCCGCGCAATCACGGTGCAGCTATCTTCCCATTTGCAGGCTTGAATATTGGCCCGTAACGCGGCTAGGGCCGGGTGACTGGTTTCGAAAAAAGTCGCATGGCTTGCACCGCGAGAAAGCGCTTCCAGCCCTAATGCGCCTGTACCAGCAAATGCGTCCAGCACATGCGCACCTGAGAGAAGTGTAGGCCCACCCCAAGGTGCATGTAGCAGCATATCAAACAAGGCCTGCCGTACACGGTCTGCCGTGGGGCGTGTGGTCTGCCCTGTGGGGGCTGTTAGTAGCCGCCCTTTACGGCTGCCAGCAATAATCCGAACCATTAATCTGCCTGTTTTGCAGGTGCGCGCTGGGTGGTTGGGGTCTTTTCTGTTGCTTTGGGGAGCTGATCACGCAGCACGCGGGGAGAAACTTCTTCCAGTTCACGGCGCAGCAAAGTGCCAAGCTGAAAAGGCCCATAACTGGTGCGTATCAGGCGGCTGACGTGCAGGTTCATGCCCGCCATTACCTTACGGATTTCACGGTTTTTCCCTTCCTTGAGGGAAACTGTCAGCCACGCATTGTCACCCTTGCGCGAATCCAGAACAGCATGGATAGGGCCGTAACGTACACCATCAAACACGCTGCCTTGGGCAAGGCTTGCCAAGCGTTCTTCATCCACCACGCCAAAGACGCGCACTCGGTAGCGGCGTAGCCAGCCGTTGGAGGGAAGTTCCAGCCTGCGGGCTAGCTCGCCATCATTGGTGAGCAGCAGCAGTCCTTCACTGTTCAGATCAAGGCGTCCAACGCTGATAACGCGTGGCATACCCTCTGGCAGGGAGGCAAAAACCGTAGGCCGACCTTCCGGGTCTTTGTGCGTTGTCACCAAGCCATCTGGCTTATGGTAACGCCACAAACGGGTGCGTTCCGGGGCTGAAACGGGTTCTCCATCAACCTGCACAATATCGCCATTTGTTACAAAGGTGGCAGGGTGTGTTACTGGCTGGCCATTCAGGCGGATGCGGTTTTCCTCTATCATGCGCTCCGCATCACGGCGGCTGGCAACGCCACTGCGGGCCAGCCATTTTGCTATGCGTTCCCCTCGGGTTTCCTGCGTCACGCTGAATCTCCTGCTGCCTGTATGAAGGCTTTGAAAAGTGCTTTGTCTGCGGGGTCTATGCCAAATTCCGGGTGCCATTGCACCCCAAGGCAGAAAGAATGTGTGGGATCTTCAATCCCCTCAATAATATCATCTTCTGCTACAGCGTTAATAATGCATCTTCCCGGTGTTTTGACAGCCTGATGGTGGGAGGAATTAACGCCAATACGTGCGGGGTTGTGCGTAATACGGGCCAATAAGGTATCCGGCGTGACCGTTACACTGTGGCTTGCTTCATCCCGTGGGTTTGGCTGTTCGTGCGGAAGGGCTGTGGGGCATTCTTCTGGAATGTGCTGGATCAGGCTGCCGCCAAGGGCCACGGCTATAAGTTGCATGCCACCACATATACCCAAAACCGGCATATCACGCTGTAAGGCCTCAGCCAGATAAGCAGCCTCAGCCTGCGTGCGGCGAGGGCGCAGGCTTACGGTGGGGTGCACATGCGTTTCCCCATATAAAGAGGGATCAATATCAAATGCGCCACCCGTTATAATCAATCCGTCCAGCAGGTGCATGTAATCGGCACAAAGCTGCGGAAACAAAGGCAACGCAACAGGCAGCCCGCCTGCGGTGGAAACGGCAGACATATAATTTTCCCGCATGGCATACCATTTGAAGCGGGAATAACAGCCTTCACCGCCATCTTCCAAATCAAGCGTAATACCAATAACGGGACGTTTTTCTATCATATGCCACTATCCTGAAAGAACGGAGGAGGAAGAGAGGCAATACCGTTCTTTCAGGGGTATGTAGCAAAGTACTGGCGCGGGAAACAAAAACCCGTGCGGTCAATCCGTTTCTGGCTTGCCTTGTTAGCGAGATAGAAAGGAAGGAATACTGATAGGAAGCGTTTTGGTGGCGGTGGGGGGCGGCGCCAAGGTTGCCGGTTCGTAATTGACACCGTCTGCAATGGCGAGACCAAATCCAATGGCCGCAGCAGCCAGAATGAAAGACAGGCTATGCATGTTTCTGACCCTCCTCAATCGGGTTTGGTATGCTTGAAAAACAACCCCAAAGGCACCCTCACGCTCTGTTACAGAACAGATTAAGGCTCCTTTAAGGCAGGATGACAAAAAAGCATGCACGATTGCAAGAAGAATCTGGATATTTTCTAGTAGATAAAAGCGAAAAAAACCTGAACGTTTCGGATGGTAGAGAGTAACATTTCGTGAGCATACGGCATGACTAAACAAAACGGCATGGAGCTGGCGTTGTGGCAGGCGCATCTTGCTGCTGCAAACGGAGAAGTGCCGGTGGGGGCCGTGCTGTTAGATAGCGCCGGAAACGTGTTGGCGCAGGCAGGTAACCGCGTTGAAGAGCTGCATGATCCATCAGCTCATGCTGAAATGTTGGTCATGCGCGAAGCCGTGCAACAGCGGCAGGGGCAAAAGCTGGCAGACTGCACCTTATTTGTCTCGCTTGAACCATGCCCTATGTGCGCGGCGGCTATGGCGCATTTTCGGCTGGGGAGGGTGGTGTTTGGCGCGTATGACCCCAAAGGCGGTGGCGTAGAGCACGGTGCACGCTTGCCGCATCGCCCCGAAACCTTACATCGTATGGAAGTTATAGGCGGCGTAAGGGAGCAGGAATCGGCGGAAATGCTGAAAACTTTTTTCCAGACATTACGCTGCCGATAACATCTTGTGAAATTATCAAAGAGACAGCTTTTTTTTCTTGGTTAAGAAACCATGTTAGCGTTGTAGGCGTAAGGCACTGTAAACTCTGGGCAATCTGTGGTGGCTGCCAGAGAGGGGTGTTTGGACCGTCCGGGAATTGTCCTGTCGGGATAAAACAAGGAACAGTCGAAGTCGTGATGTCGGGAAAATCTGTGACAAAAGTTTGGGCGCGGAACAGACGCCGTAATTGGCTCTCAGCCCTTCTGGCAAGCTGTGTATTGGTAACGGCCGCCGCTCCCTGGTGCAGCACGCCAGCACGCGCAGAAGCTGATAGTGTTATTAAGCCGAACACCCCCACTTCTCAGCGTATTCCGGATTTTGTCAGTCTGGTTAAGCAGGTTAAGCCGGCCGTGGTGTCTATTACATCCATGATCCGGGCAGATGCCGTGGAAGGGGATGGCGGCGGTATGGGCGGCATGCCTTTCCCGTTCCCGTTTCCTTTCCAGATGATGCCGCAGCCTTCTCATCAGACGATTGAGGCCAGAGGCTCCGGCTTTGTGATTTCAGCCGATGGTTACGTGGTGACCAACAACCATGTGGTCAAAGGCGCCACCAAGGTTACGGTAACATTGGATGATGGCACAACGCTGCCTGCCAAGGTGGTAGGGCGTGATGGCAAAACCGATCTGGCGCTGTTGAAGGTGACAACGTCTGAAAAACTACCCTTTATTGAACTGGGGGAATCAGATGATGTGCAGCCCGGTGAATGGGTGATTGCCGTTGGCAATCCGTATGGGCTGGGTGGCACTGTTACGGCTGGTATTGTTTCTGCCCGTGGCCGAGATATTAACGAAGGCCCGTACGATAACTTCATTCAGGTTGATGCGCCCATTAATCGTGGGAATTCCGGCGGCCCGCTGTTTACGCAGGACGGTAAGGTTGTTGGGGTGAATACCGCCATTCTCTCACCTTCTGGCGGGGGGTCTATTGGCATCGGGTTTGCGATTCCATCGGATACCGTGCGCAATGTGGTCGAGCAGCTTCGCAAAACGGGGCATGTGGTACGCGGCTATCTGGGCGTAAATGCACAGGTTATTTCTCCTGTTATGGCGCGCGCCCTTGGTTTGCCAGCTCCCTCCACACCGGGGGCACCGCCAGTTGGTGCGCTGGTTGCAAGCGTAAGCCCCGGTAGTCCGGCTGAAAAAGTTGGCCTGAAATCGGAAGATGTGATTACCGATTTTAATGGGCAGAAAGTCAGCAACCCACATGATCTGGCTGTGCGCGTGGCGTCTATGGCACCGGGTAAGCAGGCTACAATCGGTTATCTACGTGGCGGTAAAGCCCAGACAGCTACCGTTACAATCGGAGATCTGAAAACTGCTTCCAGTGATGGCAGCAGCGGCAGCAATACGGATGTTGCACGTGGCCAGCGGCTTGGTATTGCCTTGGCTCCTCTTTCTCGCGATGTGCGCCAGCAGTTGGGGCTTTCGGCAGATGTGCGCGGCGTTGTTGTGAGTGACGTTGATCCTGGTTCCCCGGCAGATCAGGCGGGTATTCGGCCAGGAGATGTCATTCAGGCAATTGGCAGTCAGGCTGTGGATTCCCCGCGGGCGGCGGTGGCCAGCGTGAAGGCCGCACTGGCGTCTAAAAAGCCTGTGTTGTTGCGGGTTATGCGCGATAATCAGTCTCTGTTTATCGCGATCTCTCCAGATGGCAGTAATAATGCCCCGTCATCTGATGATGGCGGTGATGACGACGATAACTAAAAAATTGAGGTTATCCGAATCGTTGGAAAGGCTGGTTCAGAAATGGGCCAGCCTTTTTCTTTTATGCGCTAAATGGATTTAAGGCCGTAAGCGATGTCTTGCAGATTGGGCAGGGAAAGAATGCGGATGCAGTGATTTTCTGTGCCCGAAATAATTTTATCACGGCGGAGGGCGCTGATGGTGCGGCTTACCGTTTCAATTGTCAGTCCCAGATAGTCTGCAATATCCACACGTGTCATGGGCACAGAAGCTGTGGTTTCTGCATCGGGATCATGCGGATAGGTGCGGTGATATTGTTTGATCCGGTCTAGAAGAAAGCTGGCAACTTTTTCTTTGGCGGTTTTGCGCCCTAACAGCAGCATCTGTTCCTGTGCATCAGCCAATTCATGCGTGACAGCCGAGAGGAGATGACGGGCAAATCCTGGGTATTCGGCCAATAAATTTTCTATCTGCGCATGTGTGCAGCGGCACAATAATACAGTGCTTACGGTTTCTGCCCCAAAAGAATAGGTGCGTGAGTTACTAAGGCCAACAAACTGGCCTGCATCTGCAAATCCGGTAATCTGGCGGCGTCCATCTGGTAGAGATTTAAACAGTTTAACTGTGCCGCTAATAACATTGAAAAAAGCAGATGCCGGTGTGCCTTCTTCAATAACTGCCGTGCCCGGAGGCAAGGAAATCTGACGTGTGGCGTGTGCCAAAACCGCCACATCCTGATCTTCTATGCTGCTGCACAGGTTATACTCGCGCACCTTGCACATCAAACATCGAGTGGAATCGGTATCTGTGCGTCCGGTGCGTTTGCCAACGGAATGAAGTGCCTGAGCGGAAGGAGAAGGTGGCATGGAAGCAGAATCCGGAAAACCCGGTACCTTCAGCATTATGGCGAACGTGCTGGACCGGAAAGAAAAGGAATATGTGGCGTAACTATTATGTCCTTGTTGATATAAATCAATAATGCGCAGTTGTCTGGGGTGGATTGGTTACAATTTGCCCTAGCTATAGGCCTTAAAATGCGCTGTGGTTAAAATGACACAGTATTGTCGCATATGGGGCGGAGATGTCTGGGATTTGATCTAAATCAAGGCTGGAAGAATGCGCGCATGATTTTTCCCGCTTCAGATATTGTTCTCTAGCGCAGTGGAAAGACACACAGGCATGGTCAAGTTCCGTTCCCTTTTTACGGCAGTGGTGGCTGGCGTTGCCGCTCTGGCCGGTACCGCCAAAGCTCAGACAACAGCTCCTAACGCTGCATATGTGAATGCACCGGTCATGCAGCGCATTCCCGATGCACCAAAGCCGGGTGCGGGGCATTGTGGCCTGTTTGAAACCTGCGCCAGCACAAAAATCGGTCTTGGCCGTGGGGACTTCATGATCCGTTTGTCCGGTGTGGGCGTTCTGCCGCAGGATCGTGATAGCAAGGCTTGGCTGACAGCTCCTGGCCTTGGTCTGAACCATCTGCCATTGAACAACACGCATCTTTCCACCACCAATCAGGCCATGCCGGAACTGACGGTGGAATACTTCATCACAGACAACCTGTCTGTTGATCTGATTGCCACCAGCACCCGTCATGAAGTGGCTGCGCTGGGTAGCGATGTGCCTTCTCTGGGTGGCCCCCGCAAGCTGGATGTTGGTAGCGCATGGGTTCTGCCCCCAACGGTAACATTCGCTTGGCATTTCCGTCCGCATAAGCGCTTCAACCCATATGTGGGTGTGGGTGCAACGGCTATGTGGTTCCACAACATGAACGGTAACCGTGGTTCTGCTCTGGGTCTGACCAAGCTGAACGCTGGCTTCACCGGTGGCCCGTCTGTTAACGTTGGTTTCGATTACCAGATCGTGGGCAACTGGTTCTTCAACGCAGATGTTAAACAGATGTTTGTGCGTATGCATGCTTGGGTTGAAAACCCGGCAGAAAGCTTGAAGGTGAAAGCACACGAATCTCTGGATCCGACAGTGGTTTCCGCTGGTATCGCTTACCGGTTCTAAGGCACATTATGGGCGCGGTATCCGTATCTGATCTGATTTCCCGCTACGGTGGGAATCTGCCGCGCTACACAAGTTACCCGACCGCAGCCAGCTTTACGGAAGCGGTCGGCCCCCAACAGGTTGCAGGTTGGTTGAAAGCACTGCCTGAGAATGAACCTGTCTCCCTCTATTTTCATGTTCCTTTTTGCGATGAACTCTGCCGGTTTTGTGGGTGCAACACATCCGTTATGCGGCATGAGGATGGGCGCTTAGCTTACGGTGATCTTCTGCGTGAGGAAATGCGCCGTATTGTGGCCCTTGTGGGGGAACAACGCACAGTAAAGCATGTGCAGTTTGGTGGCGGCACGCCTACCACTTTGCCTCCGCATGCTTTGCGGCAGATTATACGCTCTATCCGAACATTTTTTCAGTTTGATCCACAAGCCGAATTGGCGATGGAGCTTGATCCTCGGCATGTGCCGCAGGATTATCCTGCGTTGCTAGGTGATTTGGGTTTTACCCGTATTAGCCTCGGCGTGCAGGATCTGGAACCTCGGGTGCAAGAAGCGTGTGGTCGTCATCAGTCTTTTGAGCAGACGCAAGCAAGTATTCAGGCAGCGCGTGCCGCTGGTGTGTCTGGCGTGAATATTGATCTGATTTACGGCTTACCTTACCAGACAGTAGAAAGCGTGGGCGCAACGGCGCTTAAAATTGCCTCCTTACGGCCAGATCGGCTGGCGGTATTTGGGTATGCGCATGTGCCGTGGAAGCAAAAGCGGCAGCGCCTGATCCCGGAAGCCTCCTTGCCGAAGTCTGATGAAAGACTGGCGCAGCGGGCGGAAATAGATCGGGTTTTGCAGGCACAGGGCTACCAACCCATAGGGTTAGATCATTACGCTCTACCGGAAGATGGTTTGGCCAAAGCAGCCAAAGCTGGGGCGCTACATCGTAACTTTCAGGGTTATACAACAGATTCCTGCCCTGTTCTGTTAGGGATGGGGGCTTCGGCCATTTCCATGTTGCCTGCCGGGTTTGCCCAGAACATTACAAGTGTGGCCGCTTATGCGCGGGCAATGGCTGAAAATTCCGATTCTCTCCCGGTAGTGCGTGGCGTTGCTTTTACGGAAGATGACAAACTACGCGGGGCCATTATTGAACGCATTATGTGCGATATGGCTGTTGACCTTGCCGCTGTAGGGCAGGGGTACGATTTTTCTGAAGAACTTGCACAGCTTCGTCCATTTGAGCAGGATGAGTTGGTGAAGATTGATGGCCAGAACATCAGTGTTACTGCGTTTGGCCGGCCTTTTGTAAGGCATGTGGCTGCTGTGTTTGATACGCGGCGGCGTGCTTTGCAGCAGCAGGCACAGGCAACAGGGCAAGGTGCTGCACCACAGTTTTCTGCTGCCCTTTAAGTAGAACCAAGCCTTGATTGTGCCAGTATTTTGGCGCAAGGAAGGAAAGCTTCCCATGAAAGGGAGCTATGCAAGACAGCCATAGCGCTGCCTTTATCCAGCCGATATTCTGTGACAGCTGAAGGATCGGACGCCATGAGTCCTGATGCCACTGCTCCCGATCAGAGCGGGACATTCTCTCTGCCAAATTTGCTGGCGCAAACGCCAGTGGCTTCTCACCCTTTTCCACATTGGATGTTGGCAAATGTGCTGGAGCCAGATGCCTGCAAGGCATTATTGGCATGGGATCCAGGCGAGTCGGCTATTGCAGGGGATGTGGGCGGTCGGCGTGAAACACGGAACAAGTCTCGCGTGTTTGTTGATCCTGCGGTTCGTCAGCAAGATGAGCGCTTAAACCGTATGGCGCATTTGCTGGATAGTGGTGCCATGCGGCATGCGTTTGAACGTGTCTGTAATGTAAAATTGGATACAGCAGCGCTGCGTCTGGAATTGTGTCTGGATTCGGATGGCTTCTGGTTAGAGCCACATACGGATATTGGGGCTAAAAAACTTACCCTGCTTATCTCTCTTTCCACTGGGGAAGGGGCCGATGAACTGGGGACAGATTTGATGACTCCAGATGGCAAATCAGTTGCACGTGCTTCTGGGGCATTTAATTCGGCCGTGCTTTTTATTCCGTCTGACAAAACATGGCACGGTTTTGTAAAGCGGCCCATTAAAGGTACGCGTCGCACATTGATTGTTAATTTTGTTGATCAGAACTGGCGGGCAGTGCACGAACTGGCGTTTGGGCCGCGCTCTGTTCAGCACTAATTTTTCTGACATGGCTGTTTCTGGCAGAACGGGCCTGCGTGCCCGTTTTTGCAATTCTGCGCCAAATCGGGTTTAGGGAAGCAGCATATCTTTAAACGGGGATGAAACGGGAATGAGCGAGCCTGTGCGGGAATCGATGGAATTTGATGTCGTTATTGTTGGGGGCGGCCCGGCTGGGTTGGCTGCTGCAATTCGCCTACGCCAGCTTTCTCCAGATCTGAGCGTCTGCCTGATTGAAAAAGGCAGCGAGATCGGGGCGCATATTGTTTCCGGGGCCGTTATTGAACCCCGCGCACTGGCAGAACTCATTCCTGATTGGAAGGAACGTGGTGCGCCGCTGAACACGCCGGTAACATCGGAAGATATGTTGTATCTGACCGAAACGGGCAGCCTGCGCGTGCCCCTGCTGGATAAAGTCATGCCGCACATGGCCAACCACGGCAATTATATTGTCAGCCTTGGGGAAGTCTGCCGCTGGTTAGCCACGCAGGCAGAAGAACTGGGCGTGGAAATCTATCCAGGTTTTGCCGGTGCCGATGTAATTATCGAGCGTAACCGCGTGGTTGGCGTTGTAACGGGAGACATGGGTGTAACCAAAGAAGGCACGCCCGGCCCCAATTACCAGCCCGGTATGGAACTGCGTGCCCGTTACACCTTGTTTGCAGAAGGGTGCCGAGGCTCTTTGACCAAGCAGGTGATGGGGCATTACGATTTGCGCAAGGATGTGGACCCACAAACATACGGCCTTGGCATTAAGGAAGTGTGGGAAATTCCGGCGGAAAAACATCGCCCCGGTTTGGTGCAGCATAGCTTTGGCTGGCCGTTGGATGACAGCACTTATGGTGGTGCATGGTTGTACCACTTTGGCGAAAATCTGGTGTCCTATGGTTTTGTGGTTGGGCTGGATTACGCCAATACGTGGCTTTCTCCTTTTGAAGAAATGCAACGGATCAAGCTGCATCCGGCTTTCCGCCAGCATCTGGAAGGTGGTCGTCGCATCTCTTACGGTGCACGTGCTCTTTCTGAAGGTGGGTTGCAGGCTATCCCGCGCCTAACTTTCCCCGGTGGCGCTCTGATTGGGGATTCTGCTGGCTTCCTGAACGTGCCTAAAATCAAGGGCACCCATACAGCGATGAAGTCCGGCATGCTGGCGGCAGAAGCCGTTGTAGAAGCCATAAAAACCGACCGTGTTGAACCCGGCGCATTTACAGAAAAAGTGCGGCGTTCATGGTTGTGGCCAGAACTACGTTCTGCCCGCAATATTCGTCCGGCTTTTGCGCATTTTGGTGCCAAGGGTGGTGCTGTGTACGCGGCTATTGATGCCATGTTGCTGCGTGGCCGTGCCCCGTGGACACTGCATTTTAAGCATGAAGATAGCGATACCCTTAAGCCTGCTTCTTTGTCTGAAAAGCCGTTCTATCCGAAGCCCGATGGCAAGCTAACGTTTGATCGTCTTTCTTCGGTCTTCTTGTCTGCTACGAATCATGAGGAAGATCAGCCGGTGCATCTGCGCCTGCGCAACCCCAGCCTGTGGAAGCCGGTGAACTGGGATGTTTTCCGTGCGCCGGAAAGCCGTTATTGCCCCGCTGGAGTGTATGAAGTGGCAGACGAAGCCACAAATCCACATTTGCAGATCAATGCCCAGAACTGCGTGCACTGCAAAACGTGTGACATCAAGGACCCCGCCCAGAATATAGATTGGACCACGCCAGAAGGTGGTGGTGGTCCTAATTATCCGGTCGGTATGTGAATTTGGAGTAAAGTACGGTAAGGCTGCGTCCGAACCATCCTGCGTCTGCAAGCGAAAGAAGTCATGAAGATACTTGTACCTGTAAAGCGGGTTGTTGATTACAACATCAAACCGCGTGTGAAGGCAGATGGCAGTGGTGTTGATACCACTGGCGTCAAGATGTCCATGAACCCGTTTGATGAAATCGCGGTGGAAGAAGCTGTGCGCCTGCGTGAAAAAGGCGCTGCTTCTGAAGTTGTTGTGGTTTCTGTTGGTGTTCAGAAAGCGCAGGATACGCTGCGCACTGCCATGGCGATGGGTGCAGACCGCGCCATTCTCGTTCTGTCAGAAGAAAGCCCTGAACCTCTGGCCGTAGCCAAAGTGCTGCGTAAGCTGGTTGAAAAGGAAGAGCCCGGTCTGGTTATTCTGGGCAAGCAGGCCATTGATGATGACATGAACGCCACAGGCCAGATGCTTGCTGGCCTGCTTGGCTGGGGGCAGGGCACATTTGCCAGCAAGGTAGAAATTGCTGATGGCCATGCACGTGTTAGCCGTGAAATTGATGGTGGCACGGAGGAAGTTTCCCTCACGCTTCCCGCTATCATCACGGCCGACCTGCGCCTGAACGAGCCACGCTATGCGTCTTTGCCGAATATCATGAAGGCCAAGAAAAAGCCGCTGGAAACCATTGAAGCCGCTGAGCTGGGTGTGGATATGACACCCCGCCTAAGTGTTGTTTCCGTGGCTGAGCCGCCGGAACGCAAGGCTGGCATCAAGGTTGGTTCCGTTGCGGAACTGGTGGAAAAACTGCGTAACGAAGCAAAGGTGATCTGATCATGACCGCTCTTGTTCTTCTGGATCATGAAGAAGGCCAGATCAGAAAGGCCGCTCTGTCTGCTGTAACGGCAGCTACCCAGTTGGGTGAAGTGCATGTGCTGGTGGCGGGTGATGCCTCCATCGCGCAGGCTGCGGCTGCTGTGCCGGGCGTTGCCAAGGTGCTGCACGCAGCAGATGCACGCTATGCACATGAGCTGGCTGAACCTCTGGCTGCTCTTATTGTTTCTCTGGCAGGTCGGTACGATCATATCGTTGCGGCTGCGGGCGCCACGGGCAAAAACGTGCTGCCACGAGCAGCTGCTCTGCTGGATGTGCAGCCTATTCCAGACGTTGTTCGCATTGTGGATGCAGAAACATTTGTGCGCCCCATTTATGCAGGCAATGCTCTGGCTACGGTTAAATCCTCAGATGCCAAAAAAGTGCTGACAGTACGCAATGCTTCCTTTAATGCAGCCGCATCTACGGGCGGCAATGCTCCGGTGGAGGCTGTGGAAGCAGTGGATGCGCCAGCAGTTTCCAAGTTTGAAGCTGTGCAGCTATCTGATTCTGAACGTCCAGATCTGGAAACAGCCCGTGTGGTGGTGTCCGGTGGGCGCGGAATGCAGAGCGAAGAAAAATTCCATACGCTAGACCCACTGGCAGATGCTCTGGGTGCAGCTATTGGGGCATCTCGCGCTGCTGTGGATTCTGGTTTTGTGCCGAACGAATATCAGGTGGGGCAGACAGGCAAGATTGTTGCGCCTGAACTCTACATGGCCTTCGGTATTTCCGGCGCTATCCAGCATCTTGCTGGCATGAAAGATAGCCGCGTGATTGTGGCGATCAATAAAGACCCAGAAGCTCCCATTTTCCAGGTTGCTGATTATGGAATGGAAGCTGACTTGTTTGAAGTTGTGCCGCAGTTGGTTGAAGAGCTGAAGAAATAAATCTTTGCTCCCAAGCTATTTGCTTAAGCAGCCCCGCATACAATCATGTGTGCGGGGTTTGTTTTTTAGTGGGTATTTTATGTGCCATAAGTGGCCAGAAACATGTTTACAGAGGCATGAATAATTTTCTCTTCGTCCTCAGTCATGTTGTCATAGGGCATGTTGAAGCGCTTTCTATGCGCAATTCGTGTCTGGCAAAGTGAGAAAAACTGCTCTGCAGCAAAAACAGGATCATCTGTTTTTAATGTGCCGCGCTGGGTTTGTTCGCGAATCCAGTTGGACAGAGTTTCAATGGCAATGCGTGGGCCATGAGACCAAAAGATGGTTGCAAGTTGCGGGAAGTGCGGAGCCTCGGAAACAATCATCCTGTAAAGCATCAAGCTTTCAGGCTGCGTAATCAGTTGCA
>NZ_CP030871.1:2477500-2630000 GCF_003323795.1 Acetobacter sp. JWB | reverse complement strand
GGGGGGACCACCCTCCAAGCCTAAATACTCCCTAGTGACCGATAGCGAACAAGTACCGTGAGGGAAAGGTGAAAAGCACCCCGACGAGGGGAGTGAAAGAGACCTGAAACCGGATGCCTACAAGCAGTCGGAGCCTCTTATGGGGTGACGGCGTACCTTTTGTATAATGGGTCAGCGAGTTTCTGTTTGCAGCGAGCTTAAGCCGATAGGTGTAGGCGTAGCGAAAGCGAGTCTGAATAGGGCGCATAGTTGCTGGCAGAAGACCCGAAACCGAGTGATCTAGCCATGGCCAGGCTGAAGGTGCGGTAACACGCACTGGAGGGCCGAACCCACGCCTGTTGAAAAAGTCGGGGATGAGCTGTGGCTAGGGGTGAAAGGCCAATCAAACTCGGAGATAGCTGGTTCTCCGCGAAATCTATTGAGGTAGACCGTCAGGTGGTTACCCCGGGGGGTAGAGCACTGGATGGGCTAGGGGGGCCCAAAGCCTTACCAAACCCAACCAAACTCCGAATACCCGGAAGTATAGCCTGGCAGACAGACAGTGGGTGCTAAGGTCCATTGTCGAGAGGGAAACAGCCCAGACCACCAGCTAAGGCCCCCAAATCGTGGCTAAGTGGGAAAGGATGTGGGGATTCCATAACAACCAGGAGGTTGGCTTAGAAGCAGCCATCCTTTAAAGAAAGCGTAATAGCTCACTGGTCTAATAGAAACCCTGCGCCGAAAATGTAACGGGGCTCAAGCCACGTGCCGAAGCTGTGGGTGCATATCTATGATATGCGCGGTAGCGGAGCGTTCCGTAAGTCAGTGAAGGAGACGGGGTGACCCTCTCTGGAGATATCGGAAGTGCGAATGCTGACATGAGTAGCGACAAACAGTGCGAGAAACACTGTCGCCGAAAGTCCAAGGGTTCCTGCGCAAGGTTAATCCACGCAGGGTTAGTCGGCCCCTAAGGCGAGGGCGAGAGCCGTAGTCGATGGGAAACAGGTGAATATTCCTGTACCTGCCAGAAGTGACGAATGCGATATGTTGTCAGGTCTTAACGGATTGACCTGGCTTTTGGAGCATTCCAGGAAATAGCTCTGGCGTATAGACCGTACCCGAAACCGACACAGGTGGACTGGTAGAGAATACCAAGGCGCTTGAGAGAACGATGCTGAAGGAACTAGGCAAATTGCTCGTGTAACTTCGGGATAAGCGAGACCCGTTGGTGGGCAACCATTGGCGGGTGGCACAGACCAGGGGGTAGCGACTGTTTATTAAAAACACAGGACTCTGCGAAGTCGAAAGACGACGTATAGGGTCTGACGCCTGCCCGGTGCCGGAAGGTTAAGAGGAGGTGTGAGAGCACTGAATTGAAGCCCCGGTAAACGGCGGCCGTAACTATAACGGTCCTAAGGTAGCGAAATTCCTTGTCGGGTAAGTTCCGACCTGCACGAATGGCGTAACGACTTCCCCGCTGTCTCCAGCATCGGCTCAGCGAAATTGAATTCCCCGTGAAGATGCGGGGTATCCGCGGTCAGACGGAAAGACCCTATGAACCTTTACTGCAGCTTTACAGTGGCATCAGAGACATTCTGTGTAGGATAGGTGGGAGGCTTTGAAGCAGGGGCGCCAGTTCCTGTGGAGCCATCCTTGAAATACCACCCTGAATTTTTCTGATGTCTAACCGTGGTCAGTTAGCCTGATCCGGGACCCTGTATGGTGGGCAGTTTGACTGGGGCGGTCGCCTCCCAAAGTGTAACGGAGGCGCGCGATGGTGGGCTCAGGCCGGTCGGAAACCGGCTGTTGAGTGCAATGGCATAAGCCCGCCTGACTGCGAGAGTGACAGCTCGAGCAGAGACGAAAGTCGGCCATAGTGATCCGGTGGTCCCGCGTGGAAGGGCCATCGCTCAACGGATAAAAGGTACTCTAGGGATAACAGGCTGATCTCCCCCAAGAGTCCACATCGACGGGGAGGTTTGGCACCTCGATGTCGGCTCATCACATCCTGGGGCTGGAGCAGGTCCCAAGGGTTCGGCTGTTCGCCGATTAAAGTGGTACGTGAGCTGGGTTTAGAACGTCGTGAGACAGTTCGGTCCCTATCTGCCGTGGATGTTGGAGACTTGAGAGGATTTGTCCCTAGTACGAGAGGACCGGGATGAACATACCTCTGGTGCACCGGTTGTCGCGCCAGCGGCACCGCCGGGTAGCTAAGTATGGAAGGGATAACCGCTGAAAGCATCTAAGCGGGAAACCCACCTCAAAACTAGGTCTCCCTGAGGGTCGTGGTAGACCACCACGTTAATAGGCCAGGTGTGAAAGCGTGGTAACACGTGCAGCTAACTGGTCCTAATCACCCAATAGGCTCACTCTCTTACTGTCCCCTTAAAAGGACAGCCCGTGCACAGAAATCATCCATATATACGCCTACTTCTTCTACCAACCGTCTTCCACACACCCTTACAGGGTGGACTGGATGACCTGGTGGCCATGGCGGGGAGAGATCCACCCGATCCCATCCCGAACTCGGCCGTGAAAACCCCCAGCGCCTATGATACTGTGGCTTAAGCCACGGGAAAGTCGGTCGCCGCCAGGTCTTCCAATCCACCCTGCCAAAACTTACTACCCCTACAAATTTCAACACAATCACAACCGCGGGGTGGAGCAGCCCGGTAGCTCGTCAGGCTCATAACCTGAAGGTCATAGGTTCAAATCCTATCCCCGCAACCAAAATTTCCAAATGAAATCAAGTTGTTAGCCCGCTCATAGAGCGGGCTTTCTGCGTTCCGGAGTGCCAACTTGCAATGCAAGCCCAGCTAGATCCCTAAGCTTGGCGGGGTGCTGCATATATGACCCGCCTCAACAGGCGTCTAAATCACTAGAATAATACATAATGGTGTCCGCGGCGGGATTCGAACCCACGGCCCCAGGATTCATACCACTTCAGTTTTCACTGCCGTTGCATGATACCATGCAACGTTCGTGGTCTGGACTGTCCCTTTGCCATAAACCTAAAATTTCAGGTTCTTAGGCACTGCCCGTCCAGTCTCTACACCTTCCTTGTTCTGTATTAAAGTACAAGGCTTGGCTCGGGATTGGCACAATCTGTTTTCCAGATTAAGCGTTCCCCGACTTTGAGCAGATTCACTATAATGTTTCCAATTATAGTGCCCAATTAAATAGGAATCCTGTGCTCTATCCTGCTGAGCTACGCGGACACACGCTTTTCGTATACTGAAAGAGGTTGATACGAACAAGTGATAAAACGAACAGGTCTACCGTCTCGCCTGCATGGCTGCCCGTGCAGTTAAAGTGGAAACGTACCGTCGGCACAGCAGCGCATCGGGGCTGCCTGTTTGTTTGCAGGCATATTCCAGTGCCTGTGTTTCTTCCACAGCTTTGGTAAGAGCCGGGAGAGACCACAACTCTAATGCTTTGTTAAAACTTGCTGTGCGTTTAAAAAAAACCGGGGGACGTAGCGCTTTAACCGCATCACTCCGACTAACCCCTGCGGCCATAGCGGCTCTTACACGGCGGAGCCTATGCAGATGCCCTAGAAAAGATCTCGCAATGGCAATGGGGCTTGTATCTTCAGCTAATGCTCTTTCTAGGGCCGTATCTGCGGCAATACGATTGCCTTCTGTGGCAGCAAAGGCAGCATCTTCCAAGGAAACGCTACCGGCATCTCCTATGCTTGCTCGAACATCATCTAGCGTCAGGCTGCCAGAATCACCGGCATACAAGCACAATTTTTCTATTTCACTACGCGCTGCGGCACGGTCTGCACCAAGCCGACTAGTCAGCCAATGCAAGGCATCAGAAGCAATGCGTACCTTATGTTCTGTCAGCATGTGCGTAATGGAGGATTCGAGATTACGACCTTCTTCAGGATAACAGCCAATACTGGCGCAGTTGGCGTGTTTTTCCAGAAAGTTACGTAGCTTGGAGCGCGATGAAAGGCCCGGAGCTTCTAGGATAATAAGAGTATCGCTGCTTTGAGCCAGAAAGGCTTCTAATGGTTTGAGTACGGTGTCGGATGCATCACGCACACGCACCACGCGGCGCCCACCCATAAGAGAAAGTGCCGTAGCCTCTTCCATCAGTTTGTCATGCGTTTCACGATCAAGCACTGCAACCCGGAATGGATCATCTGCTGATCCAGCTATTTTGATAACAGCGTCCTGAGCGCGTTCTTTAATAAGCCCTGTATCTTCACCATGTAGAAGAAGAATACGCCATGCTCCAGGATCAGCCAGAACGCGGGATAGGTTGCGGGCGTCTATCTTCATGAAATAAAAGTCGCCTTAATACTGGCTCGGCCCACCACGCCCAGTAGCCATATCTGGAATTGCATCAGCACCTTCCTGTTCCATAGGCACTTCTTTGTCTGATTCTGGCATGGCTGTAGGAATAGGATAAAAGGCTTTCGGCCCTTGATCCCGCGAGACTGCTGGAGCAGCCTGAGTGCGGAACCACGTAGAAACCTGTTGGGTAATTTGTTCACCAAGGGTTTGGGCTACGCGTCCCATAGCTGTTTCGTTGTTCAATGTCTGGGCGAAATACTGTTCGTATGTGTTGGTGTAACCATCCATTGTGGTGGTATCACCCTGCGCCAGCAGCGTGGGGTTTTGCGCTACGGTAAGTAATTGCCAGTGGGCATGCCCTGTAATGCGGGTGCGCCCAGATGTGTTGTCTGAGTGAATGTCGATCGCTTCTGCATTGAAGGATGGCATCACAATAAGTGTGTATTTATGGGGGTCTTCTGGCCCATCCGCAGACATTTGCTGCTGCAAGGCCAGCCGCAACTGCTGGCCAGTGCGTTCTGGTATGTTGGCAACGTAAATGTCTTTGAGTTCTGTATTCACATCTACGTTGTTCTTCCCGCTTTCTCCATACAGGGGCTGAAAGCCACAACCGCTCAGCACAACTGGCAACGCAACCAGAGGCGTGATTGCCAGAGCAAGACGCGCGGAACGTAGGAAAAAGCGGGAATGAACCATCAGCCTGCCGTTACAAAGTTAACAATACGGTTGGGAACATGAACGCGTTTAACAATGCGTTTGCCTTCCAGAAGTCGTGCCACGTTGGGCTCGGCTTCTGCGCGGGCAACAACATCTGCGGCATCTTCATCCGGTTGCGCTTCAATCGTGCCGCGCAGTTTACCCATAATCTGCACAGCAATGGTAATATGCGTTGCTGTAAGCAGATCTGGTTCCGCTTCTGGCCAAGATTGCTGTGCAGCCAAACCAGCAGACGGCATAATCAGAGCAAACATTTCTTCAGCCAGATGCGGCATCATGGGGGCGCAAAGGAGGCACAGTGTCTGTGCAGCTTCACGGCGTGCAAATGCCATGCCGGAAACAGTTGCAGACTTTTCAGCTTCTGCCAGAGCAGATGTCAGTTCATGAATACGCGCCACAGCCACGTTAATGGCAAAACCTTCCAGAGCTTCCGTTACGGCAGCAATGGTGCGGTGTGTGGTGCGGCGTAGCGTATCCGCCTGACGATCGATGTCTGTTGGGCATTCTGTTGTGGCAGGAATATCCTGTGCAACTGTGCGAATGGTGCGGAACAAGCGCTGGTTAAAGCGGGCCGCACCGGCCACACCAGCTTCTGTCCATTCCATGTCTCGTTCAGGCGGGCTGTCAGACAGCACAAACCAGCGGGCGGTATCGGCGCCAAAGCGTTCAATAATTGCAACAGGCGCAACCGTATTCCGCTTGGATTTGGACATTTTTTCCACACGACCAACGGTTACGGGTTCGGTGGTGCCGCGTTTCACACAGCCTTGGGCTGTGCGCTCTACTTCTTCTGGGTACAGCCAGTTGCCTGATGAATCCTTATAGCTTTCATGGCTTACCATGCCTTGCGTGAACAATCCGGCAAAGGGTTCATCCACATCCAGATGGCCTGTGCGGTGCATGGCACGGGTAAAGAAGCGCGCATACAGCAAATGCAAAATGGCGTGCTCAATCCCGCCGATATACTGATCAACAGGCAGCCAGCCATCGGCCGCAGCTCTTACCGTTGGGGTGGGTGCGTGCGGTGCTGTAAAGCGGGCAAAATACCACGAGCTATCTACAAACGTATCAAACGTGTCTGTTTCGCGGGTGGCTGGTTTGCCGCATTTCGGGCAGGAGGTGTGCTTCCATGTGGGGTGATGGTCCAACGGGTTGCCGGGTTTGTCGAAAGAGACATCATCCGGCAGCTCCACAGGAAGTTGCTCATCAGGCACGGCAACCGGGCCGCACTCTGCACAGTGAATAATGGGGATAGGGCAGCCCCAATAACGCTGGCGGGAAATGCCCCAATCACGCAGGCGCCAATTCACCACACCTTGCCCGATGCCCAGCCCTTCTAGCCGAGAAATGGCTTCTTTCCGAGCTTCTGCGGTGGAAAGACCATCCAGAAACCCGGAGTTAATCATGGTGCCATCGCCTGTATAGGCCGTAGTGGTGATGGCAAAATCTGCCTGATCTTTGCCAGTAGGCAAAACAACAGGTGTGACAGGCAGATTATATTTATGCGCGAAGTCCAGATCGCGCTGGTCACCAGCTGGGCAGCCAAACAGCGCGCCTGTGCCGTAATCCATCAGCACAAAATTGGCGATCCAGACCGGGAAGCTTTTATCCATAAACGGATGGTTTACGCGCAAGCCTGTATCAAAACCGCGTTTTTCAGCAGTTTCCACGGCTTCTACTGATGTGCCAAGCCGGCGGCATTCCGCCACAAACTCTGCGGCCTGTGGGTTCTGTTCGGCAGCCCATGCAGCCAGTGGGTGATCTGGAGCAATAGCAAGAAAGGACATGCCAAAAAGCGTGTCTGGCCGGGTGGTGAACACTTCTACTGCGTTCAGATTTTCATCAAGCCCAGCCGGGGGTTGATGCAGGGAGAAACGCAGCTTTGCCCCTTCAGACCGGCCAATCCAGCGTTCCTGCATGGTGCGCACGCGTTCTGGCCAGCGATCTAGCGTTTTTAAGCCGTTCAGCAGATCTTCGGCAAAATCTGTGATTTTCAGGAACCACTGTGAAAGCTGCTTTTTTTCAATGGGGGCACCAGAACGCCAGCCCTTGCCATCTACAACTTGTTCATTTGCCAGAACGGTTTGATCGATCGGGTCCCAGTTGACCCAGCTTTCGCGCCGTTCAACTAGGCCGCTTTTTAGAAAGTCTAAAAAGAGCTTCTGCTGTTTGCCGTAATAGTTCGGCAGGCAGGTTGCAATTTCTCTATCCCAGTTCAGAGAAAAGCCTAGACGCTGCAATGTGCCACGCATGGTGGCAATATTGTTCAGAGTCCATTCCTTGGGGTGCACGCCACGTTCGCGCGCTGCGTTTTCTGCAGGTAGGCCAAATGCATCCCACCCCATAGGGTGCAGCACAGAAAAACCACGTGCCCGCTTATAGCGGGCAATCACGTCCCCCAGTGCATAATTGCGCACATGGCCCATATGTAGCTGCCCAGATGGGTAGGGGAACATTTCCAACACATAGTATTTGGGTTTGTTCGCTGGGGGGGCATCCGGAACGGTGAAAATATCGGCATCTGCCCAGGCTTTCTGCCATTTGGGTTCAACCGTATTGAAATCATAGGGCGTGGGCGTGCTGGAAGACTGGGACATGAATATTCTGTGTCTGAGACCTAATGAAAGGGAATGTGGAAAATGGCGCTGGGATAAAATTAGCTATCCCGGTTGCCATTATCGGCTCGCAGCTTACGTGCGCGGGAGAGAATGCGTGCTGCAATATCAGATGCAGTATTGGGAGCAGGCGGTGTGTCCACCCATTCTTCCCCTTGCTTGATCTGGCGGAACACGCTCAGACGCAGGGCATCGGAACGCAGGCGTTTGTCCAGAATAAAGGCAGTTACCTTAAAGCGCTCATCATGGGCAGCAGGCGGGGTGTACCAGTCTGTCAGGATAATACCGCCTTCTGCATCTGCGGTAGAAACCGGCAGGAAAGAGAGGGTATCAAGGGTTGCGCGCCACAGATAGGCGTTTACACCTCCTTTAAGTTCCGCATCACCGCCAGATGCTCCGCGATCTTCGGCCAGCAGATGGTTGCGCGGTGCTGTCAGACCATTGTCTGATCTGTCACCAGAAGAGCACGCAGCTAACAGGCCAATACCCGCACATGCGGTAAGCAGGGTGCTGGTGCGGCGGAACCCGGCAGGCACATGGCTGGCGGCGGGACGGCAGGGCATGAGACGACGAAGCATGGTGTCGGTACGGCTCCTTCAGCGCTGGGTATCCGTGTTTCCCGGTCGCCTTTGCAAATGTTCAGGTCTGGCTTCGGGGTTAAGAGAGTATTCTGCTTATCTCATATCCTTTCAGTTCTGTCCCGCCAAGCATTTGCTGGGGAGAGATGTTCAACCGCATACTGAAAACACGGGCAAGGCAGGAAAAATCATGCCTTACATACGAACACGCTATTGATGCTGAAGGGATAAAAGAGAGCTCAGCGTGTCACGGCAACACAGTTTAACCCTTGCTGTTTCAAGGACATGCAGATTGTGTCTGTCTGTGCGGATGGTAGGCCCGCCAAGCGTGAACGCCACACAGATTGCCCGCTGCTTTTAAGGGCAATCCGGTCTATGCGATCTTCCGCACCGGCCAGGGCAGGGGTGGATTGATGTGCCATCTGAATGGCGTGCTGTGCTCTTTCCTGAGAGGAAAATGCGCCAATTTGGATAATAGCGCCGCCAGAAGGTGTATTTTGCTGCCATACCATTGCTGACCCAGAAACTGGCACAGTGTTTGCGGCCTGATAAGTTGGCGGCGTGTCTGTTACTGGCTGGGTATCAGCAGAAGATGATACCGGAATAGCACTGGTATCGGGGGCGGAAGGCGCTGGTGGCTGTATGTCATCGGTAATAGGTGGCGCGATCCCCGGTGAAGCAATGCTGGCAACGTGTTGAGCGGGCGCAACCGTTACAGCCGGGGTGGCTACTGGGGTTTGCGTGTCTGCAATGGCAATCGCGCTAGCTGGCGTAATGGCGCTTGGTACCGGATCATTTAGGTGCGGAGAAACAGACGCCAGATAAGTTTTGGCATATGAGGGCAGGGCCGTGTGGCGTGAGCGGTGGTTTTCCATGCATTGTGGCCCGCAGCTATATGCGGCCAGAAAATCAGGAGAACCAAATCTGTCATACAGTTGGCGGATGTAACCACTGCCCGCCATAATGTTGTCGTGCGGATTATAGGGGTCAGAGCCAAGCTGGTACCGCTTGGCCAGTTCGCGGTAAGTGTCTGGCTTAATCTGCATCAGCCCGACGGCACCGTGCACAGAACGTGTCAGATGGCCATGCATATATTGGTGACCACCAGATTCCTGCTGCATCACGGCCCGGATCCATGCCTGAGGAATGGAAAAGCGGGTGGAGGCTTCCTGAATGTAAGGCCCCCATTTATCTACGGCGGGGCCGGGTGGATTATAACTGGAGCGCGGCTGGTTCGCACAGCCTGCCAGCATGGCAAGGCTGGCAAAAGCCATTAAAAACCGTTTTTGCTGACGCAATAAGATAGGCAAAGAGCAACCCATACGCAAAGACATGGCGCTTATGGTGCGCTGTGCGCCTGTGTGATGCAATCCTGATTTTATGCGAATAATGGAGAACTGGTATTTTACGGCGTTTTATGTGTTTGTGCCGCCACTTTACGGACCAAATCCGGGTTGGTTCGGCGGATCTGTCCTGCCCGTAAAACGCTTGCAGTGGAATAAGCTGGAGAAGCCACCCATTCTTGCAGAAACTGCAAGTCGGACAGGCTATCCCGTGTTTTATGCCCTGCGGGAATGTTTGTGTTCTGGTGTGTCATGTTTGGTGTCGTGTTAGGTTTACGCAACATGGCGCAGATCCTGTGCTTATCCTGTATTTATTGTTTGATTGTCAGACAAAGGCCTGAAAAAGGTTTTGGTCTTGCCCAGCTTTTGAAAAACAGGGCTTTGTAAGGCAATAAGATTATGTCAATTTCAAGAACAGAAGCGTAAAATAACTTTTTTATTATAATATACTTGGGTAAATTTTTCTTTGTGTTACAGGCGTTTTTTGTTCTGACTTTTCAAAATATCTGCTCCCAAAGTTTCCAGGGCCTGCCGTAAAGGGCCTTCTTCCAGTTCAGGAAGTGTGCAGGTTACTGCGGATTTTTGAGGTTTTCGGCGTTGTGGACGGGAGCGGATGCCTGCGGTTGGGTCTTGCACAAAGCGCAAGCGGTTTACCAAAGGTTCTCCACACCATGTGTTGATGCGTGCAATCAACGTATCTCCCAAATGCTGAAGCTCCATGGCAACGGGGCCAGCGCACGCAATGGTTAAAGTGCCAGCAGAAAGGCGGCGCGGGCTTGTAACCGCCGCATGTGCCGGGCCCACAACATCTGGCCACTGGTTCATCAACATAGCGCCTGTGGGAGAGCGACGGCGAAAAGCCGGTGCCGTTACAGCCGGTAGAAGTGCTGCAAGGCTGCGTAGGTTTCTGGCGCGCGGCGGAGGTGCTGCTTCTGGTTTTTGAGGGGTACGGCGTGTGCTACGGCTTTTAGGTGTTACAGCCTTGCCGCCGTTGGCTTCCTTCTTCATAACTGCCTCCGTGACACATCCATCAGCCCACGCATTGCTTCATTGGTATGACCGACACCGCCGCACTTTGCCGTGGCGTGTTGTAGGCCAATCTCATCCAGATCCGTATCGGGTATGGCTGAGCGAGATCATGCTACAGCAGACCACTGTTAAAGCGGTTGCTCCATATTATCTACGCTTTACAGAAAAGTTTCCGACAGTGCAGGCCTTGGCAAGTGCTGATAGGGAAGATGTTTTGGCGGCGTGGGCCGGGCTGGGTTATTATTCCCGCGCTCGTAATCTGCATGCTTGTGCGCAGGCCGTGGTGGCTCTGGATGGGTTTCCGCAAGATGTTCAGGGTTTACGTGCCCTGCCAGGCATAGGCCCATATACAGCGGCTGCGGTGGCGGCCATTGCTTTTGGTGTGCCTGTGGTGCCTGTGGATGGCAATGTGGAGCGTGTAACCGCACGCTTATTTGCCATTACGGCCCCCTTGCCGCCAGCCCGTAAAAAGTTGGCACAACTGGCCATAACGTTAAATGCGGACCGTGAAGCACAGGAGCGGCCATCCGACTTTGCTCAGGCTTTGTTTGATTTAGGTTCTTCTCTTTGCTCCCCGCGGGCACCGGCCTGTGGGTTGTGCCCATGGCTAGGCGAATGTGCGGCCTATAAACAGGGTATTGCAGCCGAATTGCCGCGTAAGCTGCCTAAGGCAGAGCGCCCTGTACGTTTTGGCGCAGCTTTTCTTGCGCGAGATGCCGCAGGGCAAATTCTGCTGCGTAAACGAGCAGAGAAGGGGCTTTTGGCAGCCATGACAGAACTGCCCGGCACCGAATGGCGATTAAAAAACTGGAACGAAACAGAGATTCTGCAAGCAGCTCCATTTACGGCGGAGTGGACGTTAGCAGGTCGTGTTAAGCATGTGTTTACACATTTTACCTTATATCTGGATGTGTATGTGGCCCAGATAAAACACTTTTCCAATCAGGCTGTGAGTGATGGTTTTTTAGTGCCCATGGAATGTGTGAAAGATACAGCGTTACCTTCTATTATGCAGAAGTGCTTTGAAAAAGGTTTGAGCTGTTTGAAAGAAAAGAAGCTATAAGTATGGTTTTTCATCATATCCCGCCTCAGCCACAGCATGCACAGGCCGCTCCGCGCGTTGGTATTCTTCTGGTTAATCTGGGTACGCCGGATGATACAGGATATCGGGCCGTGCGCCGTTATCTTTCCGAGTTTCTATCCGATCGTCGGGTGATAGAAGGGCCTCCAGCGCTTTGGCAACCTATCTTGCAGGGGGTGGTACTTACAACGCGCCCACGTAGGAGCGGGAAGGCCTATGCGCGCATATGGAACACGCATAAAAATGAAAGCCCTTTACGCACTTATACGCGCCATCAGGCTGAAGCGCTGAACGAGCGGTTTGCGGCACAAAACGTGCCTGTTGCGTGGGGGATGCGTTATGGTGCGCCTTCCATTGCGGAAGCGGTGCAGGAATTACTTGAAAAAGGGTGTGACCGCATTTTGTGCATGCCGCTTTATCCGCAGTACAGTGCCACAACAACAGCAACTGCCAATGATCAGGTGTTTCGTACGCTTATGCGTTTGCGTAACCAACCTGCCATACGCACCCTTCCATCATTTCCAGATCAGCCAGCTTTTATTAAAGCCATTGCAGATTCTGTTCGTTTGGCAGAGGCAGAAGCCGATATTCCTTTTCAGATGGTTGTGGCGTCCTTTCATGGTTTGCCAGAAGAATATGTGCGCAAGGGGGATTCTTATCGGGCTGAATGTGAAAGAACTGTTGCAGCCTTACGCAAGGCTTTGGGGCGAGATGAAACCACCCTGCCCATGACATTCCAATCCCGATTTGGCCCAACCAAATGGCTGGAGCCTTATACGGCACCATTTATTGCCGGTTTGCCGGAAAAAGGCATTACCAGCATTGCTGTGGTAACGCCCTGTTTTATGGCGGATTGCTTGGAAACATTGGATGAAATCGGCAACGAAGTGCACGAAGAATTCATACAAGCTGGTGGTCAGGAGTTTACGCTGGTGCCGTGCCTGAATGATACGCCCGCCAGCATAGATTTGCTGGAGGATTTAGCGCGTCAGGAACTTGCTGGCTGGCTCTAAGGGTTTTTGCCACCGCGTTAGCGAGGCGCGGATCAGGGCTTTTTTATCCGGCTAAGGGTTTGGGTGCTTTTACACGTGGTGCTGGTGTTTTATCTGGAAACAGGCATGGAGTTTTAGCATTGCAGCGCCAGCATTCAGGTTTTCTGGCTTTGCAAACGTATCTTCCCTGAAGAATCATCCAGTGGTGAGAAGGCTGGATCATTTCCAGTGGAATGCGGGTTTCCAGAGCTTTTTCTACAGCTTCCACAGTTTTGCCTCGTCCCAGTCCAGATCTGTTGGCCAAACGGAAAACATGCGTATCCACTGGTACGGTAGGTTTATGGAACGCAACATTTAGCACAACGTTTGCTGTTTTGCGGCCTACACCAGCCAGCTTTTCCAACTCCTCCCGCGTACCGGGTAATTTCCCTTGATGATCTGCTACAAGTTGGCGGGAAAGTTCGACAACATTTTTGGCCTTGTTACGCCATAGCCCAATGGTGCGAATAAGTTTACCAACTTCTTCTTCCCCCAATTCCACCATGGCGGCTGGAGTAGGGGCGGCCTTAAACAAAGCGGGTGTCACGCGGTTGACGGAGGCATCTGTTGCCTGAGCCGAAAGCACTACGGCTACCAGCAGCGTAAAAGGTGTGGTGTAAAGCAGTTCCGTTTTAGCATCTGGCCATGCTTGGGAAAGATCTTTCAGAAAACTGTATATTTCCTGAGGTGTCATATCCCGTGGAGCAATAGCAGCAGGTCCACTGCTTTGATTTGCCGGAGCCTGTTTTTTGGCTGTTGTGCGTTTTTGCACACGCGGTTTATCAGTCGGTTTGCCTGAATTTACGGGCGCTGAAGTGGTGGATTTTTTAACCATAAGGCAGTGTAACGCGTCTGCCCGTCTGGCGTCCATGCTGATGCGTATTCCGGATTTGCAGGGCTTTATGTCTCAGGATACACAGCGCATCGGTTCCGTTTTTCAGGTTTTTATCATGTCACAAACTTCAGAAAGTCATGTCAAATCCGGACGTAAGGCATCGCTTTTTGTAGATGTGCTGAAGTTTGTGGTGCGGCGCTGGGTGGCTTTTCCGTTGCCCTTAACCATAACAGCCGGAAGTATTCTGGCAGCTACAGTGGCCGATGTGCTTATGCCTCTGGCTGCGGGACGTTTGGTGACGGATGTTTCCGCTCCGGCTGCGCAGGCAGGCAAAGTGCATGATGCCCTATGGATGCTTGCCGCTATGGCGGCATGTGGGTTCGGGAATGTGTTGTTAAAGCGATATGCTTATTTGGGCATCACGCATCTAACCACTCAGGTCATGCAGAAAATAGGTTCAGAAGCTTTTGCGCATGTACAAAAGCTTTCCGCAGAATGGCATGCCAATACGTTTGCCGGTTCCACGGTTCGGCGTTTAACGCGGGGTATGTGGGCTGTGGATATGCTGGATGATACACTGCTTCTAATGCTGATACCCGAAGCATGCCTGCTGGTGCTTACAACCTTGGTGTTGGGGTGGCATTGGCCCTTTATGGGGGTTATTCTGGGTGTGCTTTCTGTTTTGTTTGTTGCGCTTTCCTGCACCTTAACCCTGCGTTATGTGGCGCCATCTGCGCGGGTTGCCAATGCGTGGGATAGCCGCATGGGGGCTGCTCTGGCAGATGCCATCACCTGCAATGCAGTTGTTAAAACTTTTGGCGCAGAAAAGCGCGAAGAAAGCCGCCTACAAACACTTATTTCGCAATGGCGAAAGGCCACCATTTATACTTGGTCCAGAGGGACAGATAGCGCCAATATTCAGGCCGCAGTTGTTATGTGTATGCGGCTTGTTCTGGCAGGCGCAGCTGTTTGGTTGTGGTGGCAGGGGCGTGCTGGCCCAGGTGATGTTGCCTATGTGCTGACCATGACATTTTTGGTGCAAGGCTACCTGCGCGATATTGGGCAACAGGTTTCTGTGGTGCAGAGATCTGTCAATGAAATGGAAGAATTGCTTGCGTTGTGGCGTACGCCTGAGGCGGTGGCAGATCCCGCTTATCCGCTACCCTTGTTGGTGAGTGCGGGGGAAATCTGCTTTGAACATGTCTCATTCCAATATCCGGGGCAGGAGCGGGCACTTTTTGCGGATATTTCCGTTACAATTGCTGCTGGTAGTCGGGTTGGATTGGTAGGGCCTTCTGGATCGGGAAAATCAAGTTTCATTAAATTGTTACAGCGTTTTTATGTGCCACAGTCAGGCAGAATTTTAATTGATGGCATAGATATTGCGCGTGTGCGCCAGTCTGATTTGCGGGAAAAAATTGCTTTAGTGCCGCAGGAAGCTGTGTTGTTTCATCGGAGTTTGGCGGAAAATATTGCTTATGGTCGGCCAGATGCCACACCAGAGCAAATCGCGCAGGCTGCTCAATTAGCCAATGCCGCTGGTTTTATTGATAGGCTGCCAGAAGGATATCAAACGCTGGTGGGTGAGCGTGGCGTAAAGCTTTCAGGAGGAGAGCGCCAGCGCATTGCTATTGCCCGTGCCTTTTTGGCGGATGCCCCCATACTGGTGTTGGATGAAGCAACCGCCAGTTTGGATTCCGAATCGGAAGCGCTGGTGCAGGAAGCCATGGAACGCCTGATGAAAGGCCGCACCGTGTTGGTTGTGGCACACCGTCTTGCCACCGTTGTGGGGCTGGACCGGATTCTGGTTTTTGAGCACGGACAAATTGTAGAAGATGGCGCGCATGCTACGCTGATTCAGCAAAAAAATGGGCTGTATCGTCGCTTGTATGATTTGCAGTCCCTTTAAAAAGGGTAGTAGGGCAAAAAAGCCTGAAAATATGCAGATAAGGAGTTTATCGAGATTTCTATCTCTGGCGGAGGGGAAGGGATTCGAACCCTCGATACGACTTGACATCGTATAACGGTTTAGCAAACCGCCGCCTTCAGCCACTCGGCCACCCCTCCGCCGAAGAGTGCGAACATACACGACGTTTGCACCGCTGCTTTTAGGGGGTTCAACGCGTTCCGTCAAACCCCCTGAAAACTTATTTTTTCAAATTGTAGATTTTAGCCGTCTAACTGGGCTTTTAAGGCCGAATTGACCAAGGCAGGGTTCGCCTTACCTTTGGTTTCCTTCATGACCTGCCCCACAAAGAATCCAAACAGCTTGTCTTTGCCGCCACGGTATTCAGCCACCTTATCTGCATGCTTTTCCAAAATGGCAGCAATGGCGGAATCAATAACTCCTGTGTCGGTCACCTGCCGCAGGCCTTTGCGTTCCACAATGGCATCCGGGCTATCACCCGTTTCCACCATGTCTTCAAACACTTCCTTGGCAATCTTACCGTTAATGGTGCCATCCGCAATCAGATCAAGCATTTTGCCCAAGGAAGCTGCGCTAACAGGGCTGGTTTCAATGGTGTTGCTGGTGCGGTTAAGAGCCGCAAACAGATCACCAATCACCCAACTTGCCGCCAGCTTGCCATCGCGCCCTTTGGCCACGGTTTCGTAAAAATCAGCTACGGCCTGTTCTGCAACCAGCACGCCAGCATCGTAAGACGGAATGCCGTAGTCTTTCTGGAAGCGGGCACGCTTTGCGTCTGGCAGTTCCGGCAGCTTAGATTTCAGATCATCCACCCACGCCTGTTCCACTACCAATGGCAGCAGGTCAGGATCTGGGAAGTAGCGGTAATCATGCGCATCTTCCTTGGAGCGCATGGTGCGGGTTTCACCCCGGCCCGGATCAAACAGGCGTGTTTCCTGATCAACTTCTCCGCCGTTTTCCCAGATTTCAATCTGGCGGGTGGCTTCCACCTCAATGGCCTGCATGACAAAGCGGATGGAGTTGACGTTTTTGATCTCGCAGCGAGTGCGGAAAGGCTCGCCCGCTTTGCGCACGGAAACGTTTACGTCTGCACGCATGGAGCCTTCTTCCATGTTGCCATCACACGTGCCCAGATAGCGTAGAATCTGGCGTAGCTTACGCAGGTAAGCCCCGGCCTCTTCTGGTTCGCAAATATCGGGTTCGCTCACAATTTCCATCAGGGCTACGCCTGCACGGTTCAGATCCACAAAGGATTTTGAGGGGTCCTGATCATGCAGCAGCTTGCCAGCGTCTTGTTCCAGATGCAGGCGGGTAATGCCAATCTGGCGTGTTTCACCGCTCTGAAGTTCAATTTCGATAGAACCCGTGCCAATAATCGGGTGCTCGAACTGGCTGATCTGGTAACCCTGTGGCAGGTCGGCGTAAAAGTAGTTTTTACGGTCGAACCGGCTGAACAGGTTGATCTGGGCATTCAGCCCCAACCCGGTGCGGATGGCCTGCGCCACGCATTCCTTGTTGATAACAGGCAACATGCCGGGAAAGGCTGCGTCAACCAGGCTAACCTGAGTGTTCGGGTCTCCCCCAAATTTTGTAGAAGCACCAGAAAACAGCTTGGACTGGCTGATAACCTGTGCGTGCACTTCCAGCCCGACCACAATTTCCCACGGGCCGGTTTTACCTTCAATTACGTAGCTCATGCGCCTGCTCCCGCATGTACGGACGGAAGGTGCGTAAAGCCCGCCGCCGCTTCTAACGCGCCGCCAATAGACAGCACGGTTTCTTCATCAAAATGTTTACCAATCACCTGTAACCCTAGCGGCAGACCATTGCCATTAAGCCCCACCGGAACAGAAAGGGCAGGCACACCGGCCATGCTGGCGGGTACGGTAAAGATGTCGTTCAGATACATCTGCACCGGGTCATCCATGTTTTCACCCTGCGCAAAGGCAGCGGATGGCGCGGTAGGGGTAAGCAGCACATCTACGTTTTCAAACGCCTGTTCAAAATCGCGCTTGATAAGGGTGCGCACTTTCTGGGCTTTCAGATAGTAGGCATCGTAATAGCCAGCAGAAAGCACATAGGTGCCCATCAGGATACGGCTGCGCACTTCTGCCCCAAACCCTGCGGCGCGTGTGGCCTCATATACACCATCCAGTGTGGGGGCATCCTTACGAATGCCAAAGCGGATGCCATCATAACGCGCCAAGTTGGAGGAACATTCAGCCGGGGCAATAATGTAATATGTAGTCAGGCCGTATTTGGTGTGCGGAAGAGAAACGTCCACAATCTCGCAGCCTGCTTCTTTCAACCACGCAATGCCCTTTTCCCACATGGCCACAACTTCTGCAGGCAGGTTGGGAGAACGATATTCTGTGGGAATACCCACGCGCAGGCCTTTTACGCTTTTGCCAACAGCTTTGCTAAACGCGGGAACAGGGCGGTTGGAGCAGGTGCTGTCTTTTTCATCAAAGCCAGCCATGGCTTCCAGCATCAGCCCGGCATCTGCCACGCTGCGTGTCATAGGGCCAGCCTGATCAAGCGAGCTTGCAAAGGCAATGGTGCCCCAGCGGCTGCAACGGCCATAGGTCGGTTTAAGCCCCACAATACCACAATAAGCAGCAGGCTGACGGATGGAGCCACCTGTATCCGTGCCTGTAGCAGCAAGGCCCAGCCCAGCAGCAACAGCAGCAGAAGACCCACCGGAAGAGCCGCCCGGTACAAGTATAGCGGAGGGATCATCCTTGCGCTTCCACGGGCTTGCCACTGGCCCGAAAGCCGAGGTGATGTTGGCAGACCCCATGGCAAATTCATCAAGATTGGTTTTGCCGAGAAAGACCGCGCCAGCTTTTAGTAGGTTGGCCGTAACTGTGCTTTCATAAGGCGGCACAAAGTTTTCCAGCATTTTGCTGGCAGCCGTGGTGCGCACACCTTTGGTGCAGAACAGATCTTTTACACCAATGGGCAGGCCATCCATAAGCCCGGCAGTGCCTGCGGCATAGCGGGCATCTGCCGCATCTGCCGCAGCCAATACGGTTTCTTCAGGCAGCACGGTAATATAGGCGTTGAGCACCGGGTTGAGGCGGGCAATGGCGTCTAGTTGGGCTTTGGCCAGCTCCCGTGCAGAAAATTTGCGGGCGGCAAGCCCTTCACGCGCTTGGGTGAGCGTCAGTCCGGTTAGCATTATTCCACCACCTTGGGTACTGTATAGAAGGGGCCAGATGTTTCTGGCGCGCAGGCCAGCAGGGCATCACGGTAGTTGCCGTCTGTTACCTTATCTTCGCGCTGGCGCAGGGTTTCTGTTTCTGTCCCCACCATGGGGGGAACGCCTTCCACATCCACTTCGGCAAGCTGGTCAATCCAGCCCAGAATACCGTTCAGCTTCTGGCGTGCGGCTTCAAGCTCATGCTCTTCCAGCCCGATACGGGCCAGTTTGGCAATGCGGCGGGTGGTCGCAAGGTCTAGCGACATGAAAGCGGACCCCTCTTTTCTTGATCTCAATAGGAAGAAAGCACCTAGCATAATCGCGCGAAAGGCAACATACCGTCCGTATGACACTGCTTAGCCTGACAGACCTTGTTGCAACCCTGCCCAGACACGCACGCCTGCTAGGGATAGACCCCGGCAAAAAGCAGGTGGGGTTAGCGCTTTCCGATGTTTCCCGCATGGTGGCCTCACCCTTTCAAACAGTAAAGCGCGGAAAATTAGGGCAAATGGCCAGCTTTATTCGTGATCTTGCTACAGAACACGAAATTGGCGGCATGGTTGTGGGAATTCCCCTTTCTTTGGATGGGTCCTTTGGGCCAGCCGCACAGGCCAGCCGAGATTGGGCGCTTGCGCTTTCGGAGCAGACAGGTTTGCCCGTGTGCCAGTGGGATGAGCGTCTTTCCTCATCCGCAGTGAATCGTATGCTTATTGATGAAGCCGATCTTTCCCGTGCGCGGCGGGCAGAAATGGTGGATCGGCTGGCTGCGGCATATATATTGCAGGCTGCGCTGGATTCTTTGCCGCGTTAAAGTGTGTTGGGCGCTGCTGCCACGGATGTGGCGTACATTTGCCATAAAGCCTTTGAATACTTACCTTTAATGATAAGGTTTTCACTTAAGAGGATGTATTTCGTGTCTAATTATTCTTTTCGGACGGCCGCTACAACTCTGCTGGGTGCTGCCATGTTTGCTCTGAGCCTGCCTGGCGCTCACGCTGAAGAAGGTGTGCTGGGCCGCGCGTGGGATAACACCCGCGAAGGGACCGAGCATGCTTGGAACAAGACCAAGGAAGGTACGAACAAGGCTTGGGAAAAGACAAGCAACGGCACAGAAAAAGTGTGGGACAAAACCAAGGACGGTTCCCGCAAAGCTTGGGACAAGACCTCCGAGGGCAGTGAAAAGGCATGGGATAAGACCAAAGAAGGCACCCATAACGCGTGGGATAAAACCCACGAAGGAACCGAAAAAACTTGGGACAAGACCAAGGAAGGTTCTCATAAAGTTTGGAACAAGACGAGCGAAGGTACGGACAAGGTTTGGGACAAAACCAAGGATGGTTCTCGCAAAGCTTGGGACAAAACAAGTGAAGGGACAGAGCGCGTTTGGAACAAAACCAAGGAAGGCACAGAGAACGCTGCGCACGATGTTGGCCGGTGGGGCCAGAAGACGTTCTCTGACGATAAAAAATAACGCTGCATAACGGCACAAAAAAGCCCGCGCTACCTTTGATGGTAGGCGGGCTTTTTTGTTATTTTTGATGGAAACAGAAAGGCTTAATGTTTGATATGTGATGCTTTACGCATTTTTAAATTGAGTAAAGCTTGAAGTAATTTGCGAAAAGATTTTTGTATTTGCAGCCAATATGCACCAAATGCTGTCATTCTGGCCTCCTGTTTTTCTTAGTCATTATTTCTAAGAATAAGCAGGAATGATGGCCTGACTATGACATTACATTTAGGGTGACTCCTTATGAATGCTATAAATTGGTAACAGAACAAAAAAGGCGACCCGGGAAGGGCCGCCTTTTTGTTTGAAATACTGCAACAAAATGCAGATCAGGCTTTTGCGTCTTCCAGTAGAATCTGTTCGATAATATCCAGACCCTCATCAACCAGTTCATCAGATGCGGTCAGCGGTGTCAGAATACGGATTGTTGCGCCCTGCACACCACATGCCAGCAAAATCAGACCTTTTTCACAGGCGCGGGCACACAGTTTGGAACCAAAACCCTTGCGCTGTTCCACACCCGCATGGCGTTCCAGAATATCAAAAGCAACCATTGCGCCCAGCCCACGCGGCATGCTGATAGGCAGCATATCTGTGCGCTTATGCCAGCTTGCAATACGGGCCTTCAGGCGTTCACCCATGTTATTGGCACGGTCAAGCAGCTTTTCTTCCTCAATAATGTCCAGCACGGCCAAACCTGCTGCACAACCCAGAGGGGCACCTGCATATGTGCCGCCCAAACCGCCCGGAGGAACAGAATCCATCAGTTCTGCACGGCCAATCACACCGGAAAGTGGAAAACCACCTGCCAGAGATTTAGCAATGCACACCAGATCTGGTTCTACGCCGGAATGTTCAATTCCAAACAGCTTGCCAGTACGGGCAAAACCACTCTGCACTTCGTCGGCAATCAGTTTGATGCCGTGCTGGTCACAAATAGCGCGAAGCTGCTTGAGCAGTGCTGTAGGGGCAACCCGGAAGCCACCTTCCCCCTGCACGGGCTCAATAATAATAGCAGCTACATTGTTGGGGGAGATATCAGCCGCAAATAGGAAGTGCAGCATTTTCAAGCTGTCTTCCACCGTGATGTCATGATTATCGGGGAAGGGGATGTGGTACACTTCACCCGGTAGCGTGCCAAAAGGTGCTTTGTAAGGCAGTACTTTACCCGTAAGCGCAGAAGCTAACAGTGTGCGGCCATGGAAGCCACCGCAGAACGCAATGACACCGTTACGGCCCGTTGCAGCGCGAGCAATTTTTACGGCGTTTTCTGTTGCTTCTCCACCCGTGGTGAAGAAAATGGTTTTGGCATCGCCAGAAAATGGGGCGCGGGCGTTCAGCTTTTCGGCCAGCTCAATATAGGCTTCGTAAGCAGAAACCTGAAAAGCTGTGTGGGTAAAGCGATCTAGCTGCTTTTTAACAGCATCCATCACTTTTGGGTGGCGGTGGCCAACGTTCAGAACGGCAATGCCGCCTGCAAAATCAACATAGCGTTTGCCTTCCACATCCCATAGTTCAGCATTTTCTGCGCGATCTGCAAAAACGGGGGTGGAGGTGGCAACACCGCGTGGCACAGCATGGGTGCGGCGGTTCAGAAGGTCTTTATTCGTGGCCATTAATACGGGCTCCCGGGAACTATGTTGCGGGCAAAGTTATTTCTGTTCCGTAAAATGTTTCACACAGGAGGGGGAGGAGATTTTTTGTTGCCTCTGTGGTGATAAAAGGTCACCGCTCTTTCAGAGCACATATACCGTTCCGCACAATGCTTAGCTGCCATTAGGGCAGAGAGGGGGTGTTCTGTGTTTCCAGTTCCACCTGTTCCAAAAGCCAGTTTCGGAATGTGATGAGGGATTTTTTCTCCCACGTGGCTGTGGACGCGCGCAGAAGATAAGCCCCCAAAGCCACTTCTCGCAGTGGGGTTTGCGTTGGTTGCACCCGCACCAGATGGCCTGTTTCAAGATCATTCCCCAGCAGGAAAATATTGCCCAAAGCAATTCCTTCTCCCGCGCGGGCAGCAGCCAGTGTGATGTGGGCCTGCCAAAGGCGCGTTGCGGCAGGCAGTTTTGTGCAGGCAACATTCTGCGCATGAAACCAAAGTTTCCATTCGGCTTCATCTTCTTCTTGCAACAAGGGTGCGCGGAGTAAATCTGCTGTTGTGCGAGGCTGTCCTCCCAGTTCTGTCAGGCAGAGGGGGGCAGCTACCGGAAAAACATCAGGCCGGGCAATAATCATGCTGCGTGTGTTGCGGGGTTCTGCTAACGGCGCATCATCTCGCACATAGCCGATATGAGCATGATTATCTGTTTCCACGCCGGTAACATGGAACGCCGTGTTGGCATCTACCGGGCGTAGCATAATTTCTAGTTGAGGATGTGCGCGCCGAAAAGTGGAAAGCCGTGGTAGCAGCCAATGGTAAGCAAAACCATGCGCACAGGTAATGGTAAGGGGCGGCGTATGGTTGCGAATATCTGCCGTAGCTGTGGCCAGTTCTTCTAATAGTGGGGTTATGCGGGAATAATAGGTGTGGCCTGCTAATGTAAGGGTGCCTGTTTCCTTATCCCGCAAAGGGGTGCCCAGAATATTTTCCAGATCTCGAATATGGCGGCTGATGGCTGCGTGATCCACACGCAGCTCTGCTGCGGCGCGTCTAATTCCGCCTGTGCGTGCAAACGCCGTAAAGGCGTTGAGCATGGCAAGAGGTGGAATGCGGTATCGTTGGTCCATAAGCCGCCAGTCAGGGGTAAAGTGTGGAGGAACTGGTGGGTTAAAATGCGGCTGCTGGCAAGAGTTATCCATGCAATTCAGGCAAAGATTGAAATGTGAGGCAAAAATAAGGTAAGGGTTGCGCCATCTTGCAACGGTCCCGCGCAAGCGGGTTTGAAAGGGAATGCCGGAGGTTCTGTATCAGAACCAAGTCGGCAACTGCCCTCGCAACTGTAGGCGGAGAGCATATTACTCCTTGGTCGCTTTAAAGTGGCAGCCACTGATGGTAGCATCGGGAAGGCTGAGTAACGTGCGATGACCCGCAAGTCAGGAGACCTGCCGTTGTTGTCTTGTTTAACCGCCGGGCGAGGGAATCGGAGGTGGATAGTGTACTATGCTTACTCCTCTGCCTTTGGCAGGTTTTTCCGTTAATTCTTCCTGTTGTTTTGCCTTCACGCTGCACGGTGAAGCGTAACAATGCCTATCTTTACAAACAGAACTTGGAAGAAATTTCCGTATTCTCTGCATTGCTTGCTTCTGGCCGGAGGTGTGTTGGGCAACTTGCCTGCCTTAGCGCATGGTGAGGAGACGCAGATTGAGCAGGATCGTCGTCGGTTAGGCAATTCTGGGCCTTTGATTGAACAGATTGACCCGGCCACGGTGCGGGATTCCCAACGCGCATCCGAAGATGCGGCTGCCGAGAAAAAGGGCGATGACACACCCGACATGAGCGACCACCTGCTGGGCAACATGTGGGGCGCGCGAGACTGGATGGCCAAACACGGTATCAGCTTTGACATTCAGGAAATAGATGAGCTGTGGGGCAACGCCACGGGGGGCTCGGCCTCGGGGGCTGATGGCGCCAGTGGATCAGGCACCGGCCCTGCCTATGATGGGGTAACCATGCCTACCCTGACAGTGGATCTGGAAAAGCTGATCGGCCTGAAGGGCGGCACGTTCAATGTCAGCGCCCTTCAGTTGCGTGGACGCTCTATCTCGCAGGATCATCTGGCCAACTTCAACCCCGTCAGCGGGTTTGAGGCCGATCGTTCCACCCGTCTGTTCGAGCTGTGGTACCAACAGTCTTTTCTGGATGGCAAGCTGGACGTCAAGATCGGGCAGCAGGATCTGGATACCGAGTTCCTGATCAGTGATTACGGGGCGTTGTATCTGAACTCCAACTTCGGCTGGCCCATGGCGCCATCGGTCAACCTGTATGCGGGTGGGCCATCCTGGCCGCTCTCTTCCCCCGCCATCCGTATCCGTTACCGTCCAACAGATAAGTTCACCTTCATGTTTGCCGCAGCGGATGATAACCCGCCGGGCAACCGCAACAACTCCTTTGGTATTCAAAACGGGGGCAACAGCGCAGACCCCACCAACCAGAATACCCATGATGAGGATGGCGCCAACTTCAACATGGGCACTGGCGCCCTGCTGATTACCGAACTGCAATATGCCCTCAACCCCCAGCCTGATGACATGTCACATGTCACCAAGGATCCCGGCCTGCCAGGTATCTACAAATTGGGTGGGTATTACGATACCGCCAAGTTCCCTGATTATCGTTACAACAATCAGGGCAAGCCACTGGGGAGTGCGGCTGACACCACGGGCATTCCGCGGTGGGATCGGGGCAACTGGATGGTCTATGGCATTATTGACCAGATGATCTGGCGGCCCTCGCTCCAGTCTCCGCAGTCTGTGGGTGTCTTTGCACGCGCCACGGGTAATGGTGGGGATCGGAACATGATCAGCTTTGCCATTGATGCGGGTATCAACCTCAAGGCTCCGTTCAAGGGGCGTGACAATGATACGGTGGGTCTGGGCTGGGGCATTGGCCGGGCTTCTTCTGGCCAGCGGCGGTATGACCGTAACTCTGGTGCGCCTGTGCAGGGTAATGAAAACCATCTGGAACTCACCTATCAGGCGCAGGTCACGCCTTGGTGGGTCATGCAGCCAGACTTCCAGTATGTCTGGCACCCCTCTGGCGGTGTAACAGACTGGACAGGTAACCGCCTCGTCGGGAACGAAGCCATCTTCGGGCTCCACTCCAATATCACTTTCTAGGGGCGGGGGAGCAGCAGGCGTGTTCGGAATGCCCTTGCTGTTAGGCTTTGTCATTCTATGATGAGGGCCGACCAAACCATGACGTTCTGTTTCAAACTCTTTTGTGCCTGCTACGGTGGGCTCTGTTAAATAAAGGATACAACATCATGAACACATCTGTTCATACAGCTATGCCGGTTGCGGCAGCGGGCCAGAGCATTCCGGTTCGCGCCATTCTGCCTTGGGCTGTTTTCGGTCTGATTGTTTCTGCACTGCTGATCTACTTTGTGGGTGCAGAGCAGGGCGCTACTTCCCTAATTTCCGGGCATGCCGTGCATGAATTTGTGCATGATGGCCGCCACCTGCTTGGTTTCCCCTGCCACTAAGGCACTAAAAGAAAGTTTTACTCATGGTTGGTCGTCTTTTAGCCCGCGGCATGGTCGCGGGCATTCTGGCTGCATTGCTTTCTTTTGTATTTGCAAAATTTTTTGGTGAACCGCAGGTTGCTTTAGCTATTGCGTTTGAAGCTGCGCAGGATGCTGCCGCAGGTGCGGCGCCAGAACCTGAACTGGTAAGCCGTAGCGTGCAGGCATCTTGGGGGCTGCTTACTGCTGTACTCATGTATGGCGCAGCATATGGCGGTATTTTTGCTATTGTTTTCGCATTTGCGTACCAACGCCTTGCAGCATTAAGCCCACGCAGCATGGCTTTGTTGCTTGCCAGTGTTGGGTTTTTAACGTTTGTGTTGATACCAGATTTGAAATATCCGCCGAACCCACCCGCAGTTGGTCAGGAAGAAACCATTGGCCTGCGGACGGAAATGTATTTTGCAATGGTTGGCCTTTCCATTGCAATTTCCATGATTTCTCTGTTGGTAGGGCGGGCGCTTTCTAATGTTATAGGGTATTGGAACGCTGTGGTATGTAGTATTGTTCTTGGGCTTGCGCTTGTTGCCGCAGTGCAGTTTGGCCTGCCAGACATCAATGAAGTGCCAGATAATTTTCCCGCTATTGTGCTGTGGCGTTTTCGGGAAGCATCCATAGGGATGCAGATTGTTTTGTGGTCAGTTCTGGGGCTGGTTTTTGGTGCTCTGGCAGAAAAATGTCTGCCATCGTCCAATAGTGCAGTGCGCAAGACTGCTTGATTTTTTAGTGATCGGTGTGAATGGGTTTTGTGGGAAATAAAATTTTTCCACAAAACCTAATAAGGCAAACGATTTTTCTAAATATTCTCTGTGCATAATGCACATTAAAAAAGCATTTCCTGATGTTGTATTGTTCTGCGCCGTGATAACATTAACATACAGGAAATGCTTTTTTATTTATTGTCTTTAGAAAGTGATATTGGAGTGGAGCCCGAAGATAGCTTCGTTCCCGACGAGGCGGTTGCCTGTCCAGTCTGTCACACCACCAGAGGGGTGCCAGACATACTGGAAGTCTGGCTGCATGACCCACCAAGGCGTGACCTGCGCCTGATAGGTGAGTTCCAGATGGTTTTCATTACCCTGCACAGGCGCACCAGAGTTACGGTCATATCGCCGCTGGCCAGAAGAAGCCCGGCCAATGCCCCAGCCCAGACCCACCGTATCATTGTCACGCCCCTTGAACGGAGCCTTGAGGTTGATACCCGCATCAATGGCAAAGCTGATCATGTTCCGATCCCCACCATTACCCGTGGCGCGTGCAAAGACACCCACAGACTGCGGAGACTGGAGCGAGGGCCGCCAGATCATCTGGTCAATAATGCCATAGACCATCCAGTTGCCCCGATCCCACCGCGGAATGCCCGTGGTGTCAGCCGCACTCCCCAGTGGCTTGCCCTGATTGTTGTAACGATAATCAGGGAACTTGGCGGTATCGTAATACCCACCCAATTTGTAGATACCTGGCAGGCCGGGATCCTTGGTGACATGTGACATGTCATCAGGCTGGGGGTTGAGGGCATATTGCAGTTCGGTAATCAGCAGGGCGCCAGTGCCCATGTTGAAGTTGGCGCCATCCTCATCATGGGTATTCTGGTTGGTGGGGTCTGCGCTGTTGCCCCCGTTTTGAATACCAAAGGAGTTGTTGCGGTTGCCCGGCGGGTTATCATCCGCTGCGGCAAACATGAAGGTGAACTTATCTGTTGGACGGTAACGGATACGGATGGCGGGGGAAGAGAGCGGCCAGGATGGCCCACCCGCATACAGGTTGACCGATGGCGCCATGGGCCAGCCGAAGTTGGAGTTCAGATACAACGCCCCGTAATCACTGATCAGGAACTCGGTATCCAGATCCTGCTGCCCGATCTTGACGTCCAGCTTGCCATCCAGAAAAGACTGTTGGTACCACAGCTCGAACAGACGGGTGGAACGATCGGCCTCAAACCCGCTGACGGGGTTGAAGTTGGCCAGATGATCCTGCGAGATAGAGCGTCCACGCAACTGAAGGGCGCTGACATTGAACGTGCCGCCCTTCAGGCCGATCAGCTTTTCCAGATCCACTGTCAGGGTAGGCATGGTTACCCCATCATAGGCAGGGCCGGTGCCTGATCCATTGGCGCCATCAGCCCCCGAGGCCGAGCCCCCCGTGGCGTTGCCCCACAGCTCATCTATTTCCTGAATGTCAAAGCTGATACCGTGTTTGGCCATCCAGTCACGCGCGCCCCACATGTTACCCAGCAGGTGGTCGCTCATGTCGGGTGTGTCATCACCCTTTTTCTCGGCAGCCGCATCTTCGGATGCGCGTTGGGAATCCCGCACCGTGGCCGGGTCAATCTGTTCAATCAGAGGCCCTGAATTGCCTAACCGACGACGATCCTGCTCAATCTGCGTCTCCTCACCATGCGCTAAGACGGGAGTAGTCAGAATTGTCGCGTAAAGACAAAAAAACTTTAGAAATTTTCTATTTATTTTACGGGATTTTTGCATGGTTGTAAGCTGCTCTGGTAATTGGCGCGGATGATCTGCATTTAGCAACGGATAATCATTCTCAATTAGAGCGTATAAAAATGCAATTAGAATGCTGTCTTCATAAACGCAGGGCTGGAATGTAAAAAAGAGAGGGCAATGCCCTCTCTTTTAAAACATCATTATTACTTCTGTGGGTATTCAAAAGTGAATGATTCTGTAAAGGGCTGCCAAAAGCCCGGCGTGCCGGTTTCTTTATCTGTGTGATGAATAAACCCGTTGGCTTCCGGTGAGCTGTAGTTAAACACAACCGTGTAGCTGCCAGGGCCATCCATTTTAACATTGTTGGCGTAATGCGGGCCATCTTTTGCTGTCATGGGGTGCAGCGTGCCCTGATTTTTCCAGCTGGATCCTTTTTTGGTCAGGGTGTAATCTACCTTCAGGTAGGGAACCCAAGCACCATCAGGAAAGCCCCACTGGTTATCTGCCGTGGCATGTACATCGGTTTCCAGATGAATGGTATCTTTGCCCATCGCCATGTCAGATGTCATGGGCATCATGTCAATATCAAGCAGGTAGTTTGCTGCAATTTCCATGTCATGCGCATGCACGGGGCCACCCACTGGGTATTCGCGGGCTGCAGCCGGAAGAGCGATGGCAAGGGTAAGAACCGATGCCGCGGAAAGAATTGAAAGATAGGATTTCATATGTCTGCACCTCAAGTTTTTGTAAGGCACAGTGGCAGATATTTTCTGCGCACCTGTGACTGATTATGAAGCGCTGGATTGAGGACGTGTGCGAACAAAGCGTTCAGCAACAACCAGTCCGGCAAGTGTCAGCACCCATACAAGCAGCTGAATGCCCATTGGTCTATCTGTGTATCCAATCAGAACTTTGGCCGTGCGCCCAAGCATGCTGCCATCAGACAGCAGCCAAGATGTATCCCAGATATCGTAACCCATGGCGGGGATCAGATCATCATTCGCAAGGATGGCAGCAGCCTGACTGGCCATGCCAGCAGCCAGAAAGGAGACCAGAACATTCGTGACTGCAAAAAGATGTTTCAGAGGAATGATAATCAAACCTCTATAAAGAGCCCATGAAAGTGCAGCTCCCCCCAGAACGCCAAGGAGGCCGCCTGTAAACATGGGCACAAAACCGGTATGTGCGGAAACAGCAATACCATAAAGGAACAGCACAACTTCCATGCCCTCGCGCAGAACAGCTACTGCAACAACAGTAGCCAGAGCGAAAAGAGAGCGGCTTCCTTCTGATACTTCATTGCCAACACTACGCATTTCCTGAGCAAGCTCGCGGCCATGGCTGGCCATCCAGATAACATGCCATGAAAGCATAAGAACCGCGATGCACAGGATAACAGCAGAAAAAATATCCTGCCCGTTTCCTGAAAAAGCCTGAGAGAGTTCACCCGCAAACATGGCTACAATTGCTGCACCAACAACACCTGCGCCAATGCCTCCGGAAACCCACCATCCGCGCCCCGGAATGCCCCGTGTGGCTGCCAGCACAATGCCAACAATCAACCCGGCTTCCATAACCTCGCGAAAGACAATAATCAGGCTTCCAAGCATAATTTACTTCTTTTCTTCTGCTGTAACTGTACCCTTGGCCTCGTCTGGGTGGTAATCATCAAAAAAAGTATAGGTTCCAGGGTGAAGAGGCCCAGCATGCACTTTGATTGTTCCTTGTGGAACAACAATTTTTTCAAATTTCATATCGTAACTTTCGAGCTCATCAGTTGTTGTGTCCTGATTATTGAGTTCGATCATGAATCGCTCACCAGCAGGAACGGTGATATGATCAGGCTCAAAATGATGATCTTTGACAGTAAGCTGAAAAACTGTTTGAGAATGGGCCTGCTGAGGGAAACATATCCATGCACCTGCTAACAGAGGAATGGCTGCTACAAGCAGTTTCATTGTATGATACTCCATCAGTCATGCCGTTTGGATTAGTGCGAATCATTGTCAAAGTCAATCACACCAGATAACCCGCGAGCTTAACGCTTATGTCATCTCATCCCTTGGCGTTCCTGCGCCTGCCCAACTCCTTGCTTATGGCGTTAGATAGTCGGGCTTATCATTTCTGGTTCCAGCCAGTGCATTACCTTGCGAGAATTGTACATATTCTTACAATGGCAGCGTTTTTTGGTCTGGAATTTCTGTTTATTCTCGCTGTTATTCAAAATCTGGATCGGCCAACAGTGGTGCGCATTTCACGGTTTATGGTGAAGCCACTGCATATCAGTTATGCCTTGGCGATGATCTCTGGTTTCGCTTTGTTTTTTTATGATCCAGTGCATATCGGCAATCGGGCGTATCTTTCTCCTAAATTGATAGCATTGACCGTGGCGGGTGTTCTTGCATGGTTTGGGCATAAATCTATTTATTGGCCGGTGATGGCTGGTCGGGATAATGATCTGCCAAAATGGACAAAAGCGTTTTGTGTGGCGTCCTGCGTGGTATGGGCTGCTGTTATTGTATTTTCATGCCTGAACAGTGAAGGCGTGCCGAAAGTTTATTTGAGGCACTATTTCTAACAACGTGATTTTTGAGGGCATAAAAAAAGCCCCGGGCTATTGGCCCGGGGCTTTTTGGTATCAGTTTGGTAACTTACTCTGCTGGCACATAAACTTTGCCACCAGCTTGTCGGAATTCTTCTGTTTTCTGCTCCATGCCAGCAATGCGTATGGCGTCTTGCTTCAGATCCTGACTGATGCGCATTGAACAGAATTTAGGGCCGCACATTGAACAGAAATGTGCACTTTTATGTGCCTCCCGCGGCATGGTTTCATCATGATACGCGCAGGCTGTATCTGGGTCTAAAGAAAGATTGAACTGATCTTCCCACCTAAAGGAGAACCGCGCACGGCTAAGCGCATCATCCCGATATTTTGCGGATGGATGACCTTTTGCAAGATCAGCGGCATGCGCTGCAATACGGTAGGTGATCACACCTGTTTTTACGTCATTCCTGTCTGGTAGGCCCAGATGTTCCTTGGGTGTGACATAGCAGAGCATAGAGGTGCCAAACCATCCGATCATGGCTGCGCCAATGGCAGATGTAATGTGGTCATACCCCGGTGCAATGTCTGTGGTCAGCGGGCCAAGCGTATAGAAGGGGGCCTCCTTACATTCTTTAAGCTGCTTATCCATGTTGGCCTTGATCTTGTGCATGGGCACATGGCCTGGCCCTTCGATCATAACCTGACAGCCTTTTGCCCAAGCGATTTCTGTGAGTTCACCCAGGGTTTCCAGTTCGGCAAACTGTGCGGCATCATTAGCATCGGCAATGCTGCCTGGTCGTAGGCCGTCTCCTAAAGAGAAGGAAACATCATAGGCGCGCATGATGTCGCATATGTCTGCAAAGTGTTCGTAAAGGAAGCTTTCGCGGTGACCATTTAGGCACCAGCTTGCCATGATGGAGCCGCCGCGTGAAACAATGCCTGTAACGCGATGAGCTGTTAGCGGCACATGCTGCAACCGTACGCCCGCATGAATGGTAAAGTAATCTACACCCTGTTCTGCCTGTTCGATCAGAGTATCGCGAAAAACTTCCCAGTTCAGTTTGCTGACATCACCACCGACTTTTTCTAAAGCCTGATACAGTGGCACTGTGCCAATAGGTGTGGGCGCGTTACGTAAAATCCAGTCACGGATATTGTGGATGTTCCGGCCTGTGGAAAGGTCCATTACGGTATCCGCACCCCAGCGAATGGACCATACAAGCTTTTCAACTTCTTCTGCTGCTGATGACGTAATGGCGGAATTGCCGATATTGGCGTTAATTTTCACAAGGAAATTACGCCCGATAATAACGGGTTCCAACTCTGGATGGTTGATATTTGCCGGAATAATGGCTCGGCCGCGGGCAATTTCCTGCCGGACAAATTCAGGCGTAATGAATTCTGGAATACTGGCCCCAAAGGATTCGCCATCTTCCAGGCATTGTGCGGCATCATCCGCAGCTTTTTGCCGGCCCAGATTTTCGCGGTGGGCCACGTAAATCATTTCATCTGTAATAATGCCTGCTTTAGCGAACTCATATTGTGTAACAAGCTGGCCTTCTCGCCCCTTAAGCACGGTATGCGGAGCAGGGCAGGGGGCTACAAGATAGGTGCCTTCTGCATTGCCATTATCTTCTGGCTTAATGTCACGCGGTTTGATGTGCTCAAAACCGCGGGCAGTCAGCCACGGTGCCCGAATTTTGGGTAGCCCTTTGTTAACGTCAATTTCTACAGTGCTGTCTGTGTAGGGGCCGGAAGTATCATACACACGCACTGGGGGTTCGTTTGCAGAAGGTTCCAGCATGATTTCGCGGAACGGCACACGCATATCTGGCCGATCTGCGGGGCTAGAATACACTTTACATGAACCACGGATAGCACCGGTGGTGACATGCCCCGGAGCGGGTGCAGCCGTGTTGGCAGGTTTAGGGTTGCCCCCTACACTGGAAGGGGCCGCGTTTTGTTTGGAATCAACTGAAGACATAACGTCATCGTCTCCTCTGCCGAGGAGGACAGGTCTGAAGAGACTCCGCTTTTGTGGGCGGCTAGGTTCGGGAAGAACATATCTGTCTTTTCAGGCACCAGTCCCTCCGCCGGTATAAGCCGGATCAGGTTCCCCGCCAAAACATCATGTTCTGGCGGCAGGGTCGCCACGGTGCCCGAACGAATCGTGCAAAAAGTAGCCTCTCAGTTCCTTACCGGAACCCCCCTTGGTATCGGACAGCAGATAGCTTTAAGTGCAATTATGTCAAGAAAAATCAAAGGGAAACGAAAAACGTATGCGTGCGTTTTAGAAGGGTGAAATGCGTAAGGCATAAAAGCCTATTTGTGACATAATAAATAAAATTATGTCAGCTATGCAATAATTTTCTAATCGTGGCATAATCACAGCATGAAATCTGAAAAGAAACGAGCTCAAGAAGCTATACAAAATCTCGATATTTCTCCGTATGCCAAGCACGTGTTGTGGATTGCAGCATTTGTTTCTGCCATCTGTGGTGGTCTTTACGGCTACGATACCGGTATTATTTCTGGTGCCCTTCTTCTTATTACAAAAGATTTTCATCTGACTGCTGGTCAGGAGGAAATTGTTACATCAGCTATTCTGGTAGGCGCTGTTATTGGTGCCATGGGCATTGCCAACTTATCAGAACGCTTTGGCCGCCGGGTTTCGGTTATGGTCGTTACCGCAGTTTTTGTAATTGGTGCATTAGCGTGTTCTTACGCACCCAATCTTACCAGCCTCATTATTGCCCGTGTATTTTTGGGCTGCGCAGTGGGTGGGGCTACGCAGGTGGTGCCAACATATATTTCGGAATTGGCCCCAGCCAGCAAGCGCGGCAATTTGGTAACGCTGTTTAACGTGGCTATTGGAATTGGCATTTTTCTGGCCAACTTGGTTGGTTTTACCATGCGTGAAAAATGGGGTTGGCGGCCCATGATTTCTGTGGCTGCTATCCCGGCTGCTTTTGTTTTTATCAGCATGTTTTTTCTGCCCAAAAGCCCACGTTGGACTGCTGAAAATGAAGGGCTGGAATCTGCGGTAGAGCAGCTTGGGCGTGTGCGTTCTTCCCGCAAGGTCATTCAGCGCGAGATCAATGAGATCCACGCCAATGTTGTAAATCTGGATGAAGATGAGCGTGGCTGGAAGGGCCTGAAGCTACCTTGGGTGCGCCCTGCGGTGATAGCTGCCTTAGGGATTGCCTTCTTTACGCAGGCTGGTGGGCTGGAGATGATGATCTACTATACCCCTACCTTTTTGTCTGACGCAGGGTTTGGGAGTTCATCAGCACTGCTGACAAGCTTGGGAATCGCGCTTGTTTATCTCATCATGACCCTGCTTGGGTGCTTGTTTGTAGATAAAATTGGCCGTCGGCGCTTGGTGCTTATTATGGGGCCGGGCTCTGTTGTAAGCCTTATTGGCCTGGGCATTGTTTTTGCCATGCATCCAGCTCAGGGGAGTGTGGGAAGTTGGTTGATTGTGGCCTTCTTGCTGCTGTTTATGCTGTTTAATTCTGGCGGTATTCAGGTTGTGGGCTGGCTTTTGGGTGCGGAGTTGTTTCCGCTGCCTATGCGTGCTGCGGCAACCAGTATACATGCGGCCATGCTGTGGGGGGCTGATCTGCTGGTAACATCCACGGCTCTTACATTGGTGCAGACAGTTTCTTTGGGCGGCACCATGTGGATTTATGCTGGTGTTAACCTTGCGTCTGTCTTGTTTGTTTTCTTCTGTGTGCCGGAAACAGCTGGGGCAACGTTGGAAGATATTGAAACAGCTTTGCGCCGTGGTGAATTCCGCCCGCGTGTGGGACAAGATCCGCGCATTCGCTCCTATGATGAAGAAGAAGAGGAAGCTGTTGGGGTGACGCCTAGTGCCTAATTGCTGATCTTAAGATCCAAATACAAAAAACCCGGCGGCATCCTAAAAGATGCGCCGGGTTTTTTGTGGTCGAAAACAGTCAAACCGCAGTTTAGTGTGGTTTGGCTGTAAATTGCTCCAACCAATGGATGGTGTACTCACCCTTCTGGAATTCTGGATCTTCCAGAATACGGCGGTGCAGCGGAATAACAGTTTTAATACCTTCCACCACAAATTCATCCAACGCACGCTGCATGCGGGCAATAGCCTGCTCACGCGTAGGGGCGTGTACGATCAGCTTGGCAATCATGCTGTCGTAAAAAGGTGGTACGCGGTAACCGGTGTAAAGGGCGCTATCTACACGTACACCCAAACCGCCGGGTGGATGGTAAACAGCAACCGTGCCAGGGCAGGGGGTAAAGTTGTCTGGATCTTCCGCATTGATACGGCATTCAATGGCATGGCCAGAAAATGAAATATCCTTCTGCGTGTAGCCAAGCTGCTCACCAGCGGCCAAGCGGATCTGCTCACGCACCAAATCCACATCACACACCATTTCGGTTACTGGATGTTCGACCTGAAGGCGGGTGTTCATTTCAATGAAGCAGAACTGTCCATCCTGATACAGGAATTCCAGCGTGCCCGCGTTGCGGTAGCCCATTTTGGAAAGGGCCTGCGTGGCTGTCTGGCCAATGGCATCACGCTGTTCTGCCGTAAGGGCAGGAGAACCTGCTTCTTCCAGAAGTTTTTGGTGGCGGCGCTGGAGAGAGCAGTCGCGTTCCCCAAAATGCACCACGTTGCCGTAATTGTCCCCCAGAATCTGGAGTTCAATATGGCGTGGCCGATCCATGTATTTTTCCAGATAAACAGCATCGTTACCAAAAGCAGCACGTGCTTCGGCGCGGGCCATTTTCCAGGCATCTTCCAGATCGTCAGCCGTTTGGGCCACCTTCATGCCACGGCCACCACCGCCAGCCGCAGCCTTGATCAGCACTGGGTAGCCCACTTTATCAGCAACTTCGCGGGCTTCTTCTAGGCTTGTCAGTTCACCATCAGAACCGGGCACCAAGGGCACGCCCAGCATCTGCATGGTGGTTTTGGCGGTAATCTTATCCCCCATCATGCGGATATGCTCCGCCGTAGGGCCAATAAAGGTTAGGCCATGTGCTTCCACCGTTTCGGCAAAATCAGCATTTTCTGAAAGAAAACCATAACCGGGGTGAATAGCTTCCGCCCCGGTAATGGTGGCTGCAGAAAGAATTGCAGCTACGTTCAGATAAGAATCGCGCGAGGCTGGCGGTCCGATGCAAACAGCTTCATCTGCCAGCCGAACATGCATGGCGTCTTCATCCGCAGTGGAATGTACCGCTACGGTCTTGATCCCTAGCTCCCGGCAGGCGCGCAGGATACGAAGGGCAATTTCGCCTCGGTTGGCGATAAGGATCTTAGAAAACATTACTCAATAATAGCAAGCGGCTGGCCGTATTCTACCGGATCGCCCGAAGCCACCAGCAGGGCTTTAAGCGTGCCACCTTTAGGAGCCTTGATCTGGTTGAAGGTTTTCATGGCTTCAATCAGCATCAGGGTCTGGCCGGCAGTTACAATCTGGCCTTCGCTGGCAAAAGGAGGGGAGGACGGATCTGGGGTCAGGTAAGCTACACCCACCATTGGGCTGTTTACAGCGCCCGGATGGCGAGAAAGGTCTGCCGGGGCGGCAGGCACTGCGGCTTCCGCCGGGGCTGCGGCGGGTGCCGGTGCCGGAGCTGCAACGGCCTGAGGCGCGGCGGCCACAGCTTGCACGGGGGCAGGCATGCGGGCAACGCGAATGCGGCTGTCCTTTTCCGATACTTCAATTTCAGTCAGGCCGGTTTCGGCCAGAATTTCAGCCAGAGCCCGAATGGCCTCCGCATCCACGAGCAATCCGCTCATCAGTCATCCTCATTCAGAATAAGATCGGTCATTGCCTGCAATGCCAGAGAATACCCCGCCACGCCTAGCCCACAGATAACGCCTGTAGCGGCGCGAGAGACATAGGAATGATGGCGGAATGGCTCGCGGCGGTGAATGTTGGAGATATGAACCTCTATCACAGGCAAGTCTGTTGTCAGCAGGGCATCCAGCAGGGCGATAGACGTATGTGTATAGCCAGCCGGGTTGATGATAATGCCCCGCGCACGCTTGCGGCAGTCCTGCACCCAGGAGATTAGTTCACCTTCAATGTTGGTCTGGCGGAAATCTATGGCCAAGCCCAGCTTTTCAGCTGTTTGCAGGCAAAGTTGTTCCACGTCGTCCAGCGTTGCCCGCCCGTATATTTCGGGTTGGCGCTGGCCAAGCATATTCAGGTTGGGGCCGTTGAGTACAGCAATAAGAGGTCTTTCCATAACAGGAAGGGGCCGTAGCACGATGCTGCCCCGTATCCAAGAGAAGAGGCATGCTGGTGGACAGGAAAATGTAGTCTAGCAAAAATACGTGCAGCGGAGTTGCGCGCTTTAAGGCCATATTTTTGTCACGATAAGCGTGTTGAACATAAGTGACTATAAATCTGTATTTGCATTCTGAAAGTTGAAAAAGATTGCTTTTACAGTGTGAACACGGTCTTCTGGCGAACAGAACGATGTCAGAAAATGGAGTAAACAGGCGGATGTCAGCCCTGCGCCGGGCACTTCTTGGAAGTGTGTTTGTTATGTCTTCTCTTTTGTCGGCTTCCGCTGTTCAGGCAGCAGAGGCCGGGCAAGGTGGTACGGCGTGGGCAGATTCTGTCCGCCGTGCATTGGCTGGGCGTAGCGCACAGACAGTCGCCACTGCGGATTCTGATACAAATAAGGCGCAGCGCATTTTTCAAAAAGGTGTGGCCAGTTGGTATGGGGGGCGCTTCCATAATCGACGCACATCTTCGGGGGAGCGGTTTGACAAGGGCAGCTTAACAGCCGCGCATCCTACGGCACCGTTGGGCAGTAAACTACGGGTTGTTTCAGAAGATACAGGCCGCTCTGTGGTGGTTACAATCAATGATCGTGGGCCTTACAGCCGTGGCCGTATTATTGATGTCTCCAAAGCCGCAGCCGCGGAATTGGGGATGTTGAACAGTGGTATTGCCCATGTGCGGGTAGAGCCCGCTCCGGTTGAAGTGGCATCTGCGCCAGATGAAGGTGGTTTGGCGAATAGCAGCCTTTCCTTGCAGGATACTGTGTCGCATACAGCGCGCCCTCTTCATAGGGCACGTCACCGCCGTTAAGACGAATACGGTAGGTTTTTACAAAAAGCATTGTAGAGAATTAAAAAAGGGTATCCCGATCGGGATACCTTTTTTTGGTAAGTGCTGGATTCTGGTTGATCAAACTTCCAGAGGCTGCCGTGTAATACCACGGGCGTAACTTTCCATCTCAGCATTCAGTTCAGCCCCCATAAGTACCACCCATGCGGTTACAAAAAACCACATCATAATGGCGATAAAGGCCCCTAGTGGCCCATAAGTGGCGCTGTAACTGGCAATATGTGCCACGTAGTAGGAAAAGCCGAGTGATGCCGCAATCCACGTTAACGTGGAGCAGACGGCTCCGGGCAGAACCCAGCGCCATTGGGTGGAAATGTGCCGGTTGGGGCCAAATCTGTACAGTGCGGAAAGAGCCAGAGTTTCAAATGTAAACATCACCACCGGGCCGCTCCACCGGGCCATAAATTCAATGGAACCGGGAGGAGTGGGAATGTGTAGCAATGCCGGAAGGTTAAGCAGCAGAGGCATGGCTACCATAAGGGCCAAAGTAAGCACTGCGCCCAGAATGCCGCAAAGAGTAAGGGCAAAGGCAGTAATCTGAAATATAAAGAAATTACGATTTTCACGTGTATTATACGCGATATTCAAGGCAGAAATAATAGACCGCGTTGCCGCAGAGGCAGACCACAAAGCCACGCTGACTGAAATAATCAGGTTGAATGTGAGGGATGAGGGCGGCTCAGCTACCAGCGTTTGCACACGATCATAAAGCAAAGTGAAGGCATTGGGTGGCAGCAGGTTGCGCAAGACTTCCATCTGTGGCGCCACGGTCTGCACATCAAAAGCCAACCCATAAATGGAGATCAGGGAGCTGATGGCCGGAAATAGGGAGAGCGTGGTATAAAATGCGCAACCAGCGGCCACCAATGTAGTGGGGCCTGAAATAAGGCTTTTAACTGTGCGCTGTAAAATAATCTTCCAATCTTTCCGCCCCAGTTCAGAAGGGCGAGAAAAATTGGGTTGCACGTTTTCATGAATCGTGTGGGAGTGAGAATCCGGGTGCACAGATGGGCGCGTATCGGGCTGACAGATAACCTGCATCGGGATTGGAGCGTCCTTCGTTAAGGTAAGAGGCACCTTCTGCGGCACCAGCGATAAACTTGTAGCAGCACACCAAAACAATAACGGCATGGTGTGCGGTAAAGAGGCATGCTTTCTTGCAGGAACAAAAAGTTAACTCTGCATGCTTTTGCCAAAAACGAGCATAAATGCCGTGTATAAAGCTTGCCTTGTCTTATCGGGCATGATGGCCAAGTGCCATGTTTTTTTGTTTTTTGAATGTTTTTGACTTGCACTTGTTGCGCTTTGGCCTCATATGCACGCCCCTACGCAGCAACGCACGTGCCACTGGCCCTCTGAGGTTACGCAACGACGTCAAGCGTTCTGGCAATCGGGATGTTTCGTGCATCTGCCTTTGGTCGCTGGTCCGTTAGACCGTTTCGCAACGTCCTTCTCCGCGCTGTTCAGGCGGAGGAGCCTGATCTGGGGGAGTGGGGATATGAATCCCAAAATCACCCGTTTTCTTGCCGAGCAAAAGCCGGCAACGCCTTGTCTTGTTCTCGATGTGGATGCCGTAGCAGACCGCTATCATGCATTGGGCAAAGCTTTGCCGCAGGCTCGTATTTACTATGCCGTTAAAGCTAATCCAGCACAGCCTATTCTGCGGCGGTTGGTTGAGCTTGGCTCCTGCTTTGATGCCGCTTCGTGGGAAGAGGTTTCCCTATGCCTGCAGGCAGGCGCCAGCCCGGATGCCATTTCCTTTGGGAATACGGTTAAAAAGGTTTCTGCTATCCGTGCTGCTTATGAAGCCGGTGTGCGGATATTTGTTTTTGACTGCCGGGAAGAGCTGGAAAAACTAGCTGTACACGCACCGGGAAGCCGCGTTTATTGCCGCCTTCTGGTGGATAATTACGGGGCAGAATGGCCACTTTCCCGCAAGTTTGGCACTACCGTCGAATCCGCCAAGGAACTGATGCTGGCAGCCAGAGAACTGGGGCTGGACCCGTATGGGCTTTCCTTCCATGTGGGCAGCCAGCAGCTTTCTGCAGAAGCTTATGAGGTTGCCATTGCCCGTGCGGCGGCTCTGTTTACAGATTTAAGTGCTGCCGGGCTGGATTTGCGCATGGTCAATCTGGGGGGCGGTTTTCCCATCCGCTACCGGGATGATGTGCCTGAAATCGATCACTTCACTACGGCCATCTTCCGCGCCATGACAGAGCATTTTGGTAATGCATTGCCAGAAATGTTGGTGGAACCTGGCCGTTTTATTGTGGGTGAAGCCGGTGTGGTGCGCTCGGAAGTTGTGCTTGTCAGTGCGCGTGGGCGTAAGGACGGGCTGCGCTGGGTGTATCTGGATATTGGGCGGTTTGGCGGCTTGGCGGAAACAGAAAACGAATCCATTCGTTACGCGATTCGCACCAGTCGGGATGGTTCTCCCACAGGGCGTGTAGCGTTGGCCGGGCCAACCTGTGATGGTGCGGATATCATGTACGAGAAAACGCATTACGAACTGCCGCTGGACTTAGCTGCGGGGGAACAGGTCGATCTGCTGGGGGCCGGTGCTTATGTCTCCACTTACTGTGCGACGGGGTTTAATGGTTTTGCGCCATTAACCGAGCATTATATCTGATCCGATGTGAGGGCAGGCCAGCCTTGTGTTTGCCTGCCTTTGCTTTCGTGCTTTCTCGCTCAACAATTAGAACGCAAACAAGGCCATTATGGATGGCGTTCAGAAAGGGAGAAATCATGAAGAAAACGGGTATGCTGTTGGGCGCTCTACTGGCAGCAACAACGGCTGTTGCGCCGGCATGGGCACAGCAGCAGGCAGCATCTACGGCCGCTGTGCCTGCAACAAATGCTGCAACATCTGCGGCAACGCAGGATTTCGGCCGCCTTTCAGACGATGGGAACACAGCGTTTGAAGAACTGATGCTGGCACGCCGCGCCATTTTTGATGGTGACCTCAAAGGGGCTAAAACCCTGATTGCAAGCGCACAGCAGGCGCTAGATCGGGCACGGGCCGATAATACTGCTTTCCAGAAAGCAGAAGCTGAACTGATGCCGGTGAAAACTAAGCAGGCTCAGACAGCTAAAAAAGGCACGGGCAGCACTACGCCTGTGGCTTGGTTGCCGATTGATGGCGAACTGGTTCTGGATGAAACAGTTGAACCCACAACAGAAAAAAGTGCAGCTGTTGCCGCGGCAAACCGTCATCTGCGTGCAGGTGACCCGGATCGCGCTTCTGAAGTGCTAAAAGTTTCTGGTGTGGATGCAGATTACGTCATTGCTGCTGTGCCGCTGGAGCAGACACGGCAGGACGTGAACCACGCTGCACAGTTCATCAAGAACGATCCGTACAAGGCAAGTGAAGCCCTGCGTGATGCGGAAAATTCTGTGCGTTATGCCTCTGTTGATATTCAGGCTGTCAGCCATCAGCAGACGACATCTGGCAATACATCTAAGTAATTTTGCCAAATATGCTGCTGTTATGGCCTATTCAAAGGGCCATAACAGCAGATGCGTATTATTCTGCGGCGGCCCTCAGCCCAGCACCGGCTGCCAGCGGGCAGAGTGGGAGAGCCCCCACCACAAAGGCTGCCAAAAGTTCCAAATCTGGTTGCCAAGGTAGGCCGGTTGATGCGGCATCAATAGCCGCAGCTCCAAAAATTAGCGCAGGTGTTGCCAAAGGCAACGTAAGCAGTGGTAGCAGCACACCACCGCGTCGTGCGCCCAGCACAATAGATGCGCCCATCCCCCCAATCAGAGATAACACAACGGATCCAAGGAAAAGCCCGGCCAAAAGCACAGGCAAGGCAGAAGCTGGCAAGCCCAGCATGGTGGCCAATGGTACGGCGGCCAAAAGCAAGGGAATGCCTGTGGTCAACCAGTGTGCAGTTATTTTGGCTAAGGCGACAAGGGAGGCCGGAACGCCCAGAAGTAGGAGCTGATCCAGTGATCCATCTTCAAGCTCCGCACCAAATAGCCGATCTAGTGGCAGAAGAGCGGCCAGCAGGGCGCAAACCCAGATAATGCCGGGCGCCATATGGCGCAGCAATTCTGGGGACGGGCCAAGAGCAAGCGGGAACAGGGTGGCCGTAACAATAAAGAAGAGAATGGCCCCCATTGTGTCTGCCCCATGCCGGAGGGCAAGGCGCAGGTCACGCCCAACAATGGCCCAAAACAGCCCGATCATGCGTCATCCTCCTGCTGGCAAAAGGTGGAAGCAGCCGAATCGCCTGCGCCCGGCAATGTAAGGGGCTGCACGTTTTCTAGCGGTAAGGGCACATGTGTGGTGGCAATCACCAACCCGCCTTGTTGCCTATGTGCTGTAAGGGCTTGTCCTAACAGGGTAATGGCATTGGTATCCAAGCCAAGGCTAGGTTCATCCAGCAACCATAAAGGCGCATTGGCCAGCAAAACACGCGCAAGCGCCGTGCGCCGTTTCTGTCCAGCAGAAAGTAGGCGGGCTGGCAGATTGGCAAGTGGCAGCAGATCCATGGCCTCAAGGGCCTCCTGCATGTCACCTTGGCCTGCACGTGCGAATAATGCGAGGTTTTCGGTTACAGTCAGTCCCGGCTTAAGCGCATCCTGATGTCCCAGATAGGCCACTTGGCTGGCATGGGCCGCGCGATCTGCAAAAACCGATTCGCCATGCCAGAGCAACTGGCCGGAATCGGGTTTGCGTAGGCCCGCCAGAACGCGCAGCAAAGTGGATTTTCCTGCACCATTAGGGCCGGTTAGCAGCATGGCGGCTCCGGCTTCCATCTGAAAGCTGACACCATCCAGTACCAGTCTTTCCCCACGGAAAACACAAAGATCCTCAGCATAAAGTGCCGGAAATGCACCAGTTACAGGCCTGGTTGGGGCAGATTGCCCGGCAGGGAAAGGACTGTCGGCGATAACACTTCTCCTTATTGTTACCGTGCAAGGCCGCAAAAGCCGGGGTGCTCGCGTTCTCGTGGTCGCTCCCCGCCTTGTGCCTTTTCCAACTGCCGGTATGTTCTAGGCCCAACGGGATATCAAGCCGGTTGCCCGGCAGATCAGGCAGGCACTCGGCGCCGAATGGCATGTTTACGGTGTCCTGAACGCATCACCAGCCATCGGCTGTGATCGGGGAGAGAGCGATTATGAAAACGGTTGGGCACGATAAGCTAAAGACAGGCCGCACCCTTGAGGTTGACGGCAAGACCTACCATTATTTTTCCATTCCCGAAGCGGCAAAAACCATTGGCGACGTAAGCCGCCTGCCGGTTTCGCTGAAGGTTCTTCTGGAAAATATTCTGCGGTTTGAAGATGGGCGCTCCTACAATGTAGATGACGCTAAGGCCATTGCAGGTTGGTTGCCAAAAGGCAGCAGCAGCAAGGAAGTGCCTTTCAAGCCTTCACGCATTCTGATGCAGGACTTCACCGGCGTGCCGGGTGTGGTGGATCTTGCAGCCATGCGCGATGGGATTGTGAGCCTGAAGGGGGACCCGCAGAAGGTAAACCCAATGGTTCCGGTCAACCTTGTGATCGATCATTCCGTGATGGTGGACTATGCAGGCACAAAAGAAGCGCTGCAGGAAAACATCACTCTGGAATTTGAACGCAACGCAGAACGTTATGCCTTTCTGCGCTGGGGCCAGGAAGCTTTCGAAAACTTCTCTGTTGTGCCGCCAGATACGGGTATCTGCCATCAGGTGAACCTGGAATACATTGCCCAGGTGGCATGGACTGCCAATGTTGGTGGTAAGGAATACGTTTACCCGGATTCCCTTTACGGCACAGACAGCCACACCACCATGATCAACGGCCTGGGTGTGTTGGGCTGGGGTGTGGGTGGTATTGAGGCTGAAGCCGCAATGCTGGGCCAGCCCATTGCCATGCTGATCCCGGATGTGATCGGCTTTAAACTGACAGGCAAGCTGCCAGAAGGCGCAACAGCTACCGATCTGGTGCTGACAGTTACCCAGATGCTGCGTAAAAAAGGCGTGGTTGGTAAGTTTGTTGAGTTCTTTGGCCCGGCACTGGATCATCTGCCGGTTGCTGACCGTTCAACCATTGCCAACATGGCTCCGGAATATGGTGCAACTTGCGGGTTCTTCCCGGTTGATGCGCTTACGCTGGACTTCCTGCGTCAGACTGGCCGCGATGAACATCGCATTAAGCTGGTTGAAGAATACCTGCGTGCACAGGGTATGTTCCGCACGCACGAAACACCGGAACCCGTCTTTACGGATGTTCTGGAGCTGGATCTCAGCACGGTTGTGCCGTCTCTGGCGGGCCCCAAGCGTCCGCAGGACCGCGTGGAGCTGAAAAGCGCCAAAACTGCGTTTGAAAAAGAACTGACCAGCTCTTTGGGTGTAGCCGCCAACGATGCCAATAAAAAGGTGCCGGTTGCCGGAACAAACTATGATCTGGGGCAGGGCGATATTGTTATTGCCGCCATTACCTCGTGCACCAACACATCCAATCCGGCTGTGCTGATTGCGGCTGGTCTGGTTGCCCGTAAAGCACGCGCTCTGGGCCTGAAGCCTAAGCCTTGGGTAAAAACCTCTCTGGCTCCGGGGTCTCAGGTTGTTACGGATTACCTGAACCGTTCTGGTCTCACGACAGACTTGGATGCCATGGGCTTCAATACCGTTGGGTATGGTTGCACCACCTGTATCGGTAACTCCGGCCCGCTGCCTTCCCATATTGTGGATGCGATTGAAAACAACGATCTGGTTGCTGTTTCTGTCCTGTCTGGCAATCGTAACTTTGAAGGCCGTATTTCCCCCAACGTTCGGGCCAACTATCTGGCAAGCCCGCCGCTGGTGGTTGCATATTCCCTTTTGGGTACCATGCGGCAAGATATTACAACGGAACAGCTGGGCACATCCAAGGATGGCAAGCCAGTTTACCTGAAGGATATCTGGCCCACCAATAAGGAAATTGCAGACCTTATTGCTTCTGCCATCAGCCGTGACGAGTTTATCAACCGTTACAAGAACGTGTCCAAGGGCACAAAAGAATGGCAGGGCCTGAAGGTTGCTACGGGTTCTGAAACCTATAAGTGGGATCCAAAATCTACCTACGTGCAGGATCCGCCGTACTTCAAGCATATGGACGTTGAGCCTAAAGCTCCCGGCAATATCGAAGGTGCGCGTATTCTGGCCCTGCTGGGTGATAACATCACAACCGACCATATCTCTCCGGCTGGTTCCATTAAAAAGGATTCACCGGCTGGTCGTTACCTGATGGAACACGGGGTTGAACCGAAAGACTTCAATTCTTACGGCTCCCGTCGTGGGAATGACCGTGTGATGGTGCGTGGTACTTTTGCCAACATCCGTATCAAAAATGAAATGTTGCCGGGTACGGAAGGTGGATATTCCAAGCACTTCCCAGATGGGAAGGAAGGCGCCATTTACGATGTGGCCATGGAGTATAAAAAGGAACATACTCCGCTGGTGGTCATCGGTGGCAAGGAATACGGCATGGGTTCTTCCCGTGACTGGGCCGCAAAAGGCACCCTGCTGCTGGGCGTAAAGGCCGTTATTGCTGAAAGCTTTGAGCGTATCCACCGTTCCAACCTTGTGGGCATGGGCGTTCTGCCGCTGGTGTTCAAGGATGGCACAACCCGTAAGACCCTTGGTCTGAAGGGTGACGAGGTGATCAGCATCAAGGGTGTTGATAAACTTTCGCCGCGCATGGATGTAATTATGACAATTACAAGAAATGACGGCTCCACGCAGGAAGTACCACTGCTTTGCCGTGTCGATACTCTAGACGAAGTCGAGTATTATAGGCATGGTGGCATCCTTCAGTACGTCTTGCGAGGGATGACGAAAGCTGCCTGAGAACCATTTCGTTCAAGGTGAACGTCGAGATGCCGACCCGGTACGCACCGGGTCGGCGTTTTCTGTGGAAGACCCAGTCGTTTTGAGTGCGGAACATCTGCACAAAAATTTCGGCGAAGGGGATGTCCTGTGTGGTGTATCCATGCAGGTGCGAAAGGGTGAGCTGGTTTCTATTATTGGCCCATCCGGTTGCGGAAAATCCACTTTTCTACGGTGTTTGAATTTTCTGGAAATTCCCGATAGCGGTAAGATAACCGCCATGGGGGTGACCATAGAGCGCAAAGATGCCGTCTGGCGTCGCGCAGATGAGCATATGGCACACCGCTTGCGCACCCACGTGGGCATGGTGTTCCAGAGCTTTAACCTGTTTCCCCATCTTACAGTTCTGGACAATGTTCTACTGGCCCCCCGCGTGGTTAAGGGTGAGGGCGGAGAAGTTGAACGTGCCGAGGCTATGGCTCTGCTGGAAAAAGTAGGGTTGGCGCGCGTGGCGCAACGCTACCCAGTTTCGCTTTCTGGCGGCCAGCAGCAACGCGCCGCCATTGCACGCGCTTTGGCCATGCGGCCAGAAATTATGCTGTATGATGAACCCACATCAGCGCTGGACCCGATTGTTGCGGAAGAAGTGCTGGGGGTAATGCGCACCCTTGATGATGAAGGGATGACGCAGATTATCGTCACCCACGATATGCGTTTTGCCCAAGTGGCATCGGATACCATTGTCTATATGGATGGTGGCCATATTGTTGAATCCGGCCCGCCGGAGGTTCTGTGTGTGAACCCGGCCCATGAACAGACACGCCGCTTTTTGAGGACACTTCTGTGAAACAGAACGCACAGCATTGCCCGCCACGCCTTTGGGGTTTGTTTTTGCGCTGTGTTTGTTTGCTGCTGGCCGCAAGTTGGCTGGGTGCTGGCGCGCATGTGGCATACGCACAGGAAGAAAAGCCGATCCGCTGGGCTGCGGATGCTTCATCAGACGTACCCTATACCTTCCATGATCTGAAAGATCAGGACAAGCTGACCGGGTTTGAATACGACCTGATGCAGGAGCTGGGCAAGCACATGGGTGCGCCGCTTCAGTTCGTGCAGAATGATTGGGATGGTCTTATTCCCGGCTTGCAGCGTGGCCTGTATGAAATGGTCATCTGTGGCATTGAAATGACAGATGAGCATGCCGAAGGTATTGATTTTTCAAATCCATATTACATCACATCCGAACGGATTGTGGTGCGGCGTAATGGCCCGCAACTTAAAAATCTCGCGGATCTGAATGGTCATACCATTGGCACAATCAAGGATACGCAAGCTGAGCGGATACTGACGGAAAACGCCAAGGTTCAGCTTCGGACGTATGATGAAGAAACCGATGCATTCATGGATCTGGCGAATGGTCGCACGGATGCCATTCTGATTGATGGCCCCATTGCCAAATATTACGGTGATACCAACCCAGCCTTGCAGGTGGTGGGTGAACCTATTGGCCGTGTAGAATATGGCATAGCTTTTGCCAAAGGGCAGAATGTAGCCCTGCGGGCAAAGGTGAATGCCGCCCTGGCAACCATGCAGCATGATGGTACGCTCCATCGCGTATTGCTGCGATGGGATTTGTGGACGCCAGAAATGGCGCAGTTCACCAATGATCACACCACGCTTAACGTTACGCCTGCGGCGTGGAACGCATATGTGGCGGAGCTGGAAGGTAAAGGCGGCTGGCGCATTAAGCTGGATCGCTATGTTGGGTTTCTGCCGCAGTTGGCAAAAGCCGCATGGCTGACTCTGCTGGTTTCTTTGTGTGCGATGGTGCTGGCGGTTGGAGCGGGTTTGGCGTTGGCGCTTTTGCGCCTGTACGGCCCTACACCGCTCCGCTGGTTGGCGACCACATATGTGGAAGTGGTGCGCGGCACCCCATTGCTGATTCAGGTTCTGTTCATTTTCTACGGCTTGCCTGAATTTGGCATCAGCCTTACCCCCTTTCTGGCTGGCGTTGTCAGCTTGGGTATGAATTATGCGGCGTATGAGGCCGAAAACTATCGCGCAGGCCTGCAATCTGTGGCGCATGGGCAGATGGAAGCTGCTTTGGCTCTAAATATGACGCACGCTCAGGCATTGCGTTACGTGGTTGTGCCGCAGGCTTTCCGTCTGGTTATGCCTGTTATGACCAACGACTTTATTTCGTTATTGAAAGATTCATCACTGGTCAGTGTGATCACGCTGACAGAATTGACCCAGACTTACATCCGTCTATCTTCTTCCTATTTCGACTATTTCGGAACAGGGCTGATGGTAGGCGCAGCCTATCTGTTGCTGGGGCTGCCTTTTGTGCGTCTGGCACGTATGGCAGAAAAAAAGCTGGCACAACCGCATATGCGCCGCCGGTAAAACTTGTTTGGGATATCTGTTCCGTCATGCAAGACAAATGCAAGTGCATCTGTCACATGGCGGAATAGAGCCTGACGGATGTTGTGCGACCTGCCAGCTTGTTCCAAAATTGCCGATAAATCAGGAATACGCGCAACATTAGATACACTTCTTGCTGGTAAGAAGTTGTAATGTAATGTCCGCGTGTTCACAGGAACAGTGCTGGACTTCAATGGATCTTCTTTCCGCGCTTCACAGCTTTGTTCGCGTTGCGGCTACAGGCTCGTTTTCTGCCGTCTCGCGTGAGACAGGTGTTAGTCAGCCCACCATTTCCCGCCATATTGCGTTGTTAGAGGCGCATTATGGTACAACTTTGTTTGCGCGCACCACGCGCAGCCTTACCATGACGGAAGATGGCAGAAGCCTTCTTCCGCATGCTTATGAAGTGCTGGAAATTCTGGAAACGGCAGAAACAGTGCTGGGGCGCCGTCGTGCTTCTGTATCTGGTTTGGTGCGCCTGGGGGTAACCACAGCTTTTGGATTGTGTCTGACACGGCGGATAGGGGAGTTGCTAGAAAGGCACCCTGATCTGGCTATTGAAGTTGTTATGCGTGATGCATTTGGTGATCTGGTAGAAGAAGGGCTGGATCTGGCTGTGCGCGTAGGGGATATAGCCGAGGGTTCTCTTATTGCCCGTAAACTGGGCGTTGTGCGCAAATGGTTGGTGGCCGCACCATCTTGTCTGGCCCGCTGTGGCACGCCAATGCACCCGCGTGATCTGCCTGAATATCCGGGAGTCGTATATAATTACGGCTCTAGTCGGTTGGATTGGAACTTTGAGCGGGATGGTGAAGAAAGCGTAATTGCACCATCAGCTGTTTTCCGTGCCAATAGCAGTGAAGCTGTGTTGTATGCAGTGGAATCTGGATTGGGCATTGGCCTGTTGCCAGAGTTTCAGGTGCGTGAGGCTGTTGCCGATGGTCGGCTTACTCGCCTGTTTGCAGATTGGAATATTCCTTCCCTGCCATTCTATGCTGTGCATACTGGCCCACGTACACTCCCCCTGCGCACCCGGACGGTTCTGGATTTTCTGATAGAAGTTTCCGCAGATCTCTTGCGGGAAGGTAAGATGCATCAGGCCGTTTAACGGTTTTTAACCGTGGAACGCCGGATCTGCCGATACAGTTGCGGGCAGAGCAGTATCCGGTAGCTTGCTGTCAAACCCTTGGCGCAGATAAGGGCTCCATCCGCGTAGCCATGCGTTGGTGCGGCGGACAAAGTCCGACACAGCAGACGAATCGGACATACCTGCGCGAGACCAGTTTTCTGGCGCACCTGGTACGATTTTACTGCCAGCTTCCGCCGGGCTTGTCAGCATGTGAACACTCATGAAATCCACACCGGGGCCGGATTTGCTTTTTTCAATCCGATTCCAGCCGGCATCCACCAGAACGGGGGGCAGATCAAAGCCCATACCTGTCAGGCGCTGCACAGCAGGGGGAATAAACATGGGGCTTCCCAGTAAAGCCTGTAATGCGGGGTTGGATGTCAGAAAAACGTTATTCACTACTCGAATAGGGGATGTCATCCAGCATTCTGTGTGTGTGCCATCTTGCGGGAGGGCTTCTGACATAAAGTTAAAGTTGCTGTGGCATTCATCTTGCACAAGCTGCGTATCTGTAATGGGCAAAGATTGCGTGGTGGCCTGAGCAACTAGTAAGCCTGTTACAATGCCTTGTTCAGAACGTACATAAAGCGATGTCAGAATTTCCCCGTGTGCAACATCATCCTGATAATTCAGGAGAGGGTGCCATTTACCCGCAGGTAAGGGAAGCTGGCGGCCCGCAAAAGAAAGCGTACCTTCAAATTGTGCATCCATAGGGGGCGCGGAAACGGTGCGCCGATCTTCATCCGGCCGAAGTGCATCTTCCGACGAATCGGCAGAAGGTGCACCAGCAGGCAGCATATGGCTGATTTGGGATGTAAGTTTTGCATAAGCTGGCAAGCGTGAAGTTAGCCAAGGGGCAGGAAATATCACGGAAAACACACTGCATGCGCCAGCGGTAAACAGCGCTACACGCCAAACAGGAGCGCGTTGCCATAATCGGGTAAAAGCAGACATGCAGAACAGCCTTGTGCCGGAATAATAAACAGTAAAGGGCCGCTTATGGGATCAGGCGCGCATGAATGCCATCGCCTTCATCCGTGCGGTTGTTCGCCACTTTTGCAACAACTGCACCATCATCTTCCTTTACCAGCCGCACCATATTGGCACCTTGCTGGCGGGCTACAATCAGGGATTCGCTGATCATATCTTCAATCGAACGCACCAGATCTCGGGCAGAGGCAGCATCTCCCATGCGGCTCTGGCGGCGCATAACGTCCATTAGCAGAGTGGCATCAATACCGCCGGTTTCTACTTTCAGGCCGTAGCTTTCAATCATGGTTTCAATTTCCAGCGCGGCCACGCGGGCGATATCCAGCCCCTGTAGCGGACGGAAGATAAATATACGATCCAACCGGTTTAGAACTTCCGGCGCAAACCCAGCCTGACGCAAGGCTTCTACCGATTCGGCGCGCATACGGTCTGGGTCATCATGTAGGCGGTCTGCAATTTCTGTTAGTGCATCTGTTGCAATGTTGGATGTCAGCACAAAAATTGCGCGCACGGTAGAAATCTGTTGCCCGGTAGAGGCCTCGGTAATGTGCCCATCGTTCCATGCTGTCAGGAACTTTTTGAACACATCCGGATGTGCTTTTTCAATTTCGTCCAGAAGCACAACAGCATCCGGCTTTTCCTTCAGGCCGCCAGTCAGCTTTCCGTAAGTGTCTGAACCCACATAACCTTTGGGGGAGCCAAATAGCTGGGTTGCTGCGTGGGGGCTGCTCATCTGTGTCATATCAAAATGCAGCAGGGGGCGTTCAAGTTGGCGGGCAAGTTGTTTGGCCAGATAGGTTTTGCCTGTGCCCGGAGGCCCGGCCAGCAGAAAAATACCTACTGGTTTCCCGCGTACCTGCAAGGCAAGGCGGCGGCGCAACTGCGCAGCCACATCCTCGCATACCTGGTCCTGCCCAATAACGCGGGCGCGTAGGTTGGCTGCCAGTTCTTCCGCATCAATGGTGGTTTCACGCTGCTCGCGCGCCATCATTTCTTCCAGTGCGGCGCGGTTGGTCAGTCTGGCAAGAACGTCCATGATGAATCCCCGTCGGCGTAAAAGCCCTTTGCGCGCCAGCTTCTCGGCGCGTGTTTCAAACAGCAGCCCTGCTACTGTAAGTATAATGCCACTTACGGCCAAAATCGGCCATGCTGGTGCGCACCACTGCAAAACATGCGTAATGGAATGCAGGGAAAGATGCAGGCTGAGGGCAATCTGTATGCTGGCAAGCACCAGAAAGATCACCATCATCAACGGCATCAGCCGGTTTAGGGCGGGTAAAAGTCCCTTCATTGCGCAATCACCGTTAGTGGCAGAGTATCCCCTTTATACATAATCGGCAGTGTTTGTGGGCCGAATACCGTAATGGCACCGCTTCCAATACCAGTAGGCCCGGGGTCTGATGCCGGTATGATATCAACATTGCCACTGATCGTAATGGGCAGAATGACGGTTTGCGGGGTGGGGGACAAATGCACTGTATGGTGCCACGGCCCACAAATAAGCGTAATTATGCCTCCTGCGCCTGTGGCATCGTAAACAGGCATGGCCACTAAGCGAATGTCTCGCCGTTTAATACCTGCCAGAATATCTGCCTGTTCCTGTTCCGTATAATCGGATTTGGCAAGCGCTTGAGCAGCTTTTTGCGAGGCAATTAGCGTAAGGGGGATTCCCATACGGTTGGCGCTGTTATCATGATCTTGCGTGTTGTTTTCTGCCGCAGGGGTGGCGGTATTTCCGTGCCCACCGCCCATAAAATGCACGCCAGCTCCAGCCATGATAACGCATGTTGCCAGCCCAATCAGAGCCATACGCACGCCAGAAGGTTTATCTGCTGCCTGTGGCTGCGGTTGTGGCTTCCATGCGGGTTCTGGCTCTTTGTGCATATTGAAAGGTCAGCCCTTGCAGTGTGGAGGATGGCAAATATGTCGCAATAGGGTTAATAAAAGCATGTCCGACGTGCCCTGCAATGTGCAATTTGCATCCAGCCCGTAAAATTGTTTTTTATAAAGGGTAAAGATTTGCATGGCGGGCAGTAGCTTTATTCTACCCTTGCGGTTTCACTCCACATCCCTTACATAAAGAGCCATCCTTCTCAATTTGTTTTACGTTTCGGGGGGTGGCCTTGACGGCCGCCTTTTTTGCATTGGATACAGACCTTTCTACTCACTCTGGCCTAGAAGCTCGCGTTGCTGCGCTGATAGCCCCTGCCGTTGAGGATATGGGTTATGAGATTGTGCGTGTTGCTGTGCTGGGGCGTGAGCGTCCGACCGTGCAGATCATGGCGGATCGCAAAGATGGTTCCCTGATTAATGTGGAAGATTGTGAGCGGATCAGCCACGCGGTAGGTGCCGTGCTGGATGTTGAAGACCCCATTCCTGGGGCGTGGACGTTGGAAGTTTCCTCTGCCGGAATAGATCGGCCCCTTACCCGTGCGAAGGACTGGAACCGCTTTGCCGGGCACCAGGCCAAGGCAGAAGTTCTGCTGCCGGTAAATGGGCGCCGCCGCTTTTCTGGTGTGGTTCTGGGGTCTGATGGAACTGTTGCGCGGATGCGTCTGGATGATGGCACGGAAGTTGCCTTGCCGCTGGAAGAACTCCGGCGTGCACGGCTGGTGCTGACAGATGCTCTGATTGAAGCTAGTGCCCGTATGGTGCAACCTGCGCCCGGCACTGATCCCGCCCAGAAGAATGATAACGATTCTTCCGGGCCCAAGGTGCATTGATAAAGCTGCCTGTTTTGGAGAGCTGAGAGTATGGATACCTCTGTTTCCCGTCCTGAACTTTTGCTGGTTGCAGACGCTGTCTCGCGCGAGAAAGGTATTGAGCGTGAAGAAGTGCTGGAAGCCATGGAGCAGGCGATCCAGAAAGCCGGACGCGCCAAATATGGGCACGAAAAGGACATTCGTGCTACCATCGACCGCAAGACAGGTGATGTGCGCTTGTCCCGTTGGACGGAAGTGGTGGATGAAGTGGAAAATGAAGATACGCAGATTGCGCTCTCCATTGCCCGTAAGTTTCGCCCAGAAATTCAGGCAGGCGAATACCTGATCGATCCGCTGCCCCCGATTGATTTTGGGCGTATTGCCGCGCAAACCGCCAAGCAGGTGATTGTGCAGCGCGTGCGTGAATATGAACGCAAGCGCCAGTATAACGAATTCAAGGACCGCGTGGGTGAAATTGTAAACGGCACCGTTAAGCGGACCGAATACGGCAATCTGCTGGTTGAAATTGGTTCGGCAGAAGCGCTGCTGCGACGTGATGAGTTGATCCCGCGTGAAACGTTCCGTAACTCGGATCGCGTGCGCGCCTATATCTACGATGTGCGTGATGAGCCGCGTGGACCGCAGATTTTCCTTTCCCGCACGCATCCGGCCTTTTTGGCCAAGCTGTTTGCGCAGGAAGTGCCAGAAATTTATGATGGCATTATTGAAATTAAAGCCGTTGCGCGTGACCCTGGTTCTCGCGCCAAAATGGCCGTGATTTCTCGTGATGCGTCTATCGATCCTGTCGGGGCTTGCGTTGGTATGCGTGGTTCCCGTGTGCAGGCCGTTGTGGCCGAATTGCAGGGCGAAAAGATTGATATCATCCCGTGGAGCCCGCAGGCCGCTACTTTTGTAGTGAATGCGCTGGCGCCTGCTGAAGTCAGCAAGGTGGTGATGGATGAAGAAGCCGGTCGCGTAGAAGTGGTTGTGCCGGATGAGCAGCTTTCTTTGGCTATTGGCCGTCGTGGGCAGAATGTCCGTCTGGCTAGCCAGTTGACGCGTTGGGATATTGATATTCTGACAGAAGCGGAAGAATCCGAACGCCGTCAGGAAGAGTTCCGCCGTCGGACAGCGCTGTTTGTTGAAGCGCTGGATGTGGATGACGTAATTGCAGGTCTGCTGGTCACGGAAGGCTTCCATTCCATCGAAGAACTGGCTTTTGCAGATCCAGATGAGCTGATTGGCATTGAAGGATTTGACGAGTCGGTCGTTCAGGAGCTGGTTCAGCGTGCTGAATCTTACCTCGTTCAGCAGGAACAAAAGCTGGATGATCGGCGGAAAGAGCTGGGTGTTGTGGACGATATTGCCGATATGGGCGTGTTTACAAACCAGATGCTTGTGACATTGGGTGAAAAGGGTGTAAAAACCTTAGACGACCTTGCAGATCTGGCCGGTGATGAACTGGTTGAGATCTTGGGCACCGATGCCATTGAGGAAGATGCCGCCAATGAAATCATCATGGCAGCACGAGCTCATTGGTTTGAGGATGAAAATCAGCAGCCTTCCGATACCAAGGAAGGTGAGGCCAACGCCTGAGGCCTGATATAAAGTGGGTGGTGATTTCTTGCCAGAAACAGAAGAGAAAGGCAGCCTTCGGAGGTGCGCGGTAACGCGTGAAGAAGGCGAACCTTCTTTAATGATCCGGTTTGTGATTTCACCATCTGGTGAAGTGGTGCCTGATCTAGATGCACGTCTGCCGGGGCGGGGAATATGGTTGAGCCCCCGCCGGGATGTGATAGAACAGGCGCGTGTTCGGGGCGTTTTTTCACGCGCCGCACGCCAACAGGTTAAGGTGCCGGAAGATATAGTAGCCCGTGTAGAAACAGGACTGCTCCGGCGGATGAGTGAACTTGTAGGGCTGGCTCGCAGAGCTGGTCAGGCTACAAGTGGATTTATGAAGGTGCGGGAATGGCTGGTGCAGCGTAAAGCTGCCATTGTTGTTCATGCACTGGATGGAAGCAGGGAAGAGCGGGAGAGGCTGGTTTCCGGCCAACGCGATATTCCTGTCGTTGAGGCGTTGTCATCTGAAGATCTGGCAAAGATTTTTGGGCGGGAACGAGTGGTGAACGTGGCGCTTTCAGCCGGAGGGCTGGCACAGCGCTTACGTTGTGAGAATAAGCGTTTTACGGGGGTTGCTGAAGGCGGCCCTCGCATGCCCCGGACCTTTCCGGCGCATGGGTGTGAACAGGCGGGTCAATGAGCGAAGGCAAGGATCAGGATCAGGGTAAGGGGCGTTTGTCCCTTCGGCCGGCAGGGCGTTCGGAGGTCGGACGGACGGTTGATGCCGGGTCCGTGCGGCAGAGTTTCAGTCATGGCCGTTCCAAGGTTGTGCAGGTTGAAGTGCGCAAAAAACGTGGTGCCGGCCCGGGTGGTTCTGGCGGACGTGCCGGTGGAGCGCGCGGTGGCGGTCGTACGCTAACAGCCGCTGAACTGGCCATGCGTCAGCGTGTGCTGGCGGAACAGAAAAAAGCAGCGGAAGAAGCCGCCCGGCGCGAAGCCGAGCAGCGCGAAGCTGAAAAAATCCGTATTCTTTCGGCTGCTGAAGAAGCGCGCCGTAAGGAAGAGGAAGATAAGCGCGCGGCTGAAGAAGCCGAAGCAGCAAAGGCTGCCGCTGAAGAGGAAGAGCGTAAATCACGCATTGATTCCATTCAGCCTATCGCCGTGAAAGAGCCAGTTGTTTCGGCTGTGCCCATTCCGGGTGAAGTCACACTGGCTCCGCCGGTTGGGCGCCTGCGTCCGTTGGCTGAACGTGCAATTATGCCAGCCAAGCCGCTGAAGCCTGTTCCCTCACGCTCTCAGCCTGCTGAAGCTAAGGAAAAAGAACCAGCGGCTGCGCAAACACTGCGTCTGCGTAGCGGCCGTGACATGGAAAGTGACGATGCGCCGCGCCGTGGTGCATCTCGCAAGGCGCCCCCTGGTAACCATCGTAAAAGTGGTGGTGGGCGTAAGTCCGATGTCGGTGGTGGCCGTCGTGCAGGCCGTATTGACGTGCAGGCCGCGATTGAAGGTGATGATGATAAGACGCGGTCACTCGCATCTGTTCGTCGTCAGCGCGAGCGTGAACGCCGTCAGGCTGAACTGGAACGTTTGCGTTCCGATCAGGTGAAGGTTGTGCGTGATGTGGTTCTGCCGGAAAACATTACCGTGCAGGAACTGGCAAACCGTATGGCTGCCCGTCAGGGTGAAGTTATCAAAGCGCTGATGAAAATGGGCGTGATGGCAACAGTTACCCAGACGATTGATGCAGATACAGCTGAACTGATTGTTGAAGAATTCGGCCACCGCGTGCGCCGTGTTTCTGAAGCAGACGTTGAACTGGGGATTGAAGGTGTGGAAGACGCACCAGAAGCTCTGCGTCCGCGTCCGCCAGTTGTTACAATCATGGGTCACGTTGACCACGGTAAGACATCTCTGCTGGATGCTCTGCGCACAACAGACGTTGCGGGTGGAGAAGCAGGCGGTATTACCCAGCATATTGGGGCTTATCAGGTTACTCTGCCTTCCGGCTCCAAGATCACATTCTTGGATACCCCGGGCCATGAAGCCTTTACGGCTATGCGTGCTCGTGGTGCATCCATTACGGACGTGGTGGTGCTGGTTGTGGCGGCTGATGATGGTGTTATGCCTCAGACGGTTGAAGCCATTAAGCACGCTAAGGCTGCAAACGTGCCGATGATTGTTGCTATCAACAAGATCGACAAGCCGGGCGCTAAACCTGACCGGGTGCGTCAGGAACTTCTGAGCCACGAAATTGTGGTGGAATCCATGGGCGGTGACGTTCAGGATATCGAAGTTTCCGCTCTTAAACGCACTGGTCTGGACAAGCTGGAAGAAGCCATTCTTCTGCAGGCAGAAATTCTGGAGCTGAAGGCCAACCCAGACCGGGCTGCTGAAGGTGCCGTTATTGAAAGCCGTCTGGATCGTGGTCGCGGCTCTGTTGCTTCTGTGCTGGTGCAAAAAGGTACGCTGCATAAAGGCGATATCGTGGTTGCGGGCACCGAATGGGGCCGGGTGCGTGCTCTGCTGGATGATCGTGGCCGCCAGGTTACGGATGCAGGGCCTTCCATGCCGGTTGAAGTGCTGGGTCTTTCTGGTGTGCCATCTGCTGGTGCTCCGTTCGTGGTGGTTGAAAACGAAAACCGCGCACGTGAGATTTCCGAGTTCCGTCAGCGTAAGCTGAAAGAACATCAGGTGGCTGGTCAGGTTGCTGCACGTGGCACGTTGGATCAGATGCTAGCCCGTATTCAGGCGGGTGATCAGAAAGAAGTTTCTGTTCTGATCAAGGCAGACGTTCAAGGTTCTGCGGAAGCTATTCAGACAACAGTGCTCAAGCTGGCAAATGAAGAAGTGGGCGTTCGCGTTCTTAATGCTTCTGTTGGTCAGATCACGGAAAGCGATGTGCAGCTTGGCAAGGCATCGGATGCAGTGATTATTGCATTCAATGTGCGTGCTACAGCACAGGCGCGCCAACTGGCGCAGCGCGAAGGTGTGGATATCCGCTACTATTCCATCATCTATCAGGTTGCTGATGATGTGGAACAGCTTGTGCGCGGTAAGCAGGCACCTAAGCATCGTGAAAAGTTCCTTGGCTATGCCGAAATCCGCCGTGTGTTCGAAATCAGCAAGGTGGGCAAGGTGGCTGGTTGTTACGTTACAGAAGGCGTTGTCAAACGTGGCTGTGGCGTGCGTCTGCTGCGTGACGGCGTAGTGGTTCATGAAGGTGATTTGAGCCAGCTCAAGCGCTTCAAGGACGATGTGAAGGAAGTCAGCAAAGGTTACGAATGTGGCCTTTCCTTTGCAGGCTACAATGATCTGCGCGAAGGCGACGTGGTGGAATGCTTTGAAAGTGAGCTGGTTCCAGCATGAGCCGTAAGAACGGATCAGGCAGTAAAGTAGCAGGGCCGGCGGGGTATCTCGCCGGTCTTGCTCCATCTGGCCCATCGCAGCGTCAGTTGCGGGTAGGGGAAGAAGTGCGGCGTGTGCTGGCTGAAGTTTTTGCACGCACCACGTTTCGTGATCCAGATCTGGTAGATGTTGCCCTTACGGTAACAGAGGTGCGGCTTTCTCCAGATTTTCGTCACGCAACGGTCTTTATTACCCGTTTGGGACGTAGTGATGTTGCTGAGCTTCTACCTGCGTTAAAGCGGGTGGCTCCGTGGTTAAGAACACAGCTTGCGCATAAAATACGTGCGCGTACTGTGCCGGAGCTTCATTTCCAGCCAGATACAGCGCTGGATACGGCCATGCATATGGATACACTGCTGCGCTCACCCGAAGTGCAGCGTGATTTGGGCGCTTCCTCGGAAGATGAAGAACCGGAAGACTAATCGTTCAGTTACATTTGCCCTGCTGCACAACGGGGCGAATGGCAAAATTGCTTTGAATACGCACAACACCCGGCATGCGGGATAATTCCTCTTTGTGAATACGTTCGTAATCCTGCATGTCTCGGGCTTCTACGCGCAGTAGATAGTCGGCATCACCTGTCATCAGGTAACACTCCTTAACATCGGCACATTCCTTGATGCGGCTTTCAAAACGCCGAAGGCATTCTTCTGTCTGCTTCTCCAGCGTGATCTGCACAATAATCGTGGCAACTGCTGGGCTTTTTTGCCGGGTAATAAGGGCGCGGTAGCCTTGTATGGTGCCCTGTTGTTCAAGCATGCGCACTCGGCGCAGGCAAGCAGAAGGCGAAAGACCCACTTTTTCAGCCAGTTCAGCATTGCTTAGGCGGCCATTATGTTCAAGGTGCCGTAAAATAGCTTCTGTTACACGGTCTGGCATAATCTGCCTTTTGTGGGCTGATATTGAAATTTTATTCTAAAATATAGGAAAAATAATATATTCTGCAACACACAGACAGGATATCTTATAAAATACCTGTTAAAATTCTGGAATCGAAACAAATAAGGGTGGCGGTTGTGAATACTGTTTCGTCCTCAGCTAGAACACTGTGGCCAGCATCTCGCGCAGGGGCAGTTCTTACGGTTAATCTATCCGCCATTGCTGAAAATTACCGTTACCTTAAAAGCCGATTGGGCAAAACAGTTTGCGCCGCAGTGGTTAAAGCAGATGCCTATGGGCTGGGTGTTGCGCAGGTGGCTCCTGTTTTGGAAAAAGCGGGTGCAGAACATTTTTTTGTTGCACACGTAGATGAAGGGCTTGCTCTTAGGCCCTATCTATCTTCCACAACGTCGGTAACGGTGTTGCACGGCCCTCGGCCAGATGCAGCTGAAGTTTGTGTGCGCAATAATTTGCGGCCTGTTCTGAATAGTTTAGAACAGATTGCTGTTTTGCGAGAGCTGGCAGCCAAAATAGATAAGCCGCTGGATGTGGCCATTCAGCTTGATACGGGCATGTCTCGTTTTGGCCTTTCAGAAGCTGATATCCATAAACTGGCAGTATCTCCAGAACTGCTGGAAGGCTTATCCGTCAGCTTGGTAATGAGCCATCTTGCTTGCGCAGATACTCCAAAAAACCCAGCAAATACCATGCAGCGTGAACGGTTTGAGGCATATGCACGTATGCTGCCCAAAGCAACTTTAAGCCTTTCTGCCTCATCTGGCATTTTTCTGGGGTCGCAGTTTCAGTTTGATCTCGTGCGCCCTGGTGCGGCTTTATATGGCGTGGCACCACAAAATGAGGGTGAGAACCCACTTAAGCCAGTGGTTGGCCTGCAAGCCCATATTCTGCAAATTCGCCATTTATCCAAAGGGGATCGGGTAGGTTACGGGCTGACATGGCAGGCTCATGGTCCGTGCCGTGTTGCCACCATTGCAACAGGTTACGCAGATGGCTTTGCCCGTGCAGGGGCTGCGGCTGGCTGTGCTTGGTATAAAGGGTATCGGCTGCCAATTCTGGGCCGCATTTCTATGGATTCCATGACTGTTGATCTTTCTGAAGTGCCCGAAGGGTTGCTGGAGGAAGATAGCATGGTGGAACTTTTAAACGCGTCTTACGGCGTGGATGCTGTAGCCAAAGCAGAAGGCACAATTGGTTACGAAGTACTGACATCTCTGGGGCGGCGTTATCACCGTGTTTACACAACGGCTGCCTGAACAGTTTACCCAACAGAAAGATAAGCAGAAATGAAAATTCTGGTTCTGGGAAGTGGTGTTGTAGGGGTTACATCTGCCTGGTATTTGGCCAAGGCAGGGCATGAGGTTACAGTGGTGGACCGCCAGCCGGAAGCTGGTATGGAAACCAGTTTTGCTAATGCGGGGCAGGTCTCCCCCGGTTATTCTGCCCCATGGGCGGGACCGGGTGTGCCGCTAAAATCCATTAGCTGGTTGATGATGAAGTATCGGCCATTTGTGTTTTGGCCAATACCAGACCCGCATTTGTGGAAATGGCTTTTGCAGATGTTGGAAAACTGTACGGCTGCTGCGTATGATCGCAATAAGGGCCGTATGGTTCGGTTGGCAGAATATAGCCGTGATGTGATGCAGGATTTACGATCCAGCACAGGCATTACGTATGATGACCGTCAGCAGGGCACGCTACAGGTTTTTAGAACCCAGAAACAGCTTGATGCAACAGCCAAGGATATTGCTGTTCTTAAACAATACAATGTGCCCTACGAACTTTTGGATGTAGAAGGCTGCGTGGCTGCCGAACCAGGTTTAGTCGCATCTCGCCAGAAGATTGTAGGTGGTTTGCGTTTGCCGGGTGATGAAACCGGAGATGCCTTTAAGTTCACGCAGCGTTTGGCCAGCATGGCGCAGGAAGCAGGCGTGAAGTTTCTGTACGATACGGTTGTGCGCCGCATTCGTTCAGAAAGTGGGCGTGTTACGGGTGTAGAAACGTCTCACGGCGTATTAACCGCAGATTCCTATGTGCTGTCATTAGGCAGTTTTTCTCCTGCACTTCTAAGGCCTTTGGGGATTGATCTTCCAGTATATCCTGTAAAAGGTTATTCTTTAACAGCATCTATTCAAAATGCAGATGCTGCGCCGGTTTCTACTATTATGGATGAAACATTCAAAATTGGTATTACTCGGCTGGGAGACAGAGTGCGTATTGGGGGCACTGCGGAATTGGCTGGTTTTAGCCGCCGTTTACGTAAGCCACGGCGTGAAACGCTGGAACATTCCGTAACAGATTTGTTTCCTGGATGTTGCGATGTAGAGCAGGCGCTTTTCTGGACAGGGCTGCGCCCAATGACTCCAGATGGCACACCAGTTATCGGGCGCACAGGCTTGGATAATCTGTTCCTGAACACTGGGCACGGTACGTTAGGGTGGACTATGGCATGTGGATCTGGCAAAGTTTTGGCGGATCTTATGTCCAACAAAAAGCCAGATATTGATACGGCTGATTTGAATATCTTCCGTTATCGTCAGTCATAATTTCATTATCAGAACTTGTTTTCAGGTGCGGGCGGAAAGTGCTTTATGCGTTTTCCGCTTGTGCGCACCGCAAAAAATCTATCCTGAAAAGCATTGTTTTTGCATGCTCTGTGTTTCATGCTCACGTTTGTGGGAACTTTGCACAGTTGCTGGAATGTTTTCATGCGTCTTGCATACAAGCCGTGGCAGTGCGGTTTTGTAACGTAATGGTCGGGGCGGTTTGGGGTAACAATCGGATTTTTGGCGGTTATGAAAACAAAGTGCGTGCCTGATGTATGGAAAAGTAAAAAGCCGGATCTTTCTGAAAAAAGAAAATCTTTTCTAAAAACAGGGGTTTTGCTCCTTGCCGGAAGCCTCTTTCTTGGTGTTGCCAGTATTAGTGGGCAGGCCTATGCGCTTGCACCTTCTGGGCAGGCACCACAGGCTTATGTTCCCACACCGGCTGATGTGGCGATGGTATCGGATCTGGAACACCGTACATTCCAGTGGTTCTGGGATTCAGCAGATCCAGCTACGGGGCTTATTCCAGATCGCTATCCATCAGATCAAAAGCAGGATAGTGTTGCTTCCGTAGGCTTTGGCCTGACTGCTTATGGTATTGGTGTTAAGCGCCATTATATTTCGCGGCAGCAGGCTGTAGAACGTACGCTTACAACGCTGCGCTATATGTGGAAACTACCGCAAAATGAGAGTGCGGACAAAGCTTCTGGTTATCACGGGTTTTTCTATCATTTTCTGGATAACCGCACAGGCTTGCGTCTGAATCCGGATATTGAACTTTCCAGTATTGATACCGCATTATTAATGCAGGGTGTTCTGTTCTGTCGTAATTTTTATACGCAGGATACAACGCAGGAAAAAGAAATTCGCCAGCTTTCAGATCAACTTTTTAATCGGGTGGACTGGCAGTGGATGGAACGTCCGGACCATCGGTTGAGCATGGGGTGGTCACCCGAGCATGGTTTCCTCCCCAATTATTGGGAAGGGTACAGCGAAGGGATGATGCTGTATATCCTTGCTTTGGGCGCCCCAGAACATGGCTTGCAGCCTGTTTCTTGGCAGGCGTGGTTGGCAACAAATGATAAGCGATGGGGCGAGGAATACGGGCAGACATTCCTGAATTTTGCGCCGTTGTTTGGGCATCAGTATTCCCACGCGTGGATAGATTTCCGTGGCATTCAGGATAATTGGATTAGCAGCAAGGGCATTGATTATTTTGAAAACAGCCGGCGCGCTGTGTATGCACAACGTAATTATGCTGTGTCTAACCCCGGTAAATGGCAGGGATACGATGCCAATACATGGGGCCTGACAGCCAGTGATGGCCCCGGCGATGTGACCAAAACAGAAAACGGGCAGACACGCCATTTTCTGTCTTACAGTGCACGCGGTGTTGGGCGTGATTATACGCAGGATGATGGCACCATTGCCCCAACGGCAGCCGGTGGTTCTGTTGCCTTTGCGCCAGAAATTGCTATTCCAGCGCTACGCACCATGAAAAGCAAATACGGAAACCATATTTATGGCAAATATGGTTTTGCAGATTCGTTCAATCCCAGTTTTCATGATGCAAAGCAGGATTACTGGGCGGATAATACTTACCTGGGTATCGACCAAGGGCCTATTTTGCTGATGGTGGAAAACTGGCGAAGTGGCCTTGTGTGGGAGACAATGCGGCAAAGCACCGTTATTCGCCGCGGCCTGCTTCAAGCTGGTTTTCATGGTGGGTGGCTGCAACAGGTTGCGCAACAACCTTCATCAATCGTGCGCCGTAAAGGCTGAAAATGACAGGCTTCCCTCTTTTATAAAACTTAAGAGGGAAGCCATTTTTTAACCTTGATAAGATGCAATTTCGATAAGATTTTCATCCGGATCATGGCAGTAAACGGATGTAATAGGGCCTAATGCACCCAGACGTGCCACGGGGCCTTCTACAATGGTCACACCGCAGGTTTTTAGGTGTTCGCAAACATCTTCACTGGTAATGGCAGTTACAAAACATAAATCGTTTCCACCGGGCAGGGCGTGGGTGGCAGTTTCCCACCCTTCGGCGTTGTAAGGGCGCAGATTAAGTTTTTGCCCTCCAAAACGCAACGCCGTGCGATTGTTACGGCCATATTCTTCCCGATCCATCCCCAGCACGCGCTGGAACCATGAGGCGGAAATTTCTACATCCCTTACGGTCAGCACCACATGGTCTAACCGATCTACTGTAAAACGCATGAAACCGCATCGCTCCTTTGCTGTTGGCCCCTTTGCAGCAAAGGGGCCAAGGCTGCTGTCTTACAACTCAGCGTAGAAGTCGTTGCCCTTATCATCAATAACAATAAACGCAGGAAAATCTTCTACTTCAATTTTCCAGACAGCTTCCATGCCCAGTTCGGGGTATTCCAGCACTTCTACTTTGCGGATGCAGTCTTTAGCCAAGCGTGCGGCAGGGCCGCCGACAGACCCCAGATAGAAGCCACCATATTTCTGGCAGGCATCCTTTACGGCCTTGGAGCGGTTGCCTTTAGCCAGCATGACGTAGGAACCGCCATTGGCCTGAAGTTCTGCTACGTAAGAATCCATACGGCCAGCAGTTGTGGGGCCAAAGGAGCCTGTAGGCATGCCAGCCGGCGTTTTGGCCGGTCCTGCGTAATAAACGGGATGATCTTTTAGATACTGCGGCAGGCCTTCGCCTTTTTGCAGGCGTTCGCGGAATTTGGCATGGGCAATGTCACGCGCAACCACCACGGTACCTGTAAGAGCCAAACGGGTTTTGACGGGATATTTGGAAAGCTCCTTACGGATTTCATCCATCGGCCGGTTCAGGTCGATTTTGATGGCTTCGCCTTCCAGATGTTCATCTGTGGTTTCAGGCAGGAAGCGGGCAGGGTCATGCTCCAACTGTTCCAGAAAGAAACCTTCGGCTGTAACGCGTGCCTTGATTTGCCGATCTGCCGAACAGGAAACGCCAATGCCAACAGGCAAAGATGCACCGTGCCGGGGCAGGCGGATAACGCGCACATCGTGGCAGAAATATTTACCACCAAACTGTGCGCCAATGCCCAACTTGCGGGTAAGTTCCAGCACCTTCTGTTCCATCTCAACATCACGAAAGGCGTGGCCGGTCATATCCCCTTTGGTTGGAAGGGAATCGTACCAGTGGGTGGAAGCCAGCTTAACTGTTTTGAGTGTTTGTTCGGCAGACATACCGCCAATAACAATGGCCAGATGGTACGGCGGGCAAGCAGATGTGCCAAGCGTCTTGATTTTGGTGTCCAGCCAATCCAGCAACTGCTGTTCAGACCCCAGCAGGGCGCGTGTTTCTTGGAACAAGAAGGTTTTGTTAGCAGAGCCCCCCCCCTTGGCCACGAACATCAGATCCATCTGTTCATCGTGCTCACCAGCGGGGCTGGCAAAAAGATCGCACTGAACGGGCAGGTTGGTGCCGGTGTTTTTTTCATCAAACATAGTTAGCGGCGCCATCTGGGAATAGCGCAGATTGGTGCGTGTATAGGTTTCGTACACCCCCTTGGAGAAGGCAACTTCCTCGTTCCCTTCCACCCAGACGCGCTGGCCCTTTTTGCCGAACACAATAGCGGTGCCAGTGTCCTGACACATGGGCAGCACGCCACCTGCTGCAATGCAGGCATTTTTTAGCAGATCAAGCGCCACAAAGCGGTCATTATCCGAAGCTTCGGGGTCTTTCAGAATGGAAGCAAGCTGCGCCAGATGTGCTGGCCGCAGAAAATGCGCCACTTCATGAAAAGCCTGCGCTGTCAGTTCCGTAAGAGATTCGGGGGTAACATGCAGCACGGTTTTGCCACCGCACTGTGATGTGCTCACACCCGCAAGATCCAGCTTGCGATAGGTGGTTTTATCCTCTCCCAGCGGGAATAGGGGAGAATAGGCAAATTCCGGCACCGGGGGGCGAGGGGGCTGGCTGGTCATTTCTTCGTGTCTTCTCCGTCAACCTGGCCCCGTTTGCGCCGGGGCTTCAGGCGGGTGATGGTCCTTTCTTGCGGAAAGCGTCAAGACTCACGACCTGTGAGGACGAGTCGCTTTCCTCCGGCCTGTCCGGTTCGGGCTGGCCAGTGGTGGGTTCTTCCGGTGTGGGTTCCTCCGTTGGCTCCATGGCAGCAAAATGCAGGCTGAACCTTACGGCAGGATCAGCAAACCCAGTAATGGCCTGCACGGGAATAACCAGTATGGAGCCAACACCCCCAAAGGAAAGGCCGACAGAAACAGTTTTGGCTGCCCGGTCCACCTTCAGATCCCAGAACTGGTGCTGGAGCACGATGGTCATTTCATGCGGATACTGGGCGCGAAGTCGGGCAGGAATATCCACGCCGGGAAAATCCGTAAGGAAAGTCAGATAGAAATGGTGCTCTCCTGCAAGCCCTTCACGGCTCACATGTTCGAGCGCATTCAGCATCACGCTGCGTGAGGCATCGTTCAACCAGCGTTCATAAGGCAGCAGGCTGGTGGCCGGGAAAAGGGATTCGTCCTGTGTGGGGTCGTGGTCATCAGCCATATCATTTTCTCCTTGCCGCCACCGGGGAGACCCCGGCTTTTTGATCGATATCTATATAACGCAGGGATGCGCGAAAGATCACGCAAGCGCAAGCACGCCGGACATGTTTGTTGCAACACCAGCCATGCAAGCCGTGGTGTTTGAAGCCGAACTGAACGGGGAAATGAGGTGGGAGGGCTTCTGTTGCCCGGTGCCCTCCCGAACCGCGCTTATCGCTTATGCAGCGACAGCGAGCACCTCAGTGTTATCATTGGCACTTGTAAAAATAGCCCGATAACGGTGGTACAATACCGGGCAAAAAGAATATCTTTACTGCGCGTGTCGAGCCTATTTCGTCCCCATCTGTCCAAACCTTTACAGGCTGAATGATTGGTGGAGACGCCGGGTACCGCCCCCGGGTCCACTACGCCTATTCCATACCCCGTTTATTGCCATAGTCAGAAGCGAACTTCTCACACCCCAAACATAGGAAGTCCGGTAATGGATTGCAAGCGGAATTAACCCTTTCTCCCTCTTTCCTATAGTGCGTTGTGTACGTAAAATACCCGCGTTTCGCGGGGTGGTCGCTATTGGCTCAGTTCCGTGTTTTGCAAAGATTTTAGTAAGGGCCAGACCATGTCACTGACCGACGAACAGCGGGCGGAAATAGCAGCTCACGGGCAGGAAACCTTTGCCACGCGCAGGCCTACCGTGCCGGCGCTGGAAGCTATGCTGTATGAACCGCAGGAAGTGCTGGATCATGGGTTCTTGCGTGTTATTGACTATATGGGGGATGATGCTGCCATTGTGCAGGCTGCACGCGTTTCATACGGTCGGGGCACCCGCAAGGTTTCAGAAGATGCGGGGCTGATCCGGTATCTGATGCGCCATCGCCATTCCTCACCGTTTGAAATGTGTGAGATGAAATTTCACGTCAAACTGCCGATTTTTGTGGCGCGGCAGTGGATTCGCCATCGCATGGCCAGCGTGAACGAATATTCGGCACGCTATTCCATTCTGGACAGTGAATTTTACCTGCCTGCGCCAGAGCATATGGCCGCCCAGAGCGAAGTAAACCGGCAGGGCCGAGGGCAGATTCTGGCCCCAGAGCAGGCAGCAGAGGTTTTGGATATCCTGCGTGATGATGCCATGCGCACGTATCGTGATTACGAAAAAATGCTGGATGCGGAAAATGGATACGGTTTGGCGCGTGAACTGGGGCGTATCAATCTGACCCTGAACACCTATACCCAGTGGTACTGGAAAATAGACCTCCATAACCTCATGCACTTTCTGGCCCTGCGGATAGACCCGCATGCGCAGTATGAAATCCGGGTTTATGCAGAAATCATGCTGAAAATTCTGCATGCATGGGTGCCGGTAACAGCCAGCGCCTTTGAAGAGTATCGCCGTGGTGCTGTCACGTTCTCGGCAACAATGATGCAGGTTTTGCGCCGTATGCTGGCTGGAGAAACAGTAGAGCAGAAAGGTTCTGGCCTTAGCCGCCGTGAATGGGATGAAATGCTGGCCAGTTTGAAAGGCTGATTGCTAGAGTGTTATCCTGATCATGATAAACAAGCCGGATGATACAGATGCATCAAAGGGGGGAACACCGTTCTTTGAGCAGATTGTGCAGGAAGGCCAGCAAAGCACAACGCTACGGAAACCTTTGAAGGCAGGACATTTGCCGCCACTATGGCCTTTTGTGGTTATTGCCGTAGCGCTTGTAGTTGTGTGGGGTGTTCTGTTTTTGAATGCTCCACCCACCAAAGATAATTGGCACTTTCAATTCTGTGGTCATGCGCAAGGTGGAATGAAAAATATCTGCCCTCAGCTTGGCCCGTAAAGATGTCATGCAGAAGGGCAGGTGAGGATATGTCTTTCAACCTGCTTGGGTTTGTGAGTATTTTTAAATGTACAAATCTTTAATCTTGGCATGTTACAAGTGCTTGGAAAATTCTGAAATTTAATGGAGTATAGAATGATACATTTTATGCGGCGTATCTCTATGGTATTTTCTGGTGTGGCCATGATCGGGCTGGCATATCCTGTTCATGCAGACACATTGCGGGATAAGCAGACAGAAGCCTGTAAAGGGGATGCTGTGCGCCTTTGTGCCCTGGCTATTCCCAATGAAAAGAAAATTACAGCATGTATGGAACGTAAGCAGGATAAGCTCAGCCCCAAGTGCCGGGCTTTTTTCAAAAAAGGTTCAAAAACATCTCCGGCACATAAGCCGAAATCCAAATAAACTGTTTGTTGGGTTTATAGAAAAAACAGGCCTTTCCCTTATACTTAATGGAAAGGCCTGTTTCTGCTTTTAAAATTGTTTACTTTTGTATCTGTGGTCGCAGCATCTCTGCAACTGTATGTGCAATGTGGCGCCACGCTTTGGCGCCTTCACCATCCGGGTTTTCAATAATGCCTGGCACGCCTTTGTCTCCGCTGGCGCGAATGTCTGCCAGCAGAGGGACTTCCCCAAGGAAAGGTACGCCCATGGCTTCGGCTTCTTTTTTGGCGCCGCCGTGGCCGAATAGTTCTGTGTTGTGTCCACAGTTCGGGCAACAGAAATAGGACATATTTTCAATTAGCCCCAATACGGGCACATTTACTTTTTCAAACATTGTCACCCCACGGCGCGCATCAATCAGCGCGATATCCTGCGGAGTGGACACAATAACAGCCCCAGTTAGAGGCACTTTTTGCGTAAGAGAGAGCTGCGCATCCCCAGTGCCGGGTGGAAGATCCACCACCATCACGTCCAGATTTCCCCATGTCACATCTGTCAGCAGTTGGTTGATGGCGCCCATCACCATGGGGCCTCGCCAGATCATGGCGGCCTTTTCATCTACCAGCATGCCAAGGGAAACAGCCTTGATGCCCCATGCTTCAACGGGTTGCAGCTTGCCATCTACAACTTCAGGCTTGCCCCTTGCGCCCAACATGCGGTGCAGGGAAGGGCCGTGAATATCGGCATCCAGCAGACCAACTTTCAGGCCTTCCAAACCAAGCCCAACAGCCAGATTGGTTGCGGTGGTGGATTTGCCCACGCCGCCTTTGCCCGAAGCTACGGCAATAATGGTTTTTACACCGGGAAGAATAGGGGCATTGCCATCAGCGGGTGCCGTGCCGCCTAAAGGGCGATGTCCGCCAGATGCTGATTTGGGTTTGGCTGCTGCCCCGGCGGGGCGATGTGCGGTGAGAATGATGCTTGCACTTTGCACACCCGGGAGTGTTTCTAGTTGGCGGGCTGCACCATCACATAAAGCAGAAATTGTTTGGGCGTGTTCGCGCGCGACAGCAAAGGCCACAGAAAGTTTGCCTTCTGTGAGTGAACAGCCTTCCAGATGCCCATAAGCCAGCAGGTTTTTGCCCGTTTGTGGGTCTTTTACATTTTCCAGAACGCGCGCGATGTCCTGAGAGGAAATGGAGGGAGGCTGGGCCACAATTTTGCTCCTGTTGAAGGTAATGAGGTTTGGTGTGTTGGCAACAGCAAGCATGGCTTGCCGTCAAGAGGCAGCGCTGCGCGGGATGGTGTGCAGGCTTAGAGTGTTTCCTGCGTGTGACAGATTTTTTCTGGCACAGAACAGATGAGGCCGGTAGATGACGCACATGGTAAATGCAGTGGCGGATGGCCGGGTGAACAAAATGACCTCACAGGCTGAAAAAACTTCAGGATCTGGTGTTGTTTCTGCACAGCCACCCAAGCCTGTTGCGGGCCGAGGGCGAGATCATCGGATTGATGCCATGCGTGGTGTGGCGTTGCTGATGATGTTTATAGACCATATCCCTCAAAATCTGCTCAACCGTTTTACCATGCGCAATGTCGGGTTTGCAGATGCGGCGGAAGTATTTGTGCTGCTTGCAGGGTATGCATCGTGGTTGGCATATGGGCGTGGCTTTAGAAAATACGGTGTACCCACAATTCTAAAGCGGATTTTTCGCCGGTGTGTGCAGCTTTATATTGGCCAGACTATTATGGTGGCGGCTTATGTCTTCACCGTAAGGGCATGGCGTCATTTTACTCCGGTTTCAGTCGATTATCTAGAGCCTGAACTGGCACATGGCATGGGCTGGGTCTGGCGTGTGATGATGTTTGATGCCTTGCCCAGTAACCTTAACATTTTGCCTCTTTATATTGTTCTGCTGGGCGGGTTCCCACTTTTTTATGTGCTAATGCGTGTGCATCGCTCACTCGCGCTCGTGCTTTCTGGTGCCGTATGGTTGTTCGTTAATTTTGATCCGGAAATAAACTTTCCTAACTGGCTGGACCCGGATGGGTGGTACTTCAACCCGTTTGCATGGCAGTTTCTGTTTGCGCTGGGTCTTACGGCCTCAGCCGAAACCGAGCGGCGTGGGGGGGATCTACCGCAGAAGCGGTTACTGGTGATAGCCAGCATGTTGTATCTGGTGTTTTCTGCCATTCAGGCTTTTCCGTGGACATTGTGGGGGCTGCCAGATTTCCGCCCGTTTGGAGATTCCATAGCGCCTGCTAAAACATGGCTTTCTCCGTTTCGTCTGCTGGATGTTGTGGCCATTTTTTATCTGGTTCAGTCCTCAGATAAAGCGCGGCAGTGGGCGGCGGAAAGTAAGCTGGGGCAAATTCTGGCACGGGTTGGCCGTCATTCCTTGGAAATCTTTGTGGTGGGCACGGTGCTGGATCTGTACGCACGGCTCATTTTTAGCACGTTTGGTGAAGGTTGGGGCTTACAGGTGGCGGTCAACATTGTGGGGCTGGCTGTGCTGTTTTGGCTGGCTGCTTGGCTGGATGCCCGCCGTACACGCCAACGGGCTGCATTGGCTGCCAGTAAGTAAGACAGCGCCAGCGATTGTTGTGAAGGAAACACCATGTCCTTAACCAAGGTTTCTTCCCTACCGCATGTGGCCCAGCTTTTGCGGCACAAAAAGCCAGTAAGAATAACGTTGTTTGGATCTTCCTCCACAGAAGGGGTAGGTGCCTCATCACTCGCTGTCAGTTATGTAGGTGTTTTTGAGCAAAAAATGCGCGCTGCGGTGCCTGATAAGCTGGAAGTCATCAATCGCGGTATTGGTGGGCAAGGGGCCATGCAGATGCATGCACGGCTGGCACAGGTTCTGGCGGACAAGGCAGATCTTGTAATTTGGCAAGGCGGTGTAAATGATCCGCTAACAGGCATAAATCTGACAGATTTTGAACAGATAACGCGGGATGATCTGCTTGCCCTGCGTGAAAATGGAGCAGACGTTGCGCTCATGGATTTGCAATGGTGCCGTTTGTTGGATGAATGCCCCGTGGCGCCAGCTTTTCAGGCATCGGTGCATGCGCTGGGGCAGGAACTGGAAATGCCCGTGTTCCCACGTTTTGAGCTGATGAAGCTGTGGAGCAAAGCATACGGTTTAGGGCGGGAAGATCTTTCTCCCGATGGCATTCATATGGGTGATACGGGCTACCGCCTGTTAGGTGAGGCCGTGGCTCAGTGGGTGTTGGATTTAGCGGCGGAATAACGGCTTCAAATTGGGTCGATATGGGCAGAACAAAAAACCGCATGTGTAAATCGGGCTGACCTTTCAGTATGTTCATGCCATAAACTCACAATATCCTTTCCTGCCGCTGTCTGACAGAAAGACTATTTCTTCATGCGTATATCTGCCCGTTTTGCCCGTGTTTTTTCTCTGTCTGGTCTTTTGCTGGCGGGGGCAAGCTTTGCGTATCCTGCGCAGGCAGATCAGGCTTCCACGACTGCGCCACCTGTAATGGTTGCGCAGCGTGTGCCGGAAAGCTTTGCAGATCTGGCGGCAAAGCTTTTGCCTGCTGTGGTGAATGTTTCCACCACCCAGACAGTGCGGGCAGATTCGGACGATGATGATGAAGATGACCAACTGCCACAGATGCCCAATTTTCCGCAGGGCTCTCCGTTCGAGAAGTTCTTTCATGATTTCATGAACAGGCAGACCGAGCCAGATGCACCGCCACGGCGGATGCAGGCATTGGGGTCTGGCTTTATTATTGATCCTACCGGGTACATCGTGACCAACAACCACGTTATCCGTAAGGCAGACCGTATTACGGTTACCTTGCAGGATAACACGGTACTAACGGCCAAGGCTGTTGGGCATGATGATAGAACAGATCTGGCACTGCTGAAGGTGGAAAGCAAAAAACCTCTGCCTTTTGTGCAGTTCGGTAATAGTGATAGCCATAGAGTGGGGGATTGGGTGCTGGCTATTGGTAACCCGTTTGGTTTGTCTGGCACGGTTACGGCAGGTATTATTTCCTCACGCGGGCGCAATATTGACCAAGGCCCGTATGATGATTTCATCCAGACAGATGCGCCTATCAACAAAGGCAATTCCGGTGGCCCGTTGTTTGATATGAATGGGCAGGTTATTGGCGTAAATACAGCCATTTATTCGCCCTCCGGCGGATCTGTTGGTATTGGGTTTGCCATTCCTTCCAACGAGGCCCGCAATGTGGTCGAGCAACTGCGTAAAACCGGCAAGGTTTCACGCGGATGGCTGGGAGTGAGAATCCAGAATGTTACGCAGGATATTGCGGATGGTCTGGGGCTTACGCCTGCCCGCGGCGCCTTGGTGGCCGGGGTGGAAAAAAATGGCCCCGCTGCCAAAGCGGGCTTGCAGACCGGCGATGTTATTCAGGCGCTGAATGCGCAGCCGATTGAAGGCAAGGCATTACCACGCCTTTCTGCCCAATTGCCGGTAGGTAGTGTGGCCCATCTTGGCGTATGGCGGCATGGTAAAATCTTGGATCTGCCTGTCACTATTGCAGCATTGCCAGAGCCTGCGGCTGATACACCGCAGAAACCAGCAGCCCCATCTAAAACCAAGGAAACTGTCAGTTTTGCAGATTTTGGTTTTTCTGTTGGTGTGATTGATACAGCAGCCCGGCAGAAATACGGCCTGTCTGCAAATCAGAAAGGGGTGCTGGTGACATCGGTGCAGGATGATGGTCTTGCCGCAGACCGAGGGTTAAAGCCCGGAGATGTGATTACCGAAGTGCAGCAGGCAGAAGTCAATACGCCAGCAGATCTGAAAAAACGGATTGAAGCAGCCAAGAAGGACAAAAAGCGTTCAGTGCTGCTGCTTGTGCATGATTCGGATGGTTTGCGCTGGATTCCGTTTTCCTTAACGGGTGAAGATACGTCTCAATAAATGGTTCCATTTTCTATTCAGGCGCCATGGCTGAACAATGCTGTGGCGCGGCAGACCGTACGGCTGCTGAGTGCCGTTGGTCTTTCTGGCTTTATGGTGTGGCTTACCAATCTGCAGGAGCCGGGTTGGGCCATTATTACCTCCGTCATTGTCACGCAAAACAGCATTACGGACACTATTTCCAAAGGGCGGGATCAGATTGTTGGCACCCTGATTGGAGCGGTTGCCAGTATTGTACCCATTACGCTGATGATGTTTTTGCGTTGGCCATTATGGGAGGCCTTTGCAATCGCCTTTATTCCACTGGCCGTGTTGGTCAGTTGGAAGCCCGCAGCACGCATGGGCGTGGTTACGCTTATGATTGCCACTTTGTTTCCATCAGAAGGAGATCCTTACCTCCGGCCTATTGAGCGCGTGTTGGCTATTCTGATCGGGGTAGGTGTTTCCACACTGGTAACGTACGTTGTGCTGCATGAGCAGGCACGACGAGATGCCTTTCGCAACGCTGCGGAAACAGTGACGCAAATTGTGGCCATGCTGCAAAAAGCCCGCTCTGGAAATACAGACTGGGTGACCATTCAGGACATGAATGATGATTGCGCGGCATCGTTGCGCAAGGTTCAGGCTGCGTTGGAAGAGGCGCGGCGCGAACACTGGAAACCGTTGGAGCAACGAGACCCCATGCTGGCGCAACTGCCCAAGGAAGTGCGGCAATTGCAAATGGATGCATTGGTGGTAGCGCGCGCCATGCTGCGTTTTCCACATTCAGGTTCCACTATCCCTCCACAACAGGTGGCCACCATTAGTGCTGGTCTGCTGCGTGGGTTCCAATGGGTTATTCAGCGCTGCAATGATGAAGCCACTGCCCGTTCAGGTAATGATAGCCGTGTGGCGGCAGAAGTTATTTCTGCCCTTCCAGCAGAAGATGAAACGGCAGACCCCATCATACGTTTTGTTGTGGGAATCCTGCTTACGGATTTGAAGCATATTATCAGTTTTCTGGGTGAGGATGACGCAGACCGCCCCTGATTTTCAGGAAGGCAGGCCCTGCATGTCTGGAACGCTATAAACTTATTGGCCGCTGTGTTGCTTGGAAACATGACGGAGGGGCATGCAGCGGGCAGTGGAAAATGAGGCAAGAAATGGCAAGTGATCTCAACACAGTTGTGCGTGTACATCACACAGGGCCACCAGATGTATTGCGTGTTGAAACGCTTCCTGTTCCCCAGCCTCAAAAAGGGGAAGTGCTGCTACGGCAGGAAGCCATAGGTGTTAATTTTATAGATACCTATTTTCGTTCCGGTCTGTACCCGTTTCCAACTTTGCCAGCTATTCCGGGGAATGAGGGCGCAGGCGTGGTGGAAAAGGTGGGTGAAGGGGTACAACATCTTCGGCCCGGTATGCGAGTTGCTTATGCCGGAGCTTTGGGGGCCTATGCCTGTTATCGCACCATTGCAGCAGACAGGCTGGTGGTGCTGCCAGATGCTATTCCATTTGAGATTGCTGCGGCAGTTACCTTACGTGGCCTTACGGCCCATATGTTGTTGCGCCAAGTTTATCAGGTTCGTACAGGACAGGATATTTTGGTTTATGCCCCGGCAGGGGGTGTTGGGCAGCTTGTGTGCCAATGGGCGCGGTATCTGGGTGTGCGGGTGATAGGCGTAACCTCTACAGAGGAAAAAGCGGCTATTGCTAAGGCTTGCGGTGCAGCAGATGTTGTTATTGGCATATCAGATTTACCTGCCCGGATACGGGAACTGACTGACGGGAAAATGGTACCCGTTGTATATGACAGCATTGGGCGAGATACTTTTGAAACCAGCCTGAACTGCCTTGCGCCACGTGGGCTTATGGTCAGTTATGGTAATGCATCCGGGCCGGTTACCGGGGTATCTGTAGGTACCTTAAGTGCCCATGGAAGCTTGTATCTGACACGCCCATCTTTGATGACATATATTGCAGACCGCAAGGAGTTGGAGGCTGGGGCGCAGGAACTGTTTGCGATGGTAGAACAGGGGGTGTTGAAGCCAGCAATTGGCCAACGCTTCCCGCTTGCAGAAGCCGAGCAAGCGCATAGGGCGCTGGAATCGCGCAGCACAACAGGTAGTACGATTCTGACAGTCTAGATTTTTGCGCAGCTGTCATGAACATATGCCAACATTTGTTTCAATGGCATGACGTGCAGGCCCGTATAGGGTAGGGTAACTTATCTGCCTGATTGTAACGGGCGGAATAGATCAAGGATAACAAAACATGTCCAAGTGTGCGGTTAAGTGCCCGAAATCTCCGTGTGTGCGTGGCCTTCTGGTTGCCGGACTGATTGCAACAGTGGTGTATTTTCTGCGTAAGAAGAAGTCCTGCGCATAAAATTTGCTTCTTGCAGATTTCATGCAGCAAAGCCCGTCTGGTCTGCCAGACGGGCTTTCTGTTTTCTGATCGCGTCGTTGTCAGACACCATAACATGGCGTCATGGCTTGTGTTATGGTGAAACCATTGTATCACGGGCATTAAAATAACCCAGTGTCTGGCGCATGGCTGCATCAGACTGATGTTGGAAAGGATTAAGAGCGTTGCATCCTCTCGTTTCCCGTATGTCTTCTTTGGTCACAGGTTCTGTGGCTGTGTGCACGCTCGCTGTAGCTGGCTTAGCTGCTGCTCCTTCCGCAGCTCATGCTCAGGCTTCCGTGCTTTTGAAAAACCAGACCGCAACCGCTGTGGTTGAAACAGTGGACCGTGATGCGCGTGAAGTGCTGCTGCGTGAAGGCAATGGGCATCTGATCACCATTGAATATGGTAGTGCTGTGCGTGATCTGCCGCATCTGCATGAAGGTGATCACCTCAAAATTCGCTTTGTGGAAACACTCGGTGCCCAGATGGCCCCTCCAGGTAGCCCTCTGCCCGAATCCACACTCACAACTGCCCGTGGTTATGCGCACGGCCACCCGCGTGGTGTTATTGCAGCTTTCAATCGTGAACGTGGCACCATTAAGGCGATTGACCTGAAAACCCACACGGTTTCTTTTGTAACGGACGATGGCGCGCTGCATGTTGCCGTTTTGCGTACGCAGGCTATGCAGGATTTTCTGGCGACTCTGAAAATTGGTGACGTGGTGGATATTACCCGTGCGGAATCCATTTCTTACGTCATCACCAATGAAAACGTGCCCCAGCCGCCCACCAGTGGGCCGCAACTTGCCGCTCCGGGTGGTGATAGCGTAGCAGCCCCTGCAACACAGGCGGCTCCTGCTGCTGCTCCGCTTGAAGCTCCGGCAGCAGCAGGGCAGTAAGAGTTTATCTGCGTGGATATCGTTTTTTTGAGGTGATATCCGGTCTGGATGAAACGGCATGAAAAAGCCCCGGTGGATTTTTCCACCGGGGCTTTTTGTTGCTTAATGTGCTGAAAAGCTGCGTATTAACGCGGTGTCCGCCGCGTAAGCTGGCTTACATCTCTTACGGCACCACGGGCTGCGCTGGTGGTCAGGGCCGCATAGGCCTTCAGGGCGTTGGAAACCACACGGTCACGCTTGGGCTGCCATGCCTGATCACCCAGATCATCCATACGTGCCCGGCGGTCAGACAATTCGCTTTCCGGTACAGCTACAGCCAGTTTGCGGTTGGGGATATCAATTTCAATAATATCGCCTTCCTCTACCAAACCGATAACCCCGCCTTCGGCTGCTTCAGGGGAGATATGGCCAATAGACAGGCCGGAGCTTCCGCCCGAAAAGCGACCATCTGTAATGAGGGCGCATTTTTCAGCCAACCCTTTGGATTTCAGATAGCTGGTGGGGTAGAGCATTTCCTGCATGCCGGGGCCGCCTTTGGGGCCTTCGTAGCGGATCAGCACCACATCACCGGGTTTGATCTTGTCGCCCAAAATGGCGGAAACAGCGGCATCCTGACTTTCAAAAATACGTGCTGGCCCAGAAAATGTTTCCAAGCCAGCGGCAACACCCGCCGTTTTAACAATAGCGCCATCTTCGGCCAGATTGCCGTACAGAACAGCCAAGCCACCATCCTGATTATACGCGTGTGCGCCATTACGGATGGCACCGCTTTCCGTATCCATATCCAGTTCATGATACTGGCTGGACTGCGAGAATGCTTCTGTAGTGCGCACCCCGCCCGGAGAGGCGCGGAAGAAGTCTCGTGCTGTGGTGTTGGTTTCAGCACCCGGTGCGCGGATATCCCAATTTTTCAAGGCTTCAGGCAAGTTGGCGGCATGCACCATGGGCACATCGCGATGCAACAGGCCCAGCCGATCCAGCTCACCCATAATGGCTGGAACACCACCAGCGCGGTGCACATCTTCCATATGCACATCTGGGCGGGAAGGAGAAACCTTGCACAGATGCGGCACCTTGCGGGAAAGGCGATCAATGTCCTTCATCGTAAAAGGCACATCGCCTTCATGGGCGGAGGCCAGAAGGTGCAGTACGGTGTTCGTAGAGCCGCCCATGGCGATATCCACGGACATTGCGTTTTCAAACGCATCCATTGTGGCAATGCTGCGTGGCAGCACGGAGGTATCGTCCTGCTCATAATAACGCCGGGCCATATCCACAATACGCTGGCCTGCTTCTACAAATAGGCCGCGGCGTGCGGAATGTGTGGCCACAAGGCTGCCATTGCCGGGTAGGGAGAGGCCCAGTGCCTCGGTTAGGCAGTTCATGGAATTGGCCGTGAACATGCCAGAGCAGGAGCCGCAGGTGGGGCAGGCGGAGCGTTCAATAGCCAGCGAATCGGCATCGCTTACATTTGGGTTGGCAGCAGAAACCATGGAGGTCACAAGGTCTGCGCGCTGTTCAATATCCGCCAATGTTACGCGCCCGGCTTCCATGGGGCCGCCGGAAACAAAAATGGTGGGAATATTCAACCGCATGGCGGCCATAAGCATGCCCGGCGTAATTTTATCGCAGTTGCTGATGCACACCAATGCGTCTGCGCAATGTGCATTCACCATATATTCCACAGCATCAGCAATCAGCTCGCGCGAGGGCAAGCTGTACAACATGCCGCCATGGCCCATGGCAATGCCATCATCCACCGCAATGGTGTTGAACTCACGGCCAATTCCACCAGCTTCTGCAATGGATTGGCACACAAGCTGGCCCATATCCTTAAGATGAACATGGCCGGGCACAAACTGGGTAAAGGAGTTGGCAACCGCAATAATGGGTTTGCCAAAATCGGAGTCTTTCATCCCGGTGGCGCGCCACAGGCTACGAGCGCCTGCCATGTTGCGCCCGTGTGTGGTGGTGCGGGATCTGTAACCGGCCATGGTGGGGTCTTCTCTCTGGTTTCTGTCTGCTGTGTGGTTCCGGAGCAATCTGGCTTCCGCCAGATATATGGGGGCTGCACATTAGACTACAAAGAAACTTCTGTCAGGCCGGGATTGTGGCTAGACCGCGGATAGTGGTTTTTCCTGCTACAGTTTTGTGACAAATCTGCTTTTACCCAGCTTTCTTGCGGGGGGTATGTTGCAGGAGACGGAGGCGTTCAGTATTCCTCCTCGCATCCGGCGGACGTTCGGAACGGAGAGCAGATGGAAATTTCCGCAAGGCAGCCCCTGCCCGCAGCAAAAAAGAACCACCCAGCCGGAGGTGTTCGCACAGCAGATCCTTTCTTCAGGATGCTGGTGATAGCAACCGGTGTTGGTGTTCTGGTGGTGCTAGGGGCCATTATTGGTGTGATGGCAGTAGGAGGCTGGAAAGCCTTTGCTGTGTTTGGGCCTGAATTCCTTATATCTGCGGTGTGGAACCCCGTTACCCAGCATTTTGGGGCAGCGGCACCCGTTTTTGGCACCATTGTCAGCAGTGCGATGGCACTTGTTGTGGCGGTGCCATTGGCTTTTGGCACTGCATTTTGGCTGGCAGCCCTTGCGCCTCCGGCAGCGGCGGCTTTTATTGGCATGGCTGTGCAGCTTCTGGCTGCTGTTCCTTCCATTATCTTCGGGATGTGGGGCTTTTTTGTGGTGGTGCCGTTGGTTGCCCACTATGTGCAGCCTACAGCGCGGCATCTGTTCGGGCATGTGCCTGGGCTTTCTGCGCTTGTGGCAGGTGCACCGTTTGGCACCGGCCTGTTCACTGCCAGCCTTATTCTGGCGATTATGATTACGCCTTCCATTACCGCCGTTATGCGGGACGTGTTTGTTTCCATGCCTACGGTATTGCGTGAAAGTGCCTACGGGTTGGGCGCAACGCGCTGGGAAGTTATGCGCAACGTAGTGCTTCCGTGGTCTCGGCAGGGTGTGATTGGCGCTGTTGTGTTGGGCATGGGCCGTGCCATGGGTGAAACAATGGCTGTGACCTTTGTTATTGGGGATAGCAACCATATTGGTTGGTCACTTTTTGCACCGGCCAACACCATTGCCTCTCTTATTGCTTTGGAATTTCCCGAAAGCCCAGCAGGGAGCCTGAAGCTGGCGTCTCTTATGGCGCTGGGGGCTATTCTGATGGCGATTTCGTTCCTGACACTCTGGTTCTCTCGCTGGCTTCTGGCCCGTGGGCAGAAAGCTGCGGGAGGTTAAGGATGGCCACATCACGTTCTCTGCTTCGGTCCGATCGCTCTGCCTCGCTTCTGTTGCGCAGAAAAGTGACCGACAGAATGGCAACCGGCCTGAGCTGGTTGGCCATGCTGATTGTTGTGTGTGTTCTGGGGTCCATTTTATGGACACTGTTTAAAAACGGGTTAGCTGGCTTGAGCATTAACCTGTTTACACATTCCATGGCCGCACCGGGCCAGAATGGCGGCTTGGCCAATGCCATTATGGGCAGCATTTTGCAAACCGGGCTGGCAATTCTGCTGGGCACGCCAGCAGGTCTGCTGACAGGTATTTATCTGGCAGAATACGGCACAAACAGTGTGCTGGCGCGCACGGTGCGCTTTGTTTCTGATATGCTGCTTTCTGCTCCATCCATTCTGATTGGCCTGTTCATCTATATGGTGCTGGTGGCGCCGCTGGGACATTTTTCTGGTTATGCAGGCTCTCTGGCCCTTGCCATTCTGGCCATGCCGATTGTGGTGCGCACAACCGAAGATATGCTTTATCTGGTGCCCGTTGCCATGCGTGAGGCCGGTATTGCGCTAGGGGCTCCAAAATGGCGGGTGATCCTGTTTATCTGCCTGCGTGCAGCGCGTGGCGGCATTCTTACAGGTGTGCTGCTGGCTGTGGCGCGTGTGGCGGGTGAAACAGCACCGTTGCTGTTTACATCACTGGGGAATTCCGAGTGGTCTGTTGATATGAATCGGCCCATGGCCAGCCTGCCTGTGGCCATCTACCAGTATGCAGGTTCAGCTTATCAGGATTGGATGCAGCAGGCTTGGACAGGTGCGCTGCTGGTTACACTTGGTGTGTTGATTATTAATATTGTGGTGCGGGTCGGAACCCGTGGAGGACGGACATGAGCATAGAGGTCCAAACGGAAACCGTTGCCGCAGAGCAGACAGTGACTGTTGCCGAGACAGAAAAAGATGCCCGCCCGATTGCTTTGCAAGTGCGGGATCTGAATTTCTATTATGGTAAGTCACACGCGCTGCACGATATTTCTCTTAATTTTCCCGAACGCAGCGTAACGGGTATGATTGGCCCTTCAGGGTGCGGTAAATCTACTCTGCTGCGTGTGCTGAACCGGATGTATGATCTGTATCCGGGACAAAAGGCCACGGGTGAGGTGATATTTGATGGCCAGAATATTCTGGCCGCCGGAGTGGATCTGAACGTACTGCGCTCACGCATTGGCATGGTGTTTCAGAAACCCACACCATTCCCCATGTCTATTTACGATAACATTGCTTTTGGCATTCGACTGCATGAGCGTGTTGCTCGTTCAGAAATGGATGGGCGGGTAGAAGATGCTCTGCGGCGCGTGGCTTTGTGGTCTGAGGTTCAGGACAGGCTCAGCAGTTCTGCTACGGCTATGTCTGGTGGCCAGCAGCAGCGTTTGTGCATTGCCCGCACGATTGCCGTAAGGCCTGAAGTTATTCTGCTGGATGAACCCACAAGTGCGTTGGATCCAGTTTCCACCGCTCGTATTGAAGAGTTACTGGATGAACTGAAAACAGAGTTCACCATTGCTATTGTAACGCACAACATGCAGCAGGCTGCGCGGTGTGCGGATCAGGTAGCATTTTTCTATATGGGCAAGCTGATTGAAGTGGACAGCACAGCGCGCATGTTCACAACCCCGCGTGAACAGCAGACGCAGGATTATATTACCGGCCGCTTTGGGTAAGCAGAAAGGAACACGTTATGGGAAACGAACCCGCACATACCGTTACCCGATACGATCAGGAGCTTGATCGACTGCGTGGAATTGTTGCCCGCATGGGTGGCTTGGTGGAACGCCAAACCGCGCAGGCTATTGCCGCAGTAGTGGATCAGGACGAAGAAGCCGCTATTGAACCACCCGAACTGGATACAGAGGTGGATGCGCTGGAGCGTGAGGCAGAAATGCTGGCGATCCGCATTCTGGCCCTGCGCGCACCAATGGCGGTGGATTTGCGCATGATTGTTGCTGTTCTGAAAATGAGCGGTGATTTGGAGCGTATTGGCGATTACGCTTCCAGTATTGCCCGCCGCGCCATGAAGGTGGAGCCGCTGGACGGTGCGTTTTCCTTCAGCCCGTTACGGGCAATGGCGCGTCTTGTTCAGGAAAATCTGCACAAGGCCATTGAGGCCATGGTGGAAAATGACAGCACCCGCGCCATGGAAGTGTGGAATGCAGATACCGCTGTGGATGAGCTGTATACAGCCATGTTCCGTGAACTGGTCACGTATATGATGGAAGATCCGCGTAAGATCGGCCCATGTATCCATCTTTTGTTTGTTGCGAAAAACTTGGAACGTATTGGTGACCACGCCACCAATATTGCAGAGCGGGTGTACTACGCTGTAACCGGCAATATGCTGCCAGCAGTGCGCCCACGCGGTGGCGCTGCCAGAAAAGACACTCATAAAGAGTCTTGATTGTATAAGATCTAAGGTTGGCGCGTATCAGTCTTTAAAGGTACGCGCTAATCCTTCCTGCAGATCTATGGGCTGCACGCCTAAAAAATGCTGCATTGGTGAAATATCGAAATTCTTGTTTTCAAGCAGGCGACGAATTTCATCTGGCCCGATTTCAGGTAACCCCGGAATCCGAGAGGTTATATGGGCGCACGCCATCAGCAATTTGGCAGGTAATGAAATAAATGGGCGCGGGCGCAATCCGCTGGCCTGTTCCACCAAAGTGACAAACTGTTTGTAGGTTACGGCGTTTTTTCCAGCAATAACAAGGCTGCGTGGGCCGTGCCATGTTTGTGCAAGTGCAGCCAGAATACTGGCAGTTACATCTCCCTGCCAGATAGGCTGCACCAAAGCTGTTCCGCCATTTGGTAAAGGGATAACTGGCAAAAAGCGTAGAAGTGCAGCTAGGCGCTGCACATTATTTTCACCCTGAGCGCCATAAATCATGGTGGGGTGCAAAATAATACTGTCGCGCCCCGAAGCCATAAGGGCTTTTTCACCTAACAGAACGCCATTGCCGTGTGCATCGGGCCAATGTGTGAATTTACGTGTGCTGCCAAGGCATACCAGTTTGGCAGAATCTGGCGCAGCGGCCAGCAAGGAAGGGATATTACGCGCGTGCGCTGTGCAGACAATGCGCGTGGCATCTACCAACACGGGTTTTAAAAGCTCGGTAGGGGCTGTCAGATCGGCAATGCGAATATTTTCCAACCCATCAGCCCGGCTGGCGTTACGCACAACCGGGATGATGGGAATACCCCGTGCCAGCAAAGCCTGACACACAGCTCGCCCAGAACGGCCTGAGGCTCCAATAACATGAACCGGACCTAGCGCAGGCTGAAGTGTATGAAGAGGCAGCATTACGGCGTATGCAGGGAAAGGCCAACCTGCTGCGCAATTTGTGGTGCCACGCCCACAGCCCCTAAAGATGCCAGAACTGTCATGAGTGGGAGCGGACGCTGCGGCTGGATATAAATATCCAACGGGCCTTTTTCAGGGTGTAGGGCATAGGTAAGTGCTTGGGTCAGAATCGGGTTATTGCCCTGCTTGGTCTGTTCCTGCCATGTGGCCAGCATATCGTGCAGGTTCATGTTGCGGGCCTTGGCAGCCTGATCCAATATTTTAGGCACAAGCCCATGATCCATATAGTTCATGTGCATGTGTAAAACCTGCATATCTGCGTTTGCAGCCACAACAGCGTGGGAACCTGCTTGCGCAAAATCTCCATCCAAATGCAGACGGCCCATTTGAGCAGCATCTATACTCAGTTCTTCAATATGTAGTTTGTCTGTTTTTAGATCATGTGTGTCGTTCAAAACCAGAGAGGCGTGTAGGCGATCATAACCCAGGGTGGGTAACCATGCGAGATTAGGCATGCTCGGCCAGAGTTCTGCATCCTGCACGCTGGAAACTTCCTGCTCAGCAGATTCGGATTTGCTGGAATGAGACAGAATCTTCACAGCGCGCAAAAGTGGGCTGTCGCCATCAATGGCAAGATGATCAATCTGGATATCGCGGGTGCCGTTGCGGGCAGCATAAGCTGCACCGGTTGTAAGGCTATTGTACAACCCAGCCAGATCTAGGCCATCAATGCCAACATGGTCAGCAGAAACATGGCGGGCAGGGGGAACATCCGCAGAAAATTGCAGCTTTGTGGCCTCAAGATGCGAGGCCATGCTTTCTCCAAAATCATCTACTGTAACAGTATCAGCAGAGATATCGGATTGCAGGCTATCAATAAACCCGTGCAGCTTTGTGGCTTCTGCATGTTGGATAGAAAGCGTATGGGCTGGCGTGTGCATGTCTTCCTTTACCGGAAGCGTAACGCCTTCCATGGCCAATTTTGCCAGATGCAAACTGCCTGCCGTATCTGCCATCTGAAAGTTGCGGAAGGAAAGATGCTCGATAAGCGGAGACTCGGAGCCCTTGGTAACGGGTTTAGAAACCTCTGCTTCATCTGCCGTTATGGTTTCTGGCCCTTGGCGGAATACAAGGCTGGTAAATTTTACACTGCGCCCCAGCACACCGGGAGTGGCTTTTTTGTAGGTAAAAGAAGCATCAGGCCCCAAGGTTTGCCTAAAACGCTCTATGCTTTTGTCCAGCATAAGGTGTTCGGCATGGCGTGCACCAAGCCAACCAATGCCGCCTAGAATGGCAATGCCGGAAATCATGACCAGAACGTTCTTCTTCACCCGTTGGAAATCCTACTGTTTCGGGACACAAAACCAGCTTTAGTGCATGGCGGATGGGGCTGCAAGCGCTGGTACGGTAACATGTTACCTATAGAAAACCCCCTGAAAATACAGACATCAACGCAAACAATGCTTGACGTTTTGTTTTAGGCACCGCATAAGGCGCCATCTTGGATACACAACTGTTCTAGTATGGAATCAGTGTCATGAAGACCACCCTCTCGCTGAAGCCCGCGGAGGTGACGAAGAACTGGATCCTGATCGATGCCGAAGGTCTCGCTCTAGGTCGTCTCGCCGTCATCATTGCCCAGCGCCTGCGCGGCAAGCATAAGCCTCAGTTTACTCCGCATGTTGATTGCGGTGACCACGTTGTTGTCATCAACGCGGAAAAAGTTGCCCTGACAGGCCGCAAGGCTGATCAGAAGCTCTTCCACTATCACACCGGTTACCCCGGCGGCATCAAGGAACGCACTGTAAAGCAGCGCCTTGAAGGCAAAAATCCGGGTCAGCTGGTTGAAAAAGCTGTGGAGCGCATGATCACGCGCGGTCCGCTGCAGCGTCAGCAGATGCGCAGCCTGCATGTTTATGCTGGTGCAGAACACCCGCATGCTGGCCAGAACCCCCAGCAGCTTGATGTTGCGGCCATGAACCGCAAGAACGTTGTTAACGTGCAGAAGGGCTGAGCAGAATGTCTGAAACTCAGGAACGTACAGGCACGCTGGCCGATCTGAAGACCGTGGTTCCAGAAATTGCTTCTGATGCTCCGGTTTATGAAGCCAAGCGTGATGCGCAGGGCCGCTCCTATGCAACAGGCCGTCGTAAGGACGCAGTTGCTCGCGTGTGGATCAAGCCTGGCAAGGGTGAAATCACCGTTAACGGTCGCCCGGTTGGCACTTACTTTGCGCGCCCCGTGCTGCGCATGCTGCTGACCCAGCCTTTCCTTGTGTCTGACCGTTACAACCAGTTCGATGTGGTTTGCACCGTAACGGGTGGTGGTCTGTCTGGTCAGGCAGGTGCTGTTCGTCATGGTATCAGCCGTGCGCTGACACATTACGAACCAGAACTGCGCAGCATCCTTAAGGCTGCTGGCTTCCTTACGCGTGACTCTCGTAAGGTGGAACGTAAGAAATACGGTCGCGCCAAGGCTCGTCGTTCCTTCCAGTTCAGCAAGCGCTGATCTGTCAGGAAAAACGGTTTACCGTTTGGCAGAAACGGGTGGGGAAGCAATTCCCCACCCGTTTTTTTATGGTGTCATGAAAGTTTTGGCATCCTGCGCAAGTGCTGCGCGGCTGTCTGCCCGGATGTAAATCATATGGCCGCCGGGGTATGTGTGCAGGGCAATGCGGTTTCTGCCTACTGGAATATGCTCAGCCACCCAGCGGGATGAGGCGAAAGGGCAGACCAGATCATAATACCCGTTGGCAATAAAAATCCGCAGGGTTGGGTTAAGTGCCAGAAGGCGGCGGAGCGTCGGAATAGGACGGACAATGGGGCTGCCACCATCCCGATAATCCCACTCCTCATTCACCTTCATGTTCAAAAGTGAATAGCTCAGCGATGTGCGGAAGTTCAGGCTGGTTGCGGCATATTGCTCAAATGCGCTGCCATAGGCACGGGTAAAGCCATCCAGAATGGGGTCAGGGCTTGCACCATTTTCCACACCTTCGGGGAACGGGTCAGCAATAGAAAACGTGCCGTCATACAGAGAATAAAGCCGCCCATTGCGGCTGCGCACATCGTGGGCTTCTGGCTGCAGCATGCCGCGTTCTTTTGCCACCGTTTCAAGCGGTATGCCGGAATGCGTGGCAACGTCTTCGTAAAAATCCTGCGCGGCGTTTCCGGCAAGTGGTGCGTTGGCCAATGTGCTCAGGTAAGGGCCAATAGCGTAATGGTATGCGCTATCCAAATGCCCCGCAGCGTTTTCTGGTGTCAGTTTATGTTGGAGCGCTAGCTGAGATGCTTCTAAGGAAGGCAGGACAAAACTGGTTGCCAGAATATCGTTGGACGTATCCAACAATGTCATATCCAGTGCAGGTGAGATCATGATGATCCCATTCACCAGAATATTCTGATCCTGCGCCAAGGCATCTGCCACCTCAATGGCGCGTAGGCCACCATAGCTTTCACCTACAAGATAGCGCGGAGAAATCTGGCGGTTACTGCTTTGCGCCCAAAGCTGAATGGCCTTGGCAAATGCGTGGGCATCTTGTTTGACGCCATAAAATGTTTTGGCAGCTTTTTTAGCATCTGTGGGGATAGACCAACCAGTGCCGGGGGCATCTATAAACACCAGATCCGCCGCAGCCAGCCAGCTTTCTGTGTTGGGGGTAAGCTGGGCGTTGGCGCCATCTGCTGGGTTGCCATTGGGGAAAGAAAGAATAGAGGGGCCTGCGGCACCCAGATGTAGGTATGCCGTACCTGCGCCGGGCCCTCCGTTAAAGAAATAGGCAACAGGCCGATGTGCCGGATTTACGCCATCCTGCGTGTAGGCAACGTAAAAAACACGTGCAGTAGGGGCACCATCATCATCCCGTAAAGTCAGGGTGCCGGTATGGGCTGTGTAGGAGATCTTTCGCTTATCAAAAATGCCAGTGTGATGTGTGATGGCATCTTGGGGCAGCAGAGCGGCTGCATTGTGGAATGTATCTGTTTGGGTTTGCGCTGGAGCGGGCCCCGTTACCGAGGGGACGGCCTTGGCGGGCGGTGGTGATGGTTCAGTTGCGGCTATGGCTGTAGTGGAGAGGCTAAGGGCAACAGCCAAAGAGCCAGCAAGCTTTAGCTTGTTAAAATTTGGCCATTTTGCCGGGTGGAAAACAGGTTTCATCACGATACGCATGATCCTTGGTTCTGTCGAAAATACTTACCGCTATGCTGCGTCTGCAATCGTGTTCTCGCAAGGGCCGGGGTGGACTATTTTTTGCCAGAATTACATGTCTAAAAATTCATCAACGTTCCGCTTTATGTGGACAGGATTGAAGAAAGAATAGGTTATTATGCGATTTGTTCAGAAATTTGCGGTGATGAGTTTATCTGTAGCAGCTCTGGCAGGTACGGCATCTTTGGCACACGCTGATCCGTGTTTGTCTCTAACAGGTTGCTTACAGCAGGATGCAAAAGATCAATTGAATGCAACGCGTGACAGCGTGCGTAATGATGCAAATAATCTGACATCTGGTTTCAGAAATAGTGGTCAGGCTGCGCGAGATCAGGTGCGAAATAGTTGGAACAACAGCACCGAAGCAACACGTGAGAAGCTACAGGCTCAGCGCGACCGTGTAACCAACGCGGAAAAGAATGTACGTGACCGCTGGAACAACAGTGGTGAGGAAGCGCGTGAGAAGCTACAGGCTCAGCGCGATCGTGTAACCAATGCGGAAAAGAATGTGCGTGACCGCTGGAACAACAGTGGTGAGGAAGCACGTGAGAAGCTGCAGGCTCAACGCGACCGTGTAACCAACGCGGAAAAGAATGTGCGTGACCGCTGGAACAACAGTGGCGAGGAAGCGCGCGAGAAGCTACAGGCTCAACGCGACCGTGTAACCAACGCGGAAAAGAATGTGCGTGACCGCTGGAACAACAGTGGCGAGGAAGCGCGCGAGAAGCTACAGGCTCAACGCGACCGTGTAACCAATGCAGAAAAAAATGTTACAGATCGTTGGAATAATGCGGGGGAAAATACGCGGAAGGCTTGGAAAGCTCAGAAAGACCGGGTTTCTTCCGACCTTCGGGATGCAACCACTCTACCGCCTTTGTAAAGCTGGCTTAAACGACATCAGGCCGCTACGTGCGGCCTGATGAGTTGATGCGTATAAAGTTTATTTCGGCTTACGCTTGCGGGAAGAATTGCTTTTGCTAGCGCCTTCCCGACGTGGTGCAAAAGAGCGACCACCTTTTGGTTTCCGATCAGCATAGGCTGGGCGAGATCCGCCACCGCCACCTTTGCGGGGTGCTGCTGCGGGTTCAACTGTAATTTCGTCCGGGTCCGTAGCAGAAGCGCAAGATGCAAACTGCTCGGCTTTATCTGGAGAAATTTCAACCAGTGTATGATCCTGCGTGATACGGATAGACCCGATATCCTGCTTTTTAATGTTCCCCAACCGGCACAGCATAGGCACCAGCCATTTGGGGTCTGCCCGATCTTCACGACCAACAGAAAGACGGAACCATTTGCCATCCATGGCGGGTGCGCGTTCTCTTTCGCGCACAGGGCGGTTGGGATCACGCTCACGCGGGGCGGCACGGCGTGCATCTGGTGTGAGCACCCGCACGGAAACAGGGGCAGGCAGGCTTTTATGCCACAGGCCAACAAGGGCCGCCCCAAGTTGCTCTGGTGTGTGTTCGGCAGCTAGGCGACTAATCAGCGTTTGTGTTTCTGCATCTTCTGGTGCTGGGGCAGAAAGGAATGGCGCAGCCAAAAGGCGTTCGGCATCCGCAGTAGCAATAGCTGCCGGAGTAGGGGCACCGCTCCATTCTGCGGTTACCTTGGCAGCCTGAAGCAGACGTTCTGCCAATCTTCTGCGTGCTGGCGGTACCAGCAGTACACAAGTGCCTTTTTTGCCTGCGCGGCCTGTACGACCGGAGCGATGCAGCAAGGTTGCAGGGTTGGAAGGCAGGCTGGCATGGATAACCAGCCCCAAATCCGGAATATCAATACCGCGAGCGGCCACGTCTGTTGCCACGCATACACGGGCTTGGCCGTGGCGCAGGCTTTCTATGGCGCGGCTGCGTTCATTCTGTCCCAGATCACCTGAAATGGCGACGGAGGAAAAACCGCGTTCCGTCAGAATCGCCTGCAACTGGCGTACAGCTTCACGCGTATGGCAGAAAACGATGGCAGCGGAGGATTCCATCAGCCGCAGTACGTTTACAACCGTGCCTGCCATATCGCCCTGTTCTGTCAGAACGGCGCGGTAGGTAATATCGGCATGGGGGGTGTTTGTCCCCACCGTGTCAATGCGCAGGGCATCCTGCTGATAGCGGCGTGCAAGGGCTGCAATATCGCGGGCAATGGTTGCGGAAAACAGCAGGGTACGCCGCTCTTTGGGCATGGCGTCCAGCAGGGTTTCCAGCTCATCACGGAAGCCCAGATCAAGCATTTCATCTGCTTCATCCAGTACCACGGCTTTCAGGTGTGAAAGATCAAGTGCACCGCGGCGCAGATGGTCACACAGGCGGCCCGGCGTGCCCACAACAATGTGGCAGCCAGAGGCAAGGGCGCGGGCTTCCTTGCGGGGTTCCATGCCACCAACGCAAGAAACAATCCGTGCGCCGGTTTCGGCGTACAGCCATTCCAGCTCACTGCGTACCTGCAAAGCAAGTTCACGCGTGGGGGCAATAACCAGAGCAATAGGCGCGCCAGACGGCACGCAACGGCCTGCATCATTCAGCAGCAGGTCAGCCAGCGTTAGGCCGAAAGCAACAGTTTTGCCAGATCCGGTGCGGGCTGAAACCAGCAGGTCGCGATTTTTGGCATCATCGGCCAGAACGGCGGCCTGAACAGCGGTAGGAGCAGTAAAGCCGCGTGCAGCAAGAGCACGAGCGAGAGGGGCAGGAGCATTCTGAAAAGGCATACAATCCGGATCCGGGCAACGGGAATAGAAATGCGAGATAAAGGTTCCTGCCCGGAAAAGCTAGTAGTTTGACGGCAGAACCCTGTACTGCATGATTTTATAGCACAGGAATTATGCGCTTTTACTGGAAAGGAAGATAGCGGAAATCCATAAAAACCTGGCTCATACCAGCACTTGGCGCGCCACCTAGCCCTTCCCAAGCCTTGCGGCGGGAATAAGCAAGCTGCAAACCGGCTTCCACAGTGCCGTAATGGCCCTTGAAGAAACGATACCATGCGCCAACGGTGGCTTCCATGACGCTGCGGGTGTTGCCTGTGCAGCCAAGGGTTGAAAGCTCGGTGGCCATTTCAACATTACAGCCGCTGTTATCAAACGATGGGTTGCCATACCCATAGGCAGAGCCATTGGCATTAAAGTAACGACGTCCAGCCTGCTGATATCCAAAGTAACCATACACATCAATAAGTTGGTTAGGATGGGCAATGATACCAGCCGTGCCTTGTATGGATGGAATTGGTGAGGGCTCACCTTTAGAATTAAGCGTAGCATCCGGCAGCAGCACAGACCCGTAACGGCCAATACCCACCCCAGCCAAACCAGCAAGGCGCACCTCTACCTTATGCGGCAGAACTGGAAGGACAACAGAGCCACCACCACCACCAGCAATGGCAGTATGGTTGCGCCCGCCCCCAAGTTCAGAAACACGTGTATGAGGAAAGTGCAGAATGCCTTCAACTTCGTAGTGGCCCCAGTGTGGGTCCCATGCCAGTTTGCCAATAATGTCTGGAGCAATTTCGTTGGGGAAAAGGGCATTGTTGGTCAGGCCGGTGCCGTCATACCCTATGGTTGCAATACGCCCGTTTGGTAAGCGCACTTGCCCATCCGTTACACTGGAAAAGCTGTCGACATTATACAGCGTGGCCGAGTTTTCGATGGAAAGACCGGCCCACAGTCTGTGTTGGAAAAAGTCTTTTACAAACCGGAACTGTAGCTGCCGCGCCCATGTCTGGCCTGCCAGCATGGAGGATTCGATGGTGAGTGGCAGATTTTCCTGACGCGGAATAATACCCACGCGGCCTGGTGTGAGCATGCTCCATGCTTGCCCAGCCAGAAAGTGGAAGTTCAGAGCACTGTTATCGTAGGCCATATAAAGCTGGCGCATACGGAAAGTGTAGCTGTTACTTTCGTACGGATCTGTTGTGGAGGCGCCAGCCCCGAAGTCCATTTCGTAAAAGCCGGAAATGGTGGAGTTTTTATCTATGTTGCCGCGAGCCATAAGAGAAATGCGGCTGTAACGTGCGCTGCCCTCAAAGTTGTCTGTATGGTAACGGGCATCCCCTTTGTAAGGCATGTCCGCCCAATAGTTGAAGGTGCCGGTGGAGGTATGGCGGTTTGATTCCACCGCTGCGGCATCCAAAAAGCCACCCAAAATCAGGGTAAGCGGCCCAAGGTGGAACACCCCGTGGTCACCCAGCGCGCCAGCAGCCTGTGCGCCAGCAGTTTCACGCTGATGCGCGCCAACCTGGTTGTCTGCAATGCGGGCAATCATATCTTCTGCGCGATGCCCGACAACAGATTCCACTTCCGGGGTATCATTTTTGCCAGAAAACACAGGTTGTGCGTCTGGGCCCATAGCATGGCGCAAGGAGCCGCCAGAACGCGTTGAGGCTGGCGCACTAATACCCGGATCAGTGGAGGCTGTGCTGGCAATTGTGCCATCCTGCATGGCAACGGTAACACCAGAGCCTGAACCTGAGTTGGCAACTGCGTGGTGGCTGCCAGAAACAGCCCTGCCCGTAGAGGAGTTGCCATTGCTGGCGTGTGCTGTGCCGCGCCGCTGGGCAATCTGCTTTTGCACGCTTACCAACGCTTTTTGCAATTCGTGCTGTTCGGCTTGAATGCGCGAAATTTGCTGTTCCAACGCATCAAGGGAGGCCGCATCATCTGCCGCGGCATAAGCCGGAAAAGCGTAATTCATGGCCATTCCGCCAGAAGCCAGCACAGTGCCCATGCATAGGCCTGTTTTAATATGATGTGCCATGCGGCAGGAAAACTGGCGGAAGATGCGCATTCGCTTTTCAAATATTGTTGAAGTGGTTCTTATATGAATGTGAACCATTTTCCTTGGCTTGCCGTAAAGAGCTCTCTCCTTAAAAAATAATTTCAGGGAAAAAAGATGTGCGTTAAGCACAGGCTTTGGTTTTTATTATGCTCTGTTTGGTAAAGGAATATTTTTATGGCCAAGATGATCCACAGCATGTTGCGGGTGTTGGATGAGGCACGATCCACACATTTTTATGCAGATACGTTAGGCATCAAACCTGTGGGTCGGTTTGAATTTGAGAGTTTTACATTGGTATATCTGGCAAATGATGAGCAGACATTTGAGCTTGAACTTACAATTAACCACGGGCGGACTGAGCCTTATAATTTAGGTGAGGGTTACGGCCATCTTGCCGTGTCTGTTGCAGATGTGCAGCGTGAGCATGCGCGTATGGAAGCTGCCGGGCACCCGGTTACGCCGGTTAAAACGCTGGAAAACAAAAGCCATGTGGTTGGGCAGTTCTTCTTTCTGACAGATCCGGATGGTTATAAAATTGAAGTATTGCAGCGCGGTGCTCCGGGGCGCTTTGTGTAAGCACGTTACAATTATGCCAGCAGGGCGCGGAAAAGACTGATTTCCGGGCCTGTGGGCTGCTTTCTCTCATGGCATCGGCGCTTAAAGTGGCGTATAAGCCACAGCATGCTGACATCTTTCCGTAAAATGCATGGTCTGGGGAATGATTTCGTCATTCTGGACGAGCGTGGTGGGCATTTGCCCCTTACGCCAGCCCGTATTGCTGCCTTGGCGCATAGGCGCCGTGGCATTGGGTGTGACCAGTTGGTAACGTTGCGTCCGGCCTGTGCGGAAGGGGCAGACGTTTTTGTGCGCTTTTTTAATCCCGATGGATCAGAGGCAGGCGCGTGCGGAAATGCATCACGCTGTGTGGCTGATCTGATCTGGCGTGAAACGGGCAACAGAACGCCTGTGCTGCAAACGCGTGCTGGGCGTTTGCCTGCACGGATAGAAGAAAACGGGCTGATTACGGTAGATATGGGTGAACCTCGCCTGAATTGGCAGGATGTGCCTTTGGTTGCGGAAATGGATACGCTGCATCTGCCATTGGAGGGTGATCCCGCGGCTGCATCTATGGGGAACCCGCACGCAACGTTTTTTGTGGAAGATTTTGCGCGTCTCTCCCAAGGGCAGGCGCTGGAGCATGATCCGCTTTTTCCTGAACGGGCCAATATTGGGTTTGCGCGTATTGATGGATCTGCGCGTATGCGGCTTAAGGTGCATGAACGTGGAGCCGGTGTGACGGAGGCCTGTGGTTCTGGCGCATGTGCCGCGGTGGTGAATGCGGCGCGGCGCGGTTTGGTAGAGCGTGTGTGTGAAGTCGAGCTGGATGGTGGTATTTTGCAGATTGAATGGGCACCAAACAATCATGTGCTCATGACAGGCTCTGCAACAACAGCTTTTGAAGGGACGGTTGATCTGGCCGCGTACCCGGAATGAGCAAGCCGGAAATTCTCACATTTGGCTGCCGTTTGAACACATGGGAAAGTGAAGTGATGCGTAATCACGCAGCTTCACTGGATAATGTAATTATCGTGAACACCTGTGCCGTTACGGGAGAAGCAGAGCGGCAGGCGCGGCAGGCTATTCGTCGGGCGCATCGTGAAAACCCGGATGCCCGTATTGTGGTTACCGGGTGTGCTGCCCAGATTAACCCCGAAAGCTGGAGTGATCTGCCCGGCGTAGCCCGTGTGTTGGGGAATGAGGAAAAGCTAAAGGCCGAAAGTTGGTCTGCCGCTGCTTTGTCTCAGCCGCTTGCTGTATCCGATATCATGGCAGCCAAGGAAACTGCTGCGCATCTGGTTACTGAGTTTGCAGGCCGTACACGGGCCTTTGTGCAGGTTCAGCAAGGGTGCAATCATCGGTGCACGTTTTGCATCATTCCGTTTGGACGCGGGCCTTCCCGGTCTGTACCAGTTGGTGCAGTGGTGGAGCAGGTGCGTGCTTTGGTGCAGTCTGGGTATCGGGAAGTCGTGCTTACCGGGGTAGATATGACATCCTGGGGGGAAGATCTGCCCGGCAAACCGGTGCTTGGTCAGCTTTGCCGCCGCGTGTTGCGTTTGGTGCCAGAGTTGGAGCGGATGCGTCTGTCTTCGGTTGATCCGGTAGAGATTGACGAGGATATCTGGCAGCTTCTGGCAGAAGAGCCGCGTTTTATGCCGTATCTGCATCTTTCTTTGCAGGCTGGGTCAGACCTTATTCTTAAACGTATGAAGAGGCGGCATTTGGTGGCCGATGCGGCGCGGGTGGTGGAACGTGCAAGAAGCTTGCGGCCAGATATTGGAATTGGTGCTGATATTATTGCGGGCTTTCCAACAGAAGACGAATCGCTGTTTGAAGAAACACGCAATTTTCTTGCCCAGCAGGCGCTGCCGTATCTGCATGTCTTTCCGTATAGTGAACGCCCAGGAACGCCTGCTGCGCGTATGCGCGCGGTGCCGGTGCCCGAGCGCAAGGCACGTGCTGCGCAGTTGCGGGAGGTGGGGGCGGTTTCTGCCGCCCGGTATTATGAAAGTCTTATAGGTCAGCCCCTACGTGTGCTGATGGAAACCCCCACAACCGGCCATAGTGAACAGTTTGCGCCAGTGCGGCTTGCGCAGGGTGAAGCCGAAGTGGGGGAAATTATAACCCTTCAGTCCACAATGGCCGATAAGGCCGGGCTGGTGGTGGAAAGGATCTGAGATGGCGCTTGGTTTTTTCTCTCGTCTCAAGCAGGGCTTGTCGCGTTCCACCCAAAAACTGGGTGGGGGGATTACGGGCATTTTCACCAAGCGCAAGCTGGATGACGAAGCGCTGGAAGAGCTGGAAGACCTGCTGATTACAGCAGACATGGGCCCGGCTGTTGCAGAGCGTATTATCGAATCCTTCCGTTCCTCCCGTTTCGGAACCGAAGTGACGGATGAGGAAATCCGGACAACTTTGGCAGACGAAATTGCCGCGATTCTTGAGCCCGTTGCGAAGCCTTTTGAACCTGATCCCGAACACAAACCCCATGTTGTGCTGATGGTGGGTGTAAATGGCGTAGGTAAAACCACCACCATTGGCAAAATGGCCCGCTTTTTTACCGAAGAAGGTAAGAAGGTGATGATGGTGGCGGGTGATACCTTCCGCGCCGCTGCTGTAGAGCAGTTGCAGATCTGGGGTGAAAGAACGGGTTGCCCGGTTATTGCCGGTCCTCCCGGTGCAGATGCGGCTGGTCTGGCCTTTGAGGCACTTAAGCGGGGTAAGGCGGAAGGGGCTGATCTGCTGTTTGTAGATACGGCTGGCCGCCTGCACAATAAAAGTGCGTTGATGGAAGAACTTGCCAAGATTATTCGCGTCATGCGTAAGTTCGATGAAACGGCGCCACATTCCGTGTTGTTGGTGCTAGATGCCACAACTGGCCAAAATGCCGTGGAGCAGGTGCGGGTGTTTCGCGAACTTGTGAATGTGACCGGTTTGGTGGTGACAAAATTGGATGGTTCTGCCCGTGGGGGCATTGTGGTGGCGCTGGCTGATCAGTTTGGGCTGCCTGTGCATGCTGTGGGTGTGGGTGAACAGGCAGAAGATCTGCGGCCTTTCTCCGCTGTGGATTATGCGCGCGGTTTAGTGGGTGTGACGGACACAGTCTGATTTTTTGTGGGGAATTATGATGGAAAAGACAGATTTTGATGCATCTACCCATCATGGTTTCTTGACAGGATATGACAGCCCCGTTAGCAAGCGCCTGCACCCCTCTGAAGGGGCGAAGAATGAGTAAGAACGGTAACGATTCCTTTGATGCTCGGCTAAAGGCGGCAGAACGCCGCTCCGGCCTGGAAAAAAAGGAAGATTCAGCCGAGAAAGAAGATGCTGTAGAGCAATCTCTTCCTGGGTTGGCGCTAAGAGCTGGGGCAGAAATGCTTTCAGCACTGATAGTGGGCGTTGCCATTGGGTGGGAGCTGGATCACTGGCTGAAAACCCGGGCAGTTTTTCTCATTATTTTCGCACTGATGGGCGGAGGTACTGGCGTGCTGAATGTTTGGCGGCTGGTCAAGTCGATAGACGGTAAGTAAGAAGCTGTAATCCGGATACGATTCGGATGCGGTAAAGGGTTTTAGGAGAGCGGTTGTGGCGGGCGGTTCCAGCATCAACGTACTTGAACAGTTTGAGCTTCATCCCGTTCTTGGTGGGCTGGGCGAAGCATTGCGTTTCAGCCAATCCCCCCTGTACATGATTGTGGCAGTGTGTCTGGTTCTGGCATTCCTGTATTTTGGTATGCGCCCAGCTGCGGTGGTTCCCGGTCGTTTGCAGGCTGCGGCAGAAGTTTGTTACGAATTTATTCATAACATGGCGGTTGATACGATCGGGCCAGAAGGCACGGCTTTCTTCCCGTTCATCTTCACGCTGTTCTTCTTTATTCTGGCCGGTAACTATATTGGTCTGCTGCCGTTTTCCTTTACGTTTACCAGCCATATTGCTGTAACCTTTGCGCTGGCCATGATGGTGTTTGTGCTTACGGTTATTGTCTCCCTTAAGGTGCAGGGGCTGCGTTTCTTTGCGCACTTTATGCCGGAAGGCGCTAGCCCATTCCTGGCTCCGCTGCTGATCCCGATTGAAATTCTTTCTTTTCTTTCGCGTCCTGTCAGCCTCTCCATCCGACTGTTCGCCAACATGGTTGCCGGGCATGTCATGTTCGATATTTTCGCAAGCTTTGTTGTCATGCTCGCCGGTTTTGGTGTGGTGGGTGACGTGTTTGCGGTTGGGCCGATTGCCATTAACGTGGCACTGATGGCTCTTGAGTTGCTTGTTGGTGTGTTGCAGGCCTATGTGTTTGCCATTCTAACGTGCATCTACCTGCGGGAGGCCGTGGCTCACTGAGGAGCTGCTTTGCCCGTTTCGTTTGAACTGTACTTGAAACAAGGAAGTGACTGATATGGACATCGCTGCAGCCCGGGAAATCGGTGCAGGTATCGCCGTGATCGCCCTTGCCGGCGTTGGTATCGGCCTCGGCAACATCTTCTCCACGCTGGTAAGCAGCATTGCGCGCAACCCGGCTTCCCGTCCGCATGTGTTCGGTCTGGGTATGCTCGGCTTTGCTCTGACAGAAGCTATCGCTCTGTTCGCGCTGCTGATCGCGTTCCTGATCCTGTTCGTCTGAGAAAGCTTTCAGGAAAGAGGAGAACATTCCTGTGGGTGTGATTAAGAAGATGCTTCGTGCCGGTCTGTTCGCAACGGTTTCCGGTGTGTCTCTTCTGGCCGTTTCCGCGCCTGGTGCATATGCCACGGGAATGCCTCAGCTAGATTTTGCCAACCCCCTTGTAACCGGTCAGGTTATGTGGGGCGCGGTAATTTTCTTCGTCTTTTATATGGTGCTCAGCAAAGCCATGCTGCCCGGTATTACCCGGGTGCTGGAAGACCGTAGCAAGCGTATTTCCGGGGATCTGGAAATTGCACGTGCGGCCAAGCAGGATGCCGATAAAGCTGTTGCTGAACTTCAGCAGGCCCGTAAAGATGCTATGGCAGAAGCCCAGGCGCACCTTGATCAGGTTCTGGCAGAAGAACATAAAGCAGCCGAACAGCAGATGCAGGAAATCAACGCGCGGGTAACAGCAGAAATTGCTGATGCCGAAAAACGCGTGGCTGAGGAAAAAACGCGTGCATTAAGTGCGCTTAAAGAAATTGCGGGTGATACCACGCAGGCTCTGGTTCAGCGTCTGACGGGTATTGTGCCTGATGCTCAGCTTGTTGCCCAGAAGGTTGAAAGCGCTTCGGCGCACAGCACTATCTGACCAGCTCCGGGGGAATTTTCGTCATGTCTGGCATTTTTCACGAAGCGGGTTTCTGGGTCGCTGTTTCGTTTGTTCTGTTCTTTGTGCTGGTTGGTAAAAAGATTTGGGGGCCTATTGCCACCATTCTGGACAGCCGCGCCAACCGTATCCGTGAAGAACTGGATGAAGCTGCCCGCTTGAGAAGAGAAGCAGAGCAGATGCTAGAAGATGCCACGCGTGATCGTGAGCAGGCACTGGCAGAAGCCAAATCTTATGTGGAGCAGGCTCATCAGCAGGCTGCCGAAATGGCCCAGAAAGCACGCGCAGAGGCAGAAGCCGCTGTGCAGCGCCATGAACAAATGGCACGTGATCGTATTGCTGCTGTAGAACGTGCGGCTATTAAAGAAGTGCGCCAGCTTGCAATTGATGTGGCTGTACAGGCTGCCAATGGTGTTATTCCTCAGACGCTTGATGAACAGAAAGCCGCAGGGCTTGTTGATCAGGCGCTGGCTGGTTTGCCTGCCGCTCTTGCGCGCAAGGCAGCCTGAAACATTATCAGCTGAATGGTGAAGATGTGACAGGTCTGGTTTCAGCCGCACCGTCACAGCATAACGATGCTCAGTTCGTACTGAGCATCGTTATTGCTGTTTTGGATGAACAGGATAATCTGCCACAGGTTTGCCGAGAATTAGCCGAGGCCATGCAGCAATTGCCTGCGGCCGAAGTTGTTTTTGTGGATGACGGCAGCCAGGATCAAACCGTAGAAGTTTTGCAACGCTTGCGGGATGAGTGTTTGCCGAACTTGCGTATTCTTTCTCATGATCGGCGTTGCGGTAAGTCTGCCGCGTTGCGTACAGGCATTACAACTGCCCGAGGGACTTGGATTGCCACAATTGATGGCGATGGCCAGGATGATCCGCGTGAACTTGGTAAGTTGATTTCCCTTGCGCAGGCACAGGCTACCAAGGGTAGGCCACCGCTTGTTGTAGGGGTGCGCACACGCCGTAAAGATGGTTGGTCTCGCCGCTTTGCAACACGTTTCGCTAACGGGCTGCGGCAAAAATTACTCAATGATCAGTGCCCGGATACAGGTGCGCCGATCAAAATTTTTCAGCGAGCAGACTTTCTGCGCTTGCCGCAGTTTGAAGGTTTGCATCGTTTTCTTCCGGCATTGTTTGCATCTTACGGTGTGCCGTTGGTGTGTCACCCAGTTACACACAGGCCGCGTTTGCATGGGCAGTCTAAATATACCAACTTCAATCGTGCTGTCGTTGGGGTGCGGGATCTGCTGGGCGTGATGTGGTTACGGAATCGCACACATCTTCCAAAATCGATTCGTGAATGCTGAAGCAGAAAAACGGTCACCAACCACTTTCTATTAAAGCCCTGCTGTTCTTAGGCCTTGCTGCTTTTTTGCTGTTTTTGCCGGGGCGGGCCGTTACGCCACCATTCGATCGGGATGAACCCCGATACATGGAAGCCACGGCGCAGATGCTAGAATCGCACAACTTTGTAGATGTGCGCTTTCAGGACAAACCACGTTATTTACAGCCCGCTGGTATTTACTGGCTGGAGGCTGCTGCTGTTTCTCTTACAGGCATGCAGCATCAGCGGGTTGTATGGCCGTATCGCATTCCCTCGCTTTTGGCCATGTCTGGTGCTGTTGTTCTAACGGCGCTTATTGGCTCCATGCTGTTTGGAGCATCGGCCGGACTTGGTGCGGGTTTGCTGTTTATGGCTTCTGTTCTGGTGGCAGCAGAAAGCCGGATGGCTACGATCGATTCCTGCTTGTTGCTTACGGTGCTGCTGGCCCAATTGGCGCTAACAGGTGCTTTGCGAGATCGCCAGCAAGGCGTGGCCACACCAGTAAAACGGGCTTTGCTGTATTGGGGCGCTATTGGCTGCGGCTTGATGTTGAAAGGGCCGGTCATTCTTATCCCATCTCTTGCCACACCACTGGTGTTGGGGATGCTGGAGCGGGATTTCGGTTTGTGGCGCAGAATGCGTCCGGCATGGGGCTGGCTTTTGTCTGCTGCTATTCTGGTGCCGTGGTGTGTAGCTATTGGGGTTGTGAGCCACGGTGAATTTTTTCGGAATGCTGTTGGCACCAATTTTTTAGGCAAAGTGGCTTCCGGGCAGCAAGCGCATGGGCTGCCGCCAGGTTACCATCTGCTGGTTTTCCTGCTGGCGTTCTGGCCTGGATCATTTTTTGCTGCGTGCGTGGTGCCCTTGGTTTGGCATGCGCGTAAGCAAGAGACTGTGCGCTATTTGCTGTGCTGGATTATGCCGCATTGGCTGGTGTTTGAAGCTATTGCTACAAAGCTTCCGCATTACGTGCTGCCTACTTATCCAGCTATTGCCATTCTTACAGCCGCGTTTCTGGTTCAGGGTGGGGATGTATGGCGCAATTGGCCTGTTCGTGTTTGGGGCAAGGTATTGCTAGGCATTTATGCTGTTGCATGGGCTTTGGTAGGTATTGCCTTAGCTGTTGCCGGTCCAACGCTTGTTTGGGTGCTTGAACACCAGATATCTGTAGCAGCAATTGTTTTGGCTGTGGGTGTGTTGCCGCTTGTTGGTCTTTCTGCGTGGTACATTACGCGTGCGCGTTTGCAGCAGGCAGCGTTAAGCAGTGTGGCTGCTGCCGTACTGCTTTATGTGGGACTGTTTACAGTTGTTGTGCCGCAGATTCAGAGCATCTGGTTGGCACCACGCCTGACAGCACTGGTGCAGGCACACCAACCATGTGCAGAGTCGCATGTTGTTTCAGTGTCATTTTCTGAACCCAGTCTGGTCTTTCTGCTTGGGGGCAAAGTGCTGCTAACAGGCGCAGAAAATGCGGCATCAGCCATGAAGGCAGATGCAAAATGCACGGTCGCGCTTGTTGATAAGCGAGATATCTCAGTATTTATGGCAGCGCTGGGGAATAAAGCGAAAGATGCCGTCAGTCTGGGCACTGTAGGTGGAATGAATTATTCTAACGGCCGCCATTTGCTTATAAGTTTGTACAAGCTGAATACGCCACCAAAGTAATAAATCTGTTTGATTGGGTGGATATAAAACGCAATTCTACAGCATAATGCAAAAGCGTATTTAGTATTTTGGGAAGTGCAAATGGAAATGCCCGCTGGCGGATTCGAACCACCGGCCCCATCATTACGAATGACGTGCTCTACCAACTGAGCTAAGCGGGCACATTTTGTTTGCGGGGCGGTGACTATCATGATCCCCATGCCTACGCAAGGAGAAATTGCAATTCACCCGGTGACTTGAACAACAACAAAACGGCATTTCTGGCTTTAAGCAGGGGTGCCATTCTGTTTTGAGTGTGACGGAACGGTTTTTTCGTTTTAAGAACTATCCGTATGAATATGTCGCAGTTATTTGGCCTGGTGCGGGAGGCCCTTAATCCCGGGCAGAATGTTCCGGTTGATGAAAAGCGGCATGTTCGGCTTGTGCAGGGTATTGTTGAATGCCCCTGTTGTGGCCATTACCAGCACCTTTCAGAGCTTAAGCCCGGAACACAGGCACGGTGTTGTCGGTGTGGGCAGTTGCTGGATCGGCGTAATCGTACCTCTCCTATCGCAACGCCATTGGCCTTTTGCATCAGTTCGGCATCTCTCTACCTGGCCATGCTGCTTTCCACCTTGATGATGTTGGATCTGTATGGGCGGGAAAGAACCGTAGATATCCTTACCGGCCCGATAGAATTGCTGCATGAGGGCTGGGGCGAAATTGGCGTGTTGGTGGCAATAGCCACCATTATTGTGCCGGGGCTTGTTATCAGCATGATGATGCTTGTGCTGGTGGGTGCACTTCAGCCCAAGCTGCCGTTCTGGGTGCCGCATCTTCTGAAGTGGTATGAACGTTTACGCCCGTGGTCGATGGTGGAAGTATATATTCTGGGCGTTTTCGTGGCCTATACCAAGCTGTCAGATATGGCTTACGTACAAGTTGGGGCAGCGGTCTTTCTGGTTGCCTCACTTATGGTTACCATGTCTGCCACAGATGCCACTTTGGATACGGAACTGATTTGGCGACGCAGGCAAACAGATACCAGTTTGCGGCGGATGGATAATCAACGTGTGCGTCTGACCTGCGAGGAAATCGGGCCGGATGATCAGATCCCACCAGCCAGCCATATGGTTTCCTGCCTTTCTTGCTCTGCGGTGCTGGTGTTTGATGAAAAGTTGGATCAAACAGCTCCACTGGGTTTTTGCCCACGCTGTGGGCATGTGTTGCGGCAACGCAAGCCAGACAGCATTGCCCGCACTGTGGCGCTGCTTGTTTCTGCGGTGGTGTTTTACCTGCCTGCCAATATTTACCCGGTTATGACCGTTATCCGGCTTGGTGCGGGAACAGGGCATACTATTGTGGAAGGGGCCATAGAGCTGTGGGAGAGCAACATGATCCCGCTTTCCCTGTTGGTACTTTTTGCCAGTGTGCTGGTGCCCGTTCTTAAAATTATCGGGCTGCTGTTTATGGTGATCAGCACCAAGTGCCATTCTGCACGAAATCTGCCTGCTCGATCCAGACTTTACAGGCTGGTAGATGTTATCGGGCGCTGGTCTATGATTGACGTGTTCATGGTTTCCATTCTGGTGGCTATGGTGCGCTTCAGCAGTATGGCTAGCATCAGCGCCAATGGTGGTGTGGTATGTTTTGCCGCCGTAGTGGTGCTGACAATTTTTGCAGTGCATGCATTTGACCCTCGGCTGATGTGGGATGCAGCGGGCAAAAACGGCGATACGGCCCCAGCCGATGCCGGGCAAAATTGTCCGGCAAAAATTGAGGCCGCTGCATATTGGGACAACATGGAGCCGGACAGGGCGTGAACGGACACAGTCATAATCATTTCTCTCCTCCAGAAGGGGAAAGTGCTCAGGATGCTCTGGTAAGGCGCATTCGGTTTTCCATTATCTGGATTATCCCCATTGTTTCCGTACTGATTGCGGGCTTTCTGGTCTGGCGCAGTTTTATGGATAACGGGCCAGAAATTACCGTTGTATTTGATACGGCAGATGGTTTGACCAGCGGCCAGACACAGGTGAAAAACAAATCTGTGGTTTTAGGTACGGTGGAAGATGTTTCGCTGACTGATGATCTGCGGCATGTCAAAGTGCGTATCCGTATGAACAAGGGTACGAATGATATGCTTACGGATAGCGGCCGGTTCTGGGTTGTGCGTCCGCGTATCAATGGGGCCAGCATTACCGGTTTGGAAACCCTGATGTCTGGTGCGTATATTGCGTTTGATCCTGGCCTGAACAAAAATGGCCACCCCGCAGGCAAACGCACCACAACGTTTGAAGGGTTGGAAGCGCCCCCGGGTGTGCGGTCTGATCAGCCGGGCCGTATTTACACGCTGGTAGCGGGTAATATTGGGTCTATCGGGCAGGGCGCCCCTGTTTTCTTCCGTGATGTGGATGTTGGGGAAGTGCTGGGGTACACCATGCCACCCGGCGGCCGCGGCCCGGTGATGATCCAGATTTTTGTGCGCGAACCTTATGACCATTACCTGAACACCAATTCCCGCTTCTGGAATGTGTCTGGCGTTAAGGTGGGATTTGGTGCCGGTGGGCTTAAAGTGCAGCTGCAATCCTTGCAGGCTTTGTTTTCTGGTGGCGTGGCTTTTGGTTTGCCACCTGTTGCAGAAAGCCGCATGCACCCGGCATCAGAGGCTCCGGCTAATACGGTGTTCAAGCTGTATGACACGCATGAGGATGCAGATAATGCGGGCTACCGTGAGCGCGTGCCCCTTGCGACTTATGTGATGTCTTCTGTCAAAGGTCTGGATGTTGGCAGCCAGGTGACGATGTTTGGGATTCAGGTGGGGAATGTAACCAGTGTAAAGCTGGATCTAAGCTCCAACCCCGGGCATCCGCGCGTACGTATTGGCATGGAAGTGCAGCCTGAACGTGTGCTGTCTTCGGCTGAGCTACGGAATAATAATCTGACAGACATGTTCCGCACTTTGGTAGCGAACGGCCTGCGTGCCTCAACAGATAGCGTGAGCTTTCTGACGGGTGAGGGGATGATTTCCCTCAACTTTATCAAGAACCCAGCGCCCGCTACAACCAGCATGGAAGGCACAACGCTGGTTATTCCAAGCCAAGCTGGTGGTATGGGCGGGATTATGGATTCCTTGTCCACCATTACATCTCGTTTGGCCGCGATGCCATTTGAACAGATTGGTACAAACGCCAATAACCTGCTGGCCCATGCAGATCAGACACTGGTGAGCCCAGACGTAAAGCAGTCTCTGGTTGGGTTGCGGAATTCCATGCAGAACCTGCAGGCTCTTACAAAGGATCTGCGCAACGGCATGGCACCGTTGAGCAAGCGTCTACCAGAAATGGCACAGCAGCTTGATCAAACCCTGCAAAATGCCAACCGCTTGCTGGCCAGTTATGGCGGCAACAGTGATTTCCATCGCAATCTGCAATCCATGGTGGTGCAGTTGGGGCAGACAGCGCGCTCCCTGCGTTTCCTGTCAGACTTCCTGACCAATCATCCTTCCGCACTGCTTTCAGGACGATAAGATCATGACGCAAACTGTTTCTTGTAAGCCCATGAACACCCGTCTTGACCGGCGTATGTTGCTCCGCCTGAGTGGTGTGGCCGGGTTGGGTGTTATGGCTGTTACGCTAACCGCATGCTCTGGCGGTAGCCCTTCACTTTACACATTGGCGGTTACGCCCGGCCAACCGCAACCGGGTGGCCCGCGCTTTGTAGAAGTGCGCCTACCAACCGTGGCATCTGGTCTGGATCGGGATCGGATTGTTACGGCAGATAGTGGCTATAAACTTACAGTATCTTCTGCTGATGCATGGAGTGATTCTCTGCCAGCACAGATCAGCCGCGTTATGGCGGGTGATCTGGCACAGCGCCTTCCGGGTACAGGCGTGTTTGTAGAGAATGATACAGTGGCGACAGAACCAGAGGCCTATGTGGATATGTCCATCAGCCGCTTCTCAACTGGCCCATCAGGTAATGTGGAGTTGGATGCCACGTTATCCATCCAGCCTGCTTCTGCTGGCGCTCCCGGTAAGGATGAGCAGTATTATATGCAGAACTTTACACTGCAAGGCACACAGGCCAGTGCCACCATGCCAATGGTACAGGTGTTAAGCCAGCTTCTGGGCCAATTGGCAGATGTTGCTGCGCAGCAGTTGCGCCAGCTTCCTTCCGGGCAATCCTCTGGGCGGCATACTATTGTGCGCAAGAAAGCACAGCATGGGTGATCTTGCGCGAAAGCGTGGAGAATAAAGGTTACAAAAAAAGCGGCCAACTTGGCCGCTTTTTTATTTGGTGAGAACGCTGGCTTCAGGCGGTGCCTGGGCCAAACTCTGCATCATGGTCAATAAGGGGGATAGGATATTCCCCCGTAAAGCAGGCATCGCAATAGCGAGCATCGCTCGATTGACGGTCTTTATAACCCATAGCGCGATACAGCCCATCAAGCGAGATAAAGGCAAGGCTATCTACGCCAATGAGTTCCGCCATGGCTTTCAGATCATTCTGGGCGGCCAGCAACTTGCTGCGTTCTGGCGTATCAATGCCATAAAAGCAGGAATGCCGTGTGGGTGGGGAAGAAATGCGCATATGCACTTCTGTTGCACCAGCAGCCCGCACCATATCCACAATCTTGCGGGATGTGGTGCCGCGCACAATGGAATCATCCACCAGAATAACGCGCTTGCCGCTCAGAATAGGGCGGTTGGGGGAGTGTTTCATCTTCACGCCCAAATGCCGGATCTGATCTGTGGGTTCGATAAAGGTGCGGCCCACGTAATGGTTGCGGATAATGCCCAGTTCAAAAGGAATGCCGCTAGCTTCAGCATAGCCGATAGCAGAAGGCACACCAGAATCGGGCACTGGCACCACAACATCTGCATCTACATGGCTTTCGCGCGCCAGTTCGTGGCCGATCTGCTTACGCACTTCGTAAACAGGCAAGCCTTCCAGAACAGAATCGGGGCGTGCGAAGTAGATGTATTCAAACACGCAAAAGCGTGGGTGCGTGTCACCAAACGGACGCAAAGAGCGGATACCGTTTTCATCAATCACAACCAGTTCGCCCGGTTCCACATCACGCACAAATTCTGCGCCGATAATGTCCAGACCACAGGTTTCTGATGCGAGCACCCAAGAAGGTTGTTTACCATCTTCAGATGGCAGCTTGCCGAGCACCAGCGGGCGCACACCCATGGGGTCTCGCACACCAATCAGCGCTTCTTCAGATAGCACAACCAGCGAATATGCGCCGGTTACCCGTTTAAGCGCATCAATCAGCCGGTCTTCTACTGTTGCGTACAGAGAGATGGCAATCAGATGGATGAAAACTTCCGAATCTGTCGTGGATTGGAACAGGCAACCACGGCGGATAAGTTCGCTGCGCAGGGTGTCCGCATTGGTGAGGTTGCCGTTATGGGCAACGGCCAAGCCGCCAAACGCAAATTCAGCAAACAAAGGCTGCACGTTGCGGAGCAGCGTAGCGCCTGTTGTGGCGTAGCGGTTATGACCAATGGCGCGTGTGCCTTTAAGCGTGGCCATAACGCGGGAATCTGCAAACACATCACTGACAAGGCCAAGGCCCCGGTGAGAATGGAAGCGACGTTCCTGCGGGTCAAAACACACAATACCAGCGGCTTCTTGCCCGCGGTGTTGAAGGGCGTGCAAACCCAGAGTGGTAAGGGGGGCAGCATCCTTAGCGTTCCAGATACCAAAGACAGCACATTCTTCGTGCGGATGGTCATCATCCAGTGTCAGTGGATCAGGTAAGGAAGCAGACGGCGTGGGATGGGCGAGCATAAGCGTGCAGGGCCTCCGCAGAAGGTCAGAAACTGGCCGTATGGGATCACAAGGTGGCGTCATGACCTGTAGAAGGATTCCGCGCAACCCCTTTTGCGCTTAAATCCGGTAGATATGGCTGGATATGGGATGCACCGAGCCGGATGTAAGGGGCCAGTCGGCTATCTTCTGTCAGGGCGGCCATGTCTTGGGGTTGCAAAAGCCATTGTGCCGCCATGAAGAGCACGACCACCAAAAACATCCCGCGCACAATACCAAAAAGCAGCCCAAGAAGCCGATCCAGCGCATCCAATGGTGTTGCTTTCACGATTCGGACAATAGCTGCAGAAAGCACATAGCCAGCGCACAGCACGCCCAGCAGCAGCAGAATAAAGGCGCCTATCTGCGCACCCGCAGAAGAGGTGATAAAGCGCTGCACATAGGGCAGAAAAACTGCGTGAAAGCGCAGAGCTAGCACAATGGCAATGCCCCAACTGACAAAGCCTAACGCATGCCGCGTAAACCCCCGCCATGCGCCATGCAGGGCAGACAGGCCAATAATCAGCAGAGAGAGAGCATCTATGGCAGCCATGAGGGACGCTTTATGCCAATGAATGAGCGACCTGTCATGCGCTTCTGTATTTTATGGCAGCTTGCTGGTGGTGACGCGCCAAGGGCGCACAATCTTGCCGTTTCGTTTTTTTCTGTGCGGGGGTTGGTTTAGCTTCATCAGCAATTCTGCCACTTCCAGCCTACGCAGCAGTTCTGTCCATACTTCAGCCGGATCAACGTTTTGGCTTTCCCACAATTTGTGTAGGGTTTGCAGGAACAAGGCACTTTCATGCACCACATCCTGCTGCCGGTTATCTATAAACGCAGCAGTGCAGTTTGTGGCATGGAGCCCAACCTGCCGACAGAGCCGCTTGAGAGCGACGCTGGTTGGAGGAGAGGCAGGTGGGGGTGAGGTAACCATAAGGTGAATGATGCGCTGCATCTTCACCCTTGGTCAATGGTGTTAGATTGTGAAGTATTTTGCGTGCTTGTTGAGAATAACAAGGGCGGAGGTAGACTGTTCCGGATGGAGTTGATCTCCATCTGTTAGGGAAACCCCAATGCGTTCGGCATCCAGCAGGGCCAGAATGGGGTGCTGGTCTTCCAGGCGCGGGCAGGCCGGATACCCAAAGGAATAGCGAGATCCGCGATATCCCTGCTGAAGCAGCTTTTCCATATCGCGGGCATCTTCTCCAGCAAAGCCAAGTTCGGCCCGGATACGCTTGTGGGTGTATTCGGCCATGGCTTCTGCCATTTCAACGGAAAGACCGTGCAGGTATAGATAATCCTGATACCGGTTTTCCTCAAACCAATCGCGGGCGATGTCGGATGCTTTCTGGCCGACTGTTACAACTTGTAGGCCGATAACATCACGTTCTGGGTTTGATATATCGCGCACAAAGTCAGCAATACATTCGCCATCCGCTTTTGGCTGCCGTGGCAGGGTGAAACGGCAGGCTTCGGTTGTGCCGTCTTCTTCAAACAGCACCAGATCGTTGCCATCGCCGGCGGCTTTCCAGTAGCCATAAATGGCTTGCGGTTTGAGAATATTTTCTTTGGCTGTCAGATCCAGCATGCGGCGCAGGATCGGGCGCAATTCCTGCCGTGCCCAGATCAAGAAGTCATCCAAGGAGCGGCCTTGTTTACGGAAGCCCCACTGGAACTGGTAAAGTGCGCGTTCGTTCAGGAATGGCAGAACGGCTTCCGGTGTAGCTTCCAGAACGCGGGAACCCCAGAATGGCGGAACCATGGGTGGTTCATCTGCTGTCAGGCGTTCGCGCCGTGCGCGGGCTGCTGCAACATCAACAGGGCCAAAACCGCGTGTTTCTGCCGTTTCTGGCGCGCGGGTATTGGTGCGGGTGGCTTTGCCTTCACGCCGTTTCTGGATGGCGGCCAGATAATCATCAAAATTTTTCTGGCTGACCTGATCCATAAGGGTCAGGCCATCAAAAGCATCGCGCGCGTAAGCCACCCGGCCTGTGGGTGCATAGGCAGCAACACAATCTTCTTCTACATAGTTGCGGGTAAGGGCGGCGCCACCCAGCAGAACGGGTGTATCCAGCCCAGCGCGTGAAATTTCTTCCAGATTTTCACGCATGATAACGGTGGACTTCACCAACAGGCCAGACATGCCAATGGCATCGGCCTTTTCCTTACGTGCGGCTTCGATCATGTCCTGCACAGGCACTTTGATGCCCAGATTGACAACACGGTAACCATTGTTGGTGAGAATGATATCTACAAGGTTTTTGCCGATATCGTGCACATCGCCTTTTACTGTAGCCAGCACAATTGTGCCGCGCTGCTGGCCATCTGTCCGCTCCATATGCGGTTCCAGATAGGCAACGGCGGCTTTCATGGTTTCGGCAGATTGCAGCACGAATGGTAGCTGCATTTTGCCTGCACCAAACAGTTCTCCAACCACCTTCATACCATCCAGCAGAACGGTGTTGATGATATCCAGCGGAGCCATGTTCTGCATGGCTTCTTCAAGGTCTGCTTCCAGCCCTTTTCGGTCCCCATCAACAATACGGTCTTTCAGGCGTTCTTCTGCCGTTTCAGCCCGTTTGCGCTTCACCGCATCTGCTGCCTTACGGTCTGCAAACATGGCCAGAAGTGTTTGTAATGGGTCATAATCTTCTGTGCGGCGGTCAAAAATCAGATCTTCCGCAATCTTTACCTCTTCGGGGGCAATCAGGTGCAGTGGACGGATTTTGGAAACATGCACAATAGCGGCTGTCATGCCTGCTCTGACGGCATGATCCAGATAGACCGAGTTCAACACGGCACGGGCTGCTGGGTTCAGCCCGAAGGAAATATTAGAGAGGCCGAGTACGATCTGAATATCCGGGAAGGCATCCCGAATCATTTTAATGCCCTCAAGCGTCCATTGCCCCAGTTTGCGGTCATCTTCCGCACCGGTGGCGATGGTAAAGGTGAGGGGGTCTATCATCAGGTCAGATTGTGGCAGACCGTATTTTTCGCAGGCAAATTCCACAAGGCGGCTAGCAATGCGCAGCTTGTCTTCTGGCTTGCGGGCCATGCCTTCTTCATCAATGGTCAGGGCAACAACAGCGGCACCAAACTTACGGGCCAGTGTCATGCGGTCTGAAGCAGGACCTTCACCATCTTCAAAGTTGATGGAGTTGATAATGGGCTTGCCACCATGCAGCTTGAGAGCGGCTTCAATCACCGGTGTTTCGGTGGAATCAATTACCAATGGTGCGTTTACGGATGAGGTGAAGCGTTTGATTACTTCATCCATTTCTGCACGTTCGTTACGGCCTACAAAGGCCGTGCAGATATCCAGAGCATTAGAGCCTTCTCGTATCTGTTCGCGCCCAACAGTTACACAGCCATCCCAGTCATGCGCTTCCTGAAGTTCGCGCCATTTCTTGGAGCCGTTGGCATTGCAGCGTTCCCCAATGGAGAAATAGGCGTTTTCCTGCCGGAGCGGCACCTGAGAATAAAGGCTGGCAACAGAAGGCACCCATACGGATGTGCGCGGCACAGGGGCAGGGCGCAGGCGGCCTGTTCCTTCTGCACGGCGGCGCAACATGGCATCCAGCGCTTCTGTATGCGGTGTGGAAGTGCCACAGCATCCGCCAATTAGATTTAGGCCGTCTTCTGTAATAAAGCGCTCAACCCATGTGGCCATTTCTGCGGGAGTTAGGGGGTAATGGGTCTGGCCGTTTACGAGTTCAGGCAGGCCCGCATTGGGCTGGACGGAAATCAGCCGCGGCCAGTTTTCAGATAGCCATTTTACATGTTCGGCCATTTCCTGCGGGCCTGTAGCGCAGTTCAGACCCATCAGATCTACATCAAGGCTGTGAATGACTGTGGCTGCCGCAGCAATATCTGGCCCTACCAGAAGGGTGCCTGTGGTTTCTACGGTAACCTGCACAAAAATAGGCGTGGAAGCACCAAGTTCTGCACGGGCAATTTTTACACCGTTTACGGCAGCTTTAATCTGGAGTGTGTCTTGGCAGGTTTCAATTAGGATGGCATCTACGCCGCCTTCAATCAGGCCGCGTGCTTGTTCTGCCAGAGCAGCTTCCAAACTATCATAATCAATATTGCCCAGAGAGGGCAGCTTGGTGCCAGGCCCCATGGAACCTAGAACATAGCGGGCGCGTCCATCGGCAAAGCTTTCTGCGGCTTCGCGCGCCAATAGGGCGGAGTTTTTGTTGATCTCACGCGTTCTATCTGTCAGCCCAAATTCGCCTAGTGTGATGGGGGAGCCACCAAAGGTGTTGGTTTCCACCATATCTGCGCCAGCTTCAAAATAACCGCGGTGGATTTCACGGATAAGTTCCGGGCGTGAGAGCGTGAGAATTTCGGTGCAGTTTTCCTGCCCCCAGTAATCACGCTGGACATCCAGATCCAGCATCTGGATACGTGAGCCCATGCCTCCATCACAAAGCAGAACCTGATCACGGAGGGCATCAAGAAGAGGCAGACGAGAAGACATGGCGACCATAAAATATAAAAGGAAAGGGAAGAGTGCTTTCCCAACACCGCAAAGCACAGGGTTTCACGTTATTTCAGAGAGCAGCCCGTATGTCCACTAGCCTTATGAAGCAGAGCGCAAAGCCCAAGGATGGCCGGATAATGCTGCATGTTTGTACATCGGTGCCAGATGATGCAGCATATGGGTGCAAAGATGCACTTTTACTTGTTAATACAGAAGTAACAGAAGAACAGAAGGCAAAATGGCAGCATGTCTGGCGCTGGGGCGGAGTGCTGGGGCCAGAATTTGGGCGTCATTCTGCCCAATGCGTCTGTTGTGTGGGGCAAGGGGGTCTATCGGCTTTTTTGCTGGCGCAGGCTCAACAAAGTGTTCTGGGGCGCTGCGAGCCTTATCGCTCGGTATGGGTTATATGTTGCGAAAATGAAGCACAAAAAGTGCGCAACCGGTTGCGGAAAGAAGGGTTTTTAAATTCTTTTTATCAATTTCCTGATTAAAATGGTTTCTAATTTTAGGTACTGCTTCGTTTTCTTCATGGATTTTGTGATAAACCACATAGAAAAACTTGGAGAGTGTGTCTTCTCCTGTCATAACGGCGCATGTGCCGGGCGAACAAGTCTCTGCTATATTTGTACGGTATTGCTGTTTGTTGAGTTGGTTTAACCAAAAGGGTTGTGCGTGGACCAGACTGATCATGTGCCGGAACAGGCCGGTTCTTCTTCAAATACAGAGCGCGGCCAAGGGGCTCCTGTTTCTGCACCGGTTATCAGGCTGAAAGCTGTTATTGCAGCTGCCAAGTATCACGGTCTGGAGCTGGATATCCGTGATTTTGCGGCAGAACCGGGGGAAAATACGCCATCTCCTGCAACGTTGGTGCGCTGGTTGGAAGATCAGGGTGCTGTTGCAAAGGCAATACGGATAAAGTGGCGTTATCTTGTTAAGATGGTGAACTCGCCGCCAATCGTTCTGATGTTCCGTGATGGTTCGGCAGCGTTGATGACCAACGCAACACCAGAGCGTGGTGTTGTATGGCTGCAAGATCCGCTTAAAGGGGCTGCCGTAGCCGCCGTGCCGGTGGATGAGCTGCGCTTGTCCCAAATCTGGACGGGCGATATTCTGCTTATTAAGCAGCGCAAAGGGCAATCAGAAGCCGAGGCACCAGTCAGTCTGGGTTGGCTGGCTAAGATGGTGCTGCGTGAAAAGCGCTCCTTGCGTGATATATGCATTGCATCCATGACATTGAGTTTGTTGCAAATTTTCCCCCCGCTTATTGTTATGCAGGTGGTGGACAAGGTTGTAGGCTACCACTCGATGTCGACACTCGTGTCGATTTCTGGGTTGCTGTTTATATTTTCGATTTATGAAGTTTTAATCAGTTACGCCCGACGTGAGCTGTCCTTGGTGCTCACAACGCGTATCGATTCTCGTATTTCACTGCATCTGTTTAATCGTCTTGTATCCTTGCCGTTGGAGTATTTTGAACGGCAACAGGCGGGGAACGTGCTTGGGCGTGTAATGGCCATTTATAAAGTGCGAGATTTTCTGACAGGTCGGCTGATGTCGACCTTTCTGGATTTGTTCACACTGGTTGTTATTTTGCCTTTCCTGTTCATTCTCAGTTCGACGCTGGCATGGATGACTGTGGCGTGTGCTGGCCTTATTGGTTTGATTGTGGTGGTGGCTATGGGGCCGCTGGCCAAGCTGATGGGGAATCAGTTGGCTGCAGACCGGGAACGAAGCGCCATTTTGTATGAAAGCGTGGCTGGTATTCGTACGCTGAAAACATTGGCCTTGGAGCCAATCCGCAAACAGACATGGGATGATGCTACGGCAAACGTTATCCGCTGGAAGCTTGCCGTGGGGCGTTTTTCAAACTGGCCTCAAACATTGGTTATGCCGCTAGATCTGTTTATCAGTCGTGGCATCATTCTTGTGGGTGCCTATCTGGCTCTTGTTAGCCCCGGCACAGTGGGCGTGGGCGGCTTGATTGCGTTCATGATGCTGGGTGGCCGTGTGGCTGCTCCGTTGGTTGGAGTGGCAAGGCTTATGGATGACTTCAACGAAGTCATGGCTTCCTTGGGGGAAGCTGCCTCGGTGTTGAACCAGCCTACAGAAACACAAGCCCTTACAACGGGTATGCGTCCACGTATTCAGGGGGCACTTTCCTTTGAAAATGTGAATTTTTCTTATCCAGGTTCTACCCGGCTGGCTTTGAAGGATGTAAACTTCTCAGTTCCCGCAGGCACCATGCTTGGGCTTGTTGGTCGAAGTGGCTCGGGTAAATCCACCATTACACGTCTGCTACAAGGTGTTAGCCGTTCTTATACAGGCTATCTCAAGCTGGATGGTGTTGATCTGCGTGAAATTAATCTAACCCATTTGCGCCGTTCGTTCGGGGTTGTGTTGCAGGATAACTTCCTGTTCCGTGGCACTATTCGTGATAACATTACCGCTGGCCGCCCAGGGTTTACGATAGATGATGTCGTTCACGCTGCCAGAATGGCAGGTGCTGAAGAATTTATCGAGCGGATGCCAGCAGGTTACGAAACCTTTATTGAGGAAGGCTCAACCAATATTTCTGGTGGGCAACGCCAGCGCCTTGCCATTGCGCGTGCTGTCATTACTGATCCTAAGCTAATGATTTTGGATGAAGCAACGTCTGCTTTGGATCCAGAAAGTGAAGCTTTGGTTAACGCCAACCTGGAACGGATTGGTAAAGGCCGTACCATGGTGATTGTTTCTCATCGACTATCTTCTTTGGTGAATTGTGATCAGATCTGCGTGATGGATCAGGGCGCAGTGGTTGATATTGCGCCACATGACGTTCTGCTTGAACGGTGTGATATTTATCGGACACTTTGGATGCAGCAGAACCGGCATACGGAATCTCGTGCCCAATCTGGAGATGCATCTTTGATCGCGGAAGGAGAATAATCCCATGAGCGAACAGGATGCACATATTGTGCCACAAGGTTCTTCAGGCAATAACCAGCAGCAAGAGGTAGTGCCCTCTTCGGATGATTTCCTTAAGCAGGCGGATGATCCGTATGCACCAGGGGATATGCCCGTTGCATTGTTGGAGTTTCATTCTCCAACGGCGGCGCTGGTCAATATGCCACCCACGCCCACCGCTCAGTATATGATTTGGATTATTGGCGGATTGATGCTGTTTTCCTTAATCGGGCTTACAGTGTTTCCGCTGGATCGTGTTGTTTCTACTCAAGGGCGATTGGTTTCCAGTGAAGCTTCATTGGTAATACAGCCTTTGGATACATCAATTGTGCGGTCTATTGATGTGAGGGAAGGGGATTTTGTCCATAAAGGTGATATTCTTGCGCATCTAGACCCCACGCAAACTGGTGCAGATAGTGAAAATCTGAAAACTCAGATGGATCAGTATCAAGCAGAGGTGGATCGCCTTACAGCAGAAGCTAACGGACAGACTTACAAACCCGACCTAAACAATGCTGCAACCTTGCCGCAGGGCGAAGCCTATTTGCGACGGATGGCAGAATTTGATGCTAAAGTTGAAAACTACAACAGGCAGATTGCCAGTTTGCAAAGTGATTTACAGGGTTACGTTGCAAATGCTGCAATGTATGCCGCTCGCGCAAAGGTAGCTGGTGATGTGCATACAATGCGTATGCAGTTGCAGAAGGATCAGGTAGGTAGCCGACTTTCCACTTTAAGTGCTCAGAACGATTTGATGGAAGTTGAGCGCTCACAGATTTCGGCCCAGCAGCAGGCATCTTCAACACGGAATAAACTGGCGGCTGCTATATCTGAAAAAGAAGGTTACATTCAAACGTGGAAAGCAGAGATTTATAAAGATCTGATTTCCGCGCAGCATAAGCTGTCCGAAGCCAAAGGCTCTTATCAAAAAGCTGTTTTACATAACAGTATGGTCGGGCTTAAAGCGGATGAAGATGCTGTTGTGCTTAATATTGCCAAAGTTTCAGTCGGATCTGTTGTAACGCCAGCCGAAAAAATTATGACTCTTGTGCCTGTAGGTAAGGGGTTGGAAATTGAAACTGCTATGTCCGGAGAAGATGCAGGTTTTGTGCGTCTTGGTGATAAAGCTTTGGTGAAGTTTGCGACTTTCCCTTTCCAGCAATATGGTGGTGCTGAAGCAACTGTAAAAACTATCAGTGCAGACTCTTTTGTGTCGGGTAACGGAAGTGGGCCAAGCTCAGAAGATGTTACGCCAGATAACACTTCCAAGTCCTTTTACAGAGTTCGTCTGCGGGTAGATAAATATACATTGCATAATGTGCCCAATTTCTTTCACCCACAGCCAGGTATGCCAGTTACGGCGGATATTCGTGTTGGTAAGCGTACTATCATGCAATATATGCTGAACAGCTTTGTGCCATTGATGACAAATGGTATGCGCGAACCCTGATTAGAAAGGGTGAAATATAATACTCTGAGTTGTAGAGGGTTGGTGCTTTGGTCTGGAAACTGTTTCAGAAAACGTTTGGCAAGTCGGACAAAGATATACAAACGCGGCTTGAGCAGGCCAAAGCACAACTGGAAAACCAACCTAATGTCGCGTTCAGCCAACTGGCCGTTCTTGCACGGGAAGGATCTCCAGAGGCCGAATTTCTAGTAGGTCAATGTTATTTAACGGCAAAAGGGGCACCGCCAGATTTGGTGGAAGGTGCACGCTGGATGCGCCGCGCTGCCCAGAATGGATGGGCGCAGGCTTCTTTTATTCTTGCAACGTTGTATCTGCATGGTCTGCCACAGGAAGTGGAAGATCAAGCGCCGAAATCAATTTTTGATAATTCAGCCGAGCAAACCAAGAGAGAGCCCGATTTTATTAAAGCTGCACACTGGGCCCAGCGTGCAGCAGAGGCTGGATATGCTGATGGTCAGGCCCTGTATGGGTATATTTTAACAGCTGGCCCGGAAGAAATTCGTAATCCTGAACAGGCTTTGGATTGGTATCAAAAGGCTGCTGCCAGTGGTTGCGTGCAGGGGCATCTGGGGCTTGGTCTTGCAGCGCTTGCTAAAGCAAAAACGCAGGAAGATTATGCAGATGCCGCAGTTGAGCTAAAAAAAGCTGCTGATGGTGATATGGGTACTGCCCAATATCTTATGGGTGTTATGGCGGAACGTGGCATAGGTATTCCGCAAAACATTCCCGAATCCACACAATATTTTGCAAAAGCAGCGGAAAAGAAAGTTCGTGGTGCGCAAGCAAAATATGGTTTGGCCCTGCTTTCTGGCAAAGGTGTTGCGCGTGATACTGTGCGAGGTGAAACGTGGTTAAGGCGTGCCGCCTTGGCGGGGGATGGTGAAGCCGCTGCCATTTTGGGGGATATGCACGGACGGGGAGGCGATATGCCCCCCAATTATGCAGAAGCTATTTCTTGGTATCGTTTTGCATCGGATCAGGGGCATGCCGCGTCTAGTCGTATATTAGGCAATATTTATCTGAGTGGCACGGGGGTACCAAAAGATCCGCAGGCAGCCGCGCAGTGGTTTAAAATTGCAGCAGAGCAGGGCGATAAGGAAGCTACGGCTGAATTGGGCAATCTGGCCTTGGCGGGTATTGTTCCCACAGCAGAAGCTGCCGAAGTTTTAGAATGTTATCGGAAAGCTGCGGCACAGGATGATTTTCTGGCTGCGTTTAATGTTGGTGTTGCGCTTGCCCAAGGGCTTGGCTCTCAGAAGAATGAGGAAGAGGCTCTTAAGTGGATACGTAAAGCTGCCGATAAGGTTGTAAATGCGCAGTATTGGTATGGACGTATGCTGCTAGAGGGACGCGGTGCAGAACGTAACCCTCAAGAAGGGCGGGAGTGGATGGAAAAGGCTGCTGAATCTGGCATGACCGAAGCGCAGCTTACCTATGGACACCTGCTGATTACAGGAACAGGCGGTATAAAAGATCATCCACAGGCCCTACAGTGGTATAGAAAAGCAGCGGATTCTGGCAATGTGGATGCTATGTTCTCTATTGGCGCCATGTATGGTGGCGGGCATGAAATTCCAGAAGATTTGGTTCTGGCACGGTCATGGTTTCGACAGGCTGCAGAAGGCGGTCATGGCCTCGCGCAGTTGATGATGGGGCGTTATCTGGCCAATGGAATTGGTGGAGACAAGAACCTGGAAGAAGCCAGATCTTGGTATCGCAAAGCAGAAAAGCAGAATATTCTGCAGGCAAGTATTGAGCTTTCCAAGCTTGGAGTTGATGAGGGTGTCAAAGCACCTTCCTAGAAAAGTTCTTCAAATTTCAAAAGGTTTGGCATTTTATTTTACAGTATAATTAAAAGAGTAGGTGCATATTTATGGCAGCCCTGAAACAGTCTGAGAGTCAGCAGGCAGGGTTTGTCACGGAGGCAGACCGAACTGCGTATGAACAACGCGCAAGTGCGGCAGCACAGGAATCTTTCAGGCAGGGAAATGTTGCCTGGCAAGCAGGGTCTTACGCCCTAGCGCGGGATTGGCTGGAAAGAGCGAACAGACAAGCGCGTGATAACCCACATGTTATGTTTGCGCTGGTTTTGGCGCGTCAGGCAGTGGGAAACAATGATGCTGCTATTGAACTTTTAGATCAGCTTTTAGAAAAATTTGATTTTCGTGAAGGGTGGAGCCTGCGGGCAACATTAAAGCAGGCCAATGGTGTTGGGTATCAGGCTTTGCTCTCTATACGGCATTTGCTCACATATTATGCCTGCACACCAGATATAGAAAAATTGGCAACAATTATTGCACGTTTGAATGGCGTGCCCAGTTGGTATGGAGTGCGGGGGAATGGCCAAATTGTAGGGGTAGGCCTTCCAGCAAAAGGACTGCAACTGGTTGTTGATGGTCATCTAAAAAAAGCCATGCGTAAAAAGGGGGCTTGGTTTTGTCCATCAGGGTGGCAAACGGCGCATACGCTTTGCATAATGCCTGCTCAGGGCATGATTTTTCCAGATGGCGGTGTGTGTCCACAAAAAATCATGCAGTGCGAAGGATTGGTGGATGCAGGAGAAGAAGGACTGACAGGCTGGGTCTGGCTGCCGCATGATTCCGATAACGCGCCTCTTTTGAACATTCTAGATGCAAAAACAAATAAGAAAATTCTAACCTTTTCCGCAGAAGATTTTTGTGATTCTGTGAGTTCAAAACAACCATTAGCGCGATATAGGGCGTTCACAATTCCTTTTTCTGCATTGCCAGAAGGCCCGGTAAGGGTGGTGGGGTCTGATGGAAAAGATCTAGCCGGGAGTCCGATAGATCCGGATATGCTGCGTTCTGGGGTTAGCCAGATTGCACACTACATAGCAGAGCAGACCAAAGGGAAAGATCTGTCTCAAGCATGCGTGTCTGTTCCAAAAATTATACCTATTCCAGTTATGGAAGATGGCGGCGCACAACCAAAGGTTTTGGGTGATACTGCCGAAACCGTTGTTGTTATTCCAGTTTTTAAAAATGCTACGCGTACTTTAGCATGTTTGCATAGTGTGCAAGCAAGTCTGAAACCAAAAGACGCTGTGCACGTTTGGGTGGTGAATGATGCATCCCCGGAGCCAGATTTGGTCACCTCTGTTTCAGTTTTTTGTCAGCAGGCAGGTTTCCGGTATCTGGAAAGGGCGCGCAATGGTGGATTCCCATGTGCGGTAAACGAAGCGCTTCGCCATCTCATTGCGCATGATGCTGTCTTGCTGAATAGCGATACATTGGTGGCAGAAGGATGGCTGGAAGCATTACGCAAAATTGCCTATGCAGCACCAGATACAGGAACAGTAACGCCGCTTTCTAATGATGCCAGTATTTTTTCCTATCCAGATAAAAACGGTGCAAATCCGGTACCGGATCAGGAAGAAACAGATATGTTCATGCAAATGGCACAGGCAGCCAATAGGGGGCGTGCTGTAGAAGTGCCCACGGCTCATGGTTTTTGCATGTATATTCGCCATGACTGTTTGCAGCAGACCGGGTTGCTCCGTGAGGATGTGTTTGCACAAGGCTATGGTGAAGAAAACGATTTTTGTATGCGTGCCCGTGCTCTTGGGTGGAAGCATATGGTTGCTTCCGGTGTGTTTGTGGCGCATGTGGGCAGCAGTTCGTTTGGAGAAAGTGGCAGCCCCTTAATGGTGCGGAACCAAAAGGTTCTGGAGCAATTGCACCCTGGGTATCATGATTACGTTGCGCGCTGGATGGCGACAGATCCACTTTTTCCAGAACGCAGGCGCCTTGATCTTGTTCGTTTTAGAAGTGCCAGGGCAGAAGATTTTTCAGATCAAGCCGTCTTGTTGGTCACACATGCCGTAGGTGGTGGTGTGGAAAAGGTGGTGCGAGAGCGCATAGCCTTTTGGTGTGACCGGAAAATACGCCCACTTATCTTACGTCCATCTGAGCAGGGATGTGTGCTGGAAGATGGGGGGAGCCCAGCAAAATATCCTTCCTTATATTTTACGTTTGCCAAGGAGATGGCGCTTTTGCTGCGTCTCTTACATGCAGAAGGCGTGGGACGAATTGAGTTCCATCAAACTGCCGGGCATGATCAGCAAGTTATGGACCTGCCTGCACGTTTGAAATGCGCATATGATGTGTTTGTGCATGATTATATCTGGTTTTGCCCGCGTATTTCATTAATGGGGTGGGAAAATCGGTATTGCGGTGAACCCGATGTGCCCACATGTGAAGTGTGCGTGACGGTGCTAGGGCGGCGCGTGGATGATACGCTGAGTGTTGCGGCCTATCGTAAAGCGGCACATATTTTTCTAAAAAAAGCAGAGCAGGTTTTTGTGCCCTCGCGTGATACAGGGCGAAGGATGCAAAAGTATTTTTCTGATGTCCGTTTTTCTGTGCGAAGGCTGGAAAAAGACAGCTTTTTAAAAAAGCAATTTCAGTTTCCAGTTCAGGTTGAACGTAAAACAGCACAAGCAAGTGCATTTTTGGCGCAAGGTCTTAAACGCACTGCACCGCGTATTCGGGTGTGTGTTGTGGGTGGCATAGGGCCAGAAAAAGGTTATGACATTTTGCTCGCACTGGCAGTGGATGCTGCTTTGCGCGATTTGCCGCTGGAGTTTGTGGTTGTAGGCCATACACGTGATGATGCGCGATTGTTAAAAACAGAACGTATTTTTGTAACAGGTGAGTTCCAAAAAGAGGATGTTGTTTCCTTAATCCATGCAGTAGATGCGGACATCGCTTTGCTTCCGTCTGTATGGCCGGAAACATGGTGTTTTGCTTTGGGAGATATCTGGAAAGCCGGATTGCATGTTGTTGCATTTGATCTGGGAGCCCCAGCAGAGCGCATTCGTTCCACAGGATTGGGAAGCGTGGTACCGTTTGGTATTTCCATACAGGAGTTGAATAAGAAATTACTGGAAAAGGGGAGAGAGATGGAGAAAAAAAGAAGGCTTTCGCTTACCTAACTCTTTCTTTACTTACCGGTGTTTTTTTGTTTTACAGTTTAGCTGAAAATTTAGGATGGAAGAGGTTTTATGTCTCAGGCAAGCCAGCAGCGGATTACTGATCTGAAAGTCACAGGTCATCTGATGACACTCCAGACCGGTCTGTTCTGCATCAGCCATGCAGCAGGTCAGCAGCCGCCAACATCTGCCGGTTTGCCTGGGGTTCGTGTTTCTCTTTCTCCTGTTTCTGCTCCGGGCAATGTGCAGATTGTCACGTTTGAGCAAGATGGCTGGATGGGCGGCAGAAACAATGCTGCATTGGTACGTGTGCGCCGTGGCCCAGCACAGGTGATGATCACTATTTATCAGGAAATGAACACGCGGCATGATGCACCGCGTTTGCAAGTGATTCAGCTAAGTGCGGAATCTGATCCGTTGCCCGTTCCTGCAACTGCTGCTGTACCTGTAGCACCTGAAGGAGCCGCTGCTGCTCCAAAAGAAACAGCACCCGCAGAAGCTGCGCTGGCCCAGAAGCCAGAAATTGGGGCCCATATCCAACGGCGTGGTGATGTTACCGGTATCCTTGGTGAGTGGATGGGTGTGCCGGGTAGCCAGGCATGGATTGAAGGTTTTGGTATTGCACCCGCTCATCTCATTCAGTCTGATGATATTGAATATCAGGCTGTTCTGGGTAAAGGGTGGCTCTCTCCGTGGGTAGAAGGTGGCCAGTATTGTGGCAGCCGCGGAATGGCATTGCCTATTTTGGGTTTGTGTGTGCGCCTGAAAGGTGCTGCAGCTAAAAAATTCATTTGCCAAGTTACAGCCAGCTTTACGGATGGCACCAAAATTGGGCCTGTTGATAACGGTGAACCCGTAGAAGCTGATAGCCTTGCACCATTAGAAGCTTTCCTTGTTGAAATTCTTCCGCGTGATGCAGAAAGTAAAGCCAAGCGGGGTGGGCGTAAACGGAAGCAGAATGCTGCAGAAGACTTAGCCGCTCTGTTGGAAGAAGAAATAGAAGAACTGGAAGCTGAAGTTCTGGAAGAGGCAGCTGAACTTCTTGAGGAAGAAGAGCTTGAAGAAGAAATAGAAGATGATGCTGAAGAGGAAATGCTGGTTAAACCAGTAAGGCGCACAGCCAAACCTCAGCCTCGTCGTGCTTCTTCTACCGCCCAGAAAGCGGCAAAGCCTAAAGCAGCAGGGCGCGGTGGCGCACGTGGGCGCAAGCCTTCCCGCCGTTAAATATGTAGGAACAGGTCCGGTTGAAATATCGGGCCTGTTTTTTATTTGTGATTAGAGCAGCACGCAGGTGCAGGTTTGAAATACCTTTTTATCCATCAAAATTTTCCCGGCCAGTATCTGCACATTGTGCGCCATCTGGTGCAAAACGGTGATAACGAAGTTGTTTTCATTAGTGAAGATAATCAAAACGCCATTAAGGGTGTGCGCCGGGTAAGGTACCGTATGCCCCGTGGGGCTGCGGCACAGGCTCATCTGGCCGTGCGCGAGCTGGATATGGGAATGGTGCGGGCCAATGAAGTAGAAAAAGCCGCTCGCACCCTCAGAAACCTAGGATTTCAGCCTGATATTATTATCGGCCACCACGGATGGGGAGAACTGCTGAATATTCAGGATGTGTACCCTGATGTGCCTGTCTTGGGGTATTTTGAGTTCTATTATCATACAGAACCTGGGTTTGATGTTGGGTTTGATCCAGAATTTCCGCTTCAGCCCCAAATGTTGCCTATTGTGCGAGCCAAGAACGCCATTAACTTATTGGCTCTTACTGGCCCCAGCTATGGCCAGACGCCTACTGATTTCCAGAAAAGCGCTTACCCAGCATGGGCCGCAGACAAAATTACCGTGCTGCGTGAAGGTGTAGATCTGGAGACCTGTAAACCAGATCCCAAACTTGCAAAAAAAATATTCAAGCTGGGTGATATCAAAATTTCACCTAAAAACAAGCTGATTACCTATGTCTCGCGCGATCTGGAGCCTTATCGCGGCTTCCATGTGTTTATGCGTGCGCTTCCCCAAATTTTGGAAGAAGAACCTAACGCGCATGTCATTATGGTTGGGGGAGATGGTGTGAGTTACGGCGCACCGCTGGCATCTGGTTGTTGGCGGGAGAAAATGCTTCAGGAGCTAGAAGGGCAACTGGATTTAAGCCGGGTACACTTTGCTGGTAAAGTTGATTACCCAGATTTTCTGCGTCTTCTACAACGTTCAGATGCGCATGTTTATCTCACATATCCTTTTGTGGCTTCGTGGTCTCTGCGCGAGGCAATGGCTATGGGGTGCGCTATTGTTGGAAGCGCGACAGCCCCAGTACAGGAATTTCTGACAGATCAGGAAACGGCTGTGCTGGTGCCGTTTACAGAACCAGACAAAATTGCCGATGGTGTGTTGGAACTGCTGAATAATAAGCCGCTGGCAACCCGTTTGCGTCGCGCAGTTAGAGAAAAAGCTGAACAAACTCTGTGTATCAAGTCGTATCTGGCTGAATATGAAGCGCTTATTGCGCGTTTGATTGCAACGCACAGAGCTGAGGCTAGTCTTTCTTATTCTGAAGAATTGGAAGAAACACAAAAGCCAGCAAAGCCTGTAAGAAAGCCAGTGGCTCGTCGTGCTGCTAGTAAAACTGTTGCTGCACGCACTACCAAAAAAGCAGCGCCTTCTGTTGCGGCAAAAACAATACGTCCTGTGGCTCAGAAAGTAGCCGCAAAACCGCGCAAAACTGCTTCAGTTAAAAAGCGGGGTTAGAAGCCCAACCCGATATAACCAGAAATTACGCGTAAGTGGTTATATCGGGCAGCTTTGTTACTGCGTGGATGGAATGGACAGATTAACTTGGTCTGCCAGTTGAATAACCAGATTACGCATTAAGGATGCTGTATCCGCATCCGTAGAAACAGACCCGGTAGCTGTAAGATGCGCACGGTTACGAATAAGCGGCTTTTTAGGATCCCGTGGGATAACGGCCCAGTTTGCATCCAAGACCGCCTGCCCATCTACATTCACATCAAAACGAGAAACGTTGATCTGAACGCGCATATTGGCTGCATCGGCCAATGGCTGATCTGTAATCAGTTCGTTGGGGTGGGATGATGCAATTTCGTTGGTCACCAAATCCGTAATGCCGAGAGAGAGCCGTGTTGCCCAGCGTGAGCGCGGGCTACGGATAACTTCTTCTCCCTGCCGGGTGATCATATCCTGGCTATCAAGATAATCAGGCAGTACCGTGCGGCTAATTTCTATGGTGGTCAAGCGGGTAGACAGGTGCGGCTGCTGAACGTCCCGGTCTCCCGGCATGCCAAGTGTGTAAAGCCGGAGGGGAGGAGAGGCGCAGCCTGCAAGCAGGGTACAGGCTCCCAAAAAAGCCAGAGCAATACGGCGAGGAGGAAACATCATGGGCGGCGTCCCATCAGCAGAAGTTGCGGGTTACGTTCCACATCGCTGGCGAAGCCACGTAGGGAGGCCGCCGCAGCAGCAATATCCCGCAGTGAGGCATCCAGATTTGCTCGGTCGATAGAACGTGGTGAGAGAATATCCTGCAAGGAATCCAGAGTTTTTGTAGCAGAGGCCAACGTTGCGTGCAGATCTTTGCCGCGTGCATCAAGCTGCGTATTTCCGGTGTCCATCAGCTTGTCCATTTTCAGGAGCGTTACATCCAGCTTGGCTTGTAGATCCTTAATGGCATCGGTTGCAGCCTGCACTGTCTCGTGGGAGCGATCTGCTGTTTCCTTTACGCTGGAAATCAACGGCGGCAGATCATCACGCAGATGATCGCTTAGGGATGTAATAGACAGCAGAGCCAGATCTGCATGGTGGCTGATATCCTTGATCGGAATCTGGCCGATAGTGTCCTTCAGCTTTTCCATAGTGGAAAGACGCACAGGAATTTCCGGCAAGTCGGTAATGCGTGGGTGTAAAACGGGTGTGACGGATTTATCAAAATCCAGTTCAATATTGGATTGGCCCGTTACAAAGCTTTGCAGGTTCAGTTCAGCGCGGAGTCCGTTGCTGATCATTTCCTGAATGCTCACTTTTGTGCCCCCCGGCACATCCCGCACTACATGAATCTGATCTGGCTCCAGCGTAAGCACAACAGGGATGTAAGCTTTACGGTCTTGCGGATCAAAACGCAGCGTAATGTTTTTAACTGTTCCAACCTTAACGCCGCGGAAATTTACAGGCGCACCCACAGAAAGACCGGTGATAGAGTTCTGGAACACAACAGCGGCTTCACGCGAGGGTGTGAAAAAGCGCATGTGCCCAAAAGCCATAATAATGAACAGGCCCAGCAAGCCGCCAAGGATCACAAACGCGCCGATCAGAGTTTTCCGGTTTGTGCTTTGAGACATGCCGCTCAGCCTTCTGTCTTATCTGCGGAGGGAATAGAGGCAGATCGGTTCATAAACGCCGTTACCTCCGGAATCTTGCAGGTGTCATGCAATGCGCGCGGTGAACCATGCGCAATGGGTGTGTGTGTTTTGGCATCTAAAAAGATGCCATCGTCTGCAATGGCAAACAGGCTGGGCAGTTCATGGCTGACAATCATAATGGTTGCCCCCAGCCCATCCCGTAATGTCAGGATCAGATCATCCAGCCGGGCAGACGTAATGGGGTCTAGCCCTGCGGAGGGTTCATCAAAAAACAGGATATCGGGCTCCAGAGCAATGGCGCGCGCAAGCCCTGCGCGTTTGCACATGCCGCCGGAGATTTCAGAGGGGAACAGATCAATCGCCTGTTCCATACCAACAAACCCGAGTTTTAATTCCACCAACCGCCGAATGGTGTCAGGCTTGAGTGAGGTGAACATTTCCAAGGGCAGGGCTACATTTTCCCCTACCGTCATGGAACTCCATAAAGCACCACTCTGAAACAGTACACCGTAACGATGGTTAATATCAGTGCGACGGTTATCTGATTGCGCCCAGTAATCTTCCCCATCTACCAGAATCTGCCCGGCAGTTGGTCGCAGCAGCCCGATCATGCTTTTAAGCAGCGTGCTTTTGCCGCAGCCTGAACCACCCATGATGGCAAAGATGGAGCCACGTTTCAGATCAAAGGAAACATTTTGCTGAATGATCTTGGGGCCGAACGATAATTGCAGATCGCGAACGGAAATAAGGGTTTCTGCATCAGACATCATCAGATTCCAAGCGCGTTGGCTATCACGGCAAAGATGGCATCCATGGCAATAATACCCACAATGCCAATAACCACAGCGCGTGTGGCGGCAATGCCAACATCAGCCGCACTGCGTCCGGCTTTTAAGCCCACACGGCAAGCAGCCAGTGCAATAAAGCTGGCGAAAAAGAAGGATTTGATAAACCCGAAGATAAATTCCTTCAGCTCCACACCATCAAAGGTGGAAATCCAATAGCCGATGGGGGAAACATCCATCATGCTCATGGAAACGGCAAAGCCACCAAAAATCGCAACAATAGTGCCATATAGATAGAGCAGCGGCATCATGAGCGCGAGAGAGACAATGGATGGCAGCAGAATGTAACTGGAGATGGGAATGCCAAACACCTGTAGGGCATCAATTTCTTCGTTGCCTAGCATGGTGGAAATGCGGGCTGCGTAAGCACCGCCAGTTCGGCCCGCCATGATAATAGCAGTCATGATAGCAGAAATTTCACGCGCGCAGGCAATGCCTACCAAGTCTGTAACGTAAATTTCCGCAGCAAATTTCCGCAGTTCTACCAGTCCAACAAAAGCCAGAATGGCACCCACCAAAAAATTGACGATGCCGACAATCAGCAAGGCATCTGGCCCAGCATTCCAGATATCCAGCAACAGGTCTTTCATGCGCATGGCACTTTTGCCACGCACAGCCTGTGCGGCACCTTTGGCGGTATCTAATGCCAGCTCACTTACTGTGCCTGTTTCGGTCAACCCATTCAGGGTCATATCACCTACACGCGCAAAAATACCTTCGTTGTTGCGCGGAGGTTGTGCAGGCTCGGCAGGTGCATCGGGTAAAAGGGCGAGAAGCCTTTGCGCGGGAGCCGGAAGGTTTTGCTCATCAAAATGAAGCTGTGCCTTGCTGGCGGCCTGTTTGACATCCCACAAAAAGGCAACAAAAGCCGAATCCCAGTTTTTTAAACTGGTTGTATTGATATGGAGGGTATGGCCCGGCTCTATCGGCAGTTTATCTTGCGGAAAGGGGGTTGCGCCCCCTGCCTGAACTGTCCAAGCCCCTTCAACGTTCAAACATACACCATCTGCCGTGTTCTGGAGAGACCACGAAGGGGTGTCGGGAGTCTTGTGAAGACCGGAAGAGGAAGATTGATCAACCATAATTTGGTGGCGACATTACGGCACAGGCAAGCCTATGACCAGCCCCCTTGGTTCATACATGCTAGAAGCGGTAAACCTTGGGTTTGCCTTGGTTTAAGAACAATAACTTGGTCGGCAGTCCTTTTTAACAGGCCAGCGTTGCGCTTGATGGCAACATTGCACGGCATGGCAGCCTTCGGCTACATGCACCCCCAGATGGAGAGCACACTCCATATAAGTTGTACTAACGCAAAAACCTTTTGGCTGAGCCGTTCATGGCTGCTGCATGGTATTTGATGAATCGCATACGGGAGTTTTCATGCGACGCAGACGTGGGCGGCCACTTAATGGCTGGCTTATAGTAGACAAGCCTTCCGGCATGACATCAACACAGGTAGTAGGGCGCGCCAAACGGCTGTTTGATGCACAAAAAGTTGGGCATGGCGGCACACTCGATCCACTGGCGACGGGTTTGCTGCCACTGGCTTTTGGTGCCGCTACAAAAACCGTGCCTTACGTGATGGATGGAACCAAGGTGTACCGCTTCACTCTTAAAATGGGTGAAGCGCGAGATAGCGATGATGCCGATGGCAATGTTATTGGTACATCTGATGTGCGGCCTTCTGATGAAGAACTGCGAGCAGCCTTACCCGCGCTTACGGGTGATATCATGCAGGTACCTCCTGTTTTTTCTGCTTTGAAAGTGGGGGGAGAGCGTTCTTACGATATGGCGCGAGAAGGTCGTCCGCCGGAATTGCCGCCGCGGCCCGCACGCGTAGATCGGTTTGAACTGATCGAGCGGCCAGATCGGGATACAGCAGTGTTTGAAGTCGAATCCGGCAAGGGCGTTTATATGCGTGCGCTGGCGCGTGATGTGGCTTTGGCATGCGGAACAGTGGGACATATTACCGTGCTGCGCCGCCTGCGTGTGGGGCCTTTTACAGAAGCCGATGCGATTGTGCTGGACAAAATCACCCCAAACGACGACAACGCCCATGCTTCACCGGAACTTCTGCGTCCGGTCTCGACCGCGCTGGCCGACATCCCGGCGCTGGCCTTGACACAGGATGAAGCGGTTCTGCTACGGCACGGGCAAGCTCTCGGCCTTGTTGATCTGATGGGGCGTATCCCACAGACCGCCGAGGAGGGGGGCGTTGTGCGTGTTATGGACGGTGAGCACGTGCTGGGTATTGGCCGCCTGGAAGACGGGTGGTTGAAGCCGGTACGGATTCTCTAAAACCTGATATGTTTTTTGATGGAGACATGTGATGTCGATTACTGCTGAACGTCGCACGCAAGTTATTGCTGAATACCAGACTGCACCGGGTGATACGGGCTCCCCGGAAGTGCAGGTGGCGATCCTGACCGAACGGATTAACAACCTGACCGAACATCTGAAGACTCACGCGAAGGACTTCCATTCTCGCCGTGGTCTGCTGATTCTCGTTGGTCGTCGCCGCAGCATGCTGGACTACCTGAAGGGCAAGAGCCAGACGCGTTATGAAACGCTGATTGGCCGCCTGGGCCTGCGCCGCTAAAAACGGCTCAACGGGCGGGAAGAGGGGGTGTGTAGGCATGATCTCTCTTCCCGTTCGGAATTTTCGCTAGCACTTGTTTGCTGGCGTCACCATATTGGATACAGCCACAGGTTTTGCATCAGGGCGTTTCGTGCCCGGTAAGCCACGGCGTTTCCGACCACATGGCGCCTGGGAGGTTTGTTCCGCCAGTCACCATGCCGTCCGAGGCGCTGTCCGCCCAGCCGGTCTGTCCTGTTGTTCTGTGGCTCTGAAGTGAAATAGAACAGAGGCTTACAGAATGTTTAACTACTTCCGTAAAGAAATTGAATGGGGCGGTCGCCCGCTGATTCTGGAAACTGGCAAAGTTGCCCGTCAGGCTGATGGCGCCGTGATGGTCACTTACGGTGAAACCGTTGTGCTGTGCACCGCTGTTGGTGCAAAAGAGGTAAAGCCCGGTCAGGACTTTTTCCCGCTGACAGTTAATTATCAGGAAAAAGCTTACGCTGCAGGTAAGATTCCCGGTGGTTTCTTTAAGCGTGAAGGCCGTCCTTCTGAAAATGAAACACTGGTTTCCCGCCTGATTGACCGCCCGCTGCGTCCGCTGTTCCCTGAAGGGTTCCGCAACGAAGTGCAGGTAATTGCAACTGTGCTGACGCACGATATGGAAAATGATCCTTCCATTCCTGCGCTGATCGGCTGTTCTGCCGCTCTGACTTTGTCTGGTATCCCATTCTTTGGCCCCGTTGGCGCAGCCCGCGTTGGCTTTAAGGATGGCGCATTCATCCTGAACCCGACACAGGAACAGATCAAAGAATCAGATCTGGAACTGGTTGTGGCTGGCACGGCAGAAGGCGTGCTGATGGTGGAATCCGAAGCTTCCGAACTGTCTGAAGAAGTGATGCTGGATGCCGTAACGTTCGGCCATACAGCATTCCAGCCTGTTCTGGATGCCATTATCTCCTTGGCAGAGCACGCAGCCAAGGAACCATGGGCACTGGCAGAGCCCACCAAGGAAGAAATTCAGCTGCGCAAGCAGGTGGAAAAAGCTGGTCGCAAGCTGATTGCTGATGCTTACAAGGAGAAGCAGAAGCAGGTGCGCTACGAAAAGCTGAAAGCAGCACGTGCAGCCATTGTTGAAAAACTGACTGCTGATGAACTGGACGTTGCAGCCGCCAAGCCGATGATCAAGGATCTGGAAGCTGATGTTGTGCGCTCTTCCGTTCTGAAAACCGGCAAGCGTATTGATGGTCGTGATCTGGTAACTGTCCGTCCGATCGTGCCGGAAGTTGGTATTCTGCCGCGCGTACATGGCTCTTCTCTGTTCACTCGTGGTGAAACGCAGGCGCTGGTTGTGACCACGCTGGGTACAGGGCAGGACGAACAGGTTATTGATGCGCTGGAAGGTGAATACCGCACCAACTTTATGCTGCATTATAACTTCCCACCCTTCTCTGTGGGGGAATGTGGGCGTATCGGTTCTCCGGGCCGTCGTGAAATCGGGCATGGCAAGCTGGCATGGCGCGCTATTCACCCGCTGATGCCTTCCCGCAAGGAATTCCCATACACAGTGCGCGTGGTTTCCGAAATTACGGAAAGCAATGGGTCTTCTTCCATGGCAACTGTATGCGGTGGCTCTCTAGCTCTGATGGATGCTGGTGTGCCATTGAAGCGTCCGGTTGCTGGCATTGCTATGGGTCTGATCAAGGAAGGCGATGATTTCGCTGTTCTGTCTGATATTCTTGGCGATGAAGATCATCTTGGGGATATGGACTTCAAGGTGGCTGGCACCGAACAGGGTGTGACAGCCCTACAGATGGATATTAAGATTACTTCCATCACGCCGGAAATCATGAAGATTGCTTTGGGGCAGGCTCGTGATGGCCGGATGCATATTCTGGGTGAAATGAGCAAGGCGCTGACAGAAACACGCACCAACGTGTCTTCCACAGCACCGAAGATCACCACCATGAAGGTGCCTCGGGAAAAGATCCGTGATGTGATCGGCTCTGGCGGTAAAGTGATCCGCGAAATCGTGGAATATTCTGGCGCCAAGGTTGATATTGGGGATGACGGCACAATCACCATTGCCGCCGCTTCTGATGATCAGGCACAGAAGGCTATTGACCGGATCAATGGCATTGTGGCGGAACCGGAACTGGGCCGCATTTACGATGGTAAGGTTGTTAAAACTGCCGATTTTGGTGCGTTTGTAAACTTCCTTGGTGCACGTGATGGCTTAGTACACATTTCCGAACTGGCGCAGGGCCGCGTTGGTAAAACCACGGATGTGGTGAAGGAAGGCGATACCGTGAAGGTTAAGGTCATCGGCTTTGATGATCGCGGCAAGGTTAAGCTGTCCATGCGTGTTGTTGATCAGAACACGGGTGCGGATATCACGGAAACTGTGGGTGAAAAGCCCTCACGTGGCCCCCGTCGGGATGCTGAATAAGCATCCTTTTTCGGGTCACTTTCAATCATACGGATAGTTGCAGGAACGATAGGACGGTCATGAAGGCGATCAATACGGTTCGCATGGGGGGTGTGGATATCCTGCCGCTGGTAGAAGGCGGTAAGGGGGTTTCTGTCTCCACAGGCGTATCGGCCGGGGCATGGGCTGCAGCAGGCGGCGCGGGCACGGTTTCTATCGTCAATGCAGATAGTTATGATGAAAACGGGCAGCCAGTTCCCCAGATCTATCACGGCCGTACGCGCCGTGAGCGGCATGAGGAACTGGTAGATTACGCCATTCGTGGCGGTATTACCCAAGCGCGTGTAGCGCATGAAATATCCGGCGGAAAAGGCCGGATTCATGCCAATATTCTGTGGGAAATGGGGTCAGCCGAAAGGGTGATTACTGGTGTGCTGGAAGGCGCGCCAGGCCTTATTCACGGTCTTACATGTGGCGCGGGTATGCCGTATCGGCTGTCTGAAATTGCAACACGGTTTGGGGTGCATTATTATCCCATCGTGTCATCTGCACGTGCTTTCAATGCATTGTGGAAGCGGGCCTATCATAAATCTGCCGATCTGTTGGGTGGCGTGGTTTATGAAGATCCTTGGCGTGCAGGGGGGCATAATGGCCTTTCCAACACGGAAAATCCATTAAAGCCGGAAGATCCTTACCCGCGTGTTGCAGCCTTGCGTAAACTTATGCGCGGGTTTGGGTTGGATAATACGCCCATCATCATGGCTGGTGGTGTGTGGTGGCTGGAAGAATGGGAAGATTGGATTGATAATCCAGAGCTTGGCCCCATTGTGTTCCAGTTTGGCACGCGCCCGCTGTTGACGAAGGAAAGCCCTATTCCAGAAGCATGGAAGCAGCGCTTACTCACCCTGAAAAAGGGTGATGTGTATCTGAACCGCTTCTCTCCTACGGGCTTTTACTCTTCTGCGGTTAACAACAGTTTCTTACAGGAACTGCGCGAGCGCTCAGAGCGGCAGGTTCCTTTTGCTATGGCGGCAGAAGAAGATCTGGTTACGCCCTACGGCATTGGCGCACGTAAGCGTGAAGTGTTTATAAAAGCAGAAGATCTGCCGCGCATCCAGCAGTGGGAACGGCAGGGTTTTACTGAAGCCTTGCGTACACAGGATTCTACCCTGATTTTTGTAACGCCAGACAGAGCGCGAGAAATTCTGGCAGATCAGGCTGATTGTATGGGCTGCCTGTCTGAATGTCAGTTCTCTAACTGGAGCCAGCGTGGCCCCAAGTATTCAACGGGCCATAAAGCAGATCCACGTTCTTTCTGTATTCAGAAAACGCTTCAGGCTGTGGCACATGCCAGCGGGCCAGATGCTGCTCAGGTGCTGGATCATAATCTGATGTTCGGTGGCACAAACGCCTGGCGCTTTGCGACCGATCCTTTCTATGCCAACGGGTTTGTACCAACGGTACAGCAGTTGGTGGATCGGATCATGACAGGACGTTAAGCTAGCCAGATATAAATGCTGATTTCTATAAAAAAGGCGGTTCCTACTGGGAGCCGCCTTTTTTACTCATCTCATAAATTGGAGGCTTATCGCCCCATGCGGGAAATTTTTTTATCTGTTTCATACTGATTGAGTGCGTAAACAGACCAGATGGCCGCCGGAATCCAGCCAATAACCGTTATCTGCAATATTAGGCAGATAATGCCCGAAAAAGGGCGACCAATTGTAAAAAACTGAAACCACGGAAACAGTAATGCCAAAAGCAGGCGCATGGCTGAAACTCCTTATAGTGCCCGTCATGATGGGCACAGCCTTTTGCCTGAAGCAAGTCTGCTCTTTCAGCCGCTAGGTGGTGCGGGTTTTGTGTGCTAGAAAATATTCTGCAAGTGCCGGGTAACCGGTGCAGAAGTGGATTTGGCACATGCTCCATAATCCGGGGCGTGCAGCATGACAGAGCGGATAAACCTTGACCGAGATTTCTGACCAGCCGGGTGTACCGGAACCCTCAGACCTTCTGCCCGTAACCATTGAGGAGGAGATGCGCTCTTCCTACCTCGCGTATGCGATGTCGGTTATTGTCAGCCGTGCGCTGCCGGATGTGCGAGATGGTCTTAAACCTGTTCATCGTCGCATCCTGTATGCCATGCATGAAAGTGGTTTTACCTACGATAAACCTTACCGTAAATCTGCCCGTGCGGTTGGTGAGGTTATGGGTAAATACCACCCACATGGTGATTCCTCCATTTACGATGCCATGGTGCGTATGGCGCAGTCTTGGTCCATGCGGGTCAAGCTGATTGACGGGCAAGGCAACTTTGGTTCGGTGGATGGTGATAGCCCCGCTGCCATGCGTTATACGGAAGCTCGGCTGGCCAAAGCTTCTACATTTCTGCTGAATGATATTGACCGCGATACGGTAGATTTTCAGCCGAACTATGATGAGAGCGAGGAAGAACCAACTGTTCTTCCTGCCACATTCCCGAACCTGTTGATCAATGGTGCCACAGGTATTGCGGTGGGTATGGCCACCAATATTCCTACGCATAATCCATCAGAAGTTATTGATGCCACGTTGGCGCTGATTGCTAACCCGGATCTTTCACTTGATGATCTGATGGAATATGTGCCGGGGCCAGACTTTCCCACAGGCGGCATTATTCTTGGGCGTTCTGGCATCCGCAGTGCTTTTGCCACAGGGCGCGGAGCCGTTATTATTCGTGCCAAGGCAGATATTGAGGAAATCCGTAAGGATCGTAAGGCCATTATTGTTACGGAAATTCCGTATCAGGTTAACAAGGCCACCTTGCAGGAACGTATTGCTGATCTGGTACGTAACAAGCAGATTGAAGGCATTGCTGATATCCGCGATGAATCTGACCGCTCCGGTATGCGTGTGGTTATCGAAATCAAGCGGGATGCCACACCAGAAGTGGTGTTGAATCAGCTTTATCGCTTCACGCAGCTTCAGACTTCCTTTGGCGTGAATATGCTGGCGCTGGATGGTGGCAAGCCCCGCCTGATGGGCCTGAAGGATGTGCTGGAAGCCTTTATTGCGTTCCGTGAGGAAGTGATTCTGCGCCGCTCGCGCTTTGAACTGAATAAGGCGCGAGATCGCGGGCACATTTTGGTTGGGCTGGTCATTGCCGTTGCCAATATTGATGCGGTTATTGCTCTTATTCGTGGCGCGCCAGATGCAGCCGCAGCGCGTGAAGCCCTGATGGCCGCCCAGTGGGACGCCGCAGAAGTGGAACCGCTGCTGGCCCTGATTCATGATGACGGCAACGTGGTTGTGGATGGCAAAGTGCGGCTAACAGAAGCACAGGCACGCGGCATTCTGGAACTGCGCCTGCAACGTCTGACAGGGCTGGAACGAGACAAGATCCAGCAGGAACTCTCGGAAGTTGCTCAGCGTATTAACGAGCTTCTAGAAATTATCGGTAGCCACGTTCGCCGTATGGAAGTGCTGCGTGATGAACTTTCCGTAGCACGGGCGGAAATTTTCACCCCACGTATGACCGAAATTGCGGATTATGCAGGAGATCAGGATGATGAAAGCCTGATCGAACCGGGCCAGATGGTTGTAACCATCACGCGGGAAGGGTTTATTAAACGCACACCGCTGGATGTGTTCCGGGCGCAAAACCGTGGTGGCCGTGGCCGTACGGGGGCCAGCACACGTGGCGATGATATTGTTGTGCGATCCTTTAATGCGCACACCCATCAGTGGGTCATGTTCTTCTCCTCAGGCGGTAAGGTATATCGTCAGAAGGTCTGGCGTCTGCCAGAAGCCGGGCCTGCTGCTAAAGGCCGCGCCTTGGTGAATCTGTTGCCAGATTTGGGCTCTGATAGCATTACGGCCGTGCTGCCGCTGCCGCAGGATGAAGAACTGTGGGAAGCCTTGCATCTGGTCTTTGCAACGGCCAGCGGCAATGTGCGTCGTAACCGTTTGAGTGATTTCCGGAATATCCGCTCGTCTGGCATGATTGCCATGAAGTTGGATGAAGGAGATAGCCTGATAGGTGTTGCTACCTGTCGTGAAGGGCAGGATGTGTTCCTTGCCACGCGTGGGGCACGTTGTATCCGCTTCCAGATTACCGATGACACATTGCGTGTTTTTGCCGGTCGTGGCTCTTCTGGCGTGCGGGGTATTCGCTTGGCCGAGGGTGACCGTGTGATCAGCCTTGCTGTGCTGAACCACGTTGAAGCAACGGTGGAAGAACGTTCGGCTTATCTGCGGATGGCGAATGCCAAGCGCAGAGCGGAAAATGCTGCGGAAGCGGCAGAGGAAGATGTGGATGCGGTGCAGCCCGATTCGGATGAAGAAGGCAGCGATACGGATGCTCTGCTTTCTCCAGAACGGTTTGAGCAGCTTGAAGTCGCCGAGGAAATCCTGCTGATCGTGAGTGATGGTGGGTTTGGGCGTCGCTCTTCCGCGTATGATTACCGTGTCAGTGGGCGTGGCGGGCAAGGCATTACCAACATGACGTTCTCGGCCAACAAGCGTGGGAAAGAAGTGGCTGCTACTCTGCCGGTTCTGGCAGGCACGGATGTTATGCTGGTAACGGATGCGGGCCGTCTTATCCGTGTGCCGGTTGATCAGGTGCGTGTTATGGCGCGTCAGGCAAGCGGTGTAACGTTGTTCCGCCTGAATGATGATGAGCGCGTAACCAGTGTCTTCCCTGTTATGGATGATGGTGAGGATGAAGCGGGAGAGGCTGAGGGGGAATGAACGCCCCCGCAGGCTCTGTGGTGCCCAAACGTGTAGGTTTTTATGCGGGCACCTTTGATCCAGTAACGGTTGGCCATCTGGATGTGATTGAACGCGCATCCCGTTTGGTGGATCGGCTGGTGATAGGTGTGGCCCATAACCCAGGTAAAAATCCACTTATGCCATTGGATGAGCGGATTGGCTGTGTGGAAGAAGCCTTGCCTGCTATTCGTCAGAACACGGGTGGGGATATCTTGGTGGTACCATTTGATTCTCTGCTGGTGAAAGCTGTACGAGAACATGGCGCAACACTGATTTTTCGTGGTCTTCGGGTGCTTTCTGATTTTGATTACGAAATCCAGATGAGTGGCGTAAACCGCAAGCTGGATGCCGGAATTGAAAGCGTGTTTCTTATGGCTTCAGAACGCACCCAATTTATTTCTTCCCGTCTGGTGAAAGAAATTGCCAGTTACGGCGGAGATATTTCGGAATTTGTAACACCGGGCACGCAGGTGCGTTTGTTGGCACACCTTGCTGACAGGAAAAACGTTTCTGCCTGACGTGGTAAACATGGGTGTTGCAAACACAAGGAGAGTTTCTGATGTCTTCAGAAGATAAAAACGATATCATTCATATGGATATCCCGCACGGTCGCGTTATTATTAAACTGCGTCCAGATCTAGCCCCCAAGGCTGCGGAACGTATTCGCACGCTGGCGGCAGAAGGTTTTTACGATAATGTACCCTTCCATCGTGTTATCCCCGGTTTTATGGCACAGGGTGGTGATCCAACGGGTACGGGTATGCACGGTAGCAAATTACCGGATCTGCCCGCAGAATTCACAAACAAAGCCAAGTTTGAACGTGGCACCATTGGTATGGCGCGGACGTCTGATCCGAACAGTGCTAATAGCCAGTTCTTTATCATGTTTGAACCTTCTCCGCACCTTGATGGCCAGTATACCATTGTGGGTGAAGTGATCGAAGGTATGGAAAACGTCGATAAAATCAAACATGGGTCTGGCATGTCCGGCATGGTGAAGGATCCGGATCGGATTTCTCGCATGCGTCCGGCTGTTGGCGAAAAATCCTGATTTTTCGAATATCTGCAAAAAAGCGTCACTCCGGTTGGGGTGGCGCTTTTTTTTATGTCTGAAACCGATCAAACCATCTGATTTTTCAGGAATGGCACAAAATTCTTTCTACTGCTTGACAGAGGTAAGGTAATCCGTTTAGGAACACCTCCATCGCGCAGACATTAAGTTTTGCTCGGTTAAAAGGTGTGAGCCGGTAGCTCAGTTGGTAGAGCATTCGACTTTTAATCGAATGGTCGAGGGTTCGAGTCCCTCCCGGCTCACCATTTTAAAATCTTCCAAAATATAAAAGACAGTTTTAGCGCCTATAACCCTTGGGTTATGCCGCTTTTTCCCATGGTGGAATCGGGCCATAGCACTGCGCAAGATAATCAATCATGGCGCGGACTTTTAAGGGAATACTTGTGCCGGGTGCATACACGGCGTGTAAGTCTGGCCCCGGTGTGGTGGGATAATCCAATGATAAAGCAATAAGTTGGCCTTGTTGCAGTTCTTGGCTCACAACAAAAAGCGGCAGGTAAGCAATGCCTGCGCCAGCTACTGCGGCTTCTCGCAAAGCATCTCCATTATTGGCGGAAAGTAGGCCGGAAACAGAAACGGTTTTTTCTCCGCTTTCTCCAAAATGCCAACGGGATGCGCTATTGTTTCCGCTAAGGGTGTATCCAAGACAATTGTGCTGCTGCAATTCATTTACATGCGTGGGTGTGCCAGCCTTTTCTAAATAAGCAGGAGAGGCACAGATAATCATACGTACAGCAGCCAATTTACGTGCACGCAGCGTACTGACTGTTAGGTTGCGGATACGCAGAGTAAGATCCCACCCTTCCTCAACCAAATCAACGGGTCTGTCATTCAAGCCAAGCTCTACCTGGACCTGCGGATATCTTCTGCTAAATTCAGGCAGATAAGGCGCGACATACCGAATGGCGAAGGAAACCGGAGCGTTAAGGCGTAATTGCCCACGTGGTTCACGGTACTGCTCGCTTACAGTTTGCTCCATGTTTTCTACATCGGCCAGAATTTTTTGGCAGCTTTCCAAAAACAGGCGTCCTGCTTCGGTTAAGGAAAGATGCCGCGTGCTACGTTGAAAGAGAGAAACTCCTAACCGGGTTTCCAGTGCTGTTACGTGTTTGGTTACCATTGTTGGGGAAAGCGCCATAAGGCGTGCTGCCCCTGTAAAGTTGCCCGCAGCTACAACTTTGACAAAAATCTGCATACTGGTGATGCGATCGAGCATTTATAGTGCCCCGGCATGATGGAAATAGTTAGTTTTTTCTAGCACAGACCGTGGCTCCTTTGTCATGCAGGTCGTATGCTGCCAAAAGCAGCGTTGCAGCACGTTTGAGGTTGGAGAAGATGTGGCAACAGGTAAATCCGTAATGGGCAGATATATGTGCGGAATGCTTTTCGCCTATTTGTTGCTGCCCACGTTGCCGGCTGTAGCAGGTGAAGATGGCCTGCATGCGCTTCCTGTTCCCGCAGTGCAGGAGGAATCTCTGGATGGCCAGCAAGGGGCATCTCTTTTTTTGCCTATAGGAGCAGAGGTTGCTCTTGCGGCTTTCTGGTCTGGGTCTGATTTGCTGATCGTGGCAGACCGTCCCGTGACTTCGTTAGTTCATAATTTTACAGGGCAAGGCATATTTGCAGATACGGATGTGACGGTGCTGGAATACGCCACTGTTTTGCGCGTTCATGTACCGTCTCATCCACATATTGCGTTACATAAAAAGCTGGATGGCTGGTTGCTGGAACAGCTTCCAAAAGGCGATACAGGTAGCGTAAGGGCTGCACCGCCTGCGGTTATGATGCCAGAAGCCGTTTTATTTCCACAAAAACAGTCTGGGCACGTTATCTCGTTTCCAGATCCGACAACTGGCGCACGTTTGCTGATAACGCCGTCTGTCATGGAAACGGGATATCGCTCTTCTTACCGGGCCATAGGGTATGGTGTGCGAGATTCTGCCCAAGGTATTGTAGTGGCTGCAGATTCATCGCAAATCAGATTAGATGCTGTTGCAGATAAAGGCGTATTCCTCTCTGCTTTAGGGCTGGATGCTTTGCCTGTAGGGCAGGGAACAGCAGAGACAGTGCCACCCGAAGGTGGGTTAGACTGGTTCTGGCTGGGACTGCATGCTGCACCAGTTGCCATTTTACAAAAGAACTGGCTTAGCGCGAAGATTGACGCCGAAAAAGCACCACCTTCTTTACGATGGCCTGCGCAGGTTGCTGCTGCACGTGCTGCTTTTGTGGCTGGGTATCCAGCAGATGCGTGGCGTCTTGTAAAAAATATGCCTCAGCGGTCTGAACCGGGAGGCCCCCCAACGGGAGTGCTCTTTCTGCGGGCCTGCGCAGCGTTATTAAGCCATGATGTGGATGCTGCGGCATCCGTTCTGACGCAGATGGATGGAGCCCCCCCAGAACTGGAAATATGGCACGCATTGTATCTGATGATGAGTGGCGCAAACAGCAAAGATGCTTCTGTTTTACTTGCGCGTCATTACGAACAGATTCTGCGCTATCCACAACCGCTGCGTGATCTGCTTCTTCCACAAGTTACAAATTATATCGCGCGTTATGGTGCGGATGAAACAGCTCTGATTTTGGAGCCTTTACCCAGTGATGGCGTTTATGATCTTGCGCGAGCGCGCATGCAGGATCGTGAAGGAAATGTAGAAACCGCACGGGTTACGCTGGAAAACCTAACGGCTGCGGCAGATCCAGAAAAAGCCGCTTATGCGCGTGCAGATCTGGTGAATTTTCTGTTGCAGCATGATCAGATTGCTGCGGCCATGGCTGCCGAGAGCTTTCAAAACCTTCTTGATGGAAAAGAAGGCGTTGGAAAGCTTGTGCCTACTGCTCGGGCATATACCAGTTTGTTATTATCTACAGCACTTGTGCAATGTGGTCGGGCACGACAGGCTTTAGCTGTGCTGGGCGGGCTTTCTGCCTCTGCACAAACGCCATATGACAGGTTGGAGGCTGTGCGACGGCAGGCTTTGTATGTGCTTGTGTTTAATACCTTACCATCTGGTAAAGCTGTGAGCGGAGAGGATGGGGCGTTATCCGCAGAGCAACGGGTGCATATTTTGCAGACCCAATTGCCTTTACTGGAAGAGAATACATCTAAGGCAAAACTGTTAAGAGGTTACGGAACGCTTCTATTGCAGATAGGGCAAGCCGAAGCTGCTGTTATGGCGTTCAAACAAGCCGTTGTGTTGACGGCTGATCCGGTAGCACGCGCAGAAATACAGGAGCAGATTGTTCAGGCAGCTTTCAAGGCGGGAAATGTGAATGCCGCCATGGAAGCATTGGAACAAAGCACTGTTCCCGGCTTGCCGGAGGATATGGCTGCCCGCCGCCATTATGATGAAGCGCATCTTGCGCTTACCAAGGGGGATAGGGCTGGGGCATTGGCCTTACTGGCGGATGATGAATCCGACACTGGTTTAGAACTGCGCGGGCAATTGTATGAGCAAGGCAAGCAATGGGCAGATGCTGTGCGCGTGGTGGGCCGCTTGGCCAGTCGTGCTTTACCAGAAACAGGGCCTTTAACAGAACCGCAGCAAGACCTTGCCATGCAGCTTGCCACCGATTCTGCAGCCGCACATGATGCAGATACCTTGCAGCGTTTAAAGGCTTGGTTAGCAGGGCGAACGCTGGGAAAAGAGCGCGATCGTCAGCTTGACATGCTTGTGAAACAAACTGTGCATTATTCTACAGAGCGTTGATTATTCTATATTTTGGGGCGGTGTGTTTCTGAAAAATTTATGAAACACGTAAATAATGCTTGCAACGCAGGCGCAGGGGTCTTACCAAGCGCGCTCTTGGCCCAAGGGGGCAATTTTTGCCCAACAGGCTGTCTACTGGTTTGGGGGTACGTCTATGAACGCACTTGCTCAACTGGGGATGGTCTCGGAACACCCGAGCAATAACCAGGCATTTTCTGTTCCGGTCTCGTCTGCTGACGAAGAGCGTAAAGATTACTTCGTCGAAAAGAATGGCGAGAAGTTTGCAGGTACTCACCTGCTTGTCGATATGTGGGGCGCCACAAATCTGGATGATCCAGAAAAGATCGACACAACACTGTGCGAAGCAGCGCGTGCTGCCGGGGCCACAATCCTGCACAGTCATTTCCATCATTTTTCACCCAATGGGGGTGTTTCTGGCGTGGTGGTGCTGGCTGAAAGCCATATTTCCATTCACACATGGCCAGAACGCAACTTTGCTGCGGTGGACATCTTTATGTGTGGTGCGTGTGATCCGCACCTGTCCATCCCTGTTATGCAGCGTCTCTTTCAGGCCAAACGGCTTGAGGTGGATGAAGAACGCCGTGGCCGCGTGGTTGCCTAAAGGCTGTTTTTCTTAAAGTTGTAAAACTCTGTTTGATCGTCGTGCTGATACAGTTCTGTAAAAGGGCTGTATCAGTGCAGCTCATGACGTATGTGGGAAGATAAGGCTGGTATGGCTGAAACATGGATTGAAGAAACCCTATATGATAACTGGGGGCAGCACTTCCGTGTGGTAAAGGAACTGGCCCGCACGCGAAGCCCGTTTCAGGATATTGTTGTTTTTGAAAGTGAATCCCACGGTCGTGTGCTCATGCTGGATGGCGTGGTGCAGATTACCGAAAAGGATGAATTTGTTTATCAGGAAATGCTTACGCATGTTCCGCTGTTTACTCACCCCAACCCGAAAAAAGTACTGATTATTGGCGCAGGGGATGGCGGGGTACTGCGCCGCGTTCTGGAACATCCCGGCATCGAAAAAGCTGTGATGGTGGAAATTGATGGTGCTGTTATAGAGCTTTCAAAACAGCATCTGCCATCTATTGCCGGTGATGCGTGGAATAATCCGCGGGCAGAAGTGATTGTGGGGGATGGAATAGATTACGTTGCCCGCGCAGATGATGCCTCGTTTGACGTGATTATTGTTGATAGCACAGACCCGATAGGTGTGGGCGAAGTGCTGTTTACAGATTCATTTTACGAACATTGCGCACGTATCCTTACCGCCGAAGGGCTGATTGTAAACCAGTGCGGTGTGCCGTTTATGCAGGCGGATGAACTGCATGAAACCAGTGTGCGGCGTGCAAAATTTTTTCCGCATGTATCTGCCTATGTGGCTGCTGTGCCAACTTATGTAGGTGGGTTTATGACACTGGGGATCGCCAGCAAAGGTCGCAACCTGCAAGCGCAGGATGTAGAGCAGGTGCGTGCCCGTGCTCAGGAAGCCGGTATTTTGGAAAAAACCCAGTACTGGACGCCTGAAATCCACGTAGGTTCGTTTAATCTACCGCCTTATATTGCCAAGCATTTGCCCAAAGCTGCGGGGTAATACGCATAATAGGGGCCGTGATTGACTTGAAAGCGAAATGATGTCACGGTTCTTTAACGCAGAGGGAGAGACTGGCTTAGCCAGCGCCGAAGGAGCAACCGCCCCGGAAACTCTCAGGCAGAAGGACCCTGCGTTTTAAAACTTCTGGAGAGAGGTGCAATCGCACCCGCCGACGGGATAGCGATCTCAGGCAAAAGCACAGAAGGGGCAGCGGATTATGTAATCCGGAGCCTCGTGTTGTGCTGATGTGTCTGTCAGATTGCAGTGGGTTCCGGCTTTTTTGGCAAGGCGGCGTGCATGGGCACCGATACTCTCCTTCATACTCCCCTCTATTCATTGCATGAAGAATCCGGCGGCAAAATGGTGCCGTTTGCGGGTTATGCCATGCCTTTGCAGTATGCAGATGGCATTATGGCCGAGCATCGGCATGTGCGTGAGCATGTTGGTCTGTTTGATGTCTCCCATATGGGGCAAGTGCTGCTGCGCCCGCGTTCGGGGGATGTAGATAATGCGGCTCTGGCGCTGGAAAAATTGGTGCCAGCAGATATTGCTGCCCTTAAACATGGCCGCCAGCGTTATACCCAGTTTACCAATGCCGAAGGCGGTATTCTGGATGATCTGATGGTGGCGCGTCTGGAAGATGGTCTGCTGCTGGTTGTTAACGCCGCATGTAAGGAGGCTGATCTTGAGCTTCTGCAATCTGCACTGGTGGCAGAATGCGTTGTAGAGCCGCAGGAAGATCGCGCATTGCTTGCCTTGCAGGGGCCGGAAGCTGAACAAGTTTTGGCAGCATTTGCTGAAGATGTGCGCAAGATGATGTTCATGGATGTGCGTACGCTGGATGTAGACGGTGCCCGCTGTGTTATTTCCCGTTCCGGCTATACGGGAGAAGATGGGTTTGAAATTTCTGTTTCCGCCAAGGATGCAGATCGGGTTGCCCGTAAACTGCTAGAACAGCCAAACGTCAAACTGATTGGCTTAGGTGCCCGAGACAGCCTGCGGCTTGAAGCCGGGCTGTGCTTGTATGGGGCGGATATTGATACAACCACTACTCCGGTTGAGGCCGCGCTTGAATGGTCTATCCAGAAGTCTCGCCGCAATGGTGGCGCGCGTGCAGGTGGTTTTCCGGGTGCCGATATTATTCTTGGCCAGCTTGAAAATGGTGTAAGCCGCCGCCGCGTTGGATTGCGGCCGGAGGGGCGTGCGCCTGTGCGCCATGATGCACCTTTATATGCAGATGCAGAATTTGCCACGCATATCGGCAAGATAACGTCTGGTGCATTTGGCCCCACAGTAGGTGGCCCGGTGGCGATGGGCTATGTGGCAAGCAATGATACCCAAATAGGGCACACCATTTTTGCTGAATTGCGGGGGCGTTCTGTACCTTCCATCGTGAGTGCACTGCCTTTTGTGCCAGCGCATTTCAAACGCTAGGCCGTTGATACATTAATTTACGCTTAACTGGAGAAATTGAGAAATGACCCTGTATTTCACAAAAGAACACGAATGGCTGCGCGTTGAGGGTGCAACAGCAACCGTGGGCATCACTCGCCATGCGGCTGATGAACTGGGTGAACTGGTGTTTATTGAAGCCCGCCCATCGGGCACGGAAGTCAAAGCTGGGGAATCCATCGCAGTTGTGGAATCCGTTAAGGCGGCTTCCGATATTTACGCGCCAGTTGATGGTGAGGTTTTGGAAAGCAATGCAGCACTGGCTGATGATCCAGCACGGGTAAGCTCTGACCCTGAAGGCGAAGGTTGGATTGTCAAATTTCGCGTTGCTAATCCAGATCAGCTTTCTGGGCTGATGGATGCCGCAGCATATGCAGCTTTTGTAGGCTGATTTCTGCCTGATTGGAAAAAATGGCCTGTTCCAAACAGGTCTTGTTCAGGAAAAATTTCTGCATGTTCTCCCTTGCTCCCGGTTCGGATGCACGTTCCCAACAGAATATTGAAGATCTTCCCGCTTTTGCTGCCTTAAAAGCTGAAGGTGAGGCGTTTGCTACGCGCCACATTGGCCCGACTGTGGCAGATCAGGCCGAAATGTTGCGTGTTGTTGGTGCGGCCTCCTTGGATGATCTGATAGATCAGACACTTCCAGCTTCCATTCGTGCCACACAGCCTTTGGGGCTCGGTGCTGGATGGACGGAAACACAGGTTCTTGCACGCCTGCGTGAACTGGCCGGACAAAATCAGGTTATGACATCCCTGATCGGGCAAGGGTATTACGGTACGGTGCTGCCCGCTGTTATCCAGCGGAATATTCTGGAAAATCCGGCTTGGTACACAGCTTACACGCCGTATCAGCCAGAAATCAGCCAAGGGCGTCTGGAAGCCCTGTTGAACTTCCAAACCATGATTACAGAACTGACAGGGTTGGATATCGCCAACTCTTCTCTGCTAGATGAAGCAACAGCAGCGGCAGAAGCCATGGCGTTGGCTCGCCGGGTTGCAACCTCTAAGTCCAGCGTCTTTTTTGTAGATGCAGAATGTCTCCCGCAGACAATTGCTGTGTTGAAAACCCGTGCGGAACCTATGGGCATTACGCTCCAGATTGGGCAGCCTGAAATAGATTTGGATGCCCAAAACGTATTTGGAGCCATTTTCCAATATCCCGGCACATCCGGCCAGATTGCAAACCCGCAAAAGCAGATAGAAAGCCTGCATGCCGCGGGGGGTATTGCTGTTATGGCGGCAGATCCGCTGGCTTTAACGTTGCTGGCTTCTCCCGGTGAACTGGGGGCGGATATTGCTATTGGTTCTACCCAGCGCTTTGGTATTCCCATGGGGTATGGTGGGCCGCATGCAGCTTATATGGCTGTGCGGGATGCCTATAAACGGAGCATGCCGGGGCGTTTGGTTGGGGTATCGGTCGATAGTGCTGGGCGCCCGGCCTATCGTCTTGCCCTGCAAACGCGTGAACAGCATATCCGACGTGAAAAAGCGACATCCAATATCTGCACGGCGCAGGTGTTGCTGGCTGTTATTGCGGGCATGTATGCCGTTTATCATGGCCCAGAAGGTCTGAAGGCAATTGCACAGCGCATTCATGGTCTGGCTGCGACACTGGCCGCTGGTTTGCGCGCACTGGGCGTAACTGTTGAAACAACCGCATTTTTTGACACGCTGACGGTGAATGTAGGCGAAGGTGCTGTTGACCTTCTGGAACGTGCGCGTTTTGCTGGCATGAATCTGCGTCATGCAGGGAATGGCCGTATTGGCATCAGTCTGGATGAAACCAGCACGCCGGAAACTGTTTACGCTGTATGGTCTGTTTTTTGCGCTGAACACGGGCGTGTAGAAAAAATGGCGCAGGCGCTTGTGGCGGCTTCCACAGCATTGCCTGATGGTGTGCGCCGCCAGTCTGGCTTTATGGCGCAGCCTGTGTTCCGCTCCTGTAGTTCAGAAACGGATATGCTGCGTTACCTGCGGCGCTTGTCAGACAAGGATCTGGCGTTGGATCGGACAATGATTCCGCTGGGTTCTTGTACCATGAAGCTGAACGCCACGGTGGAAATGCTGCCCATTACGTGGTCTGGTTTTTGTGACATTCATCCGTTTGCACCGGCAGATCAGGCAAAAGGGTATCAGGTTCTTTTGCAGGATCTGGAAAAGTGGCTGTGTGCTATTAGCGGTTATGATGCTGTTTCCTTCCAACCTAATTCTGGCGCGCAGGGGGAATATGCAGGTTTGCTTGTTATTCGTGCGTATCATCAGGGGCGTGGGGAAGGGCATCGGACAGTTTGTTTAATTCCGGCTTCTGCGCATGGTACCAACCCAGCTTCTGCCCAAATGGCGGGCATGAAGGTTGTGGTGGTAAAGTGTGATGCAGGCGGCAACATTGATCTGGAAGACATGCGTGAGAAAATAAAGGCGCATGCGAATGATCTGGCCGCAGTGATGATCACTTATCCTTCTACTCATGGCGTGTTTGAAGAAAACATGCGTGAAATCTGTGATCTGGTGCACTCAGCCGGTGGGCAGGTATATGTGGATGGCGCCAACATGAATGCTCAGGTTGGGCTTGCACGCCCGGCAGACTACGGTGGGGATGTTAGTCACTTTAACCTGCATAAAACTTTCTGCATTCCACATGGTGGCGGTGGCCCGGGTATGGGGCCAATTGGTGTGCGGGCACATTTGGCACCTTATCTGCCCGGAAACCCGGCAGATGTAGATGTTGCTATGGCTGTAAGCGCTGCTCCTTTTGGATCAGCTTCTATTCTGCCGATCTCATGGGCTTATATTCGCTTAATGGGAGATGAAGGCCTAAAACGGGCTACGCAGGTGGCTATTCTGAACGCCAATTATATTGTGAGCCGCCTGAAAGATGCGTACCCTGTGCTTTACGAAGGGGCACATGGGCGCGTTGCGCATGAATGTATTCTGGATTTACGACCGATCAAGAATACAACAGGCGTTACTGTGGATGATATGTCCAAGCGTTTGGTGGATTACGGTTTTCATGCGCCAACAGTCAGCTTTCCGGTGGCCGGCACATTCATGATCGAGCCAACCGAATCTGAAGGAAAAGCGGAGCTGGATCGTTTTTGCGATGCCATGCTGGCTATACGTGAGGAAGTGCGTGCAGTTGAAAGTGGTAAGGTTACGGCAGAAGATGCAGTGTTGCGTCATGCCCCTCATACAGGTCTTGCACTAACAGCAACGGAATGGACGCATCCTTATACACGGCAGGAAGCGTGTTTCCCCGGTAATGTGCAGCTTTCTACCAAATATTGGCCACCTGTAGGCCGAATTGACAACGTATATGGTGACAGAAACCTAGTTTGCTCTTGTCCAGATATTGCTGAATGGATGGAATAAGCTAATCGTTTCTGATGGTTACTAAGAAAGGGGCGCAACCAAAGGAGGTTGCTCCCCTTTTTTTATGCTCTGTGTAAGAGTTTCTTGTTATGGAAAAGGCAATAAAAAACGCCCGACAAAGCCGGGCGTTGAAAAGAAGATTCTGCAAAGAAACTAAAGGTTGGTTTCAGTTGTTATCATCAAAGGCAATATTCGGATCTTCCTGACCGGCAGAGATCTGGCGAGGTGTTGCCGGAGCCTGTGCCAGCTGCGTGGTGGTGCCTTTCTTGGCCCATGCTGTCATAACTTCCTGCTGCATGTTCCGTTCTGCACCAGGGTGGCGTGCATAAATAAAGCCGTAAGTTGGATAGATGGACCCGAAACCACCAGAATGATTGTTAAGGGCTACACGAACGGCAGACCAATCATTGTTTGGAGAAACGTCAATCACGGCTACGTTGCGGCTGATGCCTGCCTGTGCCCAGTGTGACTGATCAATCATAATGGTGCGGTTATCTACAACATTGCGCACAACAGCAACATGGCCCAAAGGCATGCGGCGTGTTGCACGGAAGTTCAGCACACTACCTGCTTCTGGTGCATGGCCACGGTCATAAACGCCACTTGCGTTATGCCACCAATCACGCGCATTGCCATGCAGCACCACTTCAGATGCAGATTTGGCATAAGCAACGCACTGAATAACGTGTCCACCATAATACCCGGAACGATAACGCCCCGCAGATGGGTGCCAGCGGCCACCTGCGTATCGGCCTGCCGCATGGCCGGATGCAGAAAATACAATTTTATGTACACCGCTATGGTGAGCGGCGGCATGATGGGTGCGGGCAGATGCAGAAGCAGTAAAGGCAGAAACGGACAGAAAAGACAAAACGGCCAGCTTCAGTTTAAAAATTCCGGACCGTCCGTGCCGCATTGTGCTTACCTTTCCTGATCGCATTTGCCGTGAGTTGGGGTACTGCAATGTTCGGGTTCAGGTATTAAACATCCATGCAGATCAGGCAAGCGTTCATTGCGCACCAAAATCGTTAAAGTTACTCTTTGCTTCATTGATGGGTATCAGAAAGGAAAAATAGGATTTTTATCCTACATTACGTCATAAATTCGCCTGATTCCGTTTCATTCCAGCCTTTGTTTAAGAGAATAGGGAACACGCACCAGTTGGTGATGATTCGGAGGAATGTTGCATGAATGCCACGTTTTCTCACATCACCAACTGGTCAATATTAAGGGCTTATTTTGTGGTGGTGACCATGATTTCCACAAGGATACGTGGGTCAGCCATCACAGCCTGAACACAAGCGCGGGCAGGGGCCATATTTTCTGGCAGCCAAGCGCTCCAGATTTTATTCAGCTTGTCACGGTCATTAATGTCTTTAACCCAGATCTGAGCTTGCAGAATGCGGGTGTTATCTGTGCCGTGCTGCTCTAGCAGTGTGTCAATCTGTTCCAGCACATCACGTGTCTGGCCTTCAACATCCTGATCCAGATTGCGGGCAACAACACCCTGCGTGAAAATAAAGCCGTGATATTCAACCGCAGCAGAAAGAATGGGGTTGGGGTTAGTGCGTAGAATTTTGCTCATGGTGAGACCTTGTTGAAAAACAGATAAAACGACCGTTCAGTGAAAACTTACGGTCTGTTGTGAATTGTCGGAGGGTGTGTCCGTCTGGTCAACTGCCAGGAAAAGCCATCTGCTGATATATTTTCAGCCGTTCTGGCGTATCAAAATCGACCAATTCGGTAGAATTGGCTGGAATGAGGCGTATATCAGCGCCCAGACTGCGTAAAACAGCCCGGCCGCCCTGATCCCCCGTAATCTGGAGCAATTTACTGAATTGTGATGGATTCCAGACAACAGGATTTCCAGCCTTGCCGTCTCGTAACGGTGCGGTGGCGGCAGGAGCATATTGATTCTGGTTCTCCAACAGTGTGTTCAACAGCGTTGTGGAAACCAGAGGCATGTCGCCCAGACACATAAGAAGGCTTTGTGCATTTCCTGCTTGAGCAGCCTGAACACCTGCATGCAGAGAAGCGGAAAGGCCCAAGCGCGCATTCAAAACAGTTTGTAGCTGTAGCCTATCTGCTTTCAAGGAGTGGGAGAAATGCGCTTGCACAATGGTTTCAAGCTCTGGCTGGTCTGGCGGTAGAAGGGCCAGAACAGTTTCAGCTTTGCTGTTGAGAATATTTTTGAGTGTCTGCACCAGCATAGGTTGCCCGGTAGCGTCCGGAGCCAATAATTTGTGGGCTGGGGCAGTACGGGCAGAACGGCCTGCGCATAGCACGCAGGCCCATGTTCCTGGCAGAAACGCAGGTTTTACCACCCGCGAATGTCTGATAAGGGGGCATGGCGGCGGGTAGCAACAATTTCCGCCATAATAGAAAGAGCAATTTCCTCAGCTCCCACTGCACCAATAGCTAAGCCAACTGGGCCGCGTATGCGTTTGAGATCCTGCTCGGTAAAGCCAAGAGTTTGCAAGCGTTGCAACCGACTCGCCTGTGTTTTGCGAGACCCCAAAGCACCAATATAAAAAGCTGGGCTTTTCAGGGCTGCTTCAAGTGTGGGGTCATCTAGTTTGGCATCATGCGTTAGGGTCACGATGGCAGTCATGCTATCAACCCCTAAGATTTCCAGAGCTTCATCCGGCCATTCTGTAATAAGGGTGTTTCCACTTTCCAGACCCGGAAAGCGGTCTGCTGTCGCCAGTGCTTCACGCGGGTCTATGACGATGGGAGAAAAGCCGGTTATCTGCGCCAAGCGAGCAAGATACTGCGCAATATGCACAGCGCCCACTATAAGAAGCCGAGGTGGCGGAATAATGGGTTGCACAAACCATTTTTGCCCAAGAGCTTCTTCTATTGCTGCGCAGCGCCCTTCTTGTAGCTGGTGAAAGGCGACTTCTTTCACGAATGGTGGAAGCTCTTCGAAAGTGCTTTTTTGGTGTTCCTGTGCAAGAATGTGCTGCTTGCCATCCAAGCTGCGCACCAACACTGCGGCTTTTCGAGCCGCTTGAAGATCGCATATCTGTTCTAGCAGGTGTAGCGGCCATGTTCCGGTTGGGCAGGCAGGGCTTTGAACGGCTTCTACCATAACATCCAGTGTGCCTCCGCAGGCCAACCCGACTTCCCACGCCTTGGCACTGCTCACACCATAGGAAAGAACGGTTGGTGCTTGCCCTTCCATAATTTCTTGTGCGTGGAGCATGACATCTGTTTCCACACAGCCGCCACTCACGGAACCTTCCATAAGGCCATTTTTGCTCATGACCATATTGCTGCCGGGGGGGCGGGGGGAACTCCCCCATGTGCCTGTTACGGTTGCAATGGCAACGGCTTGGCCCTGACGGGCCCAGAGCAGGGCATGATCCAGAGGAGTAACAAGTTGGGAAAAGAAGGGTGGAATTGTCATGCCTCAATCCTATATCACTCAGCACGCAGACTGCACATCAGCAGCGCAGCAGCGCTGGTGGTTAAATGTCGCATAATACGGCATGCTGGCAGGCTGATAGAGTGATTTGAAAAGGATGTATTCCATGACGGAAGCAAGAGATGGCCTGGTAGTTTATGTTGTTGCAGATGGTGGCAAAGTGCGTTTTCTGCATGATGCAGAAGGCGAAATGCGCGATGTGCAGGATTTTGACACGCGTGGCCATGAAGGTACTCCGGGTAAAATGCCTTCTGGCTCTACCCCGGCGGATGATGCGAAAGATGCTTTTGCCCGCGTTGTGGCAGACCGCATGAACAGCATGATTGCGCATGGCGGCAAGGTTGATGGGTTTGTGGTGGCTGCTCCGGCACCAATTATTCATGAAATCAAGACGCATCTGAGCAAGCCTGCAACGGCAAAGATTATCAAAACCTTCACTAAGGATCTAACCAACGTGCCTGCGCATGAATTGCGTAAGCACTTTGATATTCCAGAAACAGGCTGGGTGCTGCCTCAATAAGCAGAGCATTTTTGCTGTATAAAAAGCTGCCAGACACTGGTTCTGGCAGCTTTTTTTTGTGTAAAACTCATAAAAGCATTCTTTAGATAATTTATAGAGAACAAGAGGAATAAGGCATGCACGTCAATTACCCGGATATGCAGTTGCGTATCGTGCCGGTTACGCCATTTCGGCAGAATTGCTCTGTTCTGTGGAATGAAAAAACACGTAAAGCCGTTATTGTAGATGCAGGTGGAGATGCGAATGTCCTGCTGGATTTCTTAAAAAAAAATATACTGGAAGTAGAAGCCATTCTGCTCACGCATGGTCATCTAGATCATGCCGGAGGGGTGGCGGCTTTGTGTCGTGGGTTGGAAAATACGCAGGTAACGCGGCCAGATGTCATTGGGCCGAATATTCATGATCAATTTTTGCTCCAATCCATTGTAGAGCAAGCTCGGCATTTTGGGCTTTCAGATTTAGAAAATGCAGATGTTGACCGTTTCACCCAAGATGGTGAAAGTCTGAACTATCTAGGATGTACATTTCGTGTTGTGCATGTTCCGGGGCATACGCCCGGGCATGTTGTATTTGTGGATGAAAAGGCCCGTTTTGCTTTTGGGGGAGATGTTCTTTTTAGAGGAACAATAGGTAGAACCGATTTTGCATACGGTAATAGCCAACAGCTTATTCAAGGCATAAAGGAAAAACTACTTCCTTTAGGGGATGATATTGTTATCGTGCCTGGGCATGGCGGGTTGACGACATTAGGGGCAGAACGTGCCAGTAATCCATTTCTGCAAAGATGATGGGACCGAGGAGAACAGATAAGGTGCTGACAAAAAAACTGTTGGGGCTGATGGCAGCCTGCATGATCGGCGGTGCCGCGGGTTCTCTCTTACCTGCTTATGCAGAAGAAACGGGAGAGCCAACACACGCTCAGGCTGAATTACAGCGGGAAGAATTGGCTATAGTTTCCCCCAGTGGGCGGCATGTTTTTTCAGTTGAGTTGGCAAAAACTCCGCGTGAGCAGCAGGTGGGGGAAATGTTCCGCCAACATCTGCCAGAAAACTCTGGCATGCTTTTTGTGTGGAAAACACCACAGCAGAGTGACATGTGGATGGAAAATACGCTGATTCCGCTGGATATTGTTTTTATAGATGCGGATCATCGTATTCAGGCCATTACAGAAAATGCAGTGCCACGCAGCTTGGCACGAATCAGTAGTCATGGCCCGGTAGCTGCTACGCTCGAGCTGGCAGGGGGGGTAACTGCCAAGTTTGGCATTACTGTAGGCGATAAGGTGGAAGCACCATCTTTAGGTAAAAAGCTTTAATTAACAGCCGCTTTTGCGGCTGAGATTCTGCAGTAATCATGGGTGGGGCCAAAAAGTTGCCCTGCGGCGTGGGGCAATACATTTTGACACTTTTGGTAACTGGAGCCGCTGGGTTTGTCGGCTTCCATGTCACGCAGGCTCTTTTGGCGCGTGGCGAGCAGGTGATCGGGGTTGATAATCTGAACGGTTATTATAATCCCCAACTCAAGCAGGCGCGCCTTGCTCTGCTTGAGGCGCATCCACAGTTTTCTTTTTATTACTGCGATCTGGATCAGCCAGAAAATTTGCAAGAGCTACAAAAGAAAGCCCCCAATATAGAGGGTATCTTTCATTTTGCAGCGCAAGCAGGTGTGCGCTACTCGTTGAAAGACCCTTATATCTTTGCAGATTCCAATGTGCGCGGCCATGTAGCGATGCTGGAATTTGCGCGTGAACTGCCAGCCCTAAAGCACTTTGTGTATGCTTCGTCGTCTTCTGTATATGGGCGTAATCGTAAATTACCGTTTTCAGAAACAGATCCTGTAGATCATCCGGGATCTTTTTACGCCGTTACAAAGCGCGCGGCTGAACTGGCATCATCCGCCTATAGCCATCTGTATAATATCCCTCAAACAGGCCTGCGGTTTTTTACGGTGTATGGTCCGTGGGGGCGGCCGGACATGGCTTATTACAGTTTTGCCCGTGCGATTACGGAGGGGCGGGATGTTACCCTTTATGAGGGAGCATCTTTGGCACGGGATTTTACATATATTGATGATGTGGTTGCCGCAGTGCTGGCAGTGTACGAGCAAGCACCCCCAGCAGCAGAACCGCGTGTGCTTAATATAGGGAACCATCATCCAGAACCGGTGAAGTATTTGGTAGAGCTGTTGGAGCAGACTTTGGGGCGTAAAGCTGCAATCCGTTATCTGCCGCGTCCTGAATCTGATGTGGAAAAGACATGGGCCGATATTACGGCCATTCAACAGCTAACAGGATGGACCCCGCAAACCACATTGGAAGAGGGTATTCCTGAGTTTACGCGTTGGTTTCAAGATTGTGGGCGAGATTTCAGTTGATCTGATTCGGATAACGGAATCGGGTTTTTGTAAGGATATTGTTTATTTTCAAGTGGTTACATTTTTTCTGATTTTAGGGATTGACGTTATATTATGGTGGGGTGTAGAAGCTGCTTCACCGAGACGGAGTAGTCTTGGCGGGTTTAGGAAGATCTGCTAGGTTATTC
>NZ_CP030871.1:2187500-2475000 GCF_003323795.1 Acetobacter sp. JWB | reverse complement strand
GAAGGACGTAGCACGCTGCGATAAGCTGTGGGGAGCCGCGAGCAGGCATTGATCCGCAGATTTCCGAATGGGGCAACCCACCCAGCGATGGGTATCGTGATCTGAATACATAGGGTTACGAGGCGAACCCGGGGAACTGAAACATCTCAGTACCTGGAGGAAAAGACATCAATTGAGATTCTGCTAGTAGTGGCGAGCGAACGCGGAACAGGCCAGTCATTTTTGAAGAAGAAGCAGAACAGTCTGGAAAGGCTGACCATAGTGGGTGACAGTCCCGTATGTGTAGTGTCTTTGAGAATGCTTGAGTAGGGCGGGGCACGTGAAACCCTGTCTGAACATGGGGGGACCACCCTCCAAGCCTAAATACTCCCTAGTGACCGATAGCGAACAAGTACCGTGAGGGAAAGGTGAAAAGCACCCCGACGAGGGGAGTGAAAGAGACCTGAAACCGGATGCCTACAAGCAGTCGGAGCCTCTTATGGGGTGACGGCGTACCTTTTGTATAATGGGTCAGCGAGTTTCTGTTTGCAGCGAGCTTAAGCCGATAGGTGTAGGCGTAGCGAAAGCGAGTCTGAATAGGGCGCATAGTTGCTGGCAGAAGACCCGAAACCGAGTGATCTAGCCATGGCCAGGCTGAAGGTGCGGTAACACGCACTGGAGGGCCGAACCCACGCCTGTTGAAAAAGTCGGGGATGAGCTGTGGCTAGGGGTGAAAGGCCAATCAAACTCGGAGATAGCTGGTTCTCCGCGAAATCTATTGAGGTAGACCGTCAGGTGGTTACCCCGGGGGGTAGAGCACTGGATGGGCTAGGGGGGCCCAAAGCCTTACCAAACCCAACCAAACTCCGAATACCCGGAAGTATAGCCTGGCAGACAGACAGTGGGTGCTAAGGTCCATTGTCGAGAGGGAAACAGCCCAGACCACCAGCTAAGGCCCCCAAATCGTGGCTAAGTGGGAAAGGATGTGGGGATTCCATAACAACCAGGAGGTTGGCTTAGAAGCAGCCATCCTTTAAAGAAAGCGTAATAGCTCACTGGTCTAATAGAAACCCTGCGCCGAAAATGTAACGGGGCTCAAGCCACGTGCCGAAGCTGTGGGTGCATATCTATGATATGCGCGGTAGCGGAGCGTTCCGTAAGTCAGTGAAGGAGACGGGGTGACCCTCTCTGGAGATATCGGAAGTGCGAATGCTGACATGAGTAGCGACAAACAGTGCGAGAAACACTGTCGCCGAAAGTCCAAGGGTTCCTGCGCAAGGTTAATCCACGCAGGGTTAGTCGGCCCCTAAGGCGAGGGCGAGAGCCGTAGTCGATGGGAAACAGGTGAATATTCCTGTACCTGCCAGAAGTGACGAATGCGATATGTTGTCAGGTCTTAACGGATTGACCTGGCTTTTGGAGCATTCCAGGAAATAGCTCTGGCGTATAGACCGTACCCGAAACCGACACAGGTGGACTGGTAGAGAATACCAAGGCGCTTGAGAGAACGATGCTGAAGGAACTAGGCAAATTGCTCGTGTAACTTCGGGATAAGCGAGACCCGTTGGTGGGCAACCATTGGCGGGTGGCACAGACCAGGGGGTAGCGACTGTTTATTAAAAACACAGGACTCTGCGAAGTCGAAAGACGACGTATAGGGTCTGACGCCTGCCCGGTGCCGGAAGGTTAAGAGGAGGTGTGAGAGCACTGAATTGAAGCCCCGGTAAACGGCGGCCGTAACTATAACGGTCCTAAGGTAGCGAAATTCCTTGTCGGGTAAGTTCCGACCTGCACGAATGGCGTAACGACTTCCCCGCTGTCTCCAGCATCGGCTCAGCGAAATTGAATTCCCCGTGAAGATGCGGGGTATCCGCGGTCAGACGGAAAGACCCTATGAACCTTTACTGCAGCTTTACAGTGGCATCAGAGACATTCTGTGTAGGATAGGTGGGAGGCTTTGAAGCAGGGGCGCCAGTTCCTGTGGAGCCATCCTTGAAATACCACCCTGAATTTTTCTGATGTCTAACCGTGGTCAGTTAGCCTGATCCGGGACCCTGTATGGTGGGCAGTTTGACTGGGGCGGTCGCCTCCCAAAGTGTAACGGAGGCGCGCGATGGTGGGCTCAGGCCGGTCGGAAACCGGCTGTTGAGTGCAATGGCATAAGCCCGCCTGACTGCGAGAGTGACAGCTCGAGCAGAGACGAAAGTCGGCCATAGTGATCCGGTGGTCCCGCGTGGAAGGGCCATCGCTCAACGGATAAAAGGTACTCTAGGGATAACAGGCTGATCTCCCCCAAGAGTCCACATCGACGGGGAGGTTTGGCACCTCGATGTCGGCTCATCACATCCTGGGGCTGGAGCAGGTCCCAAGGGTTCGGCTGTTCGCCGATTAAAGTGGTACGTGAGCTGGGTTTAGAACGTCGTGAGACAGTTCGGTCCCTATCTGCCGTGGATGTTGGAGACTTGAGAGGATTTGTCCCTAGTACGAGAGGACCGGGATGAACATACCTCTGGTGCACCGGTTGTCGCGCCAGCGGCACCGCCGGGTAGCTAAGTATGGAAGGGATAACCGCTGAAAGCATCTAAGCGGGAAACCCACCTCAAAACTAGGTCTCCCTGAGGGTCGTGGTAGACCACCACGTTAATAGGCCAGGTGTGAAAGCGTGGTAACACGTGCAGCTAACTGGTCCTAATCACCCAATAGGCTCACTCTCTTACTGTCCCCTTAAAAGGACAGCCCGTGCACAGAAATCATCCATATATACGCCTACTTCTTCTACCAACCGTCTTCCACACACCCTTACAGGGTGGACTGGATGACCTGGTGGCCATGGCGGGGAGAGATCCACCCGATCCCATCCCGAACTCGGCCGTGAAAACCCCCAGCGCCTATGATACTGTGGCTTAAGCCACGGGAAAGTCGGTCGCCGCCAGGTCTTCCAATCCACCCTGCCAAAACTTACTACCCCTACAAATTTCAACACAATCACAACCGCGGGGTGGAGCAGCCCGGTAGCTCGTCAGGCTCATAACCTGAAGGTCATAGGTTCAAATCCTATCCCCGCAACCAAAATTTCCAAATGAAATCAAGTTGTTAGCCCGCTCATAGAGCGGGCTTTCTGCGTTCCGGACCCACAACTGGAATCATATAGGAATCAAACGGCGGAGAAAAAACGCGTAGTTTTCGGCCGTGTGGGGTGTGACGGAGGAGGGCAGGGAAGGGTAAGAATCGGACCACGCCACACAGCACAGAGCCGATCCGCGAACCTTCTCCTTGCCTTCCCTGACGTCCTCACGTAGCTACCAAATAAGAATGGTTCTTAAATTTGGTGAAGCGGATTCGTATGACCGCGTGATGAAGTGGACAGCGCACCTTTGGACAGCGAGAAGGACAATCTGAGCCTGTTCGTGCAGAACCGTAAACGGCTGGTCGACTATGCGACCGCTGTCACGGGAACTACGACGCAAAGCGAGGATATCGTTCAGGAAGCGTGGGTTCGTTTCTCGACTGCCTCTCAGGCTGATCCGAATTTTGTTCGTGAACCGTTACGCTATCTCTTTCGCATTGTCCGAAATATTGCTCTTGATGGCAGACGGGCACATATCAGCCGTAGCCGTTATGTGATTTCTGACAATGGAAGCGAGACAACTCATCTTCAGCCAGATGAGCGGGCCGTTCCGGAAGTCGAGATTCTGCATCGCCAGCAACTGGCCATTGTGCGGGATGCTCTTGCAGAACTCCCAGAGCGCACAAGAATAGCCGTGGAATTGCACCGTCTTGAAGGATTGAAGACCAGGGAGGTGGCCGCACGGCTGGGAATCTCTGTAACACGTGCCCATACTCTGATCGCCGAAGGCGTTGCCCATTGCCGGAGACGCCTGAAGTCGTTCCCATAAATCATTATAGAAAAAAATCTACGCTGCTTCGTTTATGAAGTAGGGACTGACTTCGTCCATGTTCGGACATGTGACGGCCAACATGATGCTTGAGTATCGGGAGAGGGATGACGGCAGGGATAGAGAGCGAAGACGAACGGGCAATAAGGGAAGCAACTGACTGGCTTATCTTTTTGGAAGATGAGCCTGATGATCCCGATCTTCGCACCCGTTTCGCTGAATGGCTTTCCGCTCACCCAGCCAATAGAAAAGCCTGGACCGAGACCGCGCAAGCCTATGATCTGATTGGTCCCGCAGCGGCGAATGAAGGTGCTGCCATCCGTGTATTTGAAGCGCGAGATGTAGCCGACGAGGTAGCTCCTCTGCCATCGCAGCGCATCCTATCGAGGCGAATGGTTCCGGTAGTTGGTGCAGGGATGGCGCTCGCCGCCTGTCTCGTTCTACTGGTAGCTCCGAGCGCTCTTCTTTGGTGGCAAGCTGATTATACAACAGGCACGGCCCAACAACAGTCGATCCGGCTCGCAGATGGTACAGACGTAGAGCTAGCTCCTCAGAGTGCTATTGTCGTGGATTATAAAGGGTCACAACGGCATATTCGTCTTTTGAAAGGTCGTGCTTTTTTTGAAGTGACACATGACGCAACGTGCCCGTTTGCCGTGGATGCTCATAGTGTCCGCACGACAGATATTGGCACTGCGTTTGAAGTCGGTTTCGGGGTGGATAGTACGGATGTTGCGGTTGCGCAGGGAGCTGTGCAGGTAGATGCTTCTCCGTCTTTTGGGGTTTCAGAGCGTTTGCAGGCGGGACAGGCGATCCACGTAGGCTGGAAGGGCGGTTTCCATCGTACGAATGCTGACGGGACCGAAATCGCCTCATGGAGACATGGGCAGTTGATTGCTAATGATCAGCCGGTGGCTGATGTGGTGGAAAAACTTCGTCCCTACTTCAAAGGGATGATTGTGCTTGCCAGTTCAGACTTCGCTGCACGGCGGGTTACAGGGGTTTATGACCTGAATAACCCACTCGGAGCCCTGCACGCCTTGGCGCAGGCTCATGAGGGTGTAGCCGTAAGGCATGTGACGCCTTGGTTTGTCATTATCTCCGATTTCTAATTTTTTCGTATCCGATCATAAAAAAGAGGGAAAAAAATTTCTCGGCACCCGTCGCTCAAGTAGGGGATGAAACTGCAATGCAGTCGTATTAACGGCACGTCCCCTGCTACGTAAAGCACAGTAAGGGAAACAATACCGTTGCGACGGAACGTGAGTGTCGGTGCTGACCGAAAAATTATTGCAGCAATTCTGATGACAAGCTCGGCACTGGCTTCTGTTGCCGGAGCACCAGGCGCTTTTGCTCAAACGGTGGTTTCATCTGCGATGACTGCTGATCAATCAAAAAGCTTTTCTATTCCAACAGGATCTCTTGCAAAGGCGCTAACGTCTTTCGGAGCGCAGTCTGGAAAGCAGGTTTCGGTCGAGACATCTGTTATTCAGGGATTATCGTCTCCCGGTATAGCTGGACGTATGACTGCGCAGCAGGCACTGACCCGGTTGCTTGCAGGCACGGGCCTGACCTATCGTCTTTCAGGAAATGTTGTGACGCTCGTTCCGGCTTCCGCCAACATCACGCTAGGTCCTGTACGCGTCGGAGGAACCTTGGCGCATCAGGATCCCACTGGCCCCGGCGTCGGTTACGTTGCAGAAAACACGATGTCTGCGACTAAAACGAACACGTCTATTATGGAGATACCGAACTCCATTCACGTAGTTACTAAGCAGCTAATAATTGACCAACAGCCACAAACGATTGCCCAAGCTTTGCGTTACGTTCCTGGTATATATGCCGAAAGTCTGGGAACCGGGGATGTCGGAGCGGCATCTGACGGGTCAAATTCTATTAAGCAGCGTGGATTTAGCACGACGCAATTTGTGGATGGCCTGATGGGAACATCGGGAGCATCTGGAGAAACAGCATTTGTAGAACGAATTGAAGCGGTTAATGGGCCTGCGTCAGTTATGTACGGGCAGACAACACCAGGTGGGATGATTGGTATAACCCTGAAAAAGCCAACTACAACCCCACTTCACGAAGTTTCCGTCGGTTTCGGTAACTGGGGTCGCTATGAAGGGACTTTTGATTATAGTGATAAAGTGAATAAATCTGGGACACTGAGGTTTCGAGTGGCAGGGATAGGCGTCACCCAAGGCACTCAAACTGATCATGTTAAGTATCAGCGTGTGGGAATTCTTTCTTCCTTAACATGGGATATTGATAAAGATACATCATGGACTCTTTTGGGAATGTATAAATATACTCCAAATAATGGAGTGGATATTAGCCGGCCAGTTCGAGGAACATTAATTACAGATTCAGAAATCCCACGAATTTCACGCAGTACATTTCTTGGCTTACCAAACTTCAATTCGTACAGCAAGACAGATGCCATGCTGGAATCACAGTTCCATCATCGCTTCAATAAATTTGTTAATTTCGATCAAACGTTCCGTTGGGATAACGCACAGTCAAATACGAATTACGCCTTTTGGGATCATGCAATTGATGTTCAGAATATTTCTGTGGATGCAGAGCAATCCAAACTTAAAAATAATACAATACAATTTGATGCACGTTTAACAGGAAAATTCAAAATAGGTCACGTTCAAAATAAGTGGGTGGTAGGGAGTGATTTTAGAGATTATAGCTATAATTCCTCTAGTGCTTTTGATGCTTCTTATGATTATCCGATAAGTATGAACGTGTACAACCCACGTCCTAATTATACGCCATGTTTTGATATTGTATCTGGAAAATGTTATGGTCAAAAAACTATAGTGCCTTACTCCTTTTTTCAAGAAGGAATTTATTTTCAAGATCAGATTAAATGGAAAGGTTTGTCCGTACTTTTGGGAGGGCGTCAGGATTGGGTAAATTACGATCATAACACAACAACTTATACCAGTGACGGAAATGGAAACGTTACTCATACCTATAAAGATAACAAGCCCCAGCCCCAATCAGCATTTACATGGCGAGCTGGGCTGATTTACCAATTTAATTTTGGTCTTGCCCCATATTTTAGTTATTCTACATCGTTTGTTCCGCAACTTTCGACTAGTTATCTGGGTCAACCTTTTGCGCCACTTACAGGAAAACAACTTGAAGCAGGCTTGAAATATAAAGTTCCTAATCAGGATATATTGTTAACAGCAGCCGCCTTCCATATTGACGAAGATCATTATCTTATCAGTGATCTAGTACACGGCGGCAGTACGGATGCTGGACGTGTCAAATCCCAAGGGTTCGAAGTATCGGCTAATGCCAATATAACAAAAAACTTGAGGTTGGTGGCATCATATAGCTACACAGATACGCAGTTTTCCAAAAGCAACTTAACCAATAAAAAGTATAATCCTTATACAGATTCAAATTATGGGGACAAAATATCGCAACAGGGCATGTATGTGCCGCGCGTTCCTCGTAATATGTTTTCGGTATTTGCTGACTATACAGTGCCATCAACATTTATGGAGGGGATCGGCGTTAATTGGGGCATGAGATATATTGGTTCGACTTATGGCGATAATGTTGAATCATACAAAGTTCCATCCTACATCCTGTTTGATATCGGTGCCCATTACGATTTTGGACAAAAATTCCGGAGTTTAAAAGGTCTGAAAGTCCAGTTATCCATGTCCAATCTCACTAATAAATATTACGTAGCTGGATGTCAGACAGATGTGTGTTACTTGGGGGAAGGCCGAAAAGTCTACGGAAATATCTCGTATTCGTGGTGAAATTTCCCCACCCTGAACTACGGCATCTTTTCCCTATTAGTTTCGGCACCTTGCCCCTCGTCTCTATGCCAAACTCGTGAGGCAGGCATGCTGCAAGAAGCGTGGGGCGTCCCTGCAATTTTCATAAGGTCATGCCGCAAGGCGTGAGAACTCAATGTAACCAGAAACTTGGGGCTGCCTGACTGGCGCGGCATGTTTTGTCGCGTCCGCTCGGTGGCTCCTCAGCCGAGAGGACCGTCTCCCATGCCACTGGATATCTGGCATTCCGAGGCCGATCTGGCCATCCTCAGAACTCTGTCAGCCTCCGCCCTTGCCGGGGCCTTCATGCGGCGCTGGTCCCACTATGTCAGCGATTATCGCGACATTCTGCTGCGGGCCGGAGCCAGCGCCAGTCCCTCGCTCCTGTGGGCGGCGTTCCGGGACCGATGGAGGTTACGTTTTTGTCCATGATCCTGACATCCCCATAACCCGAAAACCTGTGATCTGGCGCAGGGAAGACACAACACGGATCATCAGTCTGAATTGCCCCGGGTTTTGTGGAGACATTTTTTATCTGAACTACGCAGCTAATGCATGTGATTTCTTCTGAGCATAAAAGCGAGCCTCAGCTTCTGCTGGGGGGATGTTTCCAATGGAGGACAGGAGCCGCCGATTGTTGAACCAGTCGACCCATTTAAGTGTGGCCAGTTCAACCGCTTCCCTGTTTTTCCATGGCCCCTGCCGATAGATGAGTTCGGTTTTGTAGAGCCCGTTAATGGTCTCCGCGAGGGCATTATCATAGGAATCTCCAACGCTTCCGACTGAGGCAACGAGCCCCGCTTCAGCCAGTCTTTGCGTGTAGCGAATGGACACATACTGACAGCCGCGATCTGAATGATGGGTCACTTTTCCCTCAGGTTGCCTCTGGCACAGAGCCTGCTCAAGGGCATCCAGCACGAAGTCGGTATGGGCCGTTGATGAGACACGCCAGCCCACAATGACCCGGGCAAACACATCAATGATGAAGGCTACATAAACAAAGCCCTGCCAAGTGGAAACATAAGTAAAATCCGAAACCCAGAGCCTGTTAGGGGCTGGTGCATGAAACTGGCGCTGCACCAGATCCTGTGGACAGGGCCGTGCCGGATCTGGCCGTGTGGTTCTGACCCCCTTGCCACGAATGACGCCTTTCAGTCCCATCCGGCGCATCAGCCGCTCTACCGTGCAGCGGGCGACATCCAGACCTTCACGTTTGAACTGATGCCAGACCTTGCGCGCTCCATAGACGCAGAAATTATCATTCCACACTCTACGGATGTCATCGCTCAGCTCTTTGTCTTTCTGGCTGCGCACACAAGGATTTTTCTGCCTGGCAACGGTTGCATAATAGACAGATGGCGCAATCGACAGAACCCTGCAGATTGACCCGACACCATATGTCTGCCGGTGCTCATCAATGAAGCGCGTCATGGCCTGAACAGGCGGTCGAGTTCCGCCTGGGCAAAATACGCAGAAGCCTTACGCAGGATTTCATTGGCCTGCCGCAATTCGCGGTTCTCTCGCTCCAGTTGCCTGATCTTCTCTCGATCAGGCAGGTCACTTACCGCAGGCGCATTGGCCCGCTCATGCAGACAGGTCCATTTTGACAGCGTGTCAGGGTGAATATCCAGCTTTGGGGCGATCACCATCACCGCAGACCACCGCGAAGGATGGTTCTTCTCTTCCTCCAGAACCATGCGGGCTGCACGTTCACGAAATTCAGGCGGAAAACGCTTCGATTTATTGCTCATGACTATCTCTTACCTCACGGGTCTTGCTGTCTCCACAAAACTCGGGGCAATTCAGGGCGCGACATGGATGACGGTGACGGTGGACACGCCAACCGCCAGCACGACAAAGTATGTGCCGAAGAACCAGGCGCTCCGGGTCATGACGTAAGCTTTCTACGCGCCAGCCATGCCTTGTGCATGGCGCGCGTATAGGGGCGGGAGGCCACGTTGGCGGCGATGCGACCGTTCAGGACGCGCCAGTGATCGGGGCAGATTTCGGCGGGGTGCAGCCCCAGTTCCTCGATGGCGTCGATTTCTTCCAGCACGCGGCGGACCCTCGGCCAGCCGGACACGTTCAGCAGTAGTTCACCGCCGGGGCTGACGAAAGGCACGGTCTGGAAGGCGGTACCCGGTTCCACGACGCGCACGATGTCGAAGCAGGAGACAACGGTCCCGTAATCGTTAGCGGTCCAGCGAATGAAGCCGAACACGCTGCCCGGCAGGAAGGCGAGCAGACGGCGGCGCTTGTCCAGCACCTTGTCTGAGACCGGCTGACCAAAACGCAGCCAGTGTTCGACGCGCTTTTGGATGAAGGTCAGTTCCACCGTGGTCAGGCCGAACAGGGCGTCGTCGGAGGCGTCCATGTCGGTCATGACCTGCTCCTCCATGACGCCCGGTTGCGGAGTGCGGCGACAAAATTTTCATCAGAAGTGCTGTTGCAGCGGTGACGTTGCAGCCAGTTCTCGACATCCTGCCGGGCGTAGAGGACACGGGTGCCGATTTTCAGGAATGGTGGCCCGTCGCCAATGCACCGGTATTTTTCCAGGGTGCGGATGGAGACGCCGATCAGATCAGCGGCTTCGCCACTGCGCAGATAGGGGCGCTGGATACGGGCCGGTGCGGTCAGGGCGCGCGGAGGTGTTTGTGTTGCCGGAGCCGCGGGCTGTTCCGGCTTTGGTTCGGGTCTCGTGGTCATGGAAACCTCCCTTGTCGATGCGGCTCGCTTCGGGGGTAAAGCGGTGCCGGTGAGGGGAGGCTGACGGGAAAAATGCTGTCTGGGAGTGGAGGATATGATGTGCGCGAATTTCTCCACCCCAAAAGCGTAGGTGGTCTTGGATAGGCGTATAGCAGCGTATAAGGAGGAGGCAGGGTCAGATGGAGCAACAGGGGGCGGCCTGTATATCTCCGGGTTAGGTATGTTGAAATTCCATTGTGACAATCCAAAGGGATTGTGGCATATAGATACAGTCGACTACGGGCTTCTTGTTCTGACGTCGGTGTGTGTGTTGCGCGACTCTCTCGATCATGATTGTTGAGCCGATTGGGCGTTCTCGCGTAAGCAAGGGCAGTCCGAGAGGTTCTCGACGGTCCACTGGCGAGGGGTCCGAGGTTTCCGCTGCTGGCAAAGCGTCAGCTTCGGGAAAGCGGATAGGTCGCAAGCTCTCAAAGCCCTCCGACAATTCTATTGTCGGTCAACAGGGAGCTAGTCTACACATGCACGAACACAGGGTCAGGGCAGGTCGAAGCCGTGGGGCGTCGGTCCGGCGTCATCGATTGGGGCTTGTACTTGCCGCCGTCCTAGGGTATATTAACTTGGGGCACGCTGGTCTTGCGCCATCCGCGTCGGGAGGCTTGGAAGCGAGTGTTCGCTTTGAGGTTTCTTGCGTGCAGGATTGTTCGGCAGAGATTGTTGAGCCGATTGGGCGTTCTCGCGTAAGCAAGGGCAGTCCGAGAGGGTCTCGACGGTCCACTGGCGAGGGGTCCGAGGTTTCCGCTGCTGGCAAAGCGTCAGCTTAGGTGTGGTATTGCTGCTTATCGGGGCAATGTGTGGTAAGCAGCAGCATGCCAACTAAGGATATATAAATTGGGTAGCTCGGCTCTGGTGGAGTTGGGGAAAATTTCAAATCTCGAAAAGGTTTGGGACGATTTCTGGCGTCGTACGAGAGGGAAAACCACTCCAGGGATTGATGACGTTTCGCCCATTTTGTTTCGAGAACAAAAGCGTTCCCGTCTTCAATCGATCCATCATGATTTGCGAGATGGTTATCAGTTTAGTGCGCTTCGCGGAGTGGCTGTTCCAAAAACTGATCCATCTAAGCTACGTTTGATTTGTGTTCCTACGGTTGCGGACCGTATTGTCCAGCGTGCTTTGTTGAAAGTCTTAGAAAAACAGTCGCGAAAATTGGGTATTCTCAATGAAGTGAGTTATGGCTTCGTGCGAGATACGAATGGGTCTGAGCGAGGGGTTCACGGGGCTCACAAAGCGGCATCTAAATTGCGTGATGAAAATCCATGGGTGTTTAAAGCAGATATCTCAAAGTTTTTTGACACGATCGACCGCAAAGATTTGTCTACCCGTTTCTGTAGGGCGTTTCACCAAAAGTCGTTAGCTCCTTTATTCTTAGGTGCGATTAACTGTGAGGTGTTGGCGCGGGGAGATCGGACAAAGATTGCAATATCTCAAAATAATATAACGCCGGGAGTTGGGTTGCGTCAGGGAATGCCCCTTTCACCTGTGCTAAGTAATTTTGTGCTTAGAGACTTTGATAAAAATATAAGTTCGAAATATCCAATGGTAAGATACGCCGATGACCTTATTGTTTTTACCAAAACAGAAGCATTATGTATTGAATCTAAAGTTCTGGTTGAAAGAGAATTGGAAAAACTAGGCTTAAAATTAAGTGCAGAAAAAAGTTATGTAAGAGGTCCAGAAGAGCCAGTTGAATTTCTTGGTATGCAATTGACGGTTAATAAATCGGGGAAATACGAATTAATTATATCTGAGGATCAAATGAAGGAAATTAGAGGAAATATTAGGAAATATCATGATTTATCATTTCTGAAGTCCCGAGAAATTAATGCGCAAAAATTATTCAAAAGATTGGAGTTAATGCGTAGTGGATACTTATCTGCTTATGCGTATGCCGCCAATAGGGATAAATTTGAGCATCGATTAGCACAATGGATTCGAAGGTGTTCTTATAAAGTATATGCTTCAATATTTGGACAAGAAGCGGTTGATAACCTCACGGATGAACAAAAAATATTTTTAATGCTCATTTAATTTTCCAATTATTGATAAATATATCAGTTCTATATACTTACCCTAAATATTCAGCTATAAAATTTGATATCTTATTGGCCGTTTCTCTGATGGGATCGGTTTTAAGATGGGCATACCGCGCGGTGGTCTGCACCTGCGTGTGCCCTAATAACCGTCCGATCATAGTCAGGTCTGCCCCAAGCTGGAGCGCGTCGGATGCGAAGGAATGACGCAGATCGTGGATACGTAGCGTATCCAGTCCAGCCCGTGCGCGCAGCCGCCGCCATGGTTTCTGGGTGTCGGTCAGATACTGGCCCTCCATCTTTCCGGTGATGACATAGGGATTGCCTTCGATCCGGGGAATGTCTGCCAGCACGTCCAGCGCAGCCTTGCCGATAGGTACGACCTTTGCCCCGGTCTTGGAATCCGGCAAGCGCAGGACGCCCGCTCGGGCGTCCACATACTCCCATTTCAGGGTCTGGATTTCCCCGAGACGGCAACCGGTCAGGAGCAGCAGGCGGATGCAGTATGCTGCTTCGGGCTCGCCCTCGGCCTCCCGGAGCACCTTGCCCAGCCGGGCCAGTTCATCGGGTGTTAGGTAACGCTCCCGCTTAACTTCCTTGTAGCGTTTGACCTTCCAGCATGGATTGCTCCCGTCCGATCGCACGCCCCAGGTGTCGGCCAGGGTGAACATGATCGACAGCACGCCCAACACACGGTTGGCTTGGTAGGGCGTCTCCTTCAATCCCTGGTGCAGTTCGACGACATCGGCGCGTGTGATGTCGATGACCTTGAGCGTCCCCAGCTTCGGGATGATGAACAGGTCCACACATCGGCGATATTCGTACTGGGTTGAGGGCTTGCAGTGTGAGGCGACATGCTCGTCGAGGAACCGCTTGCCAAATTCTTTCATGGTCGCTGCTGCCCGGAGACGGTCGCGCTGCGCGCCGGGATCGCTGCCCAGCCGGACATCGGACAGATGTTTCATCGCCTCGGTGCGGGCCTGATCCGGGGTGAGGGGACCATGAGGACCAATATTGACGCGGCGGATGCGTCCGCCCGCGCGGAACTGGGCGAGGTAGATTTTCCGGCCTGACGGATGGACCCTGAGGCCGAAGCCGCGAAGTTCGTCATCCCAGAGGAAATATTCCTTGCCGGTTTTGGTGGCGGCTTCGACGGACCGTTTGGTGATCTTGACCATGGGACATCCTTCCCCGGTTGGAATCACTGGAATCAAATAGGAATCATTTGGGAGTGAAATCAGGCGATTCCAGCCGTGGAGGAGTGTAGCAAGAATCGAGTAAAAATTTAAGAAAAACCGCCACTTATCGTGAAAAAATCGGTTCTGTGCGGTAATTGTGTAAGTATTAGACTGGAACTCATAACCTGAAGGTCATAGGTTCAAATCCTATCCCCGCAACCAAAATTACTAAATAAAATCAATGATTTAAAAGGCGGCGCAAGCCGCCTTTTGGCGTTCCAACACACCAACTTGTAATGCAAGCCCAGCTAGTTCCCTAGGCTTGGCGGGGTGCTGCGTATATGACCCGCCTCAATAGGCGTCTAAATCACTAGAATAATACATAATGGTGTCCGCGGCGGGATTCGAACCTTATTTTAAATGATTTGTCTAACATCTATAATTTCTATTCAGTCCCATTAAAGTCTCTGTTTCTTGCTTTGAATGACTCATACGGCTTTTATTAAACATTATTTTAGCCGATTAGGGAGAAAACATGCTAGTAGAAATAGGAACTCTCATAAGATTAGTTTTTTAAGCTGAGCTGAAGGCTAGATTATGTATAAAAGTGTATATCGAACAACAGAAATTTAAATGTTATTTTTTATCAAAATATACTTAAGGGAAATGCGATATGAAGAATAATAAAAAGAAATCTGAACAGAATTATGCCTTGGATGAACAAGTTGGTTTTCTGTTACGGCGTGCTTATCAGCGTCATACAGCTATTTTTCAGGAGCATATTCCAGACCAACATCTTACCTCTGCGCAATTTGCTGTTTTGGTTACCACCCATAAACTTGGTCAGGCTTCTTTGGTTCAGATTAGCCATGAAGCTGCGATTGATCATGCGACATTGCGTGACATTGTATCGCGTCTAAAAAAGCGTGGGTTGTTGAAGGTAGAACAGAGTAAGCAAGATCGTAGGCAGAAACTTGTTTCGCTTATGCCTGAAGGTGAACAACTTTTACATGAGACCACTCCTGTAGCACGGCAGGTGACTGATATAACGTTGTCTCCGTTAAATGAGTGTGAGCAGATTGCTGTGCTCCATATTTTACAGAAGTTATCTCATTTTGAAGCATAATGCTGTCATATTAGTATCTCATTGATGGCAGAGAAATACGTTACGGCTACATCTGTTGTTATAGAAAATCATAAAAATATAACTGGTTTTAGTGCTTTAAAATTCTGATGATTTTCGTAATTTGAAAGTCTCAGGCTATTTTGCACGAAGAGCAAAGAATAATAAAACTCTAAAAATCAATATGTTATAAAAAAACGTAACGATAATGAAATTATTATCTTGACGTTTCTCCGTTCCTCCCTGAACATTCATATATCGCGTATACGCTATTAAGTCTGTAATTTTACTGCTGGTCGGAGAGTTAATATGTCAGGTGGAGTTCGTATAGGCATTGCAGGGGCAGGGCTTGGTGGCGTTGCAGCAGCAGGGCTGCTGGAGAAAGCTGGTTTTGATGTTGTTCTGTTTGATCAGGCTCCCGCTTTTTCTCGGCTGGGTGCGGGCATCCAGTTTGGTCCCAACGTCCTTAAAATTCTCGCCACTTTAGATGGTCTCGATAAAAAGCTAGAAGAAATTTCATGTCTTCCTGATTATTGGCTCAGCCGTAAGTGGGACGACGGCACAGTTATGGCCAAGATTCCGCTTAATGCTGAACGGGGACGCTATGGTGCGCCTTATATTACCATTCACCGTGGTGATCTGCATCAGGCTATGCTGGATTGTGTAAGTTCGGAACGTGTGAAATGGGCTCACAAACTGGTCGATTTTACAGATGATGGTCACGGCGTTACACTGAATTTCGAAAACGGCGCTTCAGAAAAGGTTGATATCCTTATTGGTGCTGACGGTATAAACTCACGTGTACGCGAAAAAATCTTCGGTTTGGATGAGGCTGTTTATACCGGATGGATTGCACATCGTGCCATTATTCCGGGTGCAGCCGCTAAGAGCTTGGGAGCTGACCTGAACGCGAAGTGGTGGTCTGCTGATCGGCATATCGTGTGCTATTATCTTGATAAGAACGAGGATGAGTTCTACCTGGTAACAGGGGAGCCAGCAGAATGGACTTCTCGTGCTGGACAGTTGCCAAGCTCACGTGAAGCGTTGCGTGAAGCATTCAAGGGCTTCCATCCAATGGTTCAGGGCTATATCGACGCGACTGATGTTGTTACGAAATGGCCGCTTAAAACGCGTGCACCATTGCCTGTTTGGTATCAAGGTCGTTCTGTATTGCTGGGAGATGCTTGCCACCCAATGAAGCCGCATATGGCGCAAGGGGCGGCTATGGCAGTGGAAGATGCAGCTGTTTTGGCCCGGTGCCTTACTGAGTTAGGTACAAAGGATCTGGAACGTACATTCCGTTCTTATCATGAAGCACGAAAAGAGCGTGCGACCAAAGTTCAGAGCATTTCCAATGCCAATACATGGCTACGGCAGCCTGAAGATCCTTACTGGTGTTACGGTGACAATATCTACGATCTGACAATCGAATAAGCGTAGAAAAGAGGATGGGCGTTATGGCAGCCAGCGTCTTTCTAACAGTTAATGGCCGCCGTCATACCATTACGGCAGTCGGGAATACGCCACTTCTTACAGTTTTGCGCAATGATTTGGGGCTGAATGGCCCCAAATATGGCTGCGGTTTAGGGGCATGTGGTGCCTGCACGGTGCTAATGGACGGGAAAGCTGCACGGAGTTGTGTGGTCTCGTTAAACGCTGCAGCAAAGTGTAAAAACATTGTGACACTGGAAGGCCTTTCTCCAGATGGAAGTGATCCTGTGCAAAAGGCTGTGGTTGCAGCACAGGCAGCGCAGTGCGGCTATTGCCTGAACGGTATGGTCATGACGCTGCGGGCGTTTTTAGACGCGACCCCCGATCCCGATGAAGACGCACTAAAGGCTGCCCTGCGCTATAATCTTTGTCGTTGTGGCACTCATGTAGAAATTATGCGTGCTGCACGAATTGCAGCCGGATTGGAAAAGGAGGATAGCGGAAAATGACCGGTGTGCTCCAGATATTCCGGAAATCACTTCCTCCCCAAGGGCTTTCTGCACGAGGAGAATTTATCCCACGGGATGAGGTGCTGGTTCAGGTTGATGAAAACGGTCAGATTTTAGGGTTTTGTGGGCATGTAGATCTTGGGACAGGTATTGCAACTTCTCTGGCTCAGATTGTAGCAGAAGAACTGGATGCAGATCCTACATATGTCCGGATGGTGTTGGGGCATACAGATCGTACCCCTGATCAAGGGGCGACAATTGCAAGTGAGACCATTCAGGTTTCATCTCGTCCGTTACGTCGGGCAGCGGCGCAGGCACGCAAGTTGCTGCTACAACGTGCTGCGAAACTTACAAAATACCCTGTTGAATCCTTATCTTTCCGAAATGGGAAGCTAACAGGATATCTGCCCGGAATAACAAACTGGGGGATGGGAGATATTGTACGTGGTGTTCAAATCCGTGAGGAATTGGATGAAACTACGCCGGTGAAGCCTCCATCTGAATATCGTCTGGTGGGCCGCAGTCATCCGCGGGTCGATATTCCAGATAAAGTAACGGGCCGCATGGTTTATGTGCATGATGTGCGCGTAGAGGGCATGCTGCATGGTCGTGTTATTCGGCCTCCCTATGCGGGTTATGATCATGGTCCGTTTGTAGGGCGTTCGTTATTAAAGGTGGAGCGTGCATCTGTGGCTCATATTGAGGGCCTTGTGGATGTAGTGGTGATTGGTGATTTTGTCGGGGTGGTTGCTGAGCGTGAAGAACAGGCAATTGCAGCGGCAGAAGCGTTACAAGTTACGTGGGCACCAGTTGCTGTACCAGATCTTTCAGATCCGATAGAAGCGATACGGGCTAACCCGTACGAGCCTCGCGTTGTTTTGGATCGTGGAGATGTGGATGCGACGTTGGGTAAACTCTCCCATCGTCTAGATCGCGAATACCATTGGCCTTATCAGATGCATGGCTCTATTGGGCCTTCTTGCTCTGTGGCATCTTGGCATGAAGGTAGCCTGACAGTTTGGTCTGGCACGCAAAATCCGCATATGTTGCAAGCCGATATCGCGTTGTTGATGGATTTGCCTGTTACCAACGTAACAGTTATTCGTCACGAAGCAGCAGGGTGTTACGGGCGGAATTGTGCGGATGATGTGGGGGGGGATGCCGCTCTTCTTTCTCGCGCAGTTGGGCGGCCTGTTCGGGTTCAGCTTTCCCGTGCTCAGGAACATGTTTGGGAACCTAAAGGCGCGGCCCAGCTTGTGCGTATTGAAGGTGGACTGGATGCTAATGGTGCGCCTGTCGCTTATAATTTAGATACAAGTTACCCTTCCAATGTATCGCCATTGCTGGCGCTGGTGCTGACTGGGCAAGTGCCTGCGGAAGTACCTGCTGTAGCTCAGATGGGGGATAGAACGTCTATCCCTCCTTATGATTATGCGAATGCACGGGTTACAGTAAAAGATATGCCGCCTTTGGCGCGTGCTTCATGGTTTCGTGGTGTATCTGCACTGCCCAACAGCTTTGCGCATGATAGCTATATTGATGAACTGGCTGCAGAGGCAGGCGTAGATCCGCTGGAGTATCGCCTGCGTTATCTTCCAGATACACGTGCTGCAGAACTTCTTAAGGCAACAGCGGCAAAAGCTGGATGGGAACCGCGTACGCAACCGCCTCAGGTTGATCCAAAGGAACGTATCCTGCGCGGGCGTGGATTGGCCTATGCGCTATATGTTCATGGGCCTTTCCCTGGCAAGCCGGCTGCATGGTCTGCATGGGTAGCTGATGTTGCAGTTGATCGCCTTACAGGTGAAGTAAGCGTGACGCGTGCTGTGGTCGGGCAAGATGCTGGGTTGATGATCAATCCGGCCGGTATTCGTCACCAACTGCATGGCAATGTCGTGCAGTCTACAAGCCGTGTGCTGACAGAGCAGGTTAAGTTCGACCATGAAGGTGTAGAAAGCCGGGAATGGGGCGGATATCCGATTATTCAATTTCCAGATATTCCTGAAATCAACCCGGTGTTGATGGATCGTCCTGAGGAACCTCCTCTCGGAGCAGGAGAGTCTGCATCCGTGCCTAGTGCAGCAGCTATTGCAAACGCAATATATGCTGCTACTGGCGTGCGTTTTCGGGATGTTCCATTTACACCTGAAAAAGTCAAAACGCGTCTGGATGAGGTATTGGGGCCGTTAGAGCGCTCTTCTGTTGTACCTTTAGCGCCGTTGTCTTTTCATGGAGAAGGTGCCCGTCCGGCTATGGCAAGCCAGGGATGGAAAAGCTTGCTACGTAAGGTTGGGTTAGGGGCGGCTTTGGCCGTGGCAGGCAGTGCATTAGCAACAGTTTTGCCATGGCGTGCACCTATCGCTCCAGTTGCACCCCCAGTGCCTGGTATGTTTTCTGCGGAAATTATCGCTAAAGGCAAACAGGTTGCAGCAGCGGGAGATTGTGCTGTTTGCCATACAATCCCGGGCGGTAAGGAAAATGCTGGTGGTTTTGCGTTGGAAACACCATTCGGCACGATTTATTCTACTAACCTAACGCCAGATCCTAAAACAGGTATTGGCCAATGGTCTTATACAGCCTTTGAACGCGCCATGCGTGAAGGAATTAGCCGTGATGGAAGGCATTTGTATCCGGCCTTTCCTTATACGGCATTTGCAAAAACAAGTGATGCAGACATGCAGGTGCTTTACGCTTACCTGATGTCGCAGGAACCTGTAGAGCAGAAGCTTCCCAAAACGTCATTGAAATTTCCGTATAACTTACGTTTTTCCATGGCCGGGTGGAATATGCTGTTCCATAGCACAGCGCCGTTTGTGCCGGATCAGAACCGTTCAGAGCAGTGGAATAGGGGAGCATATCTGGCGGAAGGTTTGGGTCACTGTTCTGCATGCCATACGCCACGGAATGCTTTGGGGGCAGAGCGCTGGAAAACAGCTTATCTGGCTGGAGGAGAAGCCGAAGGTTGGGTTGCACCAGCATTATCTACACTGTCACGCTCTCCACTGCCCTGGAGCGAAGATGATCTTTACGCCTATTTGCGTACTGGCTTCAGTCCCAATCATGGCCCTGCTGGCGGCCCTATGGCACCTGTTGTGCACGCCATGGAAGACCTGCCAGATGTAGATGTGCGGGCTATAGCCCATTATATTGCCTCTTTTGATACAAGGCAAACGGCAGAGGGCGCACCAGCCTTACGACAACAGATACTGACCCGCACTGCAGATCTTCAATCCATGGAGAAAGGGGAAGGGGCACGTATCTACAATTCAGGTTGTGCAGTGTGTCATGAAGGGGAAGGGACGCATCTGTATGGAGCACGCCCTCAATTGGCGCTGAACAGTAATGTATGGGCCGATACACCAGATAATCTTATTCGTGTGGTGCTTGATGGTGCACCATCACCAGCACATCAGGCAGCCAACATGATGCCAGCTTACCGTAACCTGTTCTCTGATCGGCAGATTGCGGAAGTCGTGGCCTTCCTGCGTCGCACCATGGCTCCGGAAAAAGGGGAATGGAGCGATCTTGTTGCTCGGGTTGCGCGTATTCGTGCGGAAGGAGGGCACTAAGCCATGTGTTTTTTGCCTTTTGTCCAGCAGCGTCACACCGGACGCCTTTTCTAGGGGAACATTCCAATGCCCGTAAGTGATTTTGAACTCGTCCAATCATGGCGTCAGGTTCTGGATCTTTGTAATTTACAGAGCGGCCAGAGCGTTACAATCCTGACCTCAATAGGAACAAATGCACAGACCTTACGTTGCGCTCTTCTTGCGGTGCAGGAAAAAGGTGCCATTGCCAATCGGCTTGATTTGCAACCTACCAATGGTGGAACGTCTCTTTCACGAGATCCTTTAGCTTATGTTGGCACAACACCACTTACTGGTAACAGGGCCGCAGTGGAAATGTTAAAGGCCAGTGATCTTGTTCTGGATCTTATGACATTGCTTTTCTCTGCTGAACAACATGAGATTTTAGATGCTGGTGGGCGTATTCTACTGGTAGTAGAACCACCAGATGTGTTGGTGCGTATGACGCCTACAGCCGAGGATCGTACGCGCGTGCTGAAGAATTCAGCACGGCTCAAAGCTGCCAAAGTTATGAAAGTAACATCTGCAGCAGGCACGGATGCTACGTTTGCGTTGGGTGAATATCCTATTCTGGAAGAATACGGTTTTGTAGATAAACCGGGAAGATGGGATCATTGGCCAAGCGGTTTTTTGGCAACATGGGCAAATGAAGGCTCGGCTGAAGGCAAGATTGTGCTGGCGCCAGGGGATATTCTTCTGCCGCAGAAAAGTTACATTACGGCCCCTATTACGTGTCATCTGGAAAAAGGCTACGTGCGCGCTATTGAAGGTGGTTTTGAAGCTGATCACCTGCGTGATTACATGGAAAGTTTTCATGATCCCGAAGTTTTTGCGGTTTCGCACATAGGCTGGGGACTACAGAACCGCGCGCATTGGTCTGTGATGGGGTTCTATGATCGAGAGGCAAGTATTGGCATGGATCCGCGTGCTTGTGCCGGTAATTTCCTATGGTCCACTGGCCCTAATAATGAAGCTGGTGGTGACCGTGATACTGCCTGTCATATTGATATTCCTATGCGTGATTGCACAGTAATGCTGGATGATGAAGCCGTGGTGCAAAATGGTAAACTGGTTGGAGAATCCAAATGACAACAGAAGATATGCGTGATGAGGCACGATATCAGAAACAGGGTTTTGGTAACGAGATCGGCATTGTTGGAGGTGTCGGCCTGTTAATCATTGATTTTGTCAATGGTTTTGCTGATCCGGAAGCATTTGGCGGTGGGAATATTCCGCAGGCTATTGAACGTACGCAGGATCTACTTGCATTTGCACGCGAGAAAGGTTGGAAAGTTGCGCATTCACGCATCATTTTTGCGGATGATGGTGCTGATGCGAATATTTTTTCCCTAAAGGTTCCCTCCATGTTGGGGCTTACGGAAAATAATCCGGCTTCGGCTATTGTGCCTGAACTTGCACCGGTGCCGGGTGAATATGTTGTGCGTAAAACGGTGCCTTCTGCATTTGCAGGCACACCGCTTGCAGCTTGGTTTGTAAGCCACGGTGTGCAGACTGTGGTGGTGGCGGGTTGTGTAACATCGGGTTGTGTACGTGCAAGCGTGCTGGATGCCATGCAGGCTGGTTTTCGCCCTGTTGTTATCTCAGATTGCGTAGGAGATCGGGCAATCGGCCCGCATGAGGCCAATCTGTTCGATATGGCCCAGAAAGTTGCAGATGTTATGCCGTTGGACGCGCTGCTATCCCGTATTTCTAATTAATATTCAGGAGATTATTGAGTTATGAGTGAAGAAAAATTTCTTTATGGTGCCAACGTATATGCCAACGGTATTCGTCAGCATTATCTGCGGTATGGTGGCAAAGGTAAGCCGTTGGTGTTGGCTCCTGGCATTACCAGCCCTGCCATTACATGGGGGTTTGTAGGAGAACGGCTTGCTGCGGATCATGATGTTTACATTCTTGATATACGTGGGCGGGGCCTTTCTTCAACCGGGCCAGATCTAGATTATGATCTGGATAGCTATGCTGATGATGTTTTGGAATTCATTAAAGCGCTTGGTCTGAAGGATGTTACACTCATGGGGCATTCCATGGGGGCACGTATTGCTATTCGTGCTGCGCGCAAGAATTCAGTAGATCTTGCTCAGCTTATTTTGGTTGATCCTCCTGTTAGCGGCCCCGGACGGCGTGCTTATCCTGCAAAGCTAGACTGGTATACAGAATCTATTCGCCTTTCCCGTAAGGGGATGAGTGCTGAAGACATGCAGCGTTTTTGTCCGACATGGACAGAGGAGCAGCGTCAACTACGTGCTGAATGGCTGCATACTTGTGATGAACTGGCAACACGCATTTCGTTCGAAAAATTCCACACGGAAGACATTCATCAGGACCTTCCACATTTGAAGGTGCCAGCTCGTTTGGTTGTCGCAACACGCGGTGGGGTGATTCAGAAAGAAGATGAAGCTGAAATATCCAGTTTGAACAGTGCTATTGAGATCGTGCACGTTGAAAACGCGGGACATATGATCCCGTGGGATAATGAAGAAGTCTTTTATAGCGCTGTTACTGTAAAATAGCCCTAAATTTGAAACTGCTGAATAAAGCAGGAACTTTAAGGGGACACTCATTTTTATGGGTGATCCCATTTATTGTCTTCACAAGAGGTTCTGATGAAGAAAATTTATCGTATCGGGCAGATTGTTCCCAGTTCCAACATTACAATGGAAACGGAAATTCCTGCACTGTTAAAGCTGCGTGAAAATATTCGGCCAGAACGGTTTACGTTTCATTCTGCACGTATGCGCATGAAAACGGTGAGTAAGGATGAGCTGGCTGCCATGGACGGGCAATCAGACCGTTGCGCGTTTGAACTGAGTGATGCAGCTTTGGATGTGCTGGGTTATGCCTGCCTTGTTGCCACTATGTCCATGGGGCCGGGCTATCACCGTGTTTCCGAAAAGCGCCTACATGAACGAACAGTTGAAAACGGACATCCTGCGCCTGTTATCACCAGTGCAGGAGCGCTGATTGAGGGCTTAAAGGTTCTTGGCGCCAAGAAAATTGTGGTTGTAGCACCTTACATGCGGCCTTTGACGGAATTGGTAGTGGATTACATCAGCCGCGAAGGTATTGATGTTATTGATTATGTGGCGCTGGAAATTCCAGATAATCTGGATGTGGGGCGTCATGATTGCCAGCGTTTACCGGAGATTGTGAAGGGCTTACGTTATCAGGATGCCGATGCAGTTATTGTTTCGGCTTGTGTGCAGATGCCTTCGCTTCCTGTTGTATCTATGGTGGAAGCTATAACTGGCAAACCGACTTTGAGTGCTGCTGTAGCAACAACGTATGCCATGCTTAAAGCCATGAAGTTGGAAGCAGTAGCACCTGGGGGTGGTGCACTTCTTTCTGGCGCATATTAAACTTATTGATGGAGAGGTTACATGTATTTTCCTCTCCATCAAAAATTTTAAAAGTGAGTAGATGTGTTTTTATAAAATACGATGTGTACGCTAATTATATATATTATTATTTCTTTTATATCAAAAACATTTGTAATTTATTATATTTTTTGAACATAATAATTTTCTCAATTTATGTTGTCTGTAAAATATTTAGCGTGAGTGAAATCATCTAAAATTTCTGTGTTGGCGCGTTGCGCAAAGGACACATCGGAAAATAATGTTTCGAATAAGAAATATAATCTTTACAACTATGGTGTATACGCGACTATCTTATCATATCGGAATCGCAATAAATTTCTCGGGCGGTGTGGGGCTGTTTGTTGGAAGTTTCTTGCTGGTAATATGTGATCTGGAGTGCTCATGCGAAGTGTTGCTGTTTCCGGGCAGACAAGCCGTTCCGAGCAAAGCGGGAACAGGCTTTTTAGTACAATGGCGTGGCGTATTCTGCCGCTACTTTTTCTTGGTTTTTTGGCATCCTATCTAGATCGGGTGAATGTTGGATATGCCAAACTGCGTATGCTTTCTGATTTGGGGATGAGTGAAGCTGCGTATGGTTTGGGTACGGGGCTATTCTTTCTTGGTTACATTTTGTGCGAAGTCCCCAGTAACCTGATGCTGGTTAAATTTGGTGCGCGTAACTGGATTGCTCGTATCCTTGTAACGTGGGGATTGTGCTCTGGCCTGATGATGTTTGTGCATACACCCACACAGTTTTATATTCTGCGTATTCTATTGGGTGTTGCAGAAGCAGGTTTTATGCCTGGTGTGCTGTATTATTTGGCATTGTGGTTTCCTCCTCAGTATCGCTCCAAAGTCACTGCGGCTTTTATGGCGGGTATTCCTTTAGCCAGTGTGATTGGCGGCCCTGTATCTGGCCTGTTGATGGACAGGCTGAATGGTGTAGCTGGTTATGAAGGTTGGCGTTGGCTTTTTTTCTGGGAAGCATTGCCACCGGTCCTTATTGGGGTAGCTGTTTTTCTATTTCTGCCGACGTCACCAGATAAAGCTACATGGCTCACTGCATCAGAAAGTGAGTGGCTGCGTCGTGAAAATCCGCTGCCTTCTGATAAGGTTAGTCTTTCTGTTAGTATTGGTGCGGCATTTCGCAGCCCGTGGGTATGGCTTTTGGGCATTGTGGATGGAACGTTACTTCTGGGTTTGTATACAATTGCTTTTTGGACACCTTCATTGCTGCATGATGATGGTATTCGTTCTACCTTTCAAATCGGTTGCCTCAGCGCTATTCCGCAAATTGGTGCTGTAGCCAGTATGTTTCTGATCGGGCGGAGTTCCGATGAGCGAGGTGAGCGCCGGTGGCATATTGTTCTTCCTATTGTTGTGGGCAGTATTGCAATGGCGTGTATTCCGTTGTGCATGGGCAATCCATTTATTGTTATTGCTTGTATTACAGCGGCCAATATGGGTATTCTTGGTGCGCTCCCACCTTTTTGGGTATTGCCGTCCATTATGCTTAAGGGAAGTAGCGCTGCGGTTGGGCTGGCATTGGCGGGTTCTATTGCCAATATAGCAGGATTTTTTGCAACGGCTTTGGTTGGATATGCCCGTAGTGTTACGGGGGATATGTCCGGCGTGATCTGGCTTTTTGCAGGCTTAGTTCTTCTTGGTGGACTTTCGGTTCTGATGATTCCGAAAAACAGCATGAAGTCATTATAAATTCTTTTTCTATATATCATTTTCAGAACAAGTAATTCTTGTTCTGTTCTTGAAAACCACAGGTGATGGGACTGTCCGGAACAAAGTTTCCGTGACACAAATAGGAAAATAACGTGATGCAGAACACGGGTTTACACGCAGTCTCTTTTTCCTGTCGTGCTACAAAATTCATGGGCTGTTGTGGTGTTTTTGGTGGGTTATTGCCAAGTTTGGTATTTGCTGAACCACAACACACCGAAAAGATGGAGCAAGTTGGAAACTTTTACTTTGTTAAAGGTAACAGGCATTATTATGATGCTGCTCATGCACCTACGCAACCTGGTGTGCCCAGGTTTGTGCCGGCGCCTAATGGGGGAGATGGGCCTGTAGCACCTAATGGCAAAGGGGCGCATTCCATTTTGCCACAACCTTACTTCTTTTCCCTCCAATTTAAACCCGTAGCACAGGGAGGGAAATTTCTTGCTGATCACGGTGTTTATTTTAACGGCTGGAATATATCACAGCTAAATGCCAACGTCGGTGGTGGGTATAAAAACGGTTCTGCTTATACTAACTGGGCTTTGTTGGGGCTAAACCTTGATATGCAACGGATAGCCGGGATATCGGGTGGTCAGATGCATTTTATTATCGATGATGTGGCAGGGCAGGGGCGTAGTTGGGAGTATAATGCTTCGGATTGGTCATGGATCAACACATGGGGCAATCATGATGGGTTGCAGGTTCGTGAATTTACTTGGGATCAAGAACTTTTTAACAAACATCTTTTTATTCTAGCTGGCCGCTCAAACCCGAAAGGTGGTGAGTTTGAAGGCTCGGAACTGTATTGTCAGTTTGCAACCTTCCTGTGTTCATCGCCAACAACATTTACAATTGATGGCTCATCACCATCATTTACGGTTTCATCATGGAGTGCACGTGTGCTGATCAAGCCCACAGCTTCTACGTATATTAAAGGCGGTATCTGGGAAGTAGAGGCTTGGGTGCGCGCCAAAAACCATAATGGTTGGCCTGGGCCAGACTGGGGGTTTGATAAAGCCGAGGGTGAATTCATACCCGTTGAAGCCGGATATCATACAGACTTTACAACAGATAAGTATCCTCGTGCTTATAGCCTTGGTTTTACGTATGATACCTCTATTTATAGTGATCCACTTTATAACACCGAGCATCAGGTTTACGCATTAGCGGGCGGCAAGGCGCAACCACGCCGTGGGCGTACAACTGTATACGCGCAAGCCCAGCAGATGATCTGGAAGCCCGACCCGAATGATACACGGGGGCTTATTGTTTTTGGGTCTGCAAACTTTCTGACATCGGGAGATGGCACCGTAAGAAATGGCTTTGTGGCAGGTCTGTTTGATTGGGGGCCTTTCCGTTCACGACCGAGGGATTATATAGGCCTCGTGTTCCAGAGTTATTTGTGGAATCGTAAAGTCGTGCATTCCATGAATGCTTCTTTGCAAGCCGAAGGTTATCGCAATCAATGGAATAGTTCGGAAACCATGATGGAACTGAACTATGGTTTGAATGTTGCGCCGGGTGTTATGGCAACGCCTTATTTTGAATATATTTGGAATCCCGATCAGCTTGCATCTTCCAGAGTGCTGCCTAATGTTAAATATGCTGCGCAGGTTGGCTTAATGGTTAACTTTGAAATTAACCCCGGCCTTAATCTTCCTGAACTGCATAGATATAGAAAATAATATTCTATATCTATGAGAGTTTGCATGGGTATAGGGAATGTTCTGGAAAGCTGGGTATGCTTTCCAGAGTTTCTCATCCTCTTATTACATCAAGGGGGAAATTTTCCTAACACCTGTCGAGAAACACGAAAAAGGGTTTCTCTCAACCAGCGGTGTACGGGGTCCATGTCACGGCGTGGATGCCACGCTTGAAAAGCTTCCACGGATGGAAGTGAGAGAGGAAATTCAAAAGATGTCAGCCCGAGGGCTTCTTGAGAGATATGATTAATCACAATGCCTGGTAAAGGCAGAATGAGATCTGTATTTTTCATACTTTCTATCATTGCATGGTAATTGGGCACGACCATTGCAATTCTACGTGTCAGCCCATGTTGATTGCGCAGCATCCAATCAATCGGGCCTTGCGCGCGCCCTCTGCGTGAAACACTGATATAATCGTAACGTACCATGCTTTCCGGTGTGATGGGTTCTGCCAGAATTGGGTGCTCTTTACGCACAAGGCCCCGCATATAGTCTCGGAAAATGGTCTGGCGGCGTATTTCGGGCTTCATCATTTCCGTTGCGCCGATGTACAAATCTACACTGTCATCACGCAACGGGACAGATGCAGCCGCATCGAGTTCGGGTGCCCAGATCACTTCACACCGAGGGCAATCCTTTTTCAAGGCTTCCAAGAGTGGAAGAGCCAGCGCAGCTATAACCAGATCATTAGCCCGAAGGGTAAAGGTAGGCGCCATGTTTGCCAGATTGGCAAGTGCGCGTGTTTCTATAAGGCTATCTGCGGCGACAACAACATTCTGCACCCGGTTGAGTATGCCAGCGGCAAAGGTCGATGGGGTCATGCGTCGGCCAGATTGCACAAGAATGGGGTCAGCAAATGCTTTGCGTAATTTAGCAAGCTGACGGCTCATAGCCGGTTCGCTGATTTTTAGCCGACGTGCGGCAAGAGAGACGCTTTCTTCTTCGATAAGCACCTGAAGGTAGCGAAGGCAGGTCGAGATCATAACCTTTCATCCTTTCAGAAATAGATGTTGTTTTATGGAATGACTAGAGTTTTCTATTCCGAAAATCGAATTCGTCACTTATCAGAAATAGGGGTTGTCGAAGGCGCAACAGACCGTTTGAAGTGCGCTGATGACCAACGCTGCTCCTGCACAAGGGGTTGGTGCACCGGTTATTCATGCCGCGCCACCACGCCCTTCTTATATTCCCCCCTTTGGCCTACGCACTGTTGTTGGCTGTTTGGGTATGCTGCTGGCCGTGCATGTTGCAGGATTTAATGAGCATGTGACCGAGATCGGTCTTTCCGATATTCGGGGTGCCATGCACATTGGCCACGATGAGGGCACGTGGGTTATTGCGATTTATGAGGCGTTCAATATTGCAGCCATGGCGTTTACGCCGTGGTTTTACATGACGTTTTCGATCTATCGCTTTTCCATTTTCATGACAGCAGTTTTGGCACTGCTTTCCATTCCAGCGCCCTTTATGCCGGATGTCACTTCACTTTGCATTCTACGTGCATTTCAAGGATTAACGGCAGGTTGTTTACCGCCTGTGCTTATGACTGTAATGCTGAAATACCTCCCTCCAGAAATTCGGGTATTTGGCATTGGCGGATACGCCATGAGCGCTACTTTTGGGCCTAATCTGGGTTTGCCGCTGGAAGCATTCTGGTTCGAACGTATGGGCTGGCATTGGCTGTATTGGGAAATTATTCCAACAGCAACGTTGGCCATTGCGATGATGGCCTATGGCTTGCCGAAAGACCCAATGCATTTTGAGAGGTTTGAAAAGTTTAACTGGCTTGGATTGCTGGTAGGGCTGCCAGCAATTTGTTCCTTGGTGATCGTGTTGTATCAAGGAGATAGGCTGGATTGGTTCCGTTCCCCTGTGATTACGGATCTAACATTCTGGGGTGTGGCAGCATTTATTGTTTTTGTAATTAACGAGGCGTTTCATCCCAGCCCTTATTTTCGCATTCAGTACTGGCGATCCCGTAATATTCAGGCGTCTTTGCTCTCATTGGTGGGCATTCTCGCCATCTGTGCGATTATGGGGGATATTCCCGCAACCTATCTGTCTGCTGTGCGTGGGTATCGGCCTATTCAAACAGCCCCGGTATCGCTGGTGGTTGCGTTGCCGCAGCTTATCATGCTGCCGTTGATTGCCGCTTTTTGTAACAGTCGTAAGGTTGATTGCCGTTTTGTACTGGCGGGCGGCATGTTGTGTCTGGCCGCTTCTGCATGGTTGGGTACATGGCTGACGGTGGATTGGGTGCGGGATAATTTTTACCCGCTGCAAATTCTCCAGGTTTTTGGCCAGCCTATGACGGTTATTCCCACCCTCATGTTGGCGACCCTTGCTATGGGGCCTGCCGATGGTCCGTTTATTTCTGGCATGGTCAATATGCTGAAAGGGCTGGCCAATGCGGTTGCCTATGCGCTGTTTGCTGCCTTAACTCGTAGGCGAGAGCAATATCATTCCACCATGTTGCTCGATCATCATGGCACGCATGGTCTAGCCTTGCAGGGTATGGGTAACCCCATCATGCAGCAGCTTTCGGTTACATCGCCAGATAGTGTGCATGTTGCCCGTAATTCACTTCAGGTTTTCCATACCTATGTGCATGAGCAGGCGCTCGTTCTGGCGCTGAACGATATCTATTATGTGCTGATATGGGTCTGCCTTGGATACGCTTGCATGAATCTTATTCTGCCGCGCCGGGTGTATCCGCCGCGTGCGCCTTCTCCCAACACTCCAGCCCGCTAATCCGGAATACAGATTATGATCTACAAAAAACCGTTGCTTTATGCTGGCTGTGCCGCTGCTGTGCTTGCCCTTGTGGCATGGGGCGGTTCGCGGCTGATCAATGGTGATGGTGTGAACCAATATACCAATGATGCCTATGTAACAGCAGATTTTCCCACGGTTGCGCCCAAGGTTTCAGGCCGTATTGATCGGGTTATTGCGCAGGATAACCAACTTGTGCATGCAGGTGAGGAATTGGCGCATATTGAGGATGATGATTACCGTGCAGCCTTGGAGGTAGCAAAAGGCAATGTGCTAGCTGCCCAAGGCGATGTTGCCAATTTGGAAGCCGAGCTTGGTCGGCAGGATGCCGTTATTGCGCAAGCACGCGCAGCAGTTCTGGCAGATCAGGCCGCATTGATGTTTGCCCGGCAGAACGCAACCCGGTATCGCAATCTTTCCTCCGGTGGTGCTGGCACGATTGAACAAAAGCAATCGTCGGAAGCGCAGGAAAAAGAAGCAGCGGCAGCCATAGCACGAGACCAAGCAGGGGTGGATGCTGCCATTCGGCAGGTTGCAGTTTTAAAAGCCCAGCTTCAGCGTGCACGTGGTGTTTTACTGCGCATGCAGGGGGATGAAAAACAGGCAGAACTGAACCTGTCTTACTGCACCATTCCCGCTCCAATGGATGGTGTAGTGGGTGAGCGTGGTGTGCGTATCGGGAATTATGTGCACCCCGGCACGGGTATTTTGGCTGTTGTGCCTGTTCATGAAGCCTATGTTCTGGCTAACTTTCAGGAAACACAGCTTACAAAAGTGCAAACTGGCCAGAGTGCGACTGTTTGGGTAGATACATTTCCCGGTCATCCCCTCAAGGCGCATGTGGATTCATTGGCGCCTGCCACCGGTGTCGCTTTTGCACCTATTCAGCCAGATAATGCGACGGGTAATTTTACCAAGGTGGTGCAGCGTATTCCCGTTAAACTTACGTTTGATCCAGACCAGCCGCTTGCGGCAAGGGTGCGTGTTGGTATGTCTGTTGAAGTGAATATTGATACGGCTTCCAAGCCAGAAGGCCCGCACGCCAATAACTCACGTTATATCTGGCAGTAGTCCCATGAAGCGTCTTTTTCTTTCCGGCTTATCCGTGCTGGTGCTTTCTGGTTGCACTGTTGGGCCGAACTATCACAAGCCGCACGTTAAAGCGCCAGCAGATTGGCGCACAACCCAACCGCCAGCAGAAAGCCAGATTACGACGGCTTCAGCAGATCCGCAGTGGTGGACACTGTTTCATGATCCGGTGCTGACTAAGCTGGAAAATGAGGTTGCAGCTTCCAATCTGGATATTAAAGCGGCGAGCCTGCGTTTGATGCAAAGTCAGGCAGAGCGGCGCATTGCCAGTGCTGCACAGTTTCCTCATGCAGAAGCCAATGCATCTTATGGGCGTGAACGCGCCAGCATCAATGGTGTTCTGGGTTTGCTGGGCACTATGGAGCGTGAACAGGCGGGGTCTATTGCATCTGGCTCTCAAGGGTTTGGGCCTACAGCATTGCCCGGAAGTGTGGGGAATCCCTCATTCAACTTGCCCCAATACGGTATGAACGCATCGTGGGAAGTGGATTTTTGGGGGCACGTGCGGCGGCAGGTGGAAGCCGCTACAGCAGCCATGCACGAAACGGAGGAAATGCGACGAGATATTCTGGTATCTCTTATGGCAGAAACAGCGCAGGATTATATTGATTTACGCGCAACACAAACGCAGATTGGCATTTTGCAGCATAATATTCAGGTTGCAAAAGATAGTGTAAAACTCACCATATTACGGTTCGAGCAAGGGGCCGCAACACGTTTGGATGTGGCAGAAGCTACAGGCCAGCTTCATACATTTGATGCACGCTTACCACCTTTGCAGGCGCAAGCAACGCACATGCTAAATGCCTTGAGCTTTCTGGTTGCGCGTGAACCAGGGGCGTTGGATGCAGAACTTGGGGCGCCAGGCCCAATCCCTCTGGTACCTGCTTTGGTGCCGGTGGGCTTGCCATCTGAACTGGCAGAGCATCGGCCTGATATTCGTATGGCGGCAGATCATTTGCATGCTGCCACGGCCAGTATTGGTGTAGCCATTGCAGATTTCTTTCCGCGCGTCACACTATCTGGCAGTTTGGATGTGCAGGCCCTTCAGTTTAGTGGTTTGGGTTCATGGGCATCACGTCAGTATGGTTTTGGCCCTACTGCAACACTCCCTTTGTTTGAAGGTGGAAGGCTAACAGGCCAGTTGCATTTGCGTAAGGCGCAGCAGAAAGAAGCAGCAACTATGTTCCAGCGCACGGTTTTAAAAGCGTGGCAGGAAATTGATGATGCCATGGCCGATTTTACGGCGGCTCAGCGGCGGCGTGATGAATTGGCTGAAGCCGTGCATGAAAACGAAATTGCTGTGGATACAGCCAAGGCCCAATATGTGCAGGGTTCATCCGACTTTTTAAATGTGCTGACATTGCAGAATGCGCTTTTGTCTTCTCAAAGTGCATTGGCAGATGCCACGGCGCGCGTGGCAGGGTCTGTCACGCACCTTTACCGTGCAGTTGGTGGCGGCTGGGAAGGTATTTACCCAGACAAAACGAAAGCAAAAAAACATGTGTGAGATTGGCGTATGATAACAATCAGACGTGCGGCAACTCTGGGTAACGCACATTCGGATACGCTCATACTGCGCTGTCATTTTGCATTCGCTGATTATCAAGATCCAGCATACACGCATGATGGACGCTTACGTGTGCTTAATCTGGGTAAGCTTGCGCCGGCCCAAAGATATTATCTGGGGCCAGAAGCCAATGTGGATATTCTAACATGGCTCTCCGCAGGAAGTCTGACCAGCAATGCAGATGATTTTGAGCAGGAAGATATTGGGCCCGGAGGGCTGCATCTTTTAAGCACAGGCACAGGGTGCCAAAGGATAGAATGGAGTGCTGGTCTGGCGGGTGCTGCGTTTATTCAGTTCTGGTTTATGGTGGATGTAGAAGGTGTGCCGCCTGCGCAAGAAATTCGTGCAAGTTTTCCCCAATTGGAAGACGGTGGTTTTAGAATTCTTGCATCAGGCTTTCCAGAAGATGATCCGGAGGAAGAAGGTCAAATTACAGATGGTGCTCCTGTTGCTTTAACTGCGCGTGCACGCTTGTTACATGCGGTGATACCCGCGGCGGAGGGGGCAGCTTACAGCACCACGTTAGGGCGTGATCTTTATCTGCTGGTTGTATCAGGCATTGTAACTATAAACGGAAATGTTCTGCATTGTGGTGATGCTGCGGCAATAACGGATCAGCAGGATGTGGTTGTGATTGCGCAGGAAAAAGCAGAGCTTCTTTTAGCCGATGTATCGGATAAGTAAATATCAATGAACTCAAGTATCCGTGTTATGATATTTGAGTTCATTGATGTAACACCATACGCCCCCTTGGGTAAGAGATAGGGCGTATGGCTGTGGAAAAACTTATAACAGTTCCAGCACAATATCCGCCGGGCGACAGGCTTTTGCACCTTTGGGTGTGACTACAACAGGACGATTGAGAAGTTTGGGATATTCTGCAATGGCATCAAGAATCTGATCATCGCTGATATCGGGTGCGTCAAGCCCCAGTTCCTTACATAATGCTTCCTTGCTGCGCAAAATGTCGCGTGCGCTCAATTTTCCTTTGGCAAGAATGCTTTCCAATTCCGCACGAGTTGGGGGAGCTTTCAGATAAAGGATAATTTCCGGTTCAATTCCCGCATCTCGAATAAGGCCCAGAACTGTGCGTGAAGTGCCGCAGGAAGGATTGTGGTAGAGAGTAACTGACATAGGTGCATCCTAAAGAGTGAAGCCTCAATTATGATATTTGAGGGTATCATGGCACGCAAATAGAATGGGATGGAGAGAGTATGTCGCCCTTGTTAGGCATAAAAAATTGGCTCGGCCAACGGATAACCAAAAAGTCCGGGTCATGGTCGGATATGCTGGCAGGGCTTTCTTTAGCCTCCATAAACATTCCTCAGGTTCTGGGGTATGCCCGTATTGCTGAAATGCCTGCTGTGTGCGGGCTATATACAGTGTTGTTCCCGTTGGTGGCGTTTGCCCTGTTTGGATCCTCACGCCATCTGGTGGTAGCTGCAGATTCTGCTACGGCGGCCATCTTTTCCAGTGGCCTGTCAGAAATGGTTTCCCCCGGCAGTGCCAGATATATGGAGTTGGTTAGCGCAGTTGCTCTCCTTAATGCAGGATTTCTCTTAGTTGCCCGCTTATTTCGGTTAGGGTTTCTGGCAGATTTTTTGTCTCGCACTGTGCTGGTGGGTTTTTTGGCAGGCGTGGGTGTACAAGTGGGCTTAAGCATGTTGTATGACATGACAGGCCTAGTCTCGTCCTCTCACAATACACTGGCTCAGGCGATAGGGTTGTTCCAAGGTTTCGGGCAGATGCAAGGGTTAAGCATGGCCATTGCCAGCCTGAGCTGTGTTGTGTTGTTGGCAGGAGCAAGACAGAAGCCTCATTGGCCAGTAGGTTTGTGTGTTGTGGTTATCAGTATTTTTTGTAGTTGGAAGTTAGACTTACAACATTACGATGTTGCCATTCTGGGCAGCATACGTGGGGGTTTGCCAGCGTTTTCTGTACCTCTGCCCGGCTGGCATGATATACTAGCTCTGCTACCCATTTCGGCGTCCTGTGTTTTTGTTATTATTGCGCAAAGTGCGGCAACTTCACGTGCTTTTGCAAACATGTTTCATGAACATGTTGATGAAAATGCAGATATTGTGGGCCTGTGTGCTGCCAATGCTGCGGCTGCCTTAACAGGTACGTTTACGGTAAATGGTAGCCCCACGCAAACAGCTATGGCTGTGCAGGCAGGCGCAAGATCACAAAAAGCACAGCTTGTTTTTGCTGCTGTAACAGCCTGTGTAATTTTGTTTTTTCCTGCACCGTTGCAGTATCTCCCCCGTTGCGTGCTTGGTGCCATTGTGTTTTGTGTGGCCGTGCGAATGATAGATATTCAGGCGCTTAATGGCATTCGCAATGAAAGCCCCGGAGAATTTCGTTTAGCGCTGGTAACAGCTGCTACGGTTGTAAGTGTAGGGGTGGAACAGGGTATCTTTATTGCTATTGCGCTTTCTTTATTTCGGCACGTTCGGCATAGCTATATGCCGCATACGTTGGTAATGGCACCAGAAGCCACGACTGGAATGTTAGAGGCTGAAGCGGTGGCACCCGGAGAGCAAAGTATGCCGGGTATTATCATTTATCGGTTTTGTGCAGATTTATTTTATGCAAATTGTAATTTGTTTACTGATGATATCATGACGCTGATTTCATCCGCGCCGGACCCGGTAAAATGTGTTGTGGTAGATTGCAGTGCAATTACCGATATTGACTATTCAGCCGCGCAAGTGGTGCGGGATGTTTTGCAAAGGCTGCATGCACGTGGGATTACCGTGTTGTTTGGTCGTGTTGCTCCATTTTTTCTAAAAGATATGGAGCGTCACCATATTATAGCAGTGCTTGGAAAGGATAATATTTACATGCAGCTTCACACAGCGTTGGCGAGTGCTCGTAAGCTGTGTGGTAGCGCATAAGCTTTATAATTTTTGTACACTTTGCCAGATCATATAAACTGCTACGATAAAAATAATGCAGGCAAAAAGTGTTGTAAGATGACTAGAAGATTTTGCCATGCGGCGGGCTGTGTGGGTGCCAAAAAGGCAACCAATGGCTCCTCCTAAAATGAAAAGAGCCGCCAACTGCCAATCAATATAGCCGGACAGCATATAGCTTAAAGCAGTGCTAAACCCAAAAGCGGAAACGGCAACCAGAGACGTGCCAACTGCATTGAGAATAGGCATGCCGGTAGATGCAATAAGCCCGGGCACAATTAGAAAGCCGCCACCAATGCCAAAAAAGCCGGAAAGTAAGCCCGTGCCAAGGCCGTAGCCCATAACTTTGGGAGCGTTATGTCTATTACAGCTTGCACCCGGACAACCAATGTTGTGCCGCCCGCGGAGCATAAGAATACCCACCCCAATCATTAACAGAGCAAAAAACAAAAGTAGCTTTTTGCCATCAACTGTTTTGCCGATGGCGGCCCCAATAAATGCTCCCGCGACTCCACACGATGCAAAGATACCTGCACAGCGCCATTTGACCGTATGGTTGCGTGCATGCTGTGCTAGCCCCACCAATGCGTTGATAGCTACAGCCAATGCACTGGTGCCAATAGCCACGTGAGGGTTTTTTACACCTACCAGATACACCATAAGCGGTACCGCCAGAATGGACCCCCCGCCACCAATTAATCCCAAAGTAAAACCGACCAGTACGCCAGACATAAGTTCTAGCAGGAGATGGGGAACAGATAAGGTGAGCATATGTGGTATCCAGAAAGGTCAGTAAATTTTAGAGCTTGTTGATGGGGATCTTGATGTAACTTGTGCCGTTATCTTCTGGTTCTGGCATATGCCCCCCACGGATATTGATTTGTACGGAAGGCATAATCAGGTTGGGTAGGGCAAGTGTTGCATCTCGTGATGTGCGCATATTTACAAACTCATCCTCACTTACGCCCTCATGCACATGCACATTATGCGCGCGCTCTGCACCTACAGTGGTTTCCCACGCATAGGTATCACGGTGTGGAGCCTTGTAATCGTGGCAGAGGAAAAGGCGCGTTTCCGCTGGTAAGGTGAGAAGGCGACGGATAGAGCGATACAGCATCCGGGCATCCCCACCGGGGAAGTCTGCACGGGCAGTGCCATAATCTGGCATAAACAGTGTATCGCCAATAAAGGCTGCATCACCGATAATAAAAGCCATATCTGCGGGGGTATGGCCTGGAACGTGTAATGCTATGGCGTTCAGGTTGCCCAGCTTGAACTGTTCGCCATCTGTAAAAAGATGATCAAACTGAGATCCATCACGTGCAAATCTGGTATCGGCATTAAAGATTTTGCCAAAAACTTCCTGCACCTGCACAATGTTGGCACCAATACCCAGCTTGCCGCCCAGTTGTTCCTGCAACCATGGTGCGGCGGAAAGATGATCAGCATGCGCATGTGTTTCTAGTTGCCATGCAACCTGCAATTTTTCAGTGCGCACATAATCGACAATTTTTTGAGCAGAATCGTATTTAATACGGCCAGAAGCCTGATCATAATCCAGCACGCTATCAATAACGGCAGCCGTTAGAGTTTGTGGATCATGCACTACATGGCTGGCTGTGAAGGTTTTTTCATCAAAAAAGGTTTTTACAACAGGTTGTTGTTCGGGGTGCTGCACAGCCATTAAAATCTGCTGGGTGGCTGTGGCGATAGCTGGATCTGACATAAGGAAAACTCCCAACAGTTTATTATTTTAAGTAAACATGAATATACACTTTAATTAAGAATGAAAGCATCTTGCGTCAAGTGAAAGAATGCGCGTAAACACTGCTGCTATGAATGACCGCATCATAGATACCAGTCAGTTGGAGCCGGTAGTGGCCGCACCCAGAATTGGAGACATGGCTCCAGATTTTATGGCGCGGACAACCCAAGGCATGCTTACGTTAAGTGCTTTGCGTGGGCAGTGGGTGCTGCTGTTTTCGCATCCAGCAGATTTTACACCAGTTTGTACAAGTGAATTTATTGCGTTTGCTCAGGCTGCTGCGCAATTTGCAGCTATGAACTGTGCATTGGTAGGCCTTTCCGTAGATAGCCTGCCTGCCCATCTTGCATGGATTGAAGCTATACGAGAGAGGTTTGACGTTCGGATTCCTTTCCCGGTGGTAGAAGATCCATCCATGGCCATTGCACGTGCGTATGGTATGCTGGATGCAACAGCGCGGAATAGCGCAACCGTGCGCAGTGTGTACATGATTGACCCACAAGGTATTGTGCGGGCCACAACATGCTACCCCATGACTGTTGGCCGATCTGTGGCGGAATTACTACGTTTGCTTGCTGCCCTTCAACGGGTGGATGAGGGGGATGTTCTCACCCCCGAAGGTTGGGCACCCGGAGGGAATGTGGTGCTGCCTACGGCGCAAACTCAAGATGCTGTTATGCAGGCAGGGCCATCGTGGTTTATGTGTTTAAAGCCTGATCAGGGGCGGTAAGCTCATGGTGGAAATGTCTTTAGACGAAGCAAAACAGTTGGTGGAGCAACTCAAGCTGTTTGCTCAGCCGCAGCGCCTCATGATTCTGGATGCACTTTTGCAGCATGGGGCGCTGGCAGTGGGGGAGCTGGAAAGCAGAACCGGGATTGGCCAGCCGACTCTCAGCCAGCAGTTAGGCACGTTAAGGCGTTCTAACCTTATTGTGCCACGTCGCGAATCGCGCACGATTTACTACAGCTTGCAGAGTGAAGATGAAGCCTTGCGGGTAAGGATTTTGATTGGTCTTTTAAAAGGTGACAAAGGCCTGCTATCTGCCACGCACGAGATTGCGGATAAACTCGGAACAAAATCTACCAAAAGGAAAGATCAAATCCTTCGGGAAGAAGGCGCACAGTTTGCCTTTGTGCAGACAACGCAGCCTCAGCGCCGCTTCTAAAGCCGAAAAATTATATGGATTCTCATAAGCACCGTTGCAAATGGGCATGTGGGAACATGATTTTGCGCGCTTACCATGATGCTGAATGGGGTGTGCCCATTAAGGATGCGCGCATCTTATGGGAAATGCTGGTGCTAGAAAGTTTTCAGGCCGGGCTTTCATGGAATACGGTGCTGCAGAAGCGTGAAAATTTTCGGAGGGCTTTTGCTGGGTTTGATCCAGAAAAAGTAGCGCAGTTTACAGAGCAAGATGTGCAAAGATTGATGCAGGATGCCGGGATTATTCGCGCACGTTTAAAAATAGAAGCGACAGTTAAAAATGCTCATGCCTATTTGCAGATGCAGGCAAAAGGCGAGGATTTTGCAAGTTTTGCGTGGGATGTGGCGCAGCAAAATTCTATAAAGACGAAGCAGCCTCATGCGCTTGCGCAAACGCGCGCTTCACAGGTTCTTTCCAAGGAATTGAAGAAACGCGGCTTTTGCTTTGTTGGCCCGGTTATTGTTTATGCATGGATGCAAGCCGCAGGCATGGTAAACGGGCATGAACCAGACTGCTTTCGGTATTACGCCTGCGATTGATTCGATAAGCCACACAACATGGCTGTCCTCAGGCGTGTTGCAGAAAGCAAAATTATGACTGAGGCTGAGCATGGCAAAAAATGTAATTCAACAACGTGTTGAATGGGCGAGAGAAGGGAAGTTCCCTCAGGTTATTGGGCGCATGCCTTCAGGTTGGCTTATTGTTGCAGATACACAACCAGTACAAGGTTATTGCCAGCTTCTGTCAGACCCGATTGTACCGAGCCTGAATGATCTGCACGGGCAGGAGCGTATACGATATCTGGCAGATTGCGTAACGGTAGGTGATGCCCTGTTAAAGGCAACGAGTGCCGCCAGGATTAATTATGAAACATGGTGTAATCAGGAACCCTCTCTCCATACCCATATTGTGCCGCGTTACTTAACAGAAGCTGACGCCGTAAAAACCAAACCTGTTTGTGTGGGTTATGCGGGTGTTTTTGCACGCACGTTTGATTTGGAGCAGGATGCAGCTTTTATGGAAGAAATGCGGAAACTTTTGAATATCCAACCATAGGAAAAGTTGGTTTGCTCAAGGGAGAGGTTATGAGTGCAACAATAACGATATACGGAATTAAATCCTGCGATACGATGCGTAAAGCCATGAAGTGGCTAGAGGCGCATAGTGTGGCGTATAGTTTCCATGATTATAAAAAACAGGGAATAGATACAGCAACACTCAAACAGTGGGCGCAAAATGTTGGGTGGGGAAAGTTGCTGAATAAAGCTGGCACCACGTTTCGTAAATTGCCTGATTCTGAAAAAGAAAATATTGATGAATCGCGCGCATTAGCGCTTATGGTTGCTTACCCATCCCTTATAAAAAGGCCCGTTTTAGACCGGGAAGGGGAAATTACGGTTGGCTTTAAGCCAGAAGTTTATGCAGATTTATTTGCAGTAAATTAAATGGCAGGGTGACTATGGGGCACTTATACGCCCCATAGTCTTTGATCAGCAATTATTCCTGATCGGGAGCCGCTGCAGAGTTCAGCTGGATGTAGCGTTCGATGCCAATCTGCTTGATCAGATCAAACTGACGATCCAGGAAGTCTTCGTGTTCTTCTTCATTTTCAAGGATCTTCAGCAGCAGATCACGGGAAACAAAGTCACGCACGCTTTCGCAATAGGCAATGCCTTCGCGCAGATCACCCAGAGCTTTTTCTTCCAGCTTCAGGTCGCATTCCAGAATTTCCTTCACGTCCTGACCAATCAGGATGGTGTTCAGGCGCTGGACGTTAGGCAGCCCACCCAGATACAGAATGCGTTCAATCAGCCAGTCAGCATGACGCATTTCTTCAATGGATTCTTCGTACTCTTTCTTGCCCAGCAGGGTAACGCCCCAGTGGCGCAGTGTGCGTGCATGCAGGAAGTACTGGTTGATAGCTGTCAGCTCATTTGTAAGCTGGATGTTCAGATGTTCGATAACTTTAGGATCTTTTACCATGATACGATTTCCAGATTTTGGTGGAAGTTTGTGAAGTCTTTTTACGGATATTTTTGGCATAATGCAAACAGAAAATCGTTAAATATCAACGAGTTTTAATAAGTAATTCTTATTCGCAAGTCTTATTTATGTTTTTTGTTGTCGAAACAGCATCTTAAGCATGTAACAGCATTTATAACATTTCTGTTATTTGATTTGTGAAAGTGTAGGAGGCTTATCTAAAGGTAAATGAGCTCGGATTTCTTGCGAATAGTGTGCATCTGGCATCGCTCCGTCCGGCCGCTGAATACGGCTAAGGCGTTTGAGGGTGGGAAAATCATACTGTGTGTTCAGCAGCCCCAGATCATATGCCAAAGAGGCCGTGTAACCGCTTAGCAAGACGCGCCAATCCAACCGATAATGCAGTTGAGCGCCAGCGCGGGAGAGAATTTCTGTTGTGCAATTATCTGCGAGCGTATTGTACCAGCGCGGGTGAGTATGCAGAAAATGAATTTCTGAAAGATAGCTTTTAAATAGGCGTTCACGCGTTTGCGGTGCAATAAAGAGCCGATAAAGATAGACGCGTTCTTTGCGGATATCTGTCCGAACACCAATTAAATCCTGTTCATCTGCGGTAACATAAAACATTTCATAATGATGGAAGAAGCCAGCAATCGCCGAATACGGAAAGCGCTTTTGCCTGCGCGTTTCGATAGATATGGCTAGGTGATGCCCGTCTTTGAATCCAAAGGTAAGAAAAACATGTGCAATACTTTCCCCAGCCCAATAGGATGTAATCATATCTACAGATGAAAGGTCATCCAGATTATATGTGGCATCATAATAGTGTGGTGTATAATCTGTTTCTGTTTTGTATTTAAAATTCCGTATGTTTTGAATATGCACAGTCCGACCAGTCAAAACGGCATCTGCTGGCAAGGCATACTCTCCAGCCCAATCACGATGATTGCGCGGTGGATCCGTTAAATACCATATTATAAAAACAGCACATAAAACTGGAATAGTGGTGCGGCTAAGCCGGGCTGGGGCAAAAAAGAACATCCCCAAAATAAGCAACGGAAAAATGATACTCAGGCCTAAACGCAGCATATCTGGCGTTAAGGTGGAATAATAAAATGCAGCCGCAGAATAAAGGCTGAATAAGAAAGCACCAGCAGCTTTTACCCAGAAAACCCAGCCATGTGTGGAAGAATTATGTTGGAACTTGCTCATGGATGCACCGGGGGTGTTGTTGGCTGATATTCACCGCCAATACGTGTGATATTTTGTTTGCTCATATCCCCTGTTTCTGGAACTCCCGGTGTAAGGTGAGCGAGATGCTCCAGCAAAATACGGCGCACCTCTGCAATAGTGATAGGGTTGGATTGTGTGGAATGGTCAGAATGCCGCACAACCAGTTCAGAATCAGCATAAGGTATGTGCGCACTGCGGTATTTTACCACGCCATCATCTGCAGTTGCTAATGGGCCATCCCCTAGAACGGGAATAATGGAGTGCGTACGTACTTCTGGCACAACCGGTATGGATGCTAGAGAGCGGATAAAGGCACTATGGGGTGTCATGCCATACACACTGCCCATACGCCATGGGCTCATGTTGACACGTATTGCACCAGATTCTCCAATGACAACTTGCTGCATCACTTCAGTTAGGCTGACAGGAAATGTCACCATACGGCCAACAAGGTGCGCTAAAGAAAGTGCCGCCAGATAACTTCCATGTTGTGGTGTAGAGATAAACACAACTTGTTGCGCCTCAGGCAACGGTTTTGGAAACAGAGTTTCTTGCAAAAATCTATGAGCTTTTGGGGTAAGGTGTAAACTGTTGAAAGGGTGGTGTGTTAGCCCATTCCAGAGTTTATCTTTAGGGTCTATCACCTGCATTTTTGCCAAAAGCCCGCCTTGGCTATGGCCAATAAGTACCATATGCCCAAGTGCAGGATCTGCTTGCGTACCACCATTGTTTTGAATGGCGGATTCCAAGGCTTCGCGGAGTTGAAAAGCCGAGTATGGGATGGGATTTCCCGTAGCGTAAGAAAAAAACCAAAACTCAAAATGGGCACGAATTTGAGGATCTTCCAGAAGATCGTTTACCATATCTGCCCATCGCCCAGGGCTGGATGCTGTGCCGTGAACAAGCACAACGGGAATACACCCGTAGCGGTGTGGTTCTATGGCAATAAGCTGAGGTTTGCGGCCATTATCAAAAAAACGACCGTCCAGAAAACCTTTGTATTCGCTAGACCAATCTACAGCATTGCTGAGGCTAAGTGCGCGTGAGGCTGTTTGATCGTACTGTAGAGGTATAGGTGTATTGTTGGTTGTGAGAATATGCCCACGATTATCTAAAGCTGTAAGGGTTAGATGGCCGGTAATATGATCGGAGAGAACTTGTCTGCGTGGGTCAGGTATTTCCATAAACAGGCTGACAGGAATGCGTAGTTTATCCGTAACTGTAAAGGAGGATGGTGCACGACCACTTACATGTGGAATGGCTGCAAGGGGTTCGCCCAGCCCCATGTGGCTGTAAATGTTTTTAACGCCTTTTACAGTAAGGCGCGCAGTGGGGCGGAAATCAGTAAGCTCATAGCCATGCCATATACGTTCTGATGGCACAGATGAAAGATCCAGATCGCCAAATGGTAGTACCCAGTGTTGAGAGTTGATATTTGCAGGAGAACCTAAAGCCTCTGTCAGGCTGAGCATATAAATATCACATGCTTGCCGAAAATGTGGATCATATGGGTCTGGATGTTCAGTCGTTTTATCGGCAGGATTGAGATAGGCATATGCATACATGGCAGCCGCCATGAAATCTGTGCGGGATTTATGTTTTTTCCCCCGTAAATAGCTGAGTTCTGCCAACGCAAAAAGTTGGTCATTCAAATCTGGAGTGTAGAATTGGTCTTGCGTGCTTTTGCGCAGGATTTCAATGGCGGCAATTGGGTGTGCCTGCCATATGCCCAGCAAATTTTGGCGTTCCAGCACAATACGGGTGGTGTTACTAAGGATTGTTCCGTTAAGAGCGGTATGGGTGCGATCTTGATAAGCCTCTGTTAGGCTAAGCTGCTGAACAGAAACAGGAGGAGTGCATCCTGTAAGGGCCAGAAAAGCAGCAATGTAGCAGGTCTTGTGATTCAATTTATTGATAAATCTTATAGAAAAAACAGACATCATGCTTTCCGGAAGAACACACTCAAGCGTTAAAATATGCGGCGGAACTTACGATGTTCACGACAATGTGGCAAACAGTAATGAAAGAATGAGACTTACCTAAAATCTTGGAAGAAATGATGCCCAATCTACCAGTAGTACGCGTTGTCTTGGTAGGAAGTTTAATGCCTGATAATGTACGTAAAGGTTATATACCAGAGCAAAACAAAATAATAAAATTTCCATTTTCTAAAATAATCCAAGAAGATTTTTTAGAAAAACATAATATTTCGCGCATTTTTTGTGCATCTGATATTTTTGTAGTTTTAGATCGTCTTCTGTTAGAACAAAATATTGTTTTGGAGCAGAAGCTAAGGAATAGAAATTATGGAGCTTTGGCAGGGCGGAATTTGAAAAGTTTATCGGTAGAAGAGCAGGAGCAATTTATGAATCCTACGCACTCTCCAGTTGGTGGAGAAAGCATATATGCATTTCATGCTAGGTTAAAAGCATGGTTGGATAGCCTTTTTGATAACGCCAAAAACCAAGAAACATTCTTGATAATAGCTTCTCCTATCATCATACGTGCATTAAGCGCATGTATTATCGCTGATGGCATAAAAAATTCTTTTCATATTCTAAATAAATTAGATGTTTATCCAGAAAGTTGGAGTGTTTTTTCGGGAAGATCTGGGAATTGGCGCATTCTCACACTTTCCGCGCCTTTTTAAGGCATTAAAGTTAAAGTGTTGGAAAGAAGCGTAAAAATTTTGTTTGGTAAGAATAATCATTCACGATGTGGTGACATTTTGTGATCTATTATATAAATATATACTTGCGTAATCGACATAAAAACCCACGTATATCAAAAATAAATACTTAATATCAATAGGTTATGTTGATTTTATGGAAGGCGAAATAGGATATTTTCTTGGTTGTGAGATATGTTTTTTATATGACAACCACCAGTTTCATATATTGGACATTTGTCTGATTGAGGGTTTTAGCTAAAAGCCGTTTTTTTTTGAGGCTATTCCGATAGGAGTGATTAAACCATGACATATACAGTCGGCATGTATCTTGCTGAGCGTCTTTCTCAGATTGGATTAAAGCACCACTTTGCCGTAGCCGGAGATTTTAATCTGGTTCTTCTGGATCAGTTACTGGCAAATAAGGAAATGGAACAGGTCTACTGCTGTAATGAGCTGAATTGTGGTTTTAGTGCAGAAGGTTACGCACGTGCTCATGGCGCAGCGGCCGCTGTGGTTACCTTTAGTGTGGGGGCCATTTCTGCCATGAACGCTATTGCTGGTGCATATGCAGAAAACCTGCCTGTTATTTTGATTTCTGGTTCACCTAATAGCAATGATTATGGAACCGGCCATATTCTGCATCATACGCTGGGCACGAACGATTATACCTACCAGTTGGAAATGATGCGGCATGTAACATGCGCGGCAGAAAGCATTACAGATGCAGCATCTGCCCCAGCCAAAATTGATCATGTAATCCGCACAGCCCTGCGTGAACGCAAGCCGGCATATGTTGAAATTGCCTGTAACGTATCTGATGCAGAATGTGTTCGCCCTGGCCCGGTCTCGTCCTTGCTGGCAGAATTGCGGGTAGATGATGTCAGTCTAAAAGCGGCCGTTGAAGCCTCTGTTGCTCTGCTGGAAAAATCTCAGCGTGTTACCATGATTGTAGGTAGCAAAGTGCGCGCGGCACACGCACAAACACAAACAGAACATCTGGCTGATAAGCTAGGCTGTGCTGTTACGATTATGGCGGCAGCAAAAAGCTTTTTCCCCGAAGATCACAAAGGTTTTCGTGGTCTTTATTGGGGAGATGTTTCTTCTCCTGGCGCGCAGGAGCTGGTTGAAAAGTCTGACGCCCTTATTTGTGTGGCCCCCGTCTTTAATGACTATTCCACAGTAGGTTGGACCGCATGGCCCAAGGGTGACAATGTTTTGTTGGCAGAACCTAACCGCGTCACTGTGGGCGGCAAGACATACGAAGGCTTCACGTTGCGTGAATTCCTTGAAGAGCTGGCAAAAAAAGCTCCTAGCCGTCCGTTAACGGCGCAGGAAAGTAAAAAACATACGCCTGTTATTGAAGCATCTAAGGCAGATGCGCGTCTGACAAATGATGAAATGACCCGTCAGATCAACGCAATGCTGACATCAGATACTACCTTGGTTGCTGAAACAGGGGATTCTTGGTTCAACGCCACACGTATGGATTTACCACGCGGTGCACGTGTTGAGCTGGAAATGCAGTGGGGGCATATTGGTTGGTCTGTACCCTCTGCTTTCGGGAACGCCATGGGGTCTCAAGAGCGACAGCATATTCTTATGGTAGGTGATGGCTCGTTCCAGCTTACTGCGCAGGAAATGGCGCAGATGGTGCGTTATAAGCTGCCAGTTATTATCTTCCTCGTGAATAATCGTGGCTATGTTATTGAAATTGCCATCCACGATGGCCCTTACAACTACATCAAGAACTGGGATTACGCAGGCTTGATGGAAGTGTTCAATGCGGAAGATGGTCATGGTCTGGGCCTAAAAGCCACCACAGCAGGTGAACTAGCAGAGGCTATTAAAAAAGCTAAAGCAAACCATGAAGGTCCCACCATTATCGAATGCCAGATTGAACGTTCTGATTGCACCAAAACGTTGGTGGAATGGGGCAAAAAGGTTGCAGCAGCTAATTCCAGAAAACCACAGGTATCCTGAAAGTCTAATATTTAAAATCTAGTGTGTTGCAAAATACCTCCTTCCAAATTGTGGAAGGAGGTATTTTTATATTTCTTTACGATTGATCATAACAGCAGATACACCCCAGCACGTCATGAATATGGCAATAATCACGCAACCTAAAATGCCAAAGTTTTCGCTTAAAGTTTCACACCAGTTCCATAAAGCATATTCAGGGCCTAGATGATTCCGTATAAGTTCAAGTGCTTCAATGGCGCTTATGAGCAAAGCAATGACGATAGAAACGACAGTAAGCAGCATATTATAATAAAATTTGCGAACAGGTTCTACAAAAGCCCAACCATAAGCACGAAGCATTAAAACGCCATCTAGTGTATCTACAAGAGACATGCCCGCAGTAAAGAGCGCAGGAAAGACCAAGATAGAGCAGAGCGTCATGCCATGGGATGCTTGGCTTGCTGATAAGCTGAGTAACCCAACTTCTGTTGCGGTATCAAACCCCAAGCCAAATAGGAAACCTAGTGGGTACATATGCCAAGTTTTATGAATAAGACCGAATAATGGTTTAAGAAAACGAGTGAGTAGTCCCCCTTTATTAAGAAAAATCTGGATATCTTCTTGGTGAGATATGTTCCCAGATTTAGCATAACAAAAATTTTGATAAAGATTATAAAAAATCACGATATTCATGATGGCAACAAATATTAGAAAAACAATGGAAGTCATTGGTCCGATAATTTCACCAAATTTCTGAATAACATGAAGCTTTTGTGTAAAAGTTGTCGCTGTGGCAGCAACTAAGATGGATGCTATAACTACTACACTAGAATGACCTAGGGAAAAGAAAAGCCCTACAGAAAGTGGTTGTTTGCCTTCCTGCATTAATTTGCGAGTTATATTATCAATAGCAGCAATATGATCAGCATCTACGGCATGACGTAGGCCCAAGCTATATGCGACAAACGCCATACTTAATAAGCTGGGAGAATAGCGGAAAGCAATGGAGGCCCAAAGCCAAATTGCGATGTTAAAACCACCTAATATGGTAAACAACCCTATAGCTTTCCATGTTACATTTTCTGCAGTGGCATTGAAGTTATAACAAAGTATTCTTCTCATGTGTAACCTAAGGAGTCTAGGAAGTTTGATATTTCCTGAAAACAGATTTTTTCAATAATTACAGTATATTTTATAATTTATAACCTTATTTCTTATACGTAAATATGCGTATATCCCACCCTTATTGACGGAAGCATAATACCCTATCTATTTAAAAATAGTCCTTACAGGAATTGGATACAATTAAGTGCCTCTTCTGCAACGTGCTTACGGTCGTTTTGGGTTGGAAGTCCGAAATGATCGTTCTCAGACCCAATGCTACGGGTTGGAGCAGGAGGGATGCTGCCGCTTGTTATTTCCTCGTGTTGCAGGCCAACAGATGGAAGTTGTCACGGTAAATATTTCAGGTGGTATAGCGGCAGGAGACCGCATTGAGGGAGATTTGAGGTGTAACCCGCACACAAATCTTCTTGTCACATCTCAAGCGGCTGAACGTATTTATCGAGCGCGTTCGAATGATCCGGCAGCTCGAATAAATGTTTCCTGCCATATCGCGGAAGATGCATGTTTGGAATGGTTGCCGCACGGCACAATTTTTTTTGATGGTAGCCGTTTACAGCGCAAAATGACTGTAGAGATGGCGGATAATGCGCGATTTCTGTTTCTTGAAAGCCGTTTTTTTGGTCGTGTTGCTTCGGGTGAACGTGTTGAGCAATTGCATGTCAGAGATGGTCTCTCCGTTCGGCAGGGTGGGCGGCGCATTTTGGAAGATACGCTGAAACTTGAAAGCGATTCTGTAAATGTTCTTTTGAAGGATCCTGCGGTGGCAGGCGGGTATCGTGCCGTTACAACGCTTGTTTTAGTTGCATCCGATGTATCCAGTCGCCTTGAACCATTACGTAATGTGTTAGTAGCAGAAGAATGCAAAGGGTTCGCGGCCTCAGCATGGAATGGCATGCTGATTGTGCGTGGCATCGCGCAGGATAATTGGCAGTTAGAGGTTATATTGCAACGTATTTTACCAATTTTGCGGAATGGACAATCTATGCCAACCACCTGGCGTTCATGAAGCGGAAAAGTAGAGAAAACGTAAACTATGAAACTGACACCCCGAGAAAAAGATAAATTGCTTATTGCCATGGCAGCAATGGTGGCGCGGCGCAGATTGGAGCGTGGGGTGCGTTTAAATTACCCTGAAGCTGTCGCTCTTATAACAGATCATGTAGTGGAAGGTGCGCGGGATGGTCAGAGTGTTTCAGCGCTTATGGCAAGTGGTGGCCGTGTGTTAACGCGTGATCAGGTTATGGCTGGCGTGCCAGAAATGATTCATGACGTGCAAGTGGAAGCAACCTTTCCTGACGGAACAAAATTGGTGACGGTTCATGCCCCGATACGTTGATGCTTTGCCTGCAGATGCCTTGCCAGGGGAAATTCTAGTTGCAGAAGGTGATATTGTTCTGAATGAGGGGCAGCCCCAACGCAAGTTGATGGTTTCCAATACAGGAGATCGTCCCATACAGGTGGGAAGCCATTATCATTTTTATGAAGTAAATCCTGCTCTGCTGTTTGAGCGCGAACAAGCCAAAGGTTGGCGGCTAAACGTGCCTTCGGGCGGTGCCATTCGCTTTGAGCCGGGACAGATACGAGAAGTAACACTGGTTCCATTACGCGGCTTGCGCCAAGTATTTGGCTTTCGAGGGGAAGTGATGGGAGGTATAGATAAATGACGCATCTTTCCCGTTACGAATATGCAGGCCAGTTTGGCCCCACTACAGGGGATCGTGTTCGGCTGGCAGATACAGCTTTGCTTGTGGAAGTGGAAAAAGATTTTACAATTTATGGGGAAGAAGTGCGGTTTGGTGGTGGAAAAACTATTCGTGACGGCATGGGGCAATCACAATTGTCTCGCGCACAAGGTGCCGTAGATACGGTTATCACAAACGCGCTAATTGTTGATCATTGGGGTATTGTTAAGGCAGATGTTGCCTTGCGAGATGGACGTATTGCAGCAATTGGTAAGGCAGGAAATCCGGATATTCAGCCGGGCGTAGATATTATTATTGGTCCGGGCACAGAAATAATTGCAGCAGAGGGTAAAATACTGACTGCTGGTGGAATTGATAGTCATATTCACTATATTTGCCCACAACAAATAGAAGAGGCTTTATCTTCTGGCATAACGACTATGCTGGGAGGAGGCACCGGGCCAGCCACAGGTACAGCGGCTACAACATGCACACCGGGGCCTTGGCATCTGGCGCGTATGCTGCAGGCCGCAGATGCGTTTCCGGTTAATCTGGCTTTTGCAGGTAAGGGCAATGCATCATGCCCAGAAGCCTTGGAGGAAATGGTAAGGGCAGGGGCGTGTTGTCTGAAATTGCACGAGGATTGGGGATCAACGCCAGCGGCTATTGATTGTTGCTTGAGCGTGGCTGACCGCATGGACGTTCAGGTGATGATCCATACAGACACGCTGAATGAAAGCGGGTTTGTGGAAGATACAATTGCTGCATTTAAAGGGCGCACCATTCATGCTTTTCATACAGAAGGTGCGGGTGGGGGGCATGCACCAGATATTATACGTGTAGCTGGTTTGCCGAATGTTTTACCATCTTCTACCAATCCAACGCGCCCATACACAATCAACACGCTGGATGAGCATTTGGATATGCTGATGGTATGCCATCATCTTGATCCGCACATTCCAGAAGACATTGCTTTTGCGGAAAGTCGCATTCGGCGTGAGACCATTGCAGCTGAAGATATCTTTCAGGATATGGGCGTGCTTTCCATGATGTCGTCCGACAGTCAGGCCATGGGGCGTGTGGGGGAAGTGCCGTTAAGAACATGGCAAACAGCGCATAAAATGAAGCTACAGCGTGGTGCGCTGCCCGGAGATAGTTTGGCAGATAACAACCGGGTTAAACGTTATATTGCTAAATACACCATAAACCCGGCCATTGCGCATGGTTTGGCGCATGAGGTGGGATCTATCGCTGTTGGAAAATTGGCAGATCTTGTTTTGTGGGAACCTGCTTTTTTTGGTGTAAAGCCAGAAATGGTGATTAAAGGTGGTGCGATTGTTTATGCAATGATGGGCGACCCCAACGCTTCTATCCCCACGCCGCAACCCGTTCATGGCCGTATGATGTTTGGCGGATACGGTGGTGCGCTGACACATACAAGTCTTACATTTGTTTCTCAAGCCGCACTGGAAGATGATTTAGGACATAAACTTAAGCTACAACGTAAACTTTCCGCAGTGTCCAATACACGAGAAAGTATCGGTAAACGCAGCATGATTCATAATGATGCCATGCCACATATCGAAGTAGACCCCGAAACATATGAAGTGCGCGCCGATGGTGTGTTGCTGACATGCGAACCCGCAGAAGTTCTTCCTATGGCGCAAAGGTATTTTCTGTTCTGATGCAACGCATAATTGAAATTCTTCCAGCAGGAAGTTGGCCAGAAACAGCAGAAACCGAAATTTTTGCAGCCGACTATGAGGGCCGCCATCGCCGCCGTATGGTTATTTGCTTGCAATCTGGTGAAAAAATCCTTCTTGATCTGGAACATGCACGTTTGTTGCGGGCTGGTGATGGTCTGAAACTACAGGATGGACGCATTATTCTGGTAAAATCGCTTCCGGAAGAACTTATGGAAGTCACGGCAACAAATGGCTTACATTTGTTACGTTTGGCATGGCATATAGGAAACCGGCATCTTCCCGCCTCTATTGAGGAACACCGTGTTCTTATAAGGCAAGATCATGTCATTGCAGATATGATTCGCGGCCTTGGTGGCCATGTGCATATGGTCATGGCTGCATTTGATCCCGAAAGTGGTGCGTATGCAGGGCGTATAGGTGCACATCAGCATGAAAACGGACAAACCCACCACTCTCATGATTAATGAAGAAGGCATGGAAGGTAAGGATTTTTTGCGTCTTCTTTCGTGGGTCTCTCCAGCATTTCCAACAGGAGGCTATGCTTATAGTCATGGCTTGGAATGGGCTGTTGAGAATGGTGATGTGCATAATGTCGCATCATTATGCCAATGGATAGAAGCTCTTCTTTATTACGGAAGTTTGCAGAATGATCAGATAATTTTGCAGGCCGCTTGGGATGCCGCATATAATCAGGCACAGTTATATGAGGTTGCTGAGTTTGCCTGTGCCTGTGCTTCATCGCGTGAGCGTTATGAAGAAACTGTGTATCAAGGAGAGGCGTTTCAGAAAGCCGCTGCAGTCTGGAATGTTGTTCCACAGGATATTATTCCGTCTCATATCCGTTGGCCTTTGCCAGTCGCGCAAGGTGTCGTGTTTCGATATGGTAACGTATCACGCCAGCAAGCAGCTTTGGCGGGTGGGTATGCTGCTATTGCTGCGTTAGTTTCTGCCGCAGTGCGTTTGGTGCCTTTAGGGCAAACAGATGGACTGCGGGCATTGGCTGGTTTGGAAACAACGTTGCAGAAAGCTACTCAGAAAAGCCAGAACCTCACACTCGAAGATATTGGTGGAGCATGCTTTTGTGCAGATATTGCTGCCATGCACCATGAAACTCAGGTTACAAGGCTATTTAGAACATGACAGACATAAAATATGGCCCGCTACGTGTCGGTATTGGTGGCCCAGTAGGAACGGGTAAAACAGCATTAATGGATGCATTATGCCGCCGGTTTAGGGATGTATATAATATTGCGGCCATAACAAACGATATTTACACGCGTGAAGATGCTGAGTTTCTGACTAGAGCAGGTTCTTTGCCATCAGAACGTATTATGGGGATAGAAACAGGAGGGTGCCCGCACACAGCAATACGAGAAGATGCAAGTATTAATCTTGCTGGTATTGCTGAATTATCAGAACGCTTTGAAAAGCTTGATCTCATTTTGGTGGAAAGTGGTGGAGACAATCTGGCGGCAACTTTTAGCCCAGAATTGGCTGACTTAACTATTTATGTCATTGATGTTTCTGCTGGAGATAAAATTCCTCGCAAAGGTGGGCCAGGTATTACGCGTAGCGACCTATTGGTCATTAATAAAATTGATCTTGCACCATATGTAGGAGCGGATTTAGGCATTATGGATCGGGATAGCCGCAAGATGCGTGGTCAACGGCCCTTTGTTTTTACAAATATTCGAGCAGGCGAAGGTGTGGAAGATATTGCTCAATTTATTATTGAACGTGGAGCACTCTAGAAAAGAAAATAACATTCTTATTTAAAATACCTATGAGTTATCATTTTATATAAATTTTACATTATAGCTCATAGGTATTGTAATTTCATTACATAAAATATTAAATAAAAATGTATCTCATGTAACCAATATATATATCATTTCGTAGGTTCATATTTGGATTTTCTCTTTCTAATTCGATCTAGGTAATTTCACCCATACCCCCAAAAAGATTCGTTATCGTAATGTAACGACATGGCCATTTGGCAATTATGGCTACAGGGGAGAAGGTCATGGTCGCGTTGCTATCGCGGTTTTCATTAAGTCGTAAAACAAAATTGTTTCAGTGTGGGACAACAATTCTGTCTCTTTGTGCCGTGGTCAGCGCAGCATTGCCGCAGTCATCCCATGCGGCGGCAACCTTTAACTTTGGTAAGGATCAGTTTTTTACCTTAGGTGTTGGTGTGCGTGGACAGTACCTATCTAATGATCCCAACGCTACCCCAGCACATTCTGGAGCCGCCAGTGCTAATGACTTACGTATTTATATGGGTGCGCAGTTTCATAAATATGTGAAAAGCACGCTTAATCTTGAGCGTTTGCGTGATGGCAACTGGAATGTTTTGGACGGTATTCTTCAGGTTGAACCATGGAAGTTCTTTAATGTTTGGATGGGGCGGATGTTGACCCCAAGTGATCGATCCAACCTGGATGGCCCATATTTCCTGAGCACTTATGCTTTTCCCTTTGTTTCACAATATCCAGGGGCATGGTCTGGTCGTGATGATGGTATTACAGTGTGGGGCAAGCTGGTGAAAGACCATTTCCGGTATATGGCAGGTGTGTACCGAGGCCATAACTGGGTACAAGGAGGCTCAAATTATGGTGAGCATCCTTTGTTTGCTGCACGGTTGGAATATAACTTTCTAGATCCAGAACCATCACCAGCCTATTATACCGCCAGCACTTATTATGGCAAAGCTGATATTCTCGCTATTGGTTTGGCGGGTCAGTACGAAACTGATGGCGTTGGCACAGCGCAGGATAAAGGTGATTACAAGGCATGGAATATTGACGGTCTTTTTGAAAAAAAGATCGGGAAAAATGCAAAGCATGGTGTGTATACGCTAGAAGGTGCTTATTATCAGTATTATACTGATGGTGTGCAGGATATTGCTTCTGGTTATCGCCAAAGAGCGGCAGAGTACGGGAATGTTGGTGGAATTAGTGATGGCACGGCTTTTCTTGCCAGTACAGCTTACCTTATTCCGTACACATTGGGCTGGGGGCGTTTGCAGCCGCTCGTAAGGTATCAGGAATTCCGCTTCAAAAAAGATTTGTATGGATCAGGGCATCCTAAAACGACACAGTTTGATGCCGGTGCAAACTATGTATTAGATGGTCATAATCTACGGTTTACGTTGGATTATGTTAGGTATCACGAAGCCAAAACAAAAGCCTCAAATGCCTTTCTGTTAGGTATGCAGCTTCAATACTAAAATCATATTTTTAGAACTTATCATTTTCTGAAAAATTGGGTGTTTAAGGGATGCCGGGAGATAACAAAATGCAGATCATGATGTGCCGTGGGCTGAAGGGAGCATTCGTAGTGTTCTGTGGTCTTTTTGCCGGGGCAGCATATGCAGAGTCAGATATTCGAAACCTTGATTGCCGACATATTTTTGCGGAAGAGGTTAGGGTTTCAGACCAGGTATCTGCTCTAAAGAAGAAAAAGGTTGCTGCCGAAAAGAAAGGTAATGATACGGATAATAGCGGATTTTACGTAAAACTAGATCCTATTCCGGGTATTGGTGTGATGAACGGCATGACACTTACGCCAGAAGGTAAGCCTTTAAGGGAAGATATTTCTGATGAACGTATAAATAAGCTGGAATCACAGCTTGCAGATATCAGAAAGGCACAGGAACACAAAGTGTGCCCGGCGATGACGCTGCCAGATGCAGATGATGAACGCTTGTTGGATGAACAGGCACGATAGGCTTCTACATTAAAAAATCTAAGGGTCCTGCTTATTGTTGCTGCAGGATCCTGGATGCAGTTGCGGCCGCAGCAGAACGTGTGCTCAAACCTGTTTTATTATAAATCTGTTCAATATGTTTATCTATGGTTCTGGGGCTTACCAGCAAAATATCTGCAATATCACGGCTTGTTTTGCCACGAGAAATCCATAGCAGTACTTCTGCTTCCCGGGCGCTTATATTCAGTGCTTCCTGCAAGGTCTTTTCCGGCAAGAGCGTATGAGAAGAAATTCGGAACAAAAGTTCATCTGTAGATGAAACACCCACAAAGGTGATAAGAACTTCATTTTCACCTACCTGCTTCTGGTCAATCACTTGCCCAGGTGGTGGAAGCGTGGAAAAGCGCCTTAAGATGGCAGGTAAATCGAGTTCATCTTTATCTAAAAGATCTGCCGCTTGGGGTGTGCGCCATAATAGAGCGCCTGCTGAAGTTGCTGCGAACAGAAAGCGACCAGCACTATCCAGTGCAGTTTGAGCGGTTCGAATACGAGCTGCCGCTTCTATATGCACGCTGATACGCGCGAGAGTTTCTTCTAGTCTTAAAGGTTTTGTAACGTAATCAACCGCTCCAGCTTCAAAAGCCCGAAGCACGTGTTCTGTTTCTGTTAAACCCGTCATGAATATTAGTGGGATAGATGAAAGGTGATAGTCCTGATGCAGTGTTTCGCATACTTCCCACCCTGTCATGCCGGGCATAAGAGCATCCACAAGGATAAGATCGGGCACTGTGTGTGCCACAACTTCTAGGGCGGAAGTTCCAGACTGTGCCAAAAGTACAGAATACCCATTATCAGAGAGTGTTTCATCCATCATGCCCAGAACAGATGGGTCATCATCAACGATTAGAATGGTACGACGTTGGGGGGATGAGCTTTTCATGCCTCGTCCTGCTCCAGTTGGATGCGAAGTGCTTCCAGTTGATAGGTGGCAGCCATTTTTGCCAGTGGGGCAATCATATCCCGTAACATAGGCTTTTCTGATTGCAGAGAGGCTAATCTTTCTCGCACTTGTTTTAGGTTGCCTCTATTCAAAGCAGCTAGCAAATAAAGACGTTCTTTTTCTGGTAAATGGTCAGCAGGTTTCTGAAATTCAGTTTGTTTTGTTTGAGTTCTTATCTCAGAATCTGGAAAGATCCATGATAAAGAAAGAACCTTTCCGACTTCCTGAATGAGGATTGAAAGATTAACCGGTTTTCCAATAACAGGACAATCCTCCAAGGAAGTCACATGCCGGTTGGCACTTTCTACAAGGTTGCCAGTTAGAAACATGATGGGAATATGGGTTGCAGAAGTTTGTCGAATACGCAACGCAAGTTCGCGCCCATCCATTTCAGGCATAGTCAGGTCAAGTAACAATAAATCTGGGCATGCAAGATCAAGACAGTCCAGACATTCCCGTCCATTTTCAAAATCTCGTACATTGAAGCCGCAGCGCTCAAGGAGTTCCCGCATAATCTGGCGGTGGCTGGAGCTATCATCGACAATACCGATTGTACGTTTTGGCCCTTCATATCCGATGGGAAAAGCCGGCAGGATCGGTGAAAGTTGAATATCTTTATCTGGCAACATAAGGCGTAATTTAAAGCAAGACCCTTTGCCCATTGTGCTGGTAAAGGTCAATTCTCCCCCCATCACTTCTGTTAAAAGTTTAGTGATAGTAAGCCCAAGCCCAGTGCCGGGAATATTGGCTGTTGCGGTTGCCCGTTCAAAAGGATCAAAAATACGTTCTTGATCTTCTATGGCAATTCCGGAACCTGTATCTTCTACAGTAAATTCAGCAATTTGTGCATGCCAGCGGGCAGAAAAAGTAACAGAACCCTGTTGTGTATATTTAATTGCATTTGAAAGCAGGTTGAGCAGAACTTGCCTGAGGCGATGCTCATCGCATGTTACAACAGATGGTAAAAACTGGGGCTTCCAGTAGAATTTTAGCCCTTTTGCCTGTGCTTGTGGGCGCATCATCTGAGCGACAGATTCTAAAAAAGCTGCAAGTGGGATTGTGTCAGAATGTAATTCAATGCGTCCTGCTTCAATCCGCGAAATATCAAGCAGGCCGGAAAGAATGCTTGTGATATGATCTCCGCTTTCCCGCATGATACTGAGTGTTTTCTGCCGTTCTGGAGGCATGCGTGCATCATGCTGTAAAAGCTGGATATACCCCATGATTGCATTTAAAGGAGAGCGGATTTCGTGGCTGATACCGCTAATGTAGCGCGTTTTTGCCAAGCTGGCAGCTTCTGCTTTTTCACGTGCATTTTGTAATGCCTGATCCATACGCATACGTGCACGTATCTCGTTCATCAATAGGCGTGTTTGATGCAGTGTTTCCCGTGTCGCCGTTTTACGGCCTTCCTGCGCCATAACTAAAAGCCATGCGCCTATAACGCAGGCCAGAAACACAGTGAGCAATGTGCCATCAAACGGCAGCCCGGTTTTGTGTGCAAGAAACCCAAGCACAAAAATAATACAGATAAGAAGGCATACAAATCGCCCACCGGGAGAAACAAGAATGCGCCTAAGTTTAGAAGGTAAGGTACGCAATGGGGCAGTGAGTTGGTATGAAAGGTGAGTTGCAATAGGTTTGCAACGATCATGACATCGCCCGTCAAGCGAGCAACATAGGGAACAAATGGTACCCCCATATGCTGGGCAGGATGTCATGTCTTCGGCTTCAAACTCATGCTCACAGATCACGCAGCGCATAACCGGCTGGGTATTCCATTCTGCGGGCTGTTTGCGTGCCGTGTAAGTGCGTCCATGGGTAAGATAAGCCAGAAGAGGCGTTGTGCCACAGGCAACAAAGAGTGTTAGAAATGGTGCAAAAGCAGCGGCATACACCCCTAGTAAATCAGACATGGCAAGGGTGCCAATGCCTGCTCCTAAAGCCCAAGCGCCAATGCCAACAATATTGAGATCCGGCAGCAATGAGCGCTTAAATTCTATTTCTGATGGGCAAAGCTTTAAAGGTTTGCAAATGGTCACATCCCCAAGGATAACACCAATCCATGCGCATGCCAGAACGGCATAAAAGATGATACCTGTTTGGATTGTGTTTACCAATCCAGCTTCCATAAGAATCAGGGCAATGGTAATATTAAAAAGAACGTAAAAGACCCGCCCAGGATGAGAATGTGTAAGTCGGGAGAAAAAGTTCGACCAAGCGAGAGATCCTGCATACGCATTTGTAATATTGATTTTGATTTGAGACACAGCCACCAAAGCGATCGTAAGGGTTGTAGCAAGCGCTGGGGGCGTAAAACTGCTCCATGCTAAATGATACATCAAACCAGGTTGTGTGGCCTGCAAAGGTGCAAAACCTGCACGTAAAGCAACCCATCCAAGAAATGATCCGGCAAGAAGCTTGGCTGCATCCAGAACAATCCATGCTGGGCCACCTAAAATCAGAGCACTCCACCATTGCCGTTTGTTCTGTGCCGTAAGTGGAGGAAGAAAGCGCAAGAAATCAATCTGTTCTGCACTTTGGCAAACCAGAACGATCATAACAGAAGCTGCACTGCCAATAGCGAGAGTATCAATTCCTGATGTGTGTTGCACCAGCCCAGAAAAATGTGTCCACTCAGCTAACCAAAGTGGGTGTTGTATAATAAGTATGGATAACGGTAGAAGGTTAAGAAAAAACCATATAGGGAATGTAATAATCTGAAATTTTGCAATAAATGTTATACCTCGTGCAACCAGTGGGATGATAACTACCGCACATGCAAGATAGGCAAGCCATAATGGAATATTGAGAAGAATGTGTAAGGTGCCCGCCAGAATGGCAGCTTCTAAGCCGAAAAAGATAAATGTAAAACTGGCGTAAATTAACGATGTAACAGTTGATCCAATATAACCAAAGCCTGTTCCGCGCGTTAAAAGATCTACATCTAGGCCAGCTTTTGCAGCCGTTGCACATAACGGTAGAGTGATACAAAAAATAAGAACCGTTACAAATGTAATGGCAATAGCTGTGTTGGTGAAGCCAAAAGCAAGTGTAAGTGTACCCCCGATAGCTTCTAGTGCCAGAAACGAGATAGACCCCAAGGCAGTAAAAGCTGCGCGCATGGGGGTGGCAGTTCGGGCGCTTCGGGCTGTAAAGCGCAGTGCATAATCTTCAAAAGTCTGGTCTGCTGCCCAGCGATTATATGCCCTGCGAGTACGCACGATACGCAGGTGGCTGGTATCATGAGGCAAAAGCGGATTCCTGATCTTCTGGATATCTTGTTATAGTATCGTAACATAGAGCCGTATGGGGCTATACGCAATCATGCGTATAGGAAAATACACCATGATGCGCTGACGTAGGGTTTAGCAGCAACTGGAGTGCTTTCTTATGTCCGACATCTTGCCAAAATTTTCCCGTCGTGCGTTTGGGCGCCTAGCCCTGGCATCATCAGTTGCAGCCATAGGCGCAGCATATCGGCCAGGCCAGGCCTTGGCAGCAGCTCCCACCGGGCAACCCATTAAAGTGGGTATTTTGCATTCCCTTTCAGGGACAATGGCTATTAGTGAAACAACACTAAAAGATGTCATGCTCATGCTGATTGCGGAGCAAAACCGCAAAGGTGGTTTGCTGGGGCGTCCTTTGGAGCCAGTGATAGTAGATCCGGCATCAAACTGGCCGCTATTTGCTGAAAAGGCCCGTCAGCTTCTTTCTGTTGATAAAGTAGATGCTGTGTTTGGGTGCTGGACCAGTGTTTCCCGTAAATCTGTGTTGCCGGTGTTTGAAGAACTCAACGGTATTCTGTTCTATCCGGTGCAGTATGAAGGGCAGGAATGTAGCCGTAATATTTTCTACACAGGTGCTGCGCCTAATCAGCAAGCTATTCCGGCGGTAGATTATCTGTTGAGCGAAGAGGGCGGTAACGCCAAACGTTTTGCTTTAGTTGGCACAGATTATGTTTATCCTCGGACCACAAACCAGATTCTTGCCAATTACCTGAAGTCCAAAGGCATTAAGGACGAAGATATTATGGTGAATTATACACCATTCGGGCAATCTGATTGGCAGACCATTGTTTCGCAAATTAAGGCGTTTGGAGCGGCTGGCAAAAAAACTGCTGTTGTGTCCACTATTAATGGTGATGCCAACGTTCCTTTTTATAAGGAGCTGGGTAACCAAGGTGTGTCTGCAACAGATATTCCGGTAATGGCATTTAGCGTAGGTGAGGAAGAGCTGGCAGGTATGGACACAACCTCATTGGTTGGGCAACTTGCCGCATGGAACTATTTTGAAAGCATTGATACGCCAGAAAATAAGTTATTTATCAAGCAATGGCATGAATTTACAAAAAATCCAAAACGCACAACAAATGACCCAATGGAAGCCCATTATATTGGCTTTAATATGTGGGTACAGGCCGTAACCAAAGCAGGCACTACAGATCATGATAAAGTTATAGATACCATGATAGGTATTCGCCAACCTAATCTTACGGGTGGTGTAGCGCAAATGCTACCTAATCATCATCTCACAAAGCCTGTATATATTGGTGAAATTCAGGAAGATGGTCAGTTTAGTGTTGTTTGGAAAACACCCAGCACACTAGCTGGGCAGGCTTGGTCTCCGTGGGTGCCAGAAACTAAAAATCTGATCGGAGACTGGAGCAAGCCAATTTCGTGTGGGAATTATAATACAGCCACTAAAACGTGTATTGGTAAAAAGCATGCGTAGGTTCAGCCAGTTTCTGTGGGCTGGTGCTGTCTGTTTACTGCTTGCATTTTCAGGAATGCGAGTGGCAGCAGCAGACGAATTTTCAGGTTTGGAAAGTGGCCAGTTTAATACCATAGCTGATACGGTTTCGGCTATGGTGGCTTCTGGTAATCCGCAAGCTGGAGCGGTTATAGATGCCTTGGAAAAACGGCATCTAGTTTATTCTCCTGCGGGTGGGGTTTTTATTCGGGCTGGCACAACCTATGTTGATGCCCGAACCGGTCAGTCTGTACAAAATATACCAGCCGATCTTAAACCTGTGCGGATGAATAATCATGTTCGCCAGGTTTTGGCGAGCGCAACTGCAGAACTGGAATTGCTTTCTCCAGAAGATGCAGTGCGTTTAAAAGCCGCAACTCAAATGTATGCGCAGCATAATCCTGCCATGTTGCCGGTTATTTATCATGCTCTGGAGCGTGAAAAGAACAGTCATGTTCGGTTGAAACTTGAACAGGCAAATGCGGCGACAATGTTGGCACAACCTGTGCAACCAGGGCAGGAGGCTACACGTTTGGCTGCTGTAAAAACGCTTGGTTCAGCAGGAGATCTGGAAGCACGCGGCTTACTTGCTGTTGTAGCTGCATCTGATCATGAAACAGTGGAAGTGCGGAAGGCAGCGGCAAAAACTGTTTCCAGCATAGATTTGAAACAGCGTGTATGGAGCGTATTGCAAAATGCCTTTTACGGGCTGAGCTATGGGTCTGTATTGCTTTTGGCTGCAACTGGGCTTGCCATTACATTTGGCGTTATGGGTGTGATCAACATGGCTCATGGTGAGCTGATGATGATTGGCGCCTATACAACATGGCTGGTGCAGCAGGGTATTCGGGCAACCGTTCCGTGGCTAGAGCCTGTTTCCCTTTTAGTGGCAATTCCTGTTGCGTTCTGTGTGTGTGGTTTGCTGGGTATTCTTATCGAACGCGGTTTGATCCGCTTTTTGTATGGCAGACCGCTGGAAACTCTGTTGGCAACATGGGGGCTTTCTCTCATTCTTCAGCAGGCTATTCGGTCTATTTTCGGGCCTACCAATATCGCGGTTATAACACCTGCGTGGCTTTCTGGATCATGGATGCTTGGGAGTGTGGATATTACTTTAAACAGATTGGCAATTTTTGTTTTTGCCTTTTTGGTTCTGGGCGCGCTTATGCTGGTTATGCGCAAAACATCACTTGGCTTGGAAATGCGTGCCGTTACACAAAACCGCCGTATGGCAGCGTTGATGGGGATACGTACACCGCGTGTAGATGCGTTGGCTTTTGGGCTGGGGGCTGGCCTTGCTGGGTTGGCCGGGGTGGCTGTAAGCCAGATTGATAATGTAAGCCCTAACTTAGGCCAGTCTTACATTATTGATAGCTTTATGGTGGTGGTATTTGGTGGTGTTGGTAATCTGTGGGGCACATTAGCTGCGGCCATGACACTTGGTATGGGTGGAAAAATACTGGAACCCACTATTGGGGCTGTATCAGCTAAAATTGCCATTCTTGTTCTGGTTATTCTCTATATTCAGCGGCATCCGAGAGGTATGTTCCCTGTGCGTGGTCGGGGGGTAGAGTCATGAACGCGCTGTCACCTTCAACCACAAAGTCTTTCCCCGGCGCCATACGTATGGCTGCAGTGACATTTGCGGTTACGATTGTGTTGGCGGGTGCAAGTTTACTTCCAGAAGCAAATCCACTCCATGTTTCAGCCTTTGTTGTTTCATTGGCAGGCAAGTATTTGGCATATGCTATCCTTGCTTTATCTGTTGATCTTGTATGGGGTTTTGCAGGTATTCTTACATTGGGGCATGCAGCATTTTTTGCATTGGGTGGTTATGCCATGGGCATGTACCTCATGCGGGAAATTGGCACCCGTGGCGTTTATGGTAATCCCAATTTGCCAGATTTTATGATCTTTTTATCGTGGAAGTCACTTCCATGGTACTGGTGGGGGAGTGATCATTTTGCATGGGTGATGTTACTGGTACTGATAGTGCCGGGTATTCTGGCTGGTGTATTTGGCTGGTTAGCATTTCGCTCTCGTGTTTCGGGTGTTTATCTTTCCATTATCACGCAGGCTCTAACATATGCTTTGATGTTGGCATTTTTTCAGAATGGTTTAGGCTTTGGCGGCAATAATGGCCTAACAGATTTTAAGGATATTTTAGGGGCGGATTTGCATTCACCTCTTACACGCGCAGTACTTTTAGTGGTTACTGGGGCTGTGTTGGCAGGGTGTTTGCTGCTCTCTCGGTGGCTTGTATCGGGCAGATTTGGTTATCTGCTGGTGGCTGTAAGAGATGCAGAAAACCGCACGCGTTTTTTAGGATACCGTCCAGAACAGGCCAAGCTGCTGATATGGGTTTTTTCGGCCATGGTAGCGGGCATTGGCGGCGCTCTTTATGTAACACAGGTGGGTATTATCAACCCTGGTGAGTTTGCGCCTGCTAATTCTATTGAGTCTGTTATCTGGGTTGCCGTGGGTGGGCGTGGTACATTGTCAGGGTCTGTGCTTGGGGCTGTATTGGTAAATTGCGGTAAAACACTTTTTACCGCATGGTTGCCAGAGTTTTGGCTTTATGGGCTTGGTTTGCTCTTTCTTGTTACCACCCTTTTTCTCCCTCAGGGCCTTATGGGGTTGCGGCATCATCTTGTCAAAAAGCAGCCGGAGGAAGTTACGCCTGAAGTCTCTAACCCGGAAGGAGAAGAGGCGTGAGTCAAACAGCTTTGCTGGAAATGCGTGATGTTAGCGTAGCTTTTGATGGTTTCCGGGCTATTAATGGATTGAACCTTACGCTGCATCCAGGGGAAATGCGGGCAATTATTGGCCCAAATGGTGCAGGCAAAACGACGATGATGGATATCATCACGGGAAAGACGCGTCCAGATACAGGCACAGTTCGGTTTTGTGGAGGTGATTTGACCAAACTGGATGAACCAGCAATCGCTCGTTTAGGAATTGGCCGCAAATTTCAAAAACCAACAGTGTTCGAAGCGTTAACTGTGCAAGAAAACCTATTGCTTTCTTTAAGTGGTATTCGTGCACCGTTTTCTGTTTTGCTTGCGCGTTTTTCAGGTAAAGAACAGGAGCGCATAGACCAGATTCTGGAAACGACCCGTTTGAAAGATCATGCTGCCCGGCAGGCTGGTGGGATGAGCCACGGGCAGAAGCAGTGGCTGGAAATAGGCATGCTGTTAGGGCAGGAGCCAGACTTGCTTTTGGTAGATGAACCCGTAGCGGGCATGACAGATGCAGAAACCATGGCAACCGCAGAGTTGCTCCGAGAGATCAACCAAACACGTAGTGTGGTCGTTGTAGAACACGACATGGATTTTGTGCGTGCATTAGGGGTGACAGTAACGGTGTTGCATGAAGGATCTGTTCTGGCGGAAGGTAATTTGGAAGATGTTAGTCATGATCCAAGAGTTATTGAGGTTTATCTTGGACGCTAAAATGTTGAACCGTAAATGCAGAAAAGGAGAATGTCCTTATGCTTAGGGTTGAGGATGTGCATCTGCATTATGGGGCTGCCATTGCTTTGCGAGGTATTTCTTTAGAAGCATGCGCAGGCAAGGTTACATGTGTGCTGGGGCGTAATGGGGTTGGTAAAACCAGCCTTATGCGTGCCATTACAGGTATGCATGCTGTCAGTTCAGGTAAGATTGTATGGGAGGGAGAGGATATCACAAGCCTTTCCGCTTATGAACGTGCAAGGCGGGGCATTGCGACAGTGCCGCAGGGGCGCGATATTTTTCCTTTGCTGAGTGTGCGTGAAAATCTTGAAACCGGGTATGGTCTTCTAAAACGGCGAGACAGAAAAATACCAGACGAAGTTTTTGAACTGTTCCCTGTTTTGGGAAAAATGCTTAATCGACGTGGAGGTGACCTATCGGGCGGGCAGCAACAGCAGTTGGCTATTGCACGTGCCCTTATTATCCGCCCTCGGCTTTTGGTGTTGGATGAACCAACAGAAGGTATTCAACCCAATATTATCAAGGACATTGGCACTATTATCTCTATGTTGCGAGATCGTGGAGACATGGCCATTGTGTTGGTAGAACAATACTTTGATTTTGCATTTAATCTTGCTGATACCGTAGAGGTTATGGATAGAGGTAAAATTATACTTTCTGGGCAAGTTGCAGAAATGGATGCAGAAGAAGTGCGCGCCAACATTGCGATTTGAGGGAGTGGAACTTTAAGAAAATCCTCTGCAAGCGTTACGAAAAACGTGGTGTTCTGTACGGGCTTCAAACCCGTTTGCCTTAAGTGGCAGAGGGTTCACTTCGTGGGTAAACCCGTGGGGTAATCAAGATAATTCGTTAAATTATTATGAGATTTTACAGGAGGCAGAAAATAGCCCCCTGTAAATTTCTGATTTTTTACAAAAGATAAATGGAATACTTTTCTTACTTATTATCAGCAAAAGTTAAATCACTACGGGCCTTATCAATTACTGCCATTGCTTTACGTAGGAAAGTCACCGTGGCATCAAAATCAATGAGCTTATTTTTATCGAGTTGTATCCAGTTGCTTTCCGAACTGACAAGGGCTGCTGTCATAGAACGTCCATTTCCGCGCCTTACTGGAGGAGTTATTGTTATATCGCTCTCTTTGTTTGCGGCTTTAAGCGTTTTTAACCATCTGTTTCTAACAGACGATCGGGCGGCTGGTAGGTGTTTTTCTGTCCAGCAGCCTAATTTCATGACAAGAGATTTTTCTTCTATTTGCAAGTAGGTTTGCCAGCCAGACCAAGCCCCAAAATGCCACCAAGCTCCCATAAATCCGCCTTGTGCATTGGCAACATATCCCCAATTAAGATCCGGAAAAACTTCTTGAAGAGAGAGAAAAAAACCTTGCCAAGAATAACGGGACCAGTCGTTAGGATGAAGGTGGAGAAAACTTTGCGTTTCTTTTTCACGAAAATCAAGCAACGATAAAAAATCATTGAATATATTGTTTTCTAACCCACTTTCTTTAATTTTTATTAAAACATTCAAAAAATCCCTTCTCAAAAGAAGGTTGTATCCAGACTTTTTTGCTTTTTTATAATTCGATTGATTTCCTGTTTTGCAAAAAATCGGTAAGATTTTCCGGTTGGGGTAACGGGCTTGGATTGCAGTTTTATAGCGATCTAATTGGTTACCATGTTCGGCAGTATCAGTTTTATCTTCGATAAGAAGAATGAGATTTTTGCCAATTTCAGCAACAATGTCCGCTGAATCAAGTTGTTTTTTAACAACGATATTTTCACTTGAAATGGGGTTCTCTTTGCTTAATTCAAGTAAGTAATTAACAAATATTTTCCCTGCATTATGCATTTTAAGGTCTTTGCTTGCACATGAGCTATCAGCCCAACTTAACAGCCAGCAAATAAAAGCATCTTGTGATAACTCTGATGTTGCCCAGCGGAATAAATTAGTATTATCAAACATAGGGTATTAATCCTCATAAAGATGTTCATTTTGTGTAAATGCAATAAGTAATGCATGTTTACATTTTATGGTGTTCTATCGTTTTTGGTGAACATACGGTAGCAGAATGTTATTCTTTTCTTCTTTGTTTTTTTACTCTCCTAAATGAGATCATAAAAAGTGTTTAATGGTTCAATGCGCCAGAAATGGTCGTAGCTTTGTGATGTTGGAATGCTGCTTCTAGCATTTCGCAGAGTTTTTCCCGAAGAGAGTGGGGTTCAACAATTTCGACTGTGTTGCCCAAGTGAAAAGGTGATTTGCTATCTCAAGTGATCCGCTTGCTACAAATTGAATGATGACACTTCCATCAGAGTGCAACGTGGTTGTTTGATTGTGGTGAAACAGAAAACGGGAAGCATCATAAGCAGCTTAGGGTTTAAAACGGAGAATAATTTTTTGAGGTTTCTCTTGGAAAACCCCGAAAGATTGAGCTGCAAAAACGGTAGCGATCATAACGATACTTTTCCGTGCGTCGAGTATCCAGACGAATGCTTTGAAGTCAGTGAGCCGGACATGGCTTTTCGCTGGAACAGTTGGAAGTATTCTCCACTGCATGACTAAAGCGGCAATGGCGATGATTGCGGCGGCCACAAATGCACCACACCAGGATGATTATTCGGCTACAAGAGATCCCATTGGAACCTCAAGGATCATGGCTGCCCTGACCCTTGCAAAAACAGCCGCGGCTGCCTTATGCGTCTTTTCCTTGGCACCGAGTTCTACTGCGACAGAAAGGCCCATCGCCCAGAATGCACCAAGACTGATACCGACCAGTGCCCGGCTAAGCAGTATCACTGCAAATGTCGGTGCCATGATGGCAATCAGGCAACCTGCGAGCAGAATAAGGGAGAGCCATAAAACAATCCTGCGACAATCTATGAGCCCTGAAAAAAGCATGACCTCAGGAGCGGAACGTGCTGCCATCATTCCAGGAACTGTCATGGTAAGCCCCGCCGTTCCGGAACTTACAGGAAATGTTGTCGAAATATCAGGCAGGATACCTACAGGAAGAAATTCAGTGGTGACTGACACAAATTATCCCAACGCCAGAGACAGGATGGCCAGTTTCTGGCGACCAGAAGAAAGCTCCCGAGAAATCAAATGCTGCATGATGAGAGAATTTTTGTTGAAATTTCAGGTTGGAAAATAGATTCTATGATGTCGCATTAAACATACAAACAAAAAATAAATGAGTATTTACTAAACATGAAGTAATTATATTCATTTATAGTAACCATTTCTATATGAACTTAGATAGGGCCAATCCACACGACGTCGATACAGTTTTGGCCTTTTTTAGAGATTTTCCTGTCTTAAAATCGAAGGGGCTGCATGACTATAGCGTTTTTTATCAAAATGTTTGTGAGTAAATTTCAGTAATAAATATCTATTAATTCTATATTTCTCATGAAATACTTTATTGTATGAAGCGGTTTGGAAAATCTCGGATTTTTTACGAAAGAAGAAAGATAATCGCCCTCACATCTGGCGCGATGGCGAGTTGTCTGATCGGTGCCGAGGCATACCGCGTGCACTTACCTGACAGGAGGTCTTCCATGGCGGATCAGAATTCCCAAACTTTGAGACTTATTTTCCCTCAGTGGCAGGGCGGAGATAATCCTCCCTATTATCTGGGGTCAAAACTTCTAGCCTGGCTGGCTCCTCCTTCTGCTGGACCTGTTGAGGAAGTTCCGGTTGACGCTCCGACAGACGTCCCTCTGCCAGTCGAGAATGAAATGCGTGGACGCAGTGTTTTGCTGAAACAAATTGGAGAAGCCCGGACAATCATTGAACGTCATCAACCGAAGTCACTGGCGGTTCTCTGGATTGATACCCATCCAGACGTTCAGACCCCAAAGCAGTATATGAACGCACATGCACACGTTCTGGGGGCTCTGTTAGGCCATGGCGATCCCGACCTGACAAAGGCAGTGACAAAGCCGGTTCCTGCAAAGAATGTGATGATTGCGGGCATTCATGATCCACTTCCGTTCGAAGCCCAGTTCATTGCGGATCATGGATTGCGGACATGTTCACCTCAGCAGGTGCGTGATGGTGCACAGCCGGTTATGGAATGGCTAAAAGACAGTCAGATTGAAGTGCTTGCTATTCATCTGGATCTTGATGTGCTGGATCCGCATAACTTCCGTTCTCTGCTTTTTGCAAAACCGGGTCGTGGCAAGCATGATTTTGGAGACGTTGCTGAGGGAAAACTCAACATTCCTGATGTTCTGAAACTGATTCAGGAAGTGACGACTGAAAAAGAAGTGGTCGGTATGACAATTGCCGAGCACATGCCTTGGGATGCCCTAAATCTGCAGGAAATGCTTAAACAGCTTCCTCTTATCGGCAGTTAAACCTTCGCGCCAGAAAGCCTGTATTCTTAAGAGCAGGCTTTCTCATTTTAATTTCATTTCCTCGACGAACAGCGACAGAGGCATCGAATGGCGATGGTGTCGGGGGTAGAAGAGATGAAACCCCAGATGCGTCGGACAGAAGGGTTCCAGAACTGATATCAGTTTGCCATTCTGGATGTGTTCTTCTGTAACAATTTTAGGAATGTAGGCGAGACCAATACCGTCCAGACAGGCATCGCGCGCACCGAACACGTTGTTGCAGATAAATTGACCGACAGGCTGAAACTTCAGGTCTTTTCCTTTCTGTCTGAAACGCCACGGATAAATCTTTCCATGGGTGGGTAGACGAACACCGATACAGTTGTGCTCTTGCAGACGGACAGGGGTTTTGGGGATGGCATGGTTTTTGAAATAGGTCGGAGACCCAACAACCGCAAATGGGATGTCAGGGGATACAGGCACTGAAATCATCCCCTGTGTCACCAGTTCTCCAAGGCGCACGCCCGCATCGAAACCTTCATCCACAATATCAATCAGGCGCAAATCCGTTGAGATTTCAAGGGAGATTTCCGGGTAATTCTTTAGAAAATCTGCAATACGAGGTCGAAGAAAGAAGTCCAGAGATTCATCTGTCACGGTGATCCGAAGATTGCCTCTGGGACATTTGCGGAATTCGTCAAGGCTGCTCATTCGGTTCTCGATTTCGTCGAAAAGCGGCTGAATATTTTGTAGCAGATAGTCTCCCGCAGGCGTGGGAACGACACGACGTGTTGTTCTCGTCAGAAGAGTGACGCCTAGTCGTTCCTCCAGAAGACGCATGGTGTGGCTTATTGCAGAGGGCGTGACACCTCTGCGGGCCGCCGCCTTTGTAAAGCTCCGTTCTTGGGCAACTGCCAGAAAAGAAAGCAGTTCGCTAAAATTTTCTCGTGACACTTGCTGGCCTGAACTCTGTTTTATCACTTAATCATCAATGATGATCTTAACGATAAATGCTTTTGGAATCATAGTTTAGGCTTTTTTTAAACGTGCTCTGGTTACCTTTGATTATCCTGACAGGCAGCTAGCGTGTTTTGTTTGCGATATCTCCGGGCACGGGCTGGTAGTAGCGATTGAGTGACTTCAGATCGCGATGGCCCGTGAGCTGGGGCAGTACAATCGGGTTCAGATAGCGGGCCAACCGCGATGTGGCTTCATGACGTGAATCATGAAAGGTCAAATCCTGAATTCCGGCTTGCCGGGTCATGAGACCGAACAGGACAGAAAAGATTTTTCTCTCTCCCACCGAAAAGACAATGTCTTTTCGGTCAGGTAATTTTTCCATGGTGGCCCGCTTTTTCGTGAGAACGCGTTGTGCGCCCTTGGTCATAGGGCGGATTTCGGGATCAAGTTCTTCTTTGTGTCTGTCACTCTTCACGTGAGCGAGGGAAGGTCTGCCTGTGGAAGTCTATATCCTGCCAGCGCAAACTGAAGGATTCCCCTAAGCGGCTGCCTTGTTCAATCGACCACCTGATGAGCCACACCATATCTGGGTAATGCTTGAAAACCTCGTCTGGTCGAGAAGCAGCTTCGCAGGAGTTCATCATCCTGCGGGCCTGATATTGGTTGGGGCCACGATACCAGACGCCCTTGGGTAACAGCTTTCCTCTCCCAGTTTGGCAAGGGATTGGCTCAAAAATCAACGATTTTCAGATTAACCTGCTGCAAGTCCTTGAAAAACTTGGCGTCCCGTACGGGATTCGAACCCGTGTTGCCGCCGTGAAAGGGCGGTGTCCTAGGCCTCTAGACGAACGGGACAAGAGGCTGTGTTGAGGCGCTTTGTAGAGATATTGCTGAGGGGCGTCAAGGCAGGAAATAGACTTTTACGGAGGTTTTTGAAAAAATCATCATTCCATCATATGCCAGCATATTGCCAAAGGGTCATTCTAGTTCAATTGGCATGCATAAGTACCAATTGAGGATAGCAAACACATGCAAGCCAAGCATTTTATAAAAGGTCTTATGGTTTTCTGTCTTGGGTTCCCAACAGCCGTATTGGCGCAAAGCATCGCGCATAATATTGCGGCCTGTCAGCTTTCTGATGGTCATCCTGTATTTTGTGGCCTGCCCTTTACAGGGGACGCTGTGCTGCCTTTAACGTCGGAAAACGGCAGATATTATAGATGTTCAGTTACAGTAGGAAATGCCACATTCTGTAAGGCGCCCTATACAGGTAATGCCGTAGTTCAACAGCTCAATGGCCAGTATGCATCTTGCCTGATTGAATTGGGAGAGGTGAAATTTTGTAGTCTTCCCTACACTGGCCGTGCTGTTATTCGTGGTTGGTAGGGAATATTTTAGAGGCCAAGCTCTAACAGTTTTTTCTGCAGAGAAAGAGGCAGGCCTACGGCGTGCGTTGGAGTGCCCTGCAAATCAGTGGGTGCATCTTGGCTTTGCAGATAGCGCCATCCCTGAAAGGGCCGTATGGCTCGGGGTTGTACGGGAATAATCTTGGGAGAAAGCAAGATAAGTGTGCCTTGTGTGCCGTCCGCCCGTGTTGTGGTTTGAATATCCATAATGGGCTGTCGGCATAGAATAAGCCCGTTGATGACGCGGTACAGTGAACCACCATCCAGAAGGGCATCTTTTTGTTTGGGAAAAGAGCGTGTGTGCACTACCGGTAAAGGAACATCATAATCTGGATGAGCATAGGTATTGAAGGGCTGTTTCAGCCGTTCAGTCAGATCTTCGAGTGATTCAACACCCACAGCCAGCTTGATCAGATTAAGCATTTTTCCAATGTAGTGCGTCACTTACATCAGACAAGGCTCTATTTTTAAAGCACCAGCGCATGCAGCAGGGCTTCCAGCCGTAATCGGCCTTCTTCTGTGGCGTGTAAATGGGTGGGGGTTTGCACAAGGTAACCTTCTTCCACCGCAGCCGCCAGAATAACCGGGTCTAGGGTTTCAGACAGGTGTAGGCCTGTGCGTGCCTCAAAATGTTTGAGCGCAACGCCTTCCTGTAAACGCAGGCCCATTAAGAGCATTTCTCGTGCACGTTCCTGCGGTACAAGTGGTTCCTGAGATGTCTGGCCAGAACCTGTGCGTTCCACCAGTTCGGCCCATGGTTCAGGCGCACGGTGCCTGCGCGTAGCATACAGTTGGCCATCCAGTGTAATGCGCCCATGCGCGCCGGGGCCAAGGCCCAGATAATCACCGTAATGCCAGTAGGTCAGATTATGGCGGCTTTCACTACCCGGTTTGGCGTAGTTGGAAACTTCGTAAGCATTCAGCCCATGCGCATGGGTGATGGCTGTTGTTGTTTCATAAAGTTCAGCGGCTGTTTCTTCATCAGGCAGGCTGAAGCTGCCCTGCCGATAAAGAGCTTCAAATTTGGTGCCGGGTTCAATGGTCAACTGATAGAGCGAGACATGGTCTGCTACCAGTTGCAGCGCTGTCTCCAGCTCAGTTTTCCATGCGGCCACACTCTGGTTGGGGCGGGCGTAAATCAGGTCAAACGTAATGCGGGGGAACAATGAGCGGGCAAGTTCCAGTGCAGCCAGTGCTTGCGTAGCGGAATGCTGACGGCCCAGAAAATGCAATGCCTTATCATTAAGGGCCTGAATGCCGAGGGAGACACGGTTTATCCCGGACTGCCTAAAATCTTTCAGCCTTTCAGCTTCTACGCTGGTCGGGTTGGCTTCCAGCGTAATTTCAAGGTTGGGGGCTGCATCAAACAGAGATGTGGCATCATCTATCAAACTTGCGACTGTTTGTGGGGCCATAAGTGAAGGCGTGCCGCCGCCAAAAAAGATGGATGTCAGACGGCGGCGGCCCAAACGGTTTGCCTCGTGTGCAAGTTCTGTACGGAGCGCCTGGGCAAAGCGCGCCTGTGGAATTTCTGCCCGCACGTGTGAGTTAAAGTCACAGTACGGGCACTTGGCCAAACAGAATGGCCAATGAATATAAAGGGCGAGTGCGTCCTGTTCCACAGTATTAGATAGCCACTTTCACGCCTAGTTCCACAACACGATCCGGCGGAATACGGAAGAATTCCATGCTGGAGGTAGAGTTGCGGAGCATGAACAGGAAGATAGACATCCTCCAGCGTGACATACGTGGCACAGAAGACCGGGTAATCAGCTCGCGGGATGTGAAATAGGATGCCTGAAGGGCATCAAAATCCACACCGTTCGCTTTCAGTTCTTCCAGTGCGCGGGGAATGTTGGGCATTTCCATAAACCCGTAGCGCAGCACAATGCGGTAGATATCTGGGGCCAGTTCCTCCACAGCTACGCGGTGGCCGCGTTCTGCCTCTGGCTGATCAAGGTTCTGCACGGTTACGAAGAGCACGTGGTCATGCAAAATCTTGTTATGCCGCAGATTATGCAGCAGACACGGGGGCACAAAGTCTGGTGTACTGGTCATAAACACAGCCATGCCGGGCACGCGAATAATGCGGGACTGCGGAAGGCGCGCGATAAAGGACCCCATGGGCAGGCTATCCTGCCGCTGGCGCGCAATAATAAGGCTGCGACCCTTTTTCCATGTGGTCATCATCAGCGTTAACACACAGCCAAGTAACACAGGCACCCAACCGCCATCAGGAATTTTAAGGGCGTTGGCAGCAAAGAAGGTGCTGTCCAGCAGCAGGAAGCCACCAAACACAGCGCCTACTTTCCATGCTGGCCAGTCAAAATGGCGCCGGAAAACGACAATGGCCAGAACAGAGGTGCAGATAAATGTACCCGTAACCGCAATACCATAGGCGGACGCCAAGGCATCAGAACTGCGGAAGGCCACCACCAGCAGCACAGCGCCCACAGCCAGAAAGCGGTTGAAGTCTGGCAGATAAATCTGGCCTTCTTCTTCCGCATTGGTGTGGGTAATGCGCAGGCGGGGCATATAGCCAAGCTGGATCAACTGGCGGCAGATGGAAAAGCCGCCGGAAATGCCAGCCTGACTGGCAATAACGGTTGCAAAAGTAGAAAGCACCACCATTGGCCCCTGCATCCAGTGTGGGCATAGCAGGAAGAAGGGGTTTGCCAGAGCTTTGGGGTCAGCAATAACCAGAGCAGCCTGACCGAAATAGTTGAGCACTAGCATGGGCAGCACAAAAAAGAGCCATGCATAACGGATGGGTGCACGGCCAAAATGGCCCATATCGGCATACAGAGCCTCAGCCCCGGTTACGCACAACACAACAGAACCGAGGGCAAGGAAGGAAAGCTTGCCGTGGTAGAAGATGAACTCCAGCGCATAGGTAGGTGAAAGCGCCGTGAGAATAGCTGGGTGATGTAGAATTTCGATCAGCCCCAGCGCACCTAGTGTGCCAAACCACAGCAGCATGATTGGCCCAAATATGGTGCCAACTTTGCCTGTGCCAATCCACTGTACGCTAAACAGGCTGATAATCACCAATATGGCTACGGGTATCACAAAGTCATGCGCGGCGGGCACGCTTACTTCCACGCCTTCAATGGCGGAAAGCACGGAAATGGCAGGGGTAATAATACCATCACCAAAAAACAGACAGGCGCCTACAATACCAACTAACCCTAATATCCATCGGGTTTTCTGGTTAACCACCACACGTTGGGCAAGGGACATAATAGCAAGGATACCGCCCTCACCATTATGGTCAGCCCGCATGATCAGGATGACGTATTTGACCGTGACAATCAGGATCAGTGTCCAGAAAATCAGGCTGGCAACGCCCAGAATTTCCCACGGAGCAACCTGATGGTGGCCTGAAATAACTTCTACAGTAGAGCGGAAGGCGTAAAGTGGGCTGGTGCCGATATCACCATACACAACGCCCAACACACCCAGCAGAGCGGCAAAGCCAACAGGGGCGGCAGCGTGCTGCGGTTGGTCGGCGTCAAATTCCGTAATGCGCCGAGGTTCCGGCGCTGAAGCCACATGCGGCTGATCTCCTGTAGGAGGAGAACCAGCCGGTTTGTTGGCGGGGTCAGTCATGGTGTTTCTGGCTCCACGTCAGTCTTACAGGGGCACGTTGCCCCGTTCGCCCTGCATAAAGGGCGCAGATAGGTGGAAGCAAGGCATACTGGCTTCCACCCAGAAAATGAAAATCAAGGAGAAGGTGGCCGCGGCCCGAAAATTGCGGTGCCAACACGCACAAGAGTTGCCCCTTCGGCAATGGCTTGTGGGTAATCGGCAGACATCCCCATGGAAATAACAGGGAGCCCATGTTCCTGCGCCATGCTGCGCAGAAGCCTAAAATGCGGCACAGGGTCTTGCATGGCGGGAGGAATGCACATCAGCCCTTGCAACTTTGCCCCAAACTGCTGGCGACAGGTGCGGATAAAGCTATCTGCTTTTTCACGCGGGACACCAAATTTCTGGGGCTCATCGCCTGTGTTGACCTCAATGAGCAGCTCAGGCAGGAGACCTTCTTTATCTGCTGCTTTGGCTAGAGCTTCTGCCAGTTCCGGCCGATCCAAGCTTTCTATAACATCGGCAATGCGTACTGCATCACGCGCTTTGTTTGTTTGCAGGCCACCAATCAAATGCAGCCGAAGGTCAGGGTAAGTTGCCCGCAGGGTGGGAAACTTGCTGGCAGCTTCTTGCACACGGTTTTCTCCAAACACACGCTGGCCTGCGGCAAGGGCTTCCTGCACGCTGGAAAGCGGATGAAATTTGGAAACGGCAACCAGCGTGACAGAGGCGGGATTCCGGCCTGCTGTGTGTGCTGCTGCGTCAATATTCTGGCGAACGGCAGTAAGCCGGTCCGCTAGAACAGATGAGGGAAGGGTGGATGGTGTTTCCATGAGGCGTCAAAATTCTTGAAGATGCGCACTTGGTCAAGTGCCGCAAACGCCGCATACCTATGTTGGGAGAGGAAGATAACCTTTTCAGGCGCCTAGAAGGTCTTGGCTTAAAGCGCCTGAGGGGTACCCTAGTATAAAACCAAATTTATACTGCAAGAGAATCGACTGTTAGGATAATTTTACCCAAATGGTGTCCATCTTCCATTGCCTGATGCGCCGCAGCAGCTTGTGCCAATGGAAAAGTTTGATGGATAAAAGGGCGTATTGTGCGGTTTGTCAGCAAAGGCCAGACTTTTTCTTTCAGGTCTTGTGCAATGCGGGCTTTGCTGGCGCTATCGCGCGGGCGCAATGTGCTGCCTGTTACAATAAGCCGGTGTGTCATAATCCGCACCAGATTGGCCTGTTCGGCCTTTGCGCCACCTTGCAGTGCGATAATGATCAGCTTTCCATCAAAGGCGAGGCTTTTGAGATTTCGCTCAAAATAAGGGCCACCCACCATATCAAGAATAACGTTTACGCCCTCGCCTTTGGTGAGCTCAGCAATGCGTTCGGCAAAATCTTCCGTCTTGTAGTTAATGGCCTGTGCACCCAGTTGTTCGCACAGAGCGCATTTTTCATCCGTTCCGGCTGTTGCAAAGGGCGTGCCGCCAAAAGCCTTAACAAGCTGTATAGCCGTTGTGCCAATGCCGCTGCTACCACCATGAATCAATACCCGTGCATCTTTGGGCAGCATGGTGGGCATAAAAAGGTTGGACCACACGGTAAAAAAAGTTTCCGGTAGGGCGGCGGCTTCTATGGCATTAAAGCCTTCTGGCCAAGGTAAACATTGCCCGGCAGGTACAAGGCAATATTCTGCATAGCCGCCCCCATTTGCCAACGCGCATACGCGGCTCCCTATGGCAGGCATTGTGACACCATCTTGTGGCAGGCCGTGTGCGACAACTTCCCCGGCTATTTCCAACCCTAATCTTGGACAGGCTCCGGGCGGAGGTGGATAAAGCCCTTTGCGCTGCATAATATCAGGTCGGTTTACGCCAGCAGCCATCACGCGCACCAGCACTTCGCCTCGGCCTGGTTGCGGAACCTGAATGGTTTCCAGGTGCAGGACATCGGGTGCGCCTGCCTGCGTAAAGCAGATGGCTTTCATGGTGGAAGGCAGAAGGGTGGGAGTAGGCATAGAGAATTCCGCCGTCTGTAGTGGTTAACCAAAAGCATTTAACGTGGCTGCATACCGTATGGATAACGTATGCAACTTCACGTCCACGCTATAATTAACAGTTTTCTCTGGTTTGTGATGTGCTAGCGCCGGTGTTTTTCTCCGGCGAGTTCTCGGCGGGTGCGTTCCAGTTCTTCTGCATAGCGGCGCAAAACATAGCGTTCACTCAGTATGCCAAGCACATTGTGGTCTGTGTCTGTCACAGCCAAGGCAGGCAAGCCTGTGCGTTCAAATGCAGCTAAAGCGCGGGAGAGATTGTCTTCCGGAGCCAGAACCATGCTGTTCGGTGGCAGAAGGTTTTGTACGGGATGGTCGGAAGGCGTTATCATGGATTGGATTTGCGTATATTCCACCAACCCCATGCAGTGGTGCTGCTTATCCAGCACAACGATGTAACGAGGTGCACGGCCCGTAAATGCCGTGCGTGCTTGGGCTACAGACGTTTCAGCGGGTAGGGTATCAACCTGCGTGCGCATCATTTGCCCTACAGTCAGTGTACGCATCCAGCCTACATCCACACCAGAACGAATGTTTTCCCCACGGAGGTGAAAGCGCCAGGTGGTGAAGGAATAGCCAAAAATACGCCGTGTGGTGAGTGAGGATGTAATGGCAGCCAGTGCCACTGCTGCCGTCATGTTGGCGCTGTGCGTTGTTTCCAGTGCCAACAGAATCATGGTGAAGGGCCCCCCAATAATGGTTGTTGCCAGTGCGCACATACCGGCAACGGTGCAAAGTGTAATGGGCAGAGGCAGAAGAGGTGCTGTAAGCCCCGTAAAGGCTGCACCTGTTAGAACCCCCAAATAGAGAGATGCAAAAAAGAGCCCACCACGAAATCCACTTCCAATAGAGATAGTAGAGGCCAAGGCCTTAAGCAGGAGCAGCCCTATGGCCAGCCACAATGCCGGAGGCATCATCAACCCCTCCCGCATGGCCATATGCCCAGAAGACAGCACAGATGGGGAAACGAGGGCCAGTAACCCAACCAGTAACCCCCCTACTGCTGGGCGCAGCCAAAGAGCAGGCAGAATACGACGGAAAAGGGATTCCGTAAGCGTTACGCTTTTCATCAGCCCAACGCCGATAAAGGCTGTGGCAGTGCCAAGCAGTATGAGAAACGGATATGCCAGTGAAGGAATGGTTTGTGGCAGCGTAAGAGAAAGTTCTGGCAGATTGGCTCCTGCAAGATGAACAACAGCCAAAGCACAGAGAGATGCACAGGCCACAGGTGCCAGTAGGGGAAAGGCATAGGAACCAATAACCAGTTCAAATGCGTAAAAAGCTCCTGCCAGTGGGGCATCAAACGCAGCACCAATAGCGCCTGCCGCACCACACCCTACCAACAGGCGTATATCCGCACGGTGCATGCTGAGGTTGCGCCCAATGCGAGAGCCAAACGCGGCTCCAATTTGGCTGAAACCGGCTTCTAGCCCAATAGAAGCACCGCAACCGTTTGAAAGAACAGTTTGCCCTGCAACAATCAGGCTGTCTTTTAGGTTCATGCGGCCACCATGCAGGGCATTGGCTTCTATAGGGTCTACAGGCCGATGGCGCTGGCGGGTAAGGGCAAGGTTCCATAATCCCAGCAACAATCCCCCGCAGGTGGGAACCAGCAGGGCATGCAGGGGTGTAATATGTTGAAGGCCAGAAAGCCGAGAATGACCGGGAGCCAGAATCTGGTGAACCAGAAAGGTTGCTTTGGTCATAAGGCTGACCGCACCGCCAGCCAGCAGACCAATAAGAACTGCCAGAGCAACAAGCCACAGAGAATCCGTGCGCACCAAGGCACGTAAGGTTAGCAAAAGGCGTGCAGGTGTTTTGTGAGTGCGCAGGTGGTCTAGCAGTCCTGTCATGAATCGGACATAACAGGACGGCTGACCAACGTCCAACACATCACATAAGTGTCATGCACTTTTATGAAATATGATGCATGCTGGTTATGGAGCAGGTGGTTTTCCAGCCAGAATAAGGTCAGCTTCCTGATCCGTTAAAGGATAATGGAAGAACTTACGGTAAAAGGCCTGTGTGGCCTTGTGCATATTCGTATCTGCAAAAAGATCTGGGTGCAGTTTTTGCGCAACCCATTGAAGTTGAAGTAGCTCCTCCGCGCCGTATCTGTCCCATGCAAATACGCCTCGTGGGTTTATCCATGCCCGCCCGTTTTTGAAAGCAGCCAGAGACCTTAGAGGGGAGGCCGCGTCCGGCATACCTGCGGAGGCTCCGATAATAATGACATCCGGATTCCACACAGCAATTTGTTCAAAGGAAACAGGGCGATGGTTGCCGCTGACCGTCGCAGCATTGTGCCCGCCAGCAGTTTGTATCCAGGCATCTATCAGTGTGTCTGTACCATCAATCTGCAATGGGTTCAGGCGCGCAATATGCAAAACGCGAGGGCGTTCTGCGGCGGGCAGATTGGCCAACCGGGTGCTTAATTGCTTAAGCGTTGCTTCCATGTCCTCTTTGTAAGACTGAGCAACCCGAGTGGCTTCCGGTGTGTCCAGCGCTTGGGCTGTCATATCCATAGATTTCAGCATCTGTGGCAGAGTTATATATTCTGCGCACAAAGTGGGCACGCCCATTCTGCGTAGTTCTTCTGCCTTTGCAGATGTTGGCACAAAAGCCAGACCGATATTGAGGGCCAGCAAATTTTCTGCGCTGGCGGTATCAGGCCGCACGCCCGTATGGGCGTTTTTCATGATAGGCGCCACCTTGAACAGCCACGGGCTATCTACCGGATTTTCGGCAGAAACCCGGATACGGTCTGCGGCCCCCAGCATGACGGAAATTTCATTATGGGCAAACCAGAGGTCTGCAATGGCTGGGTGGTCGTCCTTGATCTCAACGGTATGGCCACTCATATCCGTAACGCTGCGTGCTATGGCGGAGGAAGCAACAAAAGAGCCCAATCCCGCAATCAGCAGGGAGGAACAACAAAGGCGTGTCAGCAATGAAGGCATGGAGCGTATCCTGTTTTTATATACGATAGGATACAGATAGATGCGCCACAAGCACCATGTTAGTGCGGATATGGTGAACTCTTGGAGGAAAATTATCGTGCGTAAGCACAAGGTTATGCTGGGGGACAAGCTGCTTTATCAGGCATCTCAACTTTCACATGCGCAACGCTTTGCAAAAGCACGGCAGGCTGAAGGTGTACCGTGTCACGTTGTGCCAGATGAAACGCCCAAGCGCCCCCGTAAGGTTAGAATAAATAGTCTAACCGGCAAACCCTACCGTAAGGTGACATCGGAAAAAGCAGGGCGGTAGCGGCCTAGCTTCATGCAAAAATTAGACAAGCACTGAACGATTGTTGCGCCATGCTTCTTCCAATGCATCTGCTGGATCAGCATAAGGTGCGCTCCAGCTTCCTTCTTTATCCGGGGCATGCGTAAGGGCACGCCATGTGGCCTCACCAGTCTGACGCTCCAACGCAATGTGCCAACCCGGTGGAATACGTGCCAGCAGGCGTTCCATTTTTTGCCCGGATGTAAGGGGTTTGGCGTAATTGTGTCCCACTAGCTTCTCCCGTAGCGTTTACATGTTTAAGGGAAGAGTTCTCAAGCGTGTCAGAATTTCTGCGATAATTTCTGCTGGTTCTGGGAGCACGGAAAAAGTAAGCGCTTTCTCATCCGCTTGTGGCGGTTCCAGCGTTTCCAACTGGCTAGGCAATAAAGAGGCAGGCATAAAGTGGTCGGCCCGGGTTTTTAACCTTTGTGCCAGCACAGATGTATCTGCGCTTAAATAGATAAATATAGGCTGTACGCCATCTTGCTGAAGTCGATCACGATAAACGCGGCGGAGGGCGGAACAGGCAAGGATACCGCCTGTTCCGGCTTTTTGTTTTTCTGCCAACCAGGCATGGCAACGGGCCAACCAGCCTTGGCGGTCTTCATCTGTCAGTGGAACGCCGTGGGCCATTTTTTCAATGCTGGAGGCAGAATGCAGGCTATCTGCATCCAGCCAGGGCCATCCTAATTCATTATGCAACCCTTCAGCCACAGTGCTTTTGCCAGACCCGCATACACCCATAATAACCAGTAGGTGTCGGGTAATACCCCGTGCTGCTGGTTGGGCAGGGAGTGTGCTGTCTGTGGGGTGGGCAGAAGCATTCTGTGGCATGGGTGATGTTTTAATCCTGCTGTGGGGTGAGGATGCGTATGCCTTCTGGCCCAGCAGTAATGGTTTGGCGCGCCATATGCAGGAACAACCCGTGTTCAACCACACCAACAATTTCCAGAATGGAGCGGCCCAGCTTTTCAGGTTCCATCATGGGGCCAAACACGCAATCCATGATCAGGTTCTTCTCATCTGTCAGATAGAAAGAGGCATCACGGTTACGGCGTGGTGTAACATGTGCGCCCAGTGCCCCCAGTTGGCGTGCAACATTTTCCCAGCCAAAAGGAATAACTTCTACTGGCAGAGGGCATTTTGCCCCCAGATGGTCTACATATTTGGTGGCATCGGCCACCACCACAAACTGCTTGGCGGCAGAGGCCACTATTTTTTCCCATAACAGAGCGCCACCCAAACCTTTGATGAGGTTGAGGGTGCGTGGTTCAATTTCATCCGCCCCGTCTATGGCGATATCAAGTTCTGGCTGTTCTCCAAAAGTGGTGAGGGGGATACCTTCTTCTCTGGCCTGTTTTTCTGTGACACTGGATGTAGGAATGGCGCGGATACGCAGCCCTTCTTCCCGCACACGGCGGCCAAGTTCAGCAACAACAAATTTGGCGGTAGAACCCGTGCCAAGGCCAACGGCCATGCCATCTTGCACAAGAGATGCAGCTTTAATGGCAGCCTGCTGTTTGAAGGCTGCAGCGGGATCGGGCGGTGTTGCGGTCATGCCTGTTTGTATCCTGTTAGTTCTGCGGTGCGGGAGCGGCGGGCTGATCTAAAAACCAGATCAGATTTCCTGCACTGGTAATGGCGCTGGCGGGGCAGGCAGGATCCTGCGCTCTTACGCGGGTAACAGCTTCTTTCTTGTCTGCCCCTTCTACCAGAAAAATAACGTGTCGGCTGGCATGAATAGCCGGGTATGTCAGTGTCAGTCGCGTGTGGGGGGCAACAGGCGGCACGCAAGGGGCAACCCACGCGGTGCGTTCCTGTAACACCGGCTGACCAGGGAAAAGCGAGGCCGTGTGCCCATCCGTGCCTAAGCCCAGTAGGTTTACGTCAAAAAGGGGTTTGCCTGCCTGAAGGGCATCTCCGTGATAGATCTGTTTCAGGGTGGCTTCATAGTCCTTGGCAGCTTGCTCCGCAGTACCTTTATCCGGCATGGGAAAGATGTTTTCTGCGGGCACAGGCACGCGGGAAAACAGCAGGCGGCGCATCATGCCATAATTGCTATCTGCATGATCGTGCGGCACAAACCTGTCATCTCCCAGAAAAAACTGCATGCGCTGCCACGGAAAGCGGCTGACATAGGGTTCTTCTGTCATCAAGCGGTAGAGATGTTGCGGCGTGCTGCCTCCACTTAGCGCAATGCGGAAGGGAGCTTCCGGGCGCTGGAGCGTCTGCTTAACAAGCCAGTCAGCCAGATCATGCATCAGGCTGTCTCGTGTTGCAGAAATGTGCAGGGCACCGGTGGCGGTATTCTGTTCTGTCACGATACTGTCTTTCCTGCCGTGTCTGAAAGAGGAGCCACGCGGGGCAATACAAACTGTTCTATAGCCTTGGCCCAGCCATCTTCTGAATTCGGGGCCGTTACAAAATGGGCTGTTTCCGCCACTTCGGGTTTTGACTGCCCCATCGCAATAGAAAGCCCACCGATGGAGAGCATGGGCACGTCGTTGTTCATATCCCCAATGCAGGCCACTTCTTCTATGGGTACGTTGTACAAATTGGCCAATTGGCGCAGGGCGTAGCCCTTGTTGGCATCTTTGGGGGTGATATCTAAAAAGCATTGGCAGGAGCGGGCTACACTGGCGCGGCCTTCTAGCAACTGCCCGATTTCCAGCTCCTGACGCATCAAGGCTTCATAATCGGCAGAAGATCCAGTCACTTTGCCAACATCCTGCTGGTAATCATCAAACGATGGCACCGCTGTAGGGGTCATGCGCACGGCTTTTGCTTCGGGTTCTACATATGCGCCGGTTGCATTAGTTACCAACCACTCATGCCCACGGAACAGCCAGGCATCAATGTCATGCACCTTCAGCATATCCAAGGTTTCCTGAACAGCTTCGGGGTCTAGTGAGAGGCGAGAGCGGATTGTGCGGTCTGCATTAAAAATGGTGCCACCATTCAGCGCGCCATAAGGCGTGTGCAGGCCCAGCACATCAAAATACATTTCCATCCCACCCGGAGGGCGGCTGCTAACAAGACAAACAGGCACACCGGCCTGCTGAAGAGCCTGGATAGCGGCAATACTATGCCGGGTAACCTGTTTTTCCGGCGTAAGCAGCGTGCCATCCATGTCAGACACAACAAGGCGGATGCGGGAAGCAGGCGGACGGCCCGGGTTGAGTCCGTTCTGTCCGTTATCTGTCATACTTCCCGACTCCTGCACTGCGTTTGAAATGTTATGTTAGTTCTTGTTTTCTACGTGGCCACCAAAGCCAAAACGCATGGCAGATAGCACTTTTTCTGCAAATGTATTGCCACTGCGTGAACGGAAGCGCGTGAACAGTGCGGCTGTCATAACCGGCACGGGCACAGATTCTTCAATAGCGGCTTCGATTGTCCAGCGGCCTTCACCCGAATCACTCACTTCACCGCTGAATTCAGAAAGTTCACCATTTTTGGCCAGAGCCTGAGCCGTAAGGTCTAGCAACCAAGAAGATACCACGCTGCCACGGCGCCAGACTTCGGCAATATCTGCCATGTTGAGAGAGAAACGTTCATCTGCTGCCAGAAGTGGTGAGTCCTTGCGGTACATCACGTCAAAGCCTTCGGCAAAGGCTTGCATCATGCCGTATTCAATACCGTTATGAACCATTTTAACAAAATGGCCTGATCCGGCAGGGCCGCAGTAAAGGTAGCCTTGTTCCGCACGGGGGTCGAGGTCTGCGTGATCACGACCTGGCGTGCGTGGGATATCTCCAATGCCCGGTGCCAGAGAGGCCAGAATAGGATCAATATGATCGGCGGCTTCACGCGGGCCGCCATACATCATGCAGTAGCCACGGTCTAAGCCCCACACACCGCCAGATGTGCCGACATCAATGTAATCAATGCCCTTCTCAGCCAGCATTTTGGCGCGGCGGATATCATCTTTGTAATAGGTGTTGCCACCATCAATAACGATATCGCCTTTTTGCATCAGGCCAGCCAAAGCCATTACGGTTTCTTCCGTAATGGTGCCAGCCGGAAGCATGGACCACACAATTCTTTTGGGTCCGTTCAGTTTTTCCACCACATCGGCAAGGTTGCTGGCGGCAACAGCACGACCGGCTTCTGCGCGGGCAACGGTTTTTTCCACCATTGCGGTATCGCGGTCATAAACAACAACGTCGTGCCCGTGCCGTGTCAGGCGGACGGCAATGTTGCCGCCCATTCTGCCCAGTCCAACAATGCCAATCTGCATAATGTTCTCCTGTCTGATATTTTACAGGGCGTCATGCAGGGCGGAAGCAAGCGCTGCAAGGCCTTCTTTTAGATTTCCTTTAATATGCACGCGCAGGGCACGGCGTTTGCGTTCGGCTAGCACGTCAAAATCTCCACGTGCCTGAGCGGCTTTGACAACACCAAAGGAATAACCTGTGCCCGGCACGGGGAGGTCTCGCGCATCATCCGCAGTAATTTGAAGGAAAACACCCGTGTTGGGTCCACCTTTGTAAGCCTGACCGGTGGAGTGTAGAAAGCGTGGGCCAAATTCTGCTGCCGTGGCAATGGTTTTGGCATCTCGCACATGCAAGCGCACATGCTGGATCCATTCCAGTGTTTCACGGTTGCGTTCGATGTAAGCCAGAAGCCCCACGTAATCTCCGGCTTTTACGCGGTCAAAGTGTGCTTTCAGGATAGCTGTTGCTGTATCTCCCTTAAGGGCGTTCGCATTTGCTTGATCTGCAAAAAATACCAGCGGGCCGTGCTGTGCAAAAGGTTCTTCTGCGGGCAGTTTGCCGGTTTTTTCGTACGCTTCCATCAGCTTGCGTGTTTCAATCTTGGTGGATTCAACATCTGGCTGATCAAACGGATCAATGTTCAGGAAAGCACCTGCAACAGCGGTTGCAATCTCCCAACGGAAGAACTCCTGCGCGATCTGGCGTCTGTTATGGAAGTTGATGGTGATGACAGGCTGCCCGGCATCAATCAGGGTTGAAATGGCTTCGTCCTGCTCATGCCGATGTTCGGTGGCGAGGCGCAGATAAACAAACAGCCTGTCTGTGCCGTAGCGCTTGGGCCCACCCAGTGTTTCATCGTCAATGGGGATGATGCCCTTGCCATGTTTGCCGGTGGATTCAGCAATAAGCTGTTCCATCCACGCGCCAAAATCCATGATTTGTGGCGTGGCGATAATCGTCAGCTTATCGCGGCCAAACTGTGTGGCGGCAACGCCCATAATGGTGCCAAGCAAAACGCCGGGGTTGGACACGGGTGGCACGCTGCCATCGCACATGCGTACACCCCGCAGTGCATCTTCAAGGAACAAGCGTAGAGGTACACCGGCTGCCGCAGCAGGCACCATGCCAAAATTAGAAAGAACAGAGTAACGACCACCAATCTGTGGGTCACCGGCAAAAATCTTCCAGAATCCCTCGGCCTTGGCAAAGGCTTCCAGCTTAGAGCCCGGGTCTGTAATGGCTACAAAATGTGACCCCGCTTTTTCTTTCAGTGCCCGTTTGGCCAGATCCTGAAAATAGGCCAGCATGATATTGGGCTCCAGCGTGCTGCCGGATTTGGAGGCCACAATAAACAGCGTGTGGTGCGGATCTATCTTCTTTTCAAAAGCGGCAACCTGCTGCGGGTCCGTGCTGTCCAGCACGTAAAGGTGGCCAAAGCCTTCGTGCTTGCCAAAGGTCATGGCCAGCACTTCTGGCCCAAGGCTGGACCCCCCCATGCCCATCAGCAGAACCTGATGGAAACCGCGGGCCTTCACTTCAGCCTGAAAAGCTTCCAGATCCGCAATATGGTGCAGGCGGTCGTCTACCGTATTCAGCCAGTTTAGCCATTTGGCTTCTGGCCCATTGGTCCATACCGCGGCATCTTTGGCCCAGATGTGGCGGATAGAGCCAGATTTGCGCCAGGCGGTGAGGCCTTTGTTAACTGCTTCCTGAAAATCGGCTGGCAGGCTTGTTTTCAGGGTGGTGAGTTTATCGCCCAAAAGGGTGGCCTGTTTGGCAGCAACAGAGCCCAGTAGCCCATCAAAGGCATCTGCAAAGGATAGCACGCCTTCATCTACAAGGGTTTTGGTAATTCCTTCCAGATCCAGACTAAGGCGCTGGGTATCTTCCATCACCTGTCGGGCATCGGCGATATCTGTGCCAAGTGTTTCAGCCACAGTGCCGTGGTCACGGAAGGCATCCATAGTCGCAGGCGGCAGAGTGTTAACGGTTTGCGGGCCGATCAGGCTATCAACATACAGCACATCGCTATAGGCTTTATCTTTGGTGCCGGTAGAGGCCCACAGAAGGCGCTGAGTTTGCGCACCTGCATCTTCCAGCGCTTTCCAGCGCGGCGTTTGCATAATTTCCTGCCAGTAAACATAGGCCATCTTGGCATTCGCAATGGCAACTTTGCCGCGTAGAGCTTTCAGGGCTGCGGCATCTTTATCCCCAGCAGCAACGCGCCGATCAATTTCTGCATCAATCTTGCTGTCAATCCGGCTGACAAAGAAGGAGGCAACGGAGGCAACGTGGGAGAGATCTCCGCCCTTGGCTTTCCGGTCTTCCAGACCACTTAACCACGCATCAACAACATCTTTGTAAGCATTCAGAGAGAAAATAAGCGTGACGTTAACGTTAATGCCCGCGGCAATGCTGGCCCGGATAGCCGGAATGCTTTCAGGCGTTGCGGGAATTTTGACCATCAGGTTGGGCTCAGCCACATCCGCCCACAAGCGGGCGGCTTCATGCGTTGTGCCTGCCAGATCTCGTGCCAGATACGGAGAAACCTCTAGGCTTACAAAGCCATCCTTGCCACGAGCCTGCTCATACACCGGGGCCAGAACACGGGCGGCTGCCTTAATGTCTGTAACGGCCAGTTTTTCGTAGAGCACTCCGGGGGAAACAATTTCATGCGCCAGAATGTCACGCATCTGGGCATCATATTCCGTGCCTTCTCCCATCGCTTTTTGGAAGATGGCAGGATTGGAGGTGACACCACGAATGTCATCATCCTGCACAAGGCGCGCCAGTGAACCATCCTCCACAAAGGAGCGACGGATGAAGTCCAGCCAGGGGGACTGATGGGCTTTTGCGAGTGCCCGTAATGGATTGGCGCTTGGCGTGGCGGAGGATGTCATTGGTGGTTATCCTTTCTCCATCCTGCCCGATTAAAAACCGGGCAGGCCGATGTAATATAACGCGCGGTGAAATATCTGGTTTGTTCAGCCTGCCTGCCGTTTGGCTGCTGCCAATACGGCTTCTGGCGTAAAACCAAATTTTTCAAGCAGTTTGCCCGCTGGAGCTGAGGCACCAAAGCCGCGCATGGCAATGATTTCACCCGTTGGCCCAGCATAGCGATCCCACCCGATGGGTGAGCCTGCTTCTATAACCACACGTCCTGTTACAGCGGCGGGTAGCACGCTCTCACGGTAAGATTGTGGCTGGGCTTCAAAAAGTTCCCAACTGGGCATGGAAACAACGCGGGCCGGAATACCTTCTGCGCTCAGGGCTTCATACGCGCCGACAGCCAAAGAAACTTCGCTGCCCGATGCAATTAGGATAACCTTTGGTGTCTGCTCACTGCTTGCAAGAACGTACGCACCTTTGCTGAGGCCAGAAGCCGGTGCATAGCGGGTGCGATCAAGCGTGGGTAGGTTCTGGCGGCTCAGGGCAAGGGCGCTGGGGCCGGTGCGGTGCTGGATCAGAAAACGCCATGCTTCTGCCACTTCGTTAGCATCAGCTGGGCGCAGCGTTATCAGGCCCGGCGTAGCGCGCAATTGCACAAGCTGTTCGATAGGCTGATGTGTTGGGCCATCTTCACCCACACCAATGGAGTCATGGGTGAAGATATAGGTAACAGGCACGCCCATAATAGAGGAAAGGCGGATAGGGGCCTTCATGTAATCCGAGAAAATCAGAAAGCCAGCCGCATAAGGGCGCAGGCCATACAGGGCCATACCATTTGCAATGGCCCCCATGGCATGTTCTCGCACCCCAAAGTGGAAATTGCGCCCAGCATAGCTTCCGCCCCATTGTGCGGGCTGAAAGCTTTTTTCGCCTTTTAGTAGCGTTTTGGTGGAAGGCGCCAGATCGGCAGAACCACCCAGCAGCCAAGGCAACCGGCCTGCTACAGCGTTTAACACCGCGCCAGAGCTGGAGCGGGAGGCCTCACCTTTGGTGCTGGCTTCGTACACTGGAATATCTGCATCCCAGCCTTCTGGTAGCGTGCCATTGAAAATGGCATCTAGCTCTGCGGCCAGGGCTGGGTGTGAGGAATGGTAATTGGCAAACAGTTTGTTCCATGCGGCGCTGGCAGCGGCCCCACGGGCACCCAAGCCATCCTGCATATGTTGTAGCGCTACTTCTGGCACAAAGAAGCTGCTATCTTCTGGCCAGTCGAAAAACTTTTTGGTTTCACGCACTTCCTCTGCGCCCAAAGGTTCCCCATGAGCGGAGGCCATACCAGCTTTATTGGGCGCACCCCATGCGATAACCGAATGTGCGATAATAATGCTTGGGCGGCTGGTTTCAGCCTTGGCTTTGGCAATTAGTTGGGTGAAAGCTGCGGTATCGTTTGCATCCTTCAGTTCCAGAACCTGCCAGCCATAGGCCGCAAAGCGTTCTGCCACATTTTCTGTAAACGCAATGTTGGTACCGCCTTCAATAGAAATACGGTTGGAATCGTAAATCCAGATCAGGTTGCCAAGCTGGAGATGACCAGCGAGGGAAGCCGCTTCACTGCTTACGCCTTCCATCATGTCACCATCACCACACAGGGTGTAAATATGGTGGTTAAACAGGTCAAAACCCGGTTTATTGAAGCGTGCGGCCAGCCACTTTTCTGCTATGGCCATGCCAACAGAGTTTCCACAGCCAGCGCCTAGCGGCCCGGTTGTGGTTTCCACGCCGGTTGTATGTCCGTGTTCCGGGTGGCCCGGTGTTTTGGAGCCAAGCTGGCGGAACTGCTCTAAATCAGCCGTTGTAAGAGCAGGAGCATTGGTGATCTTGCCGTTTGTAACCTGCCGGATGCCAGATAGATGGATCATGGAGTACAGCAGGGCAGAGGCATGCCCGATGGACAGTACAAACCGATCCCGATTAGGCCACAGCGGGTTGGTTGGATCATAGTTTAAAAGGTTTTGCCATAGAGTATAGGTCAGCGGTGCCATGGACATGGCCGCTCCCGGATGGCCAGAATTGGCCTTCTGCACAGTGTCCATGACAAGTGCGCGAATGGTGTTGATGCACAGCGTATCAAGGCTGGATGCGCCACTGCCCTGCGTTTGTGCAGGTGCGCGAACAGGGGTGGGAAGAGAAACGCGCATGCAGACCTATCCTCCAGACTGGGCCGTAATTACGAATTATGGCCGGAAAGTTATGAGCACCCTAAGCGGTGTGCCTTATAAGAGTTCCGCACAATTCCACGGTTAGGCGTTTTTCGGCAAGAGATGATGACGTGCAGGCAGCTTTTTATGTTGAACAGGTCTGCTGTCATAACTCTGTGATTTTGGGCCTGAAATGCTCTTTTTGCCAAGGTAGGGAGCAGGCGTGCCACTTGTGCGTTTGTGGTATGGACAAAGGGGCTGATATGGTTCTTTTTCTAAATAACGCGGCAGCGTAAGATAACCGTTGTTGCAAAACCATTCTTTTCCGGAGGTCAGTCATGACAGAAGTTTCTTCCCGGACTCCGTCCGAGCAGGGAACAGCCACCCCGGCAACCGGTGGTAGCGCACAGGGCTTTACGCGTGAGCAGATTGAAGCACTTTTTCTAAACGCTGCGCGGGAAGGGGATGCAGATATGCTGGCCCGCTTTTTGCAGGCCGGTATGGATCCGAATCTGCGGGCTGAAAAAGGATATACACCGCTTATTCTGGCTTCTTACAATGGGCATAAGGATGCCGTAAGCGTACTTTTAGCGCATGGTGCAAAGCCTGATTTGCGGGATGAAAAAGGAGCCACGGCGCTGGCAGGTGTGGCGTTTAAAGGCGATATGCCTATTGCTAACATGTTGCTGAAAGCTGGGGCTGCGGTGGATATTCCCAATGCTGTTGGGCGCACGCCACTGATCTTTGCCGTGATGTTTGGGCGGGATGATATGGCTCTGCTGTTGCTGAAAGCTGGGGCCAACCCGACATTGCGTGATGGCGAAGGCTTAAACGCTATTGATCTGGCCCACCGGCAAGGCAAACCCGTTCTTGAAGAAGCACTGAAAGCAGTGGCTGCCAGCCTTTCCTGAATAAAGGGATTGGCAGATTATTTTGGTTTTACACCTTCAGATAAGAAGGGATAAGGCGGCCTGAATATCAGGCTGCTTTTGTTTTTTTGGATATAGGTAGCATGAGTCGTTTCTGGAGCCCGCTTGTTCATAAGCTGACACCGTATGTTCCCGGTGAGCAGCCCAAAATGACCGATCTGATCAAGTTGAATACCAACGAATCGCCTTATGGCCCGTCTCCGCGCGTGTTGGAGGCCATTCAGGCAGCGGATAATGATACGTTGCGCCTGTATCCAGATCCTGAAGCTTTGGCTTTGCGCACAGCTTTAGGTGCTCGTGTTGGGTTGGGGCCGGAATATGTGTTTGTTGGCAATGGTTCGGACGAGGTTCTGGCACATGCTTTTCAGGCATTCTTTGCGCATGGCGCACCGTTGTTGTTTCCAGATGTAACCTACAGCTTTTATCATGTGTATTGCGGCCTTTATTCCCTACCTTTCCGTACGGTTCCACTTACGGATGATATGCAGGTAAATATTGCAGATTATGCAGGCCCATGCAGTGGTGTGGTGGTTGCCAACCCCAACGCACCAACGGGAATTGCCCTTAGTCTGGCGGAGGTGCGTAAACTTCTGGAGCTTCAGCCAGACCGTGTTGTGCTGATTGATGAAGCCTATGTGGATTTTGGCGCTGAAAGTGCTGTTTCCTTAATCAAGGAATACCCCAACCTCTTGGTGGTACAGACTTTTTCTAAATCCCGCGCACTTGCTGGCTTGCGGGTTGGTTTTGCGTTTGGGCAGCCTGAACTTATTGAAGGGCTGGTGCGGATTAAGGATAGTTTTAATTCCTACCCTCTGGATCGTCTGGCGCAGGTGGGTGCAACGGCTGCGGTGGAAGATGAGGCATGGTTTGCTTCCAGCGTGCAGAAGGTGATTGCCAGCAGAACGGCGTTGGCAAATGGGCTGCAAAAACTCGGCTTTGATGTCTTGCCGTCCAAAGCCAATTTTGTTTACACTCGACATCCGAGCCGGAACGCAGCAGAACTGGCCACCCAACTCAGAGAGCGTGCCATTATTGTTAGGCACTTAAGGGGTGAGCGCACCGCTGCGTGGTTGCGCATTACGGTCGGCACAGATCAGCAGTGTGAAAGCTTGCTTTCAACGCTGCGGGATATTCTGTGCAGCAATTCGCTATAATCAGACCTTAAAAGTCTGCTTTCTTTGCGCGTATAGGGGGCTTGCCTGCCGTTTTTTTGCGGTGGGTGACCGGCTATGTGCGTTTGGCGCAGGTTTCAATAGGTCACTTCTGCACTGTGCAGGCAGCGCGGCCATAATGCTGGCCGCGCCTTCTTTTGTTGTAATGAGGTTCAGCTCATGCGTGCTTATCGTGGCCAGATGTCTGACAACCAGCCTATTCGTCGTTCTCTGCCAGAAAAACAGAAGCAGCTGCGCGATCTGAAGGAAACGCTGGGGGCAATGAAGGCTCATACCTCTCCGGCGCTTAAGGAAAGCATACGTAAGCGTATTGCTCAGCTAGAAGCCGAGCTGACAGCGGCACCTGTTCTTAAAGCTGCACGCAAGCAGCAAGATGGTGCGCGCTCTGCTCGCCCTGCAGGGGATGGTGCTGGCCGTCGTTCCGGCAGTTTGCGGGTGCGATCATAAGTTTAAGTGTTGGCAAAAGGTGGTTTGCCTGCCTTTTGCCAATGTTTGGCCCATGCTATGCAACCTGACTGGCGCTGGCGCCAAAAACAGGTTTTATTACGCAGCCCGCTTAGGGATATGCCCGTAAGAAAGCAGGGAGACCAGTGATGCCCAACCTACCATCAGCCGGAGCCCTGCCTGATCTTCTTTCTGAAGGCGGTACCCTGCTGCGTGATGGCTTGGTGTGGGCCATTTTCTGCCGTCCGGGTAAGGAGCCGGTGGAACTGGGGCGGGATGTTGTAACGCAACGCCTAACAACTGGTAGCTTCCCCCCAGAACTCATGAAAGAGGATGGGTGGGCTTGGTTCCATTTTGATATTGTCCATACTCTTTCTCGCGCGCAGATTGAAAGTATACCTTCGTTACCAGAAGAGGTGCGTCAGGTTCTGACCAATTTGGAGCGCAGCACGCGGCTGGAAAGTGAGGGCGATATTGTTTTTGGTGCCCTGCCAGCGTTTGATGACACATCCACTGATGATGAAAGAAATGTTAGCACGTGGCGGTTTGCTCTGGAACCAGACCTGCTGCTCACCACGCGTAGGCACCCTATTCCTGCATTAGGCGTAGTGTATCACGAGTTACAGCGTGGGCTTGTTCCCCGTTCTCCTGCCAAGGTGGTAGATCGGGCGTTGCTGGAATTTGCAGATACATTGCGGCGTGATTTCGCACGGTTGGATGATCAGTTGGATCGTGCAGAAGATGTGCTGCTGATGCTGGATCGAGATACAGATCTGGGCCGCATGAGTGGCCTGCTGGGTGTTGCCCGGCGCCGCTCTACAGAATTGCGACGTGTTCTGGCACCGGTAGATCGTATTTTTCGTGATGAGGAACTGGAACTGCCTGAATGGGCTGAGGATGATTTGCGAGATCGCTCCCAACGGCAGGTTCATGCAGCGCTGGATGACCTTTTGGCCTTGCAGGACAGGGCGCGCTCTTTGCAGGATGAACTCACATCTAATCAGGCGGAAGAAACCAACCGTCGGCTGTATATCGTTTCTGTTGGCACAACATTGATGCTGCCAGCCACGTTTGTAACCGGGTTTTTCGGCATGAACACTGGCGGTATGTTTTTGTCCGGCGGTGCGTGGGATACGGTTATTGCCGGTATTCTGTGCTTTGGTATCATGCTTGGCACATGGTTTGTGCTGAAGCTGACAAAACTGCTTTAAGCTTTTATCCGTGCCGTGGGGCTAACAGAATAACGCCAGCACCCAGTAAGCAGATTAACGCGCCGGTCATTTCCCATTTATCCGGTGTCCGGCCTTCTACACAGCGCATCCATATAAGTGATGCCGTAATATAAACACCACCATAAGCAGCATAGGCCCGGCTTGCGCTTTCTTCATCTATACGCGTGAGCAGAAAGGCAAATATGCAGAGGCTGATCAGTCCGGGGACAGTCAGCCAACCTGAGCGACCTTCCTTTATCCAGAGCCAGACGGCAAAGCAGCCTGCAATTTCGGCAAAACCGGCAAGAAGATAGATACCGAAAGAACGCAGCAGAAAAACAAGTGCATTCATGATTCAGGAATGGTCTTTCTGGGTGCTTTGTTCAGACTCTGCACGGTATGCGTCCATGACAGATTTTACCGAGCCATCCATCCGTATCTGCCCATGTTCCATCCAGATAAGCCGGGTGCACCATTTTTCCAGCACACCCAGCGCATGTGAAGTAATGACCAGAATATCCGTAGAATCCACTACAGAGGCCAAGCGCTTTTCTGCGCGTTCCTGAAAGTGGAAATCTCCAGCCATAAACCATTCATCCATCAGCAGGATTTGTGGGGTAATGGAAGTTGCAAGGCCAAAACCCAGCCGAATGGTCATGCCAGTGGAATAAAGCCTTACGGGTAAATCCAAAAAGTCATCTAGCTGAGCAAAAGCTTCTACGTCTTTTTCAAGTTGGCTGATCTGTGCGGAATGAAAGCCTTTCTGGTGGCCAAACAGGCTGATGTTTTCTCGCCCCGTTAACTGTGGGTTCATGCCAGAAAGCAGATCCAGCAACGGGGCCACTTTGCCATGAATATGCACGTTTGGCGCTTCCGGCATGTAGATGCCCGCCATAACACGCAGCAGAGTGGATTTACCTGCACCGTTATGCCCAATAAGCCCCACGCGTTCCCCAGCCTTGATACTGAGAGAAACATCTCGGAGTGCTTCTACGTAAACTGTGCCTGTTTCACCTTGCCCAAGGGTAACAGCACCCCCAGTTTGAAGCCCGCGCGCACTGGCCAGCAGAGACTTACCACGCTTAAGGAGCATTTTTTTAAGTGAACGCGCCCCTCCATGGAAAATAGGAAAGCTAAGCGAAAGATCTTTAATGCTGATGGAGGCTGCTTCAGTGGTGGTTTTTGCTCTCGCAAGCGTAGAAGAATCTGTCATATCCAGAACGCCAGTCTGCTACGGGAGCGGGAGAAGGTGAATAACGCCAGAATCCATAAAGTGAGGCTGAAACCTCCGGCAATCATCCATAATGTGAGTTCCGGAGCCTGCCCCAGAAACGGGCGGCGGACAATTTCTAGCAGTGCATAAAATGGATTGAAATACAGCCAGAATGTTGTGTTTCCGAGCTGTTTGGGCTCCCAAATAACAGGGGTAATGTAAAACATAATCTGGAGAATACTGCCCACAATAGGCGGAATATCTCTAAAACGGGCGCAAGCACTGCCCAATAACAGGCAGAGTGCTACGTTGTTGGCTAACCACACTGCAATGGCCGGTATGGCTAAAAGCATGGTAAGGCCCGGCCATACGCCCAACACCAAAAATACCACAATAGGCACAATGATGTTGTAACCAAACATAATTCCACACCGAACCATGGTGCGGAACGCCTGCACGGAATACGGCATGTTAACCGAACGCAGGGTTTCTGCCGCCCGCGTAAAGGTAGAACAGCTTTCTTGAATAAGAGAGGAAAGCCCCGCCTGCCATAGAATAAGCGAAATTGCCAGGTATGGGAGGTAATCGTGCAGAACCAGATGGAAGAGCTGAGAATAGATCAGCCCCATGGAGCCAACCATGACACCGGTAGTAAGTGTAAGCCAGAAGGGGCCAATGCGTGATCCGTTGAATTGCAGCCGGATATCTAGCCAGCCCAACGAAAGGGCCAGTCGCCACAGGCGTAGCCCGCCCGCAATATCATTGCAGGCAGAAACAAGGCGGGAGCGCGAAGGTTGGCTAGGGTGTGTGGGTAACCCAGATCCAGAAAACTGCGCGGAAGAACCAGATGTGGCCGTCATGCTTTATGGCCTATCCGATCAATTCGGTCTCTGCAACAGGCAGTATAATGGGCAAAGAACAACAGCAGCGATTTCTTGCATGAGAAACCTCCGAGGTATAAATACCAGCATGAGTTTTATGCCAGATCGTCAGGAAAGCTTCCCGACAAGCCGGTGCCTTGCCTTCCATGAATGGGATGACCAGACAGCATGACATCCAAACAGGTCAGCCAGCATAAGCGGTGTTCTGTGGCATGGCGAGGCAAAAGATTGGCCCGCGCTACTAAAGGTTCAGTTATTCTGGGGCTTTTGGCGTTACTTTCTGCCTGTGCAAATCAGCCCAGTGGGGATGATATTACCATGCCTGTGGCGGAAGAAGCCGCACGGTATCGGGCGCATGCGCGTTCCTATTACGCACCACCTGGCACAGCGCAAGATCCTTGGGGGCCGTATATTCAGGAAGCATCAAAGCGGTTTGATGTGCCGGATGCATGGATACGCGCGGTTATTCAGCAAGAATCGGGCGGCAGGCTTTTTCATAATGGGCAGCTTGTCACATCCGGGCCGGGGGCTATGGGGCTGATGCAGCTCATGCCTCCCACATATGATGAAATGCGCCAAGCCTATAGCTTGGGTGATGATGCGTTTGACCCGCATGATAATATTATGGCGGGCACGGGTTATATTCGCCAGTTATATGATGTGTATGGTTCTCCAGGTTTTTTGGCGGCTTACAATGCAGGCCCCGGAAGGCTTGAAGATTTTCTGACGCGCAACCGTACGCTCCCGCGTGAAACCCGGAATTATGTAGCCTCTATCGGGCGCAGGATTGTCGGGATTTCTCCGACCAATCGCTCTCAGGCAGATTTGTTGGTTGCCAGCCATGATAGCATGGCCCAGTCCTACCAGCCTATTCAATCTGTAGGGGAAGTGAACTCCGTTAAATCTGCTTGGGCGCAGCGGAGCGGCAATAGTGGTGCACAACCGGTGCAACTGGCTGAAGTGGTGGGGAATGATGGAGATGCCGCAACCACATCCTATACACCAGAATGGCAGCCTGTTGCCCGTAAAGGCCGCATTAGCGGGCTGACAGAAAGCCCGGCAGATGTGCGTGCAGCTTGGGCGCAGCGGTTAGGATCTTCCGAAACAGCGGCCTCAACTGCGCCAGTGCAGGTGGCAGATGCGTCTGATCCTATTCCTAACCCGCCAGAACAACCTACAGCACCTTCCCGCCTTGTGTTGGGGAGCACGTCTCAACGGCGCATACAGATGTTTTCTACTGCACACGCAGAACCTGCGCCATTACTGACACATCGTACACGTGGCGATGAGTCCAAAACATGGGCTATTCAGGTGGGTGCGTTTGGCACGCAATCCATGGCGCAAAGTGCAACCGGGCAAGCGCGCAACCGGGCAGCCCTTTCTGGCGCACGTGCGCAAATAGCGAGTGTTCAGGCCAAAACGGGCAAATTGTATCGAGCTAGGCTGACCAATCTTTCGCACGAAGAAGCATTGGATGCTTGCCGCAAGCTAAGTGGCTGCGTGGTGATTTCCCCCGGTTCGCGTTCCTGATTTTTGTGCCTATTAAGTGATATAGGCACAAAAATATATCCATTTTTCTTATGGTAGAGCCGGGGCCACAGGTTGGTTTTGCTGTGTCGGGCCACTTGTATTGCCGTTTGTGGTAATAGCCGCTTGCGCTGCCTGTGCCTGTGCCTGTGCCTGTGCCTGTGCTGGCTGGGGTGCGCCGGGCGCACCTAATGGTGCATTATCTCGCCCAGAATAGCGACCGATAATTTGTTTAACGGCTGCGGCAGCTTCTTGCGCAGCAGCAACGGCAACATCCCCCCAATAATTATCTAGGGAGTGTGCATCAATATCATGGAGCTGTGTTGCCGCACCGGCTTCCTTGCCTTCCTTGTCCACAACGCTCCAGACAATTTCGATATGCTGTTGCGGATGCCCTAGCGTGCCTACCGGGCCGGGCGTCAGTTTAACGGTGGAATGAACCGTGAAATCAGCATTTTCTTTTGAGTTCTGGATTGTATCTTCACTGTCTCGGAAAGAGGCTGTGAAGGCACGGGCCAAAGACACATTGCCGTCACCCGGTGCGCCGGTTACACCTGTAAAATAAACCCGTGCAGCACGATGCTTGAGACTGTGTGGGTCTTTTTCCATATCATCCGCCTGAATACCCGTTAGCACAGATGAAATGCGTGGTGCGGCATCCTGCGCAACCAGTGTAAAGAAAGGTGCATCTCCGGCAGACCACTGGGCTGCGGGTACAGCTTGCCCTTCCTGTGTAGCGCGAATTTGGTTTTTAGGCGTCATGATTGTGTAAATTGGTACAACCTGATCGCCTCGCAGTTCTGCTCGCATTTTCAGCCACCAGTCTCCAGGCCTTGTGGGTTGGGCAATGGCTGGAATGGTTTGCTGTAGAAGTTCCGATGCAACATCTTTGGCCCATATCTGGGCAGAGGCATCAGACAGCAAAGAATCTGTAGGCGTGGGAATATCTAACCGGGAGGGCGGTGCATTGGCTGCAAGTTTTGACCCAGCTTTGCCGGGATTGGAAAACGGATGCGGCACATCCAAACACCCTGCCAAGAGCAGTAGAGAGGAAAGCGGCAAGGCAGCATGGCGTAAAAGGCGGTTCATCCGTTCTGAAGTCCCGTAGCAATCGCTGAAATCTGGTGTCCAATCTGTCCACCACCAGCCAGAGTGCGGCGGCGATGGCTAAAAAAGCGTTTTTCGTCAGAGAGTGTATCAACGCCTAATGCGGCAGCATTACGCACTCCAGCTTGTTGCAGCCGAAAAACGCACCAACCCGCCAGATCAAACTGATAATGGCCAGCGCGTGTGCCCGGAGCAAAAAAGCGAGCCGCCTGTTTATCTGCCGTAGTGATGGCCGTATGCATATCTTCGGCTGTTTCGTAGCTTTCCTGAGCAATGCAGGGCCCAACAACAGCGCTAATACTTTCCATGTTAGCGCCAAGGGCCTTCATGGCTTCCACTGTGGATTCCAAAATCCCAGCCAAAGCACCGCGCCAGCCTGCATGGGCGGCGCCAACAATGGTGCCTTCTGCATTGGCAAACAAAACGGGTGCGCAATCTGCGGTAATAACGCCAATGGCAATATCTGGCTGATTGGTTACAAGCGCATCAGCCGGTGCGCCTGTGCCGGGTGGCCAAGGGGCTGTGGCGGTTATCACAGCGCGGCCATGCACTTGTGTGACACCTAGCAAATGGCTTGCCTGCACACCCAGATGCGTTGCAACCCGTCTGCGATTTTCAGCCAGATTCTGTGGGGTGTCGCCAGATTTTGTAGAGCAGTTGAGGCTGGCGTAAGGGCCGGTGGAAACACCGCCTTCCCGCGTGAAAAATCCGTGGCGTGTATGCCCAAGTAAAGGGCTGGTGAGAGGTGAGAGCGTTGTAGTCATACGTCCGCTCCTTTCATGAAGCCGGGAGGTGAGGGCAAGCTGGGAGAGGCAAGAGCCATAACACGGAACAAATGCCCCATTTTCTCTGGGGCGGCCAGCCGATGTGCGGCGCTGCGCAGGATGGCGGCATCTTCTGCTGTTGCGCGCGTGGCCAGTTGTTCGGTGCGCTCCATAAGGCCTAATGCACGCAAAAATGCACCTTGCGTTTCTGCACCATAAACACAGGCCCCAGCCTGTTGGGCCGTAGCGCCAAAGGCTGTGAAATCAACATGCGCTGTCAGATCAGCTTCTCCGGCAGCTGCCAACGGATGTGTTGGGCGTGCATGGCGTAATGCCTGAAGAGAATCTCCCGTTAGGGTGGAATGGTGGCCGTAATCAATAAACAGCGCCACACCCGGTTGAGCTGCGAAACGTTGCCCTAGATGGCGTGCAACCTCCAGCGCGGGTTCGCAAAGTTCTACAATGGTGTTTGCTTCCAGTTTTCTGTCGTCTGGCAATGTTGGTGCGGCACATGGAACAAGATGAAATGTCTGATCCATTACGTAGCGTTCGTGCCAGCCAGAAGGCGTTTGCATAAACTGGCGAATGGGCAGGGCATCCAGAAATTCATTTCCCAGCAGGATAAGCGGGCCAGAGGGAAGGTCTTCTATCCGGTTATGCCATGTGGGCACCATGTAAGGTGCAAGGGCTTGCTTTTGCGCCTGCCGCATAAGGGGAGAGATTTCTATCAGATGCACATCAAGCGCACGCGCAAAATCTGGTGCACAGCGTGTAATTAGCCGTAGCGCGTCTGCCATAAGTGTGCCACGCCCCGGCCCGGCTTCTGCAAGGATAACGTGTGCAGGGCAACCCATACTCTGCCAGACCGTAGCGGCCCAAGCCCCTAGAAGTTCGCCAAAAACCTGAGAGATTTCGGGCGCGGTAATAAAGTCTGAAAGCAAAGGCGTGGTAGCATAATAGCGGGCATTGGCACGCGCCATAAATACATCCAGCCTTTCAGCTTGTGGAGGCAAAGAGGAAGGCATGCGCGTAATTATGGCTTGGCTTCTGTTTCTGGGGGAATGCCTTCGTAAACCGGGTGGCGGTTGGCATACACCATAAGCGCAATGCCTGCTGCCAGCATGGGGCAGCACAGCAGTTGCCCCATGGTAATGCCGCCGGGCAGAAACCCAAGGAATGAATCCGGTTCCCGGAAAAACTCGCAAAAACTGCGTGCGCAGGCATAACCAGCCAAAAACAGACCCGCAAGAAAACCGGGGCGTTCACGGATAGAGAGCTTGCGAGATGCTGCAAACATAACCAGAAAAAGCAGCAGCCCTTCTGTCAGTGCCTCATAAAGTTGTGAGGGATGCCGCGGGATTGGCCCGCCATCGGGAAAGATCATGGCCCACGGCAGAGAGGCTGGAGCTTCTCGTCCCCATAATTCCCCATTGATAAAGTTGGCTATGCGGCCCAGCCCTAAGCCAATAGGCACGGCAATGGTAACGCGGTCTGCAAAGGCCAGAAAGTTCAACTTATGGCGCCATGTAAACAGCATCATGGCGATAATGACGCCAAGCGCGCCGCCATGGAAGGACATACCCCCATGCCATACTTCCAGCATGGCCAGAGGGTGCGTGATGTAATAGCCGGGTTGGTAAAACAGCACGTATCCCAGCCGCCCACCCATTAGAATACCAAGGGTTACCCAAGCCAGAAAGTCATCCGCCAGTTCTGGAGTGCCAGCACGCGGAGGAAGATTAACCAAGCGCCGCAGTAGCGTAATACCCAGCACAATGCCGATGATATAGGAGAGCGCATACCACCGTATGGCAAATGGCCCGACATGCACCAGCACCGGGTTAAACTGAGGAAACATCAGAACAGGAAGCATGATGGGTGATCCGGTATGGCTGGGTCAGAGATAGGGATTATCCGTGGCAAGATAATCTTGCACGTAGCGTTTAACGCCCTCTTCCAGCGATGTGAACTGGCCAGTGTAACCAGCGGCCCGCAGGCGGGAAAGATCTGCTTGTGTGTAGGATTGATACTGCCCACGCAAGCTTTGGGGCATATCAATAAATTCTATCTGGCGCTCGCAGCCAATAGCATCGCACACGGCATGAGCCAGATCCAGATACGTGCGTGCTGTGCCGGTGCCGCAGTTAAACAGGTCTGATACCTCCGGGTTATCATACAGCCAGAGCATAACGTTTACGACATCACCCACCCATATGAAGTCACGGGCCTGCATGCCATCTGCAATGTCTGGCCTATCAGATCGGAACAAACGGGCGGGTTGGCCAGATTTAACCTCATCATACTTCACTTTCACCACAGAGATCATTTTGCCTTTGTGGTATTCGTTCGGCCCGTAAACGTTAAAGAACTTTAGCCCGGCCCATTGTGGCGGGCGCGGTGTGTGCTGATCCAGCGTGGTGGTAACGTGTTGATCAAACACGTGTTTGGACCAGCCGTACAAATTGAGTGGCCGCAGTTGTGAAAGATGCCCCGGATCATCATTAAAAAGTTCGGGTTTATCCGCCGCGCCATATGTGGCGGCGGAAGACGCATAAATAAATCTTGCGCGGTTGCGTGTGCACCAGTCCCAGAGTGTTTGCGAGAGTTCGACATTGGTGCGCCACACCAGATCACCATCTGTTGCGGTGGTCTCACTAATAGCGCCCATATGGAAGATGGTGTCTATTTTGGGGGTGGTCGCCAGAAAATCTTTTAGGTTTTCTGGGGCAATCAGGCGTGTTGGTGCATGTTGGGACACATTGCGCCATTTGCCTTCCTGCCCAAGCCAATCAACAATTATGGTTTCCAGCCCTCTGGCGGCCAATGCTGCCTGTAGGCATGAGCCGATAAAACCGGCTCCCCCTGTAATTACTATCATGGTGCGGGAGTATAATGGGCGGCTTCGCACACTCCAAGCTGTCAAATGCCTGATGTGTTCAGAGGTGGTGTTTCATCCCGTAGTCAGAGCGCAATATATTGCCTACTATTTACGCGTAATTGCAATTTATCAGGAAAGAGGCCCGTAGCATGAGCGAAGAAATTACAGTTGTTGCTTTTTTAAAAGTAAAGCCGGGCACCGAGGAAAAAGTGGCGCGGGCTATGGTGGCGTGCATCAAGCCATCTCGTGCAGAAAGCACCAACAGCCAGTACGTGCCGAACCGTGATCTGGATGATCCGCAGACATTTGTTTTTGTAGAACGCTGGGCAAGCCGTAAGGCATTGCAGGATCATATGGAAACACCGCATTTTAAAACACTTGCAGCAGAAATTAGCCCCCTGTTGGAAAAGCCAATTCAGCTTCATATTTTGCAGCCTTTGCCCGGTGCCTGAACGCATACGCTGAAATCTGCATAAAAAAAACGGCCCCACTTGCATGGAGCCGTTTTTGTTTTGGGTTACCGAGTAAAATAAGGCTGCTACCGCAGCACAAACTGCTGGAAAACAACCACCAGTCCGATACAGAAGGTTAAAAACAGGCTGTGCTTAAAGGTGCGCGCCAGCACAGTGCCTTCCTGACCTTTCAAGGACGTTACAGATACGCCGGTAGTGATGTTCTGAGGGGAGATCATTTTGCCCATGACACCGCCGGATGAGTTTGCAGAAGCAAACAGCACCGGGTCCAGCGAAAGCTGATGCGCTGCGGCCACCTGCAAGTTGCCGAAAAGCGCATTGCCAGAGGTATCACTTCCTGTCAGGAACACGGCAATCCAGCCTAGGAAAACAGAAACCAGCGGAAAGACCATACCAGCGGAGGAAACCGCATACCCTAAAGTATAGGTCATGCCGGAATAGTTCATCAAAAACGCCAGCCCAATTGTGAGTGCAACAGTTACGACAGCCAGCCAACCCTGCTTGAGTGTGGTGCGGGCAGCCGCGCCAAATTGTTGCAACGTTGTGCGGGTGAACAGGGCTGTTAGAATGGTAGCAACCAAAATGGCCGTGCCTGTGCCCAATGGTTCAAACTTCCACACAGCGGCATAAGGCGTTTTGTAAAGAGAGATAAACACCGCATTATCCAGCCCAGGCCAATGAATGGGCAGCGTGCCAATTTTAGCAATATGCAGGGCATCCCACGCAATCACCACAGCAATAACCGTGATCCAAGGAATCCATCCTTGCCAGCGGGGAACAGCAGAAGCCGCGCCAGCTTGCTGACTGTTCAAGTCGCTGAGATCAATAGCGTATTGTGGGTCTGATGCTGGTTTCCAAAAACGTAGGAAGCCAATGGTAGCAACAAGCGCCACGCTGGAAGAAAGCACGTTGCTGAGGCTGTAAAGCCCGGCACCAGAGATAACCAGTAGGGTCAGGGCAAAGCTGCCACCGGCTACCAGCAGCACAGGCCATGTCTGCCGGACGGAACGCCACCCGCCGTAAAGCGCCATAACGTAAAAGGGAATAAGCAGTGCAAAGGGGGTAAGCTGCCGCCCAATGGTGCCCCCCAGCACATCTGCTGGTAAGCCTGTAATAGAGCCCAGAACGGTAACAGGAATACCCAAGCCACCAAAGGCTACCGGTGCGGAGTTAAAGATCAGCACATAAGTAAGGGCATCCAGTGCCGGAAAACCCAGCATGATCAGTAAAGCGCTGGTAATGGCTACAGGTGTGCCAAATCCAGCCACGCCTTCCAATGCAGCACTAAAGCAGAAGCCCAGCACCACCAGCATGATGCGCCTATCATTGGGAACGTGTTGGATAATCCAGTCTCGGAAGGCATCAAACCGCCCATTTTGCACGGCCACATTGAACAGAAAGAGTGCAGAAAGTGCGATCCACATAACTGGCAGAAGAGAAAATACAACGCCGTTGCTGATGCTGGCGACTGCCAGTTTGGCTGGTAGCCCCCAGATGGTGGTGGCAACAAGCAACCCGACAATTAAGCCGCCCAGAGTGGCCTGCCATGCCGGACGGCGTAGAATACCCATAACAAAGAGTGTCACGATAATAGGTGAGGCCGCGAGCAGAAATGACAGCACAAGGCTGTGCCCCGCCGGAACAAGTGGCTGTATGAACATGGCAGTTCCTGAATAGGCGTTATTCCCCTTCTTATGTGGGGGATAAAGCAATCTTAAGCGGGCGGTTGCGGTGCGATGCAAGAAAAAATGTCGTTATAACAATATGTTGTGATGAGGGAACTTTTAGATAACTTTTAGATAAGGCCGCTTAACAGCCATCTTCCATGAAAATGACATATTGGTAATAGATGTGGGGGTGTCCCGTAATCCGTGCTTTTTGTCGCAAGTTTATGGGACAAGCCTTATGGCAGAAGTTCATACGGAAGGGGACAGCGGGTGTCTTTTCGGGTTCAGCAACGGCAAATAGTATATGCTGCGCTCATGCTGGGGTTGGCGGGGTGCGCGACACCTGCCGTCAGACCCGGGGGATATGCTTCCTCTCAGGCGTATTATCAGGCCGCATATGAAAGATCAGAAGCCAACCCAGCTGCCTATAGGCCTGTAGGTTCGGCAGAAGATCCTTGGGGGCCATACATAAAAGAAGCATCGCAGCGTTTTTCCATACCGGAAAGCTGGATACGCGCTGTGATGCAGCAGGAATCGGGCGGGCATCAGTATCTGGATGGTCAGCTTACAACGTCATCTGCTGGCGCAATGGGGCTAATGCAGCTTATGCCTGCTACTTATGCGGATATGCAAAGCCAGTTCAATCTGGGGGGAGATCCGTATAACCCGCATGATAATATCATGGCAGGCGCAGGTTATATCCGCCAGATGTATGATCATTATGGTGCGCCAGGATTTTTGGCAGCCTACAATGCAGGCCCGCAGCGCGTGGATGATTACTTAACATCCGGGCGGCCTTTGCCGGATGAAACGGTGAATTATGTTGCATCCATTACGCCACATTTAGGCACAATAACGGCCCCAACAGGCAGTTTTGCTCCGTCCTCTGCTTCTGTCATGGTAGCTAGCGTAGGTTCATCTGTGGCAGCTGCTCCTGTGGCAGAGTATGCACGAGCGGATCTTTCGCGCACAGCCGATGGCTGCTTGCGTGATCCTAATGCAGCGTATGATCCCTCAACCCCTTGTTTGATGGATAGAGATACGCCGCATCCTGATCCGCAACCGGTTGAAGAGGCAGCTCCTGTAGAAGTTGCACAGGCCCAACCGGTTAGCATTTCAGATCAGGCGGTAATAGCTACCCCGCTTGCGGTAGCGCCTCGTAGTACACCAGTGCAAACTGCGGCTTACAATTTACCTTCAGCACAAAGGCATTATGCTTCTTCCACCCCTGCGCATGTTCTCACACTGCCTTCATCACCTTTGCATGGAAGATCATCCGGCGCGGTACAGGTTGGGGCTTTTGCATCCTATGCCGAGGCCCAGCGCAGGCTAGACTCAGTAAGCCGTCTGTTAACAGCGCATGCTTTATCTGTGCGCCCTACTGTTACACAGGCTTCCGTGGCGGGGCGGTCTTATTATCGGGCGCAGTTTATTACGGCCCAAAATACTGGCCCGGCAGATGTTTGTCAGGTGCTACGGGCACGTTCTTTGCCGTGTATTGAGGTGCGTGGAGGGTAGGGAAGGAAAGTCTTTTCCCTTTTGATCCAATTACCTGTAAAGCCACTGCGTCTTCCAGAAAAACAAAGTGGAACAATAAATGGAAAACGCAGCAATGCCTGATAAGGGAACAGAAAGTACTTTTCCCATAAAGGTTGTGGTTGTTGGTGTTCTGGCTGCAACAGCTGGTTTAATGTCCGGTTTGGATATTGGTGTTATTTCCGGAGCGTTAGATTTTCTGGCGCAGGATTTTCATGCCTCTACCCTTGCGCAGGAATGGATTGTCAGCGCCATGATGGCAGGCGCTGCCGTAGGGGCTGTATGTGCCGGGTGGATTACCCGGCATACCGGGCGCAAATGGTCTCTGGTTTTTGGGGGCGGCGTTTTTATTGCCGGCTCCTTACTCTGCGCTTTGGCGTGGTCTGTGCCTGTGCTTATAGTCGGGCGTTTGCTTATGGGGCTGGCCATCGGCGTGGCGGCTTTTGCTGCGCCTCTTTATCTTTCGGAGGTATCAGACCAATCCAGCCGTGGCGCCATGATTTCCACCTATCAGCTTATGATTACGATAGGTATTTTTCTGGCGTTTTTAAGCGATACGTTTTTCAGTTACCACGGACAATGGCGGTGGATGTTTGGCGTTATTGCCATCCCCGGTGTTGTTTACGTTATTGGTGTTTTGTTTCTGCCTTATAGCCCGCGTTGGCTGATGATGCGTGGCCGTAAGGACGAAGCGCTGGAAGTGCTAACCAGCCTGCGCGCAACACCGCAGGAAGCACGAGCGGAAATAAAAGCCATTCATAACCAGTTACAGGCACAGCAAAATGGCTGGAGCTTATTGCGAGCAAACAGCAATTTTCGCCGTTCGGTTGGTTTGGGTATGTTGCTGCAAATTATGCAGCAGTTCGCGGGTATTAATGTGGTGATGTATTACGCCCCGCGTATTTTTCAGCTTGCAGGTTTTGTCGGCACTGCACAGATGTGGTGTACCGCCATGATCGGGCTGGTGAATGTGATGGCAACATTCCTGGCTATTAGTTTGGTTGATAAGTGGGGGCGCAGGCCAGTTCTGTATTGTGGTTTTGCCATTATGGTGCTGAGCATGGCGTGCTTATCTCTTCTGCTGCATGGCAGTATGGTGGATCAGGCATCCCGCATGGCATGTGTGTTTATGATTATGGTTTTTATTGTAGCGCATGCCATGTCCGCCGGGCCGATTGTGTGGGTGTTGTGTTCGGAAATTCAGCCGATGCAGGGTAGGGATCTGGGCATTATGCTTTCCACGCTTACAAACTGGATTGCCAACATGATTGTTGGTGCTTCTTTTCTAAGTGTGCTGGCATTGCTGGGTGGTTCTGCCACCTTTGGAATGATTGCCATATTGAATGCCTGCTTTTTAGGGCTGACATATTTGTTTGTGCCAGAAACCAAAGGCATCAGCTTGGAACAAATTGAGCAGAATCTGATGTCTGGCAAAAAACTGCGGAATATCGGGGTTTCTTGAACCAAAGCATAGGAATGGACGCAGACAAAATGTGTCCATTCTAAAAGGGCAAGAGCGCAAATTCGTATGCAAAATCTTGCACAGAAAGAAGTTTAGATTTTCTTGGAAAATTCTGGCGCACCCGAAAGGACTCGAACCTCTAACCCCCAGATTCGTAGTCATTGGCGCTTAAATGTCGTTAAGACGCAAGGAAGCGCAAAGAGGCGCAAAACTGCCAAAAATTAGACGGTCAGAAATTCCGTTCATGCAGCTAGATGCAACGAAACGCACGGTTTACTCTTTCCATTCACTCCGGAAACACTCCGGAGAATGGCATCTGGTGCTGACATGGGGACATGACCTGGGAATGGCTCCGGAGTGAGACACCAGTAGAAATAAGAGGGTGGGAAGTGCCAAAAAATCCGGTGGGGTTACACCAAAACACGGTGTACTGGTGTAACAGGTGTAACACATACATATATACTATTGATTTTGCTGGGTTTTATCCCCTCCATCCTGTTACACCTCACGCCTCCGTGATGTGTAACAGGTGTAACAGACCAGTTTGAGGGCGCCATGAAGCTTACAAAATCGGGAATAGACCTCCTCACCTGCCCGCCGGAAAAGCGCGATGTCATGTTTTCAGATGACGAGGTGAAGGGCTTTGCCGTCCGTGTGACGAGCAAGGGCAGCAAGGTATTCTTGTTCAATTATAGCAAAAATGGCCGTTCTAAGCGGGTGAAGCTAGGTGCGTATGGGGATTTAACCGTGGCGCAGGCCCGTAAGCTGGCCGAAACACTGCGGGGTAGGGTGATAGCTGGGGAAGACCCAGCGGAGGATAAAAAGGCACAGGCGCAGGCTGTTGAAGCCATGCTTGCAGCACAGGCAGAACAGGCGGCGGCGGATGCCTTAACGCTGGGTGTGCTGATTGACCGTTGGCAGGAGAACAGCCTGAAAGATGCCAGTGCTACTTATCGGAAGGAAGCTCCCCAGCGGTTACGTTCTAGCCTGTCAGCCTTACTTGCCCGACCAGCTCACGCACTGAAGGTGGCGGAAGTGCAAGCGCGGCTGGATGAAATAGCCCAAGATCACCCCACAAATGCCCGGCGCATTAAGGCGTATGGCCGCGCCATGTATGGATGGGCCGAAAAGCGCAATCTGGTAGAAGGCAATCCCTTTGTCCGTGTGATTGTTGAAGGCAGGGAGGTTTCGCGCGATCGGGTGCTGTCTGATAGGGAATTGGGTGAATACTGGCGGGCTGCTGCCCTTATACCGTATCCGTTTGGCCCATTTTTTCAGCTGCTGGCTCTAACATTACAGCGCAGAACAGAAGTTGCGGGCATGAGGTGGGATGAAATAGCGCCAGATTGGAGTGAGTGGACTATTCCGGCGGAACGTACCAAAAATGGCAAGGCCCATGTGGTGCATTTATCTGATGCTACCCGGCTATCTGATGCTACCCGGCGCGTGCTGGCCGGTATTCATCGTCAGGTAGATGCAAAGACCGGCCGTATCTCGCCTTTTGTGTTGAGCGGCACCGGCAAAACGCCTGTTTCTGGGTTCTCTGTAGCCACCAAGCGGCTTAAAGCCCTGATTATGCTGGAACGGGCAGGGAATGAGGCGGAGGGCCAAAAAATTGCGGGAAAAAATCCCTCCGCGCTGCCTGCGCTAGGGTGGCATTTGCATGATTTGAGAAGGACGGGCGTTACAGTAATGGCACGCCTAAAAATTGGGCCACATGTGGCCGATAGGGTGCTGAACCATATTGAGGGTACTATTAGCGGCGTGGCCGCCGTGTATCAGCGGCATGAGTTTTTGCGGGAACGTGCAGCAGCGCTGGATGCTTGGGCGGCGTATGTGTTGCGTATGGCCGAAAGTTCAGGTGCAGATGCTTTAGGGCATAACGTGGTGGCATTGCGGGGGTAAGAATGAAAAAAGGCGTCCCTCTGATTTAGAAGGACGCCTTTTTCTTGTATCAGCGCTGCGCACTCGTAATTTTCCTTAGAATGGCAGACTAATCTGTCGCGCTGCACTGCGATGTTCAAGCACTTTCAGAATTTTGGTTTCGCTCTTCAAACCCTGATCTGTCTGCCATTGCTGTACCAGCACTCTACAAAGAAGAATATCACCTTTGGCAAAAGATATTTCGTTCTTATCAACAGCTTCTAAAAATTCTTGATCTTCTATGGATGCCCATACGATATTCTGACCGTCATTCAGCTTCCACTTTCCGTCTTCGCTAAATGACAAATTCACAATGGAAAACGCTGCATCGCTTTCCTTTTCTATGATTTTATATTCATCCCCCTCCGGCGCAGAAAAAGCATGCAGTTCCAGCTTTGTCACACGAACCGGAGCAGTATCTTTCGCTGGATAATATTCTACCGGATTTCCGGTAGAAACCTGGAGACCTCCAAAAACCCCTTGGTTTGAGAGGACAGATATGATTCTCTTTAATTCTGTCATCTGATGGGGTTTGGCGATGAAACAGCCGGGATTTTTCGATATTGACGACCGCCTGAAGGCGCTTTCGGCCAAGGGAGATGCACTGGAGAAGCTCAGCCATGTTGTCGATTTCGAACGGTTCCGCCCCTTGTTGGTTCAGGCGATCCCGCGTGCGGATGGCAGCAAGGGAGGACGTCCTGCCTATGATCCGGTTTTCATGTTCAAGGTCCTGGTCCTGCAGGCAAGCCATTCCCTTTCTGACGAACGCACGGAATTTCTGATCCGGGACCGGCTGTCCTTCATGCGTTTTCTGGGTCTTTCCCTTGCGGATCCCGTGCCCGATGCGAACACGATCTGGACCTTCCGCGAGGCTCTGACACACGCCGTTCTTGACGGCGCGCCTGCTATTGAAGCCCTGTTTTCCCTGTATGAGACAACGTTACGTGAGGCCGGATTTCTGGCCATGAGTGGGCAGATCATTGATGCCACGGTCGTTGCGGCTCCCAGACAGCGCAACACGGATGCTGAAAAGGCCATTCTGAAGGCCGGCGAGATCCCTCAGGACTGGAAGGACAAGCCAATAAAACTTGCGCAGAAAGATCGGGATGCACGCTGGACGATCAAATACTCTAAAGCAAAACCGGCAGAAGACGGGGCAAAACGGGTTGATTTTGCTGTGCCCGCGTTCGGCTACAAGAACCATGTGGGCATTGATCGGCGCTATGGGTTAATCCGCAAATGGAAAGCAACCGATGCGTCCCGACATGATGGGGCGCAGCTTCCAGCACTCCTTGATCCGAACAATACAGCCAGCGATGTCTGGGCCGATACCGCCTATCGGTCACAGGCCAATGAAGCCCATCTGGAAGAAAAAGGTCTGCGCTCGCAGATCCATCGTAAACGAAAAGCCGGCAAAGCCCTGCCTCGACATATCGCCCGTGCCAACGGGCGCAAATCAAAGGTCCGCTCCCGTGTCGAGCACGTCTTTGCTTACGAGAAGGGACCGATGGCGCTCATCATACGCACGATCGGTCTGGCCCGGGCAACAGTGAAAATCGGCATGGCCAATCTTGTCTACAACATGAACCGTGCATTCTGGCTTCATAAAAAATACGGATCTATCGTCTGATCCAGCCCAGACGACCAGCGTTGTCAGTCCTCAACACGACACACTCCCGATAAAGCTCATCAGTGTCGTAACCAGCCAGCGCATGTTTTACATACTCAGGCTCATAAATAGGGAGTTTTTAGAGGTCTCCACCTGCATCGTCCCATTTCTCAGATGAGAGAAGTGGGAGAAAACAACCTGTTGGAATGTTCTCTCCCTGCTCAATTTTAGCTAAGCGTGTGGATCACTTACACTCGTAGTGGTCTAACGGTTGAGACATTCTTGAAATACTTGGCTGAGACGAATGATCAAAGAAATCAGCCATGCCAACTACGGCAAAGAGATTTGCAATCACAGAGATTATTAAAAATAGAGACGCGGTTACATAAGAAATTTTTGCGAATTTGTTTTTTTTCAAGATATCCTTATCTTCTGGTATGAAAACATAACTTATTGCGCCTGCTCCTGTAGCAACTATAGATGCTGTTATCACTTGCCATATAAAATGATGTGCTACTGATGATAGAAGACAAATATTTTTCGTACTATCGAATTCGATAGTATTATAATTCGGATAAATTCCACAAACCATAACCAAGAAAGCAAGCGCAAAAATTGTCGTAGATTTTGTCGCTTTTAAAAGTTGTTCTTTGAACTCCATATTATTCCTCTTTTTTTAACCTAACTCCCGCCCCTCCCCCATTTTCAGGGATAAACTCAACCCCTGCGACTTCTAGTGCGGAGCGAATGGTTTCTATCGTGCTGGCTTTTAGTTCCTCGCCTCTTTCAAGACGGGCAATGGTATTTGGGGACACATTGGCAGCAGCAGCCAGCTCACGCACACCCCATCCAATAGCTACACGCGCCATTTTACACTGAACTGCCAACAAAACAGTAACCTCGTTACAATTATTCTTGCAAACAAAGAGTAACCGTGTTTCGATTGTGGGGCAATGTAATTGCGGCCAGAAAGGGAAGGTGAGAGCTCCCAATCCGGCCTAACCACAACCGCTCGCACTAGGAGACGGTAATGGCTGAACACGCCTATACCATGCCCGGCAAACGCTGGGCAGTGCTTACACTTGCTCGCCTGCATGGTGATACTCTGGCCGCCATTGGTGCTGCTGGCCTTTCCATGCTGGCACTTGCTGGCTTTCTGCACCCTGAACACCTGCATAGCCCCTCCCGCGTGCAGGCACAGCACACACAGCCCCAGCATACCCGCATAATGCCACCACAGCACCGCGCTGGTGCGGTTCTGGCGCTTTCCTCTAGCCGGAGGGCCAGAGCATGACACAGCCTGCCAATACAGCCGTATCACGCCGCACAGCATTGGCCTCGGCTTTTGCTGCTTCTGCTGCCGCTATTCTGCCTGCTGTAGCCTGTGCTGCCACCTCCGTTGGAAATGATGCACACCTGTTGGCGCTATATCAGCAGTTTCAACGTGTGAGTGATGCCATTCACGCCATAGATACTGGGGTGGTATATAAATGCGGGACACCAGAAGCCACGCAGCAGGAATCCAAGCTAGAAACCCTGCTGAGGCGTGATGATCTGTTGTTGAAGCAGATAGCCAATACGCCAGCTCTTACGCCGCGCGGTAAGCAGATCAAAGCTTCTATCGTGCTGGCTAGGTTGCCTCGTGCCGTAGAAGATTTTGACCTCGATCTTAGTAGTGAAGAAATCCAGATGTGTCTGTCTCTGGCGCGTGATGTGGCCGGAGATAGTTCGTTATGAAAAACGGAGAAACACTTAGAAAGACAATTTTGGTGGACAAAGTGGATGGATGCGCTTATGAGTCCCTTTGAACAGAAAGGAGACTCCGTGGCTACCTATAAGAAAAGCCAAGCTCTTTATGCGCTCTGGCGCACTTTGAGCAATCCGGCGCTTTTAAGTGAGCGCGAGCGGCCTCCTGCCATTTTTAGCCGCCGTTTTGATAAGCTGGTTTCTGTCGATATTCCTTTGCTGCCAGAAGAACGGGCCGGACAATCCGGGAAAGATAACCAGTTTACAGCCGATCAGGTTTTTCTGATGGCTGTTGCTCTGGTTATTATGGATTCAGGGCTTGGTCTGGGTGCTACTGGTTTCTTTATCTGCACGGCACGGGAAAGCCTTAAGCAGCGTTACCGTGCGATTATGGAAATGCCTATGTCTTGGCTTCCTGAAAAAGAAAGTTCTCTTGAAAAAGACAAGAGGGTTTATTTGCTTTTTCAAAACAAGGATATTCAAGAATTTTATCCTAAGTATGACTGGTCAAAGGTAAAGGGCTGGTCAGGTACAGGAAGGCCTCCACTAATTATCAACCCTGTTTATGTGCAGGGTTTGGATGATTTGAAAACATATTTAGATACTTGCTTGCAAAATGGCACCAACAATCACGTTTTAGTAATAGAACTCGCAAAAATGGCTTCTGTTCTCACCCATTATCTTGAGCATGCGCCAATCATGACAAGGGGACGTCATAAATGACGTTCTTTTGTCAAATAGAGCGACAAAATTGAGGGACAAATGAAGGCTCATACACTTGTTAATATGCCTTCTGTGATGGATGAAACCTGTATCCATTCAGAAAAACAGGCGGCAAAATTTCTTAGTTTATCGTGCAGGACACTGCAAAACATGCGTAGGGACGGAGGCGGCCCTGCCTTTGTGAAAATTTCAGAACGGAGGGTAGGCTATACGCTATCGGCTCTTCGTGAATGGGTAGCTTCTCGCTCTGTTCGCTCCACAGCAGACGCCACCACACGTTTTGGGGGTACGGCATGAAAACCGCTGTAATGCCTGTGGCCTTTGATTTTGAAGGCCATACAGTTCGCACCATTAATCGTGATGGCGTTGTTTTGTGGGTGCTGACTGACGTGTGCTCTGTTCTTGATATTCGTAATTCGCGCGATGCCGCCAACCGACTGGATGACGATGAAAGGGGGGTCGCTATTACCGACACCCTTGGCGGATCACAAGAAATGACTGTCATCAATGAGAGCGGCCTATATTCTCTCGTCCTGACCAGCCGGAAAGCAGCAGCCAAGCGGTTCAAAAAATGGGTCACGGCGGAGGTGCTTCCTGCCCTCCGGCGCACAGGCACATACAGCATTTGCACACAGCCTGATATTGGGCACGTGCTGAGCGTTGCAGAAGCTGCGATTGTTGTCAGCCAGCAAGCTGTTCAAACACTTGCACCCCAAGCGGTGGCATATCAGCAGCTTACCTGTATGGATGGTCTGCATACTCTTACAGATACGGCCAAATTATGCGGGAAACCTCGCAACCATTTTCTGTCCATGCTTGAAGCAATGGGCTGGATATATCGCCCTGGTGGCAAAGGTTGCTGGAGTGCCAAGGCCGATAAAATCAAAGCCGGTTATCTAACTCACAAATATTGTGACATTCGCGATGCTGACGGCCAGCTTAAAACACGGTCTCAAGTCGTTGTCACAGATCGAGGCGTGGCAAAGCTCAAGATCATTCTTGCTCGCCTTGAAAACACCATGCTGGCAGGAGATGCAGCATGATACCGCACGCCAAAATGCGCGAACTCGCCAAGCGTTATGAAGGCCGCACCGATCTGGTGCAGCTATGGGCTGTAGGTGAGAATTATAAATTGCATGAAATCACGGTTTTTCAGGAGTTGGTGGCAGCGGCGTTTTATGTTCATACCTCGCCAGATTGTCTTTATCCGGCAAACCGTGAAAGCGGTGTGGCTTCCCTGTGTGAAGCGGCAAGGGATTTTACCCCAGCTCCTACATCGGATGAGCTTGCTGGTTTTTTGTTAGAAGCAACGCCAATTTTCGATCTGCATACAGCATTTTGCGCTTTTGATGATCTGGCGTGCCATGCACCAGCAGCCATGAACCGTTGCCTACCCATAGCTACAGCATTGACCCGTTTCCGGCTTTATCTTGAAGCAGATGCCCATGCACGAAAAACCTTAAAATGGCTTGATACATTGCCTTGGTCGCGTTTGTTCGATCAGGCCATGCAGATGGATGATGCAGCCGTAGCTCTTCTGGGAGAACGTGCATTTTTTGGGGATGATTGCGAGATCATCGCTATCCCATGGGAAGACGTATCTCATGCGGCGGCATAGCGCAGCCGAATTGGCCCGGCTTCTGGCGGACCACATCACGCGCCTTGCACCTGAACTGCTGCCACATGGCAAAAAGGACGGTGCAGAATGGCGCGTTGGTAGCCTTGCTGGAGAACCGGGCCAGTCCCTTGCTGTGCGTCTAATTGGCGCACGGCGGGGGCTATGGTGCGATTTTTCAAGCGGTGAGCGTGGCGATGCCCTAGACCTTGTGGCCGCGTGTCTCTTTGCCGGGAATCGCAAGGATGCAATGGCGTGGGCTAGCTCATGGTTGGGGCTGACAGACAACAGCACACAAGCAGCGATACAGCGGCGGCAAATCTTGGAAAAAGTGAAAACTTCTGAACTCGATAAAGAGGCGCAGCAAAGGCGGGCCAAGGCACGGCGGCTTTGGCAAGAAACGCCTGCGGGTATTTTTTGCACGCCAGTTGAGTCATATCTGCAAGGCCGGGGCATAGACTTGCGCCCCTTGAACCGTGCTCCGGGTGCATTGCGCTTTGCGCCTGCGGTCTGGTGTGCGGAGGTGCAGAAGCCTTTGCCAGCCATGCTGGCCGCAATCTGCGGGCCTAATGGTAAAATGGTGGCAGTGCATCGCACTTGGTTACAGCAATCTCCCTCCGGCACATGGATTAAGGCTGATCTTCAAAACCCAAAGAAAGTGCTGGGTAGCTTTGCGGGTGGGTGTATCCGACTTTGGCGCGGTGCTTCTGGTACAGCTCTTGGCGTAGCGCCAGAGGGTGACATAGCTATTTTGGCGGAGGGCATAGAAACAGCCTTATCTACCGCCATTGCTTGTCCGGAATACCGTGTGCTGGCCAGTGTTAGCCTATCAAACATGGCTGCCGTAAGACTGCCTGACACCATCAAAGAAATTATCGTTGCAGCAGATAACGATGCCGGAAATCCGGCGGCGCGTAAGGCGCTGGCTGCTGCCCTTCATCAATTCACACAGCAGGGGCGCACAGTCCGCCTTGCCGTGCCAGAAATCGAGCATGGAGACTGGAACGATGTCCTCCGAAATGAACCATACACAGGCCACAACGGGCCGTGAAAGCGTGCGGGCGGCTATAGAGTCCGCCAAAGTTGTTAATCTTGATATCGGTAAAGGCAAAAAAAGCAGCCAGCGTAAGCCCTCCGGTAAACGGGTAGAATCGCCTTGCGGCCAGTTTTTTTGCGATGCGTTTGGTCTTTTCAAGAAAGCAGCGGATAGCAGCAAAACAGATATGAAGCTGTCAGGGCCTATTGAGGTTTTGGCAGAAACACGCGGGCCTGACGGTACGGGATGGGGTTTGTTGCTGGCGTGGCAGGATAGAGACAATCAACGCCATGAGCAGGCTTTTCCACGTGCCATGTTTGCGGGTGACTGTGCAGAATTACGCAGCCAACTTGCAGACGGAGGGTTAACACTTGCATCTGGCCCAGCCGCTAAAGCTGCTTTTGCTGCATTTCTATCAAGTATTTCCAGCACAGAACGGGCGCGGTCTGTGCCGCGTATTGGTTGGCATACCCTTAAAGGTGGCATGACCTACGTTCTGCCAGATGCCACATATGGCAACACATCAGAAAGGGTTGTGCTGCAAACAACAGACCCGGAAACAGACCTCTTTGGCGTTGCTGGCGCATTGGAAGAATGGAAGCAGCACATAGGGTTCCTATGTCGTGGCAATTCGCGGCTAGTCTTGGCGGCATCTGCTGCGTTTTCTGCACCTTTGCTTGGCTTGTTAGGTTTGGACGGCGGCGGTGTTTCGTTCTTCGGGGCATCGCGCACCGGTAAATCTACCAGCCTGCTGGTTGCTGCCAGCGTATGTGGTGGCACGCCAGAAGCTGGCGCTAGAGGATATGCGCGGTCTTGGCGTTCTACTTCTAACGGTCTGGAAAGTGTTGCTCTTGCAAGCTGTGATGCCCTGTTGCCGATGGATGAAATCGGGCAGCTAGACCCAAAAGAAATTGGTGATGTGGCCTACATGATTGCCAACGGACAAGGCAAAGTAAGAGCCAGCCGCACAGGTGCAGCGCGTGCCGTGGCGCGGTGGCGTGTCCTGTTCTTGTCCACAGGTGAAAAGACGCTGGATGATGTGAACAGGGAAGCAGGCCGGGCAACCAAAGCAGGCATGGAAGTGCGCTATTGTGACGTGCCAGCGGATGCCGGTTCCGGAATGGGGCTATTTGAAAACACCCACCATCTGGACAGTCCAGGGGAATTTGCAGATCACTTGGCAGATGCTTGCGGCAAATTTTACGGCACACCATTCCGCGCATTCCTCACACACTTAACGGAACGCATGACGCAGGAAGGCATACGCCCGTTACGTGAACGCCTGCTGGAACGTCTGGAAACAATAGCAAGCGGATATCTGGCAAACTGGCCACAATCCTCCGGACAGGTGCGTTCCGTTGCACGGCGCTTTGCCATGATCGCCATAGGCGGTGAGCTGGCAACCTCTTTCGGTCTGACAGGATGGGATACAGACACAGCAGAAGTGCTAGTAGGGATGTGCTTTGGCGATTGGTTGCGGGCACGCGGTACCTCCGGCCGGAGGGAAGATGAACAAGCCGTGCAGCAGCTACGGGATTTTATTGCACGTAATGGTTCTGCCCGCTTTGCTGATTGGGTAGATAAAAACCCGGAGGAACTGCCAGACACATGGGATGAAGGCAAGCCACCACCAGAGAGATACCGCATACAGAATCAAGCGGGTTGGCGGCGTTGGCTTAAAACACAGGATGGCCGCTGGGGGTGGTGCTACATGCTCACATCGTCCGGTATGCGTGAAGCTATGGCAGGGCTGAATATGAAAGATGCGACCAAGGTTCTGGTAGATCGGGGTGTGCTGATACCAGACACACAAGGCAAAACCTCACGCCCGGAACGGCCACCGGGACAAGCTGGCCAGATTCGCCTTTATGTGGTGGCCGGTAATATTCTGGCTCTGTCTGCTGGCAATGAATGAACATGAGCCGGAGGGTATGCGCTCTCCGGCTCATTCGGGCTGGGTTCACCCTCCTATAGCCTTTTTTCTCTCGGTATGTGTTTCATGCATGGCTTTTGGGTGTTCCAATAGGGCAAGGTCTATTGGAACACATTTAGGAACACTCTCACATGAAAATCGGATACGCTCGCACCAGCACCACAGATCAGGTGGCCGGATTAGAAGCGCAGGCCCGTGACCTGTTAGCCAATGGGTGTGAGCGTATCTTTCGTGAGCAAATAAGCAGTAGCAGCACAGACCGGCCAGAATTAAGCGCGGCGCTCGATCACTTGCGGGCTGGTGATGTGCTTGTAGTGACCAAGCCAGACAGGCTGGCACGTTCTACGGCTGACCTATTGAGGTTGGTAGATGAGATCAAAGCCAAAGGTTGCGGCCTGATTGTGCTTTCTATGAACGGCATGACATTGGACACTACCAGCCCTACTAGCAAGATGATGCTCACCATGTTGGCTGCTGTGGCCGAATTTGAGCGGGACATTATGAAAGAGCGCCAACGTGAGGGCATTGCTAAAGCTAAAGCCGATGGACGCTATAAGGGGCGCAAGCCAACAGCTCGTAATCAGGCAGAGCAGGTGCAGGGTCTTGCGGCTAGTGGTATCAGCGCCACAGAGATAGCCAAGCGGTTAGGCATAGGCCGCACCTCCGTTTATCGCTGCCTTGCGGATGCGGTGGCATCGTAAGTGTGGCTGTGCCGTGGTGTGCGCGGGCAGCGCGCGGGTTTCTTTTCCGATTTTTGAGCATTTTTAGCCCAAAACGGCTCTAGCTATGCGCTCGCAACATAACAAAAACAGCCTATTTTGAGGGTGTCCAAAACAAGAACACCACGAAGAATATTCGTAGTATTGCGTGCATATTGGCAGAAAACCGCTAATGTTTTCTTGATGTTTGGTACACCTGTTACACCGTTTTTTAAAAGGTGTAACAGCAAGGTGTATCAGTTTTATTGTTATAAATCATATGCTTAACTTACTTGTTACACCTGTTACACCGCATTTTGGTAAGGGGTGGAGTAAGAGGCAGGTGTAGCAGATCCAGATGCATGCGAAAAACGCATACCTTCGGCAGCTGCCTGATAGGGGGGTAGATAAATCTTTGCAGCCTAATAGGTGGCATAACCGCACCAGTCTCACGCGCAGATTTTCAATACATTTTTTGAAAAAAATCAAAGAAATCAAAGAAAGAGCGGGCAATATGAGAAAAAACGGCCCCAAATGCACAAAAAACGGCGGAAAACTGCGAAAAACGCCAATAAGGGGTGGGGGGTCAAAAATCTCTAGCGCCCATGAGTGCCTGAACCGCGCCATAGGCACATTTTTGCATCCGCGAAATTGCAGCAAAAAGATACCATGTGGAGAGTGCGGGCATGGTTTTGAGAGCTGAGAAAAGTCAGCAGCGGGAAAAAGCCCCCTGCCATGCCAGCACAAAGCAACGGATGCTGGTCACTCCGCAAACACTCCGGAAGGCAAAAGATCTCTACCAGTCTGAAGCGCTAATTTTGAATTTCTTGAGGAAAATTCTGGCGCACCCGAAAGGACTCGAACCTCTAACCCCCAGATTCGTAGTCTGGTGCTCTATCCAGTTGAGCTACGGGTGCGCCGTGAGCGGGTATTTAGCCGAGGGCGGTGAGGTCGGCAACCCCTAAAATGTAAAAAAGTGAAATTTTTTTGTCAGTCATTCCCAAGAAAGTTTTTCCAGCTTCGGTCTGCCGGGCGGTGGAGCGTAACATGTGCCCGACATTCTGGTGTTCCGTATGTGCCTTCAAACGTCTCGCCAGCCGGATGGGCTTCAAACACCATGGGAAGCGGCTGGTTTTTGGCATCTTTTAGAATAAGCTGGGCATGATAGTGCTGTTTGTTCTTATCAGGCGTGCCTCGCAGGATAAGCGTGCCCATTTCTGGCACAAAAATCATGCGTTTAGGTTCAATCTGCATAAGTGATGTGCCGTTAACGGGGCAGTTTTCGCCTTGATCCTGCACCAGTGTGCCAATCCATTCCCCATATGGGTCATCTGCGGCAGAGGCAGGTTGTTTGGCTGCTTGTGCCGATGTGCAAAAAAAGCCAATGCCAGCCAAAGCCAGTGCGCCATATTTCATCCAACAGGAAAAACGTGTGTGCTTCATGCAAAAACTCCTGATTTCGTTGGCAATCTGTACCTTGTGTATGGCACAGGCAAGGCAGGTATCAGGCAGGATAGGTGCGCACCTTTCTGGTTTTTAGGGTGACGCCATGACAGCATGGCTTTATATCCGCCTGTAAGAGAGCCCGTGTAGCCCTATGTGTGGTTACACATCCTTAGGAAAAGCCAGTTCTGGCACTGAAATCAGAAAGACCTGCAGTTCATGTCTGTTGATGCCACCCCGCCTGTTTCGCCTTCCAAGCTGGATGAATCCTTGCACCATGACCGTATTCTGATTCTGGATTTCGGAAGTCAGGTTACGCAGCTTATTGCCCGCCGCGTGCGCGAAAGTGGTGTGTATTGTGAAATCTGGCCGTTTACGGCAGATGCCGAACGGATTCGTCAGTTTTCACCCCGTGGTATTATTCTTTCTGGTGGTCCTGCCAGTGTGAACAATCCGGATGCTCCGCGCGTGCCAGATGTGGTGTTTGAAATGGCCGTGCCTGTAATGGGTATTTGCTATGGCCAGCAGGCTATGTGCAAACGGCTTGGCGGACAGGTTGAAAGCGGAGACCACCGTGAATTCGGTCGTGCCTTTGTTGATATTGTAGAAGATTGTGCGCTTTTCCGTGGTGCATGGGCACGCGGTGGGCGTGAGCAGGTGTGGATGAGCCACGGTGACCGTGTCGTGGAACTTCCCCCCGGTTTCCGCACAGTTGCTGTAAGCGAAGGTGCACCGTTTGCAGTTATCGCAGATGAAGGACGCCGCTTATATGGTGTGCAGTTCCACCCGGAAGTGGTGCACACACCGCATGGCGCAGCATTGCTTAAGAACTTCACCCATAACGTAGCGGGCTGTTCCGGTACGTGGACGATGGCAGGTTTCCGTGAAATGGAAATTGCCCGGATTCGTGAGCAAGTGGGTGATGGCAAGGTTATCTGTGGTCTTTCTGGCGGCGTGGATTCTTCCGTGGCTGCAGTACTGATCCATGAAGCCATTGGCGATCAGTTGACTTGTATTTTTGTTGATCACGGTATGCTGCGTGCTGGGGAAGCGGATGATGTTATCAAGACATTCCGCGGCCAGTTCAACATTCAGCTTGTGCACCGTGATGCCTCAGACATCTTCCTGAAAGCGCTGGAGGGTGTCACAGATCCAGAAATCAAGCGGAAAACCATCGGCCGCCTGTTTGTGGAAGTGTTTGAAGAAGAAGCAACCAAGCTGGGTGGTGCGCAGTTCCTTGCTCAGGGCACGCTTTATCCGGATGTGATTGAAAGCGTCAGCTTTACGGGTGGTCCTTCTGTTACCATTAAGTCGCACCATAACGTGGGTGGCTTGCCAGACCGTATGAACATGAAGCTGGTTGAACCGCTGCGTGAACTGTTCAAGGATGAAGTGCGCGATCTGGGGCGTGAACTGGATATTCCTGAAATTATTGTTGGGCGTCATCCGTTTCCGGGGCCGGGTCTAGCTATTCGTATTCCAGGCAACATCACGCGGGAAAAACTGGATCTGCTGCGTAAGGTCGATTCCGTGTTTCTGGAAGAAATTCGTGCTGCCGGGTTGTATGATGCCATTTGGCAGGCTTTTGCTGTGTTGTTGCCTGTGCGCACTGTTGGTGTGATGGGCGATGGTCGCACGTATGATCAAGCCTGCGCCCTGCGTGCCGTAACCAGCACAGATGGCATGACAGCAGATGTTTATCCGTTTGACATGGGCTTCCTCACCCGTGTTGCTGGACGCATTGTAAACGAAGTGCGCGGGATCAACCGCGTTACGTATGATATCACATCCAAGCCGCCAGGCACGATTGAGTGGGAATAAGTTTCCCATCGTAAAAAAGGCCGGGTGGCTGTAAAGCCCCCGGCCTTTTTTATTGGTTTCTTGCCAAATATCTTACTTGTTCAACCAAGGTGCGATTGGCAAATTTTTTGCCCGCAAAAATTCAGGGTTGAACAGTTTGGATTCATAACGGGCACCACCATCGCAAAGAATGGTGACAATCCGATGCCCCGGGCCAAGTTTGCGTGCGGTGCGGATTGCAGAAGCCACGTTAATGCCAGAAGATCCACCAACGGAAAGGCCTTCTTCACCTAGCAGGCTATAAATAATGTCCAGGGCTTCCGGGTCTGGAATCCGCTCGGCATCATCAATAGGTGCGCCTTCCAGATTGCCCGTTACACGGGACTGGCCAATGCCTTCTGTAATGGAAGAACCAGAAACAGATAGGTCATTGCTTTTCACCCAGCCATACAGGCCAGAACCTTCTGGGTCTGCCAGCACAATACGGGGGGCAGCTACGCCATCGCGTTTGGCTGCATCGTGCAGGCCCAAGGCTACGCCAGCCAGCGTGCCGCCTGTGCCGCAAGCGCAGGTAAAGGCATCTACCTTGCCGCCCATCTGCTGCCAGATTTCTGGTGCGGTGGTGGCGCGGTGGCCTTCACGGTTGGCAATGTTGTCAAACTGGTTGGCCCACACCCATCCGTTTTCTTCGGAAAGACGGCGTGAAACGTGTACATAATTGCCCGGATCACGGTAAGGTTTGGCAGGTACAAGGCGAAGGTCTGCCCCAATCATGCGTAGGAAGCCGATTTTTTCCTGACTCTGAGTTTCGGGCATGACAATAACGCATTTATACCCGCGCGCATTGGCAACCAGTGTGAGGCCGATGCCTGTGTTGCCTGCCGTACCTTCAACAATGGTGCCTCCGGGTTTTAGCACGCCACGGCGTTCTGCATCTTCAATAATAGCCAGCGCTGCACGATCCTTGACGGAACCGCCCGGATTCATGAATTCGGCCTTGCCGTAAATATCACACCCCGTGGCTTCAGACGCTTTGCGCAGGCGTACCAGTGGGGTTCCGCCCACAGCACCCGGCATGTCGGCAGAAAGTGTGGTCCAGCCGGGATGAGGGGTGGAAATGGCATTTTCAGTCATTTGGTTACACCTTATGCTGTCACGTTATAATGCGTTGATCAGACTATCATGCCCCACCTGAAAATTCTGCCCCAAGGGCAAACAGATGGAACATGGCAGCTTGTGCAGTTTTTTTTATTGGCCAGCTGTTGGTTCCTGTTCAGCATCGTACAGCACTTCCAGCACCGCCGCCCACGGATAGCGTGAATCATAGCTCTGACCATCGGGGGAGGTGAGGCGCCCTTGGGTGTCTGTTGGTACATGTGTCAGGGCCACGGCATCATCAATATTGCCGCCGATAATGCTGATCTGCCGACCAAAAGGCTGCCCATTCTGGCCAACTGCTACAACAAAGCCGCAATGGGCAGGAAACCCGTAAGATGTTGGTAGGCTGGAAAATCGGATAGTGTCTTTGCTACGGCCCCGTGCAACGCAGATCAGATCACCGGGTTTTGGGGTGTAATTTGCAGGGTCTTGCGCCCGCAAAATGGGAGATTGCCCAGAAGCTGCTGCGTTGATGTAAGTAGAATGATTGGGAGAATAGGGGAAACGGCTGTTGGCCCCGGCTACGCGCATAACGTAGGAAATAAAAGCAGCGGACCACGCATAAGATCCATCATGCACAAAGTCGGTTAGTCGGCCGTTGGCATCGTGTTTACCGGTCCATGATGTTTCGGTCATGTCCGGATCCATACCAATCCACCAGTATTCTCCTACGCGTTCCCATAGGCCGGGGGCGCGTTCTGGCTTAACAGAGGCCACTTGTGGTTCTGGGCGCTGTTCCGGGTCATCATCATTCACCGGGCTTCCAAACAGGCGCCATTCACGCATGGCAATTCCAACAACATCCTGCCGGTTAAAGGGCTCAAAATTGCGGGTGGCAAAATCCGGCACATGGCCACCATAGCCGTAGCCACCACTGGCTGTGTTCCAAGCGTTGGTGCTGGAAGCAGCGCTTGGGGTGGGGCGTGCACCTGGCTGTGGTTGCTGAGTGGCACATGCTGCCAGACACAAAGGGGCCAGCAGGGCAACGGTAAGCTTGCGTGACAATCTCGTCTCCATACCAGAACAACTCTCCGGCAGATCCGGAGCGCGAGACAACCATTGGTCGGAAGTCTGAATGATATAGCAATAAGCGCCTGTTGTTCTGGGTGGAAGAGGGTTTGTGTTTTTGTGCGGCGTCTGTTTCTTTTTTGCGCCTGTGTTATCAGGCGTCAGGCACGGTTACATCTGCCATGCGGGCATTGACGCACTGGATGGCGTCTGCCGGTTTAAGTGCCACCACCAAACCTCTGCCGCCGCCATTAATATAAAGTGTATCCAGTTTGAGAACACTTTCGTCCAATACAACCGGTACTTGCGTGCGTGCGCCAAAGGGGCTGATGCCCCCCACCTTAAACCCAGTTAGGGCTTCGGCTTTTTCTGCACCCAGCATCCGCGCGTTGCGTCCCCCAAACAGGGTGGCTACTTTTTTCAGGTCCATTTTTTTATGAACAGGAATGGCCACGCAAACAATCTGCTTTTTATCAATTTCAACCATTAGGGTTTTAAAAACCTTGTTTTGGTCGATACCAATACCAGCAGCGGCATGTAGGCCAATTTTTCCGGGGTCTGATACATAATCATAATCATGCAGGGTAAAGGCAACGCCATGAGCAGTCAGAAACTGCGTTGTTGGTGTTTCAATGGTTTCTGACATGGTAGCCCTTTCTGGAAAATCCATGAAGCATTGTGCCTTTTGCAAGGCATGCACATGGTTCCGCTTATTCAATAGTTACTCTTAGCGTCAAGTCATGGAGGCTGCATACCGCCATGCAACATAGCGGTATGCAGAATGGTCTTTACGTATGGTTGGGGAACAGGCCGAGGAGACCGCTTTCTGTAGCAGGGCAGCAGCCTTTTTCTGTAATCAGCCCAGTTACAAGTCTGGAGGGGGTGACATCAAAGGCGGGGTTAGCTGCAGGGCTATGATCTGGAGTGATTTGCACGGAACCTATTTTTCCGTCTGTCATACGCCCCTGCACGTGCGTAACTTCGGATGCTGCACGTTCTTCAATAGGAATATCACGGATACCATCGGCAATACGCCAATCTATGGTTGTAGAAGGTAATGCAACCCAGAATGGTATTTTATTGTCCTGCGCGGCTAGAGCTTTCAGATAAGTGCCTATTTTGTTCGCAACATCTCCATTGCGTGTTACGCGGTCTGTTCCAACAATAACAATATCAACTTGGCCATGCTGCATCATATGGCCTCCTGCATTATCTGTAATAACAGTATGCGGAACACCGTGGCTGCCGAGTTCCCATGCAGTAAGGGCAGCGCCCTGGTTGCGTGGGCGTGTTTCATCTACCCACACATGCACGTTCAGGCCCAGATCATGCGCCATGTAAATAGGGGCCAAGGCTGTGCCCCAATCCACTGTGGCAATCCATCCAGCATTGCAGTGGGTTAAAATGTTCAGGCGCTGGCCTTTTTCTTTTTTGGCGGCAAGATCCTGCAAAAGTTTAAGGCCATGCTTGCCAATAGCTTCATTTTGGGCCGCATCTTCATTGCAAATACGCAGGGCTTCTGCATAAGCAGCGGAAACCCGGTTTTCTGGTGGGATAGGCCGGAGAGTATTTAGCATTCTTTCAAGCGCCCAACGCAAATTTATGGCGGTAGGGCGTGTTGCTGCAAGCATGGTTGCGTTTTGTTCAAGACTGGTATCGCTGCTGTCTGTGCGTAATGCCAATGCTAGGCCATATGCGGCAACAGCACCAATAAGCGGAGCACCACGTACCTGCATACTGGTAATGGCATGGGCTACATCCTGAACAGTTGTAAGCCGCAGGATATCCAGTGAAAAGGGAAGGCGTGTCTGATCGAAAATATGAATAGACCACAGGTCTTTTTCATCAACCCATACACTGCGGAAAGAGGTGCCATTGATTTTCATGAAGCATGTTCCGTGAGAAGGAGAGGTCTGCGTTTAGGATATAAGGATGATTACCTGTTTTGGGCAACAGGGTACAAGCACATGAAATTTTTGAGAACGTATTTAGAACATCTTTAAGGTAAATAGATCAGAAGAATGAAATATATCTTTAAATCTGAAAGTATTTTTTTGCATTTTCTATAGCATTTGTTATGTAGAATGAAAATCTAAGGCTATACCTGTTCTTGTAGGTATGTGCTTCAGTTAGAGAAGTTTTGAAGTTTAAAAATTTTGTTTGTATATCTCCTTATTTTTAAAGGAGGTTGAGAGGGAGTTAAAATGAGTGAGACAAGAACCCGCCGAAAACCTGCTGCGGGTAAAACGGTTTCTAAGCGTAAGGTTGCCGCTGCGACCCCCAAAAAGCGCACATCTCGCGCAAAAGTTGTCGAAGTAGAAGAACTTTTTGATTTTGAAGCAGAGCCAGAAGCTCCTAAGCCACGCCGTTCTTATGTGCGTAAAGCTGCTGCCCGTAAGCCTGCTGAAGAAAAAACAGTAGCGCCTAAAACAACGGCACGTAAAAAAACAGTAGCAGCTAAGGCCGAGAGCAAGGTTGCCCCCAAGCCAACGCGGCGCACTAAAGCCAAAGCGGAAGACGTTGTGGAAAAGCCAGTGCGTGCAACCAAAGCAACACGTGCTGCTAAAGCTCCGGTCACTGCATCAACGCGTAAAACTGCAAAGTCAGCTACTAAGGTTGAGGCAGCCAAACCTGTGCGTGCTACACGTACCCCAAAAGCAACAGCAGCCAGCAAGGTTGCAAAACCAGCAGTTCCAGCAACCCGTAAGCGGACTGTGCGTGTTGTAGAACCCGCAGCTAAAAAGAAGCTTTCTGCCGTGGAAAAGCTGCGTATTGTGCAGGAAGAACGTCGCCGTAAACGGTATGAACGTTTGGCAGCAGCAGAGGCTGAAAAAACTTCGGCAAAGGCACCCGCAACACGGAAGACAAAGGCTAAAACAACCCGTCGCACCCGGGCATCCTAAATATAACGGTATTTTATCTGGTTTAGAGATTTATCAGTAAAATAATGTTGTTTTAAAAAGAGCCCATTCCGGTAAAAACGGGGTGGGCTTTTTTTAATTAAATATTCTGGATCTATCTGTGAATATATGCAGATGGCATGCGAAAATAGAGTTCCCTTTTTAGCTAATCGTACGATTAAAGTTGCCGCTTAGCAGATAGCAGTTGCTTGCAAATTCTGCCGTATGGTCAAGATCAGGTTCAAGTGCATCTTCTACCATAACACGGCGCAACCGTAGGATAACGGCTTTTTCGGAAGCATTGCCGTGTAGATATTCCGATATCTTTGCCAACCACGCACTAATGCCGTTCTGCTCTGTTAGCATAAGAGGGTGCCGCTTATTTAGGGGAAGCCCGTTTTGTAACAACAGAGATGCTACGGGGGCATCAGTAATATGATACAGAAAATTGCCTGCTTCCTTGGCGTGCGTGGCTGCCAAGGAAGGTATGCGTGTCAGACGGATCTCATCTGGCAAAAAATGTGTGCGTAAGGGTGGAAGAAGCGGAAGTGAGAATAAGTCCGTTTGCGTTTCTTTCGCGTCGGTTCGGTGCTTCTGTTGAACATGATGTGGTTTTGAGTTGGTTGTACGTTGTCTTTCTTTCGCAAAAGGCAGAGGCAGCCCCGGTAATGTATTCTGTAATGACAACAGGTGATGATTACCCATTATGCACCTTGATGAGGGATCTCTTTTGTGGGCCGTTTTGATGCACACTCTGCACATAGCCCTTCCACTTCAACCGAGGTGCTCTGAATTACAAAGTCTTCGTTTTTACAAATGTGTTTCAGGGTTTCCAGAACAGTTGTATCCGCTATTTCTGTTACGGCTTTGCAGTTGCGGCAGATGAGAAACTGGGCCGTATGTAAGCAGGCTTCCGAGTGCTCATGCGTATGAGAACAATGGCGCAGATTGGTGCAGGGAATAAAAGCAGACAAGCGTTCAATACGATGGATCAGGCCGTGTTCAAGTAGAAAATCGAGTGCCCGATATACTGTAGGAGGGGCGGGGCGCCGTTCTGCTGTTTTTAGTTCTTCCAGCAGATCATATGCCCCAACTGGACGCGCATGCATAAGAATAAGCCCGAGCACATCACGGCGCTGGGCCGTCATTCGCGCACCTTGTTGGGTGCATAGAGCAGTAGCTTTATCGAGTTGATGCTCAATATGCGCAGGAAAGGCATGAGCTGAGGTTGCTGTGGAAGAAGACGTAGGGTGGGGCATGTTCATCATCCGTTCTCTGTATTTCTTAGCGTAACTGATCTGAGAGGTGAAGACCAAATTTGCGCGGGTGAGGAGGTGACGTGCAGCTGATAAAATGTAATAATATTACATTGCATTCAAGCATGGTAGGATAACGCGTATGGAATTGATGAAAACAAAAGGCACTTCACGCCGGATGTTGTTGGGCATGGTGACTGTGCTTGGTTTTGCAACCATGGGCACAGCAGGTAGTGCGACCGCGCGCCCTTTGTCTGTTGTGGCGGCAGAAAATACATGGGGGGACTTGGCTGCGCAGATTGCTGAGCCAGACATGCACGTGACATCTATACTTGTATCACCTGCTGTTGATCCGCATTTATATGCTCCTACACCGGATGATGCGCGGCGTGTGGCGGATGCTACGTTGGTTGTAGCCAATGGTGCGGGATACGATGCATGGATGGATCACTTGGTGCAGGCTTCTGCTTTACCGCAGGCGCGGTATGTGCGTGCAGATACATGGTCTGGGTGGCACGAGGGCGGGAATGCCCATTTATGGTATGATTTGAACGCTGTGGCAGATTTTGCTCAAAGATTTGGAAAAGCGTGCGAGCAAGCAGATCCAGCACACGCAAAAGCATATGCTGAGCGGGCTCGGAAGTTGGGGGCTGATATTGCCAGCGTACAGGCCCAGGCCGCAGCATTACGCCCGCATGTGCAAGGTATGGCTGTGGCCGCAACAGAACCTCTATTTACCCCGCTGGCCAGTTACCTTGGTTTGGACATGAAGGAAAATGCCTTTCAGATTGCAATCATGAATGATGTTGAACCTCCACCTGTTGCTGTTGCTGCATTTGAGCAAGATCTTGCTCAAAAAAAACTACGGCTACTTGCCTATAATGTGCAGGTGGAAGAGCCAGCCAGCAAACGTTTGATAGATCTGGCCCATAAAGCAGATGTGCCTATTCTGCCGCTAGCGGAAATTATGCCGCAGGATACGCATTGGCAAATATGGATCAGTTCAACTCTTACGCAAGTTGCGCATTTGCTTGGTGTTGCGCCGTAATGTCATCTTCTGCTGTGCAAGTGGCTGGCGTAACTCTGTTACGCCAGAAAAAAACAGTGCTGGATAATATCAGTTTTACAATTCCTACAGGCAGTTTTGTAGCTGTTTTGGGTGGAAATGGGGCTGGAAAGACAACCCTGTTTAGAACTCTTCTGGGGTTGGAAAAACTTTCGGCTGGCCAAATATGGATAGAAGGCCAGCCGGTGCAAAAGGGCCGTATGCCTATAGGGTATATGCCGCAGGTGCGCGCTATGGTGGCTGCACAACTTAGCGGCTGGAGCACAGTTGCCGCAGCGCAGCAGGGCTGGAAATGGGGCCTGCCATTTTACGGCAAACAGGCTAGAGCGGATATTGATGCAGCTTTGGCCGCAGTAGATGCGCAGGATCTGGCGCGGCGACCGGTAGGCTCCCTTTCCGGGGGAGAAAGGCAGCGGCTCATGTTGGCGCAGGCATTGCTGGATAATCCACATATCTTGTTGCTTGATGAGCCTTTGGCCAGCCTAGATCCTGCTCGTATGCGTGAAACAGCAGAACGTATTCATACACTGGCACGAGACAGGAATATAACGGTGCTCATGTCTACCCATGATATCAACCCTCTTATGGGGTTGATGGATCATGTTCTTTACATGGCGCATGGCAAGGCAGTGCTGGGGCGCGTGGAAGATGTGATGACAACCCAAACACTCAGTGCACTTTACGGCGCACCGGTTGAGGTGATTAAGGCGGGAAACAGATTATTTGTTGTGGCAGAAGGTGGTGGGGCATCACTTCAGTCCTGTATGTGCGTGGGGCATAGTGCTTGATGCTTGAGTATGAATTTATGCGCACCGCTTTTCTGGCGGCGTTTTTGGCGGCGCTGGTGTGTGGGCCTGTGGGGTGGTTTCTTGTCTTGCGTGGGCAAAGCTTTGCCAGTCATGCGCTTTCGCACGTAGGATTTGCCGGAGCCGCTGCAGCCCTTCTGTTAGGTCAGCCCGCTTTGCTTGGACTTGGGCTTGGTGCTGTTGGTGGCGGTGTTGCCATAGGGTTGGCGGGAGATAGGCTGGTAGGCCGAGACGTAACAATCGGACTAGTGCTTTCTGTCGCCATGGGTTTTGGGGCGCTGTGCCTGCATTTTCTAACCCATTCTGCCAGTTCAGCCACAGCATTGCTTTTTGGTGATATTCTGGGTATCGGGTCTTCTATGTTAGGCTGGCTGGGTGTTCTTTCCGTAGCTTGTTTGATAGCGCTGGCATTTGTGGCAAGGCCGCTTCTTTTTGCATCGCTTCAGCCAGAGCAGGCAGAGGCGCGGGGTGTGAATATGCGCCTGCTTGATATTCTTTTTCTCATGATTGTTGCTGTAGCTACAGCGCAATGTGCCCAGATCACAGGTGTTTTGCTGGTATTTACGCTTATGATTGCGCCTGCTGCAGCAAGTTTGCGTATGGGTTTTTCACCCTTATTGGGAATGGGCATTGCAACGTTACTTGCGTTGCTGGAAGCTTGGTTGGGTTTGGTGTTGGCTTGGTACACCAATTGCCCTACAGCATTTTGGATTGCAGCGTTAGGTGGCGGTGTATTTATAACCGCCAGTCTGTTTTGCCGCTTGCGGGGCGGCTAAAAAATCTGGCTAGCCCTTGTTACTGCGGCAAGGACCAATCCAGCCAAGACCATAAAGCTACGACTGCTAGCAGCACAACATGCATGATAATCAGGGCTTTGACAGTAATAAACGGGATATAATCATCATCCCCTTTTACTGGATAATCATCATGATAATCCTGTGACATGTTTCAACACCTTGATTGTATGCCTAAAGCCCTTAGGGCTTTAGGGCTGGAGTATGGGGCAGAGCGTGATACATTCTATTAAAATAAACAAGCCCATGTGCGGTTGCATGGGTGCGTAACGCTTGCACAATACCAAACATTACGCTGTGTGTGCCAACTTCTACAATCTGGCTGATCTTGCAGTCAAACGAGGCCACAGCTTCTTCCAGTACAGGTGCGCCTGTTGCCAAGGCGCTCCAATGCCCAGTGGCAAATCGCTCCTGCATGGAGTTGGGGCTGGCAAAAAGGTTAGAGAGATGCTGCTGGGTAGATGCCAGCACGTTTACGCATAATGCGCTACCTTCATGAAAAGCCTGTCTGGCACGGCTTCCACGGTTCAGGCAGACCAAGAGCGTAGGTGGGGTATCTGTTACGGAACACACTGCGGAGGCTGTAAAACCAACGGGGTTTTCTAGCGTTCCTGTTGTAACAATGTTCACAGCTGCGCCAAGTCGGGCCATGGCATCGCGGTAGGCGCTGGTCTCCGGAGCCAACATCTGCTCTCCTTAAATCAATCAAAGATGGTTCGTACGTGTTTGTGCACGAAATAAAGAGGAAAGCAATGACAGAGCAAATTCTTTCCGCCGTATCTGGCGTAACAATGCAGCAGGAAGGGCATCTGGGACGTATTATTTTAGACCGTCCCAAACGGTTGAATGCCGTTGATATCAGTATAGCCAACGGCGTAAAAGCCGCTTTGGAAATGTGGCGGCATGATCCTTCCGTCCATACCATTCTTCTGGAAAGCAGCAGCCCGCGTGCCTTTTGTGCGGGGGGAGACCTACGCGCCATTTATGATCGTCTGAAAGCCCAAGGGGCATTGGCGGCATATGAACTGATGAAGCGCGTATATGATGTGATGCTGTTGTTGGCAGATTACAAAAAACCCATTGTTTCCTTTTTAGATGGCGTAGCTATGGGGGGTGGTATCGGCTTGGGTGGCCATGTGCGGTATCGGGTGGTTACGGAAGCATCTGTGTTGGCTATGCCGGAAACGGCTATTGGTTTGGCTCCCGATGCAGGAGGAAGCTGGTTATTAGCACGTGCGCCTGGTTTTTCTGGTTTACGGCGTGCCGTTACCGGTGGGCGCCTGAACGGAGCAGAGGCCATAGCCATGGGGTTTGCAGATGTTCTGGTTTCATCGGCTTCTCTTATAGATTTAAGAGAAACATTGAGCGTTGAAAGTGCAGAGCATGTATTCAGCCGCTTTCATTCCCAGCCTGAAAGTCTGGACGTGCAAAATTTGGATTCCTGTTATGATGCGCCAGATATCTTGCAGGTTATTGAAAAATTGAAAGCGGACGGATCAGAAGAGGCGCAAGAGGATCTTGAAGCTTTATCACGTGCTTGTCCGTTTTCTGTGCAGGTAGCATGGTATGGATGGCACCAGGCACGTGCTGCTTCCTCGTTACATGCAGCTTTTGTGCTGGAGGAAAATATGGTGCGCCATATGGTGGCCCGGCCAGATTTTGTAGAGGGAATTCGGGCACGTTTGATTGATAAAGATAACCAGCCTGTGTGGATGCCGCCAACTTTGGCGGAAGTGAATAAGCAGGAAGCTCAAAATTGTTTTGAGAAGTAATGCAAACATGTCGCCCCGGAGCATTTTGTGCTGCGGGGCATAATGTTTTTGGGGTGTTTAGGCGGCTGCAGTTCGGAAAGCTATGGAAGCCGGTGCAGGTTTGCCAATCGGCAGTACTGCATATCCAAAGGCTTCCTCCAGAATTTCAGCAGCAGCGAGATAGATGGCGGAAAAACCGCAGAACAATCCTTCATACCCAGCAAACTGTGTAACAACTGGCATAGCCAGCATATCACCCGCGGCAAGGAGAGCGAATAGAACTGTCAGGCTTAGAAAAATAATCTGATGCGCCCGTGAGGCACGCAGCGTGGCAATAAACATGATAAATGTGAACAATCCCCACGCGAGTAGGTAGCTTCCTACAAGGTTAGGGCTACTGGCATCCACAATGCCAGTATGAGGTAGGCCAATAAGTGCCACGAACGAAAGCCAGAAAGCACCGTAGGCGCTAAAAGCTGTCATGCCAAAGGTATTGCCATTGCCATATTCCAGCATTCCCGCCAGAATTTGGGCAACACCCCCAAATGTTAGCCCCATGGCCAGAATGGCAGAACCCATAGGTACCAGATCTGCATTATGTAAATTGAGAAGAACGGTTGTTAACCCAAAGCCCATTAAGCCTAATGGGGCTGGGTTGGCTCTTCGGTATGTCACCGGAGGCGAGGTGTCGGAATATGCCATGCCAGATACTTCTTGTTATGAGTGATGACTTAAGCATTAAGTAAATGGCAGAGCAGAAGTTCTCTATAAAAAGAAAATTTAGATAAAATTAAATTCATCATCATGACTTTTATTTTAGGAAACTTTTTTCTTTATTTCATCCCACAGAAGTAGACTCCATAAGTGTAGAAACAGAGGCATTTGCCCCAACCTCATCTACAGAGCGATGGATGGGGCCGTATTTGCCATAAAACCCGGGAATGGCGCGGATAATGCCCGCTGCTTGCACGAGGCAGGAGATGGTTCTATCCCGCATAAGGGAGGCGCCATTCTGATCTGTGGCGGTGGTATGGAGAATTGCAGCAGCCTGCTCCAGAGCATCTGCCGTAGCCAGTGGGGTATGCCGCAATAGGGCAAAGGCTTTTAATGCATTTTCAAGAGTAGCGTGAGCTTGCGCATCAAGTTTGGTATGTTCTGCATTCCAGCGCAGGCGTAAAATTAGCCGACCTAGAGAAAGTGTTGCAAAGGCTGCATCTGTATAGCCCTGTCGGTCTATTCCGGAAGGAATAAAGGAAAGACGCATCATCAGCCGCGTGATTTTTTGAAGTTGGAGACCTTCCCATGCAATCCATTGCACGGGCTTGTTACTGTGGGAAAGAGCAAGTTGTTGCAGGCTGCGTGTAAGGGAAGAAACCAGCCGCGCAGCATCCAACCGATGGTCTGGCGGCAGAATAACCCGGAAAACCAGCACCAGAAGTATGCAGGCTGCTACCATGGTTATCCAGTTATTGGTGAGTGCGAGATCATTATAAATAATAGGGTTGTTAATAGAGAGCAGCATGGTGAAAAACACTGCATATCCAAATGCACCAATGCTGTAGCGCGGGTGAAATTGCAGCCATACACCAGGTAGTAGAAACAGGCAGAGAGTTAGCCATAAAAGCGGGTAGCCATCTATACGAGGCAGAAACAGGGAATGGCATAAAAAACCCATAGGCACAGCCAACATGGTGCCTGTTGCCATCATGGGGCTTGCTTTACCGGCGGAGGGAGCTGTTGAAAGCAGGCTTGATGCGGCAACTACATACAAAATCAGCATAGGGCCTGCGCTCCAGTGGAACACATACCACAGCATGCCAGCCAGAAGTGCAATGAACATGCCGCGCACACCATTGCGCAAGGCTACAGGCCATTCCAGATATTGGCGTGTGTGGAAAGATTCACGATCGCGGCGCAGGCTTGTAAGATCGTATAGGGCAAGATCTATCTGTACCAAAATATCACGCGTATTATCCAATGTGGCCAGCAAACTGGGTGCCGGATTGTTGCGTGAAAGTTGTTCCAGATTTTTCAGGCATTCATGCAGGCAGGCAGAAACCGGGGCGGGGTTTTCCAGCCAGCCGGGTTGTTCTGTAAGGTGCAGAATCTGCTCTAATGTTTCGGCAACATACTGATGCACAGGGCGTGATTGCGCATCTACCAAAGAGAGATTGAGCCAATAAGGATGATAGCTGACAATAAGCCCGGTTAAACGGTTAAGTGCCAAGCGCAGGTTGGAAATACGGGCCTGCATGTCGGGGTCATCTGCTGCGGCAAATTCTATGGCTGGTGTTAATCCTGCCATACCCGCCAGAAGGCGGCTGCGGCTATCATAAAGAGGTTGCGGCAGGCTACGGAATGCTGTGCCTGTGGTTGTAGTATCTGTTATTTCGGAAGGATTGTTTTCTTTTTCCGTATTTTCTTCTGGGTGAGAAGAAATACCTTCCTGTGCATGAAAGTTTTTTGCGTGGAGAATGGTGTCACGAAAGGCGTTGCCCAGTTTTTCCATGACAGCACTGGGTTTACGGGGGCTTGTTACCATAAATACACAAGCCGTTACCACCACGCCGGTTACTACGGCAGAAAGTCGCCCCATTGCAGAAAGAAAAATATTGTCTGGGTCCGCAAAAGCAGGTGCGGCAATAATAACAATTGTATAACCGGTTAATACAGCAGCATAGGCGCGAAAAAAGCGCAGGAATGTGGCGACCATGCAGGCTATTCCGACAAAAACAGAAAGAGCCGCAAAATACAGAACAGGGGACTGTACAAATATAGCCATAATGCCAATGCTGATAACGGCACCAATAACTGTGCCGATAACACGCCATACGCTTTTGGAAACCATAGCCCCTACAGTTGGATTTGCCACAATAAGAACAGTTGTGGCTGCACTGAGGGGAGAGTGAAGCTGGAACATGAACGCCAGAAAAACGGCAATGCCAATGCATAAAAAGACGCGGGCAGAATAGCCTGCGGTAGCCTTAAAGGCATTCCACTGGGCTTCATCAGAAAAAAGGGCAGGTAAGCAGCGGGAGAACACAGCGTTAAAGGAAGATAGTGTGTTACTGCTTTGCTCGGATCTAGCGTTCATGATGTGTTTCCAGCATGCAGGAAAGATCATGAATTAAGCTACGCACTTGGTCTTCCGTGAGGTTCTGGCGGACATTCTGTTCAAGCTGTGCAGAAATAGTGTGAAACAGCACACATCTTTCTTGCCCTGCAGGTGTGAGCACAAGCTTTTTGGCGCGCCGGTCCGGCATATCCTGTTGGCGTGTGATCAGCTTTTGTTTTTCCAGCAAATCCAGAATACGCACCAGTGCAGAACAATCCACGTTCATGGCGGCTGCAAGATCACTTTGCGTGGCTCCATCGGGCATCATCATCAAATAAGCCATCGGGCGCATACTGGCTAATGTCATGCCATGGGGGCGCAAGGCCCTGTCCAGTTGCGTGCGCCAGACTGTGGCTAACCGCATAATACGGAAGGTAAGCGCCATGTCTGAAAAACGCGTTTCATCCAGTGTGGGCAGAACGCGTGGAGAAGTCATGGAATCCTCATTTGTTAGCAAAAGAATATTTGATATATAAAGTATATTCATACGAATATAACATAGCTGTTTTGCGCGTCAATAATGGAAATAAAGCTACAAAGCACAGGAACATTAGCGTGAAGCCTCAATCTTGTTTCGGATGGTAGAGCTTAAAGTTGTGAGGTCATAAAACTGCGGGTTGAAAGCAAAGGCCGCTTATGCGCATTGTGCACCGGCTAATGGTGTCCTTTACGGGATGAAAAGGGAAGAACGGTGCAAGGCCGTCGCTGCCCCCGCAACTGTAAGTTACCCATGGTGTTCCGTAAGGGCTTTCGGGCCTCAACCACTGGTCTGCATGCAGGCTGGGAAGGTAGGGAGCGCCGTTTTATGTTCTGGCCTATAGGCTGGGGTATATGTGGGTACAAGCCAGGAAACCTGCCATTGGTGCCAGTATGCGTAAGCATGTTGGTGGGCCTTAGTTATTATTAAGTTCTGGCGTTGCTGCTGGCGGGGTGCCCGGCAGGCATAGATGTACCATAGGGTATATTTCCTCTGCTTATCTCTGAGGTAGAGGCGCCGGGTGTCTGCACCCCGTCAAGCGGCTGTTCTTTGAGAATGGCGGTTATTTCAGGGATACAGCATGGCCGAAGCTCCCGATTCTTCTCAAAAATCACCTCAGAATCGTCCTGTTTTGCATGTGTGTGTCACGTGTCGGCGCGGTGGGCCTGCTATGGATCAACCGCCGGGTGCCCAGCTATATGCACGTTTACAGGCCTTGGTGCAGGAAGCAGAAGCTACTGGGCAGGAAGCTCCCGTTCTGCTGCGTCAGGTTCAGTGTTTGGCAGCCTGCGATCGCGGATGCACTGCAGCCATTGCTATGCCAGAGCGTTGGACATGGTTATTAGGACATTTGGGGACAGAAAAAGCAGAAGATCTGCTGGCTTATGCCCAACTCTATGCAAAGTCTGCGCGGGGAACAGTCATGCCTTCGCGCCGTCCGGCATCTCTTTCCAATATGGTGTTGGGGCGTGTTCCCGCACAACTTTATGATGAACAGGAGCCTTCATGACAATCGCATCTCGCGTGGCTGTAACCATTATCACTGGTTTTTTAGGGGCAGGTAAAACAACCCTTTTGCGTAATCTGCTTCAGCGTGCTGCAGGGCACCGTATTGCCGTGGTGGTGAACGAATTTGGTTCCCTTGGCATTGATGGGGAAATCCTGCGCGGATGCGGAGTGGAAGGCTGCAAGGAAGATGACATTGTAGAGCTGACCAACGGTTGCTTGTGCTGCACGGTAGCAGATGATTTTCTGCCAACCATGGAAGCTCTGCTAGATCGGGCTGATCCACCGGAACATGTGGTTATTGAAACATCTGGTTTGGCACTGCCTAAACCATTGCTCAAGGCTTTTGGTTGGCCAACAGTGCGTAACCGCATGACAGTTGATGGCGTGATAACGGTAGTAGATGCACCAGCAGTGGCAGCAGGCCGTTTTGCAGATGATCCTGAAGCTATTGCCCAGCAGCGTGCCGCAGATCCTTCCTTGGATCATGACAACCCATTAGCAGAAGTTTTTGAAGATCAGATTAATGCCGCAGATCTTGTGGTGTTAAACAAGACAGATCTGCTGGATGCAGATGCGCTGACACGTGTTGAAGATGAAATCCGCTACACGGCACCACGCCCAGTTCAGATTGTGCGTGCCACAGAAGGCAAGGTGGATCCAGCCATATTGCTTGGGATTGGGGCAGCGGCAGAAGCAGACTTGGCTGCGCGTCCTTCTCATCATGATGCAGAGGATGGCGAACACGAACATGATGACTTTGAAAGTTTTGTCGTGCGCGTGCCTGAGCAGCACAGCGTCGAGCAGTTTTTAACGCTCTTGCAGGATACGGCGCGCCGTTATGATGTACTGCGCATGAAAGGTTTTGCAGCGGTAGCAGGCAAGGCTATGCGTTTGGCTGTGCAGGGGGTGGGGGTGCGTTTCCGGCACGAATTTGATCGTCCTCTTTCCGCTAACGAAAAACGAGAAGGCCGCATTGTCGTGATCGGGCAAAAGGGGCTGGATGCTGCATCCATAGCCAAGGCTCTTGGCGGCACCTTGGTAACGGCCTGATTAAGGATGGAGTAGGCTTATGCATCTTTTGGTGCGGGAAAACCGGACGCTCGATGAACAGGAAATGGCAGAGGATCTTAATCTTCCCTCTGCTGATCTTGTTGTACTTTCTTTTACAGAAAGTGATCTTCTGGCCCTGCGCCATGCAGAAACCTTGCTACGTGCTCAAACTGAAGAAGGCATAGTGCTTCCCACCTTGCAGGTCACAAGCCTGGCAAGATTACGCCATCCTATGTCGATCGATTTGTACATTGAAACCACATTGCAAAAAGCGCGCTGTGTTGTGGTGCGGCTGTTGGGTGGTTTGGATTACTGGCGTTATGGGGCAGAAGAACTGGCGGCATGGAGCCGTGAAACAGGCGTGCCGCTGGCTTTGTTACCCGGTGATACATCACAAAGTTCTGTTTCTGATGTACGGGAACAGGCAGTACATACCGGAGATGATGGACGGCTGGCAGAACTTTCCACTATTTCCGCAGAACATTACGCGCGGTTAAACGGTTTTTTCCAACAAGGAGGGCCGGATAACATCTGCGCAGCATTGGAAGTTATGTCTGCACTGGCAGGGATGCAGGAAGATAAAGGGACACATCCTAAAGCATTGCCTGCATGGGGCGTATATCGTTCTTATCCTTCTACCGTCATGCCAGTTCAGGTGCAGATAAAAGCAGTGATACTTCTTTATCGCGCGCATTTGCTGGTAGGAGACGTGGCAGGGCCGGAATGTTTGGCAGAAGAACTGGCTCAACGTGGCTGTGCTGTAGATATTGTATATGTTACATCTTTGAAAGATCCTAATGTTTCTGATGATGTAAGTTATTATCTACAACGTGTAAAACCTGATGTTGTTCTGGATGCAACGTGTTTTTCTGCACGAAGCCAGAATGGTTTTTCACCATTGGATGTGGCCGATGCGCCTATTTTGCAGCTTCTGCAGCCGGGGTGCACACAGGCTTTGTGGCAAGAAAGCCCACGGGGTCTGGCGCGGGCGGATATGGCCATGCAAGTGGTATTGCCAGAACTGGACGGCACAATTGCAACATTTCCAATTTCTTTCAGAAAAGATGCACAGCCCGGACAGCCTGCATTTAGAGAACCTTATAAACCGGGTATAAAGTTGGTGGCAGGCCGTGCAATTGCATGGGCTAAATTGCGGAAAATGGCGCAGTCAGACAAAAAAATATCTATTATTCTATCTGACTACCCAGGTGCAGGGCTCGAAAAATCTGGGGCCCATATAGCGCATGCTGTGGGGTTAGATGGTTTTGCATCTACATCTTCCATTCTCACGCTCTTGCATAAGGCAGGTTATTATACAGGATCAGAAAATGTTCCTGATGCAAAAGCCCTTGCCGCAGCACTTGTTGGTGGCAGTTCAAAGCCTGTTCTTGATACAGAGCTGTATCGTCAGTTTTTGGCATATTTAGATCCGGATTTTGTAAAATCTGTTTTTGCAGCATGGGGTGATCCCGAACACGATGCCAATGTAAAAGATGGCGTGTTTTGTCAGCGTTACATCCAGTTGGGCAATATTTCTCTGGCAGTGCAGCCAGATAGAGGGGCAGTAGCGGATCGTAAAGCGCTGTATCATGATCCAGACACACCTCCATGCCATGCATACGTTGCATTTTACTTGTGGTTGCAACATGTAAAAAAGCTGGATGCCATGGTGCATTTGGGCACGCACGGCACGCTGGAATGGTTGCCTGGTAAGGCTGTGGCGTTGTCTCCATCCTGTGGGCCAGTTGTGCTGACGGGTGATGTGCCGGTTATTTATCCGTTTATTGTCAATAATCCGGGTGAGGCCGCAGCTGCGCGTCGGCGTTTGGGTGCTGTTATTATCGGCCATATGACGCCTCCTGTCATGCAGGCGGAACTTTCAGTAGATGCGCAGGAACTCGAACGGCTGATTGATGAATACGCTGAAGCGGACGGTCTAGACCCCCGCCGAGGCGCCTTGCTACGTGCTGATATTTTAGAAAAAGCTGTGCGCACGGGTGTGTTGGCTGAAAGCGGCGTGCGCCCCGGAGAAATGGATGAGGCAGAAGCGCTTGCGCGGCTTGATGCCTATTTGTGCGATGTAAAAGATCTGCAAATTCGTGATGGTTTGCATGTTTTTGGCAAACCAGCCGTACAATCCAAAAAACTGGTGCAAATTATTGCACAGGCATGCGGGCGGCAGGCGGATACTGTTTTCATGTCTGAAGTGGCGCATAAAATCATGCAAAGCGGGCAAGCAGAGGCACACGCCCTGCTTGCCGCATTAGATGGACGTTTTATAGCACCCGGCCCAGCCGGTGCGCCAACCCGTGGGCGGGTGGATGTGCTGCCTACAGGGCGCAATCTGTTTACCGTAGACCCTCGCGCATTGCCCACACCTTCTGCCATGGTGTTGGCCGAGAAAATGGAAAAGCTTTTGCTGACAAGGTATTTGCAGGAACAGGGTGAACATCTAACACATATGATTATGGATATGTGGGGTTCTGCCAGTTTGCGCACCGGCGGAGAGGATATGGCCCTTGCCTTGCGTCTTATGGGAGTAGAGGTGCAGCGCACCGCTGGCACAGGGCATGTTTGTGGGTTTGAGATTATTCCTTTGCCAGTGCTGGACCGGCCAAGAGTAGATGTAACGTTGCGTGTTTCTGGCCTATTTCGTGATGCTTTTGCAGATCAGATTGCCCTGTTTGATCAGGCTGTAGCGGCTGTTGTGGAACGGAATGAACCTGCCGAATGGAATCCTTTGGCGGCATCTGCCAAAGGGCTGAAAGGAGAGGCCCGAAAGCGGGCTACGGCTCGTATTTTTGGTGCTGCGGTTGGTAATTACGGCACAGGCATTGAGGAACGCCTGAATGCGGGATCTTGGGCTCATACGCAGGAACTTGGAACAGCTTGGCTGGAAGGTTCATCATGGACATATGGTGGTGGGCGAGATGGACAGCAGGATATGCAGGCTCTTTCCAATTTGGTGGGGCAAGCAGAAGCTGTGCTGCATGTGCAGGACAATGCTGAAACCGATATTTTGGAAAGCCCGGATATAGCTGCGCATGAAGGCGGCCTTTCTGCTGCGGCCGCTACATTGGGCGCAACACCAACCATATTACATGGTGATACATCTCGGCCAGATATGCCTCGGTTGCGAACAGCAGCGCAGGAAGTGGCGCGTATTGTGCGCGGACGGTTGGCTAACCCGCAATGGATTGAAGGTATGCAGCAGCACGGATACGCGGGTGCGGCAGAAATGGCGCGCGGATTAGATGCATTACACGGATTTGCAGCCACATTGCCCCAACGGTTTGATAGGCAATTCGATCTGGTTTTTGCCCAAACATTGGGAAATGCCGCGTGTGATGCATTTTTAAAACAGGAAAACCCAGCAGCGCGGGAAGCTATGCGTGCACGGTTTGCCGATGTATGGCGGCGAGGTTTGTGGCACCCACAGGGGAATAGTGTGGCCTGTGTTCTGGATGAGGAAAATGAGGCATGACAGCCCCTCGTATTATTATGGTTGCCGCTCCTCGTTCTGGCGGTGGCAAAACAACGGTTACACTCGCATTGCTGGCGGCTTTTCAACGCCGAGGATTACGGGTAGGGGCCGTTAAAACTGGCCCAGATTATATAGATCCCGCTTTTCATGCAGCTATCACACATCGGCCACCTCTTAATTTGGATAGCTGGTGCATGCCTGCAAATTTGCTGGCTGGTATCATGAATGCCGCTGCTAAAGAGGTTGACGTGGTTGTGGTGGAATCTGCAATGGGGTTGTTTGATGGATTAATGGCCCCAAAAAATGCACGTGGTGCACCTTCTGATATTGCAGCTCTATTTGGGATTCCTGTTTTGCTGGTTCTGGATGTTTCTGGGCAAGGTCAATCTGTTGGGCCGATTGCACAGGGCTTTGCGAGATGGTCTGATGCTGTGCAGGTGCATGGTGTTGTACTCAACCGTGTTGCATCCGAACGGCATGAGCGTTTGGCGCGCTCTGCTGTGGCCATGGCAGACCTGCCTGTTTGTGGGGCGCTTATGCGCCAAAAGGGTGAGGTACTGCCAGAGCGGCATTTAGGATTAGTGCAAGCACGTGAGCATGGCAATCTGGCAGGGTGGTTATCAGACCTTGCAGATAAGGCAGAACGTGAACTGGATCTGGATGCTATTCTGGAAGCAGCAGCTCCTCTGGCGGAACAGAAGGTTGATCCAGTATCTCTGGCAGAAGCATGTATTCCGCCTCCGGGCCAACGTATTGCCGTGGCGGATGATGCTGCTTTTTCGTTTTTATATGGGCATCTTTCTTTGTTTTGGAGAAAAGTGGGAGCGGAGTTGGTTCCGTTTTCTCCACTGGCCGATCAGGCGCCAGATACCTCTTGCGATGCCTGTTGGTTACCTGGGGGGTATCCAGAACTTTATGCAGGCCAGATTGCGCAAGCAGAGCATTTTAAAAAAGGCTTGCAGGATTTTGCGCTTAAGAACCCTGTACATGGGGAGTGCGGAGGCTACATGGTTTTGGGCCGTGCATTGGAAGATGCGCAGGGGCAGACACATGCTATGGCAGGTTTGCTAGGACATGTAACGTCCTTCGCGCGTCGAAAATTGCATTTAGGCTATCGTGAGGCCACGTTGCTGGCAGATAATGTTTTGGGCCACACAGGCACACGTTTACGCGGGCACGAATTCCATTATGCAACGGTTATGGATAAAGGTGAGGACGCGCCATTGGCAGATCTGGCCGCAGGGGATGGTACGCCCCTTGGTGCATGTGGTGGCCAGCGTGGCTTAGTTTCTGGGTCATTCTTTCATGTTCTGGCACGGTGTTCCAATCAGAATATTTTGAACTCTTCCTCTTTATGAAAAGAGCATATGCAAAAACGAACGCGGAAAGTTGTGTGATAACAAGGTATGCACAAAGTGTTCTGCCGTCCTGATAAAGCCGGGGCAGGCGGTGAGAAGGAGATATTGAAATGCGATCTTTTCCCGTGTTGCTGGTAAGGCATGCTCCTGTTCAGGTTGCGCAGGGCATTTGTTACGGCAGGCAGGATGTTGCCCTTAGCCCAGGGTGGGAGAGTATTGTTTCTGGGCTTTCTGTTCTGGCTAAAGGTGCTGTTTGCCAGGTGTTATATAGCTCTCCTGCGCAAAGGTGCTGGCAGATGGCGCAGCGTTTGGCGCAAAGTGCAGGCATGGAACTACGCGTGGATCACCGATTGGCGGAATTGAATTTTGGCCGGTGGGAAGGTGTGCGTTGGCAGGACATAGATCGCACATTGCTGGATGAATGGGCCCAAAATCCAGAAGGTTTTGCACCGCCAGAAGGTGAAAGCGGGCAAGACCTGTACCAGAGGATTCAGAGTTTCTGGCGCGAAGTGCGCCAACGTGAAGAAAATGTGTGTGTATTATCGCATGGAGGGCCATTACGGCTTTTGAGCGCTTTTGCCGGTGGGTATAAACCGCACCTTCTCGCACCTTCCATGCCGCAAGGTTTTGCGCGCCTGTTTATGGTGGGAGAAAAGAACGAACTTGCTTCAACTCAAAGAGATTTTTTGACACATCATAAAAAGGAAGAGCCGTGCCAGGTATGACAGATCCGCAAAAGCCAGCATTATTACAGGATGCAGAGCATCATCGTACCAAAATGCAAAAACGCAAAGCTGTGCAGGATAAAGAAGTTGCCAGCAAAACAGTGGAAAAAGGCCTGTTGATTGTAAATACAGGTTCCGGAAAAGGAAAATCTACTGCGGCGTTTGGTCTGGCTTTGCGGATGTTGGGGTATGGCCAGCGTGTTGTTGTTGTGCAGTTTATCAAAGGGGCGTGGCATACGGGAGAACGCAAGGCGCTGGAACGCTTTGAGGATTTGGTAGAATGGCACGCGTTGGGTGAAGGTTTTACGTGGGAAACGCAGGATAAGGCGCGGGATATTGCTGCATGCCAACGTGCATGGCATGTTGCTCAACAAGCGTTGGCAAACCCAGATGTTGGGTTGGTGATCTTGGATGAACTGAACATTGCATTAAGGTATGATTACCTACCTATGGAGCAAGTTCTTGCAGATATTGCAGCACGCCCGGCAAGCTTGCACGTTGCCGTAACAGGCCGCAATGCCAAGGAAGCCATGCTGGAAGCGGCTGATTTGGTAACTGAAATGACAGTGGTGAAACATCATTTCAAAGCGGGTGTAAAAGCGCAGGAAGGCATAGAGTTTTGAGCACCCGTGTTCTGATGGTGCAGGGCACAGGGTCTAGTGTCGGAAAATCAACACTCGTTGCAGGCCTTGCGCGTGCCTTTACCCGGCGAGGGCTGCGGGTTTTGCCGTTTAAACCGCAGAATATGTCCAATAATGCCGCTGTAACATGGGATGGTGGTGAAATTGGGCGTGCTCAAGCTTTGCAGGCGCGTGCCTGTGGGGTACCTGCAAGCGTTGATATGAACCCAGTTTTGCTCAAACCACAGGGTGAGACAGGCGCACAGCTTGTTGTGCGGGGGCGGATTGAGGAAACAGTGAAAGCGCGGGATTATCAGAGCCGAAAAGCACTTCTGATGCCAGCCGTTTTGCAAAGCTTTGTAAAACTTGCCGCAAAGGCAGACTTGGTTTTGGTAGAAGGTGCTGGGTCTGCTTCTGAAGTAAATTTACGAGCGCATGATATTGCCAATATGGGGTTTGCAGAAGCTGTAAATGCTCCGGTTGTGCTTGTGGGAGATATAGATAGAGGCGGAGTGATTGCCAGCCTTGTGGGTACACAAGTTGTTATAAGTCAGAAAGATGCCCAACGGATCAAAGGGTTTATTGTAAACCGTATGCGGGGTGATCCAACACTGTTTGCTGATGGCATGCAGTTTATTGCCGAACGTACAGGGTGGCAGCCGTTAGGGCTTGTGCCGGATTTGCCAGAGGTGAGAACCCTGCCAGCAGAAGATGCCGCAGATCTGGATGAAAAACTTGCGCATGCAGTAAGGCACTCAAAAGCAAACTTAGATCAGAATGCGCCGCTACGTGTTGTTGTGCCTCATTTGCCGATGATCGCCAATTTTGATGATCTGGATCCACTGTATGCAGAACCCGGTGTGCACCTTATCTTGTCTAAACGTGGCGAGCCTTTGCCAGAATGCGATCTGATTATATTGCCCGGATCGAAAGCGACATTATCTGACCTTGCTTGTTTGAAAGAACAGAAATGGGACAAGCAGATTGCAGAACATGCTGCCAATGGCGGCTATGTGATGGGTATTTGTGGTGGCTATCAGATGTTGGGTGCTACGGTGGCTGATCCTTATGGAACAGAAGGCGCTGTAGGACAGACGGCAGGGTTGGGGCTGTTAAAAATTGATACAGTTTTAAGCCGAGATAAAAGTCTAGAACACAAGGAAGGAAAACTGGCGGCAGAAGGCAGTAAAGTTGCTGGATACGAAATGCATGTGGGCCAAACAACAGGGGCTGATTGCCACAGCCCCTTGATATACATGGATAACCATCCGGAAGGTGCCGTTTCTGCAAATGGGCGTGTATGGGGCACTTATCTGCATGGCATTTTTAACCACCGGGCTGCGCGTATGGCTTTGCTTGCGCGCGTAGGTGGGGCTGCATTTCAACCAGATGGCATATGGTATGCTGCCGGGGCAGATTTACCAGCGCAGCATGATCAGAGTGTAGAACAAGCGCTGGATGCGTTGGCAAACCATCTGGAACAGCACATTGATCTAGATGTTTTGTTGCAGTTGGCTACTGTACCGGCTGGTATTTAAAAAACGACAACTACTTTAACGCTGAATCCACTGTCTTCTTGCAGGGTTACGTTTTTCCCACCCTCGGCGTTCAAGCTCTGGTGTGTTGGCATGTTGTTCCGGAAAGCCAACACATAGATAAGCCAGAAACTGCCAGTTGGGCTCTACGCTTAAAGCTGCATGTGCTTCCTGTGGATTAAGGATGGAAACCCATCCTACCCCAACGCCGTGGGCCGTAGCAGCCAACCAAAAAGTGTGAATGGCCATAACGGCAGACCATGTGGTGGTTTGTGGCATAGTAGCCCGTCCAAGCCCACGTCCCTGTTGAGGATTGGTCTCACAAAATACGGCTATATGGTGAGGGGCATCATCCAGCCCGGCAAGTTTTAGCCGCGCATAACGCTGGGCGTCTTTTCCTTCTCGCCCTTCCAGTTCTTGCGTATTGCTGCGCATAAAGTTCTTGCGGATGGCATCGCGGCGGTTGGAATCATTTACCAGCACAAAGCGCCATGGCTCGCTTAGCCCGACTGAGGGTGCCAAGCAGGCTGTTTCCAGTAGTTCATCCAATACAGGTGTTGGCACAGGTGTTGTACGAAAATGCCGCACATCCCGCCGCCATATAAGCAGTTGCTCTAATTGGTTCTGAAAAGAAGGTGAGAAAAAAGGTGCTGTCATGCCTTTATCATGCAGCCAATAGCGGCCAGCAGCAACCCACCTATCAGAATACCACAAGCCCTGCGGTAAAGGATAAGGCCGCGCTCCAGATCATGTAGGGTGGCCGTTGTGGTGCCTTCTCCAATCCACCCATCATCAACCACAGTTCCTGCATAATTGCGGGGGCCCCCAAACTTTACGCCAAGGGCAGTGGCCAGAGCTGTTTCAGGCCATCCAGCATTAGGGGAGCGATGGCGGCTGGCATCTCGCCACACGGTGGAGCAAATCGTGCGCCACTGTGTGGGGCGTGTGGATAACAGGATACACAAAGCGGCCAAGCGGGAAGCTGGCAGGTTAATGAGATCATCCATTTTGGCAGCAGCCATGCCAAATGCAGCATAACGTGGGTTAAGATGGCCGATCATGCTGTCTGCCGTGTTAATGGCTTTGTAAAATACAGTTCCGGGCAAGCCGAGCAGTGCAGTCCAAAATAAGGGCGCGACAATGCCGTCGGAGAAGTTTTCTGCCAGACTTTCCAGCGCGGCACGCACAACGCCAGTTTCATCCAGTACGGATGTATCTCGCCCCACAATTTGGCTTACAGCTGTGCGGCTACCTTCTAATCCGGCCTGTTGAAGTGCTGTGGCAACTGCTTTGACATGCACCCACAAAGATTTCTGGGCCACCAGTGTGCAGGCCGCTACGGCTTGTACACCAAGCATGAAAAGCGGCGGCAGAAACATATAACCGATATGGAGTATAAATATCGTAAGCCCGACGGGAATACCGACAAGCAGCAACAGCGCGAAAAAACCGGATATCCGGCGTGCTGTATCTGACCACTCTGGCCTGTTGAACGTCCGCTCCAGCCTGTTTATCAAGAAGCCAATCCACACAACGGGGTGGCTTATTGCAGCAAACAGCGGTGCAGGATATCCGCACAAGGCTTCCAGCCCTGCAGCCATGGCGGCAACGGGCAGGGTTATAGAAAAAGGATAAAGCAGCATGGCAGATGCAGGCGTGCGGGAAAAGCGGCAAGAAGGCAAGGGGTATCCGCCGCAACAGGCACCTGCGGTTTCTGTGTTGCCTTCAAAATCTTCATCAGCATCAAGCCATATTCCTGCACATGGAGGGCAGGTGCAAAAAGTTATGCAGATGTTTGCAAACGCACCGCAACCATTTGTAGACCTTTCTACAGGCATCAGCCCTTTTGCTTATCCGGCAAAACTGCCTGATCTATCTGCTTTGCATACATTACCGGAGGAGGCAGAAGAAGCTGCGCTACAGATGGCGGCTGCGACAGCATATGGTGTTTCTGACCCCAGCATGGTGGTTGCAGGTGGAGGAAGCCAGAGCTTGATTGCTTTGTTGCCACGGGTGCTGAAGGCAGAACGCGCGTGCATATTAGGCTCCACTTATTCTGGACATATGCAAGCATGGAAAAAGAACGGTATTCCGGTATCCGAGGTGCCTGATTTCGCTCAGCTACAGTTGGCGGCACAGCAAAAAAATACGGTATGTATTATCTGTAATCCCAATAATCCTGATGGGCGTTTGATAGGGGCCTTGCACTTGCTGGATCTGGCCAATATCTGTCAGGCAGCGGGAAGCTGGTTGGTGGTGGACGAGGCTTTTGCAGATATTACTGGCCAGAGCGTTGCATCTGCCCTGCCGCATCCAGCTTTACTGGTTTTACGCTCTTTTGGAAAAACTTATGGATTGCCCGGGGTACGGCTTGGGTTTTTGTTGGCTCAACCCAGTATGGCTGCATATGCGCGAGATTTATTAGGGTCATGGCCCGTTAGTACCATTGCGCTGGCAGTTGGGTGCCAAGCCTTGCAGGATAAGGAATGGTTAAAACAGACATCAACCAAACTGTATGCTGCCAGTTTACGCCTAAAAAAATTGCTGACTAAAGCGGGCTTAAGCCATAAAGGCCAAGCTGTTTTGTTTGAGTTGGTAGAATGTGAACGTGCAGCAGAGTTATGGCAGCATCTTTGTCAGCAAGGCATCGTAACCCGGATTTTTCCTTATAATGCGCACTGGCTGCGTATGGGGCTACCAGCTTCCGAGGTGCAATGGCACAGGTTAGAAGCAGCTTTGCAGGCTTGGCATACGCTTTAATAAAAAAGCGCAGATAATGCCGTCATGATCGTGCATTCGGTTATAACGGCACAGGCACCCAGAATATCACCTGTGTAGCCACCAAGTTTGCGTTGTGCATATCGGGCTATCAACAAAGCTACCGCCAAAGCCAGTAGAATAGGAAAAACTATAAATGTTAGTAAACATGCTACCGTAAGTGGTGCTGGCATTAAAAATACTGTCAGTAAAATGCAAAGACAGATTATTACAGCCAAAGCAATTGTGAGATTGCGCTGTGCCAAAGGGTAAAGTGATCGTGCCAGACCATCAGGCCGGGCCGGTGGAATTGTTTTTGTAACAACCAAAAATGCGCCACGTGCCAGACAGCCAGCAATGCCACATATTAGGCAAGCCAGTGCGATGGAATGTATAGATGAAAGCACGCCCGCGCGTATTAAGATTGCCAAGCATAAAGCCAGAACACCGTAACTTCCAATACGGCTGTCACGCATAATTTCCAGCTTGCGTTCAGGTGTCATGCCGCCAGAACTATCCGCGGTATCGGCCAAGCCATCTTCATGAAGACCGCCTGTTACAAGAATTTGCATCCCTAAAGCTATGCCTGCGGCTGCCAGAGGCGGAATATGGCGACATTGTAATACTGCGGACAGGCCACCGGTACATATTCCAATGCCTGCACCAATAAGAGGCCAGCACCAGATGGATTGTGCCAAGGGCCAAGAAGCGGAACTGTTTTTGTAAGCAGATGGCAACAGCCAGCCAACAGGTATGCGCGTAAGAAGCCCAACACCACAGGCCAGATGTAAACGTAATGTATCTGGTATAGAAAGGCGGCCAGAAGAGGTCATGTTTTCTGGCTTACAGCGGCTTCTGCAAAAGTAGCCATACCTGTGTGGCAGGCAAGCGCTGCCCGTATGATAGAAACTGCAAGCGCTGCGCCAGAACCTTCTCCTAACCTGAGGCCCAATCCCAAAAGAGGTTCTAGATTCACATAAGAGGCAAGGCGATGTGTTTGTCCTGTTATGGTCGCGCAATGTGAAAGGCAGGTATGGGCCAGCCCATCAGCGTGCAAGCGTGCAAGAGGTGCGGCCGCAGCCGTGCAAACAAAGCCATCTAACAGAACAGGTACGCTTTTATGCCTGGCAGCCAATGTGGCGCCCAATGTGGCCGCCAGTTCGTATCCGCCAACACAGCGTGCAGCTTCTAATGGATCAGAACATGCTTGCCGATGCAGGCTAAGTGCTGCGTCAATAACTGCGGCTTTACGTTTCAATCCGGCATCATCCGCACCGGTGCCGCGTCCGGCCCAGATGATGCCGCTTTCCTCAAACAAGGCTGCTGCCAAAGTGGCTGCGGCAGTGGTGTTTCCAATACCCATTTCGCCCAAGCACAAGAGATCGCAGTGAGATGAAACGGCGTTGTAACCAAGTGTGACAGCTTGCAAAAAATTCTGCTCTGTCATGGCGGCCGCATGCGTAAAATCGGCCGTAGGTTGCAGATCATGCACAGGAATAACGTGTAAGGATGCGCCAACTGTTTTGGCTATCTGGTTGATGGCAGCTCCTCCGTTACGGAAATTACTGACCATTTGAGCTGTAACATCAGAAGGCCAGAGGGAGATTCCTTGCTGCGTTACGCCGTGGTTTCCTGCAAAAACCAAAACCTGCACATTTTCCAGCTTTGGTGAGGCACGTTTCTGCCATCCCCCTAGCCAGCTTGTAAGTTCTTCAAGGCGGCCGAGGCTACCTTCTGGCTTGGTAAGTTGTTGTTCGCGCTGGGCAATGGCGTTTTGGGCCATCTTATCTGTCTGCGGCAAGTCGCTACACAGGCTTCTGAGCTCCTGCATGGAACCAAGGCAGAGTGGCGCGTTAGAAAAAGAAGGAGATGATGGCATGCCGTTGATTTTGTGCTGTTATAAGGATGTAAGCAAACAAAAATAGTGAGGCGCATATACCATGAGTGTCCTATCTCTCAATCCAACAGAAACAGGGGCGCAGGGCACTGTTCTGATTTTGGGGGGCGCACGTTCAGGAAAAAGTGGTTTAGCCGAAGCAATGCTGACAGCCTTGCCTTCTCCTTGGATCTATCTGGCGACTGGTCGGGCATTTGATGCAGAAATGCAGGAGCGTATTGAACACCACAAGGCCAGCCGAACAGAGCAGGGTTGGCAAACGGTTGAGGAACCGCTGGATATTGCATGGGTGTTAAAAACCTATGCACATCTGCCTGTGTTGGTAGATTGCCTGACCTTGTGGGTGACCAATATGTTGCTGGATGATCAAAATATTGAGGAGGCAACACACTATCTGATGGAGGTGTTGCCGGAGCGCTTGGCCCCCACCATTCTTGTAGGCAATGAAGTTGGGTTGGGGATTGTGCCGGAAAACGCTTTGGCCCGCCGTTTTAGGGATGAGGCAGGGCGCCTGCACCAGCGGATAGCGGCACAGGCAGGGCAAGTTGTTTTTGTGGCAGCCGGGCTGCCACTGGTGCTTAAAGGGAAAGATTTATAACCGTCAGCTATGTGTCAGCTTTCAGATTCTGAATGATCATGCAACACGCGGGGGAAGGCAACGGGGCTGCATAGCCCTAATGCTGTAGCCATTATAACAATACCAACAGCCATGGGCGGTAAAACAGAAAGTCCAGCTGTGTTCAGAATCATTCCGCCTGCGGCAGAGCCAAACAAAATACCCACATTGCTGCTGGCGTTTACGGCCGCACCGGCAATATCAGCCGTTGTGGCGCGGCTACGGATAGCGCCAGACATAATAACCGGGATAAGGGCGGCATAACCGGCACACCATAGGCCAACAGCCGCAACCGCGCTCCATCCGCTAAGGAGAGAACCGCAGAGTGCACCCATGCCACATGCGGTAATCAGGCCAGCTACCAGCAGCCCAAGTGCCGGTTTGGAATCCACCATCTGTCCGGCAGCCCATAGCCCAAGAATACTCACGCCACCTGTAACCAGCAGGGCAATGCTGAGCGCGCTTTCAGGCAACCCATGAGACATGAGCAGAGGTGAAACATAGGTGTACAGAAGGTTATGCCCCAGAAAGAACAATGTATTTACGGTAATCACCACCGCAAAAACCCGAGCAACGCCGGGGGTGCGAAATGAAGGGAGATGCACGGAACTGGAGGAAGCATTCACCTTGGGCAGAAAAAACGCGATGCATACGGTTAGAATGGCGGCTAAACCCGTAACCACCATCATGGAAACCCGCCAGCCTGCCAATTGCCCAATAGCAGCAGTGCCGGGAACCCCCAGAACAGACCCCAACGATGTGCCACCAAACACAAACGAAATGGCGCGTCCTGTCATGCGAGGGGGTACTAGGTGCGCAGCATAGGCAGAAACAATGGACATCATAAGCGCATGGGCAGCCCCGCCCACGGCACGGCCCAAGCATAAAATGGCAAAGGTAGGAGCCAAAGCGGCAATCAGATTAGAGGCGATATAGCCAATCAGAGCCCAAAGCATGAGTGTCTTGCGGTTGATTCTGGCTGTAAGAATGGTAAGCGGCACCGCCGCCAGTGCCACAACCAGCGCATATGCGCTTACGGCCAGACCAGCTTTACCTTCCGTAATATGGAAGGAATTCGCCATATCTATCAGCAACCCTACAGGGGCAACTTCGCTGGTAATGGCCGTAAAAGTGGCGGCAAATAAGGCGCACAGCCCGATTATTGTCTGACCGGACAGGGTTTTGAAAAGCATGGGCTTTCTACTGATACAACTGAGGGTTTGAAGGATAATAGCCCTGCCGGTATGGAACTGAACCGGGTAGGAGGCCATTATGCGCTGGGGTGTATAGACCTCTTTTTTCTTGCATGGCAGTACATAAAATGGTGTCAGCAAAAAAATCCGGACAAAGGCTCCATGGTGGATGTCTGCCCGTTCTGCTTGAGAGATGTAGATGTCAGAAAAAGAAATACGCACGCAGCTGTTGGTGGCCGGGAAATGGCAAGATGCGGCAGATGGTCGCACCATTCCGGTAACCAATCCGGCTACGGGCCAGATTATTGGGCAGGTTGCTCATGCCTCCAAAACTGATCTGGAAAAAGTGGTTGCGGGTGCGCAGGCGGGTTACGAAGCATGGCGTAACCTTACTGCGTGGGATCGCTTTGTGATTATGCGCAAGGCGGCAGATCTGCTGCGTGAACGGGCAGAGCAGATTGGCCGTATTATGAGCGAAGAGCAGGGCAAGCCCCTTGCTCAAGCGATTATTGAAATTCAGGGTGCGGCTGGTGTTATTGAATATTTTGGTGAAGAAGGCCGTCGCCTAAATGATGAATTGGTGCCCCCGCGCGCCCCTTATGTAGAACAGCGTGTACTGCACCGCCCTGTAGGTGTTGTGGCTGCCTTTACGCCGTGGAACTTCCCCATCAACCAGATTGCACGCAAGTTGGGTGCTGCCTTGGGTGCCGGGTGTGGGGTTATTGTAAAGGCTCCGGAAGATACGCCAGCTTCTCCGGCAGAACTGATCCGGTGTTTTTGTGATGCCGGTATTCCGGCAGGTGCGGTTTCTCTGGTGTATGGTGTGCCAGCGGAAATTTCTGAGTATCTGATTGCGCATCCGGTTGTGCGCAAGATTTCCTTTACGGGGTCTACGCCTGTCGGTAAGCATCTGGCCGCATTGGCTGGCGCGCAGATGAAGCCGGTCACTATGGAACTGGGTGGCCATGGCCCGGTTATTGTGTGCCCGGATGCAGATCTGGATGCCGCAGCCGAACGTTTGGCAGCCGCCAAGTTCCGTAATGCCGGGCAAGTGTGCATTGCTCCCACACGTTTCCTTTTACACAAGGAAATTGCAGCGCCCTTTATTGAAAAATTCAAAGCCCAGATGAGCGCGCTTAAGATTGGCAATGGTCTGGATGAAGGCGTTACCATGGGGCCATTGGTGAATGAGCGCCGCGTAAAAGCATTGACCGAACTGGTGGATGATGCCCGCCAGAAAGGCGCTGAACTTTGGCAGCCTGATATTTCCATGCCGAATGATGGGTGCTTCTTCCCACCCACATTGGTGCTGAAGCCAACGCTGGAAATGCGGGTTATGCAGGAAGAGCCCTTTGGCCCGATTGCCATTATGGATGAGTATTCTGATCTGGCGGACGCCGTAAAGGAAGCCAACCGCCTACCATATGGCTTAGCGGCTTATGTTTACACGCGTTGTGAACGCACGGAGCGCCTGCTGGGTGAAAAGCTGGAAGCCGGGATGGTTGCTGTCAATCACCATGGTATTGGCGTGCCAGAAGTGCCGTTTGGTGGCATGAAAGATTCTGGTTATGGCACGGAAGGTGGGCCAGAAGCTTTGAAGGCACATACCATTACACGTCTGGTATCCGCTCTTCACGAAAAGCCTTCTTTCTAACGCTTCAGTTTTTTTCTGAAGATCATGTAAAAAAGGGCGGAGGGGTTTAAACCTCTCCGCCCTTTTTGGTGTGTGTCTCATCAGCCTATGTGTGGTGTGGCTGTTATTTGTCTTTATGGAACTGTGCAACCTGATCTGCTGTTACGTGCTGGTCTCCGCTGCCAAAGGTTGCCATCACATAATTCACGATCTTTGCAATTTCAGCATCGCTCAGACGCTGCACGTCTGAATGACCGCTAAAGTCTGGCATAGATACATTGCCTGCTTCGGTTTTGCGTTGCACCCCGTGCAGAATGGTCATGATCAGGTTATCTGGCCGTGCGCTGCCCACGGTTGAGTTATGGAACAATGAAGGTGCGTATTGATCCTTCGTGCCCGTACCAGTCTGGCCATGGCAGGCCGCGCAGTTGGCATCGTATGCGTGCTGTCCGTCCATTTCGGTCAGATCATCAATTCGGGTTGGGGCACTCTGGCGGATATCCAGTGCTTCTATAGCTTGGCCAAAGCTATCTCGTGCCTGATGTTCCATATCATCGTCCATAGCTGGAACTTGGTGAATATAAGTAGCTATGGCGTGCAGATCCTGATCTGTCAGGTGGCTGGTGCTGTGTTCCACAGCTTCTGCCATGGGGCCTGCGGCTTGAGCATGACCATTGGCATGGCCTGTTTTCAGGTAGGCGACAATATCCTCTTCGCTCCAGTTGCCTATACCGCCGGTTTTGCTGGTGGTGATGTTGGGGGCGTACCATCCATCAAGCGACGTGCCAGCCAGATATCTGTCCTGCTTTTCACTAAGCATGAAGTTACGCGGCGTATGGCAGGTGCCGCAATGTTCCAGCGCATTAGTAAGATACTTGCCGCGGCGTAGCGGATCATATGTGCTGGAATCTCCGCTTTCTGGCTCTTCCTTGGTGGTTACAAAGTTCCAGGCCGCCATTGCGCTGCGCATATTGGCAGGAAACACCAGCGTTGTTTCTGCCGGGGTGCTGGCAACTGGTTTTACGCTGTGCATGAACCACATATAAAGCGCATGCACATCCTGATCTGTCATGCCTGCGTAAGAAACATAAGGCATAACAGGGTACAGGTAAGCGCCATCTTTGCGTACGCCATGGCGTACGGCTTGTTCAAAGTCTTGCTCTGTGTATTTGCCAATGCCGTGCTCTGGATCTGGCGTAATGTTGGTGGAAATTACATCACCCATAGGTGTTGCAATTTTTAGGCCACCAGCAAATGGCTGCGAACCGGGCTTGGTGTGACAGGCAATACAATCTGATGCAGTGGCAATATAAGCACCACGGTCCAGAACAGCCTGATCCGAGGCTGCATCTTCTGCATGGACAGGTGGCTGGGTAAGAGCGCAAACACCAAGCACCGTGCCTGCCGAAAGAAGGGTGCGCAAGGTTTTGGAAAAATCAGGCATGAGCAAGTTCTTTTTTCAGCGTATCGGCAACGCGTAGCGCCAAGGCAGCTACAGTCAGGGTGATGTTGCCGGTGCCAACGGTTGAGAAAACCGAGGAACTGGCAATAAACAGATTGTCATGATCATGCGTTCGGCAATGGCCATCCACCACGGAATCCTTGGGATCTGTGCCCATAATGGTGCTGCCTGCGGGATGATCCTGCGGGAAGTAGCCCGGTGTCCACTGTTCATCCGTACCGTGCATCAGTTTGATTAGGTCGCGGAAAACATAGCGTGTGTGTTCACAACTGCGCACAGTGTATTCGGGCAGCTTATAGTACACTTCTGGGTGCGGAATCCCCAGAATGTCCTTATGATCTTTGCTGAGTGTCAGACGGTTGTTGGGATCTGGCAGGGCTTCGTTATGGCTGAACAGCCGCACAGTGTGTGAAGCTAGGTAACGGATCTGTTCTTCCAGTTCCCGGCCAACGTACCCTTTGGAAATAGCTAACTGGGTAGCCAGATCCACTTGGTTATCATCCACCATGTGCACAAGGTAGGCCCCACGGTCTGAGCGCCAGTTTCCATCACGGAAATTGTCGATCACGTTGGTTTCCAGCGGCCCACGGCCCGGCCACAAGGCTTGATCGCCACTGATGAAGGTAACCTGTACACCGGTATGATCCATCATGTTGCGGCCTACATGGCCGGAACTGTTGGCAACACCATCCGGGCTTTGTTCATCAGCAGAAAGCAGCAGCAGTTTAGCTGTTTCAATGCAGTGCGCAGCAATAACAAAATATTTGCCCGTAACGCGGTGTGACCCTTTGTCGGGGTCAAAGTAATGCACGGCGGTTACGCGCTTGTTCGCGCTGTCTCGCTCAATCTTATACACCACAGCGTTGGGGATAAACTTAGCCCCGGCAGCTTCTGCATGGTAAACGGAATAGCTACCGTTATACATGGCCCCAATAGGGCAGATGGGCATGCAGTTATTATGCCCTTCACACGTTGGGCGGCTATCATACGGGCGGGTGTTACGTGCTTGTGGTTCGTGCACCACGCGCCACGGCGTTTTTTCCTGAATCAGTTTGCGGAATTGTTGTGCAGCGTAAGAAATGGGCAGTGCATCCATAGGATATGGCTGTCTGCGGGGAGACCCAAGATCTTCCACCGCAGGATCTGGCCCGCAAACCCCCATCATGACTTCTGCCTGATAGTAAAAGGGTTCCAGATCATCGTAAGTCAAGGCCCAATCGCGGCCCTGACCGTAACGTGTTTTGAGTTCAAAGTCTGATGGTAGGTAACGCCATGCGCACCCAGCCCAGTGCCATGTGGTGCCGCCCATCATACGTAAGTAAACCTGCTGATAGGCTTCGGCATTTGGGCCGGAGGTATGCAGATACTCGTTAGGGGTTTGCTGATCAGGCGGATGCCGTGCCCAAGGCACAGCCGGGAATGGCCCCTGATAAGAGGGTTTGTTTTCCAGATTGCGGAAGTTTTCTACAAAATGCTGGCGGTCAACACGTGGGCCAGCTTCCAGCACAATGACGGAAATACCGGCGCGCGCCAGTTCGTTGGCAATAGAACTACCTGCAACGCCTGATCCTACGATCACAACGTCGGCTGAAAGATTTTCTTCGGAGGGCATAAAGCGGGGTATCCCGTAAGATCAGGTCGGTTCGATAACAAGGGCGGAAGCAGAAAGTGCAGGGTGCCCTTTTGGGCGTGCAACTTCTGGTGGCTTGCTTGTCCAGTAGAATGGGCCGCCTGTTGCATAGGTTTTGGGGTAAACGGCATCCTTGGTGATGTCGAACATCAGGGCGGAGCGGTAAACCACCACTTTGCCATCCGCAATACCTCGGTACCAGCCGGTTAGAATTTCGTGGATGACATCTTTAAGTTTGGGATCAGATTTTTCTGCTGCATGAGCAAAGGCAGATGCCGTCGTAAATTTTTCTCGCTCTAGTAGAGTATGCAGGGCGTTAAGTTTATCCTGTCGATCGGCATTGGCATGCACGATATTGGCATATAGGGCCGCACCAATCTGGGGGTTTAGCGTATCTCTATCTGTCAGTCGCTGGGATATCTGCATAAAGCGAGAGAGGTCTTCAGTGTTTGGTGTAGTAGGCGCGGTATTAGCAAGCGCCGCACCTGTTGTGCCTGCAACAGAAAGACCAATACCACCTAAAAGCACATCCCGACGGGACATGCGCAACAGTTTATTCAGGCGCATGGCGTTAGGAGATGAACACCACTCCGCCACAGGCTGCCCCTCGTGCGTTTGTCTCATTCTTCGGATTCTCCCTACAAAACCGGGCTCCGCATTGTCAGAATGAAACATTGCGGAGAAATATCGAGTTCAAAATTACGGGTAGTTTTATAGGGACGGCCTGAGCTTGCAAGCTGTTGTAATGGAATAATAGGTTATTTCATGCTTCGTTGAAGCAGGTATGCTTAGGGGTTAATGTGGCAGTTGTTGCCTATACGGCCATGAAACGGCTGCCAGGTATCGGTTCTACCAAAGAGCTCCAAACCTAAAAAACCATGCAGTTTCAGGGCACCATCGTCCGCTATCCATATAATGGCATCGTAAGTATTTTTGCTCTGAGGATCAAAGATATGACCTTTCCAGTGGTCATGCCGGTCTTCCATGGGATGGAAGCCTTTGAGCATCTGAAGGTTACATTCTGTTTTTCTACGGCCAGAAGCTTCTTCATCTTGTGTTAGGTTTAACCCTACAAGGTTCCCACACATTTTATCGCCACAGGTGTGGATATTGAATACGCCTTTACCGTCTTCCGTAATCCATCGTCCGGTTATGGCTGGTGTAGGGGTGCTTTCTGCATGAGCGTTGGAGGGGATATTGCTCCATGCAAGAAGCAGTGCTGTTAAAAATGAGCTAAAGGCATGTTTATGCATGTTACTGCCTGTTTTGCCGCTGCCGGTTCATCCCGCCCGGTATGATGTGCCTGATGGAGGCAGGTCTCCTGGCTTGGGGATATGGTATGTTAGACCTTTTACCTTCCCAGCCGTGTTTATCGGCCAGTGGCTAGCCGTGACCGGCAGCAGGTCAAACCTCCCCTTACAGTTGCGGGAGCAGCTGCCGACTATAAGATTCTGCTTCAATTTAAGGCAGAAATCCGTACACGGCATTCCCTTTCAAGCCGCTTGCGCAGCACCATCCATCTGTTTGAATATATATTCTAGCAATAAGCAGGTTTGGTGCCAGTATGAGAAAAGCAGGGCAGGTGAGATGTTTTTGCGCCTCGCTTTGCCTTACAGGGCAGCAATAACCTTAAGCCCTGCCAGAATAGCATTGGGAATAACCGAGGTTTCTCCGGGGCGCATCATGTACTCAAACTCGGATGTAATAACCAAGCCCGGTGTGACAGGAATGCCGTAATATGCTTCCAGAATTGCAGAATGTGTTTGTGGCCCATTGATATAGGGGCCAAGGGGAACGCCCGCAGCTTCCTGCATATGTTGCCCATAGGCCAAGCGTGGGCTGAGTTGGTAATAGGAATACATGACGCCCAGACGATCCAAAGGCCGGTGGGGGATAATACCCAAAAGGGAAGCCCCTGCGTAGAACTCATTTGAGAATGTGGAGTTACTTGGCGTGTTATGAATGAAGCCAGCTAGCACATATCCGCCAGCCATCTGATGTTCGCCATGGCTGCGATACACCATCTGGTCTGCCTCTATATAAAATGTATCACGCGGTTTGAGTTTGTGCGGATGCACAGAGCCCGCAAAAGCAGCGGGAATGGTGCCAACCATATCGGGGTAAGGAGACGTGTCATGCCCAAAACCGATTTTGTAATGGCCCGGAAGCTTGCGCGTGCCAAAAAATGGTTCCCACGTTAACTCAATGGGAGTTTGAATACCTGTATAAGGCTCATCGCCCCATGCCCAACCTGTATTGTCACGTGCTTTGGGGCCTATGCGATAAATACCAGTGCGCAGGATAAGATCATGTGTTGGCCGAAAGCGCACTGTGCCTCCCCATGATGTTTTGGGGTAAACGCTCCAACCTGCCGGTTCTCGTATAGCCATGGGTGCAGAGCACATGGTCATGAATGTGCACAGTAAAATAGAAGTAGAATAGGTATGTGTAAGTGAAATGCGTCCGACATTGATATTGATACGGTTGTGGAGAAAAGATTTTTCTAGATACAGATCGGCAAGGCGGGCCGCTGCGGGGCCGTGAATACTCCATACTTCTGTAAGAAGTACATTTCTTTCCCCAACATGATCCCAGCCGACTTGTCGGCCTTCACGGTTCATAACAATACCATGCAGGTACCACCCTTGTAGCGGATTCCAACCGGTAAGCTTGCCGAGATCAAACAACATGCTGGCACGAATTTCATGCGTGTAATCCATACCTTTTGAAAGACCACCAGCAAGATTGGCTATACCTTCACCTTTATATGTTAACTCAAAGGTAAAGCCGCGTTCGCTTAATCTGTCGCGCCAAGGTTTAAGGCCCGGAGCCAGATTGCCAAAGGCCTGTTCAGCAACAAAATACCCCGCACTGATATCCTGCCTGCGTAACGCTGTATTATTATGGTTTAACAGATAGGAAAGGCTTTCAGTATCAAACAGGGCGTCCAGACGTTCTTCAGCTATCGGGCGTTTGTGTTTTTTTGGTATCTCGGCGTTAACGATAGGTTTTGAAGAAAATTCAGGTTTCTCAAAAGACTTGGTGGTTTCATTCTGTTGAGCGCGCGCAGAGGTAGCGTGAAAAGCAATATCAAATGTGAAAAGAACTGTCCCGATATAAAGCAAGCGAAGAACGGATAAACATTCTTGCTGGTAGCGTGATGTTTTTTGTTCTGAATTTGAAATGATATAAGTTGAGGGCATTGCCCGATCCTCATGGCGCAAGAACGACCATTGCGTACAAGTGGCATGCAGCAACGGCGCATCTCTGAAACAAGGGGAAAGAAATACAAAGATTCAAAGGGAAAGGCGGCTGGGTGCTTTCTCTTTAAAAAATAGATTTTGTAATTTTAGCAAACATTTTTTAGATCTCACGTTTCTTTTTGTTTTTATTATCGCGTATTATGGAAATTAAATTACAATCAAAAAGATTCAAGGATTTTTTTCTGTTATAACGAATACTCAAGAAAAAGTTTACAAAATTACACTGTTACAACAAGGTTTATTCTCAATTACAAATACAAGAAATCCGTAGGCGGCCAGAGGAGCTACCTACGGAAAAGAGGTATCAGACTGAAGGTGTTTTTGTAATTTGTGGTTGCGTGTGCAAGGCCTCATGAAGTTGCGTATCATCCAACGCATTTTCCCAGCGTGAGACAACAATAGCAGCAACAGCATTACCAACCAGATTGGTAAGGGAACGACATTCAGACATAAAACGATCAATACCCAGAATAAGCGCCATGCCACCCACAGGCACGCTGGGTACAACAGAAAGTGTGGCAGCCAGAGTAATAAAACCAGCGCCTGTTACACCAGCAGCACCTTTGGAACTCACCATAGCAACTAGCAGCAGGGCAAGTTGTTCCTGAAAGCTTAGGTGCACATCAGTTGCCTGCGCAATAAACAGCGCAGCAAGAGTCATGTAAATATTGGTGCCATCCAGATTAAAAGAATAGCCCATGGGTACAACTAACCCTACAATCCCTTGGGAGCAGCCAGCCCTTTCCAATTTGGCAATCAAACCGGGTAGGGCGGATTCAGAAGAACTGGTGCCCAACACAATCAGCAGCTCTTCTTTTAGAAAGACCAAGAGCCGCAGAATGCTAAAACCAGCCAATCGTGCCACAACACCCAGAACAACGCCTACAAACAGAATGGCCGTAAGATAGAATGTTAGCACCAAGGCAAGTAGGTGCAGAATGGAATGCAGGCCAAACTTACCTACGGTAAAAGCCATGGCACCAAAAGCCCCAACAGGTGCCAGATACATCACCAAACGTACAACCCCAAAAACAAGTTCTGTCAGGCTGTAAAACAGGTTAAGGACGGCTTCCCCCGCTTTACCCATTTTGGCCAGACTGATGCCAAACAGGATGGCAACCAGCAGCACCTGCAGAATTTCACCCGATGTAAATGCTCCGGCGGTTGTGGAAGGAATGATCTGCAACAAAAAATCTGCAAAGGAATGATGCTGCGCGGCAGCACTTACAAACTGTGTAACAGAACTTGTATCAAGGCTTTCGGGGCGAATGTGCAGCCCAGCACCGGGTTGCAGAACGTTAGCTACAAGCATGCCAATGGCGAGTGCCAAAGTAGAAAAACACAAAAAATACAGCATGGCTTTGCCAGCTACGCGGCCAGTTTGCTTAAGGTCCGCCATGCCAGCAATGCCTGTGCACACTGTTAGAAAAATAACAGGTGCAATGACCATTTTGATAAGTTTAACAAATCCATCTCCCAGCGGTTTAAGTGCGGTGGCAACAGAGGGGAACATTGCACCCACGGCAATGCCTGCACCCACAGCCACCAGAACCTGAAGGTAAAGGAAGCGTTGGTGTGAACTGGAAAGGGGAGCAGATGATGGAAGCACGCCTAAAAATCTTTCTGTTCTTGTTTTTGTGCCTGTGGTGCATCCTGATGGAATATATAGTGTTATATCAAGAATATACGCGCAGACTCACGTAGGGTAACGCGTGTTTATATCGTTTGGGAAGAGAGGGTATATCTCTTTTTCTTGAGTTTTCTAGGCGTAAACAATGTGGAAGGTGAATATTCAGGCATAAAGTCCTAGATTATAGAGGTATAATTACATGGATGTAATGATGCGGGGGTTGACCATATTTTTATTGTGAATGTTAGACATTCAGTGTGGGTAAGGGGCTGCGCGTGCTGAGGCTGCATTGGGCAATCTGGCTCCTGTGTTCACATGAAAATGGTAGGTCAATACCAGAATAACCTTCATCTTCACGGAGGAAGAAGGAGCCATGATCTTATCCTTTCATGCGGTAAAGAACTGGCTTAAGCCAATGGTGCGTAAGGCGCGCCGGTAAGCAATGGAACTGCGATCTGCCACCACATGTACTTCCAAAGAAGGGTCAAGCGGTAGGTTTTCGGGTTTCTGGGCTTCTACCAAGGCGCGGTCTTCCTCAAAAACTTTCAGGTTGAAATCATAAACATCCTGCAAAGGTAGGTCGGTATCAAAGTTACGACACATAGGTGCAAACATGCGCGTTTTCTTGGCGGAAACAGGGGACGCTGCATTCATGATGACCAGCCTGCCGTTATCGGGAAAATGAATTTCCAGCGTGGCCGTAAAAGGAACATGCACCCGAAAATGGCGCAGCCATTCAAAATCTGGTCGGCCACGTTCTGATTGTCCAATAGGGTAGTTGCCGACATTGCTGCGGTATTCTGCCTCAAATCCATAGGGCGTCATTTTGGGCATGTATGCTGGCACTATAGGGTTGTCTGGGTCAGCAAAAGTTTCTGTATGCACAAATGCAAAATGAGCAACGTCTATAAAGCCCTCAACCTGCCGCCCTGCAAAACCGGCAATGTCTATCCAAGGGCAGTTGATGTGTTGGAAACCTGCTTCATCCCAATGTGGCATGGATGGAAGAGATATTTCTGCATTTTCCTGGGGACGTAGGCACGTCCAGATCAAGCCATATCTTTCTACCACAGGATAAGTCCGCAGGTTCAGGCGGGAAGGAATGGCGTTATTCGGGTGGGCGGGAACACGTACACATCGGCCTTGATGGCCAAATTGGAAGCCATGATAGGCGCAAGCAACTGTTTGGCCGTTACCCTTACCCATGCTGAGTGGCACGCCACGATGCGGGCACAGGTCATCTGCCACAACAATTTCTTCTCCAGCCCGATAAACAACCAAAGGTGCATCAAGTAGCGTTACGCCTAAGGGCTTGTCTTCCAGTTCACGCACAAGGGCAATGGGATGCCAGTATGAGGCCAGAATAAGCCAGTCATCAGCATCAAAACTGAGATCGCGGGGGAGTTTGGTGTCGGCGGGGCGGGCGCAGGCTGGGGATGTCACAGCTTAATCTCCTGAATAGGGAATGTTTCCCGTTCCTTTAGGAGACAGTGTTTCATTAAGCATATATTATCGGATATATCTATTTCATGCAGTATCCATTCTCAAACTGAGAACAGGTCAATGAATCCCTTTTCGCGCTTTCTGATCTATTTTTTGGCTGTGGCACGGCATGGCTCCATACGTAAAGCATCGGAAGATCTGCATATTGCAGCCTCTGCAATTGATAGACATATCCTTTTGGGAGAGCAGGCCCTTCAAACACCGTTATTTGAGCGCCTTTCTTCCGGTATGCGTTTAACTGCGGTGGGAGAGTTATTTTATGCACATGCCAGCCGGTGGACGAAAGATTTTGAAAGCCTGAACCGCCAGATTGATGATTTAAAGGGTATGCGCCGTGGACGTATAGATATTTTGGCCCCAGAGGCTTTGGCGCGCGTATTTTTGCCCAGCATTGCTGCGCGCCTAAAAGAACAATATCCCGGAATTGTTCTGAACATCCATATCCATGATAATGCAGAATTGGGGGAACGTCTTTTTGCAGGAGAAGGAGATCTAGCATTTTTGTTAGACCCCGCAGATTTGCGAGACTTGCAGGTGCGTTCAATGCTTTCTTTTCCACTTGGAGTGGTAAGCCTGCCGCAGCATCCAGTCACTCAGCACTCTTCAACTCGGTTTTCAGTTTGTGCAGAATATCCAGTGATTGTGCCAGAAGAACCATTGGCCCTTTCGTCTGTTTTTAGAAAACTGGAGGCAGATACTTTGGTGAACCCGAATGTGATTTCCGGGGCAAATAATGTGCAGATGATAAAGTCTTTGGTTAAGGCTGGACTGGGGATTACTATTCTCAGTTATCTGGATGTGATGGATGAGGTTCAAAATGGAGACATGGCCTTTACCCCGCTGGCAGGGGCGCATGTTTCTCCTTTGCGGTTGGCGCTTGCGCATGATCGTGCGCGCCCTTTATCTGCCGTGGCACGGCGCGTTGCAGACAGCGTAGAGGCAGAATGGGCGCTCTTGCGCCAGAAAATAGGATAAGGATCGTATTTTCTTAACACACTGAACAGGTATTGAAAGATGATTATTAAGGAAATAATTTTTAATCCTGTATGTGTTCCATATAAAATTCTATTGGCACGGTGAGGGTAATGGAATCGCCTGCCACGCTTTCGGGTGGGCTAGGTAACGGCTCTGCACGATGCACTAATGCCAAGGCTTCGCTATCCAATAATGAATGGCCAGAGCTTTTTTCAATATGTGCCGAAAGTACATGTCCTTTTCGGTCCATGGTAAAATGTAGCCTGGGCGCACCTTCCTGATGAGCAGACATAGCTTCTGCAGGGTAACGTTTATATTTCTCTAGCCGCGCCAGCAAAGACCCTTGCCATGTGGCTGGACTTTGGGAAACGTGAGAAGAAGATGACCCATCAATAGATGCTGCCTGTGTTTGGTTTGGTGACACTTTGGAGGATAGGGGAGCTGTTGTTTTTTCCGCCGGTAGTGTTTTGTCAGGATTTGGTTTTTTGAGACTTACAGTAGATTTGTGTTTTTTTATAATTTTACGCAGTTTTTCAGGTTTGGGAACTGGAAGGGGTAGTTGTGGAGCAGGCGCAGGAGGAGCCTCCAGTTTGGCGGGATCAACAGGAGAAGGGACTGATTCCGAAATTGTTTGGTGAGGGGTAGGTGGTGTATATGTGGGTGGAGAAGGGATTGCAACAGGTTCTGGCGCCATATCAATAGCAATAGCCGCTGGCGGGGTCTCCGGTATAGGCGGAATTGTATGAGGCATGTGCAGGAAAGATAAAGTGGCAATTCCTGCTGATGATATAACAATCAAAAAAGACATACCCCAACGGAAAGTATCTTCTTTTCTGGTTCTGCGTGTTTGGTGAATTTTCCAATCGGAAAAAGATGTTGTTGCGCTCATTGTTCGGTCTTTGCGGCTGGAGCAGAGCCATCTGCCTGACCTTGCAAATTAACAAGAGCAACCTTGAGATAACCAGCAGAACGAAGCTTATCCATCACACTCATCAGTGTGCCGTAATCTATCGTTTTGTCTGCACGCAGGAAAATGCGTTCATCCTTGTTGCCCTTGGTTGCTATTTCTAACGCTTTTGGCAGGTTGTCGGTTGAGATACTCTCTTCACCAAGTGCCAGTGCATGATCTGCATTTACAGTTAAAAAAACTGGATTCTCTGGGTGTGGAGCTGGTTTTTCCGTTGATGAAGGAAGATCTACAGGCACGTTTACTGTGGTGAGGGGGGCTGTTACCATGAAAATTACCAAAAGCACCAACATGACATCAATGAAAGGCGTTACATTGATCTCGCTTGCTTCATGCGGGTTTTCATCAGCATGCTGGATACGGCGCATATGGTTTATTCTCCAACCATACGGTTGATATCAAAGGGAGTAATCTGGGCGCTTGTTGCAAGTTTGTGCGTGCGACCAAGATCACGAGAAACCAAGCGCATTACAAGGGATGTCAGATCTGCCACTTGTGCCCTGCAGGATGCAGATTGGCGTGCAAGATGGTTGTAGATCACCACAGCAGGAATGGCGGCCACAAGCCCAAGTGCAGTGGCCAATAGGGCTTCTGCAATACCTGGGGCGACCACAGCAAGGCTAGTGGCTTTACTGGCGGCAATGCCTGTAAAAGATGTCATAATGCCCCACACAGTGCCAAATAGTCCAATAAAGGGTGATGTTGCACCAATGGTGGCCAATAAGCCTGTGCCGCGCATCAGGCGGCGCCCTTCAGCAGCTTCCAGACGCTCTAAATGTAAAACAATACGTTCCTTAAGTCCTTCGTTATCATTGGGAATATCGTAAGAAACAGCTTTTTCAGTTTCCGCAGCCATAACCAGTGTGTGGGCAATACTGTTTGGGCGTGTGCTTCTTTCTCCCAAAGCCAATGTGCCAGCTTCTTCCAGCGTTTTTTCTGCTGTTTTTAGCTTTCTGCGAACACTTAAAAACTCAACAGATTTGGCGATAAAAATGGTCCATGTCAGAAGCGAGGCAAGAGCCAGAAGTATCATGACACATTGCACGACAGAGCCTGCGTTCAGGAACATCTCCCATGGAGAGAAAGAAAGCGGAATCTGATTAGATGATTCTGATAAGGGCATAAGAGACCAAGTGCTTTCGCAAATACAGATAATGAAGCGACGCGCGGAAGAACCTATAGGGAACAACCAATGGTGTAATTAGAAAAAGGTGCCCTATGCTTTCTCACGCGCGGCATATCTCAAACAGCAAATAACAAAGCGCCCACCAATACGCAAGTGAGAATCACTATCATCTGAGCGTGAATGTCCTAATATTTTGCAAAGTGTCTGTATGATGCAGATGGTTAAATGTCTTTATGTAAACAGTGATATCTGGCTAACAGATTGAAAAAATAAAATTTATTTTACAAATTTTAGTTCATAGATATTTTTGGTCACTGTAACAGTCTGTTGCAGCAAACACACACCCATACGATTTGATAATCATTTGCTTCTGAATATAAGCATTATTATCAATTATACGTTTCGTCCCTATTATCTCATTAAGGTAGAGCAGAAGCTAGAGGTCACCAAGAGTGCGGCAAATGAGTCGGTCAGATTTGTCTCACCCGAGTTCACAAGGTAAGGGCCTGCGCGTGGCTGTTGCTTTGGGTGTATCTGTGGGATTGGGTGTTACAGAAAGCAAAGCGTTGGCAGAAGATGCAGCGCAACCGCCTCAGCCTGTCCGATCTGCTATGCAGTGATGCAGATGGGGCGACCAGTCTTTGTGGTTGCCAAATTACCTGCAAATCATGCCTGCTCCTCAGTTATAAACGCATTCTGGGGCGGTCATATACGTCAGGCTGGACAATTTCAGGCAGTCACTTGGTTGAACGATGTCAGCTTTTTGTCATGGTGGCGTTAGGTGAAACAAGTATGGCATCCGCGCTCTACATAGCGCGTGCGGCACAATGGACAATGCCAATATTACTGGGCTTCTTTATTTTTCTTGGCTTGGGGCAGACACTGCCATCACTTGTATTATGTTGTGTTGGTACGCTTCTGTTGCTGAGTGTCGCTTGGAGTGTGGGAAGAAGCAATAGGGCCTAAATGTAAAGACTTATGAGAGTTTTTTCCAGTAAGATGTACTCATGCTGAGCCAGATTTTCTTTTATTGCATCAATGCTTCTGGAAGAGCGTGTTGCGTTTTTTGGAGGCATTGACGGATCGCAGCATGGAAGCAACGATTATGGGCTGCTGGCATCATCGGCGCAAAGCATGTTTTGCACACGTTCTGCTTTTTCGATCTGCCGATTAATTTCCTCAGAAATGGGCTGATAGTAGAATATCCAGTGATTTCAGATCACGGTGACCAGTTGCGCGTTTAAGATCCAACGGGTTTGGCAGCAATTGGGCAAGATGATTGTTCGTTGGGTTCAAATAGTCTACAGGCATCGCAGCGCGTTATGGCAGGCTAACATCAGTATTCCTTGCCAGCCGACCAACTCGTTTCAACCATCACTGAAATTAACTGATGACATGTTCTGGAGATTTCGATGATGATTATTTTTTTTAGCGTGAGATATGATACGAGAAACAGTTCCTGAATTTATGCCAAAAGTTTTTGCAATTTTTTCTAGCGTTTCGCCATTTTTGCGTTTTTGGATAATTTCTATGCGTTGGATATCTGTAATGCGCCGAGGGCGCCCCATTTTCTTTCCCTGAGCTATAGCTCTTGCACGACCTTCCGAGGTGCGAGTGCGGATGAGATCTCTTTCTACATCAGCTAAACCGCCGAGAACAGCTAGCATAAGCCGTCCGGTGCTGGTACTTGTGTCGGTCCAAGGCTCAGCCAAAGAGTAAAACTGAGCTTTTTTATCGGTAATACTTTTAACTATAGCGAATAGATCAAATGTGCTGCGAGCCAGCCGATCAATGCGTGTGACCACAATGGACTGTCCTTCCCTCAGATTTTCAATGAGCTTGCGTAGTTCTAGCCGATTGGTGTCGGCTCCACTTGCCTTTTCGCAATAAATCCGGTGGCATCCGTATTCCTTTAAGGTTTTAACTTGATGTTCTAGAGTCTGGCCTATCGTGCTAACGCGGGCATATCCGATTTTACGGTGCGATTTAGATATATTCATTAAAGCGTAAACTCCTGAAAAAACAAAAGAGTTCCTTGCTTTAATCTTAATTTTGGCAAGCTCAAATGTGTGGACTTGCCTAACGGGTACTACGCAACAATTACTACACGAGACAAATTGTTGGCACAACATAAAACTTTATATTGATAGTATTATACTAACATAATTTATTGCTAAAATTAAGATTTAGGAAAGTTTAAAGTAATGGCAGATTCACCCATAGATTTTAAAACAATCAATGATGATGCAATCGCTACTGGAAGCGGTACATCATCTGACAGCACCGCAACCAGTTTCCATCATCATGATATGTCTTGGCGCTGGGTTGGCGGCGCCACAGGTGATTGGAACGATCCCGCTAACTGGACACTTTACGATGGTGCCAATAATCCAGTTACCACAGAAGGTTCCGTACCTCAGGCAGAACAAAATGCAGATGTTAGCCTGTCTCCGGCAAGTGGCGAAGATTCCGTTACAGTTGTTGTGAATGCGCCCGATTACAATCAGATTCGCAGCCTGAGCGTTTGGCAGAATGCAACACTAAAAGTGACGGCTCAGGCTGGTTCCAGTATTGATGGCAATGTTTTTGCTACTGCCGGTTTCGAAAACGACGGTACAATTATTATCGATACCCCATCGAAGGTAGATTTCGGTGGTGTTACCATGAATCGCGATGATGGCACCATCACCATCATGAATAACCATGGCAACGTAATTTTTGATGACAGCAATCTGAATAGTGGCGGCACGGTTAACCTTATCAACGCGTCCTTGGGGTCTGCTGGACAGCCTGTGTGGGTGAGCGGTGGAACCGTTAATCTGCAACAGAATAGCAGCATCTTTATGAATTCGGCTGAATCTATTGCAACCATCAATGTTGATCCGGCAACAGTAAATACGCTTTACGTGCAGGATAATGGTTTTCTGCATGGCGGGGCTGGCGCGACCAATGCTCAGAATGTTGTTATCAACGGCATTTCTGAAAACACACGCTTCGGTATTTCTGGTCTGGCGTCTGCGCCTACATCTGCAACGTATGCAGAGAATAAGGATGGTTCTTATACGTTGACTGTTGATATGGCAGATGGCAGCAATCTGACATACAGCAACCTGCATATGGCAGATGGTTATACACCGCCTGCTACAGCCACTATTGTGCAGGATACAGCAGCTTCTGGCTGGGATATTGAAGATACATCATCTGCTTCTGCTACAGGTGCTTATACAGACAATACCTTGCACCAACAGCTAAGCGCCATTGCGACAAGCTCAACAAACGCTGGGGGAGATACCTCTCAGTATTCCAGTACGCCAACCAGCTATCACCAGCATGATATGTCTTGGCATTGGACGGGGACTACCAGTAGTGATTGGAATGATTCTTCCAACTGGGAGTTGCTTGATTCTACCGGCAATAAGGTTGATACATCCGATGCAAGTGTCTGGACGAGCAACCCTGTTCCGCAGAGCCAACAGAATGCGGATGTGAATATCAGTTGGGAGGGTAATACCACTACGCCGCAAACTGTGGTGGACAATGCTCCGGATTACAACCAGATCCGTAGCCTGAGTGTTTGGCAAAACGGCACACTTAAAATTACGGCGCAAGGTGATTCTCAATATGTTGGGAATGTTTTTGCAACGGCTGGTTTTGAAAATGACGGAACGATTATCATTGATACCCCATCCAATGTAGAACTGGGTGGTGTTACCGCCAATCGCAGTGATGGCACCATCACCATCATGAATAATCAAGGGCATGTAACCCTTGATAACGGTGTTTTGAATAATGGTGGCACGTTTAATCTGATCAATGCCTCTCTGGGTACGACAGATCAACCTGTATGGGTGCAGGGCGGCACTGTAAACATGCAGCAGAATAGCACATTGTTTGCAGAACCGGGCATTAGCTACTCGGACAAAACCACCATTAACGTTGATCCAAAGACTGTAAACACCATTTATATTGATGATAGTGGTGATAAAGGTGTTAATGGCAACGTTCTGGTTAATGGTATTTCCAAAAACACGCATTTTGGTATTTCCGGTTTAACAGCAGAACCAACTTCCGCAATTTACACGAATAATGGCGATGGCTCCTATACGCTCAATGTTCAGTTGGCAGATGGGAATGTCGTTCAGTATGCAGATGTTGTGCCTGCCAATGGCTACGAACCCCCAGCGACAGCATCTATTGTGCAAGATGGAACAACCGGCTGGTTGGTTGAAGATGAGACCGTCTGTTTTCTGTCTGGCAGCATGATTCGCACAGCAAAAGGTGATGTTGCCGTAGAAGACGTTCAGATTGGTGATGAAGTTGTTGTCTTTGACTGGCAAAACAACCGTGAAATCAGCAGCCCAGTTGTTTGGGTTGGCAAATCCCACGCCACGGTGCGTGCTGGCCTAGCAGATGATGAAGCGGGTTATCCCGTGCGTATCCTCAAGGATGCCATTGCCGATGGCGTTCCGTATAAGGATATGCTGATCACGCCAGAACATTGCTTGTTCTTTGAGGACAAGTTTGTGCCGGTTCGTATGCTGGTAAATGGTGTTTCGATTTTCTTTGATAAATCCATCATATCTTACGATTACTACCACGTAGAAACGGCACAGCACTCTGTCATTACCGCTGATGGCATGTTGACGGAAAGCTATCTGGATACCGGAAACCGTCGTTCCTTCCATCAGGTCGGCAAGGTTGCAACCCTGAATGGCATGACACGCACATGGGTAGACAATGCAGCAGCTCCGCTATGTGTTGATCGGGCTTTTGTTGAACCTTTGTTCCGCCAGTTGGAATTACGGGAAAATAGCGTGAGTGGTACCCATGTGAGGGAAGTTATTGTAGCACAAACTACAGATCCTGATCTGCACCTTGTCACCCAAACGGGCGCAAGCATTCGGCCGATGCGTGTGCAAGATGACAAATACAGCTTCATGCTGCCACCGGGCACAAAGTGCGTGCGGATTGTTTCTCGCGCCAGCCGCCCGGCTGATGTCATTGGTCCGTTTGTAGATGATCGCCGCTATCTGGGTGTTGCTGTAACCGATGTGTGCGTACAGACAGCTCGTAAGTTACAGATGATTACGGCTCATCTTCAAGCATCCAAGCCTGCTGGTTGGCATGATACGGATTGGCAAGATTGTGCATGGACAAATGGTGATGCCGTTCTACCGTTGGACGGAAATATCACGCACAATGCAATGGCTATTCTCTCTATAAATATTCGTGCAGCAGGCCCTTATCTGGTTGGTAAAGAGATGGAAAAGGCAGTGGCTCAGGCCATGTAAAATCCGTGAAGTATTTTAATAAACATCTTTAATAAGTTTTATTGGTGCTGCTGAGTATTTCTCTACACTCAGCAGCACATACCGCATTGTTGGCATGTTAAAAATTAAATATTATATAAATAATTATATACGTTTTTGATGAAACTATAGAAAAATAATCATGATTTATTTTTATTAACAATAATATTTGACAATAAATGGGAAAAAATTTCTGCAAAAATCTCAGAATGTAGAAATAACTTTAAGGGATCGTAAATATGACTGACACGACTATTCCTGCTGGAATATCCTCACATGGTATCATTCTAAATGATGGTGATACACTGGATGTTTTCGGAACAGCAATATCTACTACCGCAAACGGTGGCAACATTACTGTTGAAAGTGGCGGCCTTGTTACATCTACATCGTTGCCAGAAAATGATGATAGCTTTGCTGGTGCCATGTTGACCATTTCTGCTGGCGGCAGCGCGGTTGATACATCTGCCAGTATGGGCCAAATTGGAGTTATTGGAGGCACTGCTGATAATACCAACATTTCCGATGGTGCGGAGCTTTATGCTGCTAGCGGTGCAACACTTTCTGGCACGACCATTACCGATACAGCATCCGCCACAATCAATGCGGGTGCCAATGTTATAGATACCCTTGTTTCCACTACATCAACTGGGGGTAATCCTACGGCTTTACTTGTAGAGAATGGCGCATCCGTTACCAGTACCACAGTAAGTGGTGAGGGTGAAATGATCGTGCACTCCGGTGCCATTGCGGTTGATACAACTGTGACAAGTGGAGTGATTCTGAACTCTGGCGTTCAGGAATCTGTGCGTGCAGAAAGTGGTGCTATACTCAGCAACACAGTTCTAAAAGCAGGAAGTTTAGATATTAGCGGTGGTGTTTCTGCAATATCCAATACGGTTACTGCTGGCGCTCATCTTAATGTTACAGGTGATAGTTCCGCTAAAGCTTTTGCGACGGATATTAAGATTACTGGGGACAAGGAAGGTACGCTTGTTGTTGGCAGTAAAGGGTATGTTTCTGGTGTAAATGTTTCTGGTGCGGCGGATAACAGCGCGCAGGCTGCGACAGGTGGTGAAGTTCACGATGTTATTGTCAATTCCGGCGGCGTTGCGGATGATGTGACGGTTTATCACGATCATCTGGTGGTGAATGATGGTGGCCTGGCATCTGGCGTAACCTTGAATGATGCTGGTATTACCGTGCAGAGCAACGGCGTGGTGTCTGCCATGACTGTGAATGCCCAAGGTATTTATGCCGCGTATATTGATGGCGGCGTATCTCATGATGCGGTCGTGAATAACGCTGGCGCCATTGTAGAATATACAAACGGTTCAGCATACAACAACACTGTGAATAGTGGTGGTGAAGACGCTGTTCTGAATGGGCTGAGTGAAGCTGCAACCATTTCTGCTGGTGGTCTTCAGTTGGTAGCAACAAAAGGCGTGACCTCTGGAACCATCCTGGATGGCGGTCAGCTTCAGGCGGCATCTGGTGGCATTGCATCTGCAACAACCGTGAACGCCGGTGGCCTTGAAACTGTAGGAGCTGGTGGAACAGCGCTTAATCAGACTGTTCATTCCCAAGGCACTGTTGTTGTTGATGCGTCTGGGATCATAGGCGGTCAAACTCATCCTGAGTGGTGGCAGCCTGAGTGGCGGCATACTTAGCGCGGGCGCAACGGTATCCGTGCTCTCTGGCGGGTATGAAAGCGGTGTCACCATTGCAAGTGGCGGCAGCGCGGATCTCCAGTCTGGCGGTAGTGGCTCCAATATTCTGATTGAGCGCTCTGGCGTAGAAAACGTGGCTCAGGGCGGTGTTGTCAGCAATTTCACCATTGAGACGGGTCGGCAGAATAATGCCGGGAGTGCCGTATCGGGCACCATTACCAATTTGGGTGAAGAACGTGTGATGTCCGGCGGCCAGGACAGTGACATGATTGTTGCAAGCCACGGGCATGAAGTTGTGAGTGCTGGTGGGGTCGCAAACCATACAACGTATAACGCCAATGGCTTTGGCTACATTAACGGTTCGGCTGTGAGTGCCGTTGTGAATTCTGGTGGTATCGAATTTGTTCAAAGCGGTGGCGTCACTACAGGCACAACGGTTAACAATGGTGGCCTTGAAGATGTTGAGGCAGGTGCTACAGCACACAATGAAACCGTAGGACGTGGTGGCACGCTCAATGTTTTCTCACAGGGTAGCCTGAATGGCGCCAATGTGTCTGGCGGGACTGTGGATGTCAGTTCGGGTGGATCTGCGGCAGATGTCAATGTTGCCAGTGGTGGCCAGTTGAACGTGCAGAGCAGTGCTGTGCTGAGTGGTACGGAGGTTCTGCAAAACGGCGGCAAAGCCACCATATGGGCTGGGGCAGGTGGCATTGTTGATCTGGAAGGCAGCACCAATACAGGGCTGACTTTGGAGGGTGTTGAGACATCTTCCGCCACAACCGTTACGACAGAAGTGACAGGTTTTGATGGAGCTTCTGCGGGAAACTCGGACGGGATTGTGCTTGCCGGGGTTAAGGCAGCCGATATTACGTCCACCAGTTATTCAGCAGATGGCAACTACGTCACCTTGTCGTTTAACGAGGGTGGGTCTGTTACGCTGCACATTGATGATGTCAGCCAGTATGGGTATGCACTTTCTTCTGATGCAGATGGCAATGCTGTTTATGAAGTCTGTTTTTTGCCTGGCTCTATGATCCGCACACCATGTGGTGATGTTGCTGTTGAAACACTGCAACTGGGTGATGATGTTCTGAAATTTGCAGATGGACAAAGCACTGTTCGTAAAGTGACATGGGTCGGTAAGGCGCATGCCACTGTGCGCGCAGGATTGCCGGATGATGAGGCAGGTTACCCTGTGCGTATCCTTAAGAATGCCATTGCAGATGGTGTGCCTTACAAGGATATGCTGATTACATCTGAACATTGCCTGTTCTTTGAAGGCAGGTTTGTGCCTGTGCGCATGCTGGTGAATGGATCTTCCATTTTTTACGATAAGTCCATCATCTCCTATGATTACTACCATGTGGAAACAGAAGAGCACTCTGTGATCACAGCAGATGGCATGCTGACAGAAAGTTATCTGGATACAGGTAACCGCCGTGCGTTCCGTCAGGCTGGTTCTGTCATGAGCTTGGGTGGAAAAATCAAAAGCTGGGAAGATGATGCCGCAGTAGATCTGTGTGTTGACCGTGCTTTTGTGGAACCTTTGTTCTGCAAGTTGGCGGAGCGGGCTGCAAGTGTCGGCGGGCAGCTAGTGGCTACAGCATCGCAGGTTCTGACAGATGAGCCCGACCTGCATCTGGTAACAGATAAAGGTGCTGTTGTGCGTGCCGTAAGGCGCAATGGGCAGCGTTATAGCTTTATGCTACGTCCTGGCACACGCTTTGTGCGTATTGTCTCACGCGCCAGCCGCCCATCTGATGTGATTGGGCCGTTTGTGGATGATCGGCGTGCCATGGGTGTTGCCGTTGCGGATGTGCATCTTGCAACAGCCGGACAGCAGCATGACATTGCAGCGCATCTGATGCAGGATAAGCCTGAAGGCTGGCATGAAACAGACTGGACAGATTGCGCATGGACAAACGGAAATGCCCTGTTGCCTTTGGGGGATCTCCTGATCAGCCATCACATGGGACTGCTGTCTATAACAATCCGGGCCGCCGGATATTATATTCTGGGTAATAAAACGTCAGAAGTTGGCACGCGTTCTGCATAATAAATGACTTACTTCTCCCTTGTATTTAATAAAGTACAAGGGAGAAGTAATCTATGAATATATCTATTAATGTTGAGATATATTTTATGATTGAAGCATCAGAAAATTTTAGGGTGAGTACATCTCAAGGTACCAAATCTCCTTACATCAACCCTTCTGCTTTCCCAGTTTTACATGGGCCTGATGGAATTTTGTTTGATTTCAATCAGGGTGCCCGTATTGTTCTGCCTGCACGTACAGAAGGAAAATGGCGGATTACATTACGTGACCTGGATACAGGGAATATTCTGTTCCAGAATGAAAATACGGGCGCTACCGTACACTCTGCCAAACGCTTTTACGTTTGCTTTGGTATTATTGTTGAAGATATTTTACCTCAAAGAGAAGCCCGCATTGTTTTCCAGCATGAATTGAATTTGAAAAACAAAAAAGTTGTCATTCAATTTCCTGTCGGTACTTTGGGCGATACGCTTGCATGGTTTCCCTACGCAGCACGCTTTGCGCATATCCATCAGGCAAATGTAACCTGCATTCTCTCTGCTTTGATTATTCCTGTGCTGAAAGATGCATACCCAGAATTAACACTTATGTCCCCAGAAATAGCTCAGGAACAAGACATACTGGCAGACAGTTATGCAATGTACTGCATGGGGTTATTTTTTGATGATAAAGAAAATGTTTTTCAGCCAACCGATTTTCGGTTGGTGGGTCTTCATCGCACTGCCGCGTATATTCTAGGTGTTGATCCTGCGGAAGAAGCACCCAAACTTGCTTTGTCCGATGAAACACGCCCGATAGCCGAAAAATATGTCTGTATTGCTGTGCAGGCCAGCACTCAGTGTAAATACTGGAACAATCCCACTGGGTGGATGGAGATTGTTGCCTATCTTAAAAAGCAGGGCTACCGGGTTATCTGTATTGATCAAAAACCTGTACATGGCACAGCTATTGTCTGGAATCATATTTCTTACCGTATTATCAATTGGCATACATGTAATTCCTGTTGGAATGATGAGCGTGAACGCTTTGATCATCATGATTTTCTCTGGCGCCCTCGTCATGCCAATACACCACGTCAGTTTGAGTGTACACGTCTGATTATGTCACAGCAGGTCATCGCTAAAATTAGCACAGCCATCCATCCACTGTCATAAAGGGTAATGCACATTCAGAAATACCATATGCTGAGAAAATTCTTTCTCAAAATCTACTTATTTTATAGGAAGATTACTGGATTACCGTTTGCATATATCTGTCATAGAATAAGGAAATTTTTCTGTTCTAATAGCAATTGTCCGCGATCCATTAACGTGCACTCACTCGTGTTATGTGACAAGCCGGATGGACATCGCACAGAAATGTGACCATGTATTTCCAAATCCTCTGGCTTTATGTGGCATCCTGAATAAACATCTGAAGAGTTATCAAACATTCAATTTCATCTTGATTTTGCTTATAATGCATTCAAGCGCCATAAAGAAAAATTGGGATAAATTAAGTATTTTTAAATATAAGAAAATATTTTATATAATATGAATTCTTCCATATTTTCTTATTCAACGTAAAAAATACAGATTTTTTTTGTAATTATTTGAAGATTGAACTTATATTTTAGGGTATAATCCAGTTTTCTGCAACCTAATTGTCAATTAAGGTTTCGAAATTAGAATATTTTCTAGAAAATATCTTAGAAATTTATGGTGACAAAATTTGCGGAAATTGTATTGAAAATTATGGAACATTTTTTATTTTTTATTCAGTTATGGAGAGAGTGGTGTTAAGATTTCTTCTTGCAATAGTGGCAATATATATATTGTTTAAAATATCAATAATTATTTTCTATTTTATTTTGGCGCACTGGATAATTTTTCTAGTATTAGCTGTTTTAGCCGCTATTGTAATTGAAGCCGCCAGTAGAGATACCGAAAAAGTATCCAATCAGAAACAGGATGCTTCAAAGGAAAAGCCATCTGAAGAAGATAATTCTTACACATTTAAATCATCAACACATCAAAGCCCTACTTCCAAATATGAATTCAGATCGTCTATAGCCCAGAGCACTGTATTTCATGGCAGGGCATCTACGCCTGAGATAATAGATATTGATGATGAGCAATCTTTTCAGGAGGAACCGTCTGCTCCTGAGAAATCGTATGCTGAAAGGAAAGGGTTTGCAGGAGAATGTATTGTTAATAAATACATAAAAGATATTAGAAAAAATAGGGGGATATTAAAAAATATATATATAGAATATAACTCCCCAACAGGTAAAAAAGTAACGCAGATTGATCATATTGTGAAAGTTCCATGGGGAATATTTGTTATAGAAACAAAATACTATAGTGGATATATTTCTCACGATCCAAAAGATGACTACAACTGGGTTCGGCAACCAGATGATCCAGAATCAGATCAAAGATATAAATTTTATAGTCCTCTCCGACAAAACCAGATGCATGTTGATGCTGTAAGATTAACAACGGGTTTAGAAGAAAAGAATATTTTTTCTCTTGTTGTTCTTGCAGGAAAAACAAGATGTGACAGTTATATCGAAAATAGAATTGTCAGGCCGTCCAGATTAAAGGAATATTTGGGTAATGATTGTAGGCCCCCATTATCAGATGTGCCTTATATAGATTATAAGGAAGTTGAAGATGCATGGTCTATTCTTTTGGGGTTTTTGAAAAAACAGTCAGAACTACAAGAGAAGCATAAAAAACAATTAAATTATTAGGGTCTGTTAGGGCTTGTTTCATTCGGCTGCGGCAGCAATGTGGATGGCGGCAAGGAACGATGTTTCTGTTTTTTCGTATCTGGTTGCGAGAGCACACCACTCCTTGAGGCAAGCCCAGAGTTCTTAACGAGATGCTAGTAGGTTCAGAAAACGCTTGTGTTCGTCGCCTATAAGACGACAGTTATGCTTTTTGCCTGCGCCAGCGGGATGTTTGACCGTTGTTGCGGCGGTCGGTTTTTTGAGAGGGGTAAGTCCCACTCTGCGAGCCCATGCTGGCAGATCGCGGCGAGCAGGTTAAAGCGTTTGACGATTGTAGCGCCGCTGTATTTCTAGGCCAGCCGGTTCCAGAAGCCATGGACAGCCGTCGTGCTCAGATCGACAGTGCCTGCTGTGCGATCTCGTCTTGAAGAATAGCGGAGATGTGACCCTTGCGATCATTATCCCGGGTCTGCATCTTCTCGCGCACATGGTGGTCGACCAGTTCACGGATGCTCTGTCGTCCCAGTGGTCGTGTATCTGGAACTGGTCAAGCTCTGGCTGGCAGACGTTCTGTCCAGTCAGCGTCGTATCAGTTTGGCTAAGTAGAAGGTCTGGTAGATATTTTTTCTGTCCGCGATGCGCTTGCTGGCTTGATACTGGCTCTTGCCGCGATATTCAATCTCGACAGGAAGTGGGCGGCCTGTGGCCAGAGCAGCGGTTTTGGCGGAAGTGATGCGATCTTTCGTGGTGAATTTCGCTTGGGCCCAGCATAGCCTTTGCATGGAACCATGTGCTTATCGTCTTTTTTGGTGGTGGCCCCAAAAACCGTCAATTATTCCATGACCAAAACTCTAAGTCATTGGAAAGATTGGCGTCCCGTACGGGATTCGAACCCGTGTTGCCGCCGTGAAAGGGCGCCATATAGTTCAGGAAAACAGCCAGGTAATCTTCTATATCATTGATATTAAGCTAATTTAGTTCATCGCACTTCATTCGAAATCACTGGAGATCATCATCCAGATTGGCTCAATTCTGGCTCATTGGCTCCGGAACGGCAAGGTCTGGTGAAAATTTCGCTGCGAAATATACTGGGGATGGTAGGATATTCCCGTAAGAAGAAAGAGGGTGGAGGAGCAAAAAGTTCACCTTACGACGACCTCTATCCGCCACATGATTTACGCGTTTTTTAGCCTTGGAAATCATACCGAACGTGCTCGGGCTATAATGTGCCTGACGCGTTCCGTCTGCACTCTAACATGACAGACCTCGTCAACATGGATCACTTCGACAGGCGCAACGCCGACATATCGAAAAAGGCGCTCTTCAATCCCTGGTCTGAAGTTTTCTGCCGCCTTGGACACTGATTTGCCCTGGCTGGTCACGGTTCCCGCTACTTCAATATAAAGAGTGGGATGACCTTTACAGAAAAGACTGAAATCAGCTTGCCCCTTGTAGTCCAGTTCTCGAATGAAGGGCTGTATTCTGAGATTGAGCGTAGCAGGAGCTTCCAGAAGCAGCCGCCGATACACGGCCAATTCGACCATGCTGCTAATTTTGTGGCCATTGATGCAAACATCCTGCTGCCACGCTGGTAGATCTGGATGGCGTTCAGTAACTTTCTGGCGAAACAGACGCCAGAGGGTTTTATCAGTATTGTAGCGGGAGACAATTTCCTGAGCGCCATCACAGAATTCAAGCATCTGTGGTGTAGGAGTAACAAGCAGTTCACGGGAGATACGAGCATAGTGGTCTATTTCTGCCGGACGGAAGAACTGCTCTGACAGCCAGTGTGGCATCCGGTTATTGAAGCGGTCATAAGTCATGGGTGATGTCCTGAAAAATTTTATGTCTGTGCAGCAACGAACTGTTCGATAGCGACACATGATGAGTGGGAAGATGAAAAGTGTGATGAGGACGTCTGTCGGGATCAATCCTGCTGCACAGATGGTCCGTCCAGAATGGCTTTCGTCACGCGATTGAATTTCTGGTTGATCACACGCGTAAGGACCACGGCCCCTTCAAGGACAGAGGTGTCAAAGCCATTTCCCCCCAGACACTCGGTCAGGGTAAAGTTCAGAAGGCGATGCAGTGCAGCAATTTGGAAGACATCTGCTTCGATGGCAGACGCTATAGAGTCATGATGTGACATGGATATTTTTTCTCTCGTTCAAAAGGAAGAAGAACGAGGTCTCACTCATTGAAAAAATCAGAAGAAAGGAAAGAAATCCAAAATCCTTTGGGGAATGGAGAGTAAGAAACCTCAAAAAGACGAGGAAAAAATGAGGTTCAATATAAATAAAAACTAAATTCATTAATAATTAGAATAAGTTCTTAACGATATAATGCACTGCTTTTAAATATAAAAAAGCCATCCGAACTGCGGGACTCGAACCCGCTCCTACATGAGGACTCAGGCTTGCAACACCTTGAAAAGACAGCGGATAATGACACGCGGTCTTCTAATTGAATTTTCTGCTTTTGATTTTTGGTCAAACACTCTGGGTGCGTCAAGTCTGAAAAGAAAATAGGGCGTCGAATGGGTGTAAATGCAGTCTGAAATCATGATGTGAGATAACGGGAGCCAGCAGTGCTCAATGGCTACCCATTGAGCAGCAGGCAAGGGGGAATACTTCCCCCGTTGACCCCCTTATTTTTTTGAAATCCGACCGCTTAGGGGAGAGGAAGTGGAATGTCGGCTATTAAGCGCGGAAACTAGCAGAGAGGAATGTCTGGCAATAGAAACAGATTGTAGGAAAAACATCTTTAAATCTCTAAAGTTATATTTGTATATGTAAGTGTTTAGAAATTTTTAGAAAGAAGGCGGTCCGTGGAAAGAGATTCAGCATCATATGCAATGACCTCGAATGCAATGACCAATATGCGGTTATCAATAGGAGATCTCACAAATCGCCCTAACAGGGCTGTGGTGCAGATCTATACGGCGATTGAATTAGTATTAAAGGCCAGATTATTCGAAGAGCATTGGTCTCTTGTCGTCGCTAAAAACCCAGACAAGGACAAGTTTGACGCGGGCGACTTTGTCTCTGTTGCGTTTGACGAGGCCTGTAAACGTTTAGATATCGTTGTCAAAGATCCGGTGCCATCTAACGCTAAAATGTCTTTTGATGCCCTTAGGAAAATCAGGAATAAAATAGTTCACTTTTATACTGAAGACATGATTGGCGATCCACAGGTTGTGAATAACACAAGGGAGGTACTTAAAGAAGCTTGGAATCACCTTCACGGAGTAATAGACGTGACGTGGAGCAAACATTTTCATTTATTCAAAATTGAAATAGAAAGAATAGAAAGTAATAGTATGTTCAAAAGGTGAGTCATTATTTTGGCTTTATATTCTCTGGATGCACAGCCGACACCTTCCAGGTTGGCACTTGGCTTCTGCCACTAAACTCGTCTCCGCCATCATTGGAATTAACTGACGACGAACCCTAACACCAACTACAATGTTGTTGGCTGCGCTTGCTTTCAGAGAATTGCGAAACTCGATGCGACGTCCGGAATGTAAGCGTAAGCGGTGATTAAATGAAACCTTACTTTTCTGCGCTTTAGGGGGGCAACGGGGGAAGATATTCCCCCTTGCTGGCTGTTGAATGGGTAGCCATTCAACACTGCTGGCTCCTTTTTAAAACGTTCCCTTTTTGAAGGCTGTTTCCGGATAGCTTATAGCCTCCACTGTCTGCCTGAGATTGGCGATTGTGATGCCGGTCAGATAGGTCGTTGTTCCTTGGCTTTTATGGGTGGCTTCATGGCCCAGAAGCCTGTCTATCCAGATTTCCCGAATGTCAGTTGTGGCATTTCTCAGTTGTGTGGAAACGGTATGCCGGAAGGAATGAAACGTGATTTCTGCTGGTAGGCCAAGTCGGGTCTTGAGCTGTGAAAAGGCCCGACTGAGTGTGGCCCCTCGGTCTTTTTGTTTAGACCCATCAAGGCCGGGTATGAGGTAGGTGCTTTCCGTGTTGTCCTTGAGGGCTATTATTCCAGCCTCAATGAGTTTTGAGTGCAGGGGAATGACGCGGATGCCAGCTTCGGTCTTGGGTGACCAGCATTCTTCTGCATGGGGTCTGACCAGAAAGCACGGGACACCTTCAACCGTTTGCAGGTCTTCTTTCCGCAACGTGCAGATTTCGCCCAGTCTCATGCCTGTGTAGGCAGCAATAAGGGTCACAAGCCGGAAAGTCGGTTCAGGCACCAAGGAACTATGCCATGAAGCAGAGGCCAGAAGAGCCAGTTCCTGTGGTGTCCAGCTTCTTCGCACGGTCTTGGGGGCACTCTCAAAATGCCAGCCAGACCAAGGGTTCTTTGTCACTATCTCCCTTTGCGCAAGCTGGTTCCATAAGGCAGACAGGCGGAGCATATGGTTCTTGACGCTTTTATTGCTCAGGGTAGGGAGGCCATCGGACTTGGCTCTCTGTGCCTCCTGCTGCAACGTCAGATTGCTTTTACCCTTGCCCAGTGTTGCGGGCAGGGCAAGAAGCAGGTCCCGAAAAGCTCCGGCCTGACTGCCGCCAATATCACTGACAGGCGTATCCCCAAAAGCCCTGATATAAAGGGCAACCGTTCTTTTGGTTGCTTCTCTGGTGTCCGTGCTGGCTTTGGGGTTGCTCAAGACAAACTGCTTAAGGGCATCGGAGAGCATGAGGGCTGGTGGTTTCTTCTTGGTGCTACGAGGCTTTCTGACCACTTTACGGGTCAGCTTCTCCCTCGGTTTCACGGTCTTCCGTTTGGGGGTAGAGGTTGCCTCTGCTTCCTGAGCCATAACCTCAGGCTCCAGCGTCACCGGGCTTTGGAAGGTAAGGAGGGAGGACAGTTCCTTGCCTGAGAACCGGCCCTGCATGGTTCTGGCTTTATGGAAGACTTCACCTGTGCGGGCATAAAGAGCCGCTGCTCTCTGGCGGGCCAGAAACTTGCTTTCGGTTTGCAGGGAGAGGGAGATTTCTGTTTTGCCAAGACAGGCTTGCAGGACGACTGGAACGGCACGGCGGAAGTGGTAGTGAGAGCCGATAAGACGCAGCATGTGAGTTCCCAGACTGGGAAGACAACCGGGAAAGTCCCGTTCACCCATCACCATCCGGTTTTATGGCGTCTTTTCAAGGGGTTGGCGTAAAAGTCTGAGGGACTCGAACCCGCTCGCTTTTGTCGCAACCAATCAGATAACCCATTGAAACAGAACAATAATTTCAGATGAAATCATCCTTCACATGATGACTGCGGGTTCAATCTGCGGGCAAACCTGTGGGGTAGTCAAGAGAGGGATTTATCTGGCCTCGGATGGCAGTATGATGTATATACGACGTATAAACCCCAACTAAGGAAAATCATCATGCAGGGCGTTGTCAGGAAATGGGGAAACAGTGCAGCCATTCGTCTTCCTGCTGGTGTGCTTGAAGCCGTCAGTCTGAAGATCGATCAGGCTGTTGATGTGCGGGAAGAAGATGGGCGCATTATCATTGAGCCAGTCAAAACAGTTCCTCTCAAACTGGAAGAATTAGTGTCAGGCATTACGGCCGAGAACCGCTATGATGAAATGGACTTTGGTCCGTCTGTGGGTGGGGAAAGCTGGTGAGTGCCAAAGGAACGGCTGTCTGGGTTCCTGATCGCGGGGACATTGTCTGGCTTGAGTTTGATCCGCAGACGGGCAGGGAACAGGCCGGGCACCGGCCTGCTATTGTGCTGAGTCCTGCCAGTTATAACGCTAAAGCCGGAATGATGCTGTGCTGCCCAACAACGACCAAAATCAAAGGCTACCCCTTTGAAGTGGCTCTAACTGGAAAAACTGCCAGTGTGGTTTTGTCAGACCAGCTTAGAAGTCTGGATTGGCGCGTGAGAAAGGCAAAGCTCAAAGGAAAAGTTTTACCAGAAGAGCTTGAGGCCATCCGGCAGCGGGTCAGATTGCTGGTCGGGTGATAAAAGTAAGTGTTCAGATAATTTTTCAAAAATAAAAGAAAAACAGGAAGCCAGCCGTGCAAACCAGCGGACACGTTGTGTCGCTTTGATTTCCAAACAGGTCAGGAGAAAGGCTTGCTCTTCCCCGTAGCCGATTTTATCGTAGACGATTGACTTGTTCGTCTAATATCCTCGATAGTGTGTCAGTTGGATAGTTGACGTGACTGCCCGCATGCTTCTGCCTAGGATTGTTGTTATGTGTGATGAAATTGAAGACCCCCGCGTCCGCAGTACCTTAGGATATCTCATTCGGAACTATAATAGTGATGACAATACGGTAGAAGTACATCTTCCGACCGGAGAAAAAAGGTATGTAAACTTTATCAATATTCAAGAAAGTCTTGCAGTTATTCTTGGGGGGCAGATGACCGATAATGGCGATCTTGTTTTAAATTTTTATATTAATTCCGATGACCAGGTTGTAAATGATTTTATTACTATAAAACTTTGGGAAACAAAATGGTGGGTTGGTGAGATAGCATAATAAAAATTGCAACAATAGAGCTATTTTATAATTATATGAATATATTTTCTAAAATATTTAATTTTTTGCATTATACCTACTCATTTTTTTTATTTAGAAAGTCGTCGTTTGATCTTTGTTTTGGATTTATGACGGTTGTGCAGAGAGAAATTTAAGCAATCTGTAAGTTTGAGATGAGGCGTATGCAGTCATTAGGTAAAACCTTATGTTTTCTGCGCTTTAGAGGGTCAACGGGGGAAGGTATTTCCCCTTGCCAGATGTCGAATGGGTAGCCATTCGACACTGCTGGCTCCCTTTTAACTCCCTTTTAAAACGGTATCTTTTTGAAGGCTGTTTCCGGGTAGTTTATTGCTTCTATGGTTTGTTGCAGATTGGCTGTTGAAATGCCGGTGAGATAGGTTGTGGTGCCCTGACTTTTGTGGGTTGCTTCATGTCCCAAAAGGCGGTCAATCCAGACCTCCCGGATATTGGCATCTGCGTTTCTGAGTTGTGTGGAAACGGTATGCCGGAAGGAATGAAACGTGATTTCTGCTGGTAGGCCAATCCGGGTTTTAAGCAATGAGAAAGCTCGTCCCAGTGCTGCACCTCTTACACCCTGTTTCGAGGTTTCCAGACCGGGAAGGAGGTAAGGGCCATTCGTGGTCTCTTTCAGCACCTGCACACCCGCTTCAATCAGTTTTGAATGGACAGGCACCATGCGGGTGCCTGCTTCTGTTTTCGGTGCCCAGCCGGTTTCGGTATGGGGGCGGATAAGGAAGCAAGGGATGCCGTCAACGCTCTGGAGGTCTTCTTTCCTCAAGGTGCAGATTTCGCCCAACCGCATTCCGCTATAAGCAGCAATCAGTGAGACCAGTCTGAAGGTCTGCTCTGGCACCGAAGTGCTATGCCATGAAGCAGAGGCCAAGAGTGCTAATTCTTTAGCTGTCCAGCTTCTCCGGACGGTCTTTTGCCCATTCTCAAAATTCCATCCGGTCCATGGGTTGCGTGAGACCAACTCCCTTTGGTGTAACTGGTTCCACAGGGCCGAGAGGCGCATCATATGGTTTTTTACGCTCTTGCCACTCAATGTTGGCAGACCTTCCTCTCTGGCCCTCTGTGCTTCTTTTTCAAGGCTAAGGCTGCTCTTGCGTTTGCCCAGCGACGCAGGAAGGGAAAACAGCAGGTCACGGAACGCTCCGGCCTTCTCGCCCCCTATGATGGACACAGGGGCATCGCCAAACGCTTGCAGGAACAGGTCTACGGCCCGCTGGGTGGCTTTCTTGGTGTCAGCGCTGGCATGGGGATTATCCAGCACAAAACGTTTCAGAGCACCCGACAGCATAAGGGGAGTAGCCTTGGCGAGTTTAGGTAATTTCTTCACTGTCCGGGGTTTTGGCATCGGTGCGGAAACTGGAGACCTCCAAAAACCCCTTGGTTTGAGAGGACAGATATGATTCTCTTTAATTCTGTCATCTGATGGGGTTTGGCGATGAAACAGCCGGGATTTTTCGATATTGACGACCGCCTGAAGGCGCTTTCGGCCAAGGGAGATGCACTGGAGAAGCTCAGCCATGTTGTCGATTTCGAACGGTTCCGCCCCTTGTTGGTTCAGGCGATCCCGCGTGCGGATGGCAGCAAGGGAGGACGTCCTGCCTATGATCCGGTTTTCATGTTCAAGGTCCTGGTCCTGCAGGCAAGCCATTCCCTTTCTGACGAACGCACGGAATTTCTGATCCGGGACCGGCTGTCCTTCATGCGTTTTCTGGGTCTTTCCCTTGCGGATCCCGTGCCCGATGCGAACACGATCTGGACCTTCCGCGAGGCTCTGACACACGCCGTTCTTGACGGCGCGCCTGCTATTGAAGCCCTGTTTTCCCTGTATGAGACAACGTTACGTGAGGCCGGATTTCTGGCCATGAGTGGGCAGATCATTGATGCCACGGTCGTTGCGGCTCCCAGACAGCGCAACACGGATGCTGAAAAGGCCATTCTGAAGGCCGGCGAGATCCCTCAGGACTGGAAGGACAAGCCAATAAAACTTGCGCAGAAAGATCGGGATGCACGCTGGACGATCAAATACTCTAAAGCAAAACCGGCAGAAGACGGGGCAAAACGGGTTGATTTTGCTGTGCCCGCGTTCGGCTACAAGAACCATGTGGGCATTGATCGGCGCTATGGGTTAATCCGCAAATGGAAAGCAACCGATGCGTCCCGACATGATGGGGCGCAGCTTCCAGCACTCCTTGATCCGAACAATACAGCCAGCGATGTCTGGGCCGATACCGCCTATCGGTCACAGGCCAATGAAGCCCATCTGGAAGAAAAAGGTCTGCGCTCGCAGATCCATCGTAAACGAAAAGCCGGCAAAGCCCTGCCTCGACATATCGCCCGTGCCAACGGGCGCAAATCAAAGGTCCGCTCCCGTGTCGAGCACGTCTTTGCTTACGAGAAGGGACCGATGGCGCTCATCATACGCACGATCGGTCTGGCCCGGGCAACAGTGAAAATCGGCATGGCCAATCTTGTCTACAACATGAACCGTGCATTCTGGCTTCATAAAAAATACGGATCTATCGTCTGATCCAGCCCAGACGACCAGCGTTGTCAGTCCTCAACACGACACACTCCCGATAAAGCTCATCAGTGTCGTAACCAGCCAGCGCATGTTTTACATACTCAGGCTCATAAATAGGGAGTTTTTAGAGGTCTCCAACTGGCACGGCCCCCGTTTCCTGAGCAGATGAAGGGTGATTCACGCTCTGCAAATCCCGCAGTGCAACCCGCAGCCCCTCAAGCCTGCTTAAAGCGTCTGGTTCAGCCAGCACAGAGTGAGCTTGCATGAACAGTTCAGTGGTTCTGGCATGGAGTAAAGAAGCGCGTTTACGGGCTGGAGGGTTCGAAAAACCCGCTGGTTTTGAGGCGCTCTCTGTGATTCCATTTCTTCTGTGTTGACTGGAAGGATAGATAATGAATCAGCCCGGTTTCTTTGATGTTGAAGAGCGGCTTGCTCGACTGAGTGGGCTTGGCGATCAACTCGAAGCGTTTTCCCGGACTGTGGATTTTGAGGTGTTCCGCCCTGATCTGGAGAAGGCTCTGGCGTATTCCGAGGGAAGCAAAGGCGGACGACCGCCTTTTGATCCGGTGCTGATGTTCAAGATCCTGGTGATCCAGACGCTGAACAATTTATCTGATGAGCGGACGGAGTATCTGATCAACGACCGTCTGTCCTTCATGCGCTTCCTGGGACTGGGCCTGTCGGATCGGGTACCGGATGCCAAAACGGTCTGGCTGTTTCGCGAGCGTCTAACACAGGCGGGTGCGATTGAAAGTCTGTTCAATCGCTTTGACGCCACTTTGAGGAACGCCGGTTATCTGCCGATGTCAGGCCAGATCCTGGACGCAACACTGGTGGCTGCTCCAAAGCAGCGCAATACGAACGCTGAGAAAGCCGATCTTCGGGAGGGACGGATCCCACAGGACTGGCAGGACAAGCCGGCAAAGCTGTCGCATAAGGACCGTCATGCGCGCTGGACGTTGAAATTCACGAAAGCAAAACGGCAGGATGACGGAACGATCCCCGCAACGGACCTCGCTATTCCGTTCTTTGGCTACAAGTCGCACATCTCCATCGACCGGAAGTTCCGGTTCATCCGCAAATGGAAAACGACGCACGCCGCCGCCAGTGATGGCGCGCGATTGAGAGAGGGGCTGTTGGATAAAACCAATACGGCCTCAAACGTCTGGGCTGACACGGCGTATCGCTCAAAAGCCAATGAAGACTTCATGGAAAAGCACGGCTTTGTCTCAAAGGTTCACAGGAAGAAGCCGCATCTCAAGCCTATGCCACGACATATCCAGAAATCGAATGCTGGAAAGTCCGTAATCCGATCCCGCGTCGAGCATGTCTTTGCCAACCAGAAATCACAGACCGGGCTGTTCGTCCGAACTGTCGGTATCGCGCGAGCCACAATGAGGATCGGCCTGGCCAATATCGTCTATAATATGCGCCGCGTCCTCTTCCTGGAACGGATCAGCGCGAATGCATAGCAATCCAGCGGGTGATAGCCCTCAATCCGCTCAAAACGCAGATCGAATGCTCCCCCAGGAACCGTCAATCAAATCGCCAAAAGCCCAAAATGACGAGCCAGGCGCATCAACCAACGGTTCTTCGATCCCTCCGGCTTCGTTCTGGTAGCCAGTTTTTAAAGAAACCCAGATTTCCCGCCGGTTTAACGCTGTTCGCAGGGCAGGGGGAACGATACGGCGGAAGTGATAGGTGGTGCCTCTAACTCGGAGCATAAAATCTTCCCTCAGTGGGGAAGGATGATGGAGCAAAGACAGCCTTTGCCCCTCATTCAGCCGAAAAATCGTGCTATTTCAGGTGTCTGTGGTGCGAACTGCGGGACTCGAACCTGCATCAACCCGCAGTGACACTTTTCTAACCCTTTGAAACAGCAAAAAGAATGCGACGTGCTGTCTTCAAGTTGGTAGTTCTTCTTTTAACATCGGTTAAGCATTCTGGGAACATCAATGTTTGAACTATGCGCAGAAATGGCGCATTTTAACCTGACATTAGTTCTTCAAACGTTAAATCTGGATTTTCTTCGAATGAATTTGGAGGGAGTGATGTGAAGTCTACAAAATACTCAACGTTATCAATTTCTATTTGATACGGATAAAAAACCTCTTCAGATGGTTTTTGTCCGGAAGCACGTTCTTGCATGTATGTGGGTGATATAGGTGGGAGATGTCGCGGATTAAAGCAGCGGACAACGGCATCCAATGCCATTGTATTATCCGGGTCATTCATAGGTTGACCAAACCATGCTTCGAAGGCCTTTCCTCTTGTCATTTCGACCGATTGTTCAACAATTGTTTGTATAGCCAGTTTTGTCAGTCGTGTTGCATTGGTAGGAGTAACGTGATTTTCTAAACGGGCAAATGAATCGTGTCTCCTGACCCGAAAACGGCCAACTATTTGAGGCATATTTTCATAATTTTCTAGATCTAATGGCCGTAGGGTAATTTTGTTAATTTCTCTCAGTAATTGCAAATAAATTTTCAATAAGGTGTGCCGTCCAGTTTTTCTTAAGGAGCATAAATCTGTAATTTCTGGTGGAAGTTGGAAAGCGTTGAAATCACCTCTCAGGAGATTGCGAGGGCCAATTATTCCTTTTTCAAGAACACAAATAAAATCAGGCCGCCATGTTATATCTTCTATATTTTCATCAAGTCTTTTAATTTGATCAGAAATGGCTTCAAGGCTTCTGTCAGCCTTATAAGCGACTACTGCGGTGACTGGATGCGGGTATCTTAAGCCTGATTTAAAACCATTTCCTCCCACCGTAAATGGTTTTCTAATAACTATTTTATGGAAAGATTCTATATTTTGATATGCTTCTTGCAACTGGGTACTATTTAAATTTGATTTTATACTGATGGCTCCGTAGACACTTTCAATTGGAAATACAGAATGAGAAGGAGATGACACAATTTTAGGGCAATAAAATGGATCATGAATAATTAAATCTATTTGACCACTAGTAAAATTTTCAGAGTTGATGACTTCTCCTCTGCCGACTGCATATCGGCTTGGCAGTTGCTTACTAAGAAAGTCACTGAATGCATCTTCACGTAAAGTGCCTTTTCCGCCTTGGTGATGGATCTCTCCGCTTTGAACGAATTCGGCCATAAGCTTGTCACTGGCTGCTTTGAATATTTTTCTGACGTCCACTTTATACCTCTTTATATATTGTCTAGTGATTTATTATTTATTTGTCAGGAAGTTTTTCCTGAATCAGCCCAAATGGGCGCGAACTGTTCCGCCTGACGTAGAATATGTTTGACTGCTTCCGCTTCCATATCGGGCGGGTATCCATAGTGACGCAGCAGGCGTTTGACTGAAGTGCGCATCTTGGCGCGGGCCTGCGCCATGACCGTCCAGTCCACTGTGGCATTTTCCCGAATGGTTTTCACCAGTGCTGTGGCGATAACCCGCAGGCTGGGGTCGCCCATGGCGTCCTTGGCGCTCTGGTTCTGGGCCAGTGCGTCATAGAACGCGATTTCTTCCTGTGTCAGACCCAGTTCCTCGCCACGATCGCGGGCAGAGGCCATGTCTCGGGCCATGCGGATCAGTTCATCCAGAATTTGAGCGGATGTCAGGGCGTTGGCATGGTAGCGGGCGACAGCCTGTTCCAGCCGTTGTGAGAAGGCTTCGGCTTCCGTGATGTTGGAGCGGGTTCGGCTGCGTATCTGGCCTTCCAGCAGCTTCTTGAGCGCCTCAATGGCAAGGTTGCGCTGGGGCATTTCCCGCACTTCCTGCAAGAACGCGTCCGAGAGAATGGAAATGTCAGGCTTTCCAATGCCTGCGGCTTCCATGATGTCGATGATGTCAGTGGAAATGACCGCTTTGCTGACGAGTTGCCTGATGGCCAGTTCGCGCTCCTGCGCACTGCGCCCATCGCTGCCATTACTTACGCTCTTGACCAGAGCTGCCCTGACAGCCTCGAAAAACCCTATTTCATCGCGCAATTTGGCGGCTTCATCACTGGCAGAAGCCAGCGCAAAGGCGACCGAGAGCGCCTTGACGGCATCCGGGTAGCGCTTCTGGGCGGCCTTACGCTCTTCGTCATTTTTCGCGGATGCCATGGCGCGTTGCTGCTGGCCCAGAATATGGTCAAGCGCTCCGGCCATGATGGAAAGCTTAGCCTTCGGTGTCGCGCCATCCTGCAAGGCAGGGCGGTAGTCAAAGCCGCCTGGCTGACCGGGATTGAACATGGCTCGCACGACTTCGTAGCGTTCCTGCAAGGCGCGGATGGCCACGCCTTCGTCGATGCCGACCTGTTCGCGGTCTCCGGCGGAGTATTCGCCCAGAGCTGTCTTCAGGTTCTGGGCAAGACCGATATAGTCCACCACCAGACCGCCGGGTTTACCCTTGAACACGCGGTTGACGCGGGCAATGGCCTGCATCAGCCCATGCCCGCGCATGGGCTTGTCTACATACATGGTGTGCATGGAAGGCACGTCAAAACCCGTCAGCCACATGTCGCGCACAATGACCAGCCGGAGCGGGTCATTATTATCCTTCATGCGCTTTGCCAGCAGTTCACGTCGGGCTTTGGACTTCTTGCCAATATGGGGCTGGAACCCGGCAGGGTCGGATGAACTGCCGGTCATGACCACCTTGATGGCCCCTTCATTGTCATCATCACTATGCCAAGCGGGGCGTAGGCGGATGATCTCGTTATAGAGCGCCACACAGATGGCCCGGCTCATGCCCACGATCATGCCCTTGCCTTCAAGGGCAGTGAGACGGTTTTCAAAATGGGTTACAAGGTCTTCGGCTATCCGGCGTAGGCGGGGTTCCGAGCCGACCAGAGCTTCCACGCGAGAGTATTTCTGGCTGAGCTTATGTTCCTCGTTTTCAGAAAGACCTTCGACAATATCGGCAAGTTCGTCGTCCAGCTCTTCCTTGAGGTCTTCATCCAGTTCAATGCGCACAAGGCGGCTTTCATAATAGATGGGGACGGTTGCCCCATCCTCGACGGCCTGTGCGATGTCGTAAATGTCGATGTACTCGCCAAAAATACCGCGTGTGTTTACATCAGCATTTTCAATGGGGGTGCCGGTAAAGCCGATAAAGGAGGCATTGGGCAGGGCATCGCGCAGGTATTTGGCAAACCCGTAGGTCATTTTGCCGGTCTTGGGGTTGAACTTGGCTTCCAGCCCATATTGGCTGCGGTGCGCCTCATCTGCCATGACCACCACATTGCGCCGGTCGGTCAGCATGGGCAGGCTGGTTTCCCCGTCTTCAGGCTGGAACTTCTGCAAGGTGGTAAAGATGACACCGCCTGAGGTCCGCCGGAGGAGCTTCTGCAAGTCCTCCCGACTGTCTGCCTGTTCCGGTGTCTGGCGCAACAAAGCCTGTGCGCCGGAGAAGGTGGCGAAGAGCTGGTCGTCCAGATCATTGCGGTCTGTCAGCACAATGATGGTGGGGTTTTCCATCTCGGGGTGGCGGGCAATTACACCTGCATAGAAGGTCATGAGCAGGCTCTTGCCTGACCCCTGCGTGTGCCAGACTACCCCGACTTTACGGTCTCCATCCGGGGCTGAGGACCGCACAGTCTGCGCCACGGCCTTCCGGCAGGCATGGAACTGGTGATAGCCCGCCAGAATTTTGATGGGGCTGCCGTTCTTCTCGCCAAACAGCACAAAGTCGCGGATCAGCCCCAAAAACCAGTGTGGGGTAAACACGCCCCGCAGAACGGTTTCCATTTCCTCATGGTTTTTGGCGATCAGGTCTTCACCGTTGATCGTGCGCCATGGCATGAAGCGGTCGCGGTCGGCAGTAAGCGAGCCAATCCGGGCTTCTCTGCCATCCGAAATCATCAAGGCTTCATTGAAGCGGAACAGCGAGGGAATAAGGCTGCGGTAAGTCTGGAACTGGTTCCATGCTGAATCCAGCGTCGCGTTCTCGGAACTGGGGCTTTTGAGTTCTACCACCCCAAGCGGCATACCGTTGACGAAGAGAACGAGGTCTGGCCTGCGGTTGGCTTCGTCCTTTTCAATGACGAACTGGCGCACGACCAGAAAGTCATTATTCTCCGGGTTCTCAAAATCCAGCAGGCGTATCCGGTCGCCAGACTGCGTGCCATCTTCGCGCACGATATCCACCGGCACGCCATTGACCAGATAGTCATGCAGGCGGCGGTTTTCGTCCACATGGTCGGGTGTGTCTTCGCGGATCAAAGCCAGAAGGGCTTCATCGCGTGAGGCTTGGGGGTGGTGCGGATTTAGCCTGTCTATGGCTGCTCGCAGGCGTTTTTCCAGAATGACGTCCGATAACGAGGCGCGTTCGGGTTTTTTACCACCGGGGGCAATATCTGGCCCCCAGACAATGGTGTAGCCACATTCGCGCAGAATATCGCAGGCCCAGTCTTCGATCTCGTTTTCGGACAGAAAACTCATGCCGCGTCTTCCACCATCTTTTCGGCATCCCGGATGCTGATTTCGCCTGACATGAGCTTGGGAAGAAGGAGGTCTCGGAGTTGGGCAAGGGTATTGGATTCATTCCGGTTGAAATTCATTTTAGCAAGCAAGGGCTGGGCGGTAAGATCAAACTGACGCATGAGGATATCGGTGGCATGCAATAAGTGCGTTTGCATAACGGCCAAAGGTTGGACTCTTTGATGACTTTTAGATGTGCCTGTGACCATTCCCTGCAAAGTTTCACGAAAAGGTTGACTAAGGCAGGCACAATATATCAATGCAAGCCAATCTTTTTGGAGTGGGTTAAGAACCATGAATTCAGTCGAGCAAATTCGCTGGTAAGGCTCTTCGTGAGCGGTGACCATCCAAACACGTGGTGTTTCAGGATTGAGCTTTGATAAAAGTATAGAATTACTTGATACGGAAAATTTTCCACTCTTAATTTCTTCTCCCTTTACCAAATCGGGCATCATACCTTTGTCGAAAGCTGGCAAGCTGAAATGTAAAAAATATTCATCAGAAAATTGAGCAGGATTGATGGAGGATTTGCTTAGAATGGCCAGATCAGCCAAAGGCCAAGACTGCCACCCCTCAGGATTCCCTTCATCATCCAGCCTATCGGGAAAGAGTTCCCACAGTTCTGGTGCGAGGTAAGGGGCTTCTCCGGCCATTTTTGCCCGTGTCGGGCCAAAATCGACGAACCAGTCGCGAAACAACGCCCGTGCCATGGCTTCCAGCGTTTCGTTCGTCCGGCGGTTGAGGTCTATTTTGTCGTCGAGAGAGCCGAGGATTGAGGCTATGGTGTGTTGTTCATCAAGGGGTGGAAGTTCTAGCTTAAAAGACGGGAATTCTTTTAGTGGAATGCGATCGACTGTTGCTCCATTGATTGTATTTTTCCTAATTTGTTCTTGGAACTGTGGAGACATAAAATAATATAGGAAAAATTTTTCATTGAGAACACTTCTGTCGGTTCGAATAAGCGCCATTCTTCTACCAAGGCAACATACTAATCCTTCTGGAATAATCGCGACTTCGCCCAAGCGGGTTTCATATGAGAAAACAATATCTCCAGCTTCGGGTTTTACGCGCTTTGTCCATTTCTTGAAATCTTCATTCGTTACATGCCTTGTCGATGAAAGATTCAATCTTCCATGATCTAACGAATCAATCCCAAGAAAAATTGCTCCATGATCGATTGTTTTCGGTGTCGCGTGTGGGCCATCGAAAACGTCCGCAACTGCGCTAATGGTAGATAAAGGCCATTTTTTCATAATTATAACTCTAAAATTATCCAATTTTTTCTAATAATATTTTGGAAATCAGTGTCTATTTTTAACCAATCTATTACATCCACTTTCCACGGTAGTTGTGATTCTGAAAAAGCTTCCTCCAGTCGTGCTCGTGTTCCCAAAGATAAGGGTGCATCACCCATAATCGCCAGATCAAGGTCAGAAAAAGGCTTGGCCTTGCCGGTGACACGCGAGCCAAAAGCTCGCACTTCACGGTCAGGCACAATCTCGTTGAGTATCCGCAGCACGATAGCCCGCTCTTGGGGCGTCATGTCGATCTGTCCTGTCACGCCGTGCGCTCTTTCAGCGTGGCCAGCAGAAACTCGGCTTCCGCAATAAAGTCTGGAATGGTGGCCACAACCTGTTTGGCCGTCATTTCGTTGTAAGTATGGCTGGTCAGGTTACGCATTTTGCGGAATACGCTCCACTGGGGCCATGCGCTTTTGAGCAATCCGGCCTCGTTGGCGGAGCGGATCATGTCCGGAAAGCCCATGCGGTCATATTCCTCGGGCGAGGCAGAATTGGCTTCCAGAAAGCGTTTCAGGGTCTTGTGGCTGAGTTCATAGGTAAATTCGAAACGCTGGATCAGACCGTCTCGCAACTGCTCATCGTCAGGGTGGGCAAGGTGACGTGTCCAGCCTTCCTTTAATCGGTTGAGCGCACGTTCCAGTGGGGTAAGATACAGCATCACACGCTTTCCTTCTGCACGATCAGCTTCAGGGAGGCGGTAATTTTCGCGTTCAGTTCTTCACCCTGCGCAAACTGTTCTTTCAGGGTCTTCTCAAGGGCTGCAAAGCGTTCGGTAAACGGTACGCTGTCTTCTTCGGCTTCCTCAGCTCCCACGTAGCGGCCCGGTGTCAGCACAAAGCCGTGCTGTTCCACTTCATCCAGCGTGGCGGATTTGCAGAAGCCCGGACTATCCTCATAGGTGCCAGCGTCCTTTTCTCCACGCCATGCGTGGTAGGTGTCGGCAATACGAGCCACGTCCTCATCCGTCAGTTCCCGGCGCGTGCGGTCCACAAGCTTGCCCAGCTTGCGGGCGTCAATAAACAGGATTTCTCCGCGCCGGTCTCGCCAGCCTTTTTGCTTCTTGGTGCGGGTGAGGAACCATAAGCAGGCCGGAATCTGGGTGGAATAGAAAAGCTGACCGGGCAGGGCTACCATGCAATCTACCACATCGGCCTCCACCATCCGGCGGCGAATTTCGCCCTCGCTGTTCTGGTTGGAGGACATGGAGCCATTGGCCAGCACCACGCCAGCGGTACCGTCGGGGGCCAGATGCCACAGGATATGCTGGAGCCACGCATAGTTGGCATTGCCCGCAGGCGGCTTGCCATATTGCCAGCGCGGGTCTTCCTCAAGTGACGCATTCCACCAGTCCGACACGTTAAAAGGCGGGTTGGCCAGAATATAGTCAAAGCGCAGGTCTTTCAGCTCGTCGCGCAGAAAGCTGCCTTCATTGTTCCAGCGAATATCCGCACCGATACCCCGCACGGCAAGGTTCATACGGGCCAGACGCCATGTGGTGTGGTTGCTCTCCTGCCCGTAAATGGCAATGTCACCCAGCTTGCCACCATGGGTTTCCACAAAGCGTTCGGACTGCACGAACATGCCACCAGAGCCACAGCACGGGTCATACACCCGGCCCTTATAGGGTTCGAGCATGGAGACCAGCGTGCGTACCACGCTGGATGGGGTGTAGAACTCGCCTCCGCGCTTGCCCTCAGCTCCGGCAAACCCGCCAAGGAAGTATTCATACACCCGGCCCAGCACGTCCCGCGCCTTATCGTCCGTATCGCCCATGCCGATGTCGGAGATCAGGTCGATCAGTTCTCCCAGCATCACGCTATCAAGGGCAGGGCGTCCGTAATCCTTGGGGAGAACCCCCTTGAGCTGGTCCGGGTTGGCCTTTTCAATGGCCAGCATAGCCTCATCAATGAGTTTGCCGATGCTGGAGGAACGGGCATTGTCCCTCAGATGTGACCAGCGGGCGTTCTCGGGCACCCAGAAGATGTTTTCAGCCAGATACTCGTCCGGGTCTTCCGCTGCTGCCGGATCATCCAGCATCAGTTCTGCATGACGCGCTTCAAAGGCTGTGGAGATATAGCGCAGGAAGATCAGGCCAAGGGCCACATGCTTGTAATCTGAGGGTTCAAGGTTCTTGCGCAGCTTGTCAGCCGCCAGAAACATCTGCTGTTCAAAGCCCAGTGTTGCACTCGCAGCCTTGGCCTTGCTCGCCTTGGTGGTTTTCTTGGGAGCAGGGGCAGCATCAGGGTTCTTGCGAGGGCGACCGCGTGGCATGAAAGAAAGCCTTGTTTCTCAGAAAAATCAGATAATCCAGTTTGACGGAAACTGGCGACCTGGTCGAGAGGCAATGGCGGGATGGAGGGCTGTGAATCTCTGTCACTTAGCGTGTAGGGATGGTGAACGGGGATGATATGACTGGACTCAGCATTTCTGTTTAGCGCTCGAATCCCTTTGAAGGCTTATGGAGAAGTGATTGATTTGCGGTTGAAGACTGCCTTGCTTTTTCTTCTCGTCGTTTTTGTTCTGTTATTTTGAGTTCCTCAACTTCCTTACGCCTTTTTTCGACGGTCTGGCGGAGATCCTCGTTCTTCAAGCGAAACCCGTGCTCGACCGCAAGATCCACAACCCGCGCCTTGAACTCATCGGTCCCGGTAATTTTGACCTCATCCCATCTGTTGGCCGCCAGTCGCAGGGATGCCAGAATGATTGCCCGATCTGTGGTGTCGCAGACATCGATCCGATCACCACGATCAGAGAAGGCGATATGCTCTGGATCGGCAAGCTTACAGTAATGGACATAGGCGCCCAGCGCGACAGACCTGAAGCCCGGAATGTTGTAAACCCGCATCTCTCTGTCGGAACGTGTCCCATGTCCCTCCAGACGCATGAAACGTTCCGGATGCGTCCACAGCACCGCCAGAAAGGGATCTCTGTTTGTCCTCAACCACTCCTCTACAGTGGGGAAGGGAGGCAATCTCTTTCGATTGGCAAGGCGTTCTTCCTTCTGCTGCTGAAGAAGAAGGCGGAGTGCTGTCCTATGTTCGTCAGCCAGCGCGTGTCGTAGGGCGTTGAGCGCCAAGCCACGTCTCCGCCATTTACCCTTCAGCACGGTCTCGCGTTCCCGGCGCTGCATTTCCCTCAGGCTGGTCCTCTGGTCTGCATGCTGGCGGATAAGGTCTGATAACGCTTTCGTTCTCGCGGCTTCGTAATCTTTGCGTTCCTGATGATAGTCGCTCAAATTGACATCATTCGGTCTTACTACAAGAGGCATGGTAAGTTTGCCGTCAGCGGGTATGTCCGCAGCCTGATCGGGCTCTTCGTAAGACCCAAGCCTGTGTTGTAGCCTGATGAGACTGATCTGCCGATCTGCCGCACTGGCTTTGACGGCTGAATTGCCAACCATGATGACAGCACCATTGCCACGTCGGCGATACTTTATTCCTTTCCGTGCCAGACCTTCGTGAACCTCAGCCCAGCAGGTGGCTGTTTTGATCAGGGGAACCGCCTCTTCAACGGCGATATCCAGTGCAGACCGTTTACCAGTTCTGCGTTCCACTTTTTTGCTACCGGTTTTGACGGGTGTAGTCTTATCTCTGTGCCTGTTGCAGCGAACCAGTTTTTCGTCCCGGTCGACCTGATAAAGACCATTTTGCTCGCGTGACCACCCTTGGTGGTGCTCGATCAAAGCGATGGCCCTATGACCAGCCTCAATGTCAAATCCCTTATTGATTTCGGTGCATCGGAATGTCTCGGGATCAACACGGTTGACGACAACATGCAGATGACGATTGTCGGTGTCTGCGTGCAAGCCATACACAATCTGATACTGTTTCAGCCCCATCTCTTTTTGCAGGAGTGTGACGGCCTCATCTACCTGTTCTGTCGTGGGACTTTCTCCACGTTTCCAGCTCAGCACGTAGTGGTTCACGGTGTCAGCAGACCGCGCGGCTTCAGTTGCAAGTGCGATCATCTCCGCGATCTGACTGTCAAGGAGATCCGTCAGAAAACCCCGTGCTCCGAAATAGATACATTTTTCTGACGTGTCTGTTTTTTCCGGACTTGCCACGTAGAGAATCAACCGTCTGATCCGTTCAGATTTTGACGTCGACTTCTTCGGGTTTTTAACTTTTTTGATGATCACGGCTGATCGCCTCGATTGCCCCTTTCAGGGCGTGCAGGGTAGCCAGTGTTTCCTGAGCATGTTGACCGTTGCTTGACAGGTAGAGATGTTTGAGAAGTCCGCCCAGACGACGCAACTCCCGAATCATGACGATATCAGCGTGGGGAACGATCGGACGACCAAAATAACGGCGTCGGATCAGCTCAGAGACACTCATTCCAGCAAGGTCAGCGTCCTCTTTCAGGCGATCTTTTTCATCCGTCGTCAGTCTCACATTGACGATCGCATCCAATGGGAACCGACCTCTGATTTCAAAAGGCATTACATGGACTCCTTCTTTGGGAAGAAGAGAAGAAAAAGAAGCAGGAATGAGCCAGCCTGTGAGACGCGGAGCGCCGAACGGCCTGGCGTGGTTTGTCACACCATGCGGCGCATGTGTGTGACAAACCCCATCCTGTAAATCGAATCAGTGATAGTTTACCACAAATAAGCGCCATTTTAGGCATGTCAAAAATTGCGATTTTAGCGCCATCAAAAATATTGCCGATAATGTATAATGAAATCACAACAGCGAATCAGTTTGCTGATTTGAAGCGGGGACGACAATGCGCGCACATCACACACGCTCAAAAATAGATGACATACGCAAAAAAATGTCAGACTTGCCTGAACTAAAGGCAGATGAAATTCAGCTTAATAATAAGGAAAGCATTGCCGTTCTCGCTGACGATATCGCTGCATTGCGAAAACGAGGATATGGGTTCGAGCAGATTGTTGAGTTTCTTCGTGAAAACGATTTTAAGATCACGGCGTCGACACTCAAAACGTATCTGAGAGAACCAGAGCGAAAGCGTGAAAACACACCTATAAAAAACAAGAAAACAACTAAAAAACCTACGACTGAAAACAAAAAAATAACCAGAGTGACGGAAAAAACCGCAATAAAAAGACAGAAAAAAGAGCAGACGACGAAGGAGGATAAAAATCAGGCTGAATTTCTGATCGCGCCAGATCGCGATGTATTATGAAAAGGATGAGTCTCATGGAAAATATTTATCTGGTTGGCGGTGGAAAAGGGGGCGTCGGCAAATCAATGGTGAGCATGAGTCTCATCGATTTGCTGATGAGTGAGGGTAAAGACGTTTTGCTCGTGGAAACGGATACGTCGAACCCGGATGTTTTGAAATGTTATGGCGGCGTGACAACTGCAGTCGCCTTGAATCTTGATCATGTCGACGGCTGGATGGATCTCATCACTCAATGTGACAACCGTAGAAATCATGTCGTGGTCATTAATTCGGCGGCCCGGAATGATCATGCGGTACAGACGTATGGGGATCGCCTTCAACAGGCCTTACCATTGCTGAAGCGCAAACTGATCACGTTGTGGGTTATCAATCGCCAGCGTGATTGCGTGGAATTACTAAGAAATTTTTTAGAACAAATACCTGAATCCAAAACAAACGTTCTCATGAATTCTTATTTTGGGAACAAGGAAAAATTTGAAACCTACAATAATTCGCAAACCAAGAAATATATTGAAAAACTCGGTGGAAAGTCACTTGTTTTTCCGGAGGTTGCGGACCGGGTTGCTGATCAGTTGTACATAATGCGGATGACGATCGAGAAGGCGTCGGAAGATCTTCCGATTGGCAATCGGATTGAACTTATGAGATGGCGGGCTGAGGTCAAAAAGATGTTTGAGGAGGTTGTCGAGTGACAAAATTCGAGACCGTTTTCCAGGGATTTTATGGACGAAATCCCACGGACGCCGAGATCCAGGAGCATTACAGAATTAAGAATGCAATGGATATCCGGGACAACGATGCGTTGTGGCTGATCCTGATACCATTTCAATACTACACGAAAAAACTGCAGGACATTCCGCAGGCCATTGAAGTCATCTCTGATGAGTTTAATCAGAATTCACGTCAGGCAATGCAGAGATATGAGGCAAAGATAAAATCAGATTTGAATTCCGCTGTCGCTGTTGCGGGACAGGACGTTGCGTCTACAATCCTGCGGCGAAAGATCCAGATGTGGAGTGCAATTTCAATTACGGTGTTTGCACTTGTCTGTGTAGGTCTGGTTACGGTCTTGTGGACCGGAAGAACACAGTTTCATGACGCCCATTATGAGGCAGGCTATAGCGCAGGATACAACAAAGGATCTGCGGACGGGCAAAAAGAGGGATACATCTCCGGGACTAACGCGGGGCAGAAAGCTGGCTATGAAAAAGGGTCAGCAGATGCCCGCGACACGAATGCTCTGGCGATGACGTCGTGGGCGACGGGTGATGCCGGGCAGAAAGCCCGACAACTCTATGAGCATGGACTAATCGATCCAATTTATGTGCTCTACCAAACAGGTGACCTTGCCAAGATACTGAAATGTGCAGGGAGCGGATGGCGCGTACAGAACGGTTATTGTGTTAGTTCAGTGACGACCGATGGTGGGAGCGGAACTGTCTATGATGGCTGGAGGCTACCCTGACGATGGTTGCGTGTAGATAGAAATTCTGTGGTCATCTGGACCGAGCTATCTGTACGCTTGTTCGGTGCTAAGCCGACCTACGGCTTTCGCCTCAATGCGGACAATAGCTCCCCTTGTTTGAAGGTCGGATAGCTGACATCATCTCGCTCAAGAATGACAATGTTTCAGGACGGAGGTTTCTTGCTGTTTCGCCGCGCGACATTGGCTGATGTTCCCGTTTATGCTCGGCTCCGAAGGGAGCTGTGGAACGATGATACCCTCGCCGACCACGAACAGCAGATTATCGATCTGCTGCAAAAGCCCGAGACGCAGAGTCTAATTCTGCTCGCTTTTTCTACGAACGCTGCTTGTTGCGGTTTCGCTGAAGCTTCCATGCGGTATGACTACGTCAACGGTTGTACGTCTTCGCCGGTCGCTTTCCTGGAGGGGATCTACGTCGTTCCAGCTGAACGCCAGCGCGGAGTCGCACGCGGCCTTGTGGAGCAAATCACCCATTGGGCGCGCCAGAACGGTTGCACTGAATTGGCTTCCGACGCAGAGCTTACAAACACTGACAGCCTCGCCATGCATCGAGCGCTTGGGTTCGATGAGACTGAGCGTGTCATCTTCTTTAGTAAGGGCCTTATTTGAGCGTGGCGTCCCATACGCCTTACAGCCGCTTCCGCCTCAGTCTGGACAGACAGCGGTACAGATCGTTTTCCGCAAAGCGGACACGACAAATGCGAGCGTGTGTTGCAACACCTCCACCGAGAGCAAACAAGCATGCAGACACGGTTTTCCATCGTGATCTTTACGCCCCGTTAAGCAAGAGTAATTTGAGCCGGCGTCCGATCGCAGAAGGCAAAGTTCTCACACATAACACCAGTATGGGTAATTCTAAGGGTATGCTATTTTCCGCTCACATCTATCAGCGTTTTCGGTGAGGGTTCAATGCGCCTAACGGGTTTCAGAGTGACGAATTTTCGCTCAGTTGTGGATAGCGGGTGGATTACGGCATCGGCGGTAAACGCTCTGATCGGAGTCAATGAATCAGGTAAATCGAACCTTTTACTGCCGTTATGGAAGCTAAACCCCGCGCGTGACGGTGACATCCAGCCGACTTCCGACTACCCGAAGACGCAGTATGCCTCCATCAAAGATGATCCTACGTCTGTAGTCTTTATTGAAGCAGAATTCCTGGCCGAAAAGCTCGGGGCAGAGATCGCCGAGTTGACAGGGCGCCCCGTAACCGAGATGGAACGTTGCCGGGTCACGCGTTCGTTCTCCGGTGATTACTGTGTCTCATTCCCTGATTGCAAGGTAGTCCGCACGTCCGAGCCTTCAGTGCTGCGAAGCACACTCGAAAATGCCCGCAGGGAACTCGACGGAATGGCTGGTAGAAGAAACGAGGTTGCATTTAAAGCCGCGCTTCTTCGAGCGATCGACGATGCCATAGCTACGCTGGAGACAAAAGATCATGTCACTTTCGAGGCCGTCTCAGAGGTATCTGACCAAATAATTAACGCATTATCTACATTTACTGACCACGGCGGATCGCTGCGGCAACGTTATACTGAGCTAATTGAAGAAGTAGAGGAGATCAAGGCCGGTCTGGATTCAACCCCGCCCGAGGACGTTGACGGCGTGAGCGACCTAATCATCAGAGGCATGCCCAAGTTCGTCTACTATTCGAATTACGGCAATCTTGATTCAGAAATCTACCTGCCGCATGTTGTGGAAAACTTGGGCAGCAGGAAGCTCGGATCTAGAGAGGAAGCCCGAGCACGCACATTGCGGACGCTGTTTAGCTTCGTAAGACTCAAGCCGGAAGAAATTCTTGAGCTTGGCCAAGAGGTCGAGATGACGGGGAAGGCGACGACAGACGAGGCAGAGATAGCACGGGTCGCCACACGAAAGCGCGAGAGGACAATCTTGTTGCACTCCGCCGGGGCGGACCTTACCCGCAAGTTTGCGCAATGGTGGAAGCAGGGCGATTACGTTTTCGACTTTCAGGCGGATGGTGACCATTTTCGGATATGGGTAAGCGACAGCCGACGTCCGGCCAAAGTAGAACTCGAAGACCGAAGCACTGGCTTACAGTGGTTCCTTTGCTTCTATTTGGTCTTCTTGGTCGAGAGTGAAGGTGCTCACAGCGGAGCTGTGCTTCTGCTCGACGAACCAGGCCTTTCCTTACATCCGTTAGCACAGCGCGATCTCTTCAAGTTCTTCGAAGGGCTTTCGGCCACTAACCAGATATTTTACACGACGCATTCACCGTTTCTTGTCGATGCCGACATGCTTGATCAGGTCAGGAAGGTGTATGTTGCGGAGGACGGTTCCACAAAGGCATCGGCGGATTTGCGACGAGGCAATGCGGACCCACGCGGGGCTGGTGCTGCCTACGCCATTCACTCTGCTCTAAATATGAGCGTTTCTGAAAGCCTACTCCTAGGCTGTCTTCCTGTGATTGTAGAGGGCCCCTCGGACCAGCATTACTTAACCGCCATCAAACTCCTTCTGATCAGTCAGAAGCGGATCACGCCTCGGCGAGACATTGTATTCCCGCCTTCACATGGTGCAGCAAACGCTAGGGCGATCTCAAGCATACTGGCCGGCCGGGATGAGGATGTCCCATTGGTACTGCTCGACGGTGACGCTGCGGGGCGGAAAGCTGCCCGCGAACTGCAGAACGGTGCGTATCAGTCGAGCAAGGAACGGGTTCTCTCGACGGATACTTATTCTGAGATTGACGGCTCGGAAGTTGAGGATCTCTTTCCAGCAGCTTTCGTCGCAAACGCGTTAGACCGGATGTATCGCGGACGCACGAGTGATTTTGCTGACGTCCTACGCCCGGGCGAGCCAATCGTACCACAGATGGAAGCTTGGGCTAAGGAACAAGGAATAAAGCTTGATCCCGGCTGGAAAGTAGAGCTGTCGAAGTTGGTCAAGAGCAGATCGCTCGTCGCCCAGCCGGATACTTTCGATGAGGCTTGCCTAGCGCGATGGGAGAAACTGTTTGTGAATCTATTCGGGAACTAGAGAGCGATAGTGAACAGCGGAAGTAAAAAGGAGGCATCGGCTTTTGACATATCTCGTGCAAAAGCGGGCCTTCCCATTGCGCTTTCATGTCGGTCACAAACGAACCTGTTCATAAATTCCGAACAACGGACTATTTTTAATGTAAGACTGTATCTTGAAAAAGAAAAATACATGCTTAGTTTGGCAAGGTTGAAAAGTCGTAGGATACTACTATTGCAAAATTGAAAACAGATTTTTATAATTGAGTGATGCCTAATATTTTCTCTGACCCAGATGATTTTTCCGACAGCATAAAGTCCTTTTCTTCGTATTCTGTCGCGATAGATTACTCGTTTAAGATACTAGAACGCACTGTTCTTTTAGTTCCTATATTTGCATTTTGGCAGAAGGGACATAATTATTTTTTTCTTTTAATAGGAATTATTTTCGCGTCTCTTCTTATTTTAGATCTTTGGATTAAATTTTTTTGTAAAACGATCAATTACCCACATGCTCATATGAAAGGTTTTTTCTTCTCTAGATTTGGAAGAATTGCCCAATTTTTAATTTTGAGCGTTTCAGCTATTGCAATTATGTATTTTGGTTCTCGTTTTCTTGCTCTTTTTATTCAGTTACAAATAAGAAGCTGAATATCATGCATCGCGCTCTTGTTGGACGTAAAAAATCCGGGCACAAAGCCTGTCGTGCCGAAAACCAGAAGATAATGATAATCCGCCGCTGACTGCCGTTTTTGTCGATAAAAAATCCACTTAATCGCGATAAAAGTGCAGAAGTTAATGATGAATCTGCCAATCAAGCAGAAGCTCCGTCAACCACGCGGACAGATCCAGACATTCCGCTTACGCCTCGTTGCGGACATGCAAGACACGTGAACAACTTTCCGAAAGCGGACATCACTATTACATGCCGCTATTGTCACTTTGGTTCAAAAGAGGCTCGACCGCTAGCGGTCGGCTTGCGCACGTTGACGACCATTTGATCGAATTTTTTGTCAGCCATTTGCACTCCGGTCCCTGATGGCGCTCATCATCCCTTGGCAGTCAGCCTCAGCCTCTTGCAAGCTACTTGGTAGAGAGAACAGCACAATAGCCAACAAAAGCGTGTAAGGCTCTCGTGCGATGGTATCATATCTGGGTAACCAAAGCCTGCTATGGACCATATCCTTCTCGTCGCGTAGTTTCATCAACTTATTTTCTGTTAATCTCAGGCTATTTCAGGTCAGGATATTGCAATGCCTCTTCCACTTATTCTTGGTGCTGCGGCTCTGGCCTCGGCAGCCTACGGAGCCAAGAAGGGCTACAACGGTCATCAGAAGCACTCAGAAGCTGATACGATCGTCAAAGACGCCAAGAATCGTTATGATCAAAAAAGAAAGATCTTCGACGCACAAGAAACAGCGACCAGTTCAGCGCTTGAAGTGCTTGGAAAGGAAGAGCTGAGCATCGGTCAGCGTTTTAATGAGTTCAAAACTCTTGCTGATGCATTGCTACAAAAATTAAATGTTGGCCGTCAGGATAAATTGGAAATCAACATTCCTCAGCATAAGCTGGAAAGCGTTGAGAGTTACAGCTACACCGCCATTGGCGTGTTGGGGGCGGCAGCGGGAGCCGGTCTGACCGGCGCTGCTACCGGGTTTGCCATATACGGTGGTGTAATGGCACTGGGTGCTGCCTCCACTGGTACCGCTATTTCCTCCTTAGCTGGTGTAGCTGCCACTAACGCCACATTGGCAGCGATTGGCGGTGGCTCGCTCGCGACTGGTGGCTTAGGTATGGCCGGTGGCACGGCAATTCTCGGTGCTGCAGTAGCTGGTCCAGTGCTGGCCATCGTTGGCTGGGCATACAACACTCATGGCGAAGGAGCATTGAAAAACGCCCACAAGGCCAACGATGAAGTCGACAGCGCAGTGGAAAAGCTGGAAAAAGCCCAGCATCAGCTCGAAAAAACTGAGGATTATGCATCCGATATTCTTAACGTATTGAAGTCGGTTTACGTTCAGTTTGATAATTACTTTGATATTCTAAAGGCTGTTGCCAGCCAAATCGATTCTGCCAAAGTGCTTAAGCAGGATCCACAAGCCGTTCTGACGCAACTAAATGACACTATCATGCGTGCGATTAGCAATGGCTACGCTCTGGCGGCTATCCTTGTCGACCTGATCACCACGCCGATTTTCAAGGCTAAGCATGTTAATGGTGAGGCTGTAAAAGATGAAAATGGCTTGCCTGAGATGGAAACGGACGCAGACGGTTCGATGATCCTCAATACCGATGAATTGGATAGGGAGATCCACAAAGCCACGGCAAGTGCTGCCTGTGTAGAGCCTGCTTGACTTATGGCAGGGCCTAACAGCCCTGCGCTTACCTTAAATATTATCTAAGTCTTATGGACGCCATTATGCACACCGCCGCACAAGATTTCCCCTGGGCTGCAGAGCTCGAGAAAACCATAATAAACAGCTTGGTAACCAGCTTTGGTCTGGATTTTCTGCTTTTCGAAGACAAGAAAGGCGGCAAAGTCGATACCATAAACAACGTACGTAATGGTGTGTGGGCAACAGCCACTGAGCAACAACGCTATGAACAACGCGGTGAGTATGACAGCACAGCTTACCATAAAAATGCCAATTACATAGCTACAGGCCAGAAGAATAAAACTCAGCAGGCCAACGCAACTTTACACGATTCTTACCGTAACACAGAGATGGGAACGCATGAGAAGCGCAACCTCGATCACGTGATTAGCACTAAGGAAATTCATGATGACGCGGGGCGCGTGCTGGCAGGACTGGATGGAGTAAAACTGGCCAACCAGGACAGTAATCTGCAACCTACGCACGAGACTGTTAATAAATCGAAAAAACAACTATCGATCAATGAGTATCTACAGAGGCTTCCAGGCCTGATTACTTCACATGAAACAACGTTAGCTAAAGACCGCAAGCGCCTTGAGGCCATGCCTCGTGAAACGCCGCAGCAGCAGAACAAAGCGCGAGAGCTGGAAAGCAAGATTCATGCAACTGAGAAGAAGCTTACCGAACTGAAAGCGATCGATCCCGAAGCCATGCGTAAACGTGATGAAAAAGCACGTGCGCCATATGAACAGCAAATAAATTACACCTATTATACCAGTAGTAAGTTTTTGCACCAAACAGCTCGTGCTGCGGGCATGGCTGGTCTAGCCATGGGCACTCGGCAGATGCTTGGGGTTATCATGGCAGAGATCTGGTTTGAGTTGCGTGAGCAACTACCGATATTACTTGAGAATCTCAAAAAAAACTTTAAATTTGAAGTGTTCGTTGAAAGCATCAATAAGTCTCTCAAAGGTATCTGGGAACGGGTCAAGGCACGCTTTAGTTCTTTTCTGCAAACATTTAAGGACGGTGTTTTTGCGGGAATCTTCGGAAGTCTAACAACGACAATATTCAACATTTTTGCCACCACCCAAAAAACGACGATCAAAATCATTCGTGAGGTATGGGGGCAACTGGTTCAGGCCATCAAATTGATAATATTCAATCCTGACCAGCTCAATTTTGTTGAACTCTGTCAGGCGGTGACTTCGCTATTATGCATAAGTGTCGCTACGGTAGTTGGGTCAATAACCTATACTCAGTTGCTGCCAATTTGCACTTTTCCATTTGGCGCTGAGTTAGCCGGGTTTGCTGGTGCCCTTGTAACCGGAGTGCTAACTTTGGGGCTCAGTTATTTTTTGCTATATAGCGCGATAGCGGAAAAAATCTGGACTTATATGGGCTTATTAAGTCCTTATGCAGAAACGATCAAACAGTTTCAGGCTATTAATGCGAAACTGGATCGCTACCTAATTGAGTTAAGTCAGATAGAATTCAATCTGGATCCAGGAGAACTGCAAACCTTCACGCTGGAGCTGAAGGCTTGTAACGATGAGCTGCAGCGCACTGTAATGCTAAAGCAAGAAGTGGAAGCTCGTGGCATCGTATTGCCGTTCGAAATGGATAATGTGGCGAGTACCCGGAATTGGTTGACCTCGCTACTGTGATGCTACAATCGTTTCCCTGTACGCAGTGCGGGCTGTGTTGTCGTCATGTGCATCTGGCAGAGCAAACACGGTATTTAGACCGGGGAGATGGAGCATGTCGTTACTACGATGATGCGAACAAGCACTGCCTTATTTATGAAACGCGGCCAGATATCTGTCGAGTGGACCAACAATATCGAATACATTATGCAGAGCAATACAGCTGGGAAGGATTTGTTGATGCAAATATTGCTGTTTGCAGGTTACTGCAAAATACCGCATCTGTTCCAACTCGGCTGCAACTGGATGGAGATGGTCGTCTAAATAACGAATAAAATCTTCTTTCCCGCATATTTTCCGTGTAGTGAAGGCAGCGAAGCTATGGGTACAGCAGACTTTACTACACAGGACGACCAGTTATCTTGGGGCTACGCGAGAAGAAGCCAGTCAGGTATCGCCTACATGTCAGACATACACACTGCCAACTGGTTTTCCACACAGCGGACATCATCTGTTCGAATCTGAACTGTCGAATGAGCCCAGAAGCCAAATAATAAATTTATTGCCTTCGTGACGATGATGTAGCATGGCAGCTTCCTTGTGGCCGACATTGGAAAGCATAAATTTTCGACTTAAAATCGACCTAGATCATTAGAAGCAGGACATACCCATGACCTCTGATTTAAGCTTTTTTAAAGAGCAACTTTATGGAAATCAGCCCCAACGCTCAGGAGCCCCTCGTTCACCATTTCAGAGAGACCGCACACGCATGTTGCATTCAGCTGCGTTTAGGCGGCTACAAGGCAAGACACAGGTGATGGGTACCGGAGAAGGTGATTTTCATCGCACACGCCTAACTCATTTTATTAAAGTGTCCCAGATCGGTTACGGTCTACTTCAATTATTCCAATCCAGGAAAGAGATTCTCTCTGAGAACGACCAAAAGTGGCTACCTAAGCGGGATCTGATTGAAGCCGCCTGTCTCGCTCATAATCTTGGTCTTCCTCGTCTTCGCAGCTCTTGCGGAATTTGAGCGCACTCTCATCCGTGAGCACACTGAGGGAAGCCGACCAATGGACAGCAATGAACGAGTTGACTATGTAATCAATCCTGCTTTTTGGTTAAACGGGCAAGCGCTTGGGTTTCCGGTTAACTTTGACCTTGTGCTAAAGCATTTGCGTCAGGATATGCGCGACGACTGGTATTTTGACTGTCTTCAGTATGACGATTTATTCAATAATCCAGCTGAAGCAAAGCGAATCATCATATCGCTTTTGCAGGAGTGGAACGGTGTATATTGTGGCACTCGCAGCGTCGTTCGGAATATACCGAAGAAGGGATTCGGAGAGCGATATGGGCTAGAAACCGACTTCTTTGATCGGTTTGTTTATCAATCGATATGTAGCTTTCTCATACCTTTTTATGACCCTCTCCTCGGCCACAGAGTGCTGAGCTACCGCTATGATCCAGCACCTCTGGATGCGAAGTATCTGTTTAAAAACAAGATAGACCGTTGGTTTACTTTTGAGGGTGTGACGCTCACTTTCCGTAGATCAGGTCGCCATCTACTAATTACCGATTTAAGTAATTTTTTTGAGAATGTGTCGCGGGTTCAGATCGTAAATGCACTCGAAAAGGCTGTTCCTGACATCGAGGCGACCGGCCCGGAAAAGCTTCAGATTCGCAATGCGATCGCCACGCTTGACCGGCTACTAACGCAATGGACGTTCAGCCGCGATCATGGCCTTCCTCAGAACCGCGATGCTTCCTCGTTTCTGTCAAACATTCTCCTGTCTTCTGTAGATAAGGAAATGACGAGGAAAGGTTATGACTACTTCCGTTACGTGGACGACATACGCATCATTGCCGACTCTGAACTCCACGCTCGGCGAGCTTTACAGGACCTCATTAGGGAGCTGCGGACGGTCGGGCTAAACATCAACGCAAACAAGACCGAAATTCTCTCCCCGGACGTTTCGAGCGAAAGAGTTGCTGAGTTTTTCCCCTCGCAAGACAGCTCTACAATCGCGATAAACCAAATGTGGCAGTCTCGCAGTCGTCGCATCGTGACCAAGTCGGTGACTTATATTTTTGGCATTCTTAGTCGGTGCATTGCCGATGGAGATTCGCAGACAAGAACCTTCCGTTTCGCCGTGAACCGGGTAGCAAAAATCGTTGAGTCCGGCCTCTTCGATGTAGGTGACTCATTATCGATTGATCTGCTTGATACCCTGTCGCGCTCGTTATCTGAGCACGCAGTTTCAACTGACCAATACTGTAGGCTAATAGCGACGTTGGACCGCGATGGCCGCTGCATGCCAGCGTTGGAGGCGTTTCTGCTCGCAGAAGACGGAGCAATCCATGACTGGCAAAACTACAATATCTGGATGTTACTGGCTGTTCGAAAATATCGATCTGATCAACTCGTGACGCTAGCCGAAAGTAAGCTACGTGAAGACGTAAAGTCGGGAGAAGCAGCGGCCATCCTGATATGGCTACGATGCGTAGATGAAAAGGTCATCATAGAAAGATGCATCAAAGAGTTTGTATCTTTGCCATATCAAAACGCTCGGTACCTACTGATAGCCTCTTCAATACTAGATCAGGATGCGCTGCGCCCACTATATGGCAGTGTGCCGATCTCTCTGAAGGGAACTGGTCGCAGGGCTGAGCAACACTGCAACGAGGACGGCCTTCCTTTTGCTGTCCGCGAGAGCACAGATCTTCTGAATCTTGTCGATGAGGTCAGCGGATATGACTGACGGCTCGTTCAGGCTTATGCTTTTTGTAAAAGATTTTACCGACAGAGGAGGCGACTCTTACTATTGGTTCCGAGATGGTCAGCTTCAGGAAACCGATGCCGCCACCGTAGTCAGCTTCACAGAAGTTGTGGTTTGCCATGATTTCTGGATGATTCGCGACGCCTTGTTCGACAGAACGGGAACTTTGCCAGCAACGATTGTTGACGTTGACGAGTTTCGTATCTCGACCAGCGGCATTCCCGAAGACCGGCTCTCACGGGAAAAGCGCGATGTTACGACTCAACTTGGACATTACGGAGCTGAGCAAGACGTTTGTGACAGATACAGAAAGATGTTCAACAAAGGCGCGCCCTTTGATGCAGAAGTTGTCTGCAAGGCCGCTACCGCGATCGAGGCGATGTATCTCAAGCTCTGCGAGCAAGCATCTGCAAACGGCGAGTTGGAACGCTTTTTCACCGTCGAAGTCCCCGCATATCGGCTGCTTCAGCTCTCCATGTCAGCTGGAATTTCAATTGATACAATCGGGCTTTCAGAAAAGCGGTCACAGGCGGAGCATGACTACTTCCTAGCGCTCAAGGCTTATTCTGCGAAGCATGATATGCCGCTTGAGACGCCAAGTAGACGCGCTTTGGAGTCCAAGCTCGTTTTGGAAGGCTTCGAACTTGATGAAGTATCTATAGAGTATCTTCTGGAATTCGTACCTCACGATCGCGACTTCGGCGGAGACACTATGGCGCTTCTTGCCCTTGACGTTACGCGTCGAGTGTTGGGTTCTCTAACATTGGCTACCAACATCACTCGACCGGTCGTAGATGTATTTGGGTCACGCACGTCGCGCGTCCAGCTGCGCAGCCCCAGCCTCCAGAATATTCCGAAGCGATATCGATCCATCATCTCCGCACGCACCGGTGCCAAACTTTGCTACGTCGATTTTGACCAATTCGAGGTGGGTATAATGGCCGCTCTCTCCGGGGATGAAGAGCTTAAGCGTCTTTACGCTGCAGGCGACATGTATGATCTATTTGCGAACACACACTTAGGTTTGGTCAATAACCGGAAAGCCGCCAAGCAGCTGTTCCTGTCCTATGCGTATGGGATGAGCAGAAAAGCTTTGATCGACGCCGCCTATTCACTTGGAGTGGAAAGGCAAAAGGCAAAGGAGGCATTCCGGCTTTTCCAGCGGTATGAGGATTGGAAGAGGTCGATATGGGCCGAGTTCCAAGGTACTGGCCGCGTTGCTACGGTATTAGGTAACCACTACCGAAGGATTGGAAAGGGACAGTTGAGCGGTAAGGAGCAACGATCAGCGGTCAGTCAGGTTGTTCAGGGGACGGCATCTCTGATATTTAAGCGGGCACTCTTGGCGGTCGCTTCCATCGATGATGTGAAAGTAGTTTTGCCAATGCACGACGCCCTGCTGTTCGAGCACAGGTTAGCCGGAACGCCGGATAAGGTTGTTAGAGCCTTCGAGACAGTGATGACTGAAGTGCTCAATTCAATAGTTTCAGGAAAGGCGTCGATCAGCGATTTTGTTGAACGTGAACAAGCCCTTTCATTTTCGGACACAGTGAAAGCTGAAGTCCTTCAAATGGCGGGTTAGCAGTGAAAGTTGAAAGAATTTTTCCTTTAGAGCACGGCATGAACAGGGGGCACCCTCATCAGGCTAGGACGGGGTGTTTTTCATGGCATTGTATTGATGGATATTGTTAATTATCTGATTTACACGAAAAACTCTAATTTATAATCGAGCGGGAATTATAAATAGAACTACTAAACGAATGTCCGGTTTTCCAGTTCCTATCCGAAACCTGACATTCGGCTTCCCCCCGAAGGCCGCCTTTCCTGAACGATTTTTTCATAAGGAGAAGCGGCGCTTGATGGAAGCACTTTTGGCTCAGAAAATAGGGGTATCATTCTCGGCCGGTTTCTATCCCTCGCTGGCGGTTTCAGAATTGTGAGTTATCATTAAAGGAGAAAGTGATTCGTGAGTGTCACGGATCTGGCCATCGCAGAGGGTCATCATGTCACGAAACGCTACACGCTTGCCTCAACAGGATAGTCTGGAACCGGCGTCCGCCTCACAACGTATTTCCGCCTATGTAAGGCGGGGATTGATGCGGTATCAAGAGGCAGCAGATTATCTTGGGATCGCCAAGGGAACGCTGGCCAACTGGGTTTCGCAGCGAATTGGCCCACGGTCCGTCAAGATCGGCAGCATGCGGCTGTTTCGCCAGGAAGATCTCGATCTCTTTATTGAAGAAAAGCTTTTTGAAACCGAACGGTTTGAAAAGCGTCGCCGCCGTCAGCGCGGACGAGGTGCACTGGTTCTGACCTGCCCGCATCCTGATCTGTTTCTCTTCTCCGTGATGGCGTTGGCAGCCTTCCTCTTCACCCGTGTTATCGGCTTCCAGTAAAACGCGCTCTGGTTACCTTTGATTATCCTGGCTGGCAGTTAGCGCGTCTTGTCCGCAATATCTCCTGGCACAGGCTGATAGTAGCGATTGAGCGACTTCAGGTCTCGATGGCCTGTGACCCGGGTCAGTTCAATTGGGTTCAGATAGCGCGCCAGACGCGATGTCGCTTCATGGCGCAAGTCATGAAAGGTCAGGCCCTGAATTCCGGCCTGCCGGGTCATGCGACCAAACAGGACAGAAAAGATTTTTCTCTCCCCCACCGAAAAGACAAAATCTTTTCGGTCTGGTACCGTTTCCATGGTGGCCCGCTTTTCCATCAGGACACGTTGTGCACCCTTGGTCATGGGGCGGATCTCGGGACCGAGCTCTTCTCTATGCCGGTCACTCTTCACACGGGCGAGGGAAATGGTCTGCCTGCGGAAGTCGATATCCTGCCAGCGCAGACTGAGAGATTCCCCTAAGCGGCAGCCTTGTTCAATCGACCACCTGATGAGCCACACCACATCAGGGTAATGCCTGAAAACCCCGTCTGGCCGAGAAGCAGCCCGCAGAAGTTCGTCTTCTTCGCCGTCCTTTAATCTCCGGTTTCTCTTGCGATCCGCTCCCTCGGGCCGTTTGGTCCTTTTGGCGGAAGCATGATTGAGGATGGTCGTGTCCCATTCCGAGTTGGCGTACTCGATGATGGCCGCAATCATGTTCAGGCGTTTGACGACGGTTCCCTTGGCCAGTCCCGCTGCCAGCATGGTGTCACGAAAATCCCGGACATCGCCATTGGTCCATTTGTCGATTTTCAATAAGGCAATGTCGGAACTAAGAAGGGCTGGAAGATGGCCCATACGATCGGCATCGCGTTCTGTCATGCGCTCCCGGCCGAAGCGCTCAAAGAGTTCACCAAAAGTGATCTGGTTTCTCTTGCGTGTGGGTGGCTCAAGTTGGCCCACATGCGCCTTGGCCCGTACGTCCTGAAGCCAGCGGCGGGCGAGGCTGGCTGACGCAAAGGTTTCGCGGTGACGTTTGCCGTTCACCATCTTGCGGGCCTGATACTGGCCGGGGCCACGATACCAGACGCCCTTGGGCAACGGCTTCCCTGTCACAGGGTCCTTGAGGGTCTCTTTTGGTGGTTTGGTCATCGTTATTCGATCCTCTCCCAGTTTGGCTCGGGATTGGCTCAAAAATCAACGATTTTCAGATTAACCTGCTGCAAGTCCTTGAAAAACTTGGCGTCCCGTACGGGATTCGAACCCGTGTTGCCGCCGTGAAAGGGCGGTGTCCTAGGCCTCTAGACGAACGGGACAAGAGGCTGATGCGGCTTCCTACGAGAAAAATATCTTCAGCACAAGCAGATTCTTTGGAGGTGTATACGTTTTGGTGGAAAAACGCAGGCAAACGTTTGATTTTTGGCAGAATACGGCCAATTACAGGGGAGAGCTAACGCAAACATTCAAAAGTATATGATAATAATAGGGAAGGTTCATAAAGGTCATGTAGCAAGGGTGAAGTTGGTAAGCTGGGTCAACATCGAGCTTCAGAGAATATAACTTTTCCAAATATTGAATAGGTGCGTTTCAATTTATGTCAGCAATTTTCATACATTAAACAGGCGGCTTTTTGCCCATAAAGGTAGGGTCTGGAAATCTTTTTCGCGTTTGAGGTGTTTGGGCTCTTGCATCTAGAGCAGAAGCCTGCTTGCAGAGGCGCTATGCAAGGTTTGTCAGAAAATACAGGTTGGTTTCCCGTCGTGTTTCGCATGGAAGGCGAGCGGGTTCTTGTTGTGGGTGGCGGAAATGTTGCCGCTAGCAAGGTGCAGCTTCTTGTATCCACAGGTGCGCGGGTTGAGGTGCTTTCGGCTTCCTTGTGTTCCGAACTTGAACGGATGGTGGATAAAGGCACCATACACCATTTTCCGCAGGATACATCTGCACAGGATTTGCAGCCGCGCCTTGCTGGCTGTCGTCTGGTTTATCTGGCAACCAATGATCGAGATCTGAACCAAGCACTTGCCACTCTATGCAAAGCGGAGAATGTGCCAGTTTGCGCCGTGGATGATCCGGCTATTTCCACATTTATTACGCCTGCATTGGTCACACGAGGGAAAGTGCAGGTTGCTATTTCTACTGGAGGAGCCGCTCCCGTTCTTGCCCGTAGGTTAAGAACAATGGTGGAGCGTGTTCTGCCAGAAGGCCTGCACCGTCTGGCAGATTTTATGTCCACTATGCGGGATGAATTGCGCCAGCGTATCCCTGATACTTCGGCACGTCGGCAGTTGTGGGAACATTTTCTTGATGGAGAAGGTGCACGCGTTGCTTTGGCAGGCAATACGGTTGAAGCCACACGCAGCCTGCAGGAGCTGGAAGAGGGGAACGCTGCCCGCGGTGAGGTCTGGTTGGTTGGGGCAGGGCCGGGTAATCCTGATTTGCTAACTCTGGCTGCTTTACGGTTTATGCAGGATGCGGACGTTATTCTGTATGACAATCTGGTTGGTCCAGAAATTTTGAATTATGTGCGGCGAGATGCCGAACGTGTTTTTGTAGGAAAAAAGCGCAATCGTCATACATTGCCACAGGAAGACATTAATCATGAACTGGTGCGGCGTGCACAGGCTGGCCAGCGGGTTTTGCGTCTGAAAGGCGGAGATCCTTTTATATTTGGCCGAGGCGGGGAAGAACTGGAAACATTGGTAGAGGCCGGTGTACCGTTCCGGATTATTCCGGGTATTTCTGCTGCCAATGGATGTGCGGCATATGCTGGTATTCCACTTACACATCGTGATTGCGCGCAGGCCTGCCTGTTTATTACGGGACATGCACGTGCAGACGGCGTGCTGAATCTGGAATGGGAAACCATTGCTCTTAAAAATCAGACAGTGGTGATTTATATGGGGCTAACAATGCTTTCTCAGCTTTGTGCCCAGCTTGTTAAGCACGGATTGCCTGAAAACTGGCCTGTCGCTGTTGTGGAAAAAGGTACTTTGCCAGAGCAGAGAGTATGCGAGGGCACATTAGCGACCCTACCAGCACTGGTGGCCGAACAGCAGATACAAAGTCCGGCACTGGTGATTGTTGGAGAGGTTGTACGCCATCGTGTGATCTCACCGCGTTACTAATTTAAGATACAAGACCAAGCCGTTGATATTTGCGGCACCTTTGCCAGCCGATTTAAAAAGTCGCCGCTTATCGGAAAGACAGGACAGAACATGATAAACACTTCATTACCCCATGCAGACGCTGCCAAGCGGGCTGAGGCTGTGCTGGCGGAACTAAAAGCACAGTTTAATGAACGTGTTTCGTGCAATGAGTCTGTTTGTGAAGCCCATAGTCATGGAGAGGCTTTGCAGGTGGCCCGTATGCCCACTGCCGTGGTGTTTGCTGAAAGCACGGCGGATGTGTCCGAAGTGCTCAAGCTTTGCCATCATTATCAGGTTCCAGTGGTTGCATTTGGGGCAGGCACATCGGTGGAAGGGCATGTTACGCCCCCAGAGCATGCCATTAGCCTTGATCTTTCCCGTATGACAGAAGTGCTGGAAGTTAATCCGGCTGATCTGGATTGCCGTGTGCAGGCGGGTCTGACCCGGCAAGTGCTGAATGTTCAGTTGCGGGATACGGGCTTGTTTTTTCCGGTTGATCCGGGTGGGGAAGCAACATTGGGCGGCATGTGCGCCACGCGTGCTTCTGGCACAGCCGCTGTGCGTTACGGCACCATGAAAGAAAATGTGCTTGGGTTAACTGTTGTGCTGGCAAATGGAGAGGTTATTCGTACTGGTGGGCGGGTGCGCAAGTCTTCCACCGGGTATGATCTTACGTCTTTGTTCGTAGGGTCTGAGGGCACGCTAGGGATTATTACAGAAGTGCAGTTGCGCCTCCATGGTATTCCCGAACAGCTTTCGGCTGCCATTTGCCAGTTTGAAAATCTGCATGATGCCGTCAGCACAGCTATTGAAATCATCCAGATGGGGGTGCCTATCGCCCGGGTGGAACTGATGGACGATGTGCAGATGGCTGCCAGTATCAGTTATTCTGGCCTGACAGATCTACAGCCTCTTACAACCCTGTTTTTTGAATTTGCTGGTGCGCCAGAATCCGTGCGTGAACAGGTGAGTGTTACGGAAGACATTGCGCGCGAAAACAATGGGTTGCGCTTTATGTGGGCCGATACGGCGGATGAGCGCGCACGCCTTTGGAAGGCGCGGCACAATGCGTTTTGGGCTGCCAAGGCGATTGATCCTGCAGCGCGTGTTATCAGCACGGATTGCATTGTGCCCATTTCTCGCTTGGCAGATCTGATAGATGGCGTTCGACAGGATATTGCGGCCTCTGGCTTGCAGGCTGCTATTTTAGGCCATGTTGGTGATGGCAATTTCCATACCCTGATCATGACAGAAGATAGTGATACTGGGCATGCCCGCGCGCTTGATCTTGATCGCAAGATTGTTGCACGAGCCTTGGCGATGGGGGGCTCATGCAGTGGTGAACATGGTGTGGGTTTGGGCAAGCTGGAATTTCTTGAAACCGAGCATGGGGCAGGGGCTCTGGCTGTCATGCGGGCGTTGAAAGCAACGCTGGATCCGTTGAACATTCTAAATCCCGGCAAGCTGTTGCCAGAAGGGCCTGTGTTCAAAGGGTAAGGAGCGTACGGGTGGCTCTCCCGTATAAACTTGACATTTACGTGTTATTTTCTGTTTATACACACAAAATCGTATTTATCTGGAATGGACTATAAATCATGTCTTCGTCCTTTTTATCCCGTAGGGTAATGCTTGCCGGAATGGGCGTGGCCATGATGGCCCCCTACGGTGTTGCGCGTGCAGATGGTCAGGTTTTGCGGATCGGCATTATTGCCGGGGAAGATGAAGATGTTTGGCGTGTGGTGGCAGAAAATGCCGCCAAGGAAGGGCTGACACTCAAGATTATTCCGTTTTCAGATTACAATGCGCCGAATGAGGCATTGGCTGAGCACGAACTGGATGCAAATGCGTTCCAGCATGGGCCATTTCTGGAAGCACAGAACAAGGCCAAGAATTTCCATATTGTGTCTGTCGGCAACACGTATCTGTCTCCCATAGGTTTGTATTCTCGGCGCTGGAAGTCTGTTGCAGAACTGCCCAACAAAGCAGTTATTGGTGTGCCTAATGACCCAACAAATGAAGGGCGTGCCCTTTTGTTGCTGCAAAAACTGGGGCTGATTAAAGTGGCAGAAGATGCTGGTTTAGTGCCGACTGCATTGGATATTACCGAAAACCCACGCCAGATTTCTGTAAAAGAAATGGATGCTGGAATGGTGGGGCGCGCACTGCCAGATATGGATGCTGCTGTGGTAAATACAGATTGGGCCAACAAAGCAGGTATTGATTTACAGAAAGAGCGGATTGCGCAGGAAGCTCCACAAAATAACCCGTATGTCTGCTTTATTGCGGTGAACGAAGCAGATAAGGGTGCACCATGGGTGAGCAAGCTGGTTTCAGCTTTTCAGCAAGATAATGTCAAACAGGCGTTGGCACAGGCTTTTCATGGTGCAGTTGTGCCGGGTTGGTCATGAGTCTTTTACAGGTTGAACATCTTACCCGCTCATTTGGCGGGCAGCCTGCCCTTAAGGATATTTCGTTTACGGTTGAAAAAGGCGATAGTCTCGGCATCATCGGGCGCTCTGGGGCGGGCAAGTCCACCCTATTACGGTGCCTGTGCGGGCTGGATCGTCCTCAATCGGGGCGTATTTTGTTAGAAGGGCAGGATCTGGCGGTTCTTCCAGAATCTCAGATTATTCCTTTACGCCGGCGTATTGGGCTTGTGTTCCAGCATTTCAATTTGCTGACATCCCGCACTGTAGCGGCCAATGTGGCTTTGCCATTAGAAATTGCAGGCATACCACGGGATCAGCGCGTGAAGCGTGTATCGGAACTGCTTGATCTGGTGGGTTTGGCCGATCATGCTCATAAATATCCGGCTATGCTCTCTGGTGGGCAAAAGCAACGTGTTGGTATCGCCCGTGCCCTTGCAGCACAACCTGCCTTGCTGTTGTGTGATGAGGCCACTTCTGCGTTGGACCCTGAAACGACAGAGTCGATATTGGCTTTGTTAAACAGCATCAATCGTGAATTGGGGCTGACTATTGTTTTTATTACGCATGAAATGGACGTTGTGCGTGCATTAGCCAAGCATGTTCTTGTGTTGGATCATGGCCGGGTTGTGGCACGAGGCCTTCCGGCGGATATTTTGGAAGAAACCAGCCTACAAGCTGCCTTACCCCCGAATATGGAACGCAGCCCACAAGAAGGGAGTCATGCAGTGGTCAGGTTAACGGTGGACCAGAACCTAATTATGGCGCCGTTACTGCAAAACGTGCAGCAGATGTGCCAGACACAGGCCTCTTTGTTGCGCGTTATTCCTGCTGAGGATGCGGAATATCAGGTGTTGGATGTTTTGTTGCAGATTGGAGATGTTTCCGTTGCGACCATGAACTTTCTTCAGCAAAATTGTCATGCAGCAGAAGTGGTAGGATATGTCCCGGCTCATTCTTGATCTGCTATGGCACGCTACAGTCGAAACGCTGATAATGGTGCTGGTATCTGGGATTATTGCAGTATTTTTTGGGCTGCCATTAGCTGTTTTTATGGTTGTTGCAGGGCGTGGTGGCCTTTACCCATTGCCTGTGCTGCCACGTTTACTTGGTGTGGTGATTGATGCCATCCGGGCTGTGCCATTTATTATTCTTCTGGTGCTGCTTATTCCATTTACGCGGATAGTTGTTGGAAGTGCGTTGGGCACAACGGCTGCCATTGTCCCGCTTTCCATTGCTGCTATTCCGTATTTTGCACGCATTGCCGAGGTTTCGTTGCGGGAAGTTGATCATGGATTGGTGGATGCCGTACGTGCCATGGGCGGAACACGGTGGATGGTTATCCGTTATGTTTTGCTACCAGAAAGCATGCCAGCGCTTGTATCTGGCATAACGGTTACACTGGTGACCTTGGTGGGTGCATCAGCTATGGCTGGCACTATTGGGGCTGGCGGTTTGGGGGATCTGGCTATTCGTTATGGCTATCAGCGCTTTAACACTACCGTGATGTTAGGAGTGGTCGCCGTATTGATTGTGTTGGTGACGGGGATGCAGGCTTTGGGCAACTGGCTTTCCCGCATATTACGCCATTCTGAGCGCATCAGAATAGCCGACTAAAGTTTAAAAATGGCCTCTCTATTCTTCATCAAATAGAGAGGCCAACATTGTAAAATTAAGCGCCTACAAGTTCTGCATCAGCCGCAGACCCAAAGAATTCATAATGAATCTGGTTTTCCGGCACACCAGCTTCTGTAAGAGCTTTAATCATATCTCGCATAAAGCTATCGGGGCCACAGATATTGTAATCTGCGGTTATATCTACACGAGGTTTAATCCATTCTGCGCTGATTCTGCCTTCATGCAGCGTCACGTTCTTGCTTGAACGGTTTGTGGGCACGGGGAGTGGCTATAGAAAATATCAGCTTCAAGAGCATCTTTTTCAGCCAAAGTAGAGATATAATCCGTAAATGCTTCATCCTGTGCAGTGTGAACACCGTGGATGTAGTGGATATTGCGCTTGGTGCCATCTTTCAAAAATGCACCAAGGGTAGAAATAAAAGGTGTTTGTCCAACACCTGCACACAGCAGAACGATTTTGCTGTTTTTTTCTGTTCCGGGGGTAAAATCTCCTGCTGGTGCAGAAACGTCCAGAACCTGTCCTTCTTGCACAGTATCATGCAGCCATTGAGAAACCACACCCCCATCTGCCCGACGAACACTAATGCGGTAATGATCTGCGCCGGGTTCGGAGGAAATACTGTAGTTGCGTCGTTGTGAGCCATGCTCAGGAACATCCAGCTTAAAGCTGAGATATTGCCCGGCTTCGTGCTTCATAATGGGTTTGTTATCAACAGGCACCAACTCGAAGGATGTAATGGTATCACTTTCCCGCACTTTGCGTCGTACCGTAAAGGGCCGCCAGCCTACCCATCCACCTGGTGCTGCGGCATGGGCCTCGTAAATCTGTTCTTCACGGCCAATTAGAATTTCTGCCAGGAACCAGTAAGCTTTCCCCCATGCTTCCAGAATTTCGGGGGTGGCGGCATCACCTAATACCTGAGCAATCGCTCCCAAAAGTGCATCAGCTACGTAGGGATAGTGCTCTGGAAGAATGTTCAGTCCAACATGTTTTTCAGCAATACGTTCAACCATGCCGCCTAGTGCGCCTAGGTTCTCTATATTGCGGGCATAAGCCAGCACAGCCAAGGCAAGGGCTTTGGGTTGTTCTCCATCTTTTTGGTGAGACATATTGAAAAGATCCCGAATATCGGGGTTGGAGAGCAGGCGTTTATACATTTCCTGCGTAATATCCAGCCCGTGTGCTTCAAGCGCAGGGACACAGGCTTTTATGATTGAGATTGTTTTTGCATCAAGTGGTGAAGGCATGGAGAGGATTCCGTATAAAATGTATTTCAGTTACATCTTATAGGCACATAGAAAGATGTCAATAATGCACATCTTTTGTGCGGAGATGGCTGCATTGTGATGCATGCAATATTTAAGTGTATGGATGCACTATATTTGGGGTGTTATGTTAGATAATGGCTAATATTAAACGATTTATGGAAAAAGACATTTTTGATTTTGCATTTCTGTAAATCTAAGACTACTTATTGCATATAACAAAATATGTTATCAGGTTATTAAGTTTGCAATGATCTGCCATACTTTGCAGAGCATGAAATATGGCAACCATAAAATATTGGGCATACTACAAGAACCACGGTAACTCTGGAGCAATGGATATAAAGAGCAATGGCTGACCAGGACGACGTTATTTCACCCGGGATAGATCTTGGGCAAAGGATCAAGATCCTGCGTAAATCCGCTGGACTTACGCAGCAGCAGGTTGCAGACGCGCTGGGGGTTTCAAGGCCAGCTATCGCTTTTTGGGAAACCGGACGGGAAGGAAGCGCCAGAAAGCATATTCCCAAACTGGCGGCACTTTTTAATGTTGACCCAGAAATTTTTCTGACCGGCTACGTGCAGGAAGATATTGAGTTGGTGATTACACCCGATGAGCATGATGTGATCCGGCTTTACCGTATGCTTGATCCATCTCGCAAAGTATCTGCTCAGAAATGGTTAGAACGGCAGGCCCGGATGGCCCGACAGGAAGACTAAATTTATCGGGTAAATTTTTATATGTTAGGCAACTTCTTTTCGGTGTTTATAGGTGAGCACCTTTATGAACACTGAAAAGAAGTTGCCTGTATAAAGTTGCTGTTCAAAGGCGCTCTAAAGCCAAAGCTGCCGCAGAAGCAACATCATGCCGTAAGACAATAACATTGCCCTTTCCGTAAGGGTGAACCCTGTTTGTTAAAATCAGAACAAAGCTATCTGTTTGCGGCACTAACCACAGAGATGTACCCGTAAAACCGGTATGGCCAAACGATCCTATGGGAAAGTAATCACCTCGCGGGGTAGAATAATGAGTGGCAATATCCCACCCTAAACCTCGTTGATCGGTTTTGCCCGCAGGTTGCTGCGGGGATGACATCATGACCAGTGTTTCTGCCTTAAGTGGAAAAGGAGAAGAACGCCCGGCGCGTTTGTTGAGCAGCGCAATGGCGTAGCGTGTCATATCATCCGCGCAGGAAAATAATCCTGCATGACCTGCGATACCTCCCATCCGGCGTGTTGTGGGATCATGCACGATACCACGAAGAAGGTTTCCCTTTTCATCATACTGAGTAGGGGCAATTGTGCTGGAAAGTGTGGGAGCTGGAGTAAAAAAGGTTCTTTTTAGGCCCAGTGGTTTGAAAATATTTTGTGTTGCGTAGTCTTGTAGGGTCAGGTCAGAGAGCTTTTCTACAATCAGCCCAAGCAGGATAAAGTTGATATCACTATAAACAAACAGCTTTCCCGCAGGATGAATGGGCGTGCAGGAAAATGCCATCTGTATAGCTGTATTACGGCCTATCCACGGTGTTGAAAGATCCAGATCTGGCGGTAAACCGGAATAGTGCGTGAGCAACTGGCGAACAGTAATTTCCTGTTTGCCTTGTCCGGAAAATTTAGGAAGATAATGGCAAACCGGCACATCTAGTTGGACTAATCCACGTTCATACAACTGCATGATGGCCGGAGCAGTAATGAGCACTTTGGTAAGAGACGCCATATCAAACAGCGTATCCCATGTCATGGCTTCTGGATGAGGTACAAGTGCGCGTTGCCCAAACACACCTTTCCAAACCACTTGGCCTTTATGGGCAATGGCGGCAACGGCTCCCGGTGTTTTACCGTTTTTGATGGCATCCTGAAAAATGCGTTCCACTTGTGTAAAGTTGTTTTGGGTATCGGATGCCATGCTTTTCTTTGTTGAGGAATAGAATAGGCTTGCTGCTCCCGTAAGCAAAATACGACGGCTAAAAGAAGAGGGCATATATTTCTGCCTTATAAGAAAACACCATGAGAAAATTCAATTGGTTCAAGTCGCCACAAATCTAAAGGTAATATTCAGGCGGGTTTCTCCTGTTCTGGCATGTGTGCCAGCCCGAATGGGTTTTATGCCATGAAAGCGTAAGCGATCAGGCCCACCCCACACCAGAACATCTCCATCCCTGAGCAAAATTTGTCGAGTAGGATCTGATCTTTTAAGCCCTCCCCACAGAAAAACCGCTTCCAAGCCAAATGAGAGAGAAACCACAGGCTGTTCCGTACATCCTTCATCGCGGTCTTGATGAAGGCCCATGCGTGCACCAGGGCTGTAAGAATTGATAAGGCAGGCATTGGGCTGGAATTGTGCAAAACCAGCTTTTTGGGCAGCCTTGTGCGCCAAAGTTTGAAAAATGGTAGGCATATTTGGCCAAGGTTGGCCAGTAAAAGGGTTTACTCTGGTATAGCTGTAGCCTTGTGATGTGCTAACCCATCCAAATGTGCCGCAGCACGTCATGGCAACAGACATCTGCCCTCCGCCCGGGGTGTACATTTTTCTAAATGGCGCTTGCTGCGTAATGCGGTGAACAGCCAGCATATAGGCTTCAGCATCATGCAAAGCGAAACCGGGCAATAATACGGCTCCGGCATCCAACTGCACGGAGTTTGGCCGGATATCTGGCAAAAGAAAATCCATTTGCACGGAACGATTGTCTTTCATGGTGAAAGCTCTGTGTGGAAAGTGTTTGCGGTGATGTGCGCTCTCTGGCACAGCATGGAAAGAGTATAGCAGCACCTACGTTTGAAACAGAAGGAGCAGATCCCCAGCAATGTCGGTTTCTGGTCGGGATATGATGTTTATCGGCGGCATTCCGGCTGTTATCAGCTTTAATGCCGGTAGCCGTATGTTTCGTGGGGTTTTTATAGGCCTGAACGCAGAGGTGGATTTTCTGGCGCGTTCTCCCATGGACTTACAGCCCCAAGGTGAGGCGGCTTTAAGTGTGTTTTTGGAAACATGTCGCCAGCAGAATCGTTCTCCTTTGCTTGCACGACAAGTAGGACAAAAAGGTTATCTGCTTGAAGATATCTACGCAGAACTGGAAGAGTCCGCACGCCAGAAAGGGATAGATCTCTATCAGCTTGTGCGTGACCAGACACTGGAATTCCAGAAAACGGAAAATCGAAAAAAAGCTTCAACCGTTTTTCTGAATTTTTAATGGGAACGGCAGATTTTCTAAGAAAAAGGAAGGCTTGGGATAAGCCTTCCTTTTTTAACACCTGTTGTGCATCAGGCAGTTGTATTAGCTGGGATATTCTGTTTGGCGGGGGCCATTACGGATACAAGTGCAACTATGGCAATATTGATAACCAGAGAAAGAAGGCCAGTAGAAATATTGCCAGAAAATAGCCCCAGATTAACGGGGTGAATAGGTTTTAGGCCGTCCATCCAGCAAATACTAACACCAAAAACTGTGCCTACAGCCCACCCAGTCAGCATAGCGACGGCAGAAAAGCGCACACGAAACAGGCCCAGAATAAGCGCAGGGAATGTTTGTAGAATAAACACGCCTCCCAAAAGCTGGAAATCAATGGCAAACTGCGCGTTCAGGAACAATACGCAAATCAGTGCGCCAATTTTTACTATAAAAGCTACAATGCGGCTGGTGCGTACTGGATTTGCCTGTGGGGGAAGCAAATTGTTGGTGACCAGATTGGCCGCGCCAATTGCCATAACGGCCGCAGGCACCAATGCCCCTACGGCAATGGCAGCAAGGCAAAAACCGGCAAACCATGCAGGAAATACACTTTGGAACAGCATTGGCACAACCATGGAGGTATTGGTGGTGTTAATGCCAGCCGCATGCGCCATAAAGCCCAGCATGGCTATAAGCCCCAATACAATGGTGTATGCGGGTAAGAAAACAGCATTCTGTTTGATGGTATCTGCTGAACGAGACGCCAGAATACCCGTAAGTGTATGAGGATATAAAAATGCAGCTAAAGCGGAAGAAAGCGCAAGGGTAGCATAAGGTAAGCTTTGCCCAGTTTTAAGCACCGTATCTGTATGTACCGCAGAGGCAAACAGGGCACTGTAACCGCCGGTGTGTAGGGGTATAACAGTTACCGCTACCAGCACGGCAATATAGATCATAATATCCTTGATAAAGGCCGTAAGTGCCGGAGCATGTAGCCCTCCCAACCATGTGTAAGCGGCTAGGGAAATAAAGGCGATAATGAGTGGTAGATCGCCCGGTAATCCTAAAGCCTGCACCACAGTACGGATACCAATAAGCTGGAGCGCAATATAAGGCATAACCGCTACCAGCCCGGTTAAGGCAATAATCACTTCCAGTGCCCGGCTGTTAAAGCGTGCTTTTACAATATCTGCTGCTGTTGCGTGCCCGCCTGCGCGCGCAATCTTCCAAAGCTTTGGCATAACAAGAAAAATGAAGGGATAAACAATAATGGTATAAGGCAGCGCAAAAAAGCCATATGCTCCCGCCGCATATACCAGCGCAGGTACTGCAATAACCGTATAAGCGGTGTAAAAGTCTCCTCCCACCAAAAACCATGTTACCCACGGCCCAAATTCTCGCCCACCGAGTGACCATTCCTCATGGCTGTCGGTATCACGTTTGGCATGAAACAGGCCGCGTATCCATTGTATGGAACTGCCAACAACAATGGTCGCGGCAAAAAAGAAAACAAAAACGCCAAGCGCCCAAGGGTTTATGGTGCTCATGTGTTTTGCCCCTTTTTCCAGACAATCCAGATAAGAGCAGACGTTACTGGTACCCATGCGAATTGGTACCAGTAGAAAAATGGAAAACCCCACAAAACAGGATCGTGCCTATTATACAGGGGCGTCCAAAGTAACCCTAAAAAGGGCAGGGCGAGTAGGAGGTTCAGATATTTCATTACAGAAAACCCGGTCATTTTGTTTTTTTTGTTCGCGACCGGGAGAAGGATGGCGATGAAAGTTACCGCCTGTCAATTATTCTGTATGTCTTTTTGGTTCGAGAAACCAAGTTGTGTCTTTTCCACTACAAACAGGGGTGCTGTTTGTAGTGGGGCAGAAAAAACAGCTTGATGTTTTAGCGTGTGGCGCTGTGCTTTTTATTCTGTAAAACTTGGTTTAGCTTATCGCCATATTGCCGATAGCTACCCTCTGGCACGCAACCCATTTCTTCCAAATCTGCCAGATCCGCTCCGTGATTGATCCACAGATTTACTTCACGTGAATCAATAGATGGTGGGATTTCACGAGGTTCATAAACAATAGGTGCGTTTTCACCTTCCGTAGCACCAAACAGCATAAAGCTATCGGGTTCTGGTGTTTTACTGGAACTCAGGCTGATTTCCCCACACACAACCTGCTTCTTTTCTGCATTGGGGTGCGTAGTTATTGCGCGGAAAAAAGGGTGGGTATCCGGAAAGCGTTTTGTAAGCGTCTTGAGTGTATTTTTTACAAAAGGGGATGCCTTTTTATCGCTGCCGTCAATAACGGTTTGCGCACTTGCAGAACAGGCTAGTACCGGCGCGCCAAGGGCAGCAAGCAACAGGCCGAATGCCAGAAAGCGTTTCATGGTTTTGAGTCTTTCCTGTTCAATGAAATGTATTAGGCAATATTATACTGCAATTTCGTGTTTAAAACAGCTTTCGCCTTCCATGGTGTAATGCCGCCGCAACTTAACCGACCACCTTGTTGAGGGGCAGGTACACCTGTGGTGGATGGAAGTGATAAAGGGAACCCATACAGGCTTCTTACAGCCAAAAATCCAAAGCACTCGGCTTCCAGCGCATCCCCATTCCATCCAAGAATTTCTGCCGGAGAGACTTGGCCGGGTAACCGTTGAGTAAGTGCTTCCATAATAGCAGAGTTATGTCGACCGCCGCCACATACAAACCATGCTTGAGGCTGCTCTGGTAAAGGCGTGCGGGCAATGGTTTCCGCAGTAAAGGCAACCAGTGTGGCAGCTCCATCTGCCGGGGAGAGCGCAGCAATATTTTGCAAGGCTGTATGAAAGCTTAGCCTGTCGAGAGATTTAGGGGCTGGTTTGCTAAAAAATGGATGTGCCACGAGCTGCTTCAGAATAGATGCAGACACTTTACCGCTGCGTGCCAAGCGCCCATCTTTATCGTAGGGGATGCCAGTATGGCGGAAAGTCCAGTCATCCAGCAGAGCATTGCCGGGGCCTGTATCACAGGCCAGAATCTCACCTGTTGAGGTCAGCAGAGTAAGATTAGCAACGCCTCCAATATTCAGGATTGCAACGGGGCGTGGCTGATCGTGCAAAAGGGCTGCATGATATAAAGGGGCCAGCGGAGCACCTTCTCCGCCTGCGTGTACATCAGCGCTGCGAAAGTCATGGATAACAGGCAAATCTGTAGCAGAAGAAAGCGCAATGGCATTGCCAATCTGCCATGTGCGCCCAGGCTGGTGCAGAATGGTCTGACCATGAAAGCCAATAAGATCGGCTGGCATATCAGGTGCCATTTGGCGCAGTTTTTCAACAGCTATGGCATGCACCTTTGTCAGATCATGTTCTGCAGACAGTAATGCAGGATCAGAAGACGCAAGCTGAGGAGCTTCATCCAGTATGCGGCGCAGGCCTGCCCGTAATTCCGCCGTATAAGGCACGGTCAGCGCTGGGCCGTGCCGGAATATACGTGTGCCATCAGTTTGTATGAGAGCTGCATCTACGCCATCAAGTGATGTGCCACTCATAAGCCCAATGGCGGTAAGGGGAGAAAGCAAAGACATAGTGTTAATGTGCCGCGTTTATATCCAGCCCGGTACGCAACTGGCCGGTTGGCACATCCCATAACAGAATCCGGTCTTGCCCCTGTTCTGTAACATGCAGGGCCAATACGTTATCCCGCACGCGTGTTACGCTTAACAGGTATTCACCAGCAGGTAATGTAGCATGTGCCGTGGAAAGATTGGCAGATGGAGCCGCATCCGATAGCGCAACCGGCGGAAGGTTGGGCGGAGTGGGTTTACTACTCATGCGATGAATAAGTACGCCTGCCAATACCACAACACCCACCACAATCAGCACACCCATGCCAATAACGGCTACAAGTAAGGCTTTGGGTGTTTTGTATTCCTGTGGTTCTTCCATCTTAAAGGGCCGTGCCTTCTGCAATATGGCGTTTCATGCTTTGCACAACGGCTGCCAGACCATCAAAAATGGCCTGTCCAATCAGAAAGTGCCCAATATTGAGTTCTCGCAGTTCTGGCAGGCTGGCGATGGGGCCAACATTTTCAAATGTCAGCCCGTGGCCAGCATGCACTTCCAACCCAAGAGAGGCTGCTTGCATGGCTGCGGCACGCAGGCGTTCCAGTTCTCCCGCTTTCCCTTCTGCATAAGCGCCAGTGTGGAGTTCGACAACTTGTGCGCCTGTTTTGGCGGCAGCTTCTATTTGTGCGGGGGAGGGATCTATAAACAGTGAAACACGGATGCCTGCCTGTGCGAGTTTTTGCACCTTTGGTGTAAGTGTTTCTAGTTGCCCCGCTATGTTCAGACCGCCTTCTGTAGTTAGTTCTTCACGCCGTTCGGGCACAAGGCAGCAGGCATGGGGGCGCAAGCCAAGGGCTATGCCAACCATTTCTTCTGTTGCAGCCATTTCCATATTAAGGGGAGCCGCAATTTCTGCACGCAGGCGTTCTAAATCTTTATCACGGATATGGCGTCTATCTTCACGCAGATGGGCGGTAATACCATCTGCACCAGCCTGAATAGCTAACAGGGCCGCAGCAACGGGGTCTGGATATGTGCCCCCACGTGCATTGCGAATGGTGGCCACATGATCAATGTTGACGCCAAGCCGGATAGCTGAAGTCATGCTGTGTTCCTTCTGTTTTGCGCAAGCTGTGCGGCCAACCGAATGGCAGCAACAAGGCTGCTTGGGTCTGCCTTGTTCTGGCCCGCAATGTCAAAGGCTGTTCCGTGGTCGGGCGATGTGCGGATAATGGGCAGCCCTAGCGTTACGTTCACACCTTCTGCCATATCAAGTGTTTTAAGAGGGATCAGCCCTTGATCATGATACATGCACAAAGCCACATCATAATGGCTGCGCGCTGCGGGTGTGAACATGGTATCTGGCGGCATGGGGCCGGTAATATTAAGCCCCTCCTTCTGTAAGGCTTTAATGGCTGGGATGATAATCTGTTGTTCTTCATGCCCCATCAAGCCGTTTTCTCCCGCATGAGGGTTTAATCCGGCCACGGCAATGCGCGGGGCTTTCAGGCCAAAATCGCGTTTTAGCCCAGTGGTAACTGTGCGGGCTGTTTTAATAATCAACTCTGTATTTAACTGCTCCAGTGCGTGCCGGAGGGAGACATGTACGGTAACAGGCACAACCTTGAGAGAGGGCCCAGCCAGCATCATCACTTCCTGTCCAGGCACATGGCATAGTTCTGCCAGATAGCTGGTGTGCCCCGGATGTTTGAAGCCCGCGCTTTGAATAACCTCTTTGCTGATAGGGTTGGTGATAATAGCGGAGGCTTCACCATTCTGGGCTAATTCTACGGCCAGACGGATGCTTTCAATAACACTGGATGCATTCTGACGGTCTGGTTCTCCGGGAGAGGCAGGTGTTGCCAGTCGGAGGGGGAGCACGGGAATAGCGTGGGAGAAGATATCCGATCCCTGTTCCAGATAGCGCACGGCCTGTACTGGGGCATGTTGCTCCAGAAGGGTAGGGTCTCCCACAAAAACAAAGGGGAGCTTGCTTTCGCGCAATATGCGCCATGCTTTTACAGTAATTTCAGGCGCAATACCTGCCGGGTCACCTTGTGTTAGAGCAAGCATGGGCTTCTTCCTTCAGCGCAGGAAAATACGGGTCTGTAAAGCAGAAAGGAAAACTTAGAAACGATCAGGCGTAAAGGTGCTGAGGAAATGATAAAGCACATTAGGTGCAAAACCATATTCCACAGCCATAACTGCATCCGGGCTGAGAGCACGATACCATGCAGGATTAAAGTGATCAGACAGCATAATGGAATTGGGTAGTGTGTGTGCTGAATAAAGTAGGTTCATAAATGGCGTAAGGCTGTTCAGGCTTGGGTCAGTCGGTCTGTTTTGCATGTAGACGTTTGGATCAAAAAACAGATGGCCCGAGCGCTTTTCCTTATCGCCGGATCGGAGGAAGTGGTCATACCCATTTACAAAACCGCCAGCTTGCAAATTTTGCTCCGAAATATCGGGGTAGCGCTGAAGATAATACCGTTCGGAAAATAGGTAATGTGGAGAAAAGCTTTTGTATCCCCCATTGCAGTAATGCTCAAAGCCAGAAACGCAGGTGCCGTTTGTAATGGCTTCTGCTGCCTCGGAGCAATTTACCCGGTACCATTCTTCGTTGAAATATCTGTTGGGTGAATGGCCGGAGGATGCCCCTTCGACCTTGTACCATTGTTCAAGCTCATGGTCAGAAAAAGACAACAGAGCATCCATAATTGCGCCGTATTCTGCGCGGTACCAATTTGCGTCAAAGGGGTACCATAAAGCTTCGGATGCTTTACTTGGCATAGTCTGTCATCTTTCGTTTTCAGGTATGGAAATCAAAGGGCCTGAATGCTGTTTTCAGCCTACAGCACGGCGGTTGCGCCACAATGCCGCAAAGTCAATCTGCTGCATGATAACGGGTAGGAAGCCTGCTTCTCGGCATAGAGTGGCCAACATGTTGCGGGCAGCAGGGTAAAGAAGCCGCGGTGCTTCTATAAGAAGCAAGGTTTCAAAAGTTTCTGCTGTTGCATGTTGCAGCGTAAAGATACCTGCATAAGTCAGATTCACATCAAATAAGGGGACAACTTCTTCCCCTTCTCGTTGTGCAGGAAGGTGCCCCTGACAGCGCAAGATCAGTTCAACTTCAAAGTTGGGCTGGTTTTCACCCATTTGATGGGCACGTACATCTACAGAAACACCAAGGTGAGGGCGTTCTGTTACGCGTGAGTAAATGGCTGGTGCCCCAAGAACCTGAAATTCAACAGATTTAACATATTGGATTCCCATCATAACAGACGGCGCAGGAGATGTGTGAGATGCGCCGCCAAGTGAATCTGCAGTTTCGGTATTCATGATGGATGTCTGATCCTCAGGAGTAATGTCGCAAACAAAAATAGCTCATTATTCAGGAAAAATGAGCAAAACAATATAATCCGCACCAGCCCTACCAGATTCAGACAGTTGCGGCGAGAGGAAACACAATAAACTTCTTTTCTGTTGTAGCTCTGGCAACGGTCTAAAAATGTGTGAAATATTTTATCACTAAGCTTGCGGTTGATGGTATCCAGTCGCTTGTTCTTTGCGTGTGATACGGTTACGACTTGATGCCATGATCAGGCTGATAATTGTTGTCCCATTCCTGCTGGCGCTTGTGGTGTTCAGTGCCAGTAATCAGGATCCGCTCGATATGTGGTTGCTGACATATAGCTGGAAGTCTTCAGCTGGTGTGTTGGCGCTGTTGGTAGCTGCTGTTGCCTTTTTGCTGGGAGCTTTCTGTTTGTGGACGGCAGAATTCAGGCAACGCCGGCGTGCGCGCAAGGCAGAGCAACATGTAAAAGAACTGGAAGCGCAGCTTGCCCAAGTGCAGGCCGTATCTAGCATGCCAGTGGCCCCAGCGCCCGTAGCCATAGCGACTCCGCCTGTTTCGCCTGCAAATGGAGCAGAACCACATGTCTGATACAGCAAGGCAAATAGGTTTGATTGTGGCGTTGGATACGCAAGACCCGGCGCAGGCCAAGGCATGGGCGCATGCGGTGCAAGGTGTTGCGGGTGTTATCAAGCTTGGTATGGAATTTGCTTATGCAGCAGGCTTTCAGGCTGTGGCAGATCTAGCTGGGCAGAGGCCTTTATTTCTGGATCTTAAGCTGCACGACATTCCCAATACTGTGGGAGCCGCTGTAAAAGCGCTTTCTCATTTGCGCCCTCGTATGCTGACACTGCATGCTGTTGGTGGTGCAGAAATGATGAAAGCTGCACGCAAGGCGTGTGATGAGGCTTTCCCGGAAGGAGAGCGCCCATTACTGCTGGCTGTAACTGTGTTGACCAGTATGGATGATCAGGCCTTGGCAGAAGTAGGTGTGCCGGATGATACGCGCACGCAGGTTTTGCGCTTGGCGCATCTGGCAATGAAGTCCGGGATGGATGGATTGATCTGCTCCGCGCATGAACTCAAGGCGCTGCGAGAAGTTCTGGGTGACAAGCCTGTGTTGGTAACGCCAGGTATTCGGCCCGCAGGAGCAGCTAAGGGTGATCAGAAACGCGTTATGACGCCTGCGGAAGCACGCGCTGCCGGAGCAGACTGGATTGTGGTGGGAAGACCCATAACTCAGGCTGCAGATCCAGCAGCAGCAGCAGCAGCAATTGCTGCGGAACTGACAGCATAAATCTGCTGCATATAGCTGGAGTAGGTTATGAGCAGCGTTCGGACAGGCGTAAAAATCTGCGGCATTACAGAAGAAGCCGGGCTGGAAGCCTGCATGAAATATGGCGCAGATTGGGTCGGCTTTGTTTTTTTTGAACGCTCTCCTCGCTATATAAATGCATTGCGGGCAAAGGTTTTAGCTGCCCGGGTTACAGACGGCATCAAGAAAGTCGGGCTCTTTGTACGCCCTGGCGATGCTGATTTGGAACGCGTGTTGGGTCAGGTCGATCTAGATATATTGCAGCTTTATACAACGCCTGAACGCGCCGTGCAGATACAAGACAAGTTTGGGCTGCCTGTTTGGTTATCCATTCCAGTTGCCTCACAGGCAGACTTGCCACAACAAAGCATAGTGGAACGGCTTGTGATTGAGCCTAAGCCCCCAGTTAATGCAACACGCCCGGGTGGTAATGCGCAGCGCTTGAACTGGGATATGCTGCAAGGTTGGAAACCTGCTTATTTGTGGATGTTGGCGGGGGGGCTAAATCCCGAAAATGTAGGACAAGCCGTTGCAACAACCGGAGCAGCAGCGGTGGATGTTTCATCCGGCGTTGAAAGTGCGCCTGGCATTAAGAATCCGGATGCAATTGCGCGTTTTATCCATAATGCGCGCACTTCAGCCGTTGGTTGAGATAAAAACTTTATTTTTTCCGCTTTAGGTCTTGTTTGTTCCGAAAATTTTGCTATTACCTCTCTCGCGTCGGAGAGATGGCCGAGTGGCTTAAGGCGCACGCTTGGAAAGCGTGTGTACGTTAATAGCGTACCGAGGGTTCGAATCCCTCTCTCTCCGCCATAACGTAATTTTCCTTTAAAAATAGTCAGTTCAATTGAGCTGTAGAGCTACAGCGTTTTGTGATGTTGTTCCGTACACAAGATACATACAATATTTTCCGATGCCCTAAAGCTTGGTACGGCTATAAGGTTGCAGGCTAATTGTACGAGTAGGATAGCAAAAAGTAGGGCCGCAAATACATCGTATAGTGGAAGGCCTAAAGTGAATAGACTTTCAACGGTGATGTATTCTGCTACACTATGAATGTCCGACATCCATAAAAGCAGATAATCTTTCCATTGTCATGTGCGTGTAGCAGATGGTTCTAACTCTTCATTTATTAAACGATTACGATGTGTTCCATCCATAATGCTTTCCTACATTACGATTCGAATACGAAATATATTATTGACCAATTAGTCAGAATAAAAATACGATTTCGATACAAAATATCATTTATCCTTTAACGATTGGAAAACAGAAAGGCAGTCCTCTCCTGCTTCATGTTAAAGGCGGAGCGCTTATTATAGCAGAAGGCAGTATGCGAGCAGACATTCTGTGTGGCCCAGATGGAAAAATTGCTCATGTAGCAAACACGATAGAAACACCATCGGGTTGTGATGTTGTGGATGTCGCAGGGTTATTGGTAATGCCGGGAGGTATAGACCCGCATACTCATATGGAAATTCCTTTTATGGGCACAATTGCAAGTGATGATTTTTATACTGGAACAGCTGCTGGCGGAGGCGCTGAAGAAAAACCCCCACTCATGAGTGGGGGGTAGGAAAATAATGAATAAGGGAAATGACCTGAGTTCTGTAAATCTAGTTAGTATAATGCGTTAAAGGCAAATTGTGGTGATACAATGCGGGATGTGTTATGTCCCGCATAATACACGGAAACACCAGCAATAACGCCATAATTAGGTGTCCAGTTGTATTCTAGTGCTGGGGCAACCTGCCAATCTCCCGAACCGGAACTCAGTTCATCTACTTTCAAAGCAGAAGCATAATGGCCTTTTAGGCGGGTGCCATTAGCCCAATCTCGTGCCACGTCAATTGCAAAAACCCATCGCTGTGTAATGCCATATTCCAAGGAAAATCCTGCTTCACCATACATGCCGGGCTGTCCGTGGCCGCGAAAACCGCGTGTGGTACCATAACTGGTAACATCTCTTAGATGAGCAGAATTAAGAGCGCGCCGGAAGGTTGCCCATAGCCGTAACCGCAACTCATGGTTATTGGGCATGGTGTATGTGGATTGTTCAGTTAATGTCGCGCGATATGTGTAAACGCCGCTGCCAACGCCATCCTGTGAGCGTCCGAGGTGAGAGTAATCACCTGTAGGAAAGGAAACGCCGGTAATAAGGTTGAGTGTGGGAATAAACCGTTTGGGATCTGCCGTAAGATAGCGCCACATGAGATCAACTGGCACATCTCCAATTTTCAGGCCGCTACTGGTTGTATCTCCATGCTTCCACCGGTAGCTGATAGCTGGCGTGGTCTGAATGCTCAGGTAATCCGTTAAGGCGTACCGATAAATGGTAAAGCTGGTAACCGATTGCTGACGCGGGGAGGACATGGGCACATTGTTATTGTGCGGACCGATCATACCTGAAGGTACAGAGTAGTACATATAGGGTTCTAAAAGAAACATACCCTGTTTAGAGAGAGGGCCTGAAGGAGAAACCAGAGACCCAGTGTACCATTGATCGGCCGCGCATGCGCTTTGGGAATATGTGCTTACAGTGATGGCAGATAGGACAAGGGGCAGAAGAAAACGCAGAGATTTATCAGAAAAATATCTGAAAATAGTGCTCATCAAATGTGCTCCTTGGAAACTTGATTGTTTTCCGCACATGGAAAGCCTGCATCATCGGTAAGTTCCACAGAGGAGAGTGTTTGTGGAACAATATTCTGTGGTTTCTGGTTGGAGGTCTTCCACCCAATAATCAGCACAAGAGCCAATAATGGAATGGCAGCGATAGACATGGTGCCGGTTGGGTAATCCAGTGCCATCAGCAGTAAAATGCAAAGGAAAAACACAATACTTAACCAAGATGTAAAAGGGGCACCGGGCATTGCAAAACCCGTAGGGGCAATACGACCTGCCTTAATGGCCTGACGTAATTTGATCTGGCATAAGAGAATAAAGCACCATGTGCTGATAATCCCCAGAGATGCCATGTTGATTACGATTTCGAAAATTTGTGATGGCAACAGGTAATTTAATCCAACACCAACCAGATAAATGGCAACAGTTGTGAGAATGGCTGCTGCTGGAACAGATTGTTTGTTCATATACGATAGGTAACGTGGTGCGGAACCGTTAAGTGCCAGAGCCCGAAGTACTCTGCCTGTGGAATAGAGGCCTGAGTTTAGACTGGAGAGTGCTGCGGTGAGCACTACAATGTTCATAACGGAATCCATCCCCGGAATACCGAGTTTGGAAAAAAATGTAACAAATGGGCTAATGCCTGCCTGATAAGAGGACCATGGCAGAAGCAGCACAAGAAGAGTAACAGTGCCAACGTAAAAAATAATGATCCGCCAGATAACATTGTTAATGGCGGATGGCAGGATTTCGCGTACATTCTGGCATTCACCAGCGGCAGTGCCAATCATCTCAATGCCGAAATAGGCAAATACAACGCCTTGCATCAGGGCGAGTGCAGGAAGTGCCCCATGAGGGAACAGGCCTCCATGCTCAGTAATCAACTGTAGGCCAGTCGTATGTCCATCAATCGGAACGCGCAGGCCTAAAATAGCACTTCCAACAACAAGAAAAATTAAAAGTGCTGCAACTTTAATAAGCGAGAACCAGAATTCCATCTCGCCAAACCATTTTACACCAATCAGATTCATTGATGTAATAACCATAAGGGCCATAAACGCCATAACCCATTGCGGAACAGCAGCAAATACACCCCAGAAATGCATGTAAAGGGCTATGGCGGTAATATCGACAATACCTGTCATGGCCCAACTAAAGAATGAAAGCGCACCTGCGACATAAGAAGCACGAGGCCCTAGAAATTCCAGCGCATAGGAAACAAAACTACCGCTGGTAGGCCGGTACATAACCAATTCCCCTAGTGCTCTGAGCATAAGGAAGGAAAAAATACCGCAAACTAGGTAAACTATTGCAAGAGAAGGCCCTACAGCTTGAAGCCTGCTTCCCGCACCCAGAAAAAGACCAGTTCCAATAGCGCCTCCGATAGAGATCATTTGGATCTGACGTTTGCCTAAAGCTTGTTTGTATCCTTCTGAAGTCTGTTGAAGAGGGTGGGATGAAGAAGTTTTTGTGTCCAAAATTTCTATCTCCATGACAACAGACAGTGCGAAATCTGCAATATATTTTATGGAACGCATCTTGTTTCGATAATGCAATAACAGTAATCGCAGGATCAGGGAAGTCATTGCAGAATCGAAACACCATAGAGTTAATGTATAAAATGTTTTACAAAAATAAACTTAATATGTATTATTTAAATATATATTGACTTTATAGGTGAGTATTATCGAATTTACTTAAATTAAAATGCAAATCACAAAGTAAAAATTTTTTTATATATTATATAGTGAAGTTGAGAATATATTATAATATCTCAATCAAGATTTGTTTTTTCTGAATACGAATAAATAGTTAATTTATAAAAGCTGATAAATACTGATATTTATTAGGCGTTTAAGTGAGGTGTCGTTACCATTTTATTGTAAATGGCACGACACCTCATCAAAAAGTTACTCGATGCAGACAGTCGCTTCGCTTGTAAGCACGCGGAAAGTAAAGCTTTCCTGAAGATACAGCTCAACGGTTTCTGCCGTATGGCTTAGATAACCGATGGAAAAGTCCTGCCCGATATCAAGCTGCAAATCTCCACCGCGCTTGGAGATAACAAAAGCACCTTCAATAGCCGGAGCCCAGATGGGTTCACCTTCAATCAGGCTCTCAATATGTTTGAGAACAGGGTAGCCAACATCATCTCCACCGCTTACAGCCTGATAGGCTTTGGTGCCAAGAACAAGAGAATAGGGGCCATTCACGCCAGCAAGACGCAAGGTATCCAATGCAGCAGTAATGGCATGCGGATAATCTTTTGCAGAAGCTGGCAGCTTTGTATGTGGGTTAGATGATCCCTGCCGAATGCCTGTAATTCCGGCAGCGGCATAGCCATCAAAAATGGCACGATCCTCTGCGAAAGCAATTTTCTGGGCAGCATCCTTAACGGGCTGCCAATCAGAATCCAGAGAACCACGTTCTACAGCATCAATTTCTTCGCGCGATAAGGTAAAGGGAACCCGCAGTTCCACAAGGGGAAGCACTTCGCGCTGTACGGCCTGTATGCCATCGCTCAGGGAGCTGATTTGTTTATTGCGGCCAGTACCAACGCTGGAAAATGCTGTGCCTTTTGGTTCTGGTGTGTCAACCACGCGCCGTCCGGCCAGATTGCGGCAGATTGTGCGAGAAGCTTCCTGTTCAATTTCGGCCCAGGCAACGTGGGAAATGGGTGCAAGATGTTTATGCAGGTTGTTCATTTCAGGCGTCCTTATTGTTTAATGATCCAATTCCAAGGGAACCGTGAAGAGGTTTTGTGTTTTGAGAAGCAGATGCAGGTTCTGGAGATGCCTGAATATTTTCTGTGCTCATGTTGGGAGCATCGTCAAGGAAGTCACTCGTGGGAATGAAGAAAAGTGACCCGGTTACCGCTGTGCTTACATCTAGAATTCTATCGTAATTGCCAGGAGGCTTGCCGATAAACATATTTTGTAACATCTGTTCTGTGCGTGCAGGAGAACGCGCATAGCCAATAAAGTATGTGCCAAACTCTCCTTTACCCACTTCTCCAAAAGGCATGTTGTCACGTACAATCTGAAGTTGCTGTCCGTTTTCTTCAATGTTTGTAAGAACATTGTGCGCGTAGCTGGGCTTGGCTGCTTCGGGCAACTCTATGTCGGATACTTTTTTGCGGCCAATGATGTGTTCCTGAACTTCAGTTGGGATGGCATTCCATTTTTTAAGATCATGCAGGTATTTCTGCACAATAACGTAACTGCCACCCGTAAAAGATGGATCTTCATCTCCAATAACTGTTGCCGCAAACGCCGCTTGTCCTGTTGGATTTTCGGTGCCATCAACAAAACCGAGCAGATCTCGTGCATCAAAATATTTAAAACCGTGCACTTCATCTACAACTGTTGCAGCACCTTCCAAGCGGGAAGTTAGGGCTGTTGCCATCTCAAAGCATAAATCCATACGCGTGGCACGGATATGGAACAGAAGATCTCCCGGTGTTGAGGGGGCATGGTGCACGCCGTTAATTTCCTGAAAGGGATGGAGTTCCTTTGGGCGAGGAGCTCCAAAAAGCAGATCCCATGCGTTTGATCCAATACCGGTAATACAACTTAATTTGCCATCTGGAATACGAAACCCGACACCTCGCACAAGTGACGAAATATCGCCAAGGAGATCTAAAACCTGAGTGCGAACTGTCGGGGCATCATTCAGGGTCATCACAAGGAAAAGGGCTGATTGTGTTAATTTCGTATCAACTGGCTGCGGTGTAACCACTGTGAGGGAACTCCTGAATGCATAACGCGTTATATAATCACGACTGATACCTAGCATAGGCAGATGAATATTTGAGGCAAGATGGAAGGTGGTATCAAATAAACGCATCCATCGGATAATAAATTTTCATGATAAGTATCTTTTATCATAAGATAAACAAAAGGTCTTGGACGAACATTTTCTGTTGATTTATTTTAAATACCAAATCATGGAGGTGTTGTTTCCGGTGCATAATGCGTAATTATAGAATTTATGGCGTATAGATAGAATTTTTGTTGCTATCCAATGTCAATTTTCGGTCAAAATACCACTAATTATAAGTTTGGAAAGAACCTATGCAACCTGCGCATGATATTGCGCTTCTTTTGGCGCGCTTCCAGTTTGCCTTTACTGTAGGTGTTCATATCATCTTTCCGGCCTTTTCAATCGGGCTGGCAGCTTACTTGGCTGTATTGGAAGGATGCTGGCTGAAAACCGGACGTTCTGTTTTTCTTGATCTGTATCGATACTGGATCAAGGTATTTTCGATCGTTTTTGGTATGGGTGTCGTGTCCGGTCTGGTGATGTCGTATGAATTCGGCACGAACTGGTCGGTTTTTTCTCAAAAGGCAGGCCCCATTACCGGGGTTCTTTTGTCTTATGAAGTTATGACAGCATTTTTTCTTGAAGCCGGATTTCTAGGCATCATGCTGTTCGGCATGAACAAGGTGGGGCGTAAACTGCACTTTGCCGCCACATGCTGCGTATCTATAGGCACTTTAATTTCCATGACGTGGATTCTTTCTTCCAACTCATGGATGCAAACGCCACGTGGCTATATGATAGACCCCGCAACTGGGCGTTTTTTGCCAGCAGATTGGCTGGCTATTATCTTTAATCCGTCCTTCCCTTTCCGGCTGGTACATATGGGGTTGGCAGCCTTTTTGTCTGTTGCCTTTATTGTTGGCGCAACAGGTGCGTGGCACATGCTTAAGGCACGGCGTGAAGGAAAAGTGGCCACGGCTCCAGTGCGCACCATGTTTTCCATGGCCATGTGGATGGCAGCTATTGTGGCCCCGCTACAGATTATGGCGGGTGACGCGCATGGCCTGAATACCCTGAGATATCAGCCAGCAAAAATTGCAGCTATGGAAGGGGATTGGGATTCAACGTCTCGCGCGCCAGAGCTTTTGTTTGGCATCCCCAACATGAAAACCGAGCACACGGATTATGCAGTAAAAGTTCCGCTGCTGGGTTCCCTGATTTTAACACATAGTCTGGAAGGTAAAGTGCCGGGGCTAAAAGACTTCCCGCGCGATCAACGTCCACCTTCACAGGTTATTTTCTTTTCCTTTCGTATCATGGTTGCGCTTGGTGTGCTCATGATGCTGGTTGGCTTTTGGTCTCTGTGGCTGCGGCGCACACGCACCTTGTTTACAAATGCTGTGTTTCATCGTGTTGCGGTGTGTATGGCTCCGGCTGGTTTTCTGGCCCTGCTCTGCGGTTGGGTTACCACGGAAGTGGGGCGGCAGCCTTGGACTGTTTATGGTCTTTTAAGAACATCACAGAGTGTTTCACCAATTATGCTGCCAAGTATGGCTGTAACAATGACAGCTTTTGTTGTGGTGTATGTCATTGTGTTTGGGTCTGGCATTGGCATTTTGGTGCGCCAATTAGGGCATGAGCCGCAAGAGGGAGAGCCAGAAGCAAGTTCCGCAAATGCATCCGATATTTTGGCAGAACGCATGCATCCGGAAGTTATTGAATCTTCTTCTGGTAAAGGAGCTTGAGCACAATGGATCTTACATATTGGCTCCCGGTTATATGGGCCGTTATCTTGGTGGCGGCTATTTCGATCTACGTCATTCTGGATGGTTTTGATCTTGGTATTGGTATGCTGTTTGCATTGGAGCGGGATCCAGGCCGCCGGAATGTAATGGTCAGCACCATTGCGCCGGTATGGGATGGTAATGAAACATGGATGGTACTTGGTGGGGCTGTGCTTTACGGCGTATTTCCCGGGGCGTATGGCACGCTTCTGCCAGCATTTTACCTTCCGATCATTCTTATGTTGTTGGCGCTGATTTTTCGTGGTGTGGCATTTGAATTCCGGGTTATGACGCATGGCACAGGCCGTGAGACATTGTGGAATGTTGGTTTCATGCTTGGGTCTGGTATTGCGGCGTTCTGTCAGGGTGCCATTCTTGGAGGTGTTGTTCAGGGTGTAAAAGTTGTTGATGGAGCTTTTGCCGGAAGCGCGTTTGATTGGCTGACGCCGTTTAGTATTCTATGCGGTATAGCCGTGATGTGTGGTTATGCCCTGTTGGGGGCAACTTGGCTGATCTGGCGCACTACCGGAGTGCTGGAAGCTTCTTGCCGCCGTTGGGCCAGTAAATTGGCCATAGGGCTGTTTCTGGGGATTATTGCAGTAAGTCTTTGGACACCACTTTTGCATGCACCTTATTTACGCCGTTGGACAGATTGGCCAAATGTCGTTCTCGTTCTTCCTGTGCCAATTCTTGTAGCTGTGTTGGGGGTACTGTTTGTACGTGGTTTGCGGCATGAGCATTCCAAAGGCCCATTTTTATGTGCTCTGGGCTGGTTCTTTTTATGCCTTTCTGGTTTGGGGATTACGGTTTGGCCTTATATTGTTCCGCCCGGTCTGACACTTTGGGATGTGTCCGCTCCCCCAAGTAGCCAATTGTTCCAGCTTGTTGGCACAGTTATTCTGCTGCCGATTATCCTAACCTACACAATTTATTCCTATCGTGTGTTTCGCGGAAAGGTAACGGAAACAGATGGCTATCACTAAAATTGTTCAGGGAAATGGAGATGGTGCCCCAAAAAATATTGGGGCACGGATTGGATGGTTTGTGGCGATCTGGACACTGAGTACCATAGTATTTGTTGCTGGGGCTTCTTTGTTACACTTGATAATCCCGAAATAAATTAGGCTTTAATTTCCCCTATTTTAAATTACAAATAGGGGAATATCTTAACGAGTGTATTTTATTTTGAGATAGAAGTATTTCCTCTTTGTTGTTTTACAGGATTATTTTTGTCTGTTTTAGAAAAATCTTCAGCATTTTCTAATTGATTGCGTGGTGTGCTTTTAAAGGGCGGGATTTTTTGTCCAGGAAAGTAGTAAGGCCCCCGGTAATTTTGATCGAGCTGAGCGTTATTAAGCTTGTCGACCATATTATTACCCGTTCCATCAGAATAAATGGAAGATTGCGGCATGGGGGTAGGCTTCTGCAGTTTAGGAGCGCTGTGCGCCAAAGCTGGCAGTATCAGGCATCCCAAAGCCATTCCAGTATATATGATTTGGTTTATGCGTGACATGAGGGCTTTCTCTTTGCTGAGTATAGGCAGGTGAGAGATGATGGGCCTATCAAAACAGAAGCCTTCTTATAACCACTCATGACTATGAGATGTTCCTCTGGGAGCGCAAAAATTTTTCATTCAAAAATGCAACCTTCGTATTGGTATTTCGTCTCTGATCTATCGGTTTGTTTTATATAATCTGGATTTATTTGGGTAATTTAAAGTATTGATTTTAAATATATAAATGAATATATCGTATGGAATATCATAAAATAGTATAACTTAGAAAAATATTGAATAAATTTCTACATAATGATAATATTTTAGATGCACATTACGTATGAAATTAAGAGGTGAGGAAATATTTTATGAAAGATTCTGGAACGGCGCACGCGCATTTTGGTTGGTTTAAGCGCCGTAAACAGATGAAGCCGCAGGACATTACTGTTGTTGATGCCCAGATGTTAAACAAGGCAGTAGGCGCGGCTGCTTTGGGTAATGCCATGGAGTGGTTCGACTTTGGTGTCTATGGCTATATTGCTGTCACACTGGGGCAGGTCTTTTTTCCATCGGATGATGCTGCCTCCCGTCTGATTGCAACTTTTGCTACGTTTACCGTAGCATTTTTGGTGCGGCCTCTTGGCGGTATGGTTTTTGGACCGCTGGGAGATAAGTACGGCCGCCAGAAAGTTCTGGCTTTTACAATGATTGCAATGGCAATCGGCACTTTCTCCATTGGCCTTATCCCGTCTTATGCTCAAATTGGTTTATGGGCGCCTTTGCTATTGCTGCTGGCCCGTTTGGTGCAGGGGTTCTCAACTGGCGGTGAGTATGCCGGGGCAGCCACCTTTATTGCGGAATATTCTACCGATAAAAATCGGGGGCTTATGGGGAGTTGGCTGGAGTTTGGTACTCTGGCTGGTTATGTGGCAGGTGCTGGTATTGTAACGGCTTTGCAGATTGGCCTTAGCCATACGGCCATGCTGCAATGGGGATGGCGTATTCCTTTTTTAATTGCAGGCCCACTAGGGCTTTTGGGTGTGTATATGCGTTCCCGGCTAGAAGAAACGCCAGCTTTTCAGGCATACGCCGAACAGGCCGCGCAGCGGGATGATGAAAAGCCGGGTTGGGGTGAACTGCTGCGTGTGCATTGGCGGCAGTTGCTAAAGTGTATGGGCCTTGTTCTGGTATTTAACGTAACCGATTACATGTTGCTGACGTACATTCCCAGCTATTTGACGGTTGCTTTGGGATACGCCGAAAGCAAAGGGCTTTTGCTGATTATCATTGTCATGCTGATGATGATGCCACTGAATGTTATGGGTGGGTATTTAAGCGATAAACTGGGCCGCCGACCAATGATTATTGGGGCCTGTGTTGCCCTTTTGGTTCTCTCTATTCCTTCTGTTCTGCTGTTGCAGAGCGGAAATGATTGGTTGATCTTTTTGGGTTTGATGCTTCTTGGCCTAGCACTTGTTTGTTTTACCAGCAGTATGCCTTCTACTCTGCCAGCACTTTTTTATACCCCGATCAGATATACGGCGCTTTCTATGGCGTTTAACGTATCTGTTTCAATGTTTGGCGGCACAACACCGCTGGTAACAGCATGGCTGGTTGGGCATACGGGCAATTTGCTAATGCCTGCATATTATCTCATGTTTGCAGGGGGTATTGGTATTGTGACAATGCTGACAGTAAAGGAAACCGCCTGTATGCCTTTGCGTGGATCACCACCCGCAGTGGGAAGCGAGGCTGAAGTTAAAAAGATCCTTCAGGGGGATCACCCTATCACAGTGGATTCTACGTTACCGTCTATTCCTCAGGAATAAGGTAAAGTTAGGAACACTTCGTAGGATGCAGGCCCAGCATGAAACTCTCATGCTGGGCCTGTTTTGCCTTTAAGTTAGATGGTCTTTCAGCCAGTTTTCAACAGTCTCAAGTAATGCGCGCCCACTGGCTTCATCTCTGGTAGGAGCGGGAAAGCACGGGCCAGTTTGTATCTGGTAACGCATGGGGAGGGGCGGCTGTTTTAGAAAAGACCAACCCTGCGAAAGATAAGGTGAATCTGTTTTGATCAAAATGGTCTGCACTGGCAGGCGTGTGCATTGGGCAATAGCAGCAAAGCCTGGCTGCATGGGGCTGGGTTCTGTTCCTGCGCGGGAGCGCGTGCCCTCAGGAAACAATAGTAATTGATTGCCTTCTTGCAGACGTTCAGAGGCAGGGCCAATGAGCCGCAAAAGACTATCATGCCGGATATAGCCCGCAGTGCGTAATGTACTGCCCAAAGTTGGGCGTTCCCAGATGGAGGCTTTGGTAACGCAAACCAGATGCGGCAAGGCAGAGGCCAGAATAAGGCTATCCAACCGTGAAGGATGGTTGGCAACCAGTATAATGTTGGGAACGTTTTTAAGTGTATTGAGTTCTGTTAGATCACATTTCAAAATATCGGCAGCTTCAAGATAACGCACGGCAAGCCGTGCCATGAAACATAGCCATGCTTGGCCTATTTTGCGGCGTTTTGACCCTTCTGGCAAAGCGTGCCGAAGAAGGAAAGATCCTGCATCCAGCGCCAGAAAAATAATACCAATAACGGCAAGTGATGCATAAAACCGTAAGCTGGTACCAAGTTTTGAAAATAATGACATGAGAATACAGTACAGCTCTGGCAAGAAGAAAAGACATGCAGAACACATACATGACGCCACGGTGTAGAGGGCATGGCGTCATGTATATTTAGAGTAGATTATTCACCGTTCTGAGATTGCATAATACGGCGTAGATCCGCTGCCATATGGGCGCTATCTGCACGGGCATCAACCATTCCCTTATAACGCACCTCCGGCCCCATCACCACAAACTGTGGAGACATCCGCATGGTATATGTCCATTCAGGATCAGGCACCTTTTCGATAGGGGCATGATATTCCTTTGCCAGATCAGCCAAAGCAAAGGGCGCTGCTGTGCCGCTTACAATACGCGGGCCAATACTTTCACCATATTGGCGCAGGCGCTCTGCATCATCTCTGTCTGGGTCAAGGCTTACAAAAATGATAACAGCATTGTGCCTGCCACCTTCTACCTGATCCAATGCGGCAGACATATTGCGCAGGGCTGGGGCGCAGGCGTCTTCTGCGCAGTGTGTGGCGCCAAACAGAACAAGCATCCAACGGTTACGGAAGGTCTGATCCGTCATGGTGCCAGTTGTGGAATCCATCAGGCGGAAGGAACCTCCCACCTCGTTACCATAAGTGTTTAGTTGCACGCCGTGTTTTAAGGCCAGGTGAGTGGCCGTGTAGCCTCCGGCGGCTGCCAGAGCCAGCACGCCAAAGGTCATGAGGGCTATACGTTTTCCAGCCGGTGTCATGGTCTTAATGTGCCTCCGCCCAATTTTGGCCTATTCCGGTTTCTACAACCAGCGGAACAGCAAGATCTGCTGCTGCTTCCATAACGTTTTTAATAATTTCTGCCACAGCTTCAGCGTCTGATTCATCTGTTTCAAATAACAGTTCATCATGCACCTGCAGGAGCATGCGTGTTGCGCCAAAGCCTGCTTTTTGTAGAGCCAGTGGCAAATGAACCATGGCGCGTTTTATAATATCTGCAGCACCACCTTGTAAGGGAGCATTGATAGCTTGTCGCTCGGCATATTGGCGTCTGGCAGCACTTTTTTCATGAATGCCCGGCACATAGCAGCGGCGGCCAAAAGGCGTGAGAACATAGCCATGGGTACGTGCTTCTTCCCGCATGCGTTCCATGTAATCACGAATGCCGGGGTAACGGGCAAAATAGGCATCTATATAAGTGCGTGCTTCACCAGCAGGAATGCCAAGCTGTTTGCCTAGCCCAAAGGCTGAAATGCCGTAAATAATGCCAAAATTAATGGCTTTCGCGCGCCGTCGCGTAAGGGCATCCATACCCTCAAGCGGGATATTGAACACTTCCGATGCCGTGCGGGCGTGAATATCCTGCCCGAGCTGAAAAGCTTCACGCAATGCAGGAATATTGGCAACATCGGCCAGTAGCCGCAGTTCGATTTGCGAATAGTCAGCAGAAATTAGCTTTTTGCCAGATGGCGCAATAAAGGCCTGCCGGATGCGTGTGCCTTCTTCCGTTCGCACTGGAATATTTTGCAGGTTGGGATCAGTCGAAGATAAGCGCCCGGTGGAGGTGATAGCCATTTGGAAAGATGTATGCACGCGGTCATCCCGCCCGGCTTGGCGCAAGAGCGCATCCGTATAAGTGGATTTCAGCTTGGCAAGTTGTCTCCATGCTAAAATACGCGCAGGCAGATCATGCCCTTGGTCGGCTAGATCCTGCAATACAGAGGAATCTGTGCTCCACGCTCCGGCCTTGCCGCGTTTGCCACCCTTCAGGCCCATTTCGTCAAACAGGATTTCCCCCAATTGTTTGGGGGAGCCGATATTGAACTGTCGCCCGGCGGCTTCGTAAATATCGTTTTCCATGCCCTGCATACGAGCTTCAAAATCTTTGGAAAGCCGGTCAAGCTCTGTACGATCTACAGCAATGCCAGCTTTTTCCATATCGGCCAGAATAACTGAAAGCGGGCGTTCAATCTGTTCATAAAGCGCCAGTGCCTTGTTGGTGCGCAGCGTGGGGTGCAGCACATACCAGAGGCGCAAGGTTACATCGGCATCTTCAGCCGCATATTTGGTAGCTGTTTCAACAGGAACTTGCGCAAAAGGCACGCGGTTACGGCCTGTGCCGGTCACACTGTCATACGTAATGGGCGTATGGTTTAAATGCAGGTTAGAAAGCTCATCCATACCTTGCCCATGCAACCCGGCAGACTGGCTGTAAGAGATTAGCATAGTGTCATCAACAGCGGTGATGCTGGAAAGCGGAATGCCCGCATGATCCAGAATGAGCAGATCAAACTTGGCGTTATGGAAGATCTTTAAAACGGCATCATCCTGCAAAAGTGGTGCCAGAAGTTTAAGGGCCGCATCAACAGCAAGTTGTTCACCCGTGGGAGCTTCCAGAGTGCCTTCATGTTTTAATGGCACATAGCAGGCTTTGCCCGGAGCCGTTGCAATAGAAAACCCAACAATATTAGCCGCCAGCGGGTCTAACCCATCTGTTTCTGTATCAACGGCACAGATACCGGCTTCCTGCGCTGTGCTGATCCATTTTTGCAAAGCTTCTGCTGTGCGTACGGTTTCATAGTCATGATATGGCGCAGAAAGTACAGAAGCATCGGTGGTTGGCGCGGTATCAGCAGCAGGCGTAGTGGCTCCGGCAACAGATGCTGCAGCCACTTTTTTTGCTGCACGATGTGCGTGGGCGCCAGAGGGATGCCCAAGCCCCATACGGCTGAGGATGGAACGAAAGCCCATGCGATCCAGCCAGTCTGCCAGCATTAGCATGTCTGGCTCACGCGTGTTGAGCTCATCCACCGGCACGGGGAGGGGAACATCTGTAGCAAGTGTTACCAATTGCAGAGAAACGCGAGCGGCTTCGGCGTGTTCAATCAGCATATCACGCCGCTTGGATTTTTTCATTTCCGGCGCGGCATTCAAAACAGCTTCCAGTGTGCCATATTCCTGCACAAGGGCTGCGGCTGTTTTGGGGCCAATACCGGGCACACCGGGAACGTTATCTGTGGGGTCTCCCATCAGGGCCTGCACATCCACTACTTTTGTAGGGGGCACCCCAAATTTGGTTTCCACTTCTGCAGGGCCAACAGGTGTTTGCTTGATTGGGTCCAGCATGCAAACGCCATCCCCCACCAACTGCATGAGATCTTTGTCTGAAGAAACAATGGTGCAGGTACCGCCCTGTGCCCGAATGGCTGTTGCGTAGGATGCAATAAGATCGTCTGCTTCCCATCCGGGCAGTTCGATGCCCGGCACATTGAAGGCCTGTGTGGCCTCCCTGATCAGGCTGAACTGGGGGCGCAGGTCTTCAGGCGGTTCGGGCCGGTGTGCTTTATACTGCGGATAAATTTCTGAACGGAATGTCTGGCGGCTGGCATCAAATAACACAGCCAGATGGGTGCCTACATGGTCTTTAAGCAAACGAGCCAGCATGGTGGTAAAGCCATAAACGGCATTTACGGGCACACCTTCTGGGCTGGTCATGGGCGGGAGGGCATGAAAGGCGCGGAAAATAAAGCCGCTGCCATCTACCAGAACCAGATGGGGTGTTTCTGTCATACTGATGCAAACCGTGTAAGCGGAAGGGAAGGCAGAAAGAAAGCCATAGGGTTTGGATATGCCCCTTGGGTTTTGATGTCCAGCACTGGGCACCTGGCTTTCTGGAGGGTGTTAAGGCCCGTAACAGACAAATACCCCGGCGAAGGCCGGGGTATAGGGGGTATGTTTACAGGAAAGGCACCTGCAAGTTAGCCAATTTTTTTAACCCAGCCATGCGGGTCTGCTGCGCGGCCAAACTGGATATCGCACAAAGCTTTACGTAGGCTGCTGGTGACCTCACCTGTCTGGCCGTTACCAATGGTGCAGCCGCCTTCTGTGCTTTTGAAGGTGCCAATGGGTGTCACAACAGCGGCTGTGCCACAGGCAAACACTTCTTTCAGCTTGCCGGAATCGGCATCACCATAAAGCTGATCAATAGCGTAGCGTTCTTCTTTTACCTTAAGACCACGATCACGCGCCAAGGTGAGAAGGGAATCGCGCGTAATGCCGTGCAGAATGGTGCCGCTATCCAGCGGAGGTGTTTGCAGGGTGCCATCTTCAAACACCATCATTACGTTCATGCCACCCATTTCTTCCAGCCAGCGGCGTTCCTGCGCATCAAGGAACAGAACCTGATGGCAGCCATGTTCCTTGCCTTCCATCTGGGCCGTTAGGCTGGCGGCATAGTTGCCACCACACTTGGCCGTACCCGTTCCCCCGCGGGAGGCACGAACAGTGCGTTCTTCCACCCATACGGAAACCGGGCCGGCATCCTTGGAGAAATATTCACCCGCGGCACAGGCAATCACAATAAACTTGAATTCAGATGCCGGTTTCACGCCCAACGCGGCTTCTGTGGCAATCATGAAGGGGCGGATATACAGCGTGCCGACTTCTGGCTTGGGCACCCAGTCCTTATCCAGTTTTACAAGCTGGGTGACTGCTTCCAGAAAAAGTTCTTCAGGCACCTGCGCCATAGCCATACGTTCGGCAGAATGGCGGAAGCGGCGGGCATTTGCATCTGGGCGAAAAAGCTGCACGCTGCCATCTGGAGTGCGATAGGCCTTCATGCCTTCAAAAATTTCCTGCGCGTAGTGCAATACGGATGCCGCAGGGTCCAGCATCAACGGCTGGCGGGGCAGGATTTCAGCAGAATGCCAACCCTTACCTTCCGTATAAGTGACAACAGCCATGTGGTCGGTAAAAACGCGGCCAAAACCCGGATTGGCCAGCATGGCTTCCCGCTCTGCTGCGGGGGTAATGTCTGTTTTGCGGGTAATCTTGAAGGCGGTGTCAGATTCGGTGGTCATGGGTTCTGCTGTCTCCACGGCGCTGGGGTCTGAGCCAGATAGTCTGGCGGCTCCGTTGCCTCGGTTCTTTTTTTGCTATCAGACGTTCTTATATCTTAGGTCTGAGTTGGCAGGCTTGATGGGGCTTTTCCTATCATGTTCATGCTTTATGTGCCAGAGAGCCAGACAGGCATGCCCCGTAGGGCGGTTTTGCATCTGGCGGAATAGGTGGCTGCTTTCGGCAAGGCAGGCTGTTATCGGGCCACCTGGGCACTTCCGTCTTTTTCCGGAGAAATGCGTTATGGCACCACTTCCTTTCCAACAAAGCTATGCAGCATTGCCAGAGCGGTTTTATGCCAGCGCGCCTCTTTCTCCTGCGCCAGATCCCAAGCTGATCCGGTTGAATTACGCCTTGGCAGAACAACTTGGGCTGGATGCACAATGGCTGGCCAGCCCGCAGGGCGTGGCTATGTTATCTGGCAGTGCAATGCCAGAAGGTGTGGATCCACTTTCCACGGCGTATGCGGGGCATCAGTTTGGCAGCTTTAATCCGCATTTGGGCGATGGGCGCGCCTTGTTGCTGGGGGATGTGCAGGACGCTCAGGGCCATGTGTGGGAAGTGCAGCTTAAAGGTTCTGGCCCTACACCGTTTTCACGCAGGGGGGATGGCCGCGCTGTGCTGGGGCCTGTGTTGCGTGAATATGTGGTCAGTGAGGCCATGCACGCCTTAGGTATTCCCACAACTCGTGCGCTGGCTGCCGTAAAAACAGGCATGGCTGTTTTACGTGAAACCATGTTGCCTGGGGCTGTTCTGGCACGTGTGGCTTCCAGCCATATCCGGGTTGGCACGTTTCAGTATTTTGCATCGCGGCAGGATTTGGCAGGGCTGCGGATTTTGGCGGATTTTGCCATTGCCCGGCATTACCCGCAGGTAGCACAAGGCCCAGCGCCGTATCTGGAGTTTCTTCAGCAGGTTATTGCGGCTCAAGCCAAGCTTATCGCGCAGTGGATGCTGGTTGGGTTTATTCATGGTGTAATGAATACGGATAATATGGCCGTATCAGGGGAAACCATAGATTATGGTCCCTGCGCTTTTATGGATCAGTATGCCCCCAATACCGTGTTCAGTTTTATTGATGAGCGCGGGCGTTACGCCTTTACCAATCAGCCAACAATCGCCTTGTGGAATCTTACGCGCTTGGCGGAAGCCTTGTTGCCACTTCTTTCTGAGGATGAAGATGAAGGCGTGGCCTTGGCTGGGCAGGCGCTTGAGCAATTTGGTGGACTGTTCCATGGCGCATATTTTGCGGGATTGCGTGCAAAACTTGGTTTAAAAACACAGCAAGCCAAGGATGAAACATTCTTCCATGCTTTGTTTGCTCAGATGCAGGAGCATCAGGCTGATTTCACCAATACCTTCCGCAGTTTGAGTGATGAGCGTGTGATAGCGGGTGAGTATGTGCCCGATACGTTAGAGGGTATGCAGCCATGGCTGCACCAATGGCGGCAGCGCTTAACGCAGGAAGCGGAAGAGGCGCCAGCGATACGGGCAGAGAATATGCGCCGCGTAAACCCGTGTTATATCCCGCGCAACCATCTGATAGAGTCCATGATCGGCACTGCTGTGAATAATGATGATTATACGCTGTTTGAGGAAATGCTGCGCCTTACCGCATCACCTTATACAGAGCAGGCAGATATGGCGCGGTATGCGCAACCACCCCAGCCTGAAGAGCGCGTAAGATATACATTCTGTGGCACGTAATCGCCGCTTATACGCAACCGGTAATGACGATAAAGCGGTGGTTATCGGCTGTGGTTTCAATGCGTGCCGCTACACGGTACACAGTGCGTAACAATGCTGGAGTTAAGACCTCCGCCGGAGGGCCGGAGGCAATAATACGGCCTTCGTGCAGCACACAAACCAGATCGCACAAGTTTAACGCGATGTTCAGATCATGTAGCACCATCACTGTAACAAGGTTGTTTGCACGCGTGATCTGCGTGAGTAGTTTTGTAACAGCATACTGATAATGCAGATCCAGCGCACTAAGTGGTTCATCCAGCAACAAGGCCTGCGGTTGGCGGCCAAGAGCCTGAGCCAGACCAATGAGCTGACGTTGACCGCCGGAAAGCTCATTCAATTTTCGCAATGCCAGATGGGCAATATTAAATTGCTCCAAAAGGCTTAGTGAAACCTCAATATCTTCTTCATTTGGGGTATCAGCAAAACGTTGCCCTTGCTTGTTGGGCATAACACGTTTTGCAGCCAGCATAGCTTCTAGCGCAGTGATATTAACAGGTGCGGGCAGGGCTTGCGGAAGATACAGGCAGTGTTGGGAACGTTCAGGCAAACGCATGCTGGTAAGCTGAAGACCATCCAGCGCAATAGTGCCTTGAGCAGGTAATAGGCCACTCATGGCGCGTAACAAGGTGGATTTGCCGCTGCCATTTGGCCCCAGCAGGGCACAGATACGCCCATGTGGAAAGCGAGGTGTTGTTAGATCATCCAGCACCGTATTGCGTCCATAATGGACGGTGAGATTTTGTGCTATCAGGCCAGAGGAATATTTGCCTGCTGTCATACCATTGGCCGCTGTTTAAGGATAATGGCCAGAAAGAATGGAATGCCCACCAGTGAGGTAATAATACCAAGAGGCACCACAATGCCCGGCACCAAAATACGCGCAACCAAAGAAGAAACAGACAAAATAAGCGCGCCGGTGAGTAAGCTGCCGGGTAGGCTGAAATGATGATCTTCTCCCACCAGTCTGCGTGCAATATGTGGGGCTACTAATCCCACAAACCCGATCACGCCCACAAAAGCAACGGAAAGAGCGCATAAAAAACTGATACGTAAAAGCGTTGCTCGGCGTAGCCGCGGGACATCCACCCCAAGACTGGCGGCGCGCTCTTCTCCCATTCTTAAAAGAGTCAGCCTTCCAGCAGAGCGCAAAGAGAGTGGGAAAATAAGAACCAGACTGCCAGCCAACAAAGCTAAAGAGGCCCATGTAGCGCGGCTGAGGCTACCGAGTGTCCAGAAAACCAGATCTTGCAGCGTATCTTCACTGGCAACAAATTGCATAAGAGCAACAAGCGCCTGAAACGAAAAAACAAGCGCAACCCCACAAAGAATAACCGTGCTGGTATCGGCTTGTCGGAAGCGTGTTAGCATATCCAATGCAAAAACGGAGAAGACCGAGAACACAAAGGCACACCCTGCTACCAGCCAGTTATCGGGCACGCCTGTAATGTGCCATTGTAAAACAATAGCTAAAGAAGCTCCAAACGCTCCGGCAGCGGAAACACCTAATGTAAATGGGCTGGCTAATGGATTGGCCAGAACTGTCTGCATTTCTGCACCTGCCAAGCCCAGAGCGCCACCTATGCAGGCAGCCATGAGGGCATAAGGCATCCGAATTTGCCATACAATAATGGCAGTTTGCTGCGGCACAGATGCTGAATTGAACAGTGTATGCAAAAAGAGGGTTGGAGAGAGATGAGCAGGCCCAACCAGAAAATTGGCACCAAGTGAAAGTACAACCCCTATAGCCAGACAACCAAGGATAAACAGCCGTTTATAGATGCTGGCACGATATGTAACTTGCACAGCAGTAAGGTCTGGCAGCGTGTTCTTGAGGCCCGGCATAGCATCCTGTGCTTGACGGTGTGCAGTGGAAAAGGCTTTGTGCGTTTTCATCTTTTCCTTCTGCATGAAACTCGAAAAACGGATAGGTGTTGGCACAGATGGTTATAATGCAAAATGGTTATGATCCATCTTTGCCCGTAAAGGAAACATCCTTCTCCTTTACGGTAACGCCAGAGCAGGCAGGAGAGCGGATTGACCGTTTTCTGGCAGCTATAATGGAAACGCTTTCACGCTCACGCATTAAAAGCCTAATTGAAGAAGGGCACCTTAAGTGTGATGGCGTGTGCATAAGAGAACCGGCCGCCATAGCTCGTGCTGGCATGAAAGTGGAATTGACCATTCCACCCGCAGCCCCCGCAGTGCCGCAAGGAGAGGATATTTCTTTCACCGTTTTGTACGAAGATGATGATCTGATTGTGCTGGATAAGCCCGCGGGCCTTGTTGTGCATCCCGCGCCGGGGAATGAGACAGGTACGCTGGTTAATGGCCTGATTGCCCATTGTGGTGAAAGCCTGAAAGGTATTGGGGGAGAACGCCGCCCGGGTATTGTGCATCGGCTGGATAAAGATACCTCTGGCGTTATGGTGGCAGCTAAAACAGAGATGGCACATCAAGCCTTGTCAGAAGATTTTGCCGCTCGTCGGATAGACCGTACCTACTTGGCCTTTTGCTGGGGGCTACCCAATCCGGCGGAGGGAGATTTTGAAGGGGCAATCGGGCGCGATAAGCGAGACCGCAAGCGCATGGCGCTCACCCCCAAAGGCGGAAAATGGGCGCTCACACATTACCGCACGTTGCAGGCTTTTGGCACGGGGGCTGCCCTTGTGGCCTGCAAGTTGGCAACAGGGCGCACACACCAGATCCGTGTGCATTTTTCTGCGAACGGACACCCTTTGATAGGCGACCCGCTGTATCTGCGTCGGATTCCCGCAGCCTCTCGTGTACTGCCTTCTGCGGCCCGTGCTGCTGCTCTGGACTTTCCGCGCCAAGCTCTTCATGCCGCGCGGTTAGGGTTTATACACCCCAGAACAGGTGAAAAATTGCTGTTTGAAACCCCTATGCCGGAAGACATGCAGGCATTGGAACGCAGCTTGAAGGCTGATCAGGAATAGGTTTTTCGATTCGGAAACGAGAAACAGGACTGCACAGGTCCAGAAATATGGCTGTCTTCTGCCATGCATCTTAGAATTCTTGACACATGTGCTTTTTCCAGCGCACCCTATTACACCCACTAGGCCTTGGAAACCGTAGCCGAACTGGTGGGAAAGCCTCTTTTCAGTTTGCCGCTCATACGGAGGGCAGAGGAATTGAGGGTTAAGACATCTGTCCATCGCATGACTGGATCTTGCCTCTTTTTATGAATGCATTGCGGGCGTTACGGGAACCCAAAGCATTCAAGGGAGTTTCCAGTTCAGGGGAGTAGTCAGCACATGGTATCTTCCGTTATCAATGTTGGGCCTGAAAACAATCTTTCAAGGTACCTTCAGGAAATCCGCAAATATCCTCTCCTCACACCAGAAGAGGAACTCAGCCTTTCACGTCTGTGGCGCGATAAAGGAGATGTTAAAGCCGCGCATCAGCTTGTAACTTCTCATCTGCGTTTGGTTGCAAAAATTGCCATGGGTTACCGTGGTTATGGCCTGCCAATCAATGAACTGATTAGCGAAGGCAATATTGGCATGATGCAGGCCGTAAAGCGGTTTGATCCAGAAAAAGGGTTCCGCTTGGCCACATATGCCATGTGGTGGATTCGTGCAGCCATTCAGGAATACATCCTGCATAGTTGGTCTTTGGTGAAAATGGGCACCACTGCGGCTCAGAAAAAGCTGTTCTTCAATCTGCGCCGCCTGAAAGGGCAGATGCAGGCCATTGATGATGGTGATCTGAAGCCAGAGCAGGTGAACAAGATTGCTACAACACTGGGTGTTTCTGAACAGGATGTGGTGGATATGAACCGCCGCATGGCAGCCCCAGACCATAGCCTGAATGCACCCATGCGGGCCGATCAGGATAGTGAATGGCAAGACCGGCTGGTTGATGATCACACCAATCAGGAAGACGTTTACGCTGAGAATGAGGAACTTTCTGGCCGTAAAGCGCTGCTTTCTTCCGCCATGGAAAATCTGAACGAACGTGAACGCCGGATTTTTACGGAACGCCGGTTAAAGGATGATCCCTCAACGTTAGAAGAATTGGCGCACGAATATGGTATCTCGCGCGAGCGGGTGCGCCAGATTGAGGTGCGTGCGTTTGAAAAAGTGCAGGCGGCCATGAAGAAGGAAGTTCAGGCCCGGCGCGAAGAAACCTCCCAGAATACGTAATAAGCTTTGGCGTTTCCTAATTGCAGGCCATGCAGGCAGGAAACGCCAAAATGCTTATATTTGTTTGAGCGTATAAGGAATGCTTACGATCAGGCAGCCGCAGCGTCTTGAATGAAAAATGTGGCGTCTGTTCTGCCGTTCCAGCTTTCTGCCCGCAAATACCCTGCAAGATGCAGGGCCGGGCGTGTTGTATCTTCCAGTTTGGCCGCGAGTGGGTTTTCATGGGCGCGGAACAGAAGCGCTTTCAACCGGCCGTTATTTTCACCCTTTAAAAGCAGACGCAGCGTATTGCCATCGCGGCCAATGCGATCTGCACGTATAACTGTTACGCGTGGTATGGCCAGCAGAGGTTCTGGGTTTCCAGCACCAAACGGTGCAAGGGCACCCATGTCTTGCGCTAATTCAGCCGTGGCGCCAGAAATGGCCACCACCGCATCTACTGTAAGCGGCACTTTTTCTGGAAGCGTGGCAGCCTGTGCCAACCGAGTATCTAGAAAGGTATGAAATTCTTCCAGCTTATCTGCTGTAAGGGAAAAACCAGCAGCCATGGCATGGCCCCCACCGGTTTTCAACATACCTGCCTGACGGGCTGCAATAATCACGGTGCCAAGATCTAAGCCGGGAACAGAGCGGCCAGAACCTTTAATCGTGCCATCTTCTTGTTCTGCGCCTACAAGGGCAGGGCGATTGAACCGTTCCTTAATACGCCCCGCTACAATACCGACAACACCGGGATGCCAATCTTTCCCCGCTAGCATAATAACAGCGTGTCCGGCTTTTTTCTGAGCTTCTGCCTGTTGCATGGCAAGATCCAGAATATCGGCCTCAACACCTTGTCTACGGCGGTTTACGGCATCCAGACGTTCGGCCATCTGGCGTGCTTCAAAGTTATCTGGGCAACGCAGCAGGCGGAGGCCTAAGGCTGCTTCTGCAATACGGCCACCCGCATTAATACGAGGCCCTAACGCAAAGCCGCAGGAAAAAGCATCTGGTGCTTTGGTAACGCCAGCAATTTCCATAAGTGCATTCAGGCCAGTACGTTGGCGGCGGGCCATAATTTTAAGCCCTTGCGTTACAAACGCACGGTTAAGCCCATGCAGTGGCATAACATCACAAACCGTTGCCAAAGCCACCAGATCAAGCTGGCGCATAAGATCGGGCGGAGGCTGGTTTGCTGTAAACCAGTCTGCACGCCTCAGATCTCTCGTAGTGGCAACTGCGGCAAGAAAGGCAAGGGCTGCTGCGCAAATATGATGCAGGCCAGAGGGGCAGTCTGGCCGGTTAGGGTTGACCGTTGCCAGAATAGGGGGAAGGGCATCTTCCGATTTGTGATGATCCAGCACAATCACATCGGCTTTGTCTGTCATCTGACACAAAATATCTGCCGAAGCGGTGCCGCAATCCACACAAATCAATATGGAAGCGCCCTGCGCCACCAAATTATCCAGTGCGGCTACGTTAGGGCCATATCCTTCGGTCATTCTGTCTGGAATATGGGTATGAACGGTGCAGCCGAGTTCTTCAAAAAAAGAGGCAAGAATGGCGGAGGCGCAGGCGCCATCCACGTCATAATCACCAAAAATCCCAATTACTTCACGATTCTGGACAGCTTTTGCCATGCGGGCAGCAACCTTATCCATATCCGTGAGAGTGGAAGGATCGGGCATAAGTGCCCGCAACTTGGGTTCCAGAAAATGAGGGGCTTGATCCGGGGTAATCTGGCGCATGGCCAGCAAACGGCCAACAATTTCTGGAATACCCAGTTGTTGAGCCAAAGCAGCCCCCAGACGCATCAGGGCAGGATCTTCTGCCCCGGCACGCCAAACCCAACGCCGCCCAACAAAGCTGGCTTCCACCCCTAATACAGCAGGCGTGGAAGTTTCTTCTGGTTGTTCGGTAAGTTGCAAGGTGCTGCTTTGCATCACAATTCAGAGCTGTTTATTGCGGAGCCCATGTTTTGGTTTTGAAATTATGGTGGCCTTCAATAAAGCGCACCGTTCCAGATTTGGAACGCATAACCAGAGAATGCGTAATGGCCTGATGCGGCAACTGCCGAACACCACGCAGCAACGTGCCAGTGGTTACACCCGTGGCAGAAAACAGCACAGAGCCGGCAGCCAGATCATGCAGGCCCAGCTTGCGATCGGGGTCTTTGCCAGGGTTCATTTTGCGGGCGCGTTCACGCTGTCCTTCATCTTCAAACAGCAGCCGTCCTTGCATTTGCCCTTCTACGCAGCGAATGGCAGCCGCAGTCAACACACCTTCAGGTGCACCGCCAGAGCCTACATAAATATCAACCTGACTGGTATCAAGGCAGGCGGCAATTCCGCCTGCCACATCGCCATCTGTCAGCAGGCGCACACGCGCGCCAGCAGCACGGGCGCGGGCAATCATTTCTTCATGCCGTTCCCGGTCAAGTGTGCAGAGCAGAAGATCCTGAACACTTTTGCCTTTGGCTTTGGCCAGATTTTTCAGGTTGTTTTCAATGGAATTATCCAGATCAACAACACCTTCGGGCAGATTGGGGCCAACCACAATCTTGTCCATATAAATATCTGGCGCATGCAGGAAGTTACCACGTTCTGCCAGTGCCACCACGGTAATGGCATTTGGCATATCTTTGGCGCAAAGATTGGTGCCTTCTAGCGGGTCCACGGCAATATCCATGCCGGGGCCGCCAGAGCCTACTTTTTCACCAATATAAAGCATGGGGGCTTCATCCATTTCCCCCTCACCAATCACCACCATGCCATCAATGGCTACGGTATCAAATGCTGTGCGCATGGCTTCTACGGCAGCGCCATCCGCATCGTTTTTACGGCCACGCCCTGTCCACCGGGCGGAAGCCAGAGCAGCGGCTTCCGTGACACGCACCAGCTCAAGCGCCAGATTGCGGTCAGAAACAACAAAAGGAGAGGGGCCTATGGAATCAGACATCAGAAACAGGATCCTTGCTTAAAAGTCTATGATACCGGAAAAGGTGGCTAGAATCAGGCTGTTTCGATCCGAATCATCACAGGGCTGTCCGTCACCACGCTCAATGCATCTATTTTGGTGATGGCATCCTGCATGGCGGCTTCTGATGTCTGATGCGTAACCAGAACAAGCGGAACATACGGTGTTGTCTCATTTTCCGCAGGATGCTGAAGCATGCTGCGCAAGGAAACACCGCAATCACGCAAGACAGCTGTAATGTCTGCAATAACGCCGGGGCGGTCTTCTACCATGAGGCGGAGATAGAAAGCGCCTGCTCCGGTGCCAGCAGGGCAAGCACGCAATGCAGGTTCTGCACTGGCCTGCACGCCCCATACCGGAATGGTGTGGCCACGGGCAATATCAATCAGATCCGCGGTTACGGCACAGGCTGTTGGGCCAGCACCGGCACCGCGGCCTTCCAGCATGATACGGCCAACAAATTCACCTTCAGCTACAACGGCGTTAAACACGCCATCCACCTGCGCAATAGGTGCGTTGTGTGGCAGCAGGCAAGGTGCAACACGCGCTTGCAGGCCTGCATCTGTCAGCCGGGCAAGGCCCAGAAGTTTGATGCGGTAGCCAAGGGTGCGAGCAAAAGCAAAGTCAATGGCGCCAATTTGGCGGATGCCTTCTACCTGCACGGAATCAAATGCTACTGGGCGACCAAAAGCCAAGCCTGCCAGAATTGTCAGTTTGTGGGCTGCATCTATGCCATCAATATCGGTGGAAGGGTCGGCTTCTGCATATCCCAGATCCTGTGCATCTTTCAGCACCAGATCGAAATCCTTACCCGTTTCACGCATTACGGTAAGAATATAGTTGCACGTGCCGTTCAGGATGCCGCCAACATGCAGGAATTTGTCTGCGGCCAAGCCTTCTCGCACTGTTTTAATGGCAGGGATGCCGCCTGCTACGGCGGCTTCAAACAACAGGGGAGCGTTGTTGTCTGCACTAAGCTTGGCAAGGGCGGAGCCGTGAACAGCAAGAAGAGCTTTATTGGCGGTTACAACTGGTTTGCCAGCAGCCAGCGCTTTTTCTACCAGCGCACGGGCCGGGCCTTCGCTTCCACCAATCAACTCTACAACAACATCCACATCTGGGTCTGAAACCAGATCCAGCGGGTTATCATGCCAATGTAACGTGGAAACATCTATGCCGCGGTCGCGCGTGCGGTCTCGAGCGCTTACGGCTACCACTTCCAGTTTGCGGCCTGCGCGGGCGCTCAGCAGATCTGCATTCATACGCAGCAGGCGAATAACGCCAGCGCCAACCGTGCCCAGACCGGCAATACCAAGACGAAGAGGAGAAGAATTGGAACAGGATGTCACGGTGCAACAGGCTCCGGCTTTTTGGTAGAGGAAGAAGAAGATGGCGAGATACCATGCGCAGACAGGAACCCACGAATGGAACGCAGGGCCTGACGCAGGCGCTGGGTGTTTTCAACCAACCCGATACGAACATGGTCATCACCATATTCACCAAAGCCAAGGCCAGGAGCCACAGCCACGCCAGCTTCTTCCAGAAGGAGTTTGGAAAAGGCAACACTGCCCATTTCACGGAACGGCTCAGGAATAGGGGCCCAAGCAAACATGGAACCTTCTGGAGAAGGAACATCCCATCTGGCTCCGTGTAGGCCGCGAATCAGCACATCGCGCCGGTCTTTATAAAGAGCACGCAAGTCAGCCACACAGTCCTGCGGGCCGTTAAGGGCGGTTACAGCAGCTACCTGAATAGGCGTGAAGGCACCATAATCCAGATAAGATTTAATGCGGGTAAGTGCTGCAATTAGGCGCTCATTACCCGCAGCAAAGCCTACGCGCCACCCAGCCATGGAATAGGTTTTGGAAAGAGATGTGAATTCTACAGCAATATCTTTCGCGCCCGGCACGGCCAAAATGGAAGGAGGCACAAGATCACCAAAATAGATTTCAGCATATGCCAGATCAGACAGAATCCATATTTCTTCCTTGCGGCAGAAAGCAACCAATTCCTTATAAAAATCCAAATCAGCCAGATAGGCCGTTGGGTTGGACGGAAAGTTTACAATCAACGCGGTGGGCTTGGGCACGGAATGGCGTACAGCCCGCTCTAGCGCGCGCAGCATGTTTTCATCCGGCGTTGCCGGAATGGAGCGGATGGAAGCCCCGGCAATAATAAAGCCAAACTGATGAATGGGGTAGGAGGGGTTAGGCACCAAAATGGTGTCCCCCGGGCTGGTAATAGCGGAAGCCAGATTGGCTAACCCTTCCTTGGAGCCCAGTGTGACAATCACTTCCTTGTCCGGGTCCAGCCCAACGTGAAAGCGACGTTCATAATACCCAGCAACAGCCTTGCGTAGCCCCGGAATACCGCGACTAACAGAATAACGGTGGGTACGAGGATCCTGCACCGTTTCCAGCAGTTTATTAACAATGTGCTGCGGGGTGGGGGTATCTGGATTGCCCATGCCGAGGTCAATAATATCCTCGCCCCGCGCGCGGGCTGCTGCCTTGGCCTGGTTTACCGAGGCAAATACATAAGGCGGCAGACGGCGGATGCGATGGAATTCTTCAGTCATGGGTTTTTAATGCTCTAAAGAAACAGGAGGTAAGGAACCCCCCGCAGGTTTGTGGGAAGAAGCATAGTAATCGTCAGAGCAGAACAGGCAACTCCTCACTCTGCCCAAAATGCTGGAATGACACTTTTGTAAGTGAGTTTCAGGGGCTGGTCGCCACTTTGGCACCTGTGCCAAAGGCATCCCCCCTTACATGAATGCTGGAGGAAGGCACGCCAAGATTTACCAGTGCTGTTGCCAAACGTTGAGCCCGCAAAATCCCAAGTTTTACAGCATCAGACTGGTCCTGCGCGCTTAATGAAAGGGCATTACCAAACCCACGGATAAAGAATGGCCCATTAGGGTGATCCGCTTTGAGTTTGCTGAGCGTATTTTCCTGCCCGCTGGACAGCACATCTGACTGTGGCACAAAATGGAAAGAAGTGCCTTTCACATCAACCAGATCATAGTTTGGCTTGATGGTATCTGGCACATGCGCATCGGAAGGCACATCAAAGCCCGGAAAAGATGGGGCTGTGGGAGGGCCATCTGGAATCTGCGGAATATCAGAGGCCGGTATTTCTGTTTGTGCGGCTTTTGGGCGCACTGCTGGCATGCCAACTTCTGGTTCGGCTTCTGCTGTTTTATCCTGCGCCTTGTTAGCGTGGCTATCCGTGGAAGATGCCTTGCCGGTTGGGGACGCAGCGTTTTGCGTATTTTGGTTTGGTGAGGAATCCGCAGCATCCATAATGGCACCACTTACGCCTTCTGGCAGGCTGGCCTGTTGAGAGCCATCTTGTGCCGCGCCATTTTGCTGGGGAGAGGACGCAGCAGAAGGGGCCGCTTTTGCCGGAGGCTGTGCTGTAGCAGAAGGCGGAGGCGGAATATTGGGGATAATGCTGCCATTGGCAGCGACTGTCCGGTAAGCCAGATTGCGCTCACGAATCAGCCCTTGAGTTACCAGCGCGCGATCTTGGGGGGAGGGCATTTCCGGCGCTTGTGTGGGGGTAAGGCCAACATGCGGGTAGGGATCGTAAATACCGGGCGGCGGGGGGCGTTGAGAAGCAATAACCCCACCGCGCATATGCTGCACCCAAGAAAGCGTGCCATCAACGGCATCCTTATGGGGGCTGCATCCGCCAAGAAGAAGCGCCCCAGAAGCCATGAGCACTCCAAGCCGTACAGCATTTAGACCTATGGTGCTGCGGGGTGTCCGCTTGTGTTCTAAGCTGGGTTGCGGCATGGCAGCGCGGATACTCCGACTAATGGAAACCAGACAGTAAGACAGAGCGCACCTTACCCTTTTCCGTCCCGGCTGGCGAGACAGCACATGATTGCCCCTTGGCAGGCAGCCTTAGGCAGCGCAGGATAAGAGAATGTACACAGATACAGAACATGCGGAGAAAGCAATGACGGGCATTTTCCCCCGTAACGCCATCAAGATGGATGACGAACCGGAAACTCCGGCAGCCCCGGAGAAGGCAGAAGAAAAAACAGCCGGCGCCCCGCATGGCGAACTGGAACACAAGTTGTTCAAGCAGCGGAAAGTGCTGATTTTTGGCGGAATTGATGATAAAATCGCCCGCGATGTAACGGGCCGCCTTTTGGCGCTGGCTGGTGAATCTGACCAGCCGATTGATGTCTATGTCAATTCTCCCGGTGGGCATGTGGAAAGTGGTGACACAATCCATGACATGATCCGCTTTGTCGATTCGATTGCCCCGATCAACATGATTGGCACAGGCTGGGTGGCATCTGCTGGTGCGCTGATTTTTGCCGCCGGGCATAAAGAGCGCCGATTCTGCTTACCCAATACACGCTTTTTGCTGCATCAGCCGATGGGTGGCGTGCGTGGTCCGGCAACGGATATCGACATTGAAGCGCGTGAAATTATCAAGATGCGTGAACGGCTAAACCGGATTTTCGCTAAAGAAACCGGCCATAGCTATGAAAAAGTCGCAAAAGATACGGATCGCAACTATTGGATGTCTGCCAAGGAAGCAATTGATTACGGCTTAGTGACCAAGATCATTTCAAAGCTATCTGATCTGCACTAATACACATCGCGCCTGCTTCGCATTTCCAACTTTGGATTGGGCGAGGCAGGCGCGTTTGCGTTACTGGATCTGCCAGAATGTCTGCCCAAAAGGTTGGGTGTCGTATGAGGCAAGATCCCTAGAAAACAGGTTCCTCACATGGGTTCTCTGAGCGATATCTATTCTCATCTGCCTGAAAGCATGGATGATTTGCCTCCGCCGCCCAATGAGGCCGCAGTGGAAGAGGCTGATTATCGTGCCCGCCATTGGGTAAGCCCCGTAAAAGGGCCGCTTACGCCGGGGTCTGAGGCGCATAAACATGCCTTGGCGGAAATGTTCCGCGAGACGTTTAATCCTTACAGGCCATCCGTTATCAATTGGCCTAAATTGGACCCAGAAACGCTCAAGCGCATAACGTCCCTGCCTATCTGGGATATCGCCGTGCAGACGGAAGGCAAAGCGCGCCTGCGCATGGCTGCTTATGCTAATCTGGTTACAGACCCGGATATGAAGGATGCCATCTCCCGCAATGCGTGGGAGGAAAACCGGCATAAGGAAGTGCTGTCCAAAATGGTGGCAGCCTATGATATCCCTATGGCGCCGGAACCTCCTTACGTTGAGCCCAAGGATGTTGAGTGGGCGTATCTGGTGACAGGTTTTTCCGAATGTGCGGACAGTTTTTTTGCCTTTGGCATGTTCGAACTGGCCAAGCGTTCTGGCTATTTTCCGCCTGAACTGACAGACACGTTTGAACCTATCATGCAGGAGGAATGCCGCCATATTCTTCTGTTTGCCAACTGGTTGGCATGGAACCGGGCTGTTATGCCTTGGTGGCGTCGGCCTTACTTTGAGCTGAAGGTTCTGGCTGTTTGGGCATTCCTTGGCTACGAGCGTTTGTCTCTTGTGCGCACGGTGGATGATAACGGCCAGGTACATACGCAGGACAACAATTTTACGGTAACAGGCACCAAGGAAGTTACCAACATTCAGATCAATCTGCCTGATTTCATGCAGCTTTGTCTGGATGAGGATGACCGGCGTTTTTCCGGCTATGATCCACGCCTGCTGCGCCCAACAACCACGCCTGCCATTGCACGCGTTATTCGTGATGTTGGGCGGTGCTGGGAATTTGCTAGCGGTGTTTTCAAGGCAAATCGTAAAACAGCAGCTTAATCTGTTTTAAGATTTATCCCAACCAGCCCGATTATCTTATTGGGGTTGGTTGGGTAATTTTTTATCTGCTTGAGGCTTTGGCGTTGCCATAGCGCCTATAATGGAAAGGTGGGGGCGTTTTTGGGCGCTCTGTTATAGCTTGGGCAATAAGATCATGATCCGGTGCACGGTGGCACACAGGGTCAGTCGCCGTAGCATCTCCCGCTAGAGCCAAGGCTTGGCAGCGGCATCCGCCCCAATCATCTTCCTTGAACGCGCAGGACTGGCATGGTTCGGGCATCCAATCTGTGCCACGGAACAGGCGGAACAGGGGTGCATTTTCCCAGATATCGGCCAGAGAACCTTCTGTAACAGAAGGCATCTGAATGCCCGGAATGTTCTCTGCAGCATGGCATGGCAGCACTTTGCCTACAGGAGAAACGTTTAGAAAGCGTTGGCCCCACCCACCCATGCAGGGTTTGGGCCGGTCTGCATAATAATCTGGCGTTACAAAATCTATGCTCATGCGGCCAGCGAGACGGGTGCGTGCTTCAGCAACAATTTTTTCTGTTTCTTCCACCTGAGCACGGCTGGGCAGTAACGCATTACGGTTGAGTAGCCCCCAGCCATAATATTGCGTATGCGCAATTTCTATGCGTCTGGCCCCAAGCTGTTCAGCTAAGGCCAGCATAGCTGGCACACGTTCACAGTTTTGCCGATGGATTACAAAATTCAGTGTAAGGGGCAGCCCTTCGGCCTTAATAAGTTGTGCCGCTTCCAGCTTTTTGGCGTGGGCGCCTTTCATATGGGCAATATGGTCTGCGCTTTCAGCTTCGGCATCCTGAAAGGAAAGCTGGATATGGTCCAACCCAGCATCAGCCAGTTCTTGCAGGCTTTTGGCATTGAGCAGCACGCCAGAGGTAATCAGGTTGCTATATAATCCTGCTTTGGCGGCATGAGCGACAAGTTCGGGTAGATCTGGCCTTGCCATAGGCTCACCGCCAGAAAAGTGAACCTGCAATACGCCCATTTCAGATGCTTCGCTCAGCACACGTTTCCAGTCTTGTGTGCTGAGTTCCTGCGTGCGGGGTTCCAGTTGTAAAGGGTTGGAACAGTAAGGGCACTGTAAAGGGCAACGGTGCGTGAGTTCTGCAAGCAGGCTCATGGGAGGGGGAGGCATGTTCATACTGCCAGCAACACCTGCTTGGTGGTTAGATCCTGTAAAAGGGCTAGCACATCCCGTGCAATAATATCCCGCGGGGCGGAAAATTTTTGGCAGAGCAGCTCTAATATATCGCCCACATTGCGGGTACCATTTATGAGTTGCAGCACTTCAACCGCGATAGGGTCTGCATGAAAGGCGCGTTCAGGCGCTTGAATGAACCATACTTCCCGCACGCGGTCATATTGCAGGCGTGTGCCTCGCGCAAATCGGAGGATACTGCTTTCAGAAATCATGGAAGTATCAGGTATTTGGCTCATGCTGCAGTTTCTGGGCGGAAAGAACCCGGTGGAATACGAGCGGGCGTGACGTAAGCATAATCCAGCGCATCCAGCATGGACCATAGCACGCCGCATTTAAATTTAAGCGCGTTGAGCACACTCTGCTGTTGTTCCACTGTGCGAGCGTGCTCCTTTACATAAGCAAGCGCAAAAGCAGAATCCTGTGGTGCCTGTGTCAGGCGCGGCTTAAAGTAAGCCAGTGTTTCTTCGGTAATAAAGGCATAGTTCTGCAACATGCCCGAAACACGCTCGCTGATAATGGTGGGGGAGAACAGTTCTGTCAGGGAGGAAGCAATAGCCTCCAGCACAGAACGTTCGCGCACAAAATGCACATACGCCTCTACAGCAAACTTTGTGCCAGGCAGCAGACCTTCGAGTGATTCGACATAGGCACGATCCAGCCCCAGGCCATCCGTAAGCTTCAGCCAGCGCGCTACGCCGCCGGAGCCCGGTTCTGTGCCATCATGGTCTTCTAACCGTCTCCGCCATTCACGCCGCAATTCGGCAGTGGGAAGGCGTGCGAGAAGAGAGGCATCTTTAGCGGGAATGCTGGCCTGATAGTAATATCTGTTCAACGCCCATGCCTGAACCTGTCCTTTGTTCAGTTTGCCATCGTGCAATGCGCGATGGAAAGGGTGCAGATTGTGGTAGCGTTCTGCGCCTATGGCACGCAGGGCTTGTTCCAGTTCATTCGGGGTGAGCAGTTGGGTGGTCATAGCGAGACTTTCATTCCATCAAATGCAACATCCCATCCTGCTTGCTCTACGGCATGGCGCTCTGGTGAATCGGCCAAGAGAATAGGGTTGGAATTATTGATGTGGATGAGAATTTTACGTTTCACATGTAAAGGGCGGAAGGCGGCAATGGTGCCATCGGGCTCATCTGCAATGGACATGTGGCCCATGCGGTGCCCGGTTTTGCTGCCCAGTCCGGCGCGGATCATTTCATCATCTGTCCACAACGTGCCATCAAAAAACACAACATCTGCGCCATTTATGCGGTTGCGTAGGGCATCTGTCATCATCGCGCAGCCGGGAATAAACAGGGCTCGGGCGTGGCCATCCGTTATTTCCAGTCCAATGTTTTCCCCATTGCTCATGATTTCAGCAGGGTTTTCGGCCTTTTCTGCGTAAAGGGGGACTTTGCCCGGTACAATAAAGGGCATGATGCTAAACTCAGCCGGAACCAAGGAAATGGGGTGCTCCGGTTGCATGGCGCGGCGTGGCACAAGCGTGCGATCTAGTGCATTAAAAATAGGATTTGCGTTGATCTGATCCAGCACAGGTTGTGTGGCATATAGATTAAAGTGCTGCCGCTCGCGCAGGGTGAGCAGGCCCGTAATGGCGTCTATTTCCCCACTTGTAAGCACAACGCCAGAAATGGGGGTGGAGCGTAGCCCTTCACGCGGGAACATATCCGGTGTCTGGTTGATCTGGGTGCGCAGATCGGGCGAGGCATTGAGTACATACCAGTGCTGGCCATCTCCGCTTACGGCAAGAGATGCCTGCGTGCGGGAAGGGGCTGCGGGGTCTCCCGCACGGGCGCGGCGGCAAGCCGGGGCGTTAGAGTTCCATTGCGGAAAGCCGCCACCCGCACCTGCACCAAGAACAACAATTTCAAGCATAACAACACATCTAAATAAAAAAGCCGCCAGTGCAAAACCGGCGTTAAAACCGGTAATGGCTGGCGGCTAAGCTGGGCATAACCCCGACTTATTTCTTCTGGCCGCAAACGTAGCTGTTGATTTCAGCGCCCAACGGAATTTCGGTAACTTTTGGTGCAGTCCAAGCCATAAGCCTGTCTCCTTGATTGAGTTGAAACAGAGCAGATTCCTACAGGCTCTCCAGATAAAGATCCGCAGGAAAAAGCCGCTTTTGCGCCTTGCAGTGTGATGAAAAATGGCTATCACGCAAGGGTTCTACCCCCCAAAGAGGCGCGTAGAGGGGCTATTTTCACGCAACTGTGAATAAAAGAAGGGCTGTACAGCACAACAGCACAAAATGCGTGCAAGATTTGTCTTGGCTGGCGGAGTCTTCTAAAGCAGCCCAAACAGGCAAGGCCTCAGCCCAGCGGGGTCACTATGCCGGGGAGGAAACAGATGAGTGACCAGATACGGGTTGGGGTAAGACGCACGCATGATGAATAGTCAGGTTAAGGCTCTGTTTGTCCGTGTCTTTCGCAATACCGGGTATATTCTGGGGGGGCGTGGGTTTTGCGCGGCTCTATCACTTATAACCACAGCAGTTTGCGCACGTGCATTGGGCTTGCAGGATTATGGTGTTCTGCTGCTTATCAATTCTTTTGTTCTCTCCTGTTCAGCAGGGTTGCGGTTTCAATCTTGGCAACCTTTGCTGCAATACGGCAGTAGCTTGTACCGTAAGGGGGACAGGCATCCGTTTCAGATGCTCTTACGCCATTGCATGCTACTGGATGGCGTAGGCGCTGTGGCAGGTATGGGCGTTGCCTTGCTGCTGTGTGAATGGTTCGGAAATCTTTTAGGCTGGGGAGATGCGTCTTCCGCTACACCGTTTTGGTACATGACAGTTATTCTGTTCATGAACACAGGTGGCGCTATGGGCGTGATGCGGTTGCTGGATCGGTACGAACTCTCTGTACTGGCAGATAGCGGAAGCGGGTTGATCCGTTTGGTGGGTAGCCTTGCGGGGCTGTTCTGGCATTGGTCTTTTACCAGTTTTTTGGTGATCTGGTATTTCTCAACTGTTGCATCATTTTTTATCAATTACGGCATGGGCGCGTATCTGCTTTTGCGCTCAGATGGGTTGCAGAATTTCCGTATATTCGGCGTGCCTTGGGTAAGCCCTATCAAGGGTATCTGGCGCTTTATTTTTTCTGTCAGCATCAATCAGGCGCTTGCACGGCTTTCTTCGCGCTTAACGGTGATGATTGTAGGTGCCGTTCTTGGCCCGCAGAGTGCTGCCATTTATAACGTAACGTGGCAGATTTCTGATGGTCTGGCGCGCCCGGCCCAGATGATGACACCAGCTTTGTATCCAGAACTGGTGGCCTTGAAAGATAAGCGAGACTGGGCATCTATCCGGCAGGTAACGCATCGTATCTTGCAAGTGCTTGGTGTGTTCTCGGCAGCGGTGCTGGCGATTGTGTTTGTGTTGGGGCCTTGGTTGTTGCATGTGCTGCTGACTGTGCCGTGGTCTGGCACCCGCACACTTCTGCTGTTGATGACATTAACTGCCATTCTGGACTTGTGGGATGTGCCGCTAGAACCTTTGTTGGTTTCTCTTAATCGTGCCCATCAGATTTTGCTGGGGCGGTTGTTTACAATGTGCGTAACACTGCCCTTGCTGTATTTCCTAACTTCTGGGTTAGGAATGACCGGAGCCGGTCTGGCAACATTAATAGGCGAGTTAGTAATCTTCCTAACCCGGCTTGTGCCTTATCTGTTGATGAGCCGAAAGCAGGATTTTGGAAGAGGCAATGGCTAAGGCAGCGCCAGTTTCTGATACATGCGAGGTGTGGATACTGGATACACATCGTGCCGGTGAAATGGCGCAGTGCAGGGCTTTGGCGGATATGCTTGGATTGCCGCGCCAGATTATTCCACTTCAGGCAGATTTTAGCTTGCCAGAGCAGATTCCGGATACCCGAAACCTCCGGTTAATTCTGTCTTTTGGTAATGCAGTGCAGGCGGCCTTGGCGTTGCGAACGCGTTGTAAAAACACGCCAGCCATTGTGCAATTAGGGCGGCCAAGCCATGTGCCCGCAGCAGATTTGGATCTGATAATTATTCTGCCGCAGGATGATTATCCAGCAGCTTCCAACGTATTGCGTTTAAGATTTCCCTTAAATGGCGCGGATAAAGGCCAGAGATTTATACCGCAAGCAAATCCAGTTACGCGGCATGGCGGCACGGTTGTTTTGTATGGTGCGCCCTCAAAGCAGTTTTTTCTGGATAAGCAGGATACATATAAACTTCTAAGTTTCAGCCATAAACTGGCACAGGCACACCATGAACCATTGCATGTGCTTACCAGCCCAAGAACTCCTGTAGAGGCTGAAGGTTGGCTGGAGGATATAAGTAAAACCATTCCAATGCAGATTTACACGTTCCGAAAAGGCGTTAACCCTTTCCAGAGTTTTTTGCAGGAGGCCAGCAGGTTTGTTGTAACTGGAGATAGTGCATCCATGTTGGCAGATGCGTGCCGTACGGGGGTGCCTGTATGGCTATTTCCATTACGGACTAAGCAGAGTTTCATGGAATGGTTGCAAGCCAGCGTAGATTGGCTGGGGTTACACATTATCCGCAACAGGCTCGTGCGTTCTGGTTGGTTGGGAAGTGGGACATGCTTTGAGAAGTGGCATACCACTCTGGCCGAGCAGAATTATATCCATTTGGTGTCACCACAGGTTTCTTCTCAGGCATTGATGTGGCAGCCAGATGCATTGCGGCGGGATGATGATATGCAAAAATGTTATGAGAGTATCATGAAACTGCCTTTGTTTATTGCCAGATAAGCCACGGCATTAGATATGCTGGGGAGCGTGGCAATGTTTGCCACATTGATGGTTTCTGCCATTGGGAAGTCTGTTTCGGCTGACGACTTATAACGGCATTTCACAACGGGCAGACATGTGCATGCACGATAATCTTGAACGGAATGAGCAGGCAGTTCTGCAAGGAACATGCGCAGCCATTGTGACGTATGGTGACCGTGTCCATTTTCTAAAACAGGTTTTGGAAGGTGTTTTTAGCGCCGGTGCCGGGCATGCCGTTGTTGTAGATAATGGCACGGCAGAAAGTGTGGCGGCAGAAATTGCCAGATTGCCAGAAATATTCGGGGCGGATCGGCTTACCATTATTCGCCTGCAAACCAATACGGGTTCAGCAGGTGGTTTTCATGCGGCTATTCAGGCAGCGGCTTTGCGTGAAAGCACACAGCATATATGGGTGCTGGATGATGATAACAGGCCTGAGCTAAACTCCCTGAAAGCTCTTTCCAAAGCATGGATAAGTATGGGGGCAAGTAAGCAAGTATGTCTCAGTAGTTTTAGGGAAGATAAAACAACATATAAGAAACTTTTTAAAACCTATAAGCTGCACGGAATTACAAAAAACTCATTTTTCGGTTTTTCCATGCAGACTTTGTTGCGGAAACAAAAAGCAAAGGTTTGGCAGAAAGATGGGCTGAAATGCCTGCAAATGCAGATGTCAGCTTATGGTGGTTTCTGGTTTCATAAAAGCTGGATTCAAAAAGTTGGTCTGCCGGATGCACGGCTTTTTCTTTATTTTGATGATTACGATTTTACCCTACGGATTACAGAAAACGGAGGGCAAATTTGGGCGTGCCAGAACAGTGTTCTAAAAGATCTGGAACTATCATGGCAGGTCAATGATTCCGTATTGCAACACTGGCTGCGTGAAGAAGAAAACTTTTCCCGCACTTATTTCTCTATTCGAAACCGTGTTTATATTGAAAGAAACTTTGTAAAAAATAAGTATATTTATGATGCAAATATTATTCTGTATTTTATATCAAAGATTATTTTTAAAAATAGGCAGAGTATTTACTATCATTTCCGGCATCCTCACTTGGTGTGTAGAAGGTGGAAGCTGATTGCGCAGGCTATACAAGCCGGTAAGACTACAGATTTTCAAACACCCCCTCCGGCGGTTTGAAGGAAATGTTTGCTAAGCTGCTTAACGCGGTTTTAAAGAATTTTCTTTCTGTAAGGCTAAGCAAAGCCTGATACTTTAATCACGTCTGTTTAACCCCAGCGCAATAGTAGAATGGCGCTGGGGTTTTTGCGTCTTAAGCGCCCGGTTTTACTGGGTCTTTCAACGTGACAATAAAGGGCACATGGTCAGATGGGCGCGGCATTGCGCGTTCATTTTTATCAGGTTCAGCCGTTTGCAGACGTTCTGCAAGGCGAGGGGAAAGCAGCATGTGGTCAATCCGCAGCCCGCAATCCCGCTCCCATGCGCGGGCCTGATAATCCCAAAATGTATAAGCTGCGCCTGTTGGATGCACTGCCCGCAAAGCATCTGTCAGCCCCAGCCAGAGTAAGCGACGATACGCAGCCCGGCTTTGTGGGCGCACAAGAGCATCTTCTGGGCCAAGGGCTCCGGGGGCGCAATCTATAGGGGCAGGACAGATATTGTAGTCACCCGCCAACACAAAATCTGTTTCTTCAGCTAGTAAAAGGCGCGCGCGCGCTGTTAAGGCATTTAGGAACTCAAGCTTGGTGGCATAGCCCTGTTCTCCACCTGAATTGCCATTGGGCAGATACAAATTGCCCAGCACAATATGTTGGGTGCGCACTTCCACATATCGTGCTGCCGGGTCTGAAAAGCCGGGGAGGTGATCTGTCGTGATGCTAAAATCTCCACGCACAAGAGTAGAAACCCCGTTGTAGGATTTCTGCCCTATTACGGCGCAGCCATACCCAGCATCCTCAAAGGCAGCTTTGGGGAATAGATCCGTCTCGCACTTGATTTCCTGCATCATTAACACGTCTGGCTGTTCGCGCTTCAGCCAATCCAATACCAGATCCATGCGTTGACGGACGGAGTTTACATTCCAAGTTGCAAGTTTCATGCCACGGAAAAGCTTGTGCCACAGCCGCAGGAAGATGCTGCATTAGGGTTGTTCACCGCAAAATGCGCGCCCATCAGCTTGTCTGCAAAATCAAGCTCTGCGCCAGACAGCAAATCCATACTGGCCGGATCAACCACAACCAACGCCCCATTTTTTTCTATGCGCGTATCATCGGCCTCAATATCAGCCGCGGGAATAAGCGTGAAAAGATATTGAAAGCCGTTACATCCTCCGGCTTCTACAGAGACACGCATGGCAACCGGTGCTGGCGTTTCTGGGGTGGCAGTTGCCTGCTTTTTGGCAATTACACTGGCAATGCGATTTGCCGCAGATTCCGAAACGGAGAAGGGTGTTGGCTGGGTCATCTTTCTTAAATAGCTTGCGCGCCCTCTGGTTTGAAGGGGCAAGATGCCAAGAATAGTCAACTTTGGCGGAATATTCTAAACTCCTATAAGCTTCATCCGGATTGGATGCCGGCAACAGGCTGGTGGACCGTGCTGCAAAGGAAACCGCAGGAGTGCCAGACACGACAGAATGCAGGGATCTGATGCCCTATGCCGTTCAGCCAGGAGTAGGCCGGGCGCGCCGCCTTTATGATGAGCCAGAATCTCTCACACGTTCACCGTGGCAGCGTGATCGGGATAGAGTAATTCATTCTTCGGGCTTTCGTCGCCTGCAATATAAAACGCAGGTGTTTGTGAACCATGAGGGAGACTTCTTTCGCACGCGTTTGACACATTCCTTGGAAGTGGCGCAGGTGGCCCGCTCCATGGCGCGGTTTCTGAAGCTGGATGAAGATCTAACAGAAGCCGTCGCACTGGCGCATGATCTGGGGCACACGCCTTTTGGGCATGCGGGGGAAGATGCGCTGGCTGCCCATATGCAGGAATGGGGTGGGTTCGATCATAACACACAGGCCCTCCGGCAGGTGATGCTGAAGGAACGCCGGTATCTGGCATTTGATGGGTTGAACCTGACATGGGAAACATTGGAAGGTTTGGCCAAGCATAATGGGCCAGTTAAACGTCCGCCTGCGCGATTGCTGGAATTAGATGCACTGTTCCCGTTGGAACTTTCCACATATGCCTCTGCCGAGGCACAGGTGGCGGCATTGGCGGATGATATTGCCTATCACGGGCATGATCTGGACGATGGCGTAAAATCAGGCCTACTCTCGCTGGATGATCTGGTGGATGTGCCCGTAGTGGGGGAAGAACTGTTTGAAGTGCGGAAGGCTGCGGCTGATCTGCCTTCTCATGATACACGCACTTTGCAGCGTATCCGTCATGAAATGGTGCGTCGTGTTATTCATAAACTGGTGACAGATGTATTGATCTGTACGCGCGAACGCTTGCAGGATCTGGCCCCTCGGCATGTGGAGGATATACGCGCGGCATCCGGCCCTGTTGTGGCCTTTCAGGAGCAGATGGCCCAAGCCAATAAAGGTATTCGTAAGTTTCTGTTTGCCCACCTGTATCGTCATTGGCGCGTGAATAGGATGACGCACAAGGCCCGGCACGTTACGGCAGAACTTTTTGATACGCTTACGGAGTCGCCATCCCTGCTGCCGGCTGAATGGCAGCGTGAGGCAGAGGGAAAAGATGCCACAGGGTTACGGCGTGTGGTGGCGGATTATGTGGCTTCCATGACAGATCGCTACGCTATGGAAGAACATAGACGGTTGACGGACCTGTCTGTTGCAGGCTGATAAACGCGCTTTCAGCGCTTTCTTACTATTACGGGGTTAAGTGTTTTATGTCTGACTGTGTGTTTCAGCGTTATCGCCAACATGTTCTGGCCATTGTGCAGGAACTGCTGCCCAATGTGCCGGAAGAAACGCTGGCTCGCGTGGAACTGACCCCAACGCGAGACCCCGCGCACGGAGATATGGCAACCAATGCTGCTCTCCTGCTGGCTAAGGTGGCACGCCGCAAACCATCAGATATTGCGGCCGATCTGGTCGCCGCCCTGCAAAAGGTGGATGGTGTTGCCTCTGTAGCCGCAGCCGGGCCGGGTTTTGTAAACATTACACTTAAGCCCGATGTCATGCGTAGTGTTCTGCCCGCAGTGTTGCGTGCGGGTGAAGCCTATGGGGCATCTCAGGCTGGCAAAGGCTTACGGGTGAATGTGGAGTATGTTTCCGCCAACCCAACAGGGCCTATGCATGTAGGTCATTGCCGTGGGGCTGTGGTGGGGGATGCCCTTGCCAACCTTATGGCCAAGGCAGGCTTTGCCGTTACCAAGGAATTTTACATTAATGATGCCGGTGCACAGGTAAAAGCGCTGGCATGGGCGGCTTACTGGCGCTACCTGCAAGCTCTTGGCACCAAAATGACGCAGGATGATTTTTCTGCGTTGGCTCCCGGTGGCCTGCAATATCAAGGTGAATATCTTATTCCAGTAGGTATGGAGCTGGCGGCAGAATACGGGAACAAGCTGACAGAAACCGATGCAGATGGTGCGCCCCTGCCAGCGCCGGAAGCCACATGGCTGGAAACAGTGCGTGGTTTTGCCGTGGCGCATATGCTCACGGCTATCAAGGAGGATCTGGCAGCCCTTGGTGTGCACCACGATGTGTTTACATCAGAAGCCGAAGTGCTGCACCGTGGCGTAACAGATGCAGCCATCAGCAAGCTGGAACAGCAGGGCCTGCTATATGAAGGTGTGCTGGAGCCCCCCAAAGGCAAGTTGCCGGAAGATTGGGAAGAGCGTGAGCAGCTTTTGTTCCGTTCCACTCAGTTTGGGGATGATGTAGATCGTCCACTGCGCAAATCTGACGGCACCAATACCTATTTTGCGAACGATATTGGCTACCATGCAGATAAGGTAGCCCGTGGTGCGCAGATGATGATTGACGTATGGGGGGCCGATCACGGTGGTTACGTCAAACGCATGAAGGCCGCCGTTAAGGCGATTACGGGTGATACGGTGCCGCTTGAAGTGGTGCTGTGCCAGATTGTGCATATTCTGCGTGATGGACAGCCTGTTAAAATGTCTAAACGGGCAGGCACGTTTGTTACTCTGCGTGATCTGATTGATGAAGTCGGGCGTGATGCGGTGCGCTTTACCATGCTTACCCGCAAGAGTGATGCCCAGATGGAGTTCGATCTTGATCTGGTGGTGGCGCAGCAGCGTGATAACCCGGTGTTTTATGTGCAGTATGCCCACGCTCGTTGTCGCTCCGTGTTGCGCGCCGCCGCAGAAGCCGCTGTATATGGTGATACGGATGATGCAGCCCTTGCCTCAGCATCACTCGAATCTCTGACATCGGATGCTGAAATGGCGCTTATCCGCCGTTTGGCAGAATGGCCGCGTATGGTGGAAGCCGCCGCGCTTGCGCGCGAACCCCATCGTGTGGCCTTCTACCTTGCAGATGTGGCGGGTGATTTTCATGCCTTATGGAATCGTGGCCGGGATGATGCTTCTTTGCGCTTCCTTCAGCCAGATGCTGTAGAGGCAACCCGTGCGCGTCTTGCCCTTGTTGCAGCTACGGCGGTGGTTATCCGCTCTGGTCTTGCAATCATGGGTGTGGAACCCGTGGAGGAAATGCGCTGATGAGTGATGAAGACCGGCCCAAATTTTCAGCGGATGACAGGATCAGTCGTGCGCGTGAGCGTATGAGTATGGATTATGAAGACCCGGCACCAACACGGCCAACGGCTGTAGGTGGCCGCCCAACCGAAAACGTGCTGACCCGCTTTTTAAGCAGTGATACGGGTACGCGGCGGCTGGTTTACGGGGCGGCTGGTCTGGGTGGTTTACTGGTGTTGGGGATTGGTGGCTGGGCGCTAATAGGGCACCATCAGCATGGTATCGCCATTATGGGGCCGCCACCGGTTTCCATGCGCACAAAGCCGGTTGATCCGGGTGGGATGCAGCTTGATTCTGTTGCCATGCCCGATGAGGAGGGTGATCCAAAAGCACACCCTGTTCCGGCCCCAGAAAAACCTAATCCAGAAGCCTTGGCTGCCCAGTATGGCGCACAGGGTGAAAGTGATTCTGCGAAGCCGGAAGGGGTGCCCGTTCCGGCTACAGGAGCAGAAGGGGCAGGTGCTGGGCATGCAGCAGATCAGCAGGCGGCTGCGGCACCTCCGGCAGACGCGCCAAGCGCCTCTGCGCAGGAAGAAACCGAAGCTTCTACCAGCGGGGAGGAAGGGGATACAGCGGCTGCGCAATCGGTTGCCAATAACCCGAAACCCAAGCCAGACGCGGCTGTTCCGGCCAAGGATAAGGATACTGCTGCAGCAAGTAAAGCAGCACCGGCTGATACAAAAACATCAACTGTGCCACATGGCGGTGTAGAGGGTGGAAAGTATCAGGTGCAGTTGGCTGCGGTGCAGAATGAAGATGAAGCACGTAAGGAATGGTCACGTCTGAAATCGCGTTACCCCACCTTGTTTGGAGAGAGCACCCCCTCCTTTGTGCGGACGGAGCAGAATAACGCTACGTTCTATCGTTTGCGCGTAAAAGGCTTTGCTTCTGTGGCAACTGCGCGTGAATTCTGTTCTGCGGTGCGCGAACGCGGCATGGCCTGCATGGTAGTGCGGCAGTAAGCTGCAACTGGTCTGGCAGAATGGAAGCAGGACACACGCAGGCAGATGTTGAAAGTGCGCTAAGCCCGGCAGAGGCTTCTGGCGTGTTGCCTGTTCATGTTGATACCCAGGTAGAGCAGGTGCCACGTGTGCCGCTGTTGCGGTTAGAGGGGTTTGAAGGTCCTATGGATCTTCTGCTTGATCTGGCCCGGGCGCAAAAGGTTGATCTGGCCCGTATTTCCATTCTGCAACTGGTAGAACAATATCTTGCCGTTGTAGAAAATGCCCGCCGGGTTCGGCTGGAATTGGCCGCAGACTGGCTGGTTATGGCGGCATGGTTGGCGTGGCTTAAATCCCGCCTGCTGCTGCCTCCGGATGATGAACTTGCTGTAGAGGGTGAAGAAGCCGCAGAACTGTTGCAGGAGCGGCTGATAGAACTTGCCTGTATGGGTGAGCTGGCCCGTTGGTTGGATGACAGGCCCAGATTGGGGCGGGATGTATTTGCCCGTGGCGTGGCAGAAGATCTGGTGGAAATAGACCGTTCTGGTCTGGTGCTAGATATGCCGCAGCTTATGCGGGCCTATATGGCGGCTATGCGGCGTAATGCACGCAAGCGTATTTATGCCCCACGCACTTTACGGTTCTGGACTGTGCAGGATGCCTTAAGCAGACTGACACGTCTGCTAGGTGAAACACCACCGGGCTGGAGCAGTCTGGATGCTTTTTTGCCAGATGTTTTACCTGAACAGGCAGAAGGAGCAGATGCGGTGCGCCAACGGCGTGCTGCTGTGGCGGGTACACTTATTGCGGGGTTGGAATTGGCAAAAAGTGGAAGGCTGGAATTGCGGCAGGAAGAGGTTTTTGGACAGATCATGCTACGCCCGCATGAAGAAATACATGAAACCGAGCATGATAGTGCTGAAAACATACTTCCAGCAGAAGAAGCACAAACTTCATGATCACTGACATGGCGGATAAACCTGCTTCTGAAAGTGAAGGAGCCATTAAAGTGGTTCAGTCTGAAAACACTATGGTTTCAGAAGAGGCTTTGCGTTTGGCTGAAGCGCTTATTTTTGCGTCTACCGAACCCGTAAGTGCGCGCCGGTTGGCGGAATTGCTGGAATTGCGTCAGCTTGTGCCAGATGGGGTGGATAATCTGGCAACGTTTGTAACGGCTGTTTTGCAAGCCCTTGTGCAGCGTTATGAAGGCCGCGGTGTGATGCCTGTTGAAATAGCCGGAGGATGGCAGTTTCGGACAGCGCCAGATTTGGCGCCAGCCCTTACGCGTGTATTGGAGCGGCCTCGCCGTTTTTCACGTGCAGTTATGGAAACACTGGCTATTATTGCTTACCACCAACCCTGTACACGCGTACAGATAGAAGAAATACGCGGTGTCAGCCTTGGGCAGAATGTGCTGGATACGTTGATAGAATCTGCACTTATTATGCCTAAAGGGCGCAAGGAAGTGCCGGGGCGGCCTGTGCTGTGGGGCACCACGCAGGATTTTTTACGTCATTTTAGCTTACGCTCCTTGGCGGATCTGCCGCGTAGGGAGGAACTGTTGGTGGAAGTGCCCGAAAATGCGGGAGCAATGGGGCGCCCTCAAACCGAAATTACGTTTGCAAAGGGCGAGGAAGAGGCCGCAGACCAAACAGAGCATACCCTCGATACGTCAGATGCTGATGCCGTGCTGGATAGTGAGCTACAGGCTGAGGCTGATCCAGTTGAAGGCGCTGAAAATACAGATGCGCAGGCAGAGAAAACGCCAAAGGTTGCGGAAGAAAGCGTAAAACCGCGTGTTCCCGCGCCAGAAGGCTCGTGATAGATACTCTGCATCTGGTTGTGCGGGCGTTTTTGTTTTTCCCGTGCGGTGCGTGCAGCAACGGAACTGCCCATGTTTGATTTTGCCTGGTCTGAAATTGCGCTAATTGGCGCCGTGGCTCTGGTCGTGATCGGCCCGAAGGATTTGCCTGTGGCCATTCGTGGGCTGGCTGGAGCTGTAAAAAAGGCACGTAAACTGGCTGGGGAGTTTCAATCTCACGTTGATGAGATGGTGCGTGAAGCTGATCTGACAGAAGTGCGCGATCAAGTCCGAGACCTCAAAAACCTCAACGTACGTAATCGGATCATGAAGGCCATTGATTCGGATGGTACGTTAAGCAGTTCTTTCGCACCTCCGCCACAAATTGCTGAACAGCATATTCCTGCGGGCCCTCGTGCATTGGATATGCCAGCTTCCAGCACACAAAGCACAACCAATGTTTCTGCTTATGTGCCCAGTACATATGAACCAGCCATAACAGATGAAGATATTGCCAGCGCCCCGCCAGAATTGCCGCCCAATATTGTGCGCCGCATTTTAAAGGAGCAGGAACGCTTGCATCCACCAGCATTTTTGCCACCAGTGCGCGTCATGCACGGTGGGCGCAGTGTGGCGCCGGGTGAAAGATTGGGGCACGTATCTGGCCCAAGTAAACCAGCATGGCAGCAGGATATGGATATGCAGCCAGAGCAGCCGAAAGGGGCTGAGCCAGAACAGCAGGTGGTGGATTATCAACCATGAACGAGAATGAAACCGTGGGGGAAGATCCTATTCACGATCAGCCAATGCCGTTGATCGAACATTTGCTGGAATTGCGCCGCCGTTTATTGTGGGCGGGAGCGGCTTTTATTCTGTGTTTTGCGCTGTGTTACCACTATGCGGGTGATATTTATCTGTTTCTGGCGCGCCCGTTGGGCGAAATTATGCGCCAGCAGGGTGAACAGCCACATCTTATTTATACGGCACTGTATGAGGCATTTTTTACCTATATCCGTGTGGCGTTTTTTGGGGCGGCGTTCCTCTCTTTTCCCGTTGTGGCCATGCAGGCATGGATTTTTATAGCTCCCGGCCTTTACCGATCGGAAAAACGCGCTTTTGCACCTTTTTTAATTGCAACGCCCATTCTGTTTCTGGTTGGGGCCTCTTTGGCCTATTACTTTATTTTTCCCATCGCGTGGCGTTTCTTCCTGTCGTTCCAAACAGCAGGCGCTGGGCATGATGGGGTGCAGATTGAACTGCAAGCCAAGGTTTCCGAATACCTTTCTCTGGTTATGAAACTGATCATGGCTTTTGGTGTGGCGTTTGAATTGCCGGTGGTGCTTACGCTTCTGGCGCGTGTGGGTATTGTTACGGCGGATATGCTGCGCCGTTTCCGCCGCTATGCCATTGTAGGTGCCTTTGTTATTGCTGCTATTCTGATGCCGCCAGATGTCATTACCCAGATCGGTCTGGCCGTGCCTTTGGTCTTACTTTACGAAATTTCCATTATCTGCGCGTGCTTGGTTGAACCTAAGTTTAAGGCGAGCCAAGCGGAAGATACATCCAACACCCAGCAGGAGGTTCCCTAACCCATGCATGATATTCGCGCCCTGCGGGCTGATCCCGCTGCTTTTGATGCTGATCTTGCCCGCCGCGGGATTGAGCCAGTTTCGGCTCGGCTGCTGGCATGGGATGAGGAACGCCGCCAAGCACAAACTGTGTTGCAGGAAAAGCAGGGCCGCCGGAAAGCGCTAGCGCGTGAAATTGGCACACTAAAGCGGAGTGGTGGCGATAGCAGTGATCTGGAGGCCGAAGGTTTGGCCTTGCGCGCAGAAATGGAAGCGCTGGAAGAACAGGTTAATACACTGGGTCGTGAAAGCACAGCCCTTCTCGCCAACCTGCCAAACCGTTTGGATGCCACCGTGCCAGAAGGCCCGGATGAAAGCGCAAACGTGGTGCAGCATGAATGGGGCACAAAGCCTGCCTTTACGTTTACACCCAAGCAACATTTTGAGCTGGGCGAAACGTTGAAGCAGATGGACTTTGCAACAGCCGCCAAGCTTTCTGGCTCACGTTTTGTTGTGCTGCGTGGCGGTATTGCCCGTCTGGCACGTGCCTTGGGCCAGTTTATGCTGGATCTGCATGTGACAGAGCATGGATATACGGAAACGCAGGTGCCCGTCATGGTGAATGATGATGCCATGTACGGAACAGACAAACTGCCAAAATTTGCAGATCAATCCTTTCGCACGGAAGATGGCCGCTGGCTTATTCCTACAGCAGAGGTGCCGCTTACGGCTTCTGTTTCTGGGGATATTTTGGAAGGTGCAGCACTGCCGCTGCGTATGACAGCGCTAAGCCAATGCTTTCGGAGCGAGGCAGGGGCCGCCGGGCGCGATGTGCGCGGAATGCTCCGTCAGCATCAGTTTGAAAAAGTGGAAATGGTTTCCGTCACCACGCCAGAAGAAAGTGATGCTGAGCATGAGCGTATGACGCGCTGTGCAGAAAAAGTTCTGGAAAAGCTGAATATCCCATATCGTCGTATGCTGCTATGCGCTGGAGATACCGGGTTTGGTGCAGCAAAAACCTTTGATCTGGAAGCATGGTTGCCGGGGCAAGATGCTTGGCGGGAAATTTCTTCATGCTCCAATACGCGGGATTTTCAAGCCCGGCGCATGAACGCCCGTTATCGCCCACAGGCAGGGGCCGCACCTGCTTTTGTGCATACGCTGAATGGTTCTGGCCTTGCTGTAGGCCGCACCCTTATTGCGGTAATGGAAAACTATCAGAACGAAGATGGCTCTGTGACCGTACCGGATGTTTTGCGCCCATATATGGGGGGCATTGAAAAAATCAGCTAAGGGCAAGGCTTAGATACAATGGTTTCCAAACCCACCTTATACTTGGCAATCGCCATTGTATCTGAAGTGATCGGCACATCCTTGCTCACAGCCTCGCATGGGTTTGCGCGCTGGGGATACGCTATTGCCAGCTTGGCAGCGTATGGGTGTGCCTTTTATTTTCTGTCCATTCCGCTCAAAACCATTCCAACAGGCATTGTTTATGCCATTTGGAGCGGGGTTGGCATTGTGCTTGTTTCTGCTATTGGCGCTTTGTTTTTCAAACAGATGCTGGATACACCGGCCCTTATTGGCATTGGCCTGATTATAGCCGGGGTGTTGGTGATCAATGTGTTTTCAGGTTCCATACAACATTAATGTGCGGAACTGATGGTTTTCATAACCAACCCCGGTGTGAGCACCTGTGGCAGTGTTACGGGCGTTCCGTTAGCTGGAATGAACAGATAAAAAGGCACGCCATCGCGCCCATGTTGGCGTAGGAAAGCCGTAATAGCGGCATCATGTGTCGTCCAGTCTCCGCGCAACAGGGTGACATTCTGGGTTTTGAAGGCTTCGCGCACTTCCGGCACATCTAACGCCACGCGCTCGTTTACCAAACAGGTAATGCACCAGGCAGCCGTCATATCTACAAACACATTTTTTTTGCTGGCATGTAGGGTTTGCAGTTTAGTGGCGGAAAAAGCTTCTACGCCTTCAGGCAAAGACATGCCTTGTGCGGAAGAAGGAGCCGCAGTTTGTTGCCGTAATATGGGCAGCATGGATAATGCGCCAAGCAATGCCAATAAAGCCAAGCCGTGTAGGGCAAAGCGTTTGCGATCAGATAATGTGTTCTGGTGCGTTTGGGCCAAACCATAAACCCATGCAGCCAGACCTAAAAGCACTATACCAGACCCAAGCAGCACAACTATGGAAGCACCACCTTCCAGCGTGGCAACCCATAGCAACCACACGCAGGATGCCAACAGGGGGAATGCCAGAAACTGGCGCAAATAAACCATCCATGCGCCGGGGCGGGGCAACATTCTGGCGCAGGAAGGGTAAGCTGCAATCAACAGATAAGGCAGCGCCAACCCCAGACCGAGTGCGGCAAATACGGTAAGCCCAGCAATTGGGGGGCCAGAAAGTGCCCCTGCAATAGCCACGCCCATAAAAGGGGCGGTGCAAGGTGAGGCCACAACAACAGCAAGTACGCCTGTTAAAACATCATTCCACAAACTGTGGCGCGTATGTGGTGCGCTGCTGATAGAAACGGCAGAAAAAGAAAATACGCCCAGAAGATTCAAGGCCATGGCAAAAAGGAGCCAACAGACCATCCCCACAAAAAGAGGGGATTGAAACTGAAAGCCCCAGCCCGTTGCAGCACCTGTAAGACGTGCTGCCATCATGATTGCGCCCAGAAGGGTAAAACTGCCAATAACCCCAACTGCGTAACAGGATGCACTCAGGATCTGTTCCCGCTTTGCGGCATGGCCAAGCCGGGTGATCGCTAAAGCCTTCATGGCCAGAATGGGAAAGACGCATGGCATCAGGTTGAGGATAATGCCGCCTATAAAGGCAAACAGCATTTGCTGTATAAAGCTGGGGGAAGCAGCGAGCGTATTTTCTGGTGTATCAGTTAATGCGCTATGGGTGGCATTTATTTGCAGTGCCCGTTCTGTGCCCGCTTTGTCCTTCAAAACCACAATGCCAGCTAAGAACCGTAGGGCAGAAAAATCCGCAGTCGATTTAAGGTGCAGTGTGACAGAGCCATTGCGGATAGTGGATTTTTGTTCGGCAGCTTCGGCAATTTTTCCCTGCTGTTCTGGCATGAACCACGCATCGGATACGGATGTGGGGTTCAGATCCTTGCCAGTCAGCTGTAAAATACCGTTGGAGGAAAAGGTTGCCGTGTAAGGTGAGGGCACAGCCATGTGCTGTGAGGTTTGCTCAAATAAAGGTGCTTGAGCGGAGGGCGTTGGAGAGCCTTTATTCAGCGTAAGCGCAAGATCAGCTTCCTCTGGCACGCAGACGTGCTCGCACACCAGCCAGTTTGCATGTGCCTTAATGTTTATTTTGTCTGATTTCTGGTCTGCGGTCTGAAGGGGAAGATCCAAAGGCAAAATAACATCGCCTGTATAGGCGTAAGACATTAACGAAGAATCGGGAATGCGCTGAGGTACCGGCCAATGGATGATTTGCGTGCTGCCTTGCAGTGCGCCATCAGCATTTATGGTGATAGTTGGCGGATCTCCCGCATCTCCCGGATTTTGCCAGTAGGTATGCCAACCGTTTTGAAGCTGAAGCCGCAAGGCAATGTGTAAGGGAGTACTGGCATCAGCGGTATCAGATGCTGTTATCAGGCTTGCGATGCTATGGCCGGTTTTAACCTGTGGGCTTTCCGCTGCGATTGCTGAAGCACTGGAAAAAACACATGCCATCATCAAAATGGCCACAAACCCAGACCGCCAGCCTGTAAAGCCATGCCTGTTCCGCCTTGCCTGCATCCAGGTAAGAGAATGAGATAGGCCAGAAGCAGTAAGACGTGGGAAGGACATAACAGGCAAACTCATGGTGCATTCTGCGATAAGGAGCGCGCAGCATAGGCCAAACTTGCCTGTAATTGTAACCTGCTGTTGGTGAAAGCAAAGGATGCAGAAAAAGCAGTTAGTGTTCTGCCTGTCCTTCGGCATCTGGTTGCAGCACAAACAGGCGTGAACAATAGGGGCATACAGTTTGATGTCCGCCAATTTTCAGCCATACGCGGGGGTGTCCAAGTTCGCTTAAGCCGCCATCACAGGCAATTTTGCGTTTGTCCACCATAATGGTTTCAACATGCCCCAGTTTGGGGTGTGGCACAGGGTTGGCAGGCTGTATCAACATAGGTGTGGTATCCCCTTTTTGCTATGATGCCTAAATGAAAGACATGTGCAGGCTGTGTGCATGATAGCTGGGTGGGCTGTGGTTTTGCACCTTTCTTATCTTCCCATGCGCGTGAGCAAGCATGGTCGCTATTGCTGCGCATTACTGGTTGTGTTTTTGAGTATGACAGGATGCAGCATGAAACTTCCTGATCTCCCCAAGCCTCCCCCACGCTTTGCGGCAGCCGCCCGGTTGGTTCCGCCTGACCGTATGTTTACACTGTCGGATGGTGCAGCTCTTCCTGCGCGCGTATGGCAGGCACAAGGACAACCTCGTGGCATATTGCTTGCGCTGCATGGGTTTAATGATAGCCGTGATGCATGGGAGCAACCTGCACCATTTTTTGCCGGGCAGGGCATAACTGTGGTGGCCCCAGACCAACGCGGGTTTGGAGAAGCCCCAAACCGTGGAGAATGGGCAGGTTCAGACCGCATGGTGCAGGATGTGCGGGAGGAAATAGCCATTCTTCAGCAAGAAAACCCGCAAATACCGCTCTATCTTACGGGCGAAAGCATGGGTGGTGCTATTCTCATGCTTTTGATGTCTGGCACGGATGCACCATCTGTTGCAGGCACATTGCTGTTGGCACCTGCTGTGTGGAATCTGGGGCTTGGGGCCGATATTCCACTGGATGTTTTGGCAACGCTTTTTCCGCACCATTTGGTAACGGGGCAAGAACTGCCCGTGCACGTGGTGGCAAGTGATAATCCGGCAGCTCTTTTGCGCCTGTATTTTGACCCGCTTACTCTGCGAGCCACCCAGCTTGAGGCTTTACGTGGGTTGGTAAGCTTGATGAAACAGGCAGCCACGGCAGCACCGCAAATGAAAGGGCAGTTGCTCTGTGTGTATGGAGATAAAGATCAACTCGTGCCTTCCAAGGCAATGGCTAAGGTATGGGAAACTCTGCCCAAAGGCGCGCGGTTGGACCTAATTTCTGGCGGGCATCATTTGTTGCTGCGCGACAAAAACGGAAAACAGGTGATGCAGGACATGCTGACCTGGATAACGCAGCCAGACAGCTTTTTACCATCAGGTGGAGATGTTGCCGCCAGTGCATGGCAGGCACAAAACCCGGCAAAGACAGAGGGAAAGTGGTTTCCGGCCTCATGGTTGGATGGTTTGGCGCGTTAAATTCATCCAGACAAAATGATAGAACCAGAATAAGAAAAAAATCTATCTACGGGAAGTTATCAGGATAATGCAGATAGAGGCTTGGCAAATACCCCTGAATTGCGTTAGGGAAGGCGCACGGACCCGTAGCTCAGCTGGATAGAGCGTTGCCCTCCGAAGGCAAAGGTCGCGCGTTCGAATCGCGCCGGGTCCACCATCCTTTGAAATGATTGGCTATTTTTTGCAGTATTCTGCAAAGGTTAGACACTTTTGTGGTTTCGGTTAGACAGTTTGCCTTATTTTTTGCGTCGGTAATGGTCTTTTGCATCTTCTAACAAGCTACGCAGGCTTGCGCGTGGGGAAGCAATAAACCCGATAAAACCCAAAAATACGGTAATACCCGCGCCACTTCCCAAGTTGGCTCCTGTTTGAGAGGAAGATGCACGTTGGGTTGCCCGATCTGTGTTTGGTGTGTCGTTTTTAGGTTTGGGCATACGGCGCATTCTCTCGGGCAGTAAGTGTCTCAGCACCAAATATGTAAGACCGTGAACGGGGCTGAAAAACCATTATTTCATGGGGGCAGCCAGAACATGCAGATATGTGCATATTTTTTGTATGAGCGCTTGGTCTGGAGCAGACGGAATGACATCTTTCTGTTTCAGTCTATTTAGAAGATCCTGAGTTTGTTGCATCCGCATGGAGCTGCCAGATGCCCAGATGCGAAGGATTTTTTTGAGTTCGGTTTTTAAGGCATCGGGAAATGTTTTGTCTTTCACAGTATCCCGTAGAAAAATCAGATACAGGCCTTTCACCATGTATAAGATTTGTTCCTGAATATACTGCTCCGTCTTTTCCTGAGGGAGAGCTTTAGAGGTATTGATAATTCTCACAAGGCTTTCGGCATTTCTGGAAAGCCAGATATGGGGTTGGGTTTTATCACCCGTGCGTGCCAGATGGTTCAGACTTTTTTCAATCCATCGGCGTGTGCGGCGCATGTGGGAATCAAGCCGGAATGGAAAGATAATCAGAAAAGTCCACCGAGTGAACAACACAGCGCCCAGAAACGCTAGGGTAGTATTGAAAAAAGATTGTTCATCAAATCGTCCCTGATTGGCAGGGCCTAGCAGCACTGGCAGGAACATGTTGAATGAAAAAGCATATCCTGCTGTTTGTGTGTGGCGCGCGGCCAGTCCACCAATAATCATTGGAATAAACAGTAGCAGAACCAGAAGTTCTGGTGCCGTTATGGCGGGAATAACAAGTAACGCGTACAAAGCAGCAATTAACCCGCACCATAAAGCACCCTTGAAAAAAGGAGCTGCCGCCAAAAGCGGATTTTCACGCGTAGCCAGCAAGCCATATACGAGAGAAACAAAAGAAAAAAACGTAGGGCCTGCGGGCCATGCTGTCACTTCCCATACAAGCCAGGCCCCCAGAATACCCAAGCAGGCCCGGATACCGTTATCCATTGCCTCTACGGCATGCCTGCGAGATTGCAACCTGAAGCGGAAATGATCTCCTGATTTTGGGTGCATACAAGCCTGAATATGCTGGCGAATTACAGCTTCATCAGCCAACATGGTGTGGTTTGTTGGTGTGAGTTGATGCGTGAGGGCAAGGCCATATCCGCGGGCCAGCATGGTAATCATGCCTGCAAAAGCAGCGCGTGCGTGATCCGCGGCATGAGAATGTGGGCCCATTTCCAGCGCATCATATTCTGCGCGCGCATTGGCATTGAGAAGTGCAGATAATGCTGGCTCCAGTGTGATGGCGCGAGGGCGATGGATAAGTGAAGCAATACTTTGGTTTGTGCTGAGCAGGGTTGTGCTCAGGCGCTCTAAAAGGCGTTTTTGTGCTTGTTCCTGCAAGCCCGGCATAAACACCACGGCCAAAGTGGCCTCACACACAATTCCCAAGATAATGTAGGAACTACGGGCCATGGCGATATCAAAGATATTGTCTGGCTGCATAATGGCGCCAGATGCCACAATGGCTGATGTGAAACTGGTAACCAGCAAGCCATAGGCACGGTAACCGGTGCCAAAAGTTGCCAATCCGCAGCACACGCCAATCCACAGAGCAAGGCTGCAAAAAAATAGGCC
>NZ_CP030871.1:1727500-2182500 GCF_003323795.1 Acetobacter sp. JWB | reverse complement strand
GGAGTGAAAGAGACCTGAAACCGGATGCCTACAAGCAGTCGGAGCCTCTTATGGGGTGACGGCGTACCTTTTGTATAATGGGTCAGCGAGTTTCTGTTTGCAGCGAGCTTAAGCCGATAGGTGTAGGCGTAGCGAAAGCGAGTCTGAATAGGGCGCATAGTTGCTGGCAGAAGACCCGAAACCGAGTGATCTAGCCATGGCCAGGCTGAAGGTGCGGTAACACGCACTGGAGGGCCGAACCCACGCCTGTTGAAAAAGTCGGGGATGAGCTGTGGCTAGGGGTGAAAGGCCAATCAAACTCGGAGATAGCTGGTTCTCCGCGAAATCTATTGAGGTAGACCGTCAGGTGGTTACCCCGGGGGGTAGAGCACTGGATGGGCTAGGGGGGCCCAAAGCCTTACCAAACCCAACCAAACTCCGAATACCCGGAAGTATAGCCTGGCAGACAGACAGTGGGTGCTAAGGTCCATTGTCGAGAGGGAAACAGCCCAGACCACCAGCTAAGGCCCCCAAATCGTGGCTAAGTGGGAAAGGATGTGGGGATTCCATAACAACCAGGAGGTTGGCTTAGAAGCAGCCATCCTTTAAAGAAAGCGTAATAGCTCACTGGTCTAATAGAAACCCTGCGCCGAAAATGTAACGGGGCTCAAGCCACGTGCCGAAGCTGTGGGTGCATATCTATGATATGCGCGGTAGCGGAGCGTTCCGTAAGTCAGTGAAGGAGACGGGGTGACCCTCTCTGGAGATATCGGAAGTGCGAATGCTGACATGAGTAGCGACAAACAGTGCGAGAAACACTGTCGCCGAAAGTCCAAGGGTTCCTGCGCAAGGTTAATCCACGCAGGGTTAGTCGGCCCCTAAGGCGAGGGCGAGAGCCGTAGTCGATGGGAAACAGGTGAATATTCCTGTACCTGCCAGAAGTGACGAATGCGATATGTTGTCAGGTCTTAACGGATTGACCTGGCTTTTGGAGCATTCCAGGAAATAGCTCTGGCGTATAGACCGTACCCGAAACCGACACAGGTGGACTGGTAGAGAATACCAAGGCGCTTGAGAGAACGATGCTGAAGGAACTAGGCAAATTGCTCGTGTAACTTCGGGATAAGCGAGACCCGTTGGTGGGCAACCATTGGCGGGTGGCACAGACCAGGGGGTAGCGACTGTTTATTAAAAACACAGGACTCTGCGAAGTCGAAAGACGACGTATAGGGTCTGACGCCTGCCCGGTGCCGGAAGGTTAAGAGGAGGTGTGAGAGCACTGAATTGAAGCCCCGGTAAACGGCGGCCGTAACTATAACGGTCCTAAGGTAGCGAAATTCCTTGTCGGGTAAGTTCCGACCTGCACGAATGGCGTAACGACTTCCCCGCTGTCTCCAGCATCGGCTCAGCGAAATTGAATTCCCCGTGAAGATGCGGGGTATCCGCGGTCAGACGGAAAGACCCTATGAACCTTTACTGCAGCTTTACAGTGGCATCAGAGACATTCTGTGTAGGATAGGTGGGAGGCTTTGAAGCAGGGGCGCCAGTTCCTGTGGAGCCATCCTTGAAATACCACCCTGAATTTTTCTGATGTCTAACCGTGGTCAGTTAGCCTGATCCGGGACCCTGTATGGTGGGCAGTTTGACTGGGGCGGTCGCCTCCCAAAGTGTAACGGAGGCGCGCGATGGTGGGCTCAGGCCGGTCGGAAACCGGCTGTTGAGTGCAATGGCATAAGCCCGCCTGACTGCGAGAGTGACAGCTCGAGCAGAGACGAAAGTCGGCCATAGTGATCCGGTGGTCCCGCGTGGAAGGGCCATCGCTCAACGGATAAAAGGTACTCTAGGGATAACAGGCTGATCTCCCCCAAGAGTCCACATCGACGGGGAGGTTTGGCACCTCGATGTCGGCTCATCACATCCTGGGGCTGGAGCAGGTCCCAAGGGTTCGGCTGTTCGCCGATTAAAGTGGTACGTGAGCTGGGTTTAGAACGTCGTGAGACAGTTCGGTCCCTATCTGCCGTGGATGTTGGAGACTTGAGAGGATTTGTCCCTAGTACGAGAGGACCGGGATGAACATACCTCTGGTGCACCGGTTGTCGCGCCAGCGGCACCGCCGGGTAGCTAAGTATGGAAGGGATAACCGCTGAAAGCATCTAAGCGGGAAACCCACCTCAAAACTAGGTCTCCCTGAGGGTCGTGGTAGACCACCACGTTAATAGGCCAGGTGTGAAAGCGTGGTAACACGTGCAGCTAACTGGTCCTAATCACCCAATAGGCTCACTCTCTTACTGTCCCCTTAAAAGGACAGCCCGTGCACAGAAATCATCCATATATACGCCTACTTCTTCTACCAACCGTCTTCCACACACCCTTACAGGGTGGACTGGATGACCTGGTGGCCATGGCGGGGAGAGATCCACCCGATCCCATCCCGAACTCGGCCGTGAAAACCCCCAGCGCCTATGATACTGTGGCTTAAGCCACGGGAAAGTCGGTCGCCGCCAGGTCTTCCAATCCACCCTGCCAAAACTTACTACCCCTACAAATTTCAACACAATCACAACCGCGGGGTGGAGCAGCCCGGTAGCTCGTCAGGCTCATAACCTGAAGGTCATAGGTTCAAATCCTATCCCCGCAACCAAAATTTCCAAATGAAATCAAGTTGTTAGCCCGCTCATAGAGCGGGCTTTCTGCGTTCCGGAGTGCCAACTTGCAATGCAAGCCCAGCTAGATCCCTAAGCTTGGCGGGGTGCTGCATATATGACCCGCCTCAACAGGCGTCTAAATCACTAGAATAATACATAATGGTGTCCGCGGCGGGATTCGAACCCACGGCCCCAGGATTCATACCACCGAGATAAAAGCGTTGGTAAATCTGATCTGGTGAATCAGAGTAATCTACGGTAGTGATTATGGATGTTAACTCGCTCTCACAGCTTGCTTCAGTCAGTGGTCTTTTGGCCACTGGTGCTGCTTGCTCTGGTCGCACGGCTGACATTTGGTGGAGTTGTTTCCCCGGTCGCTTTGGTTGAAGATCCACTCAAAGATCTGATAAAACTGAGTATTCTTTGCGATGATCAGAAACCGCTTTCTGATCCTGATGGACAGCATCACCACACGACAGATTCGCAGGACGATAGTTTTCTTCTTTCTGAAGTGCTTGAGCTTTTTTTACTCAGTATTGCGTTCTGTATTTTTGCTGGGTTGATTGCTGAATGTGTGTGCCGAACATGGATGTTTGCACCTATCCGTGGGCCGCCTACGCCAAAACGTACGTCTCTCTGTCCGCAAGGACCTCCCGTCTGACCTGAAATTACAGGGTTGCTCGCGTGTTTTGGCACGCGGGCTTTTCGTGTTGTTTATTCAGGTTCAGAATCATGTTTCATGTTTATGGCACCCCTCTTCGGTTTTCCGGAGTGATGGTGGCTGTCACTCTTTTTTCCGCAGCTCAGATGGCCCATGCACGTTCTCAAATACAGCATGGTAAGCTCGTATCCCCGATGGGGAAGCAGGCAAAAACTGAACAGGTTACGGTAAAGGGAAATAGCCGCGTTTCCGCAACAACGCATCCCGCAGGGCAAACAACGTACCATTCTGATCGCGGCAACTTTGGTAATCAGGTCGGGCAAAGTGTTGCGGATATGGTTGTGACCATTCCCGGCGTGAGCTTCACGCAAGGGAATGGCCCACGGGATACAGTGGTTTCTGTAAGAGGTTCGGGAGACCGTCAGTCTTACGGGTTAAAAAACCTACAGGTGCTGGAAGATGGCTTCCCGATGACACAGCCTGATGGGACCGCTCGTGCCGATCTCATCGATCCACATGCTTATGCGGGTGTGGATGTTTTTGAAGGCCCAGCATCAACTCTCTACGGCAATTATGCCATTAACGGTGCGATCAATTTTCGTACCCGAAAAGGAGCCGATATTCATGGTCTTGAGGTGGGTTCGGATTTTGGTAGCTTCGGAATGTTCAATAATTACGCAACGTTGGGGCTTGGTAATAAACATTATGATCTCATGATCTTTGGGAGTGACGTGCGGGGAAATGGGTTTATTGCCAATAGTCGTTACAACACTTCAACAGAAAACGTGCGGTTGCGTGTTAACCTCACATCATCAGATCGGCTTATCTTGAAATTTGTAAACAACGTTACGGATGCTTTTTTACCCGTGCGGCTATCGCTTAACCAGTATCGCGCCAATCCCTACCAGCAGGGATGTTATAATGCTGTAAATGCAGCAACAGGATGTGCATCCGTTAATCTGTTGGTGAATGGTCGTTACGGAACAAAGGAAGCCATGAGCCCAGAAGCTGCTGGTTTGGGCCGTTTTGACCGCCGCACAGTTGTTGGCTTGCGTTGGGAACATGATTTCAATGAGCGCACAATCTGGCGTAACCAGTTTACCTATGATCAACGCCATATTGATCAGCCGACATCGCCAGTAGCGTATGTTGGCCCGTACAATTCCTACAATGCCAGCAGCGATATAACGAACCATGCACGTCTTGGTGGTAAATCACTGGAAACTTTTGGCGGGATCAGTTTTGATTATCTCGACTTTGGCTCTCAGACCTACAATATCATGCCGCTTGGTGGGGCCACTCGTGGTGCAATGAATTCGGAATCCTATGGGCACCAGTGGAATTTAGGTGCGCGGTTTCAGGAGGACTGGCATTTTGCCCCCAACTGGCACGTAGTGGTGGGGCTTGGGGGAACATACTCGGATATTGGAGCTACCGAGACGCTGTACAGTTATTCTGCCACAGGCCGGGATCAGCGCTATATTACGGCCAATCGCTTCTACTTCAATTTAGCTCCCGAAGGAGCATTGATTTACACACCATCAAAAAAATGGACGTTTCATACCCGTGTTGGCACAGCTTATGGAACGCCGTCATCTTCAAATCTATTTATTACGCCGCAGGGGCAATATGGTAACAATACACAACTGAAAAGCCAGACAAGTGTTGGTATTGATCTTGGTGCCGATTGGCATCCATCTTCCAACATGACTATTCAGGCAACGGGTTTTTACGAATTTTATAATAATGAACTTGTTAGCCAGTCTGCCGGTGTGAATACCGTGGGTTCCTATACGTTTAATGCGCCAGCATCCCAGCATCGGGGGATTGTTTTGGGGGTGGAGTGGAAGCCGCTTCCTACAATGCTACCGGGGGGGCGTATAAAGCTTAGTTATACTTATGATAATCAGGTTTATACAAATTACACTGAGGTTCTTTCAAATAGTACCGTCTCACGCAGTTTTAGTCGTAAAGGAAATTATATTCCGGGCGTGATTCCCAATTTTCTTAATGCGCGTTTTTTGTACGATCAGCCTGATGGTGCCTTGGAAGGGCTTGGTGGTTACGCTGAGGTGACTTGGCGGGATTCCTACTGGCTGGATAACGCCAATCGTTTGAAAGCTCCCGGTTACGCATTGTTGAATCTGGAGGTGCATTATAATCCGCCAACACGGCTTGGGTGGGCACATCGGTTACACTGGTATTTCGAAGTGCAGAATGTTGCAAACCAAACCTATATTGCAGGGGCGACCAACATCAGTGACAGTTTGCAGAGCAATGGACAGCAGGCAACAGCGCGTATGCTCATGAATAGTACCGGTTCTATTTATGCAGGCTCACCCAGAGCGTATTTTGGTGGTGTACGTATCCGGTTTTGATGAAGGGCTGATAAACTCTTATGATGGATGGTTTTTGGGTGGTGGCAAAAGCTGTTTAAGTTCAAGTGCAATGTGATGGGCGCTGGAATCTACCGGTATCATGCCAGCTAGGTGGTTCTGGCCGTCCATCAGATACAAGAGCGAACTATGATCCATAAGATAGCCCGCCCCATTACTTGTACGATACCGTGCGGAGACATGAAATGCAGCCATTATAGGCTGAAGTTGTGCTTCGGTTCCGGTTAGACCCACAATACGTGGTGAAAAACGTTGTATATATTCTTTTACAACAGCCGGTGTATCTCGTGCGGGGTCAACCGAGATGAAAACGGGTGTAATATTCTGCCCGAGTGGCCCGAACTCATCCAGTGCAGCCGATACGGTTGCAAGTGTCAGGGGACAAACATCTACGCAATGTGTGTAACCAAAGTAGATGAGCGTATAACGGCCTTGAAAATCAGTTTGTGAGACTACGTGCCCGTTTTCATCAGTCAGTGCATAAGGCCCACCAATTTGGGTATGGGAATGTGATGTTAGGACTGCCCGCAGCCCTGTTGCTGCGATAAGCAAAGCAAAGATAATTCCCATAACAGGCAAAATTGTTTTCCAATTTTGTTGGCGTGGAGAGGGAGGTTTTCTCCTGCCAGATATGGTTTTGCGTGGGCTTTTCTGGGTCATAACCATATTATAGCAAATAGCGGATATATGTGCAGCAAAGCATTATCACTGCATTATAGAAGAACCTTTTCTTGTAAGGGGCCGTATATTTTGGGGAAGGATAGGAACAGGCTTTGTCCATTTAGCGCGAAACAGAACTGATGGACTTTGTTAACGGGGATGATAACGTTTTGTACACTCTTCCCATAAGCATTGTTGTTTCCATTCTGTGTACGGCTAAATCCATCTCCGGCCAGCAGCATGGAAGTGCATTGAGAGAACAGAAGGGTTGCCAGCATATTTCATCATTGCCGCCATTGTAGAGTATTAATGCCTTCATCATGTATAGGGCCCTTAATACCGTAATTGCAGGAGTGATTGTTGTCTGATCTATATCTGAATTGCAAAGAGATAAAAGTGATGACAACAATACTTATAATAGGTGCAAGCACAGGATTTGGTCATGAAGTTGTAATTTGATTGGCTGCAAAAGGCTGCATGGAATTAGAAAGTTACCGATGGGCTTGGTGAGCGCGCGGCTCTTGTGCAGAAATCTTACGATATCAGGCCGAGAACTCCGGCCTGATACAGTTCTCAGAATTTTATGAATAATTCTTCGGTAGCTGCTTTACGAAAAGCAGGCAGACTGTCTGCCCATTTGGCTTCCTAATTACTGTATGAGTAGTTCTTAGGAGGCCAGAATATGTTCGATCTGTGCAGCGATACGGAAAAGAATATGATCTTCCGCATGACGACCCATAACCATGAGCCCTACCGGTGCTTCACCCATCTGATGACACGGCAAGCTGATGGCGCATAAATCAAGAAAATTGGCGATAGTGGTATTGCGCAATAAGAGCAGGTTGGTTGCCACATAACGAGTGTTATCATGCATATCGCTAATTTTGGGAGCGATAATGGGCACGGTTGGCAGAATAACAGCATCATAATGGTTCATGATATCTGCTGCTTGTTGGATCAATTTGGTTCTGCTTTGCCGTAAAGAAATGTAATCCACAGCGTTCTGCTCGTAACCTCGTAGAATACGTTGCAATACAAAAGGATCGTAAACGCTACGGTGCCTTTCTAGCAAAGGTTGATGCCAAGCAAGAGATTCAGCAGCGGGAAACCCTCCCTTGCTGTTGGCTTGAGGAATTTCTTTAAGGGGTGGGCAGGTAAATGTTTCCAGCATAATGCCGTTTTTGGAAAGTCTGCGTAAACAATTTTCCCATGTATGGGCAACTGTGTCGTCCATATCTTCCATAACAGAAGTGCTAAGAATACCTAGGCGAAGTGTGCTGCCTTCTCGTCCGGTTGGAGCATCCTGTATACGAAGTGTTCCGGTTGCCATCAGGCTATCTGTAGCCCAACAGCACTTTACGGTGCGGCCAATACTTCCAATGGAATCCAAAGTAGAAGAAAGAGGAACTGTACCTTTGGTAGAAATGCGGCGTGCAGTGGGCTTAAAGCCAACAAGGCCGGTAAGTGCTGCTGGAATACGACAGGAGCCGCCTGTATCGCTGCCAATGCCTACAAATGCCATGTTGTCTGAGACCGAAATGGCAGCTCCAGAAGAAGATCCTCCGGGAATGTGTTTTTCATGCCTGTGCCATGGATTGGCCGGAGTGCCAAAATGCGGATTGATGCCAATGCCCGAGAAAGCAAATTCGGTCATGGTCGTTCTGCCAATACTAATAAGTCCTGCTTGCTTCAGGCGTTCAATGGCAGGCGCATCCATGCTTGCAGGCGGGGCATCTGCTAACACCATGGAGCCAGCTCTGGTAATGGAACCAGCTTCATCAAAGAGATCCTTAACAGAGATGGGGAGCCCAGCTAAAGGAGATGGCGCTTGTCCCTGACACCGCAATCTATCTATGGCATCGGCTTGCCTGCGCGCAGCCGTAGCATGCACAGATACGAAGGTGCGCGCTCCTTCTCCATGAGGTTCTGCAATGTTGTCTAAAGCATTTTCTACCAGTTTGCGGGCTGTTGTGCGGTTATCAGCAAGTGCCTGCGCTGCATGAAACATGGAAGAGAAGGAAGAGGGCATCGGGCAGTTCCGTGTTTATTGGCTGTCGATCCATGACAGAAATAGATTTAAGTGTATCATGGTTGGCCTATAGCCAAAGCAAAAGACAGGCAATGCAAGCTTAATGTGAATATCTGCTTTTGCGACATCACCATGCTTTTGGCCAATTCAATAAGAATATTTCTAACAGCAACAGAGTTCATACACGCGGGATTTGCCCGGAACAATCACTTTGCTGGCAACAGACCAAGGCAGAATAGTAAAATCAATACCAGTAGCAACAGTATTCTGAAGTGTTAGAAGTCGGGCAGGAATAGTTCGCAAACGGTAAAATATAGGAGATGGAAAACACTCTCTTTAAGATTTTTCACTTAAAGAGAGTGCCATTTTACAAGGCGCGTTAAAAACAAACATATTTATTTTTTGGGTTTTTTAGTGGGTTTTTCAGGTGGTTCTCTATCTCCGGTAAAACCACTTCTGGACGGTGGGTCACTTGCAGGAAAGCTTTCATCTAAAGCTTCATCAAGTTTTTTATCTTGAGCTTGTTTTTTGCTGTCTTTGTTTTTCTTTTCGGCCATAACAAACCTCATACATATGACTGTGGAAACAAGCCGGACCAAAAATGACAGAATTTTTGAGTGTCTGCCTGATTGGTGTAGGGCGTTTAGATACAACGTTCCCGGCAAGTAAGGTTTCCGTTTTTGAGCATCTGAAAAATGATTTTGTTATCTGCTAATCAGATTATAAGAACTGAGATGTCTGTTTTGTAGATATACTTTTTTATGCAGAGGGTATTTTAAAAATTTCTGTGGCCAAGTTACGTTGGGCACGGCATTCTTTCGCCAGAAAATCTAGCAAAGCGCGAACAGCGGGAACAAGCCCGCGACGAGATGGAAACACAGCGTGAATAATACCAGCTTGCGGATGCCAGTCTGGAAGAACGCGTATCAGGTGACCTGTCTCAATATCTTGCCAAACCATCATGGTGGGCATTTGCACAATACCAGCACCTACAAGGGCTGCTTCGCGCAGCACAGCCATATCGTCTGTTGCCAATCGTGGTTCATGAAAAATGGTGGCTGTTTGTCCTGCCTGATTTTCCAGTAACCATGAGTGTGAACCCGGTGTGGTATGAAAATCCAAGCTGGGAAAGGCGTTTAAATCTGCCGGGGAAGATAGTGGGTGCGGCACAAGGGTTGGTGCTGCAATCAAACACTGCGTACTGGTATCAAGCGTGCGCATAACAAGATCTGATGAAGCAATGGGCGGAAACCGCACGCGTATTGCAAGGTCCATACCTTCTTTCAGGACATCTACGCGCCGGTTGGTGCTTTCAAGTTGTAGCGTTACGGCTGGATACAGCATGATAAAGCGGGCAAGTAAGGCACCAAACTGAAAGTTCAGCAAAGCTACAGGGCAGCTTAAGCGTACAAGCCCACAGGGTTCGGTTTGAAGCCGGGCTACAGATCGTTCTGCCGTATCTGCTTTTTCCAACATGGCAATACAGTGTTCATAAAATCGGTGCCCTGTTTCCGTAACGCTAAAATGGCGTGAGGAGCGTTGGATCAGGTGCGTATGCAGGCGCTCTTCAAGAAGGCGGATACGGCGGCTGAGGAGAGATTTTTGTAGGCCAGTTGCACGAGCCGCCGCTGAAAAACCACCATATTTTACAACCTGTACAAAATATCCAAAGTCATTAAGGTCTCTCATCGTCCTGCCTATGAAACGCAATGTTTTATTTAGAAATCTTTATGCGACGATAAGAAGAGCGCATGTTTCGTGTCAACAAAAGGTGCATAAAGCGCTCTTGCTTCAGACAGGACAAAAGTCATGCAGAAGAAAATTCTTGGTCGTTATGGAAATGAGCGTGGACACTGGGTAGGTGATGGTTTTCCTGTACGCTCTCTGTTTTCCTATACGGATTTTGGTGAGCACCTCAGCCCGTTTCTGCTGTTAGACTATGCAGGCCCGCATAAGTTTGCGCCAACAGATACACGGCGCGGTGTAGGCCAGCATCCACATAAAGGGTTTGAAACCGTTACAATTGTTTATGATGGTGAAGTGGAGCACCGTGATTCATCTGGCGGTGGTGGCATTATTGGCCCCGGTGATGTGCAGTGGATGACAGCAGGCAACGGTATCCAGCACGAGGAATTTCATTCTCCAGCTTATGCAAAAGCTGGGGGAGATTTCCGGATGGTGCAGTTATGGGTCAATTTGCCAGCTCAAGATAAAGGCGCGCCAGCAGGCTATCAAACCCTACAGGCTGCGGAAATTCCAACCATTGCATTGCCGGATAATACGGGCAGCCTGCGGATTATCGCGGGAGACTATGAAGGTGAGCATGGGCCTGCGCGCATTTTCTCTCCACTTAACGTGTGGGATGGAAAGCTGGAAGAGGGCGCGCACGTCACGCTTTCTCTCCCTGCGGGGCATAATGCCGCTATTGTTTCGCTTGAAGGAAAGTTGATTGTAAATGGCGCAGAGGAAGTAGGAAACGCACAATTTGTGCTGTTGGATCAGGAAGGCGCAGAGGTAACATTACAAGCTACCAAAGCTTCCAGCTTTCTTATTTTAACTGGTGCGCCTTTGAATGAACCTATTGCCGGATATGGGCCCTTTGTCATGAACACGCGGGAGGAAATCCGTCAGGCAATTGAAGATTTTAACAGTGGGCGTTTTGGCAACATTTCAGACTGATATATCGTGGCATGTATCGCAACGATCATGCAGCTTGCACGTCATGTCAGCCATGACAGGCTATTTTTTCAATAAACACTTCAAGGCAGGACAGAAGCATGACACAGGAAAAAGAACATCTACATTTTGTAACTGTATTGGGGAGCCTGCGTAAGGCATCTTATAATAGTATTGTGGCGCGCACGTTACCTGCATTGGCTCCAGATGGAATAACTATTTCAGCGCTTGGTTCTATCGCTGATTTTCCGCATTATAATCAGGATGTGCAGGAGCAGGGTTTTCCTGTTTCTGTGCTGACAATGGGGGAGCAGATCAGGGCAGCAGATGGCGTTATTATTGTAACGCCAGAATATAATTATTCCGTGCCGGGTGTGCTTAAAAATGCGCTTGATTGGCTTTCTCGCCTCATGCCGCAACCGTTTGCGCGCAAACCCGTCGCGCTGCAAACAGTCTCACCAGGCATGATTGGTGGTGCCCGTGCGCAGTATCACATACGCCAGAGCATGGTGTTTATGGATGCCCTTGTGTTGAATAGGCCGGAAGTGATGATCGGCCAGGCAGCGGATAAATTTGATACAGATAAGCTGGAACTGACAGACGAGAAAACACGTGCTTTTCTCACGCGCCAGATACAGGCCTTGGCAGATCTGGCACGCAGAGAACAAAAATAGACTATCTGGGGATTTGTGAGGCTAAAGATAAAAATTAATAAGGGCCTCACGCTTCATTTATAATAAGAATATGTTCCTTATCGTTAAATAAATGTGTTTTGTGTATAATTTCTCTTTCATTTAAGAGCGAGATGAGTAGTCTGCGCGCTTTTCTTCGTGCAGGAGTTCTGTTTCATGAAGCTTTCTTTGGCTTTATCTATGCTAGATGCTGCCTTGGCAGAGGCGCGTCGGCTTGAAGTAAGCGTATGTGTGTCCATTGTGGATGCCGCAGCATGGCCAGTGGTTTTTGCTCGGATGGATGCGGCACCTTTAGGTGTGGTTGATGTGAGCCAAAAAAAGGCGCGCACAGCAGCTTTGTTCCAGATGGACAGTGCGGACTTTGCCGCAAAAGGCCGCCCGGATGGTGAGGCCTATACGCTGGAGAATACAAACGGCGGTTTAACCAGCTTTGGCGGTGGGCTGGTGATTAAAGCCGCAGATGGCTCTTTTTTAGGTGCCATAGGTGTTTCTGGTGCCAAAACAGAAGATGATATTGCAATTGCCCGTGTTGCAATGAAACAGGCCGTAAAGAACTGAAATTTCTTATTTTTGAGTTTTTAAATGACAACTGCTCCTCAGCCTCCTCCCGTACCGACCTCGTTTATTGAGCCGCCTCATGGGCGTGCTGCCGCTTTATTCATTCTTACTTTCGGCACTTTTGTTGTTGGAACAGGTGAATTTGCCATTATGGGCATGCTGCCAGAATTTGCTCGTTCCTTACATCTGTCTGCGGCAGATGCAGGATATGCCATTACGGCATATGCTCTGGGCGTGGTAATTGGCGCACCGCTTATTACCATTCTGGGCGCGCGCCTTTCCCGTCGGGAACTGCTTCTTTCTTTATTGGTGTTGTTTTGTTTCGGGAATTTCCTAAGCATCTGCATGCCCACGCCAGAGTTGGTTGAAGTTGCACGGTTTATTACCGGCCTGCCGCATGGGGCATTGTTTGGTATTTCTGCGCTTGTTGCGGCTTCAATGGTAGAGCGCTCTCGCCGTGGGTGGGCTGTGGGGCGGGTTCTGTCTGGCATTGCCATTTCTACTCTGGTAGGCGCACCGTTTTCTACATTTGCAGCGGATCATTTCGGCTGGCGTGTGGCGTACCTTATTATTGGTCTGTTTGGTTGTATTACCTTTTTGGGGGTATGGCGCTATATCCCAGCAGACCAGCCCAACCGCAAAAACTCACCACTTAAAGAAGTTGCTGCTATGGGTAACACTCAGGTTTTGCTTACGTTGCTGGCAGCCGCTATTGGCTTTGGCGGCATGTTTGCCATTTATACCTATCTTACCAGTATCTTGCAGAATGTAACCCATGTGCCGGAATGGTCTGTCATGCTTTACATGGTTATTTGGGGCATGGGCATGCTGGTTGGAGCAAATGCAGGTGCGTGGCTTGTAGATCGTAAATTGGATCTGGCTGCAATTCTGGCGCTTGGTGGCAGTGCTGTTGTTATGCTGGGTTTTTCTACGGTGTTACATCAGCCGTTGCTTTTGGCGCTTGCTGTCTTTCTTATCCCTACATTTGTAAATGGCTTGGGGCCAGCCTTGCAAACACGTTTGATGGATTTTGCAGGGGATGCCCAAACTTTGGCGGCTTCCCTCAACCACTCTGCGTTTAATATTGCTAATGCATTAGGGGCAGCATTGGGCAGTATGCTGCTGGCGCATCAGTTTGGATATTCTGCGCTAGGCATTGGTGGGGCTATTCTTTCAGCAGGTGGCCTGGTTGTGTATTTGCTGGCAATTCTGGTGTTGCGCCGGAGCGGGCAGAAGGAAATCAGGCAACCTATTTCCTGAATAGGAATGCTAGAGTGTTATAACAAATAAGGTTTTAACGCTTTATACTCTTGTTCTACATTGAGTTCTGCAGAACGCTTTAAGCTGGAAGGCTCATATGTCTTCCAGCTTTTTTGTATCTATTGTGTGCCAACAGGCATGGAGTTGGGCAGGGGAGAGAGCCTGCTTAAGCTGGATTTATACGAACCCACCATAAATAGGATAAGAGTTATAAGACGACTGGTCTAATTATAAATTGACTTCATCTATATCCATTCATATACAGATAACCAGAACAGGCCATACAGATTCGGTAGGAATATTTCCAGTTTGTATATGGATTTTTGCCATCAGGAGTTTTCCTGCCCGATAAAAGTTGACCGGTCTATTTTTTGGATGAGGGAAACGATGCCACACATTGGAGCATTCTGCTCTGCCGGGTGCATGCCGCATTTGCGGGCTCGTTCTGCTTTTTCCATTTCACTGTTCACGAGGTAAAAATGGCGTACGCGACAACCAATCCCTACACCGGGGAAGTTCTTGCTAATTTTCCTGAAGCTACAGATCAGGAAGTCCAGACCGCACTGTCCGAAGCTCATGCCGCTTTTGAAAAATGGCGTGATACCTCCTTTGCTGAACGCGCTCGTATTATGAATGCCGCAGCTGCCATTCTGCGTCGTGATGTTGATAAGTATGCTCGTCTGGGCACGCTGGAAATGGGCAAGCTGTTTGCAGAGTCCAAAGCAGAAGTTATTCTTTCTGCTGAAATTTTCGAATACTATGCAAAATATGCAGAAGAACTTCTGAAGCCGGAATCTCTGCCGGTTGCTGATCCGGCAGAAGGTAAGGCTGTTCTGGTGCACGAACCTCTTGGTATCGTGCTGGCAATTGAGCCATGGAACTTCCCATTCTATCAGGTTGTCCGCATTATTGCGCCGCAGCTTTCTGCTGGTAACGCTGTTCTGCTTAAGCACGCTTCCAACCTGCCGCAGTGCGCTGCTGCTTGTGAAGAGCTGATGAACGAAGCTGGCCTGCCAAAAGGTCTGTTCCGTAACCTTTATACAGCACGTCGCCATACGGAAGTTATCCTGAACGATCCCCGCGTTTGCGGTGTGGCTCTGACAGGTTCTGAAGGCGCAGGCACCATTATTGCTGGTGTTGCAGGTAAAGCCCTGAAAAAGGCTACCATGGAACTGGGCGGTGCAGACGCCTTTATTGTTCTGGATGACGCTGACGTAGAAAAAGCAGCTAAATGGGCTGTTATTGGCCGCCATTGGAATGCTGGTCAGGTGTGTGTATCTGCCAAGCGTCTGATTGTTGCTGATGCAGTTTATGATCGTTTTCTGGAACTGTACAAAAAAGGTGTTTCCGAGCTGAAAGCTGGTGATCCGATGGATCCTTCCACAACGCTGGCACCGGTGTGCTCCAAAGGCGCTATGGATGATCTGCACCGCCAGGTGACGGAAGCCATCAAGCACGGCGCAAAGGTTGAAGTGATTGGGCCAGAAGTGCCCGGTAAAGGCGCTTTCTTCCGTCCGCTGCTGATGACCGGTCTGGATGGCAACAACGAAGCCCGCCATTGGGAATTCTTTGGCCCGGTAACGCAGTTGTATCGTGCAAAAGACGAAAACGATGCAATCCGTATCGCCAATGATTCACCTTATGGTCTGGGTGGTGCTGTCTTCACCAAAGACGAAGCACGTGGCGCACGTGTGGCCGCAAAAATTCGCACAGGCATGGTGTTCATCAACCATCCGCTGGTGCCTAAGGCAGATCTGCCCTTCGGTGGTATTAAAAACTCCGGTTATGGGCGTGAACTGATTGGTCTTGGTATCAAAGAGTTTGTGAACCACAAGCTGATCAACACGGTCGATATTGACGCACCGTTCTGATCATACTGTTAGCGGGTACCTGTAAAGGTGCCCGCTTGCACAGAATACGCATAGTATAAGAAATATAAGTAAATAGAATTATATAGTGTAGTAATAAAATAATTATTTTTAATAAAAATATTCATTCAAAAACATAACGTTATCTCCCGCTTACTTCCTGAAAGAGGCATGTAAATCTGATGTCGTCCAAGTCTGAAATTCTTATTGTCGGTGGCGGAGTGGCAGGACTTGCCCTTGCAACGCGTCTGGGTAAAACACTTGGCCGGCACGGAAAAGCACGTATCACACTTATTGATAAAAGCTTTTCACACGTATGGAAGCCCATGCTGCATTGCTTTGCTGCTGGCACAGTACAGAATGAAAACGACCGCATCAGTTTTATGGCTCAGGCCAGCAGCCATAATTTTGAATTCTGGCCGGGTGAAGTTGTCTCTATTGATAGAGATAAGCGGGAAGTTGTTTTAAGCCCCTTACATGCATCAGATGGCAGCAAGGTTCTGGATAGCCGAACCATGACATATGATGCCATTGTCCTGTCTATCGGAAGCCGCGCCAATGATTTTGGCACGCCCGGTGTGCTGGAAAACTGTCTGTTTATTGATAACCTTGTTGAAGCAAATGCTTTTAATGAAAAGTTCAGAATGGAAATTCTGAAGTCATTTGCTGATAATTCTGAATTGGATATTGCTATTGTTGGGGGCGGTGCCACAGGCACCCAACTTGCCGCTGAACTTCATAAATCTCTCGAAATTGTTGACCCAGTAAGCTTGCATGCTTTCGGTAAGGCACCGCCAAAACTCAGCATTACGCTGTTGCAGTCTGGCGCCCGTATCCTGCCTGCTTTTCCGGAATCTGTTTCAATGGCTGCGCAACAGGAACTGGAGCGGATTGGTGTAAATGTGCGCACATCTGCCCGCGTTGCTGCAGCAGATGCTACGGGCTTTACGCTTAAAGATGGCACACACGTACCAGCAACACTGCGGGTATGGGCTGCTGGTGTTAAGGCTCCGGCGGTAACAAAAACCTATGGTGGTCTTTCTCTAAGCCGCTCTGGCCAGATCAACGTAAAATCCAATCTGTGCTCTGTTGATGATGACCGTATTTTTGCAATGGGGGATTGCTCCTATATTGTAGATGATCCGCTACCCGCTACGGCACAGGTTGCCCGTCAGCAGGCGCATCATCTGGCGCAACATCTGCCTGCATGGCTGGAAAGTGGTAAGGAAGTGCCTTCCTGCATTTTCCATAACAAAGGCGCTATTGTTGCACTGGGTAATTACAATGGCTGGGCAGCACTACCGGGTGGCCGGGTTATGGGCGGTGGTATGTTGCACGGGCTTTCTGCACGTATGGGGCATATTATGCTGTATCGTCAGCACCAGATAGAGCTGTTTGGCTGGGTGCGCGGTTTGGCGTCTATCTTTGCTGATATGGTGGAAACCGTTATTCGCCCTTCTGTGCGCTTGGATTAAGTTGATCTGCTGTGCAACCAAGAAGAGTGTGCGAAGTTTGCCATGCTTCATCCAAAGGATGGGATGAATGCGTAATTTTCGTCATCAAGGTTGCACCCAGCCAGAGCTGATAGAGCGATGATGCGAGTTTGTGGGCGGGCAGGGAGGATTGTAGAGATCCGTCCTGCAGCCCAGTTTTAATGACCTGAGAGAGATGAGAAATAACAGAAGCAGTGCCGGTTTCCATAATACGGCGCATGCGTTCTGATATATCAGATACTTCTGCAGCAAGTTTAACGATGAGGCATTTATCTCCAACCAGCCCCTTGATATGGGAGCGGCGCCAGAAATCCAGATAAGAAAATAACTTCTGTGCGCCGTTTTTATCTGGTGTGGAAAAGAGTGCATGAATATTTATTAAATAATCATGCATATAAGAGCGCAGAAGTTCCTCTCCAAATGCCTCTTTAGATGCAAAATAATGGTAAAATGAGCCTTTGGGGATGCCCGCAACTTCCAGAATTTGCGAAAGCCCGACAGCCGAAAATCCGCGCTCAGCAATAAGCGCGCGTGCAGAATCTACAATTTTCTTTTTTGCGATATCATGTTTTGTAGGCGTATTCATGGTCGCGGAAATATCCTGATTTCTTTCAAAAAAGTTTATATGTCTTTTTTAAACGGACATAAATATAGGCCTGATGATGCCAGGCATGAATGATGTAGCTGTATAATATCATGAGACATGTTCATTTGGAAAACATTGTATTGGAAACATTCTCAGGAATATCTGTTCTGGGCTGTAGAATCTTCACGCCCATATGAAAAATGAGTATGCAGATTTCACCTATGATATTTTATTTTTGGTTCATTACTGAGGCTTCATGAAACAGACAGCGTTTTGCAGGGCAGAGCTTGTAGCCGTTCTTTTGAATATCAGAAAAGATACGCCCTGCGTGCTTACGCTGGAAAACGGTCAGGTTTTGCCTTCAGGCCCGTTAACTATGGGCGGCCATTCCTTACAAAAGGAACTATGCCGCTGGGTAGAGCAGCAAACAGGCGTGGTATTGGGGCATACAGAACAGCTTTATACATTTGCAGATACACAGGTGGCCGATAAAAGCCGGTTGGTGCGTATTTCCTACATGGCATTAATCAGTTCTAATGCAGACCAAACAATAGCAGAACGTTCTATATATGATTATTTTCCGTGGGAAGATCGCAGATATCCAGCGGCTCATGCTCTGTTGCAGCATATTCTTGGATTACTGAAAAATTGGGTTGGAAAAAGCATTGCTAAACAGCAAAGATGCGCCAGACTGTTTGGCCTTTCTCCTCACCCATGGAACGATGAGCTGGCTTTGGATCGTTATGAGCTTTTGTGGGAAGCTGGCTTGGTGCGCGAAGCCAAACATTTTAAAGGACAAAGCCAGCTAGGTTTGCAAATGCAGGCAGATTACCGGCGTGTTTTGGCGACAGCCCTTTCACGCGTGCGGGCGAAAATTCGTTATACATCAGTTGTGTTCGATTTGTTGCCAGAAACATTTACATTGCTGCAGCTTCAGCAGGCCATGGAAGCCTTGGCAGGGTGTTGGATGCACAAGCAAAATTTCAGGCGTTTGGTTTTGCAACAAAAGCTGGTGGAAGAAACAGGTGCTTTTGATACGCCTCAGCAAGGGCGGCCTGCAAAGCTGTACCGCTTTCGGCCAGAAGCAGGGCAAAATTGCTATCTGGCTGGCGCCAAATTGCCGCTAACGCCATTGTTATAAAAAGTAGGTTAAAAGCGCTTGTTTTTCCCTTGCGGTACATATACTCAAATTGAGCATATGTACCGCAAGGGAGGGTATTCATGTTGGCGTTCAATATTCCAGACAGGGATACTCTGTATCAGCCTGTGGCTGGCATCATGGCGCGAGATTTGTGGGAAGAGCGTTATGCTGCTGATATTGAGGCCATTATACGCCTTAAAAAGCAGCATAACGCCGTTATTCTTGCACATAACTATCAAACGCCAGAAATATTTCATTGTGTGGCTGATATCCGGGGCGATAGCCTTGCTCTTGCACGTGCCGCACAGAATATAGATGCCGATATTATTCTTATGGCTGGTGTGCATTTTATGGCAGAAACTGCCAAACTATTAAACGCAGAAAAGAAAGTTCTGATTCCGGATGTAGCTGCTGGCTGTTCTTTGGCAGAAGGCATTACAGCCGAGAATGTGCGTTATCTGAAACAGACGTATCCGGGGGTGCCTGTTGTAACCTATGTGAACAGCACAGCCGCGGTTAAGGCCGAAAGCGATATTTGTTGCACTTCAGGCAATGCGCGCAAAGTGGTGGAAAGCCTGAATGTTCCACGTGTTATCATGATTCCAGATGAATTTTTGGCACGCAATATTCAGGCCGAAACCGGAATTGAAATGATAACATGGCCTGCGCATTGTGAGGTTCATGAACGGTTTACCCCGCAGGAAATTCGGCAATATCGGCGTATGCATCCGGGTGTAAAAGTTGTGGCGCATCCTGAATGTCCGCCAGAAGTGGTGGAAGCTGCGGATTATTCAGGCTCCACAGCTCAGATGATTGCATATATTGCAGAAGAAAGTCCCGAAAAAGTTCTTTTGGTAACTGAATGTTCCATGAGCGATAATTTGGCAGCGCAGTATCCAAACACCACTTTTGTGCGCCCATGTAATTTGTGCCCGCATATGAAGCGCATTACATTACCCGCCATCCGTAAGTCTCTGGAAAATTTTGAAGCAGAAGTTGTTATTCCTGAAGCCTTGCAAGAGCGTGCGCGTCTATCTGTTGAGCGCATGTTGCTTGTTTAAGGGATAGGGTAGGAGCGCTTATACATATGTCTTACGCATGTCATTTTCCCAGCTTGTTATGGAAACCTGTTATTCAAGCAGCATTGTTTGAAGATTTGGGGCAGGGCGGAGATGTAACTACACAAGCATTAGCAATGCCTGGGCAGAAAATGCGCGCCGTATTCTGCGCCCGCCATCAGGGGGTTGTTGCAGGGCTTGCGGGCGCACAGCAGGCTTTTGCGCTTTTAGATGAACAGGTGCATTTTCGTGCCTTTAAGCAAGATGGGGATATGCTGGCGATTGGTGATGTGCTGGCTGAAGTAGAAGGTGATGCTCTAACTGTTTTGGCAGGAGAGCGGACAGCCTTGAATATTCTCTCTCATCTTAGCGGTATTGCCAGCCAAACGCGCCAGATGGTGGATGCTGTATCTGGCACAAAAGCTGTTATTTGCTGCACACGCAAAACGCTTCCGGGGTTAAGAGCGTTGCAAAAATATGCCGTAAAGGCAGGCGGAGGTGGCAACCATCGTTTTCGGTTAGATGATGCTATTTTGATCAAGGATAATCATCTGGCTTTGTGTGGTGGGCAAGTTGACGTGGCCTTACAAAGAGCTCGTGCGCGTGCAGGCCACCTTATGAAAATTGAACTGGAAGTAGATACGTTGGAGCAGTTGGAAGCCGCATTGGCTTGTGGCGGTGCTGATGCGTATTTGTTGGATAATATGGATACGGATACTCTGCGCAAAGCTGTTGGCATGATTAATGGCATGGCCATAGTCGAGGCATCAGGTGGTATTACGCAAGAAACAGTGCGTGCTGTTGCTGAAACTGGAGTGGATGTTATTTCCGCAGGTTGGTTGACGCATAGCGTAAAAGCTTTGGATATTGGTCTGGATTACATCTAGTTTTTTCAAAACATATCCAAAAGCTTTTATACTATACGCAAACAGATTCACGCTTGCATCTGACAATCTGCCTGAACCGCCACCACGGAAACGGGAGGCCAGAATTCAGATGCAATTTGTTCCTGCAATTGAGAAAGCTGCTGTTGTATCCAGCTCATATAATCATGCAGGCCACGAATAATAATGTCTTCCGCAGTTTGTTCTGCAAGAGTAACGCGTAGCTCTGCAACACATTCTTGTAGTGCGCTGCAACGTGAACGCAAGCCGGGATAAGAGGCTAAAAGTGCGAGTGTTTCATCCATTAAACGTAAATTAGCGGCTAAGGAGCGGCAGAACCCCTCATTTTTTAGCAAAAATCCTACAATATTTGCAGGCGTAACTGTAACTGGGCGTAAACGGCGGAAGGCATGGTAAGCCGCTGCAGAGCGTAATACGGCTGTCCATTGCGTAATGTCAATTTCAGAACCGGGAGCTTCTCCTTGGGGCAGCAGCATATGGTAGCGAATATCTACCAGGCGCGTAATCTGGTCACATCGTTCAAGCGTTTTGCCCAATTTATAAAAGAGCCATGCCTGATCACGGTAAAGCGTGCCTTCCGTAACGCCAAAATGGGCTTGGCAGTCCTGCTTGATACGAGTGCACAGGTTTGAGAGACTGTTTTGATAAATATCCTTTTCTTTCAGATCCAGAACCCAGCGTGTGAAGACATTGAGCTGTGCCCACATTTCAATAGAAACAAGGGGCCGAACAGCACGCGCATTTTCACGTATGGCATGGGCGGTTGCACAGATAGATGCCGGATTTGCCTGTTCAGTCAGATAAAAATTGGCTACGGCATCTGCATCGCCTGATGGATGTAAGGCAAGGAAGGTCTGTTCATCCGAGTTAATTTGCACAATAGAATGCCATGCAATTTGCCCATTGGCATCGCGCACAAATGTTTCTGTCACTTCTAGTAGGCGGGCTAGATTTTCTGTGCGTTCCATATAACGCGCCAGCCACATCATACATTCTGCATAGCGAGAGAGCAGATGGCCCTGTGTTTCGTTCATCATGATGCCATTACCCACGTATCTTTAGAGCCACCACCCTGAGATGAATTGACCACCAGAGACCCCTTGCGGAGCGCCACACGAGCGAGACCTCCGGGCAAAACCCACACAGAACGGCCTGTTAAGGCAAAAGGACGGAGGTCCACATGCCGGGCTTCCACACCATCTGGGCAGAGTGTTGGGGTAACAGATAGATTGATAACGGGCTGGCTGATATAGTTTGCAGGATCAGCCAGTAATTTTTCTCTAAAATCAGCCAGTTCTTTCTGGCTGGCGTGTGGGCCAATCAACAGGCCATAACCCCCTGATTCTCCAACAGGTTTGATAACAAGCTTGTTCATATGCGCTAACGTATAAGCAAGGCCGTCTGGTTCTGCACAGATATGGGTTTCCACACTTTGCAGAATAGGATCCTGCCCTAAATAGTAACGAATAATGCGCGGCATATAAGCATATACGGCTTTATCATCGGCAACACCTGTGCCCAAGGCATTGGCAAGTGTAACGTTGCCGCGCCGATACGCTTCTACTAGCCCGGGAACCCCAAGAAGGCTGTTTGGGTTAAAGGCCAGCGGGTCCAGAAAATCATCATTCAAGCGACGGTAAATAGCATGCACAGCACGGGGGCCGTTGACTGTGCGCATAAATACCCGATGATTTTCAACAAACAGATCTTTCCCTTCCACAAGGGGTACGCCCATCTCGCGGGAGAGAAAAACATGCTCAAAATAAGCAGAATTATAAATGCCGGGTGAAAGAAGAACGACTTGTGGATCAGCAATTCCTTCTGGTGCCACTTCACAGAGGGTTTGATGTAAGCGCAGGCCATATTCTTCCACTGAGCGAATGGGCAGACCAGAGGCCAGATCTGGCATAAGGCGCAGCATCATGTGTCTGTTTTCAATAACGTAGGACACGCCGGAGGGCGTGCGGGCATTATCTTCCAGAATCAGAAACTGGCCGTTATCATCCCGTATCAGGTCTGTGCCGTTGATATGCACATAAACGCCGCCGGGAACATCTACGCCCACCATGGCATCACAGTAATTGGGGTTATTCAGCACCAGTTCGGCAGGCAATATGCCATCACGCAGGATATTTCGATCATGGTAAATATCATGCAGAAACAGATTGATAGCCTGAATACGCTGTTGCACACCTCGCTCTACGTGATCCCATTCCTGCGCGGTAATAACACGAGGTATGGCATCAAACGGCAAAATACGATCAATGGCTTCCTTATCTGAATACACAGTAAAGGTAATGCCCATGCGGTAGAGTTGAGCCTCAGCAGCTTGGGTTCTACGGCGTAATTCTGGCAGGCTAAGTGCTGCAAGCCGGTCTTTTACGCACTGTAGGACGGGGGGCGTTGGGTCACGCCGATTCATCAACTCACAAAAAAAATCTGGGATATGGTAGTTGTCCAGAAGCCCTAAGGAAGCAGCCTGAGGGGGAGCATGCAGGGCTGTTGGTATCATAGTTTCTCTCCCGTCAGGCTGGCGGCCAGTGTGGCCTCAACTTGTTTCACTACCGAATTAACTGAACAGGTTTCCAGAGGTTTGCCAAGTCTAAAATAGCAGCTAGTTAAGCAAGTTTTTGATTGTGTTGGATATGTATTGCATGTGCGTGCCATGCTGCTATGGTTTTACGCTACAAGCACGTGTTCTTGTTAAACGAGGTAACACTGCTTGCCATGAATAAGATAAAAGACAAGGTTAGGGTTTGATGAGTTCTCACGTTATGCTGACACATCGAACCTGTTACCGGTATGATAGGCCTGTCAGCATGGGGCCACAAACAATTCGGTTACGCCCTACGTTGCATTCTCGTACACCTGTGCTCTCCTATAACTTGCATGTGCAACCAACTGAGTGCTTGGTAAAATGGACACAGGATGCATTGGGTAATCAGATTGCTTGCGTTGAATGTGCAGATCAGGTGACGCACTTTGATATTGAAGTTGCGCTCATGCTTGATCTTACGCCGTATGACCCTCTTGCTGATGCGGCCACATGCCCTGAACTTTTGGATGAGGAAGAAGCGGTAACATCGCAGTACATGAGTAAGAACATGCGCTCACTCATCAGAGCACGCCAAGTAACGATTGCGCAAGATCCGCTGGATAAAATCAAGGCACTTAATCAAGTTGTTGCACAGCGGATCCAATACCAACGGCGTATGGAGCCGGGAGTTTGGACAGCAGAGGAAACATTGCAGCGCGCAAGCGGTTCTTGCCGAGATAGCGCATGGTTGCTGGTAAGTGCTGCGCGTCACCTTGGGTTTTCGGCCCGTTTTGTTTCAGGTTATCTTATTCAGGAAGAATGCAAGGAGGGTAAGCTTACAACGCTGAATGGTGATTTGCACGCTTGGGCGCAAGTTCTTATACCGCAAAAGGGCTGGATTGGGTTTGATACCACATCTGGCTTTCTGGCAGGGGCTGGGCATATTCCGTTAGCAGTTGCAAATAGGCCGCAGGATGCCGCACCAGTTTCTGGCGTGCTGGATTGTTGTAAGGCCGTGTTTGATGTGTTCATGCAAGTGCAGCACTTACCCCGACAATGAAACGGTTTTCCTGCCAATCCTGCAATCATCTGGTGGGGTTTGAAGCAACGCAATGTCATTATTGCGGTGTTACTGTAGGGTATTTACCAGAGTTTGCAACCATGACTGCACTGGAACCACAGGCAGATGGCACATGGTTACCTTTGGAAAAAAAGGCTAGAGGGCAAGCGCGGGCTTTTTGTATCAATCACGCCTATGGGGTGTGTAACTGGCTGACATTGGCAGCCGATAATGGTGCAAATTCTGGGTTTTGTGTTGCCTGCCAATTTAACCGTATGATCCCTAACCTGAATGTTCCGGAAAATAAAAACCGTTGGTACAAATTGGAAGTTGCAAAACACAGAATGTTTTACACAATTCTGCGGTTGAAACTTCCGTTTAAAAACCGGCGGCAGGACCCGGAAAACGGATTGGCATTTGATTTTCTGGATGATGCGGCAGATGGTTCAGTTGCTATAATGACAGGCCATAACAATGGTATTATCACAATTGCAACCAAGGAAGCAGATGATGCTTACCGTGAGAAAATGCGTATTGAAATGGGAGAGTATTATCGCACTCTCCTAGGGCATTTTCGCCATGAAATTGGGCATTATTACTGGAATATTCTAGTAAGAGACGGCGAAAAACTAGAAGCCTGCCGCGCTGTATTTGGGGATGATAGTGCAGATTATCAGGCTGCATTACAAACCTATTATGCGCAATCTCCCCCACAGAACTGGCGCGAGAATTTTGTAAGCTTTTATGCGACATCTCACCCATGGGAAGATTTTGCAGAAACATGGGCGCATTACTTCCATATTATTTCTACACTAGAAACGGCTTTGGCTTACGATATGACAGTAAGCGACACAGTAGGGGGAGATGCGCTTCTTTCCCCCATGGAAACCCTTATACATCCATGCCTTTTGAAGAAATTATTAACGCATGGGTTCCATTAACTTATGCGGTCAATAATTTGAATCGTTCCATGGGATTGCCAGATTTTTACCCCTTTACGTTAACGCATGGCGTTGTGCGCAAACTGCATTTTATTCATAATCTTATTCGAAATGTGCAGAATAAATCATAGACTCTTATTTTTTAGAATATTTGATGTGTATGCAAAATAAAACCCGATGTAGCCAAAAGTGCTACATCGGGTTTTTAGTATTGTAATATGCTAGACTAACAGAAGTTTACGATTATACGCTTTCTGCCAGCCAGTTTTTGCGTTTTGTAGCTTGGCCAATACCGGGGTTCATGCAGTTGCATGGGTCAAGCTGCTGATAGTGGTCCAGCATGTTTTGCGGAGCCTTATATAGGTGGCCCACATTATGTTCTGCCGGATAGCGTGCCCCACGAGCATCCAAGCCGGGAAGCATTTCATGTTCAACCGCTATGGCATTGTAACCCTTCTTCACCACGTAATCCTGATGCATGACATGGCAGAGGAAGTGGCCGTAATAGAGCTTAACAATCAGTTTGTTTTCAATATCCTGCGGTAGTTTTTCAAACCATTCGCGGTCATTCCGGCGGAGGGCAACGTCTAGCGCTACAATATCTTCTGCTTCCTTATGGTGCACAGCGCGGTATCTAACAGCCGCACCAGCCGCAGCAAAACGATGCAGGAAGGCAAGCTTGCCTTCTTCTGGCGTGCATTCAAAATATTCGCCAGTTACGCTGCCAAAATATGTTTGCAAATATTGGCGCATAGGCCCAGCCAAATCGTGCGAGACTTTAAGCATGAGATGATGTTCAAACTTGTCCCGATAATCCAGCATCCGCTTAGGTAGCTGACGTGGCAGCAGGTAGCTGAGAGCCTGCATGATTCGGTCACTTAGATGATCGGGCAGGAAACCAAGTTTTTTGGAAAAAATGTCAAACTTTGATTTCATGGCGAACATTTTTGGCAAAAACTTGGTGCCAAAATAGCGGATAACTGCAAAGGTATCCTTGCCGTATTTTTCAGCAATATTAAACGCATCACGGTGGATATACTCACCGCAAATTGGCAGTTCATTAAATGCTGTCAGCACATGGCGGCGCAGGTTTTCCAGTTCGTCTGTATTGTTGGTGCCAATATAGAAAACAGACGTATCTTTGTTGGCGGGAAAGGTATCAAGGCGCACAGCAAAGACAACCAGCTTGCCAGCGCAGCCTGCGGCTTCATACCAGCGTGCCGGGTCTGCATTGTAGCGGGCAGGGGTATCGGCATCAATTTCGCGCACATGATTGATATAGTTACCATCGTGCCCTTTGCCGGCGTTCCAATCAATATCTGCTTCTGTAAAGGTGCCGGCTTCCAGCTTCTGCAATATCGCTTCCGGGTCATTCCCCAACTGGATACCCAGATGGTTTACGAGCTGTAGTTTGCCATCCGGTCCGATCTGACCAAACACGGCCATTTCCGTATAAGCAGGGCCACGTTGCACCAATGCGCCACCAGAGTTGTTGCTCACGCCGCCCAGAACGGAGGCACCAATACAGGAGGAACCAATAACAGAATGCGGCTCCCGCCCAATGGCCGCCAGTTTGCTTTCCAGTTCGTAAAGTGTGGCGCCGGGTAGGCATACAACCTGCTTGCCGTTACCGATCAGGTGGGATTTATCTAGCCGTAGCGTGCTAATAAGTACGATATCGCGGTCATAATTATTGCCATCAGGGGTAGAGCCGCCCGTCAGACCAGTATTGGCGGCCTGCATGATAATAATTTTGCCAGCATTTACGCAGGCCTGCGCAACGCGCCAAAGCTCGATAAGTGAGCCCGGCTGAACAACAGCAAGCACCTTACCCGCACCAAAGCGAAAGCCATGAGTAAAGCGGTATGTGCTGTCTTCTCCGGTCAGGACATGGTGCTGGCCAGCTATATTCTTCAACTGTTCAAGCAGTTGCTTGTTGTTTTCTGCGGCGGTTGTCACGCATAAATCCTTTCTACGGCAGCCGGAGGTTCTATTTTCAGATACCGGCAAGAGTATAACGTAAGGTTGTTTTCACGAGTGCACCTGATATTGCGCTGTGAATAACAAATGGCAAGAAACATGTCATAGACAAGCAAGAAAGTCTTTGGTTACCGTCGTTTCTGGTAACGCATGGCTGTTATAACATGTTGGGGCGCGTTTGTCGTATTATCTTGAAACACCCACGGATCTGGCAGTTATTGGGAGGGTGATCAAATGAATTGTTTGGGAAACTCAGAAAGATTTTTTATCAACGGGCAGTGGGTTTTGCCTTCTGCGCAAGCTCAAAAAGACATTATCAACCCAGCGACAGAACAGCCATGTGGCCGTATTGCATTGGCACACGCGCAGGACGTGAATCGAGCTGTTGAGGCCGCTTATGCGGCATTCGGGGCATGGAGCGCCACAACACGTGCAGAGCGGTTACAGATTCTGGGCCGTATTCCATCTATCTATCAGCGCAGGGCAGAAGATATGGCGCAGGCAATCTCTTTGGAAATGGGTGCGCCCATTTCCCTCGCGCGGGAAAGCCAGACACCAGCAGGCTTGGCGCATATAGAAGAAACTTTAGATGCCTTGCGCCACTACCAGTTTGAAGAATGTGAGGATGATATTCTCATCACTCATGAACCCATAGGCGTTGCGGGGCTGATTACGCCATGGAACTGGCCCATGAACCAGATAGCCTGCAAAGTTATGCCTGCCTTGGCGGCTGGGTGCACTGTTGTGCTCAAACCCAGTGAAATTGCACCTTTATCTGCCATCATATTTACAGAAATCCTGCATGAAGCAGGTGTGCCAACTGGTGTATATAATATGGTGAATGGTGATGGCCCCGTAGCCGGAGAAGCCTTGGCCAGCCATCCGCTGGTGAATGTGGTGTCTTTTACTGGGTCAACGCAGGCGGGTATTGCCGTGGCTCGGGCCGCAGCGCCTACTGTTAAACGTGTTTTGCAGGAACTGGGTGGTAAATCTGCCAATATCATTTTCGCTGATACAGATTTTGCAGATGCAGTAGAGCGGGGCGCTCAGGAGTGTTTTGGAAATTCTGGCCAATCTTGTGATGCACCAACACGTATGCTGGTGCCGCATGATCTGATGGAAAAGGCTATGAATATTGCAGCTAAAGTTGCAGATAGTCTGCGTGTGGGGGACCCAACAGATAATATGACAGAGCTTGGCCCCGTTGTAAGTGCTCCTCAATTTAACCGTATTCAGGCATTGATTGAAAAAGGCACGGCGCAAGGGGCTGTCTTGGCTGCTGGTGGCGTAGGGCGCCCAGAAGGGCTGACGCAAGGCTATTACGTGCGGCCAACTGTGTTTGGGCATGTAACTGCGGATATGGTGATTGCGCAGGAAGAAATCTTTGGCCCGGTTTTGTCCATTATGGGGTATGCGGATGAAGATGATGCCATCAGGCTGGCGAATAGTAATCCATATGGTTTGGCAGCCTATGTGCAGTCTGGCAGCATGGAGCGTGCTCGTAGGGTTGCTCGTAAACTTCGGGCTGGTACCGTTACCCTTAATGGCGCAGCATGGACGGTAAAGGCACCATTTGGTGGGTATGGTCTGTCTGGCAATGGCCGTGAATGCAGCCGTTTTGGAATTGCAGAGTTTCTGGAAACCAAAGCAATTGTTGGATATGGAGCAGATTCAACAAAGCAGTAAAACTTCTTAGAAAGGAACTCTTATAGCCCAGAGGCATTATGCTCTGAGTATAAGTCTGTTTAAATCTTTCCATCATTTGCAAGAATTGATGCAGGTCATGGTTGAGATATCTGATTCAGGCTGGGATCAGCACGCAATGCAACGTAAGGCATAGGTAGGGGAAGTATTATGGCACGTGTAGCAGGCAAGGTTGCCATTGTTTCTGGAGCCGCTAACGGAATAGGCAAGGCTACAGCACAGCTTTTGGCCAAAGAAGGCGCAAAGGTTGTTATTGGTGACTTAAAAGAAGAAGACGGTCAGAAAACCGTTACAGAAATTAAAAATGCAGGTGGTGAAGCTGCATTTGTCAAATTGAATGTAACGGATGAGGCGGCATGGAAAGCCGCTATTGAGCAGACGCTCAAGCTTTATGGGCGGCTGGATATTGCCGTGAATAATGCAGGTATCGCGTATTCTGGTAGTGTAGAAAGCACATCTCTGGAAGATTGGCGGCGTGTTCAGTCCATCAATCTGGATGGCGTATTTCTGGGTACACAGACAGCTATTGAGGCCATGAAGAAGTCTGGTGGCGGTTCCATTGTCAATCTGTCTTCTATTGAAGGATTGATAGGGGATCCAATGTTGGCAGCCTATAACGCCAGTAAAGGCGGAGTAAGGCTGTTTACAAAATCTGCGGCCCTACATTGTGCCAAATCTGGATACAAAATTCGGGTGAATTCAGTGCATCCTGGCTATATCTGGACACCCATGGTGGCCGGTTTAACAAAGGAAGACGCCGCAGCCCGCCAAAAACTGGTTGATCTGCACCCCATTGGCCATCTGGGGGAGCCTAACGATATTGCTTACGGTATTTTGTATCTTGCTTCTGATGAATCCAAGTTTGTTACAGGAAGCGAGCTGGTGATTGATGGTGGATACACCGCGCAATAAACAAGGCGCAAATGGTAGAAGCATGCAGGTGTAAAGGGATGAAATTTCATGTCTGGTAAAAAGCACTTTTCTCCAAGAAGGGAGAAAAAACATGCAACACGTGAGGATCTGATCCTTGGCTTGCTTAACCAGTTTGGTTCTTCTGTAGAAACAGATCGGGATAAATATCTGGATCTCGTATCTGAAATTGCAGAAGCTGTAGACGGACGCAGGACAAAAACTAGCAAGGCAGAAGTTGCTGAAAATAATCCAGACGTTAGTGGTTAAATATTTTTAGAAATTAAAGCGTATTTAAAAGAGCCAGCCATTCTTACAAATGGCTGGCTCTTGGTTTATTTATGGCAGAGGGTGAACAGCGTTCAGCTTTTCACGCTCTTCCAGCACAACACCCGGCTGCAAGGGTGTAGCACGTTCCTTTTTAATATCATCCGCTGTGAAGGTTGGCGTAGAAGCCGCGCCACTCAGGGAGGAAACGTAGGTTAGCAGAGCAGCAATTTCTTCATCAGACATGGATGACATGGAAGGCATGTAACCCATGTAGGAACCACCAGCGGCCTTCAGGCTGCCAGCAAGACCATTCAGCAGTACGTGTGACACGTAGGTTTTGCCTTCAGGAGAAGCCGCAATTTTGTCAATGCGTCCTTTCAGGGGTGGAAATTGCCCTGGAACGCCATCGCCGCTGCTCTGGTGGCACATGGCGCAGTGCGTTGCATAAAGCTGCGCGCCATCCGCCGCTGCATGCGCTGCACCAGAAAAGCCTACGCCTCCGGTAAGAGCTGCTAGCAGAGCGAGAACGGTCTTTTTCATAAAATACTCCTGAAAACTGTTCGATAATGAAACGACTATACACAGATAGCCTATCTTCTCAACCTAAGGGAGCTGAAAGAATATGCTTTCTTTATTTCGAACAATCAGGGCGGAAGAAAGGCTTTATGGCTGCACAGAAGGGATGAACTGACGAGATGGCTGCGCAAAAAGAGAGAGCAGAGCCGATCGCGGCTGTAAATAAGAGAGCGTGGAGCTAAAACCACTAAAGGCGATTACACCAAATTATATCAAACTATTTTTTGGGAGGGGCAATTTGCTGCCGTTTAATGGTGCCCAAGGGCGGGATCGAACCACCGACACTGCGATTTTCAGTCGCATGCTCTACCAACTGAGCTACTTGGGCACCGCAGCCTTGCGGCGTGAGAGAGCATGTATCTCACTCTTTGCAGGAGATCAAGTCACCTTTCGTCATTTCTTTCAGCTTTTTCATCATTTTCGATCAGGACAGGTGCACCGGGAATGCGATAATCGCCAGAAAACCAGCGGCCTAAATCAATATCTGCGCAGCGTTTTGAGCAAAAAGGGCGGAATTCTGCCTGTGCAGGCTTGCCGCATACGGGGCATTTAGCTGGTTTAGAAGTCATGCGTCCTGAACCGTCCAGAAAAAATCAGGCAAAGCAGGATCAGCCTTTAGGGCCAAATGTTTGCCGCGGAGTTGTACACAGTCTGCCACGGCTTGCGGGTCTTGCTCCAGTGCCTGAATAAAGGGGATACTACCACGTAAGATGGTTGCCGTAGGGGCTTGTGCCAAGATGGTTCGGAGTGCCTTAAGCGCATGCCCATGAGGAGAGTTGAGAAGCTCTGGAAGGGAGGGGTGAATGCGCGGGCGCACAATCTCAATCAACCCTAAAGCGCTTACGCCAAGGCAGCGTGGGCGAAGTGGATCTGCCCGCAAAGCCTCTTGCACGACATCTTGCAAAGCCTGACGCTTGCGCATGGCCATACCTGCTGGATCAATAACAATTGCTCCAGAAAGATTGCGCAGGCGGATTTGGTGTAAAAGTTCAGGCAACGCATCACGATTTGCCGCAAACTGTGCAGTCTGCTTGGGGCGGGAGCCCGCAACAGGCGGTGCGTCCATATCAATGGCAATAAGCGCGGGGGTTGGCGTAATGGTTGCCTGCATGTTGCCTGGTAGATCTATACTGCTGTCTTCCAGAGCATGACATGCTGCCATAATTTCTGGCGGTATAGGTATAAACCCGGCTTCTCTTTTTGCGCGTAGGAGCGGGGGCACAAGGGCGGCCGCCTGCGGGGTATCTACGGTAATGATCGCATTTGGCCATTGGGCGGCCAGACGTTCCAGAGGGGTTGGACCGGTGGCTACGAGGCCAACATCCTTACCCTGGGCAGAAGGCTCCAGCATGCGCACACGCACGCCTTTGCCGCCTTGCGCTGCGCGGGAAACGCAAACCGTTATGCTCTGGCCTTCGGTAAGGTGAGAGACTGCTTTCTGGTCGGATAGAAAACCTTGCAGGCCATGCCCCAGATCTACAAATGCTCCCCCCATAAAGGCAGCTTGTGCTGCTACACGTGCAACATAGATATTGCCAACAAGATCGGGGGTGGCTGGCCGCCAAAGTGCGTAATCCAGCAGCGTATCATCTTTGGTAACAGCAAGGCGCATTTCACCCGGAAAGGTGGCAACGCGCAAATAATGCATCACGCCAGCCAGTGTCCGGGTTGCCCGCGTAAAAGCTGGGCTGTTTCAAATAGCGGCAAACCAATAACAGCAGAGCTGCTACCAGATAGAAAACGAATAAAGCCTGCAGCATGGCCTTGCAGGGCATATCCGCCCGCTTTGCCTGCCCAGTCTTCCGCATCTAATAGCGCATTGATCTGATGCGGTGTAAGACGATTAAACGTAACCGCTGTTTCTACCAGTCGCTCTGCTGTTTTACCTTGTGGCCACGCGGAGCTAGGCATAACCGCAACCGATGTTATGACTGTATGCCGTCTGCCAGAAAGGCGTTCCAGACAGAATTGCGCAGTTTCCCGCTTTTCTGCTTTTGGTAGAATACGCCGCCCCAACGTAACCACTGTATCTGCAGCTAGAATTAAGGCCGGTTCAGTAACGGTGGCAGCTACCGCGCGTGCTTTTTCTAACGCCATACGGCGCGCATAAGCACGGGGACGTTCTGTTTTTGCGGGTGTTTCGTCAATATCAGCCGGAATGATGCGGTCAGGCACTACGCCAATCTGGCGCAGCAGCTCTACCCGCCGGGGCGAAGCAGATGCCAGTATAAGGAGAGGTGCCTCTCCTTTAACGGAGTTCTGCTGGCCGGAAACTGTCACGGCTTTATTTGAAGCGGAACGTAATGCGACCCTTGGAAAGGTCGTAAGGTGTCATTTCAACATTCACGCGGTCACCCGCCAGAACGCGAATACGGTTCTTACGCATTTTGCCGCTGGTATGCGCCAGAATAACGTGTTCATTGTCCAGCTTTACGCGGAACATGGCATTAGGCAGCAGTTCAGTTACCGTGCCGCTAAATTCAATCATGTCTTCTTTAGACATTGCATCCTTCGTATGTTTCAGAGCCGTTAAAGGTCAATCTTGGTGAGCAGATATGGGTGAGTGGCAGCCTATGGTCAAGCATTAGGTGTTGAGGCTGCCAGAACATCCAATCTGGCGGAAACGCTAAGTGCGTGGGCTTCCAGCCCTTCGGCCTGAGCCAGCGCCACAGCAGCGGGCCCGATCTGGCGGAGGGCATCCGGGCCGCCAGATAAAAACGTTGTGCGCTTCATGAAGTCAAAAACAGACAGGCCAGAAGCAAAACGCGCGGTGCGGGATGTAGGTAGCACATGGTTGGGGCCGCCTACGTAATCCCCTATGGCTTCGGGGCAGAAACGGCCCAGAAAGGCAGCCCCGGCATGGCGTACATGGGTAAACAAGCTTTCCGGATCATCCACCATCAGTTCAAGATGTTCGGGTGCCAGACGGTTGGCCAGTTCTACGGCTTCCTTCATATTGCGGCTAATCAGCACTGCACCATTACGTGCCCAGCTTTCCCCCGCAATAGCTGAGCGGGACAGTACGCGCAGTTCAGCTTCCACAGCCTGAATAACGGTATCTGCAAATGCTGCATCAGGGGTAATAAGTGTGGCTTGCGCGCATTCATCATGCTCGGCCTGTGCCAGCAGATCCAGCGCAATCAAGCGTGGATTCGTATTCGAATCGGCAATCACCACCACATCAGATGGGCCAGCAATACTGTCTATGCCCACATATCCAAAAACCTGACGTTTGGCTTCGGCCACGTATGCGTTACCCGGGCCAACAATGCGATCCACCGGGCGGATGGTTTGCGTGCCATAGGCCATAGCGCCCACAGCCTGCGCACCGCCAACACGGTAGATTTCTGTTACACCAGCTCGGTGCGCTGCGGCCAGCACCAACGGGTTAATCACCCCATCAGGAGTTGGCACACACATGGCCAAACGCTGCACTCCAGCAACTTTGGCGGGGATGGCGTTCATCAACACGGAAGATGGATATGCTGCTTTGCCACCGGGCACATACAGGCCGACTGCATCTAGCGGAATCCAACGCATGCCCAATGTCATGCCCACATCATCTGTGTAACGGATATCAGAAGGTAGCTGGTTTTTATGAAAGGACTCGATACGCTGCGCGGCAATATCCAGAGCTTCCAGAAGTTCAGGGCTTACTTTTGCGCGTGCCTGCTCGATCTCCTGTGCCGTAAAGGCAAGCTGTTGAGCGGTAAGGGGCAGGCGGTCAAAGCGCTCTGTAAAAGCACAAAGTGCGGCATCACCTTCTTTGCGTACAGCAGCCAGAATATCTGCAACCGGTTTATGAACTTCCTGCCCTTGCTCCTCACGATTGGAAAGAAGAGCGGTAAAGGCGGTTTCAAAATTCGGTTCGCGCGTATCAAGCCGTTTCATGGAATGCGTCTGCCTTACACATTTTCAGCAACGGGCGAGGATGTAGCAAGCGCCGTGCGAAAGCGGGAGAGAATGCGGTCAATCTGTTCCGGGCGGGTTTTAAGGGCCGTGCGGTTAACAATAACGCGGCTGGTGACCTGAGCGATGGTTTCTACTTCCTTCAGGCCGTTGGCTTTCAGGGTAGAGCCTGTATCCACCAGATCCACAATGAGGCGGGAAAGACCAAGCATTGGAGCCAGTTCCATGGCACCGTGCAGGTGCACAATAGTGGCGTTAATGCCGCGTGCTGCAAAAAAGCGACGTGTGATAGCGGGGTATTTGGTGGCTACCCGCACTTCGGACCAACGCTTCCATTCCTGTGGATCATGCGGAAGGTGAGCAGGCTGCGCCACAGAAATGCGGCATGCGCCAATACCCAGATCAAGCGGGGCATAAATTTCGGGGTAATCGAATTCCATCAGCACATCAGCGCCGCAAACGCCAACCTGAGCACCGCCGCTGGCCACAAAGGTTGCAACGTCAAACGAGCGCACGCGCACCACATCAACCTGTGGGTCCTGCGTGGGAAAGCGCAGTTTGCGGCTATCTCCCCCCAAGCATTCTGGGGCAGGGGCCATACCTGTGCCAGACATAAGGGGTGAGACAGCTTTGAGGATACGGCCTTTAGGGAGAGCCAGAACAATACGCCCGTTATCTTCCGTGCCGAAAGATGTTTCGGTCTGATGGGCAGGGCGGGGATGGTTCATGAAAACTCCGGCGGAGGCAAGGCGTGTCAAATTAAGCCTGCACTCCTACCACAAGGCGCAGCAGAAGAAAAATATGTAGTGGCCACATCTGCCATCAGTTTGCGTCTGGCAGATATGGCCACTTACCAGATCTAAAGGAGAAAGCCCTTTAAATCTGGTAGAAGCGTGGTGTGATTTACTTTTTCCACCAGCCGGTACGCCTGCGCGTTGCTGGCGGGCTATCTTCGATCACGATAGGCTGGACAATAGCTTCTTCTTTATCAGAAACTTCGGATGCAGCCTCTTTAGGTGCGGAAGTAGCAACTGCTTCGCTTCCGCTGGCGGCTTCTGGAGTAGAGGCTGGTTCTGCCTTTTTACGAGTGGTGCGCCGACGGGTTGTTTTCTTTGGCTTTTCCTCGGCAGTGTCCGCTGTAGAAGCTTCAGCCGCTTCTGTTGCCTCATCCTTTGCCGCTGTTTTGCGGCGGGTTGCACGGCGGCGCACAGGTTTTTTGGGGGCCTCTGCTTCCGTTGATGCAGCTTCTGCTTCTGGTGCGGCTACAGATGTTTCTGCCTGTTCGGCATTTTCTTCTGCTGCGGGTTCTACCTTCTTGCGTGTGCGGCGGCGGCGCGGTTTAGGCGCTTCTTCCGTTTTTTCAGGCTCTTCCGGTGCAGCCATAACGGGCTGGGGTGCAACCTCTTCCGTTTTGGCGGGTTCTACTGGCACGCTTGCAGCTTCTTCCTGCACGTTAGCTGCTTTAGGTGCTGGTGCAATGTCAACAGCCTGTTGGCGGGCAGTGTTTTCCAGAAGTTCGAAAATGTCCGGCGCACCGCCAAATGGATTGGCCGGTGTTGGGCCTTCCCATGCTGGCATATTGGGCCGTGGCGCGGGGCCTTCTTCGATATCTACATGGATTTCCGTGCGTGTTTCAGTTGGTTTGCGCACACGGGAGCGGCGGGTTCTGCGTCGGCCCGGCACCAGATTGGTTTCTGCTTCGGCTTCTGCAACAGGTTCTGCCGCGTTTTCAGGCGCTGCAATGGGTGCGGTTTCAGCAGTTTCTGGTGTTTCTGTATCAGGCTGTGTCTGTGTTTCAGATACCTGATTGGTATCCTGATCATTCCGCCGACGGCGCCGACGCCGACGCCGACGCCGTGGCTCGTCGGAAGTATCGGCAGTTTCCTGAATAGAAGAAGGTTCTGCAGCCGGAATTTCTGGCGTGGCAGCAGCAACCTCATCTGCCACAATGTTTTCAACCGGCGGCAATGGCGGCTGAATCCGTGGCGGACGTGCATGCTGGCGGCGTTCGATCCGAACTTCCGGAGCTGGCAGCGTATTGTCTGCGGCAAACAGCACTTCCATCTGGTGGCGCTGTTCGATCTGGGTCAGCCAGTCCCGCTTGTTGTTTAGGATGTAGAAAGCAATATCCGCAGCAACATGCACGGTAATGGCGGAAGAACGGCGGCGTGCACCTTCTTCTTCCACTGCGCGCAGAACATGCAGGGCAGAGCTTTCAATGCTGCGCATCATGCCTGTGCCATTACAGTGCGGGCAAGGCATAAAGGCGGCTTCTGCTACAGATGGGCGTAGCCGCTGGCGCGACATTTCCAGCAACCCGAAATGGGAGATAGAGCCAATCTGGATACGTGCCCGATCATGCCGCAAGGCATCTTTCAGGCGGCGTTCGATCATGGAGTTATGGCGGCGAGACTCCATATCAATGAAGTCGATTACAATCAGGCCAGCCAGATCACGCAGGCGCAACTGGCGGGCTACTTCATCAGCAGCTTCCTGATTGGTGCGGAACGCCGTTTCTTCAATGTTACGTTGGCTGGTGGCTTTGCCCGAGTTTACGTCAATGGCAACCAAGGCTTCTGTCTGGTTGATAACCAGATAACCGCCAGAGCGCAGAGACACCACGGGGGAGAACATGGCATCCAGATGCCCTTCCACGTGGTAGTGGGTGAACAGGGGTTGGTTTTCCTTGTTCCATAGCCGGACTTTTTCTGCGTGCTGAGGCATCAGCATCCGCATGAAGTCCCGCGCGGCCTTCCAGCCGTTTTCTCCATCCACTACAATTTCGCTGATTTCGCGGGTGTAAACATCGCGGATAGCGCGTTTTACCAAGCTCGCTTCTTCGTAAATCAGTGCGGGGGCCACGGATTGAAGCGTATGTTCGCGGATATCATCCCACAGATGGAGCAGATATTCGCAGTCTCGCGTAATTTCTGGGCCGGGCCGTTGCGCGCCAGCAGTGCGCACAATCATGGCCATGCCGCGGGGCAGGTTGAGGTCGGAAACAATATCTCGCAGGCGGCGGCGGTCTGCCACAGATGTAATCTTGCGTGAAACGCCACCACCACGCAGGGCATTGGGCATAAGCACACAGTAACGGCCAGCCAAAGAAACATAGGTGGTCAGGGCTGCGCCCTTGTTGCCACGTTCTTCCTTAACCACCTGCACAAGCAGCACCTGCCGACGGCGGATAACTTCCTGAATACGGTAGTTACGCAGGAATCGGGCAATGCGTTTTTGAATAAGGGCTTCTTCACCCGTATCTGTTTCGCCGCCGACGTAGTCCGGAGCATCCGGCTTGTTGGCAGAACGTTCTTCCCGTTCAGAACCTTCGCCTTCATTCTGAGCGGCAGTGTCAGATGCTTCTATATCCTGTTCCGTATCAGATGCCTGAGTTTCTGCATTGTCAGATGCATCATCTTCATCAGAACCATTTTCGCTGTTTTCCAGCAGAGCTTCTTCTTCCGCCTGAAGGGCCAGCAGCTTTTCGCGGTCAGAAACCGGGATCTGATAGTAATCCGGATGGATTTCGCTAAAAGCCAGAAAGCCGTGGCGGTTGCCGCCATATTCTACAAAGGCGGCTTGCAGGCTTGGCTCTACGCGAACAACGCGGGCAAGGTAGATGTTCCCTTTAAGCTGCTTTTTTGCAGCAGATTCAACATCGTAATCTTCAAGCCGATTTCCGTCCATCACAACAACACGCGTTTCTTCCGCGTGTGTCGCGTCGATCAGCATACGCTTTGACATAAAAAGAAAAACTCCGGTGCGCCGGTGGCCAGCCTGTGTGGTGCTGCCGTGTAAGTGGCATGGCACGACGGAGCAGGGGCTCTTCCGGCGGATATAAACAGGCGTGCGATAAAAATTGGAAGGCGTACAAAGTTTCCATAGCTGCCCCTGTATCAGCATCCTTCAGGCACGGTACGGCCTGTGGTCTGGCTGTTTTCAGCAAAGGGATGGGGCGGGCGATGGTCATGTATCCTTCAGTCAGTGTTTCTGCCCCTGATCTTTATGCGTGCGGGCGCGGTGTTGATGTAACCGGCGGCCCCCGTTCACGGCATGGACGGAGCGGAATAAAGCGCATGACGGGCATTTCTACCCTTGTGCCATACTGTGTGAACATGGCTCAAATAACCATAAATCGCAAGCCATTCGTAACAAACGTTGTTTTAGGGTGCCGATACATCTTTTTTCTGTCATTTTGAGTGCACACTTTAGCGTAAAGTGAACAGGAGCACTTTAATGGCTTTTCAGGCAGGCAAGATGCGCGGCAAAATCGTTGCTTCTGCAACGGTGCAGAAGGGTGTTACACGCCGTTCCGGGCTGCTGTATTTAGGCGGTGGCGGACTGGTTGCTGCCGCTACGCCAGCAGATGTTTGGGCCGCAAATAAGCAGGTAACAGGGCATAAACTGGCAGCTCCAGCTCTTGTTGGTAAGGCACGGCCCGCAGCCCCGCTTATTATGCTAGACCCTGGGCATGGAGGCAAAGATCCTGGGGCCATTGGGTACACTGGTACGTATGAAAAACATGTAGCGGAAGCTGCCGCGCAGGAGCTAAGACGGCAATTGTTGGCAACGGGACGTTACCGCGTAGCCATGACACGTGCTGGAGACCATTTTGTACCGCTGGATGGTAGGGTGGAACTGGCGCAGCAGCACGGAGCATCGCTTTTTATTTCCATGCATGCAGATGCTTTGCATAGTCCGCAGGTGCGTGGGGCCAGTGTTTACACCCATTCGCATGGCGCATCAGATAGCCAGACCGCAGATCTGGCCAAAACCGAAAACAGTGCAGACAGATATGGCGGCCCGATGGTGCATAGTGCATCACCAGAGGTGCAACAGATTCTTGCTAGTTTGGTAACAGAAGAAACCCGCAAAGGCTCAGCCCATATGGCGCAGGCTGTGGTGTCGGCCTTTAATTCTCGGGTGCTGTTGCTGCCGCATCCGCACAGGCATGCCGCTTTTGCGGTGTTGAAATCTGCCCAAATCCCCTCGGTTCTGGTTGAAATGGGCTTTATGTCTAATCGAATGGATGAGGCTGCGTTGCGTCAGGCAGGCCACCGAGCCATGGTGGCCGGGGCCATGCGAGACGCCGTTAATCGTTACTTTGCATCAGCCGGAGTGGGGCTTGCGGGCTGAAGGCGCGCCTGCTTGCGTGCAAGGCGCCGCTGTTTGAGTGCGAGTAGATGCTTGCGGAACCAATCCAGCATGCCAGATAAGGTAACAATTGTTACACCAATAATGGTCCATTTATCTAGCGGTTCATGGAACAGCAAATAGCTAAACAGCACAGCCCAAACCATTTGGGTGTATTGTGGCAATGCCACGCGGCTGGCGGGGGTAAGGGTGGCCGCCAACATAATAAGTAGTTGGCCTAGAGCCGCCAGAAATCCGTAACCAAACAAAAAGCTCCAATCCGTAACTGTATGCGGCCACGTAAAGTTGGGAAGGGCCAAAAGACCATCCCCAAGCAGAGGCCCGGCTAGGCTAGAGCCAAGAACCCCCAGTTTTGTGGTGCCTGTGCCAGCTACACGGTAAGCAATAACGTTTACAGCGCTGGCAATGGCAGCGGCTAATGCACAGGCATGGCCAAAATGAAGTGGCCGCACGCCGGGGCGCAGCACAACCAGAACGCCTGCAAACCCGATAGCCACAGCAACCCATCCCCACAGGGATACTTTTTCCTTAAGTGCGACAACAGAAAGAATGGTGGCAATAAAGGGCATAAGGAACATTAGCGAGAGCGCTTCTGGCATGGACAGAAGCATGAAGGATTCTACGCTGGCGGCTGTGGCAATAAATGTTGCGACAGCCCGAATCCACCACATACCCGGTTTTTGAATGGGCAGAATGTTCAGCCATGATTGCCCGCGCGATTTAACAAACGGAACCAATAGCAGCCCAAAAACGCCACCAGAAAAGGCAACCTCAAACGGGTTGAGCCTGCCAGTAAGCAGTTTAGAAAAAGCATCACTTATAGAGAAAGCTGCAAACCCCAATAAAGACAGCAGCAGGCCCTTAGTGGGCGGGCTAAGTTTCATGTATTGTGCTCTGCCTAATGGCGCGTAAGTGAAAAGAATAAAGAAGTGTCATAAACAGCCCGAAGGCTGAATTGAATACTCAACTCTTTATATTTACCATTTAGGGAGAAGAAAAATATCATATAAACTATATATGATATTTGGTGCCCAGAAGAAGACTCGAACTTCCACGACCTTGCGGCCACAGGTACCTGAAACCTGCGCGTCTACCAATTCCGCCATCTGGGCTCAAATGGCAACCAGGAGTGTCCCCGGCTGGTGAAGAGCCGTTTACCCCTCTGTGATGGGAGCGTCAACAGGGAAAATGATTTTTCTGACAGATTTGTGTCATTTGCCTGTCTGGCGTGGGCGGAGGGAATGGCACACAGTGCACAAAACACTGGATAAACGTGGAAGACGAGGGTGACTTATGGGTGCGCGTAAAATTGCAACCGTATTGGGTGGTGGCGGATTTGTAGGGCGTTATGTGGTGCAAAATCTGGCACGGGCCGGGTACGAGGTGCGCGTTGCCAGCCGGCGGCCAGATTTAACTGCGCGTTTACGCACGTTAGGGTATGTCGGACAGATTGCGCCTTTTTATGCATCTGTTCTGGATGATGCTTCTGTGGCCTGTGCGGTGCAGGGGGCGGATGTGGTGATCAACCTTGTGGCTGTCTTATCTTCCGTCAAGCAGCAAACACTGCAAGCCGTTAATGTAGAAGGCGCAGGGCGTGTGGCGCGTATAGCGGCAGAAACAGATGTGCCTGTATTTGTGCAAATGTCGGCGCTTGGTGCTTCAGAAACGGCTCTTTCGGCTTATGGTAGAAGTCGGGCTGCGGGTGAAAAGGTTGTGCGCCAATATCGGCCAGATGCTGTGATTATACGGCCTTCTGTTATTTTTGGGCCGGAGGATCATTTCTTTAACATGTTTGCAGGTCTTGCGCGGTATTTGCCGTGTTTGCCGGTTTATGGTGCCCATTCGCGCTTGCAACCTGTTTATGCGGGAGATGTGGCGCAAGCAGTATTAGTGGCGGCGCAGTCTTCTGCGTTTGCGGGGAAAGAACTTTTGTTGGGTGGCCCGCAGGAAATGACCATGCTGGATATTGCGCGGTTTGTATTGCGCGTAACGCAGCGCCATAAGCCTGTTTTTATTGTGCCATCAGTGCTGGCAAAGTTGCAGGCTATGGTTTTGGAGCGGCTGCCGGGACATTTTCTGACGCAGGATCAATTGCGGATGTTGGCAACCGACAATGTTGTGCCCGCGGGGAAATCCGGTTTTGAAGCGTTGAATATCGTGCCGCAAAGCGTTGCGGCTATTGTGCCCTCTTATTTGGCGCGGTTTAGGGTGGGTGAGGCTCAAAAAGATATATCCTTTTCTGTATAATGGGTTGGGGATAAAAAGGCCCGAAAATATACCTTTTTATACGACCAATTGGATGGATTTTTGTTTTGTCATGAAGAAAAATATAAAAAGGTAAGCATTGCTGTCTTTTTATATTTACGGAGAACAAGCACCTTAGCTCCAGCAAAGTTTAGGGGCGGAGTCTGTCTGGCGCGCCCTTTCTCCGGGGATGCCACATGACGACCAAGATGCTTAAATTTGTCTCTGTGCCGCAAAAGCAGCCAGACAAGCGCACGGCTACGGCGCGGCGGGCAGATTTTGATGAAATTTATGAGGACTTCGCAACACCAGAAGCAACCGAGCAGGCCAGTCGGTGCTCGCAGTGCGGTGTGCCTTTCTGTTCAGTTCATTGCCCGCTCGGCAACAATATCCCTGATTGGCTGATGCTCACAGCACAGGGGCGGCTGGAAGAAGCCTATGGTGTTTCCTCCGCTACCAATACCTTCCCGGAAATTTGCGGTCGTATTTGCCCGCAGGATCGGCTGTGTGAAGGTAACTGCGTGATCGAACCGGGTTTCGAAAGCGTGACCATTGGCGCCGTGGAACGCTACATTACCGATACAGCATTTGAAAAAGGCTGGGTTAAACCTGTTAACCCGGTGCTGGAGCGCAGCCAGTCCGTTGCTATTATTGGTGCTGGCCCGGCTGGTTTGGCTGCGGCAGATCAGCTGCGCGCGCAAGGTTATAAAGTACACGTGTATGATCGGTATGATCGGGTAGGTGGTCTGCTGGTTTACGGTATTCCCGGCTTTAAGTTGGAAAAACACATTGTGGCCCGCCGTCATAAGCTGCTGGAAGAAGGTGGTGTTGTTTTCCACCTCGGCCAAGGCATTGGGGATGGTGAAGGCGAACTGTCTTTTGCAGATTTGCGTAACCGCCATGATGCTATTCTGATTGCAACAGGTGTTTACAAATCGCGTGAAATCGGAGGCCCCGGCGTTGGGCTGGCGGGTATTGAAAAGGCGCTGGATTACCTTACGGCTTCTAACCGGCGTTCCTTGGGGGATACCTTGCCGCCGGAAGCGCAGGCATTGGATGCCGCAGGTAAAAACGTAGTGGTTCTGGGTGGTGGTGATACCGCAATGGACTGCGTGCGCACGGCTATTCGCCAAGGTGCAAAATCCGTGAAATGCCTGTACCGGCGAGATAAAGCCAACATGCCCGGTTCTGCCCGCGAAGTAAAAAATGCGGAAGAAGAAGGTGTGCAGTTTGAATGGCTGGCAGCCCCTGAAGCCTTTTTGGGTGAAGGCCATGTTTCTGGCGTGCGGGCCGTGCGGATGAAGCTGGGCTTGCCAGATGCCACGGGCCGTCAGTCAGTTGAGCCACTGGAAGGTTCTTCTTTCACGCTGGATGCTGATCTGGTTATCAAGGCTCTTGGGTTTGACCCAGAACCTCTGCCGCAGCTTTGGGGGCAGAAGGATCTGGCTGTATCCCGTTGGGGTACGCTCAAGGTTGGTCAGAAAGATTTCATGACATCTCTGCCGGGCGTGTTTGCCGCAGGGGACATTGTGCGTGGGGCCAGTTTGGTTGTGTGGGCCATTCGTGATGGGCGCGATGCAGCCGCCTGCATGCACACATGGATTCAGGAAAATGTAACGGCTACCGCCAAGGCGGAGCAGGGTTAATGGATATGGAACAGTTTCCCAACACCGTTTCCGCTGAAAGTAGCGAGGAATTTCTGAAAGCGTGGGATGCCAACGTGGCCGCGCTGGATGGGCTGTATGATCCAGCTGATGAACGTGATTCCTGTGGTGTGGGCCTTGTGGCCGCACTGGATGGCAAGCGTCGGCGTGAGGTGGTTGAAGCTGGCATCGCCGCTCTGAAAGCTATCTGGCACCGCGGCGCAGTGGATGCCGATGGCAAGACAGGCGATGGTGCGGGTATTCATGTAGAAATTCCGCAGGAATTTTTTGCAGATGCCATTACCAGCACAGGGGATCGGCCAGATGAAAGCCGGATTGCGGTGGGGCAGGTGTTTTTGCCCAAAACCGATCTGGCCGCACAGGAACAGTGTCGCCAGATTATCGAAACCCAGATTCTGGCGTTTGGATACGGCATCTATGGCTGGCGTCAGGTGCCGATTGATACTTCCTGTATCGGTGAAAAAGCCAACGCAACGCGCCCGGAAATTGAGCAGATCCTTATCCGTAATCTTCCCAATAAAGGGGAAGAAGAGTTTGAGCGTGATCTGTATGTGATCCGCCGCCGGATAGAAAAAGCCGCCATCGCCGCGCAGGTTGATCTGTATATCTGCTCGCTGTCATGCCGGTCTGTTATTTATAAAGGCATGTTCCTTGCAGAACATCTGACAGAGTTTTACCCAGATCTGCTGGATGAACGCTTTGTCAGCCGCTTTGCCATCTATCATCAGCGCTATTCCACCAACACCTTCCCTACATGGAAATTGGCGCAGCCGTTCCGTCGCCTTGCGCATAATGGTGAAATCAACACCATTTCCGGCAATATCAACTGGATGAAAAGCCATGAAACACGGCTTTCTCACCCAGATCTTGATCCGTGGATGGCAGATATCAAGCCGCTGGTGCAGGCTGGTGGCTCCGATACCGCAACGCTGGATAACGTTTACGAACTGCTGACTTTTGCTGGGCGTGATGCACCTTTTGCCAAGGCGCTGATGATCCCGGCAAGTGTTGGCGGTAATTCCTCCATGAAGCCTGCGCACCGTGATATGTTCACGTATTGCAACGCGGTAATGGAACCGTGGGACGGCCCCGCAGCACTGTGCGCCACAGATGGCCGTTGGGTTGTGGCTGGGCTGGATCGCTCAGGCTTGCGCCCGCTGCGTTATACGGTAACAACCGATAATCTGTTGATTGTCGGTTCTGAAACCGGCATGGTGCGCGTGCCTGAAAACGCCATTGTCAGCCGCGGTCGCCTTGGCCCGGGTGAGATGATTGGTGTCGATCTTCAGGAAGCCAAGCTGTATGGTAATACCGAACTGCTTGATCTGCTTGCTGCACGGCAAGATTTTTCTAGCTGGATCAAACGCACCCAGAAAATTGGCCATATCGTCCGTTCGGATGTGACAGAGCCAGTTTATTACGAAGGCGAAGAACTGCGCCGCCGCCAGTTGGCTGTGGGCAGCACGCTGGAAGAACTGGAAGCCATTCTGCACCCAATGGTCTCTACCGCCAGTGAAGCCATTGGCTCCATGGGTGATGATACGCCTCTGGCTGTGCTTTCTCCGCGTTATCGTGGGTTGGCACACTATTTCCGGCAGATGTTCAGCCAGGTGACCAATCCGCCAATCGATTCTCTGCGCGAATCTCGCGTGATGAGCCTGACAACGCGGTTAGGGAATCTGGGCAATATTCTGGATCAGTCCCCCGAACAGTGTGACATGCTTCAACTGCCCAGTCCGGTGCTGACATCTGGTGAGTATGAAGGGCTGCGCCACTTTACGGGCACTTCTGGTTGCGTGATTGATTGCACATTCCCCGCCAATGATGGGGAAGCAGGGCTGCGCGAAGCCATTGCTCGTATCCGGCGTGAGGCAGAAGAAGGTGTGCGGGGTGGCTGCACCCACGTATTCCTGACAGATGAAGATCAGTCTGCTGAGCGTGCATCTATTCCAATGATCTTGGCGACCGGGGCTGTGCACACGCATCTGGTGCGTACATCCTTGCGTACGTTTACATCTTTGAACGTGCGCACGGCTACGGCGCTGGATGTGCACGCTATTGCAGTAACAATTGGGGTGGGCGCCACCACAGTTAACCCTTATCTGGCGCAGGAAAGCATTGCAGACCGGCATCGTCGTGGCCTGTTTGGGCAGATGAGTCTGCGTGAGTGCATGGAACGCTACCGTAAAGCGGTAGATAAAGGCCTGCTTAAGATTATGTCCAAGATGGGTATTTCCATCGTGGCGTCTTACCGTGGTGGGTGCAATTTTGAGGCTGTGGGCCTTTCTCGCGCGCTTACGGCAGAATTCTTTCCCGGTATGCCTTCGCGTATTTCTGGTATTGGGCTTTCGGGCATTGCACGCAACGTATTGCAACTGCACGAAAGCGCATGGGGCGCGACCAATACGCTCACTTTGCCTGTAGGTGGCCTTTACAAGCTGCGCCGGAGTGGAGAACAGCACGCATTTGATGGCGGTCTGATCCATATGCTGCAAACAGCAGTGGCTACTGGCAGCTTTACCATCTACCAGCGTTATGCAGATGCCGTACATGCGCAGCCACCTGTAGCCCTGCGTGATCTGCTGGACTTCCGTGATGGGCGCACGCCTATTCCGGTGGAAGAAGTGGAAAGCATTACGCAGTTGCGTAAACGCCTGATTTCCCCGGCAATTTCCTTGGGGGCCTTGAGCCCGGAAGCGCATGAAACGCTTTCCATCGCCATGAACCGAATTGGCGCAAAGTCTGATTCGGGTGAAGGTGGGGAAGATCCGGCACGTGCTAAGCCGCGCCCGAATGGGGATAACGCATCCTCCGCTATCAAACAGGTGGCATCTGGCCGCTTTGGTGTAACGGCGCAGTATCTGAATGATTGCCGTGAACTGGAAATTAAGGTGGCACAAGGTGCCAAACCGGGTGAAGGTGGGCAGCTTCCGGGCTTTAAGGTAACGGAGCTGATTGCCAAGCTGCGCCATGCCACGCCGGGTGTGACGCTGATTTCTCCGCCCCCGCACCATGATATCTATTCGATCGAAGATCTGGCGCAGCTGATTTACGATCTCAAGCAGATCAACCCGGAAGCAACGGTTACCGTTAAGTTGGTGGCGCGTTCTGGTATTGGCACCATTGCCGCTGGTGTGGCCAAGGCAAAAGCTGATGCCATCCTGATTTCCGGTCATTGCGGTGGCACAGGCGCAAGCCCGCTGAGCTCTATTAAATATGCGGGCTTGCCGTGGGAACTTGGGCTGGCGGAAACGCATCAGGTGCTTATGCTTAACCGTCTGCGCCATAGGGTGCGTTTGCGCGCCGATGGTGGTATCAAAACCGGGCGCGATGTGGTTATTGCCGCTATGCTTGGGGCAGAGGAATTTGGTATTGGCACAGCCAGCCTTGTGGCCATGGGCTGCATTATGGTGCGCCAGTGCCATTCCAACACCTGCCCAGTAGGTGTGTGTTCTCAGGACCCCAAAATGCGTGCCAAGTTTGAAGGTACGCCCGAAAAGGTTATCAATCTATTCTCCTTCATTGCAGAGGATGTGCGGAATATTCTGGCTTCGCTGGGCTTCCGTTCTCTAAATGAAATTATCGGGCGCACGGATCTGCTGCGGCAGGTTTCCCGCGGGGATGATTATCTGGATGATCTGGATCTGAACTCTCTGCTGTCTCAGGCAGATCCGGGGCCGTTTGCACGCTACTGCACGCTGGATGGCCGGAATGAAGTGCCAGATACGCTGGATGCGCAGATGATTGGTGATGCCAAGCCGCTGTTCGACCACGGTGAGAAAATGCAGTTGCACTACAATGTGCAGAACACCCAGCGCGCCATTGGCACGCGCATTTCCTCTCTGATTGTGCGTCAGTTTGGTATGAAAACACTGGCACCGGGGCATCTTACGGTGCGTCTGCGCGGCTCTGCGGGGCAGTCTCTAGGGGCGTTTGCCGTGCAGGGGCTTAAGCTAGAGGTGCTGGGCGATGCCAACGATTACGTAGGTAAAGGGCTTTCTGGCGCAACCATTACGGTGCGTCCTTCCCCGTCCTCTACGCTGGTGTCTAACAAGAACGCCATTATCGGCAACACGGTTTTGTATGGGGCCACTGCGGGTGAACTGTATGCCGCAGGGCAGGCAGGGGAACGCTTTGCCGTGCGTAACTCTGGTGCGATAGCTGTTGTAGAAGGTTGTGGTTCCAACGGGTGTGAATACATGACAGGCGGCACCGTGGTGGTGCTGGATGATGTGGGTGACAACTTTGGCGCTGGTTTTACCGGTGGCATGGCCTTTGTGCTGGACAAGGACAATGTGTTCGATAGCCGGGTAAACCCCGAATCCCTGTTGTGGGTGCGTGTAACTGAACCGAAATGGGAACAGATGCTGCGCAGCCTTGTTGAACGGCATGTGGAAGAAACAGGTTCTGCCTATGCCAGCATGTTGCTGCATAAATGGGATGAGGTTCTGCCGCACTTCTGGCATATCGTGCCTAAGGATTATGCCCGGATTATCGGCTTTACGGTGCCGGAACAGCAACTGGAAAAAACAGCCTGAACCATAAGGCTGCATGTAAGTTGACAGAAGCAGATGGGCGGAGGGGAAACCTTTCGCCCATTTGTTTTTCATATCTGTTGTGCATGTGAACCGCGCTTATGTTTGCGGCCTCTCGCTTCCAGCAGAAATGCACTGTAAAGTGTTAGATATGGAACACACAGCGCATTCCCTCCGTTCACATCCGCTTCCGGTTTTTGCAACGGAAGCCGGTACCGTTGCCAACACACCTGCAGGGCAGGGGGCGGCCTCTCTTCCGCGTTGGGATCTTTCAGCCCTTTACGCGGGTATGGATGATCCGAAGCTGCACGCTGATTTGGCTGAGGCAGAAAAAAAAGCTCAGGCTTTTGCCAAGCAGTATCAGGGTAAAATTAGCGGCCTTTCCGGCAAGGAATTGGCAGACGCCATAGCAACCTTTGAAATTATTGAGGAAATGCTGGGCAAGGCAGGTTCTTATGCCTCTCTGCTGTTTGCCGCAGATTCTTCAGATGCTTCCATCAGCCAGTTTAGCCAGTCCATCAATGAACGGCTGACAGCCATTTCCACCCATTTGCTGTTTTTTACGCTGGAACTGAACCGGCTGGAAGAAGCAGATCTTCGGGAAAAGCTACAAGATCCCACACTGGCGCATTGGCAGCCTTACCTGCGTGATATCCGCATGTATCGTCCGCATCAGCTTTCTGATGATGTGGAAAAGGTTCTGTTGGAAAAATCTGTAACCGGTGGACAGGCATGGTGCCGTCTGTTTGATGAAACCATTGCGGCTTTGCGCGTCACACTCGATGGGCAGGAAATTACGGTAGGGGATGCGCTTAACCGTTTGTCCGATACAAACCGGGCAACAAGAGAGCAGGCAGGTAAAGCCGTAGGTGGCGTTTTTGAAAAAAATGTCCGCCTGTTTGCGCTCATTACAAATACGCTGGCCAAGGATAAATCCATCTCGGATAATCTGCGGCATTTCGCACGGCCAACTTCCTCCCGCAATCTTTCCAACATGGTGGAAGATGAGGTGGTGGATGCCCTTGTTTCTGCCGTGCGGTCTGATTATCCGCGTCTTTCCCACCGCTACTATGCCCTGAAAGCCAAGTGGATGGGGCTGGATAAGCTGGAGCACTGGGACCGCAACGCCCCACTGCCTGGGAATGATGATAAGCTGATTCCGTGGTCTGAAGCCAAGAATATTGTGCAAAAGGCATATGATGGGTTTGACCCACGTATGGGTAAGGTTATCAACACCTTCCTGACCAATCCGTGGATTGATGTGCCACCAGCACCGGGTAAATCTCCCGGCGCTTTTGCGCATCCTACTGTGCCTTCAGCACATCCTTATATTCTGCTGAACTATCATGGTCGTATCCGCGATGTCATGACGCTGGCGCATGAGCTGGGCCACGGTGTGCATCAGGTTATGGCGGCAAAGCAGGGCTACTTCATGTCCGATACGCCGCTGACATTGGCAGAAACGGCCAGTGTGTTTGGCGAGATGCTGACATTCCAGTCTTTGCTGGATGCAGAAAAAGACCCACAGCGCCGCCGTCTGCTGCTGGCTGCCAAGGTTGAGGATATGCTCAATACCGTGGTGCGCCAGATTGCGTTTTATGAATTTGAAACCCGCGTGCACGATGCCCGTAAAAAAGGCGAGCTGCTTCCTGAACAAATTGGTGCCATCTGGCGCGGTGTGCAGACAGAAAGCCTCGGCCCCGCTTTTAACTTTACGCCGGAATACGATGTGTTCTGGGCTTACATTCCGCACTTCATCCATTCTCCGTTCTATGTGTATGCCTATGCATTCGGAGATTGCTTGGTGAACGCGCTGTATCAGGTGTTCAGTGAGGGCGCGCCGGGTTTCCAGGATAAATATATTGCCATGCTGGAAGCCGGTGGCACCCTGCGCCATAAGGAGCTGCTGGCCCCCTTTGGGCTGGATGCATCTGATCCGGGTTTCTGGCGCAAGGGGCTGGATGTTATTTCCGGCTTTATTGACCAGTTGGAGCAGGACTGATTATGGCGCGAGATATGGATAATACCGGCGTTTTTGGTGAACTGCGCCGTATGGTGCAAACAACCGGAACCGTTGGTGGCATTGCAGCCCGGCTGGCAGGCAACAAAATAGGTTTGCGCTCTGGCGGGGCTTCTCATGCAGAAGATCTTAAATCCATGCTGGGTGGGCTAAAAGGCCCGCTCATGAAGGCAGCGCAGCTTCTGGCCACCATTCCCGGCGCGTTGCCTGATGAATACGCCGATGAGCTTGCGCAGCTTCAGTCCAACGCGCCGCCAATGGGGTGGAGCTTCGTGCGCCGCCGCATGACGGCGGAACTTGGGCCGGGGTGGGAAAAGAATTTCCGCTCCTTCGGGCGGGAAGCCGCTGCGGCTGCCAGCCTTGGGCAAGTGCATCAGGCAGTGTTGGCCGATGGCCGCCGCGTAGCCTGTAAGTTGCAGTACCCGGATATGAAGGCCGCTGTTGAGGCCGATCTGCGCCAGTTCCGTATGGCTATTGGGGTTTACCACAAGCTGGATAACGCCATCCGGCAGGATGATGTGGTGGAGGAACTTTCTGAACGGCTGCGGGAAGAACTGGATTACCGGCACGAAGCCGCGAATATGCGCCTGTATCATTCCGTGTTGGCAGATTGCCCCGAAGTTACGGTGCCCTTACCAATAGATGAACTCTGCACGCAGCGGTTGCTGACGATGGAATGGGTGCAGGGGCAGAATCTGAATGCAGCCATAAAAGCAGGTCTTACGGAAGAGCAGAAAAAAAGCATTGCGCGTGCGCTGTTCCGGGCATGGTATGTGCCGCTGTATCAGTATGGCGTGGTGCATGGTGACCCGCACATGGGCAACTTTACCATGCGGGAAGATGCAGGCCTGAACCTACTGGATTTTGGGGCTATCCGTATTTTCCAGCCTTCGTTCATCAAGGGGAATATTGACCTGTATTACGCGCTCCGTAACAAGGATATGGACATGGCTGCCCATGCTTATGAAGCATGGGGTTTCCGTGATCTGACGCGTGAGAAAGTGGCTGTTCTGAACGAATGGGCAGGGCTGTTATATGCCCCGCTGATGGTGGATGAAGAACGCTACATTCAGGATGACAATAACCCAGCCCTTGGGCGGGAAATTCTTTCCAAAGTGCATGATGGGCTGCAAAAAGCCGGAGGCGTGCGCCTGCCGCGTGAATTTGTGCTGGTTGATCGTTCAGCCCTTGGGCTTGGATCTGTGTTCATGCGGCTGAAAGTTAAGATGAACTGGTACCAATTGTTCCATGAAATCGTGCAGGATTTTGATGAGCAGGCCCTGGCCCAGCGTCAGCAGGCTGCCGTTAAGGCAGCACATTTTCCACCAGAAACGCAGTCGGCTTCCTGATTAAAGGTAAAGCTTACTTTGCTGGGGTGTGCTAAAAGCCCCAGCAAAGTAAGGTGGCTTACCTCAGTAAGCCTGATAAGCCGCGCGTTTAAGGTGAACCTGATTATATTCAAGCTGATCCTTGGTCAGCTGAAAACCAACTTCAAACCGATAATCTGAATCCACGTTTTTGGGTGGAATGGGCAGATCCACCGTGATCACCTTTGTATCGTCTTCAAAGGTAGAGAGATTGGCCGGGAAGGACACGGTGTGGTGGAAGACATGTTTGTTCACAATTCTGTCTCCATGCAGCACGGCAATAAACCACGGTAGGGTAAGCGTATTGGCTGCCGCGGCTGGGCCGCGTTCGATCACAAAGCGCAACACGATTCGGGTTTTTAGATCCTTGGGGCCAGCGGCAAGGCAATCTCCCTGTAATTGCAGGATGCTGGCGCGGGCGATCATATTTTTAAAGCCCGTCCCCTTGCCTTGATAGAGGTAGTAATCTGCGGCTTCGGATGGAATATGCGTAATGGGGCAGGTGGGCGCAAAATCCATGGATTTGCTTTCACCATCACCGCAGCCACCAAGTGTGGCCAGCAGCCCAAGAGCTGCCAGACCCGGAGCGGCAATACGGGGGAACAGGCTGCGCCGTTGGTTGTGATTAAGGAACATGTATGGATCCGGCATTATCGGTTAAAACGGGTTGAACACAGCAGATAGCAGCCATCACACCCGGATAGGTATGTTTTTCAAGGCTTTGATGCCGTAAAACGGGTTGCATCCCATGCGTCCTTTGCGTAGGCCACAACTTCCGTCACCTTTATGGGTTTCGGGCATAGCCTGTTTTCAATATGCTTCTTCATAGCCAGTTTTCTTCTATACAGTCCGCTGCAACTTTGGGGAACACCATGCCCGATCAAACTGATACCCTTACCCCGCCCCAGAGCGCAGATGCTCAGCACGGCAGATCTCTTAAGGTTCTGCTGGCAGGCCCACGTGGTTTCTGCGCAGGGGTGGACCGCGCCATCCGTGTGGTGGAAGAAGCCATCCGTCGCTACGGTGCGCCTGTTTATGTCCGCCATGAAATTGTCCATAACCGGACAGTGGTGGAAGAGCTGGAAGCACAAGGCGCCATTTTTGTTGAGGAACTGGATGAAGTTCCCGTAGATGGCCACGTTGTTTTCTCTGCTCATGGCGTGCCAAAAACCGTGCCTGTTGAGGCCGAACGCCGTAACCTTTTGTATCTAGATGCCACATGTCCGCTGGTTTCCAAGGTGCATCGTGAAGCTGAGCGTCATTTTGCCGGTGGTGGGCCAGAAAGCCGCCATATCCTGATGATTGGCCATGCAGGCCACCCAGAAGTGGTGGGCACAATGGGCCAACTGCCACCCGGCGCCATGACGCTGATTAACGATGCAGAAGAAGCCCGCACGGTAGAGCCGGAAGATCCAACACGTCTGGCCTTTATCACTCAGACAACGCTTTCCGTGGATGATACGGCAGAAATTGTGGATATTCTGCGTGCGCGGTTCCCGCTGATTGAAGGGCCAAAGCGCGAAGATATCTGCTACGCTACCACCAACCGTCAGGAAGCCGTTAAAACCATCGCGCCGGAATGCGATCTGGTGATTGTTATCGGCTCTCCCAATTCTTCCAATTCCCAGCGTCTGCGTGAAGTGGCGGAACGCTCTGGCACACCGCGTGCGCTTTTGGTGCCCCGTCTGGATTCTCTGGATTGGTCCGTGCTGGAAGGCGTAAACACGCTGGGTATTACGGCTGGTGCTTCTGCGCCGGAAGCACTGGTGCAGGAAATGCTGGCAGAAATGGCCAAGCGTTATACGCTGTGCATTGAAGAGCGGATTGTGAAGGAAGAAAACGTAACGTTCCGCCTTCCCGCACCGTTAGGCTAAAGGTGCTGCATGGCCGTTTATACGGACGTTGGGAACGAGGCCCTGGAAGCGTTTTTACAGGATTACGCCATAGGGTCTCTGGTTGCGTTTCGCGGTATTGCCGAAGGGGTAGAGAACAGTAATTTCCAACTGCGTACAACAGATGGAGATTACATTCTTACTCTATACGAAAAACGGGTGAATGCGCAGGATCTGCCTTGGTTCTTAGGGCTTATGCAGCATCTGGCGCGTGAGGGGGTAACATGCCCCCAGCCTGTGGCAGATTCGCAGGGGCACGTGCTCAAAACACTGGCAGGCAGGCCCGCTGCCATTACCACATTCTTGCCCGGCGTTTGGCCGCGTGTTGTCAGGCTGGAGCATTGTCGCCCATTGGGGCGTGCTTTGGCACAACTGCATGTGGCGGGGCGTTCCTATAAGCCGGAACGTCAGAATGGTTTGGGGCCAGATGCATGGTTTGCGCTGCTAGAAAGCTGCGGCGCAGGTGCAGATAACGTGTGTGCAGGTTTGCGGGATGAACTGCAAAATGCACTGGAGCATATTCTGCCGTTTTGGCCGGGGCGGGAGAATAACCCGCTACTGCCGCGTGGGCAGATTCATGCAGACATGTTTCCAGATAACGTTTTCTTTCTGGATCATGCAGTTTCAGGCGTGATTGATTTCTATTTCGCCTGCACGGATTTTCTGGCTTACGATATCGCCATTTGTTTGAACGCATGGTGCTTTCAGGCCGATGGGGCGTTTAACATCACCTTTGCCCGGCATATGATGCAAGGGTATGAGGAAATACGCCCATTGGAGCCAGCAGAACGCAAACTTATGCCTGTTCTGGCCAGAGGTGCGGCCATGCGCTTTTTGCTGACCCGGTTGTATGATTGGATCAACACGCCAGCAGATGCCTTGGTAACGCCTAAAAATCCTATGGATTATCTGAAGCGCCTGCGCTTCCATCTGGAAACGGAAAGTGCTGATGCCTACGGATTCTGAAAATACCAGCGCAACAGAACAACCTGCTCTGGAGGTTGAAATCTGGACGGATGGTGGATGCCGCCCAAACCCTGGTCCAGGTGGCTGGGGTGTTCTGCTACGCTGCAAAGGCGTGGAACGAGAACTCTCTGGCGGTGAGCGTGAAACCACCAACAACCGTATGGAACTAACAGCCGCAGCAGAAGCGCTGGAAGCTCTTACGCGCCCTTGTGTGGTGAATTTACACACAGATAGTGAATATGTGCGCAATGGCATTACCCGGTGGCATACAGGGTGGGTAAGGCGTAATTGGCGCAATGCATCGGGTGATCCGGTTGCCAATATGGATTTATGGCGCAGGCTGCTGGATGTCTCCAAGCGGCACGAGGTCTCATGGCATTGGGTCAAGGGGCATTCCGGCGTGCCAGAAAATGAACGGGTGGACCAACTCGCAACAGAAGCCCGAGAAAAAATAGAACAGTCTCTTTTAGAGAGCTAAAAACAAACCGGCTGAAAGGCCGGTTTTTTCATGAGACATTGCGAGGGAAAACCACTGTGGTTGAACGCAAAACATACCAAAACGTAGTAGGCTATTTGGTGGCGTTTGTGGTTTTAACGTTGCTTTATACCGCTTTGGGTATGACGCAGCCTTTTAATTCAGACAGTGTTTCGACCTTGCTGGCCGCGCAAGATATTCTGCACGGTAATGTTTTGCTGAAAGGGTGGGATCTTTCTACCCAGTCCTTCTATTTTACTGAAATACTGCCTTATGTTGTGGTGTTCGGCCTATTTGGTTGGCATGTGTCTTTTTATTACATTGTGCCAGCCATGTTGTGGGCCGTTGCTATGTTGCTGGCGTTTCGTATCGTACGTTCGGCAACGGGTATTGCGGGCCGGCCGCTTCTGGTTTTGTTAGGGGCACCCAGTGCTTTTGCCATCCATCTGGTGTTGTCGCCTTGTTATCATGTTGGCGCATATGTTGGCATGTTACTGTTTTGGCTGGTGTGGTTACGCAAACCGCAATGGTTACAATCTAAAAGCTTATTCGCAATCTGTACGCGCTGGAGCGGCACTGTCCTGTTTGTCGCCCTACTACTGAGCAGTGATGATCTGGTTAAGTATACTCTGGCTTTGCCGATTATTCTGGCGGCTATCGGATGCAGTCTTGAACAGCGCGGTCCAAGATATTGCGGAATTGCCAGCAGCATGGTGGGGGCCTTGCTGCTGGAGCACGTTATTAAAACAGTGCTTGCCCATAATGGAGCGTTCCATGTGCCGGGGTTGTGGAGTTCATCTTTTGGTTCACAAAGTCGGGCTTCGTATAATCTAAGCGTTCTGTTTTCCGGCTTCTTACAGTATTTTGGTGCTGATTTTTTTGGAAAGCCGATAACGCTTTCAGGCTCTGGGCGTGAGCTGTTTCATCTGATGTGTGCAGGTGGCACGGTATGGTGCTGCTTTCATGTGCTGCGTAAAAACCGGCAATGGACGCTGTTTGATCTTTCAGCCGCCCTCGCTATTCTTATTATGTTGGCAGCCTTTATTTTTGGCGAACTGACAATGGATGAGCAGTCATTCCGTTATCTGGTTTTTCCATGCCTGTTGTCTGTTTTGCTAGTTATTCGGCATGTGCAGGTGCCGCGTGGTTATGGCTTTCTGTTTGGTGGCTGCTGTATTTTGTATGCGGCAACAATTCTGCCGCGTCCCGTTTTAGGGTATGCAGCAGCAAATCAGAACTTTCCCGTAAACCATGCTCTGGAACAAATGGGCCTAAAGCAGGGTTTTGCGCCATACTGGAGCGCTGCCCGCAATAGTCTGCCATTTCAGGCACGGCTTGCGCCTATTGAGTTCACGCCATCAGGCATCAAAGCGTTTCATACCCTCAGCAAGCGACAATGGTATGAAACGGGTGGCAATTTTATTGTATGTGAAAGTGCGGATCAGGCCGCACAGGCTCAAACACAGTTTGGGCCTGCACAAAAAGAAATACGCATAGGCAGCAATATGCTGCTGGTATGGTCACACCCCTTTAAGGTGCCTGAAAACTGAAAAGATGCTCGTTTTTAGGGCACAACGTCAGATTGGTAAATATCAATATAATCCTGCGGTGTGTTAGGGGCGGATTGTTTGGGCAGGCCAATAACGCGCACGTAAATGCGGGTAGAGGGTGTGCCACCATTCATGAGCACGCTGCGCGCCGCCAGCCCGCGGGCCAATGCCATACGCCGCGGCAATGATGGATCATCCACAGCGCCAGAACTGTAGGCATCTATCAGGGCGCGTTCATGCGGTTTGTCAGACAAACGCTGCCCAAATGCCAGAATGGCCTGATGTGTTTCTGGGTTAAGTGTTGCCGCATCTGGTGCAAAGGTAATGCGCACACCGCCTTCAATAGGTGTCACGGTGCCTGGAGCTTTTAAATCCACAGTTGGCTGCGGAGGCACCGGAAAGGGATGGGTTTCCACGTCTGATGGGGCAGGGGTAAGCTGCGGCAGCGGAGGTGGGGCATTTGGTATTGTTGCCGGCGGTGGCGGTTTATGCGGCTGGGCCGCAGGTGTTACGCTTTTGGTGTCTTGCGTCGGGGCAGGTGCGGCTTTAGCCACGGGTGCGGGTGCTTTGGCTTCAACCGGGGGCTTGGTAACCGGCTTGGGGGCAGGTGCACTTTTAGGCGCTGCTGCGGCTGGCTGCGTGTTTTTTACGCTGGATGTTTCTTTTTTCTGTGCTGTGGAAGCTTGCGGCTTTTCTGCTACGCGGCGGCGCGTTTCAGTATGCGCAGGCGTTGTTGCCCGGCGAGGTGCTGCTTCATGCACAGGTGCCGCAGGTGTTGTGGGCGCGGTTATGGGTGCTGCCCCGCCCAAACTGTCCAGAGCCTGACTGTTGGTAACAATCTGAGCATGTGAGACCGCGCTGGTGGCAAGCAAGCTTGCGGCACACAAAAGGGCAAGGCGGCGAGAGAAAGGAAACATGTTCTGCATTAAATGGAAGACTAATCCAGAAAAAGAGGAAGAAGACCAGAGGGAAGCTGCTTTTGGCGCCTGAAAGCGGCCACACTGCGGCATCATGCAGAAAACTGTTCCGCCGCAATACGTTCAGAAAGGGTTTGCCCAGGGTCAAACAACAAGGTTACGGCCAATTCGCGGTCTTCCCACGCCTGCACAGAAACAACATCCCGAATTTCTATCGAATCGGCAACGGCTGCAACCGGGCGTTTGTCGTGTTCCAGAACACTAAAACCGACATGGGCCGATGAGGGCAGAAGTGCTCCGCGCCAGCGGCGTGGGCGAAAGGGGCAGATAGGGGTAAGCGGAAGCAGGTTGCCAGAAAGTGGCACAATAGGCCCGTGGGCAGAAAGGTTATAAGCGGTGGAACCGGCTGGGGTGGCCAATAAAGCGCCATCACAAATCAACTCGGGAATGCGCACCAGCCTATCCACATCAATGCGTAATTTGGCTGCCTGTCGTGTCTGGCGGAACAGATACACGTCATTCAGCGCCAATGCTTCATGTGCTTCGCCATGTGCCGTTACGGCTTTCATGCGTAAAGGGTGAATGATTGCAGCCTGTGCATGCGCCAATCTGTAAGGAAGGTCTTCTTCATCCGTAGGGTTCATCAAAAAACCCACGGAGCCACAGTTCATGCCATAAACTGGGGTTGTCAGCCCGGCTTCCAGAATAACGCGTAGGGTTTCCAGCATAAAACCATCACCGCCCAAACAGATCACTACGTCTGCCTCACCGGGGTGGCAGTTGCCATAACGGGTCACCAGCCGATCAAGCTCATCACGGGCGGTTTCTGTAGGGGCCGCCATAAAAGCCAGATGTTGCGGAGGTCGCATAAAAATGGAGGGCGGAGTTGTAAGAGAAGTAGCAGTCATGTCTGTGTCCTGCTTCCTTCCAGGTCAGGAAAATTAAAGTCTTTCTTCCTTATCCTGCAAATGTTGGTTCCTGAAAGAGGGCAGGATCATTTTTAATGCCAGCAAAGTGTTCTGCCAGAGTGGTATCAAGCAGTTCATCATATACAGCCAGTGTGGCATGTTGCATGGCAAAGGTGCTGTAATGGCTCAGTACCATCTGGCGTGCGGCATATCCGATAGCTTCCAGGATTTCTGGTGGCGCAACCAGTACGTCATAAATGCTCTGTGCCAGTTCGTTGGCGTTTTCTGGGGTAAAGCTAAAGCCCGTCTGGCCATGGGCAACGGTTTCTACTGCTGCACCATGATGCGCCACAATAACCGGGCAACACATGGCCTGCGCCTCCACCACCACACGGCCAAAAGGTTCTGGGCGGAGGGAGGGCACAACCACCATGTTGGCAAGCATCATGGCGGCGGGCATATCATCGCAATGGCCTGCAAAGCGCACGCGGTCAGTCAGGCCTAATTGCGCCGCTTTTGTGCTGAGTTCCTGCGCATATTTATCTTCGGGCGAGCACCCGCCAGCAAACACGCAATGCCAGTTTATATCTGGCAAAAGGTCTAGAAGCTGGGCCAACGCATCCAGCACAAGGCTTTGGCCTTTCCATGCTGTTAGTCTGCCGGGCATAAGAATAACCGGGGCATCAGCCGGAAGCGCCCATGCTTCTACCAGACGGTGCACACGCTGGCCGGATACCATTTGTGGCGAAAACTGATCGGTATCTGCCCCGCGCGGGATAGTACGTAGCCGATCTGGCCCGACATGATATTCTTCCGCAAGGCGCTGGGCGATGTGGTTGCTAATGGCAATAACGCGGTCCCCAGATGCTAAAACAGCGTTGTAGTGCCGCTTGCCGGGAAAGGTGTTGGCGTGCACGCCATGCCATGTTGTTACAAAGGGTGTTTGTGTGCGCTTGCAGGCCATTTTGGCCACCCATGCAGGCGCGCGGGATCGGGCATGAACAAGTTGCACATTGTGCTGGCGAATAATGTTGCTGAGGAAATGACTGTTTTTGGCAATCTTCAAAGGGTTTCGGCTGCCACAATCGGGAAGGGTAATGTGCTCTGCGCCACTATGCCGCAGCAGAGGTTCCATACGCCCACCAGCGCTGATGACAAGCGCCTTGCCCCCAGCTTGCGTAATGGCCTGCGCCATTTCTATGGTGCCTCTTTCCACTCCGCCCTGCTCCAGAGCGGGCAGGATTTGCAGGATGGAGGCAGAGGCCAGAAAACTGCTCATGAACAGGGTGTTATCATAATTTGCACATTTTGTGCCATAAGATCAGTAGGGCAGAACTGTTCTTCCTTTTCAGGTTCCCGGCCTGTGCGTGAATGAACCTGTTTGTTATGGAGGCAGGATGAAGTTTTCTTTTGTGCCTACACGGCGGCATCTTCCCTGCGTGGTTGCAGGTACAGCGTTGCTTGTTTCCGCCCCAGTCACGGCGGCTACAGCACGCGGCCATGCTGCGGATACATCCGGGCCAGTAAGCGGGCAGAAATGGTCTGTAGAAGCTTGTATGGCCATGGTGGGGGATGATCCATTTGGCGCAAGAGATTACGCACTGGACTGGGAGCGCCACGGTAACGGAGGGCAGGAAGCCAAGCATTGTCATGCTTTGGCATTGCTGGAAGCCGGGGATGAAGAAAGTGCAGCAGCGGAACTGGATGAACTTGCCCACCAGCCTATAGAGCACGCAGAGCGCGCGCCTTCCAGCTTTCGGGCCGGGCTGGAGGAAGATGCAGCCGATGCATGGCTTTCTGCCGGGCAACCAGAAAAAGCTTTGCGCAGCGTAGATTACGGGCTGGCGTTTGAGGATGACACCCGCCTGCACCTGTTGCGTGCTCGCGCTTTGCTGGCGCAGGATCAGGCTGATGTGGTGGTGAAAGAACTCTCTGCGCTGGTGGCTAAAAAGCCAGATATTGGAGCCGAGGGGTATGTTTTGCTAGCATCGGCGGAACGTCGCGTAGGGCAGCTTGATGCTGCGGCCATGTACGTAGCACATGCTTTGGAAATAGAGCCGGAAAACCCGGCAGCTTTGCTGGAGCGCGGCATTGTGCGTGAACGTAAAGGGGATGCCACCGGCGCACAGGCAGACTGGCAGCGCGTGCTTGATCTGGCACCAGATAGTCATGAAGCAGATCTGGCTCGGCAGGATCTTGCTGTTATGGCCGCAGATCCGGATACACCATGAGCCATTTAATACATTCTGAAAAACCCCAAGGGGCTCCACCGCAACGTATTCTTGTTATCCGTTTGGGTGCGTTGGGAGATTTCGTGCAAAGTTTTGGCCCATTTCAGGCTATCCGGCAGGCATATCCTGCTGCACATATCACTTTGCTTACAACAGCGCCGTTTGTTGAACTGGCCCGGCTTTCACCTTGGTTTAATGAAGTCCTTACGGATACACGCCCACATTGGGCAAATGTGCCGCAAATATGCGCACTGCGTAAGATGTTGCGCGGGTATGACAGGGTTTATGATCTACAGACATCCGCCCGGACAGCGCGTTATTTTGCGTTGGCAGGACGGCCCGCTTCATGGTGCGGGCATGTAGGAGAAGGCAGGCTTGCCCATTTAAACCCATGGCGGGATGAGATGCACACGCGCGCCCGCCAGCGTGATCAGTTGCGTATGGCTGGCATAGAAAATGTGTCACAACCAGATGTTTCATGGCTGCGTGATAAAGGGCCAAAGCTTGATATCCCCTATGTGCTGATTGTGCCGGGGGCAGCCGTGCATCGGCCTGCCAAACGCTGGCCTGCCAGACGGTATGGTGAGCTGGCGGCAGAAATTGCCCGGCGTGGTTTGTGCCCAGTATTGGTGGGGCATGAAACTGAACAGCCCTTGGCAAAGGATATTCTATCTTATTGCCCACAAGCCCTAAATTTAATGGGTCAGACCACTCTGCCAGAACTTGCAGGGCTGGCTGCGCGGGCGCAATGCGCTGTGGGGAATGATACAGGCCCAATGCATTTGGCTGCCGTTATGGGCTGCCGCTGCGTTGTGCTGTTTTCTGCTGATAGTAACCCCGCACTTACGGCTCCGTTAGGGTGGCAGGCAGGGCAGGTGCGCGTACTTCGTGTGCGTGATCTTGCATTGCTTTGTGTGCAAAGGGTTGCAGCCGCGCTCTGGTGGCGTCATTAAGCATCTTCTATCAGTTTCTGATTTTCTTTTCTGGAGCCTTTGACCATGCCCGCCATTACCTTGCCTGACGGTTCTGTTCGTAGTTTTGACGGGCCGGTAACAGGCACGACGGTGGCGGAAGCTATCGGCCCCGGTCTTGCTAAAGCCGCACTGGCCATGGAAGTGGATGGAAAGCTGTGCGATATCCGCCAGACCATCCAGAAAGATGCTGTCCTTCGCTTTATTACCCGCAAAGATCCGGAATCTCTGGAGCTTATCCGGCACGATGCCGCGCATGTGCTGGCCGAAGCCGTGCAGGCGCTGTACCCGGGCACTCAGGTTACAATCGGTCCGTCCATTGAAAACGGCTTCTATTACGATTTCTATCGTTCTGAACCGTTCTCCCCGGAAGATTTCGCGGCCATTGAAGCTAAAATGCGGGAAATTGTCGCCAAGGCTGAACCGTTTGTGCGCGAAGTCTGGAAGCGCGATGATGCAATTCAGTTTTTTGAAGATCGCGGTGAAAAGTTCAAAGCCGAACTGATTCGCGATCTGCCGGAAGATGAAGAAATTTCTATCTATCGGCAGGGTGAATGGCTGGATTTGTGCCGTGGCCCGCATCTGCGCACCACCAAGGATGTTGGTAACGCTTTCAAGTTGATGAAGGTGGCTGGCGCCTATTGGCGTGGGGACCATCGTAACCCCATGCTAACCCGTGTGTACGGCACGGCATGGCGTGATCAGAAGGAGCTGGACGCGCACCTGCACCAACTGGAAGAAGCAGAAAAGCGCGATCATCGCCGGATCGGTAAGGAAATGGGCCTGTTCCATTTTCAGGAAGAAGCCGTGGGACAGGTGTTCTGGCACGCCAAAGGCTGGCGGCTTTATACGGCGTTGCAGGATTACATGCGCCGTGCCCAGACACGCCATGGTTATCAGGAAGTGCGCACACCACAGCTTGTTGACCGGGCACTGTGGGAGGCTTCTGGCCACTGGGACAAATACCGCCATCACATGTTCATTGCGACGGTTGAGGACGAAAACAAAACCCTCGCCCTCAAGCCTATGAACTGTCCTTGCCACGTACAGATTTTCCGTCATGGCCTGCGCTCTTATCGTGAACTGCCGCTGCGTATGGCGGAATTTGGCGCATGCCACCGGTATGAGCCTTCTGGCGCATTGCATGGCCTGATGCGTGTGCGCGGCTTTACGCAGGATGATGCGCATATTTTCTGCACCGAAGATCAGATTGCAGATGAAACAGTGCGTTTCGTGAAAATGCTGCACGATGTGTATCAGGATCTGGGCTTTGAGCATGTACGCGTAAAGTTTGCAGATCGCCCAGAACAGCGTGCTGGCAGCGATGAGGTGTGGGACAAGGCTGAAAACGCACTGAAAGAAGCCTGCACCGTGGCGGGTGTGGAATACGAACACAACCCCGGTGAGGGCGCATTCTATGGCCCCAAACTGGAATTTGTGCTGCGTGATGCCATTGGGCGTGATTGGCAGTGCGGCACCTTGCAGGTTGATCTGGTTCTGCCTGAACGACTCGATGCCAGTTATATTGGCGAAGACTCCGGGCGGCATCGTCCCGTTATGCTGCATCGTGCCATTCTGGGATCTTTTGAACGGTTCCTTGGTATTCTGATCGAACAGCACGCAGGGCGTTTCCCGCTCTGGTTGGCGCCAGTGCAGGTGGTGGTGGCCTCTATTGTAAGTGACGCCGCACCTTATGCAGAGGAAGTGGCTGCCGCTTTGCGTGAAGCCGGGCTGGCTGTGGAAGCCGATGTGCGGAATGACAAGATCAACGCCAAAGTGCGCGAACACAGCGTGGCGCGTGTTCCGGTGATTCTGGTAGTTGGTCGGCGTGAAGCAGAAGAGCGCACCGTTGCCATGCGCCGCCTTGGCACGCAGGCGCAGGAGACTCTGAGCTTGAATGATGCGGTTGCACGCTTGAAAAATGAGGCAACGCCGCCAGATTTACGCAAAAAAGGGTGAAGCAGAGTTTTCTTGTCACAGCAGGGCAGCAATGAAGATGTTTTTGTGCTTGCCCTGCTTGATAAAGCGCAGATAATTGCGCACATACTAACAACAGGTAGAAGCGCCCAAAAGGTGCCTCTGCAAATTATTGAAATGTACTACAGGAGCCGACCATAGCCAGATCACCGTATCCCGCGCCGCCCAGCCGAGAAGGGCCGCGAGTGAATGAAGAAATCCGTGTGCCGCAGGTTCGCCTTATTGATGAAAATGGCGAAATGGCCGGTATTATGACTGTGCGTGATGCTTTGGCAAAAGCGTATAGCGTTGGGTTGGATCTTCTAGAAATAAGCCCAAATGCCGAGCCGCCTGTTGCGAAGATTCTTGATTACGGCAAGTTCAAATACGAACAGCAGAAAAAGCGCAACGAAGCCAAAAAGAAGCAGAAGGTCATTGAAATCAAGGAAGTCAAGGTTCGTCCGAATATCGACGAAAATGACTACCAGGTTAAAATGCGTGCTGTGAAAACCTTTATTGGTGAAGGTGACAAGGTAAAGGTTACGCTGCGTTTCCGTGGTCGTGAAATGGCGCATCAGGAACTGGGTATTAAGGTTCTGGAACGCATTCGTGGCGAAATGGATGAGGTTGCCAAGGTGGAGCAGATGCCGCGCCTTGAAAATCGCCAGATGATCATGGTTCTGGCCCCGCGCTAAACCGTGTTTTTAGTCTGATTACCAGTAAAACCCCTGCTTTCTTATTAAGGAAGCAGGGGTTTTTTTGTTTTACGGGCCAAGCAGGATAGTTGCACGCGCGTTTGCGTGAACATGCTGGGTTTGTGCGGTGCTGGATGGTGCTGCTGCCGAGGCATCTGCACTGCGCGCCATAGACATCATCATAGGCATGGGGCGGATGATGGGGTTTTCAGATATAGTTACGTTTGAAAAGCGCACGACATGCAAGCCCAGAGACGCAGCCACCGTGTCTGCCTGCTTTTTTAGCTCGGCAATGGCGTTTTTTTCAGCATCCAGCAGCAGATCTTCACGCTTATCATCAGAAATAGACCAATCCAGGCTTTCCAGAATAAGGCCATTTGCCTGAAACTGTCCGGCTAAGGGCAGGAGCGCGTTACCATTTTGGGCTTTCAGGCTTAATCTCTGGGTCGCTGTCCAAAAAGCGGGCTCTTTGTCTGGGCGCGTTTCAGAAACATCGTACCCTGTTATCGCTAACTGCACGGCATCATTTTTGCTGGTTTGTTCGGTAATTTTTTGCACCAGCGCATTTACAGCCTGCTGGGCTGTTGCTGCATTTTTGTTACGTGCTTCTGCCCGGAATGTGGCGGTAAGCTGGTCTGGGGCGGAATCTGTTGTACCAGAAGCAGAAAGCTCAAGCTTGGTAAAAGTATTTGTATCTTCCGCATGAGCTGGGGGGAGCATTGCCATGAATGCGCAGGAACTTGCGGAAAGCAGGAACAACATGGAGCGAGAATAAAAACGCATCAGCGGGTGTTTCCTTTTGATGTCAGAGTTGTTGGGCAAAAATGAATGAGGTTAGATGTTTCCCTGTTGGCAAAGAGCAGCGCTTTTTCTGAGGCTGTCCACCACAGGTGAATACTTACTGCTGCGATAACAATCTATCAGTAGGGCAAGTTCAAGGCAGAAAGGCAATGTATCTGCGGCAAAGGGATGATTGTATCGAAAACGTTAGATTAGCGATTAATTTCCATAGTCTTACTGATTTTAGTGCGAGGCAAGGGTACCTCAATACGCACGATTAACCCCGGATTGTTGTGGGCTAGATGAAGTTGGCCACCATGACGTTGCACAATCGCCTGCACAAGAGAAAGCCCAAGACCAGAGCCTGAAATATGGTGTGTCTGCTCGGCCCGAAAGAAACGTTGTGTGGCATGTGCTATGTCTTGTGGCGTCATGCCTACACCGTGGTCAGTTATGGCGATTTCTACGATGCCATCATTTTCTGAATGAGGTGAGGGTAGAATAAGCTGGGCGGAGCAGGCAATGACGCCTTTGGGCGGAGAAAATTTAATGGCGTTGTCCAACACATTGGCAATGGCCTGCTGGAACATGGCGCGATCACCATAAAACGGAAGTTTTTCGGGGAAAATGGTCTTGATCGTTATTCCACGATCTTCTGCAACAGCGGCGTAAAGTTCCAGAATATCCCGTAGGGCGGGCACCAGATCAAACTGGCTAAAGGCCGAATGGCGGCTGCCAGCTTCTATCTGCGCAATACGTAACAGTGCGTCACAAATACTGGTCACATGGTCAAGCTGCTCAACAGCATGCTCAATGGTTGTGCGGAGTTCAGCCTCAGTGTGTGCGTGTAAGGCTCCATCTTCCAGTTGGGAACGTGCGCGGGCAATAGGGGCACGCAGATCATGCGCAATGGCGTTGGAAGTTTGTCGCACATTATCCATCTGCTGGCTGATACTATCCAGCATGGTATTTATGGCGGCGGTAACCTCATCCCCTTCATTTCCGTTTCCGGTGAGTGGGATGCGCTGGGAGAGATTGCCATGAGTGATGGCGGCCGTAGTTTTGTGAATGAGATGAATAATGCGTTGGAACATTTCGCAGATTACTCACTCAAAACGGTAAAGATAGGCTTGCCAATTTAACCCATGCAAAAAGGTTTTTTATCTGATCCTCTGGCCGCAAAAATGTTCATTCTTGCAGCATGTATCCTGCATTACGGATAGTATGAACCAGCGGGTGATGAAACGGTCTGTCTATTTTTTGGCGAAGGCGGGAAATATGCACGTCAATGACGTTTGTCTGGGGGTCAAAATGGTAATCCCACACGCCTTCTAGCAGCATGGTACGCGTAACAACCTGACCGGCATGGCGCATCAAAAATTCCAATAGGCGGAATTCACGCGGTTGCAATTCAATCTTCTGGCCTGCACGCCGCACATTGCGCGAGAGCAGATCTATTTCTAAATCTCCAATAGTAAGGCGTGTCTGCGGTTGGGCCTCGTTTCTGTTACGGCGCACCAGTGCTTCCAGACGTGCCTGAAGCTCGGAAAATGAGAAGGGTTTTGTAACGTAATCATCCCCTCCGGCTTTCAGTCCGGCCACTTTTTCATCCACATCAGCTAAGGCGGAAAGAAGAAGTACAGGGGTTAAATTATTTTGGTTGCGCAATGTTTGTAGGATATGAAGGCCCTCAACACCCCCCGGCAGCATGCGATCTAGAATGATCACATCAAACTTTTCGCTGGCGGCAAGAGATAACCCGCTTTTGCCATCTTCAGCCTGTTCAACCAAGTGTCCAGCTTCCGCAAGACCCTTGGCTATAAAATTGCGAACTGTTTGATCGTCTTCAACAAGAAGAACGCGCATGATCCAGACCTTACATTATCCAGAGCGTATTACCAAAACCTTACGATAAATATACATTCATGTCACGGCCCGCGTTTAAATCTGGTCTTTTTCATCCAGCTTGGGGGTAAGGCCATCCAATGTTGCCATCAACACAGCCGTAAGCGGAGAGGCAAAAATCAGGCCCGGAAAACCCAAGATGGCGCCAAAAAGTGTCTGTGACAAAACTGTAAGAGCAGGGGGCATTTGTACGGCGTGGCGCTGAATAACCGGGGCCAGCACATTACCTTCTAGAAACTGGATCACGCTATAAAGTACAGCCACCATAATGGTTTCCCGCGTGCCCAGAGAAAGTGCCAGCAGCAACGCAGGAACGGCTCCCATAATGGCGCCAATATAGGGGATAAAGTTACACAACCCAGCAAGCACACCCAGCGCCAACGCCAAAGGCACGCCAATAAACCACAGGCCAAGGCCAGAAAGCGTGCCAACGACCAGCATGTCCAAAGATTGCCCGGCCACCCATGCCCAAAGTGTCTGTCCAGCCCTAAGCAGAAGATCACGCACTTTGGGGCGTTTGGAAACAGGCACCAACCGTAGAAAGCCGTTGGCGTAAACTGCAGGGGACATGGCAAAATACAGCCCGGCTATCAGCACAACCAACAATGTGCCGATAGCCCCAAAAGCAGATCCTAAAATGCCTGTCATGGATCCGGCAATGCGAGAGCCAAGAGAGGCAAGGCTGCTGGTATCTCCACCGCCAGCCTGATGTCCCCCCAAGGAAGCAGGCAGGTAGTTCAGGATCATCTGGCCGGTGGGCGTGCTTTGCAAAGTGCTACGCAGTGCGGTTTCCTGCTGGCGCAAGGCATCTTGCAGGCGCAAAGCTTCGCTAATCATGGCTGGGCCGCTGTTCCAGACCAAAAAGACAGCACTGCCAATCAACCCGCAGATAACGGCACTGAGAGCCCACCCATATGGCAGCCGCAGATGGCGCACCAGAATTTTAGACAGTCCATGCAGCACCACAGCACAAAGCACGGATGCAAACACAACCATCAACACATCGCCCATCAACCAGACCACCAGGGCAATAACAGCACCGCTGAAGGTCATACGCAGGATTCTGGAGATGGATTGCAGCCACTCAGCAGAGTGTGGCTTGCCTTCATACGGCCCGCCAGCAAGAGGGGTGGCAGGAGAAGAAGGGGTGTCTGAAGGCATGCGCAAGTGTCTTTCGGAAGGCTGCTTGAAGCTGGAATATTGGGAAGGGGAAGGCGTGGAAGCAGTGTTGCTGCGTTTAAGATGTATTCTTATCCATGTGTCTTACGATCTGAGAAGGAAATTCTGAAAAGTCAGACACAAAAAGCTGGCGCATTGGCAAAAATGCCTCACGCCAGCAAAGGCATCAGGCCTCGTTGGCGGCTGCTTCCATTTCAGCTTCGGCAGTTAGCCAACGTTCTTCCACTTCTTCCTGCTCTTTTTTTAGGGCGGCAAGGCGTGTGTTCAGGCGCGTGAGATCCTGTGTTTTTCCTTCGCTATACAGTGCAGGATCAGCCAAGTTGGCTTCAATTTTCTTCTGTTCCTGCGCCAGTTTGGCAAGGCGGGCTTCTGCGTCTTTTATAATTTTGCGCAAAGGGGCCAAGGCTTTGCGGGCTTCTGCACGTTCACGCCGGTCATCCTTGCGGCTGGGCTGGGCGGCATTATCCTGTTTTGGACGGTTTGCAGCGCGGTTGTGTTCGATCAGCCACGCGCGATATTCCGCCATATCGCCTTCAAATGGGGTAATCTTGCCATCACCTACCAACCACAGCCGGTCAGCCACCAGTTCAACCAGATGTGGATCATGGCTGATCAGAACTACAGCACCTTCATAGTCTGCCAGCGCACGAATAAGCGCATCGCGGGCATCTAGGTCCAAATGGTTGGTTGGTTCATCCAACAGCAGGAGTTGCGGGGCATCACGCGTTGCCAAGGCCAACAGCAGGCGTGCTTTTTCTCCGCCCGAAAGGTCTTTAACTGCTGTTTCTGCCCGTTCTGCATCTAGCCCAAAGCGTGCAAGCTGGGCGCGCACAACCGGGGGTGTGGCTTTTGGCAGAGCGCGTGCCATGTGGTCTATGGGTGTTTCGTTCAGGCGTAGTTCTTCCGCCTGATGCTGAGCAAAATACCCAATTTTAAGGCGGGGGTTACGCTCTACTGTGCCAGAGAGTGGTTCCAACCTGCCTGCAAGAAGTTTGGCAAAGGTGGATTTGCCGTTCCCGTTGGCACCAAGCAGGGCAATGCGATCATCCATATCTAACCGGAGGGAAAGATTGCTGAGCACAGGCTTGCCCTCATACCCCACGCTGGCACGGTTCATGCTCAAAATAGGCGGAGGAAGTTGCTCGGGTTCTGGGAATGAGAAGTGAGCGGGCGTTTCTTCCACCACGGATTCGATAACGGGCAGTTTTTCCAACGCCTTTAGGCGCGCTTGTGCCTGCTTGGCTTTGGTAGCCTTGGCCCGGAATCTATCAACAAAGGACTGCATATGCGCGCGCTGGGCCGCAATTTTTTCAACTTGCCGGGCCTGCTGTAAGGCTTGCTCTGTGCGAATGCGTACAAAATTTTCGTATCCACCCGGCGTTAGGCTGAGCTTGCCATGGTCTAGATGCGCAATGGCATCCACGCAGGAATCCAGTAGCCCTCTATCATGGCTGACAATCAGCGCAGCCCCTGCGAATCGGCGGAGCCAATCTTCCAGCCACAGGGTGGCTTCCAGATCCAAATGGTTGGTGGGTTCATCCAGCAGCAGCAAATCTGGTTCCAGAAACAGCGCAGTTGCCAAGGAAACGCGCATACGCCAGCCGCCAGAAAAGTCTGAAACAGGGCGGGCCTGTGCAGCGGCATTAAACCCTAACCCCGCCAGAACAGAAGCCGCGCGTGCCGGGGCGCTATCTGCACGTATGGCGCGCAGGCGTTCATGTATTTCTGTAATGCGCACAGGGTCAGTCGCCGTTTCGGCTTCTGCCAGAAGGGCGCTGCGTTCGGTATCACCAGCCAGCACGGTATCAAGAAGCGATGCGCCATCCGCTGGAGCTTCCTGCTTTACGCGTGCCATACGGGCGCGGGCAGACAGGCGAATTTCCCCACCATCTGGGGAAATATCACCCGCAATGGCGGCCAACAGGGTAGATTTTCCGGCGCCGTTGCGTCCGATAAGGCCCACCTTACGGCCGGGCTCTATAGACAGGTTTGCTTGGTCCAGAAGGGTGCGGCCTGCCATACGCAGGGTAAGATCGGATATGACAAGAAGGCTCAACGCAACTCTCGTTTCTTTATGAATCGTGCATTACATCCGGCATGGTATCTACCAGCCCGCGCCGATATGCTCTAGATGGAGCGCTACGGCTGCCACCCTTATGGTGCTGGTATGCCAGAAAAAAGGAGAAACCCAATGGCTAAAGAACGTACGCTATCCATTATCAAGCCGGACGCAACCCGTCGCAACCTGACGGGCAAGATCAATGCCGTGTTTGAAGATGCAGGTCTGAGCATTGTCGCCCAGAAGCGCATTCAGCTGTCCCCAGCTCAGGCTGGTGCATTCTATGAAGTGCATAAAGAACGCCCGTTCTATAATGATCTGGTGTCCTTCATGATCTCCGGCCCGGTTGTGGTGCAGGTTCTGGAAGGTGACAACGCAGTTGCCAAGAACCGCGAAGTAATGGGTGCGACAGACCCCAAAAAGGCAGACCCCAACACCATTCGCGCTCAGTTTGCTGAAAGCATTGAAGCAAACTCCGTGCATGGTTCTGACAGTGCAGAAAACGCAGCGAACGAAATCCGCTTCTTCTTCGCGGAAACCGAAATCCTGCCCTGATCCGTTTTTTTCGGATTCACTCTGGCTGGTGGATTTGCTGCCAGCCAGAGCGATATAAATTATGTTGCTGTGGCCCTCTAATAAGGCGCAGTCTGCAAGAGGTAATCACCTTTTGCATGGGAGGTGTGGCTGCAAAGATGGGGTCACGCCTAACATTTGCTCTATAAGCATTCCTCTAATATGTAAGCGTCCAGAGAATTTTTCCGGCTGCGTGTTGAGGAAACCTCCGCGCGCTGTTGGCTTTGCGAGCGAAAAGGAATGACATGAAAGTTCTGGCGGTTCACCCCAGCGCCCTGATGTACACGCGGGTCTTTCTCCGTCTGGAGCCTCTTGGCATGGAGCTGGTTGCTGGCGCAGCTCGGAGTGCCGGCCATGATGTGCAGATTTTGGATCTTCAGGCTGAAACGCATGAAGATTACTGGAAAATGCTCGATGAGTTTCAGCCCGATGTGGTGTGTTACTCCGGTAACTATCTGGCAAACGTGCCAGAAATTCTGGATCTGTGCCGAGAAACTCGCTACCGCAATCCCAATATCTTCCAGTTTGTAGGCGGGCACTCTGTATCCTTTATTGCAAAGGATGTTCTGGAACTTTCTGAAGGTACTATTAACTGCATTCTTAAAGGTGAAGGCGATGCCACGGTTGGGCTGCTGCTGGAAGCCGTGCAGAATGGTAAGGATATTCTAGAAGTGCCCGGCGTTATCACCAAAGATGGTGAAGGGCCGCCCCCCATTTTTGTAGAATCTCTGGATAAAGTGCGCCCAGCGCGTGACCTTCTGCGGCACCGCAACAAATACTTTATTGGCACGCTGGATCCGGCGGCCTCTATCGAATTTGCGCGTGGTTGCCCGTGGGATTGCACGTTCTGTTCTGCATGGACATTCTATGGCCGTTCCTACCGTACAGCCAGCCCGCAGGTGATTGCGGATGAGTTAGAGGAAATTAAGGAACCCGGCATCTTTATCGTGGATGACGTGGCTTTCGTGCATGAAGAGCACGGCATGGCCATTGCCAACGAAATCAAGAAGCGCGGCATTAAAAAGGAATACTACCTTGAAACGCGTGCAGACGTGCTGCTGCGTAATAAGGAAGTGTTCAAGGTCTGGAGTGAAATCGGGCTTTCCTACATCTTCATCGGCATGGAAGCTGTGGATGAAGAAGGTCTGAAGCAGTTCCGTAAGCGTGTTTCTCTGGATAAAAACTTTGAAGCGCTGGAATACGCACGTTCTCTGGGGCTGATTGTTGCCATTAACATCATTGCTGATCCTTCATGGGATCGGAAGCGCTTTGAAACAGTGCGTCAGTGGTGCTTGGAAATTCCGGATATTGTGAATATTTCTGTCACCACGCCGTATCCGGGCACAGAAATCTGGCACAAGGAAGCACGCCGTCTGACAACGCGGGATTATCGTTTGTTCGATATTCAGCATGCGGTGCTGCCCACTACGTTGCCGCTGCCTGAGTTTTACGAAGAACTGGTGAAAACCCAGCAGGTGCTCAACACCAAGCACATGGGTTGGGAAGCACTGAAAGACACCGCAGGTATTGCGGCGCGTCTGCTGCGTAATGGCCAGACCAACTTTGTAAAAATGCTCTGGAAGTTCAATTCGGTCTTTAACCCCAAACTTCAGTTGGCGGATCATCAGCGCCCTGCACGGTATCTGATGCCTGTGCAGCCTGATGCTGTTTCTAAGCTGAATAAGAAAGACCTGTACGTGCATGGTCCCGGTGGGCGTAAAACACGTGCGCTGGATGATGATACTGAAAAGTTTGTAGATACAACGCGTATGGGTGAATGCGCAGAGGCTGACGCCGAAGCCTAAGATATAAGCAAAGGGGTTTTCGTTTATGCTGGCATGGCTGGCGGCGGAAACCCTAATGCTTCTGCGGTATAGGTTTCAATTACCACGCAAAAAGCTTGCCCTGTTTGCGTGCGTAGTACCGCCATATGGCGGAAAAGATAGGGCGGCAGGCCAATAGGCTTGCCTGAACCAACCGGTATTCCATGTTGTTCCCATTGATCTGGAAGAGGGAACCACAGGCTCTCCCTTTTGATAAGTTGGCGAGAGAAGTTAAGCGCCGCCACAACAAGCCCAAAGGGCTTATCTGTTGTGTCTAGTTGCGTGGCCATTTCCGGGGATAATCTGGCCGGAATGTACCAGTTTTCTGCTTCTGAAAAAACCTTCCCATGTGCGGTAAGTTGTACCTTCCTGTAATGCACATCTTCTGCTTGCGTATCACAGGCACCTAATAGCGTTTGCAACAAGAACGGCGGGCAGGGTGCAGTGTCTTCTGTTTGGCGATGAGCATGCAGGTTGTTGTCTGGGGCCAGATTGTAAGTGCTTATCCATTGTTTCAGAACACGTGTGGCGCTGGGGTTGGCAAGCAGCCTGTTTTCCAGTTTTTCTATAAGAGTCGCTAACATCAGGCGGTGGAGGGGGATATCCTGCCATTGAGATAGGGTGGTGTGCATCTTGTCGGGGCCGGAATACATGGAAAGGCTGCTCATCCGGACAGCATATCATGAGAATGCAGGATGGCAGACTGCCTATCTGCTTATTCCGTCTGGGCCAGAGCTGCGCTATAAGGCGGGCCACGTTAAATATGTTATTTTATAAAGGGAAAGATAAATGACCCAAACCACAGCAAGCTTTATGGTGGATGGTATGACGTGCGATGGCTGCGTGTCTGCTATTAAGCGCGCCCTTGCTGCTATTGATGGTGTAGAAGCCACAGATGTTAATCTGGCAACGCGCGAAGTGAAAGTAACGTATGATCCAACACGGGCTGGCGTTTCTTCCTTGCAGAATGCAATCCGTGGCGCAGGTTACGAAGTAAGCTAAAAGCGGCATTTTTCATTTTAGCCAGTTCTGCCATGCGGCAGGCAGACAGGGGGCGTGATGTTCCCTGTCTAGCTGAGGTAGGCAGAAGCTGGCAGTATGAATGTTTCCGAATAACACGCCAGCGCGGCCTCCAGCCGCTGTCAAATATGCTGAAGCAAGGTGGCTGATCCGTTATGCAGATGAAAAATACATTACGCCTTGGGTTTGTAGCGGTAGGCCTAACCCTGCTGGGTGGTTGCTCTTCCGAGGTGGGGCGTCTGCCATTGGTTGATACGGATATTACCTGCCTGCGCAAGCAAATGGCCGGGCCGATGTATCTTAGCTTTCCGCTGGCCGCCAATACATGCCAGCGCATGACCAACCATAACTTTATGTTTGGTGAGAAAAACGCAAAACCGATTCCGCTGAACCTGAAAGATGCTCCGGATCTTCAGAAACAGGCAGATGAATACGGGTACAGCTATACGCGCTAAAAAGTGGCTGCCTGATTAGTTTTCTAGTTCTGTGTCCCAATACAGGTAATCGCGCCAGCTTTCGTGCAGATAGTTGGGGGGAAAGGCGCGCCCATTTTCCTGTAGCTGCCACGAAGATGGACGTTCTGGCCGATGCCGTGGCAACATGCCGATAACATGTGGAAGATGAGAGCCTTTGCGTAGATTGCAGCACCCGCATGCGGTTACAATATTTTCCCAGCTTGTTTTGCCGCCTTTGCAGCGCGGAATAACATGGTCAAACGTTAGTTCCTGCGTAGGATGGCGTTCCCCACAATACTGGCAGGAAAAGTTGTCACGCAGGAAAACATTAAAACGGGTAAAAGCAGGTTTGCGGGCTGCGGGAATGTAGTCTTTTAAGGCAATTACACTGGGCAGGCGGATGGTATGGTGCGGAGAATGTACTTCTGTTTCGTACTCGCTCAGCACAGAAACCCGATCCAGCCAGACAGCTTTAATGGCATCCTGCCATGCCCATAGGGAAAGGGGATAGTAGGAGAGTGGCCGGAAATCTGCATTTAGAACCAATGCAGGAAAGTTGAGGGCACTACCGTCAGGCAAGACTTGTCTCCTCGGCTTATCTTCGAGGGCGCATCTTTCTGCGATCGTAAAACTCGGAGCCGATTGCCTGCAAAAGGTGCGTCGTCGAGGTAATTACTACATGTAGTATTGCAGAGGTTCGGGAGTGAGGCAACAAAACGACTGTCTGTTTGATGCGTCTTTTGAGAGTTTAGTAATAGTTTCACGAAAAACATGAACAATTTATTACATAATAGTCAAACAAAGCATGCCGGGTGGGTAACGCGTTTTGCACCTAGCCCCACTGGTTTTCTGCATCTGGGGCATGTGGCTTCGGCTTTGTATGGGTGGCAAAAGGCCCAGCCGGATGGGGAATGGTTTGTACGGCTGGAGGATATTGATACCCAACGCTGCAAGCCGGAATTTATTCCCGCCATTTTGCAAGATCTGGAATGGTTGGGCTTGCGTTCTGCTCGGCCTGTTTTAAGGCAATCGGCCAATATGCCTGCCTATCAGGCAACGTTGGCGAGGTTGGATGCAATGGGGGTGCTATATCCCTGTTTTTGCACGCGCTCTGATATCCTGCGTGAAAGTGCCGCCATATTCTCAGCCCCACATACGGCTCCAGATGGCAGTTTGTGCTACCCCGGAACGTGTCGCCATCTTTCAGATCAGGAACGGCAGGAGCGCATCAGCCAAGGGCAACTCCATATGTTACGGCTGAATATGAGCAAAGCCTTGCAATGGATAAACCAATGCACACATGGCGCACCACTGACGTATCAGGATCAAGAACGCGGAACAGTTTTATGCTACCCTGAATTGTTCGGTGATGTGGTGCTTGCACGCAAAGACATTCCCGCATCTTACCATCTTTGCGTCACGCATGATGATGCCGCCCAAGGCGTTACACTGGTAACACGCGGGGAAGATCTGCGCCCAGCAACAGACCTGCATCGCGTATTGCAAGCCCTTATGGGCTGGAACGTGCCAGACTACAGCTTTCATCCATTATTATGTAATGCAGAAGGCCGCAGGCTGGCCAAGCGGGATGGTGCATTGGCTGTGCGGGCTATGCGCAAGGCAGGCCTTTCAGCGGAAGATGTGCGCTGCAAGGCAGGTTTCCCACACATTTTTGAGAGATAAACGCTGAATTGCGTACAAAAAACGCGGCGTATGAGAAATCTCCGGTTCCGCCGGAGGCCGAACAGGATTACTGTGCCGCCCCAGAACCGAATGTCTGTTTCAGGGGCATGTAGGGTGTCCTGGTAACTGGCATGAAAAACATAGTGTCGGAAAGTAAGAGAACCATGAGCATTGTTGCTGACCGCATGAACAGGATCAGCCCGAGCCAGACGATTGTCATTTCGACACGGGCGCGTGCACTTAAAGCTGAAGGCCGGAACATCATCAGCCTTTCTGCTGGTGAGCCAGATTTTCGCACGCCCGAAAACATCTCCCGCGCAGCAGCCAAGGCGATTGAAAACGGCCAAACCCGTTATACCGATGTTGCTGGCACGCCAGAGCTGCGTAAGGCTGTGGCAGAGCGTTTTAAGCTGGATAGTGGTCTGGATTACACGCCGGAGGAAATTATTGTTTCCACAGGTGGCAAACAGGTTATCTACAATGCCATGATGTCCACCCTTAATCCGGGTGATGAGGCAATTATTCCGGCACCATGCTGGGTTTCCTACCCCGATATTGTTACGTTGGCAGAAGGCAAGCCCGTTATTGTACCCTGCAAGCGTGAAAATGGTTTTCGGATTACAGCAGAACAGTTGGAAGCCGCCATTACGCCGCGCACAAAATGGTTTTTTCTGAACTCACCCTGTAACCCTACAGGTGTGGCCTATTCTGCCGAAGACCTGCGCCCGCTGTGTGATGTTCTGCTCCGCCACCCGCATGTGTGGATCTTTACAGACGATATCTATGCCAAGCTGGCTTACGATGGCTTCCGCCCTGCTACATTTGTGGAAGTGGAACCTCTGCTGCGTAGCCGCACCGTTACCATGAATGGTGTTTCCAAGGCGTATGCCATGACAGGCTGGCGCATTGGTTTTTCTGGTGCTCCGGTAGAGCTAACAAAAGCCATGAACAAACTTCAGGGGCAGTCCACCTCCAACACTTGTTCCATCGCACAGGCCGCGGCTGTGGAAGCACTCACCGGCCCGCAGGAGTTCATTCAGGAAATGGTTGCCACCTATCAGGGGCGGCGTGACATGGTTGTTTCCATGCTGAATGAAGCCGAAGGGCTGGAATGTGATGTACCGCAGGGTGCGTTCTATGTGTTCCCTACAGTTGAAAAATGCTTGGGCAAAACGTCTCCGGGTGGCAAAAAGCTGGAAACGGATGAAGATTTCGTAACAGCTCTGTTGGAAGAAGAAGGCGTTGCCGCTGTGCATGGTTCGGCCTTCATGTTCCCCGGTCATATCCGTATTTCCTATGCTACGGATACAGATAGCCTGCGCGAAGCTTGCGCACGTATTCAGCGCTTTTGCAAAGGGCTGCTGTAAAATATGGCGCGGTCTTTTGCGAATAGACTAAAAGGTTTGCCTGCACCGGCTACTATTGAAATGGCACGCCGTGCACGCGTACTTAAGGCGGAAGGCAAGCCCGTTATCTCCCTTGCTTTGGGGGAACCGGATTTTGCCACACCGTCTGCCGTGGTAGAGGCCGCCCATCAGGCCGCCTTGGCTGGGCAGACCAAATATCCACCCGTAGATGGTACGCCAGCCCTTAAGGCGGCCATTGCCCGCAAGTTCACGCGTGAAAACGGTCTGGATTATAAGCCGGAGGAGATTATGGTCTCCAACGGTGGCAAGCAGGTTATCTTCAACGCTTTTATGGCCACGCTGAATGCGGGTGATGAAGTGGTGGTGCCCACGCCTTATTGGGTCAGCTATCCGCTTATTGCCCGTATGTTTGGTGCAACACCTGTTTTTGTACCTTGCCGGGAGGAAGATGGTTTCCGCCTGAAGGCGGATGAACTGGCAAAAGTGCTGACACCGCGCACACGTTGGGTGGTGTTGAACTTTCCTAATAATCCAACAGGTGGTGTGTGCTCAGCGGATGATCTGCGGGCTATTGCGGAAGTGTTGCGGCAGTATCCAGATATCTGGATACTTTCAGATGAGATTTACGAACATCTGGTGTTTGATGGTGCAAAATCAGCATCTATTGCCGCTGTAGCGCCTGATCTGAAAGAACGCACCATTACCCTTAATGGCGTTTCTAAAGCTTATGCCATGACAGGCTGGCGCGTAGGTTTTGCGGGCGGTCCGGCAGATCTTATCGCTACCATGCGGGGTGTTCAGGGCAATGCCACATCTGGCGTGTGCTCCATAGCGCAGGCGGCGGCAGCGGCTGCGTTGGATGGCCCGGCAGATTTGGTGCAGGAAATGGTGGCAACATATGGCCGCCGCCGCCGGATGGTTGTGGAAGCATTGCGGGCCATTCCGGGGTTTACCTGCGCTATGCCCGATGGTGCGTTTTATGCGTATCCGGGTGTTGCCGGGTGTCTTGGCCGAACAACTGCTGCCGGTAAGCGGTTAGAAACAGACCATGACTTTGCATTAGCTTTGCTGGAAGAGGCTTTTGTAGCCACTGTGCCAGGAAGCGCCTTTGGGCATTCACCTTATTTGCGTTTGTCCTGCGCAACGGCAGATGAAACACTGCGTGAGGCCTGCCAGCGTATTGCTCAGTTTGTAGAAGGCTTGCAGTAAAGCTTTCAAGTAAAGTGCAGGCGCAATTAAAAATGTGCCTGCACTTTACTTTATTCTTTCAAAACATTCCGCGCATAATGATGAGCAAGTGCTGTGCTGTCTTCCGTGTCGGGCAGTAGGCTGACCAGTTGCAGTTCATCACAATACTGCGCCAGTTGTTCGCGCAATGATTTGCCAATAACGGGCCGGATAGCAGGTTCACTGTGTAGCATGGCGCGTATACTGGCTACAGAAAGATCCGTAATATCTGGTGCAATCAGGGTTGCAGCATCATCGCGGTGGGTATCTGTCCAGCGTGCTGCATCACGTAGGGCCAGCACAAGGGCAATGGCGGCATCTGGGTCATCTTGTAGGGCAGAACTGGAGGCGCCAAGCACCATACTTGTGCGCTCAGCATAGTGGCCAGTATTGCTGCCTGCTAGTTCAATAAACAGATCAGGGAAGGATTGAAGCAGCCACCATGCCTGATAATCATGCGCGACAACGGCATCAATTCTTTGGCTGCGTGCGGCATCATCAATTTGTGGGAGAGGTAGATCCAGCCAGTTGATGCGGTTCATGGCGTCTAGCCCTTTGCGGCGCATCATAATGGCAAAAAACAGCTTATCTGCTGCGTTCTGATCCATAACGGCTACAGTGTGGCCCATAAGCTGGTCTAGCCGTGTAATATGGCTGCTGCGGCGTACTAACAGCCGAAAATTGCCCGGCTGCACCCCAATAAGCAACTGCGCATTTAGCCCTGCATAAAGGTGCCTGAGCCACGTAAGAGCAGGGGCTACGGCGTAGGAAATATCCCCTCTGGCCAGTGCATTAATGGTGTCTTCCCCATTTATGGTGGCGAAGGGCAGATCGACATCCAAGCTGTAATGCGCAAAAAAATCTTTTTGTGCAGCCACAGCCAAAACTGGTGCCGATCCAGAATTTGGCCAACCTATTTTGATCTGCCGATAAGCACCATCGGGCTGTTTGTGTGTGTGATGCTTGCCTCGTGTTGCCAAAAAGGTTCCTCCGCCAATGGCGGCAATACCGCCCATACCGGCTAGCAGGAGATTACGACGTGTTTGGGAAGGACCTTGGGCGTTCATTTTTGTAGGTTTACTATGTCTTGCTGTGTCTGTCGCTTTATGAGTGATGGAGGAGATATGAAAAAAAATAAAAAAGGGGGTTTACGGCGCGATTTAGGTTAGCTATATGCTCCCTCGCTGGTCCCGAATAGCTCAGTTGGTAGAGCAAGCGACTGTTAATCGCTGGGTCGTAGGTTCGAGTCCTACTTCGGGAGCCAGCCTTATTTCCCTGTAAAATTTATAAATTGTATCAATGCATTAAAGCATTTGCTTATGCCTCGTTTTTTGTAGTGAACGGCTGGCAAAACAGCCGTCCACTATTAAAGCAATTATGGTTGAGGCAACGCGGCAATTCCGGTGAGTTCCACCTTCCATGTGGGGTCTGCCAGTTTGGCTTCTACCGTTGCGCGGGCGGGTTTATTGTTTTTGTCCAGCCATGCATCCCATGCACGATTCATGCCAGCCATATCATTCATGTCGGCCAGAAAGATCTGTGCGGAAATAAGGCGGCTTTTGTCCGTGCCAGCTTCAGCCAATAAGGCATCTACCTGCCGTAGAATATCAGCCATCTGGCCTTCTGCATCCAATGTGGAATCATCGGCAATCTGGCCAGCCAGATAAACAAGACCATTATGAATAACAGCGCCTGTTAAGCGTTCTTCGGGAGCAAGACGTTTGATGCTCATGATTTTGGGTTCTTTGCTATAGTGGAAAAAGTTTTATGGAAAACCAAAGTTAGGCAAACGGCATATTATCAATAAGCCGGATGTCTCCTAAGCTGGCAGCTATAAACAAACGTGTATCTTTGCTGGCAATAGGGGCAAGTGCCAGATTTTCCGCATTGCGGAGTTCCAGATAATGAACGTGAAAGCCTGCATTCTTTAATGCTTCACGGCATGTGGCCAAGCTGCTTTCTACATTTGTGCCGTTCCGCATGGCTGCAAGGCATGCCTTTAGGGCTTGGGGCAGGAGCGTGGCTTGTTGGCGTTGTTGTGGCGTAAGCCTGCGGTTGCGGGATGAAAGGGCAAGCCCGTCTGCTTCTCGCAAAGTGGGCACGGGTAAAATACCTACAGGTAGATCCAAATCCTGCACCATGCGTTTGATGAGGCAGAGTTGCTGGTAATCTTTTTCACCAAAGGCCGCGATATTGGCGCGTGTTTGTAAAAACAGTTTGGTAACCACAGTGGCAACGCCATCAAAATGGCCGGGTCTGTCTCCGCCACACAGCATAGTATCCAGCCCAGAAACACTTATACGAGTTGCAAAGCCGGGAGGGTACATTTGGCTTTCATCTGGGGCGTAAAGCACGTCCACTTTGCCGGTATTGCGTAGCAGGCCAGCATCATCTTCCAGCCCGCGCGGGTAATGCTGGAAATCATTGGTGTTGTTGAATTGGATAGGATTTACAAAAATGGACACAATTCGACGGGAGGCTTTGCCATCCAGCGCATTTATGAGTGAGATATGGCCTGCATGAAGTGCGCCCATGGTCGGCACAAAGCCAATAGTCTGGCCATCTTTCCGCCAACTGGTGCTGAGAGCTGCCAGTTCTGCTTTGGTTTTTACAATCTGCATGATGAATCCTGAACGCCAGTAATTTAGTCAGCCGGAATAAGTGTTCCAAACTGCAAAGTGCTGCAATGTATCCATGAATGTGCCACTATTCCAGAAGTGGCTGGGCCCTTTTATGGTTGGTGGATTCTTTGACAGTAAAATAATGCTATGGAATCAAATGGTTCCACAAAGAGTTGTTCCCCGCACACACGGGGATGAATTGTCTCACCCGGATTACGGTCAATTGCAGCAATCCGATTAATAGGCTGCGTTGATCCAGAAACAATAACTGAGGGCATGACAGCGCCTTTCTTATGCTGCTATACAGCTTTTGCGGATGACATGCTGTGATCTGGCGATATTCTCCCGACCAGGGCACGCCTTAATGGCGGAGCAAATTGTGGGGTTACCGGGAGGCCCCACCAGCACGTCATTCCGTATTCCCTGCTACATTTACATTCGGAATGTCCAGACTGCCTAACAGGCAGTGTTCCCCACACGCGTGGGGACTAGCTTGAAACAAAACTTTAGGCAGAGTGAAAAGCTTCAAGTCTGTGCTATAAAGACACATGTCTTACGCTGATTTTGTTCATCTTCGTGTTCATTCTGCCTATTCGCTTAGCCAGGGGGCCATTCGTGTGCCCGATATTGTGGGGCTGGCGAAGGAAATGCACATGCCTGCTGTGGGTATTGCAGATTCAGGCAATCTGTTCGGGGCGTTGGAATTTTCTCAGTATTGTACCAAAAGCGGTATTCAGCCTATTATTGGCAGCCAGATCGGCCTGCCTGCGCGTAATGACAAACCCGGCGCTCCCGCCGAGCCTGTAGTGCTTCTGGCACAGAATGAAGCAGGGTTGGCGAATCTCCAGTTTCTTTCTTCAGCCGGGTTCCAAAATTCAGATCCGGCAGACCCTTTTGTTTCTCTGGATTTGCTATGTGAGAAAGCAGAGGGGCTGTTGCTGCTGACAGGTGGCACACGTGGGCCACTTTTTCAGATGCTGGCAGAAGGGCAAACGGAAGATGCCGAAAAATGGCTGGCCCGTGTGCATGAAGCCTTTGGTGACAGGCTGATTGTAGAACTGCACCGGCATGGATTAGGTGTTGAAAAAGCTGTGGAACCGGGCGTGCTGACGTTGGCCGATCGGTTTGGTCTGCCATTAGTGGCAACGAATGAGTGCTTTTTTCCTACACCAAAAATGTACGAAGCACAGGATGCCCTGTTGTGCATCGCTCAAGGGCGCACGATGGCAGAAAAAGACCGCTTTCGTGTAACGCCGGAGCATTGGTTCAAGCCGCCGGAAATGATGCGCGCACTTTTTGCCGATTTGCCAGATGCGTGTGACAACACTTTGGAAATAGCCCGCCGCTGCGCCATTAAGGTGGAAACCCGCAAGCCGCTTTTGCCAGTTTGCCCTAAGGTAAGAGAAGGCGCGACAGAAGATGAAACCCTGCGTGCTATGGCGTGGGAAGGGTTGGAACACCGTATGTCCGGCATGAAGCTGGATGCAGAAACAGTAGAGAAATATAAGGAACGTTTACGTTTCGAGCTGGATATTATCTCCAAAATGGGGTTTCCCGGTTACTTCATGATCGTGGCGGACTTTATCCAGTGGGCTAAGGCGCATGGCATACCGGTTGGGCCGGGCCGTGGTTCTGGTGCGGGGTCTTTGGCTGCATGGGCGCTTACCATTACGGATATTGACCCTATTCCGTTTAATTTGCTGTTCGAACGTTTTCTAAATCCAGAACGCGTCTCCATGCCTGACTTTGATATCGATTTCTGTCAGGATCGGCGAGACGAAGTGATTTCCTATGTGCGGCATGAATATGGATCAGACCGTGTTGCGCAGATTATTACCTTCGGTAAGCTGCAAGCGCGTGCTGCCGTGCGCGATGTTGGGCGTGTGCTGGGTTTGCCGTATGGTATGGTTAACCGTGTGGCAGAGCTTATCCCTAACAATCCTGCCAAACCGGTTACCCTAAAAGAAGCCATTGCAGGTGAACCCAAGCTGCAGGAAATGCGTGATAATGATGAGGCCCTGCGCAGGCTGCTGGAAATAGCCCAGCAGTTGGAAGGGCTCTTCCGCCATGCCAGTACGCATGCGGCTGGGGTGGTGATAGGCGATAGGCCGCTTGTGCAGCTTGTGCCGCTGTACCGAGACCCGAAAAGTGATACGCTCGTCACTCAATATAACATGAAGTTTGTTGAGCAGGCGGGTCTCGTTAAGTTCGACTTTCTTGGTTTAACAACACTCACTATTCTCAAACGGGGTGTCGATTTCATCCGCCGTATGGGCAAGGATGTAGATCTCAGCCACATTCCGCTGGATGACCCCAAAACGTATGAAATGTTGGGGCGGGGTGATACCGCTGGCGTCTTCCAGTTTGAAGGCGCGGGCATGCGCGATGTTCTTAAACAAATGCGCCCAACCCGCATAGAAGACCTGATTGCAGCTGTGGCGCTGTATCGCCCAGGGCCAATGGCGAATATTCCCGATTATTGCCGTAGAAAACACGGAGAGGTATGGGAGCCCCCGCACGAGGAAATTCGCGATATTCTTGAAGAGACCTATGGCATCATGGTCTATCAGGAACAGGTTATGCAGATTGCCCAAAAAATGGCTGGCTACAGCCTGGGTGGCGCAGATTTGCTACGTCGTGCCATGGGTAAAAAGATCCGTTCGGAAATGGATCACCAGCGCGAAATTTTTACAGAAGGCGCCACCAAGCGCGGGATTGACCGTGATAAAGCCGTTGAGGTTTTTGACCTTATGGCTAAGTTTGCAGATTACGGCTTTAATAAATCTCATGCCGCTGCTTATGCTTTTGTTTCGTACCAAACAGCATGGATGAAGGCTAACCATCCAGTGGCCTTTTTGGCTGCTTGCATGTCTTTGGCGCGGGAACGTACAGAAAAACTTGCTGCTTTGCGTCAGGAAGCAGAGCGGATGCACATTGCAGTGTTGCCGCCAAATATCAATAAATCAGAAGCTGATTTTTCGGTCGAAAAACAGCCAGATGGAACATACGCAATCCGCTATGCGCTAGCTGCCATCAAAAAGGTGGGCTATGGTGCAATGGAATCTCTGGTGGAGGTGAGGGGAGAAAAACCTTTCAAAAATCTAGCAGATTTTGCAATCCGTATTGATCCCAAGCACATCAACCGGATGCAGTTGGAAAATCTGGCAAAAGCTGGTGCGTTTGAATGTATTGATAAAAACCGGGCCCGTGTTTTCAGATCAGCAGATGTTATTTTAAGGCGGGCACATAGCCAGGCGCAGGAGGCAGCTTCTGGCCAGATTGGGTTGTTTGGTGGCCCAGGTGAAGTTGAGCCTCTGCGGTTGGTGGAAGGGCACGATTGGCCAGAATTTGAACGTCTGGCGATGGAGGCAGAAGCTATTGGCTTCCATATGACAGCCCACCCGTTGGATGCTTATGGTTCGGTACTGCGCCGTTTGGGTGTGACGCGTACCTCTCAGTTGTTAACAGCGGCGGAACTGGGTGGTGGCCGGGTTAAAATTGCTGGCTGTGTGGTGGATAAAAAGGAACGCCCAACCCGCACAGGTAATAAAATGGCATGGGTACGCCTTTCCGATGCATCTGGTGGTTGCGAAGTAACTGTTTTTTCGGAAGTGCTGACGCGTGTGCGTGATATTCTGGTAGCTGGTACCGCTATACTCGTAACAGCCGATTTAAAGCTAGAAGGCGAAGCTCTGCGGCTTACCGCTACAGATATTGTGGATTTGGAAGCCGCTGCGGCACAAGGACAAAGCGAAATGCGGGTATGGTTAGAAAAGCCCGATGCCTTGCCAGATTTGCAAGCTATTCTGGAACCACAAAAGGGCGGAGCAGGGCGGGTTGTTTTGTTGCCGGGTGTTGCAGATAGTTGCGATGTAGAGGTGCGCCTACGAGGCCGTTACAAGGTTACACCCGTTTTAGGGCAAAGGTTGCGCACACTTTCTGGCGTTTCTCGGGTAGAACAGGTCTAACATTGGTTCAGGTAAAGGAGCTACAATGGAGGGAGCCCGATGTTGTTTTATCGGCATGGGGCCAACAGCCATGGTGTGCTTTTCTGGATAGTGGCGGCAAGATAGATAATCGAAGCCGATGGCAGATTTTTTGCCACAACCCATGCCATACAGTGGTGGCCTGGCCTCATGAAATAGAGGTGGATGGCACAAAAAAACCGATAATTTCTTCTGATAATATTTTTGAAATTCTACGTATTTTTCATGATGAATTAAAAGAATATGCGGGTGGATCATGCCAGCAAGGTATTCCATTCTGGGGTGGTCTTATTGGGTTTGCCAGTTATCAAATGGGAATGATTCTGGAAGGCGTTTTATCTCGCCATAAAGACCGGAATACACCCGCATTGGCGGCAGGTATGTATGATCATGCCTTTATTTGGGATCGCTTTGAAAAACGTGTGTTTCTTGCGGGAATTTCAAGTTTTTTTGTGAATGAACTCAATGTGGCGCAGTCTATAAGGGAATGGAACATGCTTCCTGAGCGTGTTCCATCATATAAGCTACATGTAACCAAGCCGTTTGTTCCAGACCAAAATCATGCAGCTTATTGTCAGAGCGTTACGCAAACACGGAATTATATTGCTGCGGGAGATATTTTTCAGGCGAATATAACGTGTCGATATACAACGGAAATGGCCAAAAATGTGCTGAGTGCTGAGGTCTATCGTGCGTTACGGCAGCAAATACCAGCACCTTTTGGTGCGTATTTGTCATGCGGTTCAGATTTTGCGCTGCTATCTTCTTCCCCAGAAAGATTTTTGAAAGTGGATGCGAATGGTTGTGTTTCATCACGGCCAATCAAAGGCACGGCACCACGAGGGCAAACGCCAGAAGAAGATGCTTTTTGGCATAATGCACTTCTACATGATGAAAAAGAGCGTGCCGAAAACCTGATGATTGTTGACCTCATGCGGCATGATATCGGCCGTATGGCACAAATAGGCAGCGTGTATGTGCCAGACCTGCTGGTGGTAGAGCAGTTTCCGCATGTGCATCATCTGGTTTCAGAAATTCGTGGAAAGTTGCTGCCTGATAAAGATGTTTTTGATCTTTTGAAAGTAACATTGCCCCCAGGATCTGTAACAGGAGCCCCCAAATATCGGGCCATGCAGATTATAGATGAGTTGGAAGCCTCTGCCAGAGGTGCGTATTGCGGCACTGTGTTTCGTATTGGAATAGATGGCAGTATGGACAGTTCTGTAATTATTCGCAGTTTGGAGCATTCCAAAAATCATCTGAGTATTGGTGTTGGGGGTGGTGTAACCATTCTATCTGACCCAGAAAAGGAATATGAAGAAATGCGCCTGAAATTTGCACCATTTCAGAAGTTCTGGGGGCAGGCGTGAGTATTATCTGGTTAAACGGCAAAATATATCCCGTAGACCAAGCTGCTATCAGCCCGCTAGATCGTGGCGTGACATTGGGAGACGGGTTGTTTGAAACTTTGCGCATAAAGAACGGCACAGTGCCGCATTTTTTATGGCATTATCAGCGTCTTTGTAATGGTGCTCAAGTTCTGGGGTTACCTGTTCCAGAGCAAGAGAATACTTTGCAGGCGATCCGGGAGTTTTTGGCATGTGCTGGTTTTGAGAATGGCTCTGTCCGGTTGACTGTAACGCGCGGGGTGGCGCCACGCGGCCTGCTGCCGCCAGAACACTGCAAGCCAACAGTTTTTATAACAGGTGCTGCCGGTGTTTTTAGGGAGCAGTCTGTTCGTGTGTGTGTGAGTGAGCTGGTTCGCAGAGATGAGCTTTCCCCACTTTCTCGTATTAAATCGCTCAGTTATTTGCCCGGTATTGTAGCAAGGCAGGAAGCAGAGCGAAAAGGCTGCGATGATGCCCTTTTACTAAATATGCAAGGGCATATAGCGGAAAGCACAATTAGTAATATTGTTATGCAAACAGAGGCAGGATTGATAACGCCTCCTGTTACAGAAGGCGCTTTACCGGGCATTGCCCGTAGGCTGCTATTAAATGCGGGCGTAATGCAAGAGCGGCCTGTCTGTTACGAAGATATTGTAAAAGCGCAAGGGGTGTATTTAACAAACAGCCTTTCCTTGCGCACTGTTACGCATTTGGATGGAAAAGCGCTCTCATGCCATCCAGAATCTTGTGGAAAAATAAGGGAAATTCTGAAAAAATAAAATTTGCAACTCTTCCAAATTGCTGGCGTTGGAAAACGGGATACCTCATTTTATTAAAAGGAATATCCCATGCAGAAAATCTTAACTTCTATGCTGCTTGGCGCGTCTTTAAGTGTGATGCCAGCATTGGCTATGGCGCAGGATAATAGTGGTACGCCGCCTACAGCCGAGGGCGCTGCTTCCCAGCAGGGGAAGGCTCCCTCAAAAGCGGCCGAAGGGCCGAATGGTGAGCATGTTGATCCATCTAAAAAGCTATGGAGCAACCCACGCACGGTAGATGAGCAACCCGGCACGCAACCGCCTTCTAACGATGGCAAGAACCCGGCTCATCCGGTTAAGGAATACCATCCTCACCATACCTCGCATGGCAAGAAGTCCGGGGTGGTGGAAAGCCCAAGTGAGACAATCCCCGGTAACAATCAGCCGTCTTCTACGCATCTTCTGGAAAATCACGCCCCGCAATAATGCAATGGAGAGTGCCTGTTTCTATGAGGTATGTGGTCTGGCAGGATAGGACCGTTGCGGCCAGTGCACAGCTTGGTTGGTTGTTTGCATCTGGGCGCAGCGTACAAAATCGGCTAACCTTCCCACCCATGTGATGGCGCGGCAGGGCTGAGCAAAAAGCAGCTTCAATATCTTGAAGGCGTCATCCCCGCCCATGTTTGTTCAGGCAGTTTCGTGATGCGGAATTGTAGGGCACGTGGGCATAGGCATGTTTTTAAGGTGATGTTGTTCCTGCTGCATCGGCCTTGTTGGATTCTGAAAGGGTGACGTCATGCTGGTGGAAGAGGCCAAGGGAAAACAGGCGGACGGTTCTAATACGCCGCATTATGATCTTCGGCAGATCGATTGTGATCCTAATTTCTGGTACCCTGTGGCGTGGTCGCACAAGGTGCGCCCCGGCAAAACATTTGCCGCGCGTTATGCTGGCCACCCCATCGCACTTATTCGCCCTGAATATGGGCCTGTTTATGCGCTAGAAGACCGTTGCGCACATCGGCAGGTGCCGCTGAGCAAGGGCGTTGTGGATGATAAGGGGTGTGTAAAATGCTGCTACCACGGCTGGGCATTTGACCGCGCAGGTAAATGTGTAACCGTGCCTTATCTGAACAAGGAAGGGGTGGGCCGTCCGGTTAAGTCTTACCCTTGCCGTGAAAAAAGCGGCCTGATCTTTATCTTCCCCGGTGATCCGGCTTTGGCTGATAAAGTGCCCGTGCCAGACGTGGCGCAGGTGGGGAACCCGGAATACAAAACCCGCATGTTCAGCCCGCGGCTGAAATGTCACTACACCTTTATGCATGAAAACCTGATGGACATGAACCATCAGTTCCTGCATCGGCGGCAGATGGGCTCCATCACGGCGCGCTTCTTGGGGCAGGATAAGGGTGATGATTTTCTGGAAGCACGCTACAGCTTTGCCCGCAAAGGTGGTAATCAGCCGCTGGCTGAAGCCCTGATTTTTGGCAAGCATCATGACTACGAAGACCGGGAGCAGCCGGTTGAAGAAGTTGTGTCCATCCGTACCACCTATCCATATCAGACACTCCAGATTCACGATAAGGATGGCGATCTGATCATGGATTTGTGGACATCCTATGTGCCGCTGGGTGAAACACAGCAGGTTACGCAGGCGTTTGGTCTGCTTTCTGTTAAAAAACCCAAATGGAACTTCCTGCTCAATCTGGCATGGCCTGCGCTGGGTATTTTCACACATCGCATCTTTGAAGAAGACCGCGAAATTGTGGAAATGGAACAGAACGCATGGCGTGAACTGGGCGGAGATCACAACGTTGAAGTGTTCCCTGTTGTAAAGTCGCTTCGTGCTCTGCTGGCGCGTAGTGGTGTGCCTAACAAATACGCCCATCCAGAAGAAACAGTCTCCAAGGCAGAAGACGCAGCCTGAAAAGAGCGTTTTTTATCTTGTCCGAGCGCAAAAAAACGGCCATAAGGGCCGCGCTCGGTCAAGGCCGGGAGCATAACGCACGCGAGGAAAACACCATCTGGTGCTCTGCCTGTCCGGCAGGGTAACGTCTCGCGGAGGAATAACCAGAAAGGTAGGAATACGCTTATGGCGATGCCTGATTTTACCCTTCGTCAGCTTCTGGAAGCTGGTGTTCACTTTGGTCACCACACCCGTCGCTGGAACCCGCGCATGGCGCCGTATCTGTTCGGTGTGCGCAACCAGGTTCATATTATTGATCTGCAGCAGACTGTTGGCCTGCTTGATCGTGCTCTGCAGGCTATCCGCAACACTGTTGCTGGTGGTGGCCGCGTTCTGTTTGTTGGCACCAAGCGTGCTGCGCAGGATCCGATTGCAGAAGCAGCTCGTCGTTGCGGTCAGTACTACGTCAATCACCGCTGGCTCGGCGGTATGCTGACAAACTGGAAGACCATTCAGGGTTCCATCAAGCGCCTGCGTGGCATTGAAGAAACGCTGGACGGCGCAACCGCTGGTCTGACCAAGAAAGAAATTCTGGACATGACCCGCCAGCGCGACAAGCTGGAACGCTCCTTGGGCGGGATCAAGGAAATGGGTGGCCTGCCGGACATCCTGTTCGTGATCGACACCAACAAGGAAAAGCTGGCTATTGAAGAAGCCAACAAGCTGGGTATCCCGGTTGTGGCTATTCTGGACAGCAACTCCGATCCGCGTGGTGTTACCTTCCCGATTCCGGGTAACGATGATGCCATCCGCGCTATCGGCCTGTATTGCGATCTGGTTTCTTCCGCTGTTCTGGACGGTATTTCCGCAGAACTGGGCGCTTCCGGTCAGGATATCGGCGCTGCTGAAGAACTGCCTGTTGAGCCTGCTCTGGAAGCCGCTCCGGCAGCAGAAACACCGGCACCAGCACCGGCTGCAAGCTAACGGAATACACAAACAGCCCGGTTATCATGCCGGGCTGTTTTTTCCTGCATGAATGCCTGCATTGGCAGGCCATGGAATATTCCGGTTCGCGCCCCTAAGTGGGCGCGTTCGGGTTTTTCAAGGAGTATAGAATTATGGCGGCAATTACGGCTGCACTGGTCAAGGAACTGCGCGAAAAAACTGGCGCAGGCATGATGGACTGCAAAAAAGCACTGAACGAAGCCAACGGTGATATCGAAGCCGCTATTGATTGGCTGCGTACTAAGGGCCTTGCTGCTGCGGCAAAAAAATCTGGCCGTGTTGCTGCTGAAGGTCTGGTAGGCGTTGCCTCTGCAGACAAAGTGGCTGCCATGGTTGAAGTAAACGCTGAAACCGACTTTGTGGCCCGTAACGAATCCTTCCAGAACTTTGTGGAATCCGTTGCTAAAGTTGCGCTTAAGGTTGGTGAAGATCTGGAAGCCATTAAGGCTGCCACGTTGGAAACCGGTCGTACCGTTGCTGATGAACTGACGCATCTGGTTGCAACCATCGGTGAAAACATGACCCTGCGTCGGGCACGTGTGTTTACTGTGCCGTCTGGCGTGGTTGCTACCTATGTTCACGGTGCCCTGCGCCCCGGTCTGGGCAAGATTGGCGTTCTGGCTGCTATTGAAGCCCCGACCGCTGATGAAGCTATCGAACAGCTTGGCCGTCAGGTTGGCATGCACGTTGCTGCCACACGTCCTTCCGCTCTGGATGTTACCAGCCTTGATCCGGCAGAAGTTGAACGTGAACGCGCAGTGCTGATTGAACAGTCCCGCGCTTCTGGCAAGCCAGAAGCTATCATCGAAAAGATGGTCGAAGGCCGCATCCGTAAGTTCTACGAAGAAGTTGTGCTTCTGGAGCAGGTATGGGTGCATGATGGCGAAACCCGCGTGAAAGACGTGCTGAAGAAAGCTGGCGTTAAGCTGGTTGGCTTTGATCGCTTCCAGTTGGGTGAAGGCATCGAAAAAGAAGAAGATGACTTTGCCGCTGAAGTCGCCAAGGTTGCTGGCGTCTAAGGTCGAGCTTTCCGAGTGATGGACAAGGGCGGGACTTCCTATGAAAAGGAGGCTCCCGCCCTTGTGCTTTTTGCAGGTGTGCAGGGCGAAACCAGCGCACGCATACACGTTTTAACAGAAGATTACGGCCCTCTGCGGGGTATAGCCTATGGCGGTGCCAGTAAAGCGGGCCGCGCCCTATGGCAACCGGGCAATGTGGTTAAAACCAGCTTTCATAAACGCAGCGCCGCAGCACCATTACAAATTTCTGGCGAACTACTTTACGCCTGTGCTGCACGATTGCTGGATGCTCCGCTAGCGCTAGGCATGGTGCAATCTGTTTGTGTGTTGGCGGATGTTACGTTGCCAGAAGCTGATCCTTGCCCATTTCTTTTTGCAGAAACTGTGCGTTTACTTACCTTTTTGGGGTATGATCCTGTTGTTGCAGAACGGGAAGGTATGCCACACGTAGTGCGGTGGGAAATGGCACTGCTGGTAACTTTAGGTTTTGGGCTGGACCTTTCCGCTTGTGCGGTTACCGGTAGCACAGAAAATCTACATTATGTCTCACCACGTACGGGGCGCGCAGTTAGTGAGGAAGGTGCAGGAGAGTGGAAAGATCGGCTTTTGCCACTTCCGTCTTTTTTGCGAGATACAGAACAAACCGGTCATGCGGCAGATTGGTTGGCAGGTTTACGCCTAACAGGCCATTTTCTGGCGCGCGATGCCTTTGGCCAGCGCCATTTACCCTTACCCGCAGCACGCCAACGGCTCTATGATCGGCTGGAAATGCGTGTTCTGGCAGACCAAACACCTATAACCGAGTAGCGCAAGACTGGCACAACCGATACGAGGGCTGTATGTCTTGTTTTTAATGGATCATGCACAGCTTTCCAGGGATGGCAGATGAGCGAAACCGCAGGACATATTGAGGAAACAAAACTGGCAGAGGCGCTGAGTGAGCGTTATCTGGCCTATGCGCTTTCCACCATCATGTCCCGCTCTTTGCCGGATGTGCGGGATGGGCTTAAGCCAGTGCATCGGCGCTTGGTTTATGCCATGCATCAGCTCCGGCTAGATCCGGCTTCTGGTTTTAAAAAATGCGCCCGCGTGGTGGGTGATGTTATTGGTAAGTTCCACCCTCATGGTGATGCTTCTGTTTACGAAGCGCTGGTGCGGCTGGCGCAGGATTTTGCCGCACGTTACCCGCTGGTAGAAGGGCAGGGGAATTTTGGTTCTGTTGATGGTGATAACCCGGCCGCCATGCGGTACACGGAAGCTCGCCTGACAGAAGTTGCCGTGGCCCTGTTGGACGGCATTGAAGATGATGCCGTAGATTTTCGCCCCACCTATGATGGTGAGGAGCAGGAACCCGTTGTGCTTCCATCGGCTTTCCCCAATCTGCTTGCCAATGGTGCGGCAGGTATTGCTGTGGGTATGGCCACCAGTATTCCGCCCCATAATGCAGCAGAAGTTTGCGCTGCTGCTGCTTTGTTGGTGCGTAAACCTTCTGCCACTACGCAGGAGCTGCTAGAGCTTATGCCGGGGCCGGATTTTCCCACCGGTGGCCTGATTGTGGAAGATTCGGATGCTATTTTGCAGGCGTACGAAACAGGCCGTGGCAGCTTTAGAATGCGTGCGCGGTGGGAGGTTGAACAGGGCCGTTTTAGTACGTGGCATATTGTGGTTACGCAAATTCCGTATCAGGTGCAGAAATCTCGCCTGATTGAGCAGATTGCTGATTTGCTGGATCAGAAAAAACTGCCTCTGCTAGGGGATATCCGTGATGAAAGTACGGATGAAATTCGTCTGATTCTGGAGCCCAAAACACGCGGTATAGAACCAGAAGTGCTGATGGAAACATTGTTTCGCGCCACACCGCTGGAAAGTCGCTTTGGCCTGAACATGAATGTGCTGGGGGCGGATCGTTCACCCGGTGTAATGGGGCTTAAGCAGGTTATTCAGGCATGGTTGAACCATCGGCATGAAGTGCTGGAACGCCGAAGCCGCCATAGATTGACAGCGGTGGAACGGCGGCTGGAAATTCTTTCGGGTTTTCTTGCTGTTTATCTTAACCTGGATGAGGTTATTCGCATTATTCGGGAAGAGGATGATGCTAAGGCCAGCCTGATAGCCACGTTCAAGCTAACAGATTTGCAAGCAGAATCCGTGCTTAACATGCGCCTGCGGAGTTTGCGGCGCCTTGAGGAGATGGAAATCCGCAAGGAGCATGATGCGCTTTCTGCCGAGCAAGCAGCATTAATGGCATTGCTTGATAGTGAAAAACAGCGCTGGAAAACGATCGAGCGCGAATTAACAACCATGATCAAAGCTTTCGGGAAAGGGCGTTTGGGTGAGCGTAGAAGCACTATCCTTTCTGCACCCAAGCCTGTTGATATTTCCGTGGTGGAAGAAGTTGAGCGCGAACCACTCACCATGATCCTTTCTCAAAAAGGATGGGTGCGTGCGGTTAAAGGCCATAATGTTGATCTGGAAAATCAGAAGTTTAAGGAAGGGGATGCTTTCAAGCTGGCTATTCCTTGCCAGACATCAGATAGGCTCTGCTTCTTTGCAACAGATGGGCGAGCCTATACCGTAAAAGGGGCCGATCTACCGCGAGGCCGCGGGGATGGGCAGCCTATTCGCCTGTTGATTGACCTTTCCAACGATGAAGACCTTCTGGCTGTTTTCCCGATAGAAGATGGCAAACGCCGCTTGGTGGCTTCAAGCGCTGGGCGTGGCATGCTGGTGGAAGAAGAAGCCTTGGTGGCGGAAAAACGATCGGGCCGACAGGTGCTGAACCTGAAGGAAGGCGAGTTTGCCCGCATATGTGTACCCGCAGAAGGAGACCATGTTGCCGTTGTGGGGGATAACCGGCGATTCCTGATTTTCCCATTGGAGCAGTTGCCCGTCATGGCGCGCGGCCTTGGTGTGGCTTTGCAGAAATACTCGGATGGAGGAGGGTTGCGCCAAGCTGTGGTGTTTACTGCAGCAGATGGGCTGCACTGGCCGGGCACTGCGCGTGTGCGCCAGTTTGCTGATCTGCAAGATTGGGTTAGCCGCCGCGCGGCGGTTGGCAAAGTTGCGCCACCTTGGGCGGGTAAAAAGCCTTAAGCACTGCCGCTTAGAACAGAGGGCCTTCCGGAAACGGATGGGCCCTTTCTGTTTTGGGGGGATAGTTTAGGTCCAACTTCTGCCATGTGCCATTGCGCAAAATTTCTGCGGGCTGAAAGCGTTCTTTGTAAGCCATTTTAGGGCTGCCCGGCACCCAATACCCCAGATACAGGTATGGTAACTCCATCTGCATGGCTAATTCTGCCAAGGAAAGAATGGCAAAACTGCCGAGAGAACGTTGAGGGCAGTTAGGCTCATAAAAGCTGTAAACAGCAGAAAGCCCATCTTCCAGAACATCAATCAGGCTGGCGGCCATTAAGGTGGCGTCTGGTGTACGAAATTCGACAAGTCGCGTATCTACAGGCGTTTCTTCCACCATAATCCGGTAATCATGCATGGACATGCCCGCCATTTCACCATCGGAATGGCGGCTATCCAGATATCTGCGGAAGAGTGTGTATTGTTCGTCTGTAGCGGTAGGGGGCAGGAGGCTGCGCATAAGATCAGCATTCCGCCGGACTGCGCGTTTTTGTGTGCGATGAGGCGTTAGGTTTCTGACAGGCAAACGAATAGGAATGCAGGCAGAGCAACCATCGCAAATAGGTGCGTAAGCCAGGGTATGGCTCCGCCTGAAACCGGCATGGGAAAGGCGGCTGTGTAGGAAGTTGGCATCCGGAGTTGCAAGATCCACCAGTATTTTACGCTCAATGCGATTGGGCAGATACGGACAGGCACCGGGTGGCGCGGTGTAGAAAAAATGCGGCCTGTCTTGCGATGACGTCATGGGGAGAAATGATCCCGCAACAAAATTATGGGCCAGAAAACTCTGGCCCATATGCCGTGATATTGACTGGCAACTTATTGGCCGAAAGATGCCCGGATACGTTCTGCAGCTTCAATAGCAAAATACGTTAAAATGCCATTGGCACCCGCGCGGCGGAAGGCCAGCAGGCTTTCCATAACGGCGCGTTCATGATCCAGCCAGCCATTGCGGATGGCAGCCATCAGCATCGCATATTCACCAGATACCTGATAGGCAAAGGTGGGCACGTGGAATTCATCTTTCACACGGCGGATGATATCCAGATACGGCAGGCCGGGTTTGACCATCACCATATCTGCGCCTTCAGCAATGTCCATTTCTACTTCACGCAGGGCTTCATCGCTGTTGGCAGGGTCCATCTGATAGGTTTTTTTATCACCTTTCAGCATACCGCCAGACCCCAGAGCATCACGGAACGGGCCGTAAAATGCGCTGGCGTATTTGGCCGCGTAGGACATAATCCGGGTGTTAATCAGCCCGTTGCCGTCCAAATCACGCCGAATAGCCTCAATACGGCCATCCATCATGTCTGATGGGGCAATAATGTCTACACCGGCAGCAGCCTGATTTACTGCTTGCTGGGAAAGAATGGTTACGGATGGATCATTCACCACGTAGCCATTTTCAATCAGACCATCGTGGCCGTGGCTGGTGTAGGGGTCCAGTGCTACGTCACCAATCAGCCCGACGTTTGGAAATTCTTTTTTAAGCAGGCGGGCGGCCCGGCACATCAGGTTATCCGGGTTTGTGGCTTCCGTGCCTTTTTCATCCCGCGCTTCTGTGGGCGTAATGGGGAAAAGGGCCAAAGCCGGAATGCCCAGCTTTGCAGCGGGCTCAACATGTGCGGCCAGTTTATCCAGCGTTACACGGTGTACGCCGGGCATGGAGGACACCTCGGTAACCGTGTTGGTGCCTTCCATAAAAAAGATAGGCCAGATGAGGTTGTTGATGCCCAACGTATTTTCAGCAACCAAGCGGCGCGTGAAATCATCAATCCGGTTGCGCCGGGGGCGAGCCAGAGGAAAACGGCCAGCCATCATGGGCAGGATCTCCTTGCTGCTGCCTGCGGGCGTGGTGGGGTGCTTAAAAGAACCCCCACCACGGCGGGCGGGACAGACGGGTGAATGCTGCCTAGAAGTATGCGCGCCTGTGCGCTTTATGCAACCCTGTCTGGCGGAATGCTGGGTCGCGCTAATGCGCTATGGTAACGGCCATAGGTAAGGTAAATCACCATCCCGATGGCCAGCCATACGACCAGCCGGATCCATGTCAGTCCATCCAGCGAGACCATGACCGTGCCGCAGGAGAGAATACCCAGAATGGGAATAATGTCTCCGCCGGGAACCCGAAAGGCACGTGGATGATCAGGTGCCTTGCGGCGTAGGATCATTACGCCAGCGCATACCAGAATAAAAGCCAGAAGCGTGCCGATGGATGTCATGTGCCCCAGCTCAGAAATAGGCAAAAACGCGCTTAGCAGGCAGATGATAAGCATGAAAAAGACGTTGGACATCCAAGGTGTCTGATATTTTGGATGTGTGGCGCTAAACATGGGGGGCAGCAGACCATCGCGGGACATGGCAAAAAACACGCGGCTCTGGCCTAAAAGCATACCCATGAGCACGGATGTAAACCCACAAATAATGCCAATTTTGATAGCAAGTTGCAGCCATGTATAGGGCGTGCGGTTAATGGCTGTGGCTACCGGGGCGGCATCTCCCAGCATGTCTTTGTAATTGACCAGACCGGTCATTACAAAAGAGAAGCAAACATAAGCCAACGCGCAAATGAGCAAGCTGCCCAAAATACCAATGGGCATATCACGCGCCGGGTTTTTGGTTTCCTGCGCTGTGGTGGAAACGGCATCAAACCCCACATAGGCAAAAAAGATGGTGCCCGCAGCGCGCATGATGCCAGACCAGCCATACTGCCCAAAGGTGCCTGTATTTTGTGGGATAAACGGGTGATAGTTGGCCGGGTTGATGTAGTGGATGCCAAAGCCAATGAACGCCGTAATCACCAATAGTTTGATGACCACCACAACGGCATTCACCATAGCGGATTGCGAGATCCCGCGAATAAGGATCCATGAAACCAGGCAGGTAATAAAAACTGCGGGCAAGTTCATCAGCCCTGAAACCATGCTGCCATCAGGCATCTGCACGGTTTCAAAGGGGGAGGTCGTAAGCCGTGGGGGCAGCACGATCCCCCACGAATCCAATAAGGACACCACATACCGAGACCAACTAACCGCAACAGTGGCCGCGCCAACGGCGTATTCCAGCACCAGATCCCAACCAATAATCCATGCCATCATTTCGCCTAGCGTGACATACGCATAGGTATAAGCACTTCCCGCAATGGGGATCATGCTGGCCAGTTCGCTGTAGCAGAGCCCGGCAAAGCCACAGGCAATGGCTGCAATAAAAAAGGAAAGAACCACAGCAGGTCCAGCATTTTCAGAAGCAGCAATGCCGGTAAGAGAAAATAGTCCAGCCCCAATTGTGGCGCCAACACCCAACGCTACAAGGCTTCCCGGCCCCAGAACACGCTTAAGCCCCGGTGCTGCCTGTAGCTTGTCTAGCGGTAAACATCGCGTAAATGCCGATGTTACAGAGGGGGCAGACTTCTGCTCCATATATTTTTCTCCTGTCCGGGCCGCACGGAAAGCGGTAAGAAGCCTCCAACGGTCTTTTTTCTATAAACAGGCCAGCAGCACATCCTGGCAAGATGTGTTTCTAACGTAACAAACGGACACCGCCTGCCGCCCGGCAAATATGCTGGTGAACATATTGTCTGATTTTGAGGGAACACCTGAATGAGCCACACGGATCTGGATCGCTTTTTCCATGCGTCTCTAGCCCAGACTGATCCGGATGTTGCAGCCGCCATTGAAGGCGAGCTGAAGCGTCAGCAGGAAGGCATTGAACTGATAGCCAGTGAGAACATGGCGTCTGAAGCTGTGCTTCAGGCTCAGGGCAGCGTGCTAACCAACAAATATGCCGAAGGTTATCCCGGCCGCCGCTATTACGGGGGCTGTGTGGAAGTGGATAAGGTTGAAAACCTTGCCATCGACCGCGTGAAAACCCTGTTTGGTGCCGCATTTGCCAACGTGCAGCCGCATTCTGGCGCCAACGCCAACCAAGCGGCCTTTATGGCTATGGGCAAACCGGGTGACACGGTGCTGGGCATGAGCCTTGCCGCTGGTGGCCACCTTACCCACGGTGCAGCCCCCAACTATTCTGGCAAATGGTTTAATTCCGTGCAGTACGGCGTGCGTCAGCAGGACGGCATGCTGGACTATGAGGAAATGGAACGGCTGGCGCGTGAGCATAAACCATCCATTATTGTGGCTGGTGGCTCTGCATATCCGCGCATTATTGATTTTGCCCGCTTCCGCCGCATTGCGGATGAAGTTGGTGCACTTCTTATGGTGGATATGGCGCATTTTGCTGGTTTGGTGGCTGCTGGCCTGTATCCGAACCCGCTGGAATACGCGCATATTGTAACCTCCACCACGCATAAAACTCTGCGTGGCCCACGTGGCGGTCTGATCCTGACCAATGACGAAGCATTGGCTAAAAAGATCAACTCTGCTGTGTTCCCCGGTTTGCAGGGCGGCCCGCTGATGCACGTTATTGCCGGTAAGGCCGTGGCGTTTGGTGAAGCCCTCCGTCCGGAATTTAAGGAATACCAGAAAGCGGTGCAGAAAAACGCAGCCGTTCTGGCCGAAGTTCTGGTGGAACGTGGGTTTGATATCGTGACAGGTGGCACGGATTCACACCTGCTTCTGGTTGATCTGCGCCCCAAAAAGGTAACTGGTAAAGCTGCGGAACAGGCTCTGGAACGCGCTGGTATTACAGCCAACAAAAACGCTATTCCGTTTGATCCGGAAAAGCCCGCCATCACTTCCGGTGTGCGTTTGGGCAGCCCGGCAGCAACGGCTCGCGGCTTCCGTGAGGAAGAGTTCCGCCAGATTGGTGAAATGATTGACGAGGTTCTGACAGCTCTGGCCGCTTCTGGCGGTGAGGGTAACAGCGAAGTTGAAAACGCTGTGCATGAACGCGTTAAGGCTCTGTGCGCTAAATTTCCTATCTATAGCCGCGCATAATAATTTCGCCTTTTAGGGTATCAGAACGGGCATGTAGGCTTAGGCTTGCATGTCCGTTTTGTTATTAAGGCGCTTGGCAAGCCTTACGGCTGTATGTCCCCGGCGTGGGCGTAAATTGGGCATAACCAAGATACAGTTATTATAGGGCGTACGAATTTCATCTTGCCCATCAAAAGCAATAACAGTGCCCGCCTTACGGATAACGCTGCCACTTACAAACGGCTGCACAAAAACAAAGCGAGATGTCAGCGCCCGTACGCAGTCTGTCACCACAGCTTGCCGTACAGGTTCTGAAGGTGGTGCGAATGTAGGAGCGGAAGGGAGTGTGCCGGTTTGTGCCAGAAACAGGCGGGTGCTCAGCAACGCTTGCTGTGCGGCATCTTTTTGCCAGTGTTGCCCCGCTTCCAATAGGCAAGCACGCGTATATGAATGTGGCGTATTAAAGCGGGTGTAATCAATCAGCCTTAATCCATCCTCATGTCCACCATCCTGAACAACAGCAGGTGGGTTGGGTTGCGCGCCAGATACGCAGCAGGCAAGGTCTCGGCTGTTTTCCGCCATGCTGCACAGGAAAAGGGGTTGTGCTGGCCAGAGCATGGTGTGGATATCTAAAAGAATATCTACCGTTTCCAGCACAGGCAGCACTTCGCGTACGCGTTGCATTTCGACAGATGTGTGCGCCGAGTCAATTAACTCCGGCTGCCATAACCGGTTCATGTCTTCTTCTACAAAGCGGGATAAGGTGGGGCATGCGGGGTTAAAGGTTTTATAAGCAGCCAGATTAAGAAAAATCAGGCTTAATCGCCCATGTAACGGGCGTAATGGCAGCCTAAGAAGCTGTTGCAGGGCATAGGCCCCAGCGTATTCGTTGCCATGCATCAGGGCTGTAACAGCCACATGGGGGCCGGGGCGGCGGCTTTCAAAATGATGCACACCTTGAATACCGCAGTTTCCCGCAATCCACGGGCTGATGTCTGGCGGTGGATATTCAATACACACAGCAGGCAAAGCGGGGGGAGAAGGCGGGAGTAAGGCAGACACAGCCCGAAAACGAAATGCGCTATCGGGCCGCACATGCCGCTTGGATGCACAACTCATAACCCGCTCTCCAGATATCTAGTGGGAGAAGGTATTTCGGCGTGTATGGGGGAATGAAAAAAGGAACAGCACCGCATGTGCAAAAGTATGCGGTGGGTTGTGCAGGGCTGCAATCCCTGCTTTGTCTCAACTTTCTTCTTATTTTCAGGTGACGGACAGTACGAGTGACATCTTCTCTTCATCCTCTCCATCACTTGTGGCGTCTGTTTCCTGTAGCCCAAAGGCGGCGTTTATTGGCCAAGGCTACTGCTTTGCTTGCCCCTAAAGCGGTTAGCCCCACGCCTATTGCTGATGCAAACGTGATTATTGGAGGAGAGCTTGGCCGGGGTTCTGGCTTGGGTGAAGGGGCCAGATTACTTCTGCGTGGTCTGCTTTCTCAAGGGGTAAAGGCAGAAGGTGTAGAAGCAGGCCTGCTGCAATCGCAGGGGAAGGCAGTGCTGGATTCTGTTTTTGCAGATCCAAAAGCGGCTTTGGTGCTGCATGTAAATGCGCCACAAACGCCAACAGCCCTTTTGCGTTTGGGCCGCAAACATGTGCTCGGGCGGCGCATTGTAGGTTATTGGGTGTGGGAACTACCGGTTGTCTCCTCAGAATGGCATGCAGGTGTACCTTGTGTGCATGAAATCTGGACTCCTTCCCACTTTAGCGCACAGGCGCTGGAACCTCTTATGCCCGGCCGGGTCAAGGTTGTGCCTTACCCATTGGCGTGTGTGCCTCCGCAGCCTTCTAAACTAGACCGTCAGGCTTTTGGGTGGCCCGAGGATGCTGTGGTGGTACTGGTTTCTTTTAGTCTTGCGTCCAGCTTTGAACGTAAGAACCCTTTGGCTGCTATAGCGGCATTTCGACAGGCATTTGGAGACAGAAAAGACCGTCTGTTGGTCATGAAAATATCTGGTGCAGATCATTATGCAGCAGATATGCAACGCCTGAAGGACGCTACGGGTGGCGCACAGAATATCCGTTTTGAAAACCGTATGCTGCCAATGCCAGATGTGTACGCCATGACACAGCAAGTTGATATTGTGCTTTCCCTGCACCGGAGCGAAGGATTTGGGCTGGTGCCCGCAGAAGCCATGCTGCTGGAACGTCCTGTTATAGCCACAGATTGGTCTGCCACAGCAGAATTTCTGACATCAGACTGTGGTTGGCCAATTTCTTACAAACTTGTAACAGCTACAGATACGCGGGGCGTGTATCAGGTGCCTCAAGCTGTGTGGGCAGAGGCAGATATTGGGTGTGCAGTGGAAGCATTACAAACTCTTGCAAATGATGCCAATAAGCGCCGTCAGCTTGGGCAGGCCGCTGGTAAGGCAGCATTGCGGGCTTTTGGCCCCACCCCTTTACTGAACGCCGTAGCTGCGTTGCAGAAGTAGATTAGGAAAAGTGGTTTGAGTGGCATACGGGTATTTATCTGGCAGTGGGGGCGCAAAGGGGCGGGCCCGCGCATTGCTGCGGAACTTGCCAAAGCCCTGAACACGTTACCCAACACGTCTGCTGTTCTTTCTCTTTCCTGCGGGGCGGAAGTGCTGCAGGCTGAGCCTGATCTGCATAACGATGTACCAGTGCGTACATATAAAAGCCTTTCCAGCTTTTTCATGCGTTTGTTGCAAGCTCCATATATGCTGCACGCATTGGGCCGTATGTTACGCACTGTTCAGCCTGATGTTGCTATATGTGCCATGCCGGGGCCGCTTGATCTGATTATGGTTGCAGCTTTGCGTAAAGCTGGCGTGCCCGTTGTAGTGCTGGTGCATGATGCGGCAGCACATCCCGGAGATGGTTTTGTTGGGCAGATGTTTTTGCAGCGTCTGCTTATTTTGTTTGCTGATGTTCCGGTTACATTAAGTCGGCATGTGGCTGCCCAGCTTGAACGACAATGGTATATGCGTGGGCGGCGTGCGCTGGTGGCTTTTCATCCACCGTTTGCGTTTGTTGCGCCGCAGGGGCAGCAAAGTGCGCCTTTTGCGCATAAAGGGCCTGTTAGGCTGCTCTTTTTTGGCAGGTTGCTGTCTTACAAAGGTTTGGATCTGCTGGCTCAAGCTCTTACAGCCATGGATGCACAAGCCCATTATATCTGCCGTGTTGCAGGCAAAGGGCCACATAGTGCGGAGCTGGAGCAGTTGGCATCTTTACCTAATGTGCAGATTGAAAACAGATGGGTGCCGGAAACAAAAGTCAGCCAGCTTCTGGCATGGGCAGATGCGCTGGTGTTGCCTTATAGAGAGGCAACGCAAAGTGGTGTAGGTGCCGCAGCCCTTGCTGCCGGACGTTGGGTGATTTCAACAGATGTTAGTGGTCTGGTAGAACAGTTTGCAGGACAACCTAATGTGCTGTTCTGCAAGCCAGAAGCCCAGAGCATTGCGGTAACGCTTACGGAATTTATAAAAGATAAGCCTGCCGCTACCCCAAACGCACAAGGTAAGCAAAAGGCAGAGCAGGCATGGCAGATTATGGCCGAACAGATTTTGAACGGCGTGAAGCAGCTTGAGGAGGCTTAGCCACAGGCAGGGCTTGTTCGGCGCTGATAATCCGTAATTTCACCTGTGCGCCAACCTCAATCTGCCGTAGGCTTTTGCGATCATCCATTGTGCATAACGTAAGAGCAGACCCTTTTTCTCCGCCGCGCCCTGTGCGGCCAATACGGTGCAGATAGGTTTCTGGCTGATCTGGCACATCGTAATTGATGACCTGTTTTACAGAAGGCACATCCAGCCCACGTGCCGCAACATCTGTGGCAACAAGAATAAAGAGCCGTCCGGATTCAAAGCTGGCAACTGTGCTGGTGCGTTTATCCTGCGCAATGTCCCCATGTAAAGGAGCCGCAGCAAGGCGTGCTTTTTTGAGAATAGCGGCGAGCTGATCTGCTTCTGCCTTTGTGCGTACAAAAATAATACTCCGCATTTTAGGCGCACGGCTAAAAAATTCTTTTATAAAGCCCGGCTTCTGAGAGGGATCTAAAAACAATGCGGCCTGACGAATGGGCCCGCGCTTTTGGGGGCTTGTTCAATGCTGATTTCAACCGGCTTGTGCAGCAGGTTTAAAAGCGTGCTTTTAAGACTTTCGGGTTGGGTAGCGGAAAGCACCAACGTTTGCCGCATGGATGGCAGATAGGAGAGCAGGGTTTCTGTATCTTCCTGAAATTCGGGAGAGAACAGGCGGTCGCCTTCATCCAGAACCAGATATCCGCATTCTGAAAGATCGCAAATCCGGTTGGAAACAAAATCCAGCAAGCGGCCCGGTGTTGCAATCAGAATGCGTCGGCCAGTTGCTTGCGCAAGAAAATGCTCCTGCTCAGCCCGGTCAGATCCGCCAAACAGCGGCACAAGGGTCACCGCAGTTTGCTTCTGGCCTTTTTTGCTTTCTTCCAAACAGGTGCGAAAAACTTTTTCTACCTGCAAAACCAGTTCACGCGTGGGCACAAGCACCAGTACAAAGCGTGGCTTGCGAGATTTCAGCAGCTTCTGGCTAAGCGGCAAAGCATAGGCAGCCGTTTTGCCCGTGCCCGTGGGGGCACGCACCAATACATCTTTGCCATCCAGAATGGCAGGAATAGCAGCCTGTTGCACTGGAGTAGGGGCAGCCATGCCCGCCTGCTGCGCATGTGCGCATAATGCTGGATCTAGGCCCAGATCATGGAAACTGCCGGACATTGTGTTGCCTTTCTCCTTATCTGGAATGCGCAAACACGCCTTGCACGCTTTCCGTTCCAGCGGCAAGGAGAGAAAGACACGGGAGCGCTTTTCAGCACTCTCCCTTGCGCAACAGAGGAATAACGCATCATGGCGCGTGCAGATTACGCCGGAACCCCAGAGGGTTCAAATATGTCGTCTTGCGGAACGCAGGCGGGCGTTGCTGCCTTTGTGGTGGGGGAAGATTTTGCTGGCATGCGGTCGCAGGCTTTGGGGCTTGTGGCACGTGCAGGGTGGAATGGCACTTTCCATCCGATATGCCCCAGTAAGCTGGCCCGTGTTATGCTGCGTGGGCCGCACTGGCTTGGTAAGCCTTTTTTGCGCGGCAGCGATGGGGCGGAACTGGAAGAAAATCCTGCGTTTGCGCAATCCTCTGTTGTGGTGAGTATTGGCGGTAAGGGTGGAGAAGTTGGCGCTGGTTTGCGCGGCTCACACCGGCCTGTGGTGCAAATTCAAAATCCGCGCAAAAATCTGTCACGGTTCGATCTGGTTATTGCCTGTCGGCACGATGATATTGCAGGCCCCAATGTTTTGCTGGGGCGCACAGCGTTGCACGGCCTTACGCCAGAAGCGCTGGAACAGGCGCGTGCAAAATGGCAGCCACAGTTTGCAGAACTGCCACGCCCTCTTATTGCAGCCTTGGTTGGGGGCTCAAATGGTCGCTTCCACTTTGGAGAGGCAGAAGCCCATCGTCTTGGGCAGGTTCTGGTCGAAACCCTTAAGGCGGAGGGGGGCAGTTTGGTTGTTACTCCTTCTCGGCGCACAAGCCCGGCAGCCATGAAGGTGCTGAAAACCATTGTAGAAGGCGCGGGTGGACATGTTTGGAATGGGGAAGGGGAAAACCCCTATGAGGGCCTGATTGCCTGTGCAGATAACCTGATTGTCACAATTGATAGTGTATCAATGATATCAGAGGCTGTTGCTGGGTGTGCGCCAGTAACAATCTACCCTTTGCCGGGCCGTTCTCGCCGGATTACCGATTTTATAGAAGAGCTGGAACTTGCCGGGCGGGTGCATGTGCTGGAAGAAACAGAAACGCGCCTTCCTGCCCCGTGGTTGGCGTTACCGCTGGATGATACACCTTATATTATTAGGGAACTGCATAAACGGCTTGGTTTTTAATCAAGCCGTTATTGTGTGCTGTGTTCTAGATCCAGATAGACCCAAGTAGAATAAGTGTGCCCACAATAAGTGCGGCCACATGGCGCATAACGTGCTCTGGCGTGTCTGGCGGCAAGTTTAGGTAAAAAACAAAGCAGTAAACCATCAGCCCACACCCAACAATCACGCAGATTGCACGGACGATGGGATAAGTTGAAATATCACGCGGATCAAACTGCATAATCTTTTCCTTATGCCGTCATGCCAAATGTACTGAACTGATTAGTCCTTGATAAATGCAGAAGCAGGATACCCTTGCGCAAACAGAACCGTGCGTAGGGATGTATGATTGATCTGGGCTGTAATCTCCTTGCGCACAACCGGTTTGGCGTAAAATGCCATACCAAGCCCGGCCTTGCGCAACATGGGCAGATCATTTGCACCATCGCCAATAGCCAGCGTGGCTTCTGCGGGCAGATGATGGGTGGCTGTTAGCTTTTCCAATAGGCTCAGTTTTGTATCTGGCCCCAGAACAGGTTGGCCGGTTGCGCCTGTCAGGCAATCTTCTGCATCAAAAAGCAACGTGTTGGCGTGGTTTTCATCAAACCCGCACAGGGCGGCAACCTTGGAGGTAAAAAAGGTAAAGCCGCCAGAAACCAGTGCAGTGTAAGCGCCGTGTGCGTGCATGGTTTGCACCAGTTCACGCGCGCCGGAGTTGAGTTTGACGTCCTTCCACGCTTTTTCCAGCAAGGAGGCGGGGAGTCCCTTCAGCAGGGCCACGCGCTCACGCAGGGAGGCTGCAAAATCCAGCTCACCATTCATGGAGCGTGCAGTAATGGCGGCTATTTTTTCACCAATACCGGCATGGGCTGCCACGTCATCCAATGTTTCATTGGCCACTATGGTGCTGTCCATATCGGAAACCAGCAGCTTTTTACGGCGCGTGGCTGTATGGGTCAGCACCGAATCTATGGGCAGGGTATTCAGCGCTTCCCGCACGGCTGGCAGCTTGCTGGCTGCACTTTCCGTGCAAGGAATATCAACTGCTTCCCCTGCTGAAAGCACAGTGGCTTCTGCAGTGGTGGCCAGAATGTCGCGCACCAGTGCAATGGTGGCGGTATCAAGGGGTGTTGCCTCACGCTGGGCAACAAGGGTCAGAACAAGGCTCGTCATGGCAAAGGGGTGTGTGGCAGGAATGCAGGCATGAGGCAAGCAGAACACCATATGGGCAGACTTGCGGAGCCTTCCGCCAATCTGCCCGCAGCACTTATTGTGGCCGGGCCCACATGCTCTGGCAAATCCGCTCTGGCGTTGGCATTGGCCCGCAGATTGAACGGCGAGATTATTAATGCCGATTCTATGCAGGTTTATAAGGATCTCGATGTTTTAACGGCCCGCCCCAGTGCAGAAGATGAGCAGCTTGTGCCGCACCGGCTTTACGGTGTGCTGCCAGCGGAAGAAAAAGGCAGTGTGGCATGGTGGCGAGAGCAAGCTTTGGCCTGCATGCAGCAGGCATGGGCGCAAAACCGTTTGCCCATTTTATGTGGTGGTACAGGGATGTACTTGCATGCCCTGACACATGGCTTGGCCATTATCCCAGATACAGGGGATGAGGCCCGGCAGGAGGCCCGCCAAAGTGTGGCGCAGTATGGTGCTCCAGCCTTGCATGCCCGCCTGATGGAAGTGGACCCTGAAACAGCCTGCCGCCTGCGGCCTGTAGATTCCCAGCGTGTTTCGCGCGCATGGGAGGTGTGGCGTGGCACTGGGCACGGGCTGACATGGTGGCACAAACAGCCGGGCTTGCCGCCTGCTGCTTGCCGGTTTGTAGCTGTTCGCCTCAATCCGGAGCGTGCGGAACTGCGGGCGCGCATTGCTGCAAGGTTTGAGAACATGCTGCGCAATGGTGCTGTGGCAGAGGTGCGGACATTACTGGCCCGAAAGTTGGATACCAGCTTACCAGCCATGCGTGCGCACGGCGTGCCAGAACTTTCTGCCATGCTGCGTGGAGAAATAACCGAGCAAGAAGCCACGCAACGGGCTGTGCAGGCTACAGGGCGTTACACAAAGCGGCAAGCAACGTGGTTTGCGCACCACAGTTTGGCAAAAAAGGGCTTGGAATGCACAGTTGATGCATCTTTTTCTGATTTTGCGCAATTTTCGGAAAGAAAATACGAAGAAATTGTATCTTTCGTTCTCCGTGGGATTGACGCTACCTGATTCGAGGCCTAAAGATGCCGCCTGTCCCATTTCCGGGAAGAGAGGATAACATGACACTCAAAACTGCTTCGGCACCATCAGACGCACGGAACACACCAGCCCTTTCTGGTGCGGAAGTCCTTATGCGCGCGCTGGCTGAGCAGGGTGTGGAAGTTATTTTCGGGTACCCGGGCGGGGCGGTTCTGCCTATTTATGATGCCCTGTTTAAGCAAAACCAGATTCGCCACGTGCTGGTAAGGCACGAGCAAGCGGCTGTTCATGCGGCAGAAGCCTATGCACGCTCTACCGGTAAGGTGGGTGTTGTGCTGGTTACCAGTGGTCCGGGTGCTACAAATGCCGTTACCGGCTTGCTGGATGCCATGATGGATTCTATCCCGCTGGTGTGCCTGTCTGGCCAGGTGCCCACAAGCCTGATCGGGAATGATGCTTTTCAGGAAGCAGATACCACAGGTATTACGCGGCCTGTTACCAAATACAATTATCTGGTGCGCAAGCCCGAAGATCTGGCGCCAACGGTGCATGAGGCTTTTGCCATTGCACGTTCTGGCCGCCCCGGCCCGGTGCTGATTGATCTGCCCAAAAACATTACTGTGGGTGATGCGCCATACATGGATGCAAAGGAAATTGCACCACGTACGGAAAGAACGCAGGCCAAGCCGGATAAAGATGCTGTGGCCCGCGCCGTAAAGGCCATGAAAAATGCCAAGCGCCCTCTGTTTTATACGGGTGGCGGCATTATCAATTCTGGCCCGCAGGCGAGTGAAGCCCTGCGCAAACTGGTTAAGATGACGGGCTTTCCCATCACCTCTACGCTGATGGGCCTTGGGGCTTATCCGGGCACCGATTCCCAGTTTCTGGGTATGTTGGGAATGCACGGTACTTACGAAGCCAATCTGGCGACGCATGATTGCGATGTGCTGATTGCGCTGGGCAGCCGGTTTGATGACCGCGTGACCGGGCGTGTGGATGCGTTTTCTCCCACATCCTTTAAAATCCATGCGGATATTGATCCGGCACAGATCAACAAGATCATCCACGTAGATGAAGCCATTATTGGTGACGTGGGTGAAACCATCGCCATGATGCTTGAGGAATGGGAAAAAGAACCCGCCTTCACGCATCAGAAAGAACTGGCTGAATGGTGGAACCGGATTGATGCATGGCGTGCGCTGGATTGCTTGCGCTTTACGCAGGATCAGGCTCCGGATGCGGTTATCAAGCCCCAGCAGGCGATCCGCCGCATTTATGAACTGGCTCGTGAAACCGGGCGCGATACCTATGTTTCAACCGAAGTTGGGCAGCATCAGATGTGGGCTGCGCAGTTCTTCCAGTTCGATCATCCCAACCGTTGGCTAACATCTGGCGGCCTTGGCACTATGGGTTATGGCTTGCCCGCAGCCGTTGGCGCGCAGATTGCGCACCCGGATGCATTGGTAATGGATATTGCTGGTGAGGCTTCTACCCTGATGAATATTCAGGAACTGGGCACTATTGCGCAGTATCGTCTGCCGGTAAAAATCTTCATCATCAACAACCATTACATGGGCATGGTGCGCCAGTGGCAGGAGTTGCTGCATGGCTCGCGCTATTCTGAAAGCTACAGCGATGCGCTGCCAGATTTTGTAAAGCTGGCAGAAAGCTTTCATGGCACGGGCCTGCGTGTCACGCAGCTTAGTCAGTTAGATGATACCATTCGGCAGGCACTTGCGCATGATGGGCCGGTGATTGTGGATATCTGCGTGGCGGAAGGCGAAAACTGCTTCCCCATGATTCCTTCTGGCGCTGCCCATAATGAAATGATTTTGGGGCCAGAGCAGGAAGAAAGCGGAGCCAAGATCACCAAGGAAGGGCAGATGCTGGTCTGAGACCAGTTGGGGGTTGCCCTCAAGAGTTTCTTTCTTCTTCCAGTCTGATTTCAGGATATACTGACAATGCAGCAGGAAATTTCTGGTTCTGCCGTTATCTCTCTTCTGGTGGACAACGAAAGCGGTGCGCTGGCTCGTATTGTGGAGCTGTTTTCTGGCCGCGGATACAACATCCAGAGCCTGACAGTTGCCCCGGTTGATGAAAATCAGACCACATCCCGCGTGAATGTGGTGACAACTGGCACCCCCTCCGCTATCCGCCAGATACGTGCCCAAATTGCGCGTGTGGTGCCCGTATCCCGCGTTGTGGATCTTACGGCAGAAGGCCCATATGTGGCGCGGGAAATGGCACTGGTGAAAGTGGTTTCCTCTGGCGAGCCGCGTACGGAAGCCCTGCGGATTGCGCAGGCATTTCGTGCACAGGCAGTGGACACCACGGCAAGTTCTTTTGTGTTTGAACTGACTGGCTCTACAGAAAAGCTGGACAGTTTTATCGAGCTGATGCGTCCGCTTGGGCTGGCTGAGGTTTCACGCACAGGCGTGGCCTCCATTTGCCGCGGACCGCAGACAATTCAGAGCATCTGAAGTATGAGAAAAGCCGGAAAAGCTATTCCGGCTTGCTAAAAGGAGCAAAAACCATGGCAATGCGCGTGTATTACGACCGTGACGCCGATGTGAATCTGATTAAATCCAAAAAGGTTGCCATTATTGGTTATGGTAGCCAGGGCCATGCCCACGCAAACAACCTGAAGGACAGCGGCGTAAAAGACGTTGTGATCGGCTTGCGTGAAAGCTCCTCAGCAGTTGAAAAAGCCAAGGCTGCTGGCTTCACCGTGATGACCCCAGACAAAGCTGCTGCATGGGCAGATGTTGTTATGGTGCTGACGCCGGATGAAGGCCAGGGTGCTCTGTACAAAGAATCTCTGGAAAAGAACCTGAAGCAGGGTGCCGCTTTGGCATTTGCTCATGGTCTGTCCATCCACTTCCGTCTGATCGAAGCACGCCCGGATCTGGACGTGTTCCTGATTGCACCAAAAGGCCCTGGCCACACCGTGCGTTCCGAATATCAGCGTGGCGGCGGTGTGCCCTGCCTGGTTGCTATTGCGCAGGATAAGTCTGGCAAGGCTCTGGACATTGCTCTGTCCTATGCTTCCGCTATCGGTGGTGGCCGCGCAGGCACGATCGAAACTTCCTTCAAGGAAGAAGTTGAAACCGATCTGTTTGGTGAACAGGCAGTTCTGTGCGGCGGTCTGGTTGAACTGATCCGCGCTGGCTTTGAAACGCTGGTTGAAGGTGGTTACGCACCGGAAATGGCATACTTTGAATGCCTGCACGAAATGAAGCTGATCGTGGACTTGATCTACGAAGGCGGCATTGCCAACATGAACTACTCCATCTCCAACACTGCTGAGTATGGTGAATACGTGTCTGGCCCGCGTGTGATTACGCCAGAAACCAAAAAAGCCATGAAGGGTATCCTGACAGACATCCAGAACGGTACGTTCGTGCGTAACTTTGTGCTGGAAAACCAGTCTGGCAACGTGTTCTTCAAAGCTACACGTGCTCGTAACGATGCGCACCAGATTGAAGCCGTTGGTGAAAAACTGCGTGGCATGATGCCGTGGATTGCAAAATCCCGTCTGGTTGACAAAACCAAGAACTAATTCAGTTCTGGCGTTAGCCTTAGCAAAAAGCCCTGCCACCTCATGTGTGGCAGGGCTTTTTCTGTTTTGGGGCTATCTTGCTGTTAAAACCATGAGCGGATGCCAAAGGTAAAACGTAAATCCTCTGGCCCATTTTCTGCCATGCGGGTGTTGTTTCTGGCTACGCTGGCGGTGTTGCCATAATGCCCGGCATAGGTAACGGCAATATATGGCGCAATCTGGCGTTTGAACTCGTAGCGTAGGCGTAAACCTGCATCTATGTCAGAAAAACCCCGGCTGACACCACGCTCTGGGTCTGCATGAGAATAAAAGTTCAGCTCGGCTTGTGGCTGTAAGATCAGACGGTTGGTTATCAGGAAGTCATAAGAACCTTCCAGTTTGCCTGCCACTCCTGTGTTGTTGAAATATGCCGTGGCAGATACATCAAAAAAGTAAAGTGCCAGCCCTTGCACACCTACGGCACCCCATGCGCGGGTAGGGCCGCTATCTACATCTAACCGGATACCTGCCTGCACATCAAAATAAGTGGAAATGGCGCGGTCGTAAAAGAATTCATGATCGCCGTCTGAAAAACGATGGTGGCCATCTAGTAAGCCTTCGGACTTTACCCAGAACTTGTTGTAATCTGTGCCAAACCACGCCTGGCCAGAATAGCGGAACAGGCTGTTGCCCGGAGTATATCGGCCCTCGAACTGTTCCAGAAGCGCATGGAAATACGTGTTGTGGTCCATAACCGGGTGGATATGCTGCACGTAATGCACTTTGGGCACAGGTGGCGGTGTGGCTGGCCATTGTGCGCTGGGTGTAACGGGCGGATAGGCGGAAGTGCCCGGTTTGTCGTTTTTGTTGGGTGCTACGCTTTGCGTAGAATGGTGCGCGGGTGTCGAGCTTTGCGGATGCGCAGGTTTTTGGGCTGGCATGTCCATGTCGCCCATATCCATATCATCCATGCCTTCCATACCTGCATGGTGCATGGAAGCCGCTTTAGCCTGCGGAATAACCGTAAAAGCCATAAGCAGAGCAGGCATGCCCAACAGGAGCCAACGACACAAAATCTGGCGGTAAAAACATGTTTTCATGACACCACCACCGTGCGGAACATGCCTAGATCCATGTGGTAAAGCAGATGACAGTGAAAAGCCCATAAACCCGGTGTATCGGCAGACACCAAGTAACTAAGCCGCCCGCCCGGTTGCACAATAATGGTGTGTTTTACGGGGTTGTACAGGCCGTTCCCGTTTTCCAGTTCACTCCAAAGGCCGTGCAAGTGGATGGGGTGTTCCATCATGGTGTCATTGATCAGGGTAAAGCGTACCCGTTCGCCCAAACGCAGCGGAATGGGCTCAGCTTCCGAGAATTTTTTACCATCAAATCCCCAGATATAACGCTCCATATTGCCGGTAAGATGCAGCGTGATCTCGCGCGACGGTGGGCGTTGATCTGTGGCTGGGTGGGTGGCGCGTAGGTCTGCGTATGCCAGAACCCGTCGGCCATTGTTTTGTAAGCCATCACCGGGGTCTGCCAGCCGGTTGATGGGCATGGCGGCACGGTTTTGGTTTTCTACATTCAAGGGTGGCGCATGTGTTTTTGCTACCGGATGCATGGGCATGGCGTGCATATCCATGTCACCCATATCGTGGCCCCCATGCATGGCCATACCCATATCTACCATGGTGCGTACGGGGCGTTCATCCATCGAGGGAATGGGCGCACTCATGCCGGAATGGGGGGCGAGCGTGCCGCGGGCGTATCCTGTTCTGTCCTCACTTTGGGCAAAAATGGTGTAGGCTTGGTTGTCTTGTGGCTGCACAATGCAATCATACGTTTCCGCCACACCAATGCGGAATTCATCTACCCGCACGGGTTCAACATTATTTCCATCTGCCTGAATGACATCCATCTGTAAGCCGGGAATGCGGATATCGTAAAAGGTCATGGCGGAGGCGTTGATAAACCGCAGCCTGACGCGTTCACCGGGTTTGAAAATACCGGTCCAATTGGCAGCAGGCGTGCAGCCATTCATCAGATAGGTATAAATAATGCCGCTGACGTCTGAAATATCCGTAGCGGACATATTCATGCCTGCCCATTGCATACGGTCTTTTAGTGTAGGCCAGACGCCAGATTTCTTGGCATCATGAAAGAACGAGGCAGCCGTGCGCTGACGGAAATTATAGTAGTCGTCCTGAAACTTCAGCTTGTTGATGATGGTATGGGGCGCCACATCAGACCAGTCTGAAAGCAGGATAACGTAATCCCGGTCATAACTGTTGGGGTCTGGCTCCTTGGGGTCAATCACAATGGCCCCGTACAGTCCCATGGCTTCCTGCATGTTGGAGTGGCTGTGGTACCAGTATGTGCCGCTCTGTTTGATAGGAAAGCGATAGGTAAAGTGTGCGCCGGGTGCAATGCCCGCAAAGCTTAGCCCCGGTACCCCATCCATATGGGCCGGGCAGCGTATGCCATGCCAGTGGATGGAGGTTGTTTCATCCAACGTATTATGAATGTTCAGGCGTAAATCATCGCCTTCACGCCACCGCAGGATAGGGCCGGGCACACCGCCATTCATGGTGGGTACGCGCTGCGGCTTATCCACAATATTTACGTTTGCCCAACCGATGGTCAGATCAAAATTACTGCTGGTGTGCGGGGTTACAATTCCGGATGTGTGGGAAGAAGCAAAAACCTGTTGAGGTGGCCGAAAAGCATACATGGCCGCCAATGCGCTGCCGCCAGTTATAAACTGCCGACGAGACACATTTCTCCCTTTCAAGGCAGGAGGAATATGCATGGGTATTGTCCATTCTGCATTATGCTGCACGTATGTAAGAACGCGCAGACCGACTGATTAAAACGTGTGAAAAATCAGGCGTTATGCAGTTTGGGTGGCCTTAGCAGAGGTGCGGCAGCGTAATCTGGCAGAAACAGAACATTCCTGCGTAACCGATGCGCAGGTATTTGCCATGCGGCTTCATGCACAGGCACATAAGGCAGAAGCGCAGAAAGCCCAGATGCAAAGCAGTCTGTCTGGCAACAATGCTGTTGATGATGGTGTGCATGGTTTTGCAAGGCACAATGGGCCGCATGGGCTGCCAGTGGTGCAACTGCCGAATGTTCCATCGGCATGCTCATGGCATCATGAGAATGGCATTCGGCGGACTGCATGCTTGTAGGCCACCCACCCATTGCATGGGTAGATGCAAACACCTTGCCCGGCAGAAGCGCATGCAAACCTACCAGCACTGCTACAAAAAGCAGGCCGCTCAGAATTTTTCTGAAAGGCAGGATGCGATCCATCATCTCGCCACCATATCTGCAATGTGTGTATGAGAGCAAGAAAATGTCCTGCAACGCAGAAAGTCGTATCATAAGTTGGTTTTGGTGCGATACGCAGGTGTGCAGCTACAGGCGGAGTAGGGTGAATGAGCCAGACAATCAGTTTCCCGGTAGAAGGGATGTCCTGCGCTGCATGCGCTGCCCGGCTGGAAAAAGTGCTGAACAGGTTGGAGGGCGTGCAAGCCTCTGTCAATTTTGCAACAGCCAAAGCACAGGTTGATCTGGGGGCCGGTGCAAGCAGCGTAACAGATGTGTTAGGTGCCGTAGCTAAGGCCGGGTTTGGGGCACAGACATCCAGCGTAGATCTGGCTCTTACAGGGCTTTCTTGTGCAGGCTGTGCCGGGCGGGTGGAAAAAGTGCTGAACGCCCTGCCATCCGTGCATGCAAATGTTAATCTGGCTACCGAGCGTGCGCATGTGACCTTTGTTCCCGGTATTGTAACCGTGCAAACGCTGATAGCAGCGGTGGAAAAAGCCGGATATGGCGCAAGTGTTTTCCAACAGAAAACAGCAGAAGAAGCCAAGCATCAGCGGCAGAAGGAATGGCGCACAGCGCTTACGGGTTTTGTGCTGGCAGCGGTTTTAAGCTTGCCGTTTTTGCTGGAAATGGTGGGTATGATGGTAGACGCACACCATGCGGTTATGTTGCCGCTATGGGTGCAGCTTGGTCTGGCCACTATAGTTCAGTTTTGGTGTGGCCGTTCCTTTTATGCAGGCGCATGGCATGCATTGCGCAGTGGTGCTGCTACTATGGATGTGTTGGTGGTTTTGGGCACCAGCATTGCCTATGGCTTCAGCGCGGTTGTGGTGTTGTTTGGGCTTGATCAGCCTGTTTATTTTGAGGCCAGCGCGCTGGTTATTACACTGGTTTTGCTGGGGCGTCTGCTGGAAGCACGGGCCAAGGCGCGTGCAGGGGCTGGGATGGAAAGTCTGCTACGGCTCCAACCCAAAACGGCGCATGTTGAACGTGCCGGGCAGATAACGGATGAACCCGTAGAACAATTGCAAATTGGCAATGTGTTTTTGGTGCGTCCGGGTGAGAGTATTCCTGTAGATGGTGTGGTGCTTTCTGGCGCATCGGATGTGAACGAAGCCATGCTGACGGGTGAGAGCGTGCCTGTTACCAAGCAGGTCGGAGCCAACGTGTTTGCAGGCACATTAAACCAGACTGGCGCGCTGCGGGCCAAAGTAACCGGAATTGGCAGCCAGACCGTTCTGGCAGGCATTGTGCATATGGTGGAGCAGGCGCAGGGTAGCAAAGCCAGTGTGCAGCGGCTGGCAGATAAGGTGGCATCTGTTTTTGTGCCAGTTGTGCTGGCGCTGGCTGTGCTGACATTTGCAACAGGCTGGTTGTTGACAGGCGTGTGGGACCAAAGCCTTGTTAACGCTATTTCCGTGTTGGTGATCGCCTGCCCATGTTCTTTGGGGTTGGCAACTCCTACCGCCATTATGGTGGGCACGGGGCTGGGCGCGCGCGCGGGTATCTTGTTCCGTAATGCGGATGCACTGGAGCAGACACGTAAGCTTACAACGCTTGTGGTGGACAAAACAGGCACCTTAACCCAAGGGCAGCCCGCAGTTGTGGATGTTCAGGTTATAGCGCCTGCTTCTGCACAAAATGCGCTGGCTCTGGCATATGCACTGGAAAGTCAATCCGAACATCCATTGGCGCGTGCAGTTGTTAATTATGTACGTGCGCAGGATGTAACAGCGGCAGAGATATCTGGTTTTCAGGCGGTGCCGGGGCAAGGTGTTACCGCAGAGTTTCAGGGGCAATCTGCTGCGTTGGGTTCTCCTACGTATCTTAGCACTCTTGGCTGTAAGGTAGATCATGAATTCACCCAAAGCTGGCAGCAGCAGGGGCGTACGGTTGTGGGGGTGGCGCAGGGGCAAACGGTTCTGGCATGGTTTGCGCTGGCAGATCAGATCCGACCAGAAGCGCATGAAGCTGTAGCGGCTTTGCAGCAGCAGGGGCTGGATGTGGTTATGCTAACGGGGGATAACGCCCGTGTTGCGCAGGCTGTGGCCCAGCAGGTGGGTATAAAAACAGTTATTGCCGGTGTGCTGCCAGATGGCAAAGCAGCCGAAATTCGTAAGTTGAAAGAGCAGGGTAAGTGCGTTGGCATGGTGGGTGATGGTATAAATGATGCCCCGGCCCTTGCCTCAGCCGATGTTGGGTTTGCCATAGGGGCTGGAGCAGATATTGCGCTGGAAACGGCTGATGTTGTGCTGATGCGCAGCAACCTGATGGCCTTGGTGGATGCGCTTTCCCTCTCTCGCGCCACGGTTTCCAAAATATGGCAGAACCTGTTTTTTGCCTTTATCTACAACATTCTCGGTTTGCCACTAGCGGCACTTGGTAAGTTGGACCCAGTGCTGGCAGGGGCTGCTATGGCCATGAGTTCTGTTTCAGTTGTCAGCAATTCTCTGTTGCTAAACCGGTGGAAGCCCAAATCCTGATAACATCAGGTGGGTAAAGAAGGATTGGTTTCACCAAGTAAAATACTGCCTTCTTCTGGCAACCACTCTCCTGTGTTTTCATCACGCCCTTGCAAGTAAAACTGGCGAGGCGTGGTGTCTGATGCAGATTGTGCAGCCTTTTGCAGAAATTTCTGCATAGGGGCAGATTGTTTGCGGTTAATCAGGCAACACAGCTTGGTATCAGGAAAAGCGTCCAGCATATGAGCGGAGCAGTCTTCCCCCGCAAAAATCATTAACGGTGGCATCTGCCGTTTTGCGACAAAATATTTGTGAATAATGGCTGTTTTGCCTGCATCTGCCGGGAAGGGGTAATGAGCAGCCTCGGTAGAAAGCAGGATTTTTTTGCGCTCTGCCAAACGTGCGCCAAAAACATGTTCACGCGGCAGGTTGTATCCATACTCTGCTGATGTTGCGAACAGCGCAGTAATATCCTCCATGCCGGAGGTGCAGATAACCGGGTCTATCCCATGTTCTTGCAAAATCTGGAACAGGTTGGCCATTTCTGGCGTAAGCCGTAGGGCCTGCACAACTTTGGCAGATACAGGGCCAGCTTTGCCGGGGCGCTCTGCCGGGCATTCCCACGTTTGTGTGGTAATGGAGGCCCCAAGGCACCATTCATTTGCCGCGCGGCTTAGGGCAATAACATCTGCTGCCGTTTGTCCAGCCACCAGCCGTATCATCCAGCGTTGCGCGGCTTCTGGCCCGTGCAGTGTGGCAACGGCCTGTTGGCAAAAGGCCATTCTGGCCCGAAAAGCTTGCAGAGTAATATCTTTTGCCAACACATCGCGTGGGAGCGGATGCGGCATATGCCCGTAACGGGCCGCCAGCGCACGATAATCCTCTATCAGATCATCCACCAGCACCGGGAAGGAAACGGGTTGCCCAGCCATATTAAAAAATGGTGCTGGCAAGGGGTGCGCAAATGCATGCACGTGGATAAGGTGCCGGAATTCATCTGCACGCATTAGAAAGCTAAAGTGTTCCAGCATGTAGAGGAACAGCGTTTCCTGCACATCGCCCACAATGGTTGTGTTGTTCCAGTCCACCACCACATAAGGCCGACGTTGCGGATTATAGATGGAAGAATATTGCCCGTTGGCGTTGATAACGTTCTGAATGGCCTTATGCACCTGCGGCGCCCATTTAAGGGTCTCCAGCATGGGCGGTTCGCGTTCCATTAGTTCGGGAATGGATGTTGCACGTGCAGCAATGGGTGGCCCAGCCAGAGCAGAAATGCCCATACCAGCACAGCAAAGACCAAAACGACGGCGAGAAAAACTGTTACGCATAAAAACCTCTGGCTGGTTTGCGTAGGGTATGAATCAGCGCGTTGGACAAGGTATGTGTAATTGTAACCCAGAATACAGCAAAATGCCTTTTGCCTGACAGGCCGTAAGAGCACGGGCGGGATCAGTCTCTAACCCTTGGGTGGCATCTGTTAGAAGCACGCTTGCATATCCGGCTTTGTGTGCATCTATTGCTGTGGCCTGCACGCAGTATTCCAATGCCAAGCCACACACAAAAACACGCATGATGCCATGTTGTTTTAAAACTGTATCCAGCAATAGGCCCAATTCTGTTTTGGCCCCAAAAGCAGAGTAGCTATCCTGATCGGCCTGCGCACCTTTGAACACATGCAGGGTATGGTCGGGTAGGTGTAAATCTTTGGGAAAATCTGCCCCGTATGTATGGGCTACACAATGCGGGGGCCACGAACCCTTTTGATGGTGGGTATTGAAAGAAACATGATCAGGTGGGTGCCAGTCCTGCGAGGTTACGATCATCCCAAAAGGTAAACGTGCCAATTTGTTGATAACAGGCACAATGGCATGGCCTTTAGGCACAGGCAGGGTGCCGCCCGGCAGAAAATCGTTCTGCACATCCACTACAATCAGCGCATCCCTTTTGCCCGGTATAAAGGTAGGTGGGAAAGGCGCTGATTGCGGGGGCATGCGTGTTATTCTTTATGCAGAAGGGAGCAGCCGCGCCAAGGCGCGATTGCGGCCAATTAATGGTAGAAGATCACGCAGTTCCGGCCCTTGTTCTTCACCTGTCAGGGCCAGACGAAGGGGATGAAACAGGGCTTTGCCAGAACGGCCTGTTTTTTCACGCACAGCGGTTGTCCATGCTTTCCATGTGGTTTCATTCCACGGTTCGGCAGGTAGCAGGCTTGCGGCTTCTTTCAGGAAGTCATCTTCTCCTTCCTGCACGGGGGGAATGATATCTCCATCCGTTACATTATGCCAAAGGCGTGCTTCTGAAAGCAGTTCGATATTTCCGCGAATAGCCAGCCAGAATGCCTCTGTGGCCCCTTTAGGTAATCTGTCTGCCACATCTGCATAAGGTGTCTGGGCCAGTAGTTTGTGGTTCATGGCCAGCAACTGGCGGGTATCAAACCGAGCGGCAGAGCGGGAGATATGGGAGATATCGTAGATCTTGGCCTGTTCATCAAACGGCAGCAACACCGGGTCATCCGAGGACCCCAGGCGAGCAAGGTAGGAGATAAGCGTTGTTGCTTCTATGCCATCCTGCCGGAATGTGCGCAGAGAGCACGCATCAAACCGCTTGGAAAGTTTACCGCCATTTTCATCAAGCAGCAGTGGCAGATGCGCAAAACGGAAGTGATCAGGATGTGCCCCAAGAGCTTGGGCAATATTAATCTGCACGCCGGTGTTGGTTACGTGGTCTTCCCCACGAATAATGTGGGTAATGCCTGTTTCCAGATCATCTACAACAGAAGCCAGTGTGTACAGCACTGTGCCATCTGTGCGCACCAGAACGGGGTCTGAAACAGAAGGAAGTTTTACCTGGCAATCACCCATCACCATATCGCGCCAGCGTACAGTGGTGTTGGACAGTTTGAAGCGCCAGTAGGGTACTTTACCGTTTGCTTCAGCCTGTGCGCGCTGCTGGGCAGTCATTTTCAGCATGGCACGATCATAAACCGGAGCACGGCGCTGGCGGATCTGTGTTTCGCGCTTGGCAGCCAGTTCCTGCTCACTTTCAAAGCAGGGGTAAAGGTGGCCAGAGGCCTTTAGTTTTTCAATGGCCGCAGCGTAGCGGTCCAGCCGTTCTGTCTGCCGGAAGGTTTCATCCCACTGAATGCCCATCCAGTGCAGATCTTTCTGGATAGCTTCTACCAGCTCCTCGCGGGAGCGGCCGATATCCGTATCATCAATACGAAGTTGGAATTGGCCACCGTGGCGGCGGGCGTAAAGGGCATTGGCAAGTGCCTGACGGGCATTGCCAACATGCAGGAGGCCGGTAGGGCTGGGAGCAAAACGGAGTTTCATGACAGAAGCTTATGGCGCGAATGAACAGGAAAGGCCAGCCACAGCGTTATGCTGTGTTAGTGCTGGTGGCCACCATTATCTGCATCGTCCGGCGCTGCGTAAAGGTCTGTCAGGTCTTCATTATCTTCAACCAGCCGACGCGGGTCCAGCATACGCCAGTCTCGTTCCATGGGTGTTGCGCGGTGGGCTGTAAAATCATCCAGCTCATTGGCGGAATGCCAGCCATCTTCACCTGCATCTAGTACCACAGCATCTTCACCAAAGCTGAACCACGTTGTGAGCACATCCTTGGCGCTGGCGCCGGGGGTGCGGCAGCGTTCTATACTGTCGCGCACATAGGCGCGGGCAAATGCATTGGCGTGTTCCAGATCATGAAAAACGCCAACATCTTCCACAATGTTATCTTCCGCACCGCCAGAAAGATCCAGAATGCGAACTTTCCATGTTTTGTCTTCGGTATCGGTTTTGTCGGTCATGTCTGTTCGCCTTTGGTGGTTTTGCGGAAGGAGGGAAGTAGGAATTCCCTCCCAATTTTTACCCGTTCAACGCCGTTGTAGGAGACAATATCGGCTGTGGCGTAGGTTTCGTTCCATAGTTCAGGAATAAAGGAGCCAGTGCCCACAACATCAACGGGGGCGTGTGCGTCTGCCATACAGGCGCATTTGGTAACACCGAAGCCAGAAGACGCAATAATTTTAACATGCGGGAAGCCTGCGTGATCCAGTTCCTCGCGCATTTTCCAGATAGCTGCGGCAGAAACACCTGTGCCAATCAGGTAGCGCAGTTCTTTATCAGAACGGTAACGACGTAGTGCTTCAGGCGCATGGCGGTTGACGACTGCATAAGATTCCTGCGGATTCAGCCCCTGCATAAAGCGGCCGCCATGTGTATCCAGCCTTACAGCCAGCTTGCCTTCTGCCGCCAGTTTGGGAAAGCGGTTGCAAACGGCCAGCGCGTCCGTAATTTCCTGTCCAAAGTAATCAACCAGAACAACCAGATCTGTATGAGGAAATTCCGCGTGGAACATTTCAGCCGCACGCACGGTGGAACCGGCATATCCAATTAAAGCATGTGGCATGGTGCCTGCGCCATGCGTGCCGCCAAAAAAGGGTGCAACGGCATCATTGGCTGTGCCTACAAATCCGATAGCGCCGTTTTCCTGCGCTTCACGCCCCCCAACAGAAGCCGCATAGGCCATAAGCTCCTGCATTTCATACCCAGCGCAATGGCGGGCATCCATGGCTAAAAAGCGGGTATGCGGCAGGGAAAGTGCCATCTGATAAGCGCGATGTGCCGCAACACAGGGGCTACCAAGTTTTTGCAGCAGCAGTGTTTCCAGATCAGCCAGATGGGTAAAGGAACCTGTTACGTAAACCAACGGCTCGCCTGCGCCCACCCATTCACCTTCTGGGTGCACCACATCGACAGAGTAGGGGGCTTGGCGCTCGGCCATAACGTTTTTCAGCCATTCCAGCATCAGCCCCGGAGCAGAAATAACCGGACGACGGATAAAGAAGGCGTATGTAACCTCGCAATCTCCAAACCGGCCGACAATCTGGCGGGTACGATTAAAATAGGAATCTGTACGCGCGCGAATTTCCGCATCGGGAAGCGGTGCTGCTGTGCGGGCGGAACAGACGCCTGCTGAAGGTTTGGAGAAGGAATGTGTCATCCTGATCTGCTCTTTCTGCCATTGGGGCTGCAGGGATGATGGGAACAACGGGGGGCAAGGTAAACCCCACCCCCCGGTTCTGTGATCAGCCTGAGTGTTCAGGCTGAGTTCATAAAAGCGTGTATGCCTTAGCGTTCGCTTTTGAGTTCTTCCGCAATCAGGAAGGCCAGTTCCAAAGACTGTTCAGCATTCAGGCGCGGGTCACAGAAGGTTTCATAACGGTTGCCCAGATCTTCTTCTGTCAGGCAATGCGCGCCACCTACGCATTCGGTTACGTTCTGGCCTGTCATTTCCAGATGCACACCACCAGCAGGCACGTTTTCTGCCGCACACACGGCAAAGAACCCTTTCACTTCCTTCACGATGGAATCGAAGGAGCGTGTTTTGATCTTCTGCTGTGTAGAGGTGGTGTTGCCGTGCATGGGGTCTGTCAGCCACGTTACAGTCTGCCCAGTAGCTTTTACGGCCCGCATAAGCGGGGGCAGTTTTTCTGTAATCTTATCCGCACCCATACGAGAGATAAGCGTAATACGCCCGGCTTCGTTTTTCGGGTTCAGGATTTCTGTCAGCTTTTTAATGTCTTCCACGCTGGTAGTGGGGCCGACCTTAATGCCGATAGGGTTACGCACACCGCGCAGGAACTCAACATGCGCGCCATCAGGCTGGCGGGTGCGGTCCCCAATCCACACAAAGTGGGCGGAGCAGTCGTACCATTCACCAGATGTCGAGTCGATGCGTGTCAGAGCCTGCTCATAAGGTAGCAGCAACGCTTCGTGAGAGGTGTAGAACTCTGTTTCATCAATCTGCGGGGCAGATGCTGCGTTCAGCCCGCATGCCTGCATGAATGCCAGCGTTTCGCCAATACGTTCCGCCATAACGCGGTAACGGTTGGAAAGCGGAGAACGCTCAACAAAGCCAAGATTCCAGCGATGCACCTGATGCAGGTTGGCATACCCACCGTGAGAGAACGCGCGCAGAAGGTTCTGGATACCGGTGGACTGGAAGTAGCCGGTTTCCATACGAACAGGGTCTGGAATACGGGATTCCGGTGTGAAGTCTGAACCGTTGATGATATCGCCGCGGTAAGACGGCAAGGTAACACCGTTTACGGTTTCCGTATCGGAAGAGCGCGGCTTGGCGAACTGGCCAGCCATACGGCCAATTTTAACAACCGGCACTTTGGCGCCAAATGTCAGCACTACGGCCATCTGCAACAGCACGCGGAAGGTATCACGCACGATGTTGGCTTTGAATTCACCAAAGCTTTCAGCGCATGCGCCACCTTGCAGCACAAAGGCCTGCCCGGTAGCCGCTTGCGCCAGATGGTTGCGCAGGGTGCGCACTTCCCCGGCAAATACCAGCGGCGGATAGGAACTTAGCCGATCTTCAACCGTTTTAAGCGCGGCCTGATCCGGATAACTGGGAATCTGCTTTACGGGAAACGAACGCCAGCTATCCGGCATCCAGGTCGCAGACGTCGGGTTGGGCTGGGTGAGCGTTGCACTCATAACGCGGTTCCTGTCAGTTTAAGGGTGGTCAGGTCAGAGGTTGAATAAAGAAATATAAAGCACCTTACACCCGCGCACGGATGCCAAGGGGAAGCCTTTATGTCTAAAACAGCGCCAATAGGCAAATTTCATCTTTCAATGCCAAACGCGTGCGCTTGCCTTTAATGTATGGCGGGCATATGGCCGCTTGGTTTGGCATTTTGCCATGTTGGTGCAATATAGCACCAGCACAACCCGGCTGGAACGGTTTTTCGGGCAGGGTAAATTTTCATTTTTTCGCGGGGTAACGCGCAATGGCGCAGCTGCGTAAACCGTTTGTAACGGTGCTTTCGGGCATATGTGTTGGATTTGGCCTTATGGCTGGTATTTCTGCAGCTTATGCAGATCCAGCCCTGATGCCTGATGATAATGTTTCCTTCTCTGAAGGTTCTGGCAGCCTCGATTCTAATGGCCAGCAGAGCCAGTCTTCTGAAAAGAAGACCGTGCATGGGCATCGTAACCTGCCACCGGGGTATCAGGATGCACCATCCATGGATTTTCAGCATGGCGCAGACCCGGATCATCTGGCCAAGGTGCATCGTGACTCGGTAACCGGTTCCGATATTTCCAAATATGGTTCTGCCTATCAGAGCAGCAGCCCGTTTGGTTCCGGGCAGGTTGGGGATTCTACCGGCAACGGATGGGTTATCCCGCGCTAATTTTCTTCCACCAAGCGTATCTGGGCCTGACCATTCGTCAGGTCTGTGATGCGTTGAGTGATGTTTTCCTGCCAGTCTGTGGGCAGCGTAAGAATAAATTGAGCACCCAGAGCATCAAATTCTGGCGTGTCAGCCTCCACTCCCCATTCAGGCAAACGAGACTGTAGCAGCCCGATCAATGAAAACGGGCAATGAAAGCTCAGTTTGATACGGTCTATCAGCGGTTCTTTTGGGGCTTCCCGCAAACATTCTGCCGCAGTGCCAGCATAAGCACGCACAAGGCCGCCAGCCCCAAGCTTGATACCGCCAAACCAGCGCGATACCACAATGGCAACCCGATCAAGCTTTTGTGCAAGAACAACCTGTAAAATTGGTCGCCCAGCAGTGCCTGATGGCTCTCCGGCATCATGGCAGCGGCAATGTGGGCCAAATTGCCACGCCCAGCAATGATGCGTGGCATCTGGCCCTGCCGCTGCAATGCGGCTGATAAAAGCTTCGGCCTCTTCTATGCTGTTTATGGGCGTAGCATTGGCAAGAAAGCGGCTTTTTTTAATATCCCGTTCCAGAGTAAAGGGGCTTAGAAGCGTTTCGGTCATGCGCTTAATGATACAACCTGCCTAAAGCCCAGCAAATATGTATTCTGACGGATGTATGATGAGAAAGCCAAAGTTATGGCCTTATTAAGGTTGTTTCTTTGGTAAAATGGCATGACAGGATGGTGAAAAACAGGCTTGCCCTGTTGGGTGTAGGATCGTTTTGTTCCAATATATGGAAACAATCGCATTTCGCGGCTTTGCAGATTATGTATCTGCTAGCAGTGGAGCAGAAAAAGGAAAGCAGCAGCATGGTGCCTGTGTTGCGTAAGAAGTGTTTGGTTCTGGCAGGTGTTTGCGCAGTTGCTCTACCTATTCTGAATATACCGTCTGCTATGGCAGAAGGCGGGTTGGGCGACGATGACGATGCAGAAACGCATCGTCCAGCAGATATGCACAACTTGGCAACCAAGCCGCCGCTGCCCCGTGCCCATAAGGATTTTAGCAAATATCGCTACAAGCCAGAGGGCGATAAAGTGCAGGAACAGCCAGATGCCAACCGGTTGTTATTCTGGACACAGGATGGCAAGCCAGATGGTTATGCACAGCGGCGTGGAAGCAGCATTATTTATTATAATGCGCAAGGGCAGGCGATACGCATTCAGCACCTGACCCCAGAAGAAATGGCTGACTAGCACGGACTTCCACCTTCTTCCTGTATGCATACAGGAAGAAGGTGGTGTTTTTACCCGGCGGAAATCAGATCCAGAATAGCAGCGGATGTTTCTTCAATAGATCGGCGCGTAACGTCAATAACCGGCCAGTTATGGCGGCGGCACAAGCGGCGCGCCCAGTGCAATTCTTCCTGCACTTTTTCCAGATCAATATAGGCATAATCTGCCACAGGATCGATCTTGGCTTTGGATGGCACCATTTGAGACAAACGGTTACGGCGAATTTCAATGAGGCGTTCTGGGTCTATTGTCAGCCCGATAACGGGTTTATTGGTAGTAAACAGATCCTGCGGCGGCTCAATGCCCATTACCAAGGGAACATTGGCTGCCTTTAGGCCCCGATTTGCCAGATAAAAGCAGGTAGGTGTTTTAGAAACGCGCGAGACACCAACTAGAATAACATCAGCTTCGTTCAGACCTTTGGTTTCCTGCCCATCATCATGCGCCAGCACATAATGCATGGCCTCAATGCGCTGATAATAGGTTTCATCCATGATGTACTGGCCACCCGGATGAAGCGTAGCTTCTTCTCCCGTTTCTTCCGTAAGAAAGTGCAAGGCGTTATCCAGCACATCTAATAGCCGCACCTGTAGGCTTGCACAGCCTGCTTCCATATCAGCCTGCAAGGTTGGGTCTGTCAGGGAAGACATAACTGGCCCACGATCCAGCGCGATATGGCGCAAAACCCGGCGGAGCTGAAGTTGCGTGCGAATAAGGTTCCAGTGGCGCAGATGCACTTCTGTGTTGGGAAACTGCGCAATACAGGCGCGGGCAACGGAATCCAGTGTCTGGCCCGTTGCTTCGGAGACAAGATGGAGCGTGATTTTTTTTTGCATGATCTAGATTCAAAAATGGCCGCCTCGGTGAGAGGCGGCCACCTTTTTGTTCAGGCTTTTACGGCCTTGTTGTTTTTGGCAGCCAGTGCAGCCTGTGCTGCGGCCAATCTGGCAACGGGCACCCGGAAGGGAGAGCAGGAGACGTAATCCAACCCAACTTCTTCAAAGAAGGAGATGGAAAGCGGATCGCCCCCGTGTTCACCACAGATGCCCAGTTTGATGTCGGACTTGGCGGCGCGGCCTTTTTCCACACCCATACGCACCAGTGCGCCAACGCCTTCGCGGTCGATCGAGACAAACGGATCTTGCGGAAGCAGCCCTTTTTCCACGTATTCTGGCAGGAAGGAGCCAGCATCATCGCGGGAAAGGCCAAGGGTGGTCTGTGTCAGATCGTTTGTGCCGAAGGAGAAGAAGTCTGCGCTCTGCGCAATCTGATCTGCCGTAATGGCTGCACGTGGCAGTTCGATCATGGTGCCGATCTTGTAAGACAACTCTGCCTTCCGTTCAGAAAGAACATCAGCAATGGCTGTTTCACAGGTTTTACGCACCAGATCCAGTTCTGCCTTGGTACTGATCAGCGGGATCATGATTTCTGGAGCAACAGGCTTGCCTGTTTCCTTGGCAATATCAAGGGCCGCTTCTGCAATGGCACGCACCTGCATGGCGTAGATTTCTGGGTATGTAATGCCCAGACGGCAACCACGATGGCCCAGCATCGGGTTGGCTTCAGATAGTGCAGACCGGCGTGCGCGCAGGGTTTCAACATCCTGCCCAAGCGCTTTGGCCACTTCTTCCAGCTCAGCTTCACCATGCGGCAGGAATTCGTGCAGCGGCGGATCAAGCAGACGAATGGTTACAGGTAGCCCCGCCATAATGCGGAACAGTTCTGTAAAGTCACTCCGCTGGAAGGGCAGAAGCGCGTTAATGGCTTTGGCGCGGGTGGCTTTGTCATCCGCCATAATCATCTGGCGCACATGGCCAATACGATCAGGGCCGAAGAACATATGCTCCGTCCGGCACAGGCCAATACCTTCTGCACCAAAGCGGCGGGCTGTTGCCGCATCTTCTGGCGTTTCAGCATTGGCGCGCACACCAAGGCGACGGATGGAATCTGCCCACCCCATAAGGGTTGCAAAGTCACCAGAGAGTGTTGGTGGAATGGTGGGAACACGGCCTTTGTAAACAGCACCCGTGCCACCATCCAGTGTAAGCCAGTCACCAGCTTTAAGCGTGTGGCCATCTACCTTCATGGTCTGGGCTTTGTAGTCCACGGCAATGCTGCCAGCACCGGCTACGCACACGCGGCCCATGCCACGGGCCACCACAGCAGCGTGGGATGTCATGCCGCCACGTGTTGTTAGCACACCGCGAGCAGCGTGCATGCCGTGCACATCTTCCGGAGAGGTTTCAACACGCACCAGAATAACATCTTCACCTTTGGCTGCACGGTCTTCCACATCTTCAGCAGAGAACGCGATAACGCCCGTTGCCGCACCCGGAGAAGCGGGAAGGCCGCGTGTCAAAAGCTGACGTTCTGCTTTGGGGTCCAGCACAGGGTGCAGAAGCTGATCGAGAGATGCAGGAGGCACGCGGTTAACGGCTTCTTCCTGCGTGATCAGATTTTCCTTGGCCATATCAATGGCAATGCGCAGAGCAGCTGCGGCTGTGCGTTTGCCAGAGCGAGTCTGGAGCAGGTACAGCTTGTTAGCCTGCACCGTGAACTCAATATCCTGCATATCGCGGTAGTGGCGTTCCAGCAGATCGCGCACTTTTAGCAGTTCCTGATACGCGTTGGGCAGGGCCTTTTCCATAGGCACTTGGCCTTCAGCCGCACGGGATGCAGCCATGGGCTGCGGTGTGCGGATACCGGCCACAACGTCTTCACCCTGAGCGTTGATCAGGTATTCACCGTAGAAAATGTTTTCACCGGTAGAAGGATCACGTGTGAAGCAGACGCCTGTGGCGCAATCATCACCCATGTTGCCGAACACCATGGATTGCACGTTAACAGCCGTGCCCCAGCTTGCCGGAATATCATGCAGCTTGCGGTAAGTGTTGGCGCGTGGGTTCATCCATGAGCCAAATACGGCCCCAATGGCGCCCCAAAGCTGCTCTTTCGGGCTTTCAGGAAAAGCGGTGCCGGTTTCCTGCAGAACAATCTGTTTGTAGCCTTTAACGACTTCCTGCCATTCCTCAGCGCTCAGAGATGTATCATCTTCCTTGCCGATGGCACGCTTGATCTGCTCAAGCAGATCTTCAAAGCGGTGGTGGGCAACACCCAGCACAACGGAGCCGTACATCTGAATGAAGCGGCGGTAGCTATCCCATGCAAACCGGGCATCACCGGATGATTTTACCAGCCCTTCAACGGTGCTGTCATTCAGCCCCAGGTTGAGAACTGTATCCATCATGCCGGGCATGGAAACACGTGCGCCAGAACGGACAGAAACAAGCAAAGGGGCATTGGCATCGCCAAAGCGCAGACCCATGGCTTTTTCAACCAGACCCATAGCTTCTTCAAGCTGGGATTCCAGTTCAGCCGGGTATTTCCGTCCGTTTTCGTAGAACGCCGTGCAGACTTCAGTGGTAATGGTAAACCCCGGGGGGACGGGCAGGCCAATATTGGCCATTTCTGCCAGATTAGCTCCCTTACCGCCGAGGAGATTGCGCATCCCGGCGTTGCCTTCGCTCTGGCCTGCGCCGAAACTGTAGATCCACTTGGTCATGTGCCGTTCACTTCATTCCTGCACACAGTAAAGCCAAAAGCCCCGACCGAGGGGAGGAAAAGGAGATAACGGGGCGATAGGCTGGCCTGCGTGCTATTTTTATTCTTGGTTTTGGACGACTTTGTAATCCATCCCTTCGTTGGAAAGTAGCATGACGCAGTTTTGCTGGGTGGGCAATCTCTCTTTTGTATCAGAATACAAAAAAACGTGTGCCGCGCTGCGCTATTCCTGCTCGGAGCAAAAAGCGTTCCATTCTGCTTCATCCATGGTCTGAAGGCCAAGTTCCACAGCCTTTTTGGCCTTTGAGCCAGCTTTTTCCCCCAGAACAACCAGATCTGTTTTTTTGGAAACAGAATCCGAAACCTTAGCGCCCATGCGTTCTGCCGTTGCTTTGGCTTCTGGCCGTGTCATGGTGTGTAGGGTGCCGGTAAACACAATGGTTTTGCCAGCCAAGGCACCTTCGGATGCTGCGGTTTCTTCCGTTATGGTCAGATTTGCGCGTAAATCCGCCAATGTTTGCAGGTTATGTTCTTCTGCCACAAAGGCCACCAGATCTTCTGCTGTGGTTGTGCCTATACCGGTAATGGAACCCAGTTCCAGCCGTGCGTCAGATCCAATAATGGCGGCAGCCTGCATCTGGTTAAACCAGTTTTCATAGGTGCCATAGTGGCGTGCCAGCAGGCGGGCATTGCTGGCGCCAATCCGACGGATGCCAAGCGCATAAATAAAACGAGAAAGAGAAATGGTGCGGCGGCTCTCTATGGCCTGCAACAGCTTTTGAACAGATTGCTCGCCCCAACCATCGCGCTTTTCTATGTCTGCGGCGTGTTCATGCAGACGGAAAATATCACCAGGTGTTAAAATCAGGCCGATATCGTGGAATTCACGAATACTGCGGTCTCCCAAGCCTTCAATGTCAAACGCTTGGCGGGAAACAAAGTGGATCAGCCGCTCCACAACCTGCGCGGGGCAGGTAAGCCCACCTGTGCAACGGCGCACAGCTTCGCCTTCTGGCCGCACCGCCGCCGCACCGCAAGCAGGGCAATGATCGGGGAAGTGATAAGGTGCCTGCCGGGGCGTGCTATCTGTAGAAGGGGCAACGCCCAACACTTGAGGGATAACATCTCCCGCCCGCTGGATAAAAACCATATCACCGGGGCGGACATCCTTGCGGGCAATTTCATCTTCATTATGCAAGGTTGCGCGCATAACCAGCACACCACCAACATTTACCGGCTCCAGATGTGCAACAGGGGTGAGCGCACCTGTGCGGCCAACCTGAATTTCTATTTCTTTCAGGCGGGTAACCGCCTGTTCCGCCGGAAACTTCCACGCAATGGCCCAGCGCGGGGCGCGGCCTGCAAAACCTAAGCGTTCTTGCAGGGCCAGATCATCAATTTTGTAAACAACACCATCAATATCGTAGGCAAGTTCAGCCCGATTCTGGCTGACTTCCGCAAAAAAGACTTCGGCATCTTCTACGCCTTTAATCTGGCGAGAAAGCGGATTAACCGGAAAACCCCATGCTTTGAGTTGCTCCAGATAAGCCCAATGGCTGCGGCTGATTTTTTCTGAGCAGAAACCAAGTGCATAAGCGAATAAGGACAGCGGGCGTTGTGCCGTAATTTTGGAATCTAGCTGCCGTAATGAACCCGCGGCTGCATTACGCGGGTTGGCAAACAGCCGTTTGTTTGCAGCTTCTTGCGCTGCGTTGAGTTCCAGAAAGTGCTTTTTGGAAAGAAAAACCTCACCACGAATTTCGATGAGATCGGGGTAGGAGCCAGAAAGGCGTAACGGCAAATCCTTAAGTGTGCGCAAATTGGCGGTAACGTCTTCGCCTTCAGTGCCATCGCCGCGGGTGGTGCCACGTACAAAACGGCCTTTTTCGTAGGTTAGGCTGATAGAAAGGCCATCAATTTTGGGCTCCCCTACAAAAATCAGTTGTTCTGTCGCTTCCTGATCCAGCCCTAAAAAGCGTGTGGCGCGGCTGATAAAGCCTTCAAAATCTTCCCGGTCAAACACGTTGTCCAGCGAGAGCATGGGCACAAGGTGGATGTGCTTGCCAAAAGCTGTATCGGGTGCGGCCCCTACGGCTTGGGCTGCGCTATTTTCTGGTTCGGCCTGTGGGTGCTGAGCCACAATGGCATCATACCGCCTACGCAGGGCATCATATTCTGCATCGCTGATTTCTGGCGCATCGTTCCGATAGTAAGCCGCGTTATGGTGGGCAATTTCGGCGGCAAGGTGCTCCAGTTCTTCCCGTGCTTGTTGGAGTGTCATTGTAGCGGGAAGAAAGGCGGGTTCAGGCATTATTGTCATGTCCAAGTAGGCTGGCGGCAGCGGCGCGGGCGGCATCGGTTACTGTATCACCGGCCAACATACGCGCAATTTCCTCGTTACGCTCGGTATCTGTAAGTGGGGTGGCGTGTGTTACGGTTTGGCCGTTGCGGGTAAGTTTGCCAATACGCAAATGTGCATCTGCGCTGGCCGCCACTTGAGGGCTATGGGTAACAGCCAGAACCTGCACATTTTGCGCAAGCCGATGCAGGCGTTCACCAATGGCGGCGGCCGTAGCTCCCCCAACGCCCGCGTCAATTTCATCAAAAATCAGTGTGCCAATACCTGATTGACCAGCCAGAACCAGTTTAAGCGCCAACATAAGGCGGGAAAGCTCACCACCAGACGCAACTTTCGCTAAAGGCCCTGCTGGTTGGCCGGGGTTGGCCGCTATCAGAAAGATCACCTGTTCCATACCCTGCCTGCTCCACTGTTCAGCAGGAAGCGGCTTGATATCCACCAGAAAGCGGGCTTTTTCCAGTTTGATAGGCTTTAATTCTGCGGTAACGGCCTGCTCCATCTTGCTGGCAGCTTTGGTGCGGGCTTCGTGCAGCGCTTTGGCTTTTTGAATATATGTTAGCCGTGCTTCTTCAGTTGCAATTTTAAGAGATTCCAGCGCCGCCGTGCCGTTTTCCAGTGCTGTCAGGCGGCTAGAAAGCCGAGTAAGCAACTCTGCCAGATCATCTACGGGAATGGAATGTTTGCGTGCCACGGTGCGAAGGGCGAACAGGCGCTCTTCTGTATCTTCCAACAGGCGCGGGTTGGCTTCTGTGTCCGCAGCTAAGCGGGAGAGCAGGTTTTCGGCTTCTGCCAAAGCGTTTTCGGCATTTTCCAGCGCTGTGAGGGCTTCTGTTGTGCGGGCTTCCAACGGTTCGGCTTCTGCCAATGTTGGGGAGGGAGCGGACGCATTTGTTGGCACAAGGCGTAGCAGGGCGCGGGTTGCGCCACGTAAGGCGGCGGCCGGGCCGGGGGAGCGTCTGTCTCTGGGGGTGAGTTCGGAAAGGGCTGCGGCTACAGCTTCTCCACGTCGTTCAGCTTGTTGAAGCGCATGGCGTTGTTGGGCTAATTCCTCTTCCTCACCCGGTTGCGGGGCGAGGGCTGTGAGTTCATCAACCGTATGGCGCAGCCATTCCTCTTCCCGCGCGGCTTCTTCTAAAGCGCGATGTGCATTGGCAAGTTCTGAGCGTAGGGTTTGCCAACGATCAAACGCACCAGCAGTACCACTTAATAGGGAAGGTTTGACACCATAAGCATCAAGCAAACCGCGATGTGTGCTGGAATCGGCCAGCCCCATTTGCTCGTGCTGGCCTTGAATTTCAATGAGGGTTGCGGCCACGCGCCGCAAAAGCGTGATACCAACAGGCTGATCGTTGATCCACGCGCGGGAGCGGCCTTCCTTGGAGATGACACGGCGTAGAACCAAGGGCTCCTGTAATTCTGCGGGAATGTCCTGCTCTTGCAGAATGCCGAATGCCTCGTGTGAAGCAGAAACATCAAAACTGGCAGTTACGCGCGCTTCTGGTGCACCGGCACGTACTAGGCCAGCGCTTGCACGATCACCCATGGCAAGGCCCAAACTGTCTAGCAGAATGGATTTGCCCGCTCCGGTTTCCCCTGTAAGTGCAGTAAAACCTGCGTGGAGTGAGAGATCGAGCGTTTCAATCAGAACAACATCCCTGATGGAAAGGCTTGTTAGCATAATGGCATCCGGTTTTCCGGGCTTGCGCCCAAAGGACAGGAAAGACGGCAAAACACAAAAGCCAATAGCTTCCTGCTTGCCCCGCCCGCGAGGGGCGGCAAATGCACAATACTCATTTCAGGCACGAGCCGCCAGAAAAATGTTCTCTATGTGTTCTTTATTTTGCAGGTGAGCTTGCAGGGGCAGCCGGAGCAGTAGGTTCTGCTTTTACAGGTGTAACAGGTGCTGCCTTAATAGGCATGGCCTGCGGCTGTGTGTTTTCATTACGCGTATCTGTTGCCAGAGCATCTGGTTCCATAGCTGTGCCTTTTTTGGCGCCAGCTGTTCCGGGTTCGGCATCTTTGGGCATATCAGATGCAGAAACAATCTTGCCGGGAATAGGGAACTTATCCGTTAGCAAATGATAGCGGTGCAGATTATCATAGGCATAGCGATACCATTTGCTGCCGGGGTAATTGTAACCCAGCACAATGGCAGATTTACGCGCCTGATCCGTTAATCCCAGATCCAGATACACTTCCACCATGCGTTCCAATGCTTCGGGCACATGGTTGGTGGTCTGGAAATCCTGCACCACACGTTGGTAGCGGTTGATCGCGCCTTCGTAGTTCTTTTCACGCTGATAATAGCGGCCAACCAGCATCTCCTTACCAGCCAGATGGTCTCGGCAGAGGTCAATTTTTAGCTGCGCATCACGTGCGTATTTGGACTGCGGAAAGCGTGTGATCACTTCTTCCAGCGCATCCATAGATTCTGCCGTGCCTTGTTGATCGCGCTGGACATCTGCAATCTGCTCGTAAAAGCACAGGGCGCGCAGATAATAGGCATAGGCGGAATCTGAACTGGTGGGGTGTAGGCTAATAAAGCGGTTAAGCTGCTGCACGGCTTCGGGGTATTTCCCTTTCAGGTAATACGCGTAGCCTTCCATAAGCTGGGCATTCGCGATGTAACCAGAATAGGGGTAATTCTGCTGAAGCGTTTCAAACTCTGAAGCTGCAAGGGCATAGCGCCGAGTGCGCAGGGCATCAATGCCGTTATTGTAAAGGGTTTCAGGCGCAGCAATTTTGGGAGCCGGCGGCAGCTTCTTGTTTTCATTAAACAAGCCACAGCCTGCCAGGCTCGTCAGCAGGGCAACTGAAAGCACGTGGGGCAGGACGTGGCGAAGTAACTGTGGTTTGATACAAATGTCAGACATACCGGCTCTTCATTTAGAGACGGCATCTTATAGCATGCCCACTGCGCAAGAAAAGCAATGAAACAGCTATTGATTCGTTATTGCGCCAAAAAGGCATCAGGCGGCGGACGCAGCAGGTAGGGATGTCGTGATATCACGCCACGCATTCTGGTCTGCAAAAAGGGCGCGTAAAACTTGGTTGTTCAACGCATGGCCAGATCTGTGGCCCCGGAATTCACCCAACAATACGCCACCGGCAAGGTAGAGATCCCCCACCGCATCCATGACTTTATGCCGAATGAATTCGTCCGGCTTACGCAGGCCAGATGGGTTGAGAATATGGTCATCATCCACCACGATGGCATTGTCGAGCGAGCCACCGCGTGCCAGTCCGGCGCGATGCAGGGCTTCAATTTCCGCTTTAAGGGTAAAAGTGCGGCTATCTGCCAGTTCATGGCGGAAAGACCACGGTGTAAGCTCGGCGCTATAGCTTTGCTGGCCAATGGCTTTTGCCGGAAAATCAATGCTCAGGGAAAGATGAAGGTGGTGGCCTGCTATGGGGTGAAGCTCTGCCCATGAATCATTATGGCAAATCCGAATGGGCTTGGAAACTTCAATAAAACGGCGAGGGGCATCCTGCGCCTTCCGCCCGGCGCAATCCAGCAGGAATACAAAATCGGCGGCAGACCCATCAAAAACCGGAGTTTCCGGGCCGTCAATCAAAACAAGCACGTTATCTATGCCGCAGCCATTCAAGGCCGCCATAAGATGCTCAACCGTAGCCACCCGGTTTTCTGGGCGTTGAGCTTCACCCAAAACGGTGCTTAGGCGTGTTTCCAACACGTTATCGTACCGGGCCGCAATGGGGGCCGCATTGGGCAGATCTGTACGCTGGAACACAATGCCATGTCCGGCACTGGTAGGATGCAAGCTCATGCGAATGGATTGCCCCGTATGCAGCCCCGTGCCAGTGCACGAAATGGCATGACGAAGCGTATGCTGCAAAGCAGACGGGGTTTTCCTTACAGATGGCATAAAAGATACTGGGCTTTCTACAATATCGGAATACAGGAGAGGCTCCCTTAGCAGACCGTCCATTATCTGGGCATCCTATGCTTGCGTAGATAGAAAGTTATGACAACGCTAAAGCTTGTTTCTGGGAGAAGCCAGTCAACGATTATTGCCATCTATTACATAAAAAATGCGCCGCCTTATGAAAGGCGACGCATTTATAGAGTAAAGTATAAAAAATTAACGGCGCAGGAAGGTAGGAATTTCCAGACCGGAATCTCCTTCACCAGAACGCAGGCCAGATCCCTGATCAGCTTGGCTGATGGTGGGGCGCGGCTGAGCGTTGGGTTCCTGCCGGGAAGCATCGGCTCCGTTGCGGCGGAACGCACCAGTTACGCGGCCAAAAAGGCTGCGATGTGCTGGGGCTTCCTGCTGCTGAGGGGCTGCGGCGGGTTGGCGCGGCGTTTCAGTAAACAGACCAGCGCGGGGAGATACCGCCGGGCGTAGCTGTTGAGGCTGGTGGTTGGTGGCTGCTGTTGGCGCAGCCTGTACCGGCACTGTATGTGCTGGCGGAGCAGAAACATTATTGGCGCCAGCGGGCTGAAAAACCTGCGCATGCTGCGGTGCCGCTGTGGCCTGTGTAGAAGGCGCAGCCTGCGTTGTTGTGGGTGGAACAGGCGCAGTAGTCGGCGCTGGCGCGGCGCCACCAACAGCAGCCTGCGGCTGTTCTGCCGGAGCTTCACCCTCAACCGCCACCAAATGCGGACGATCGGTCGAATCGGAAGGCATATCAATGCCAGTGGCAACCACGGATACCCGGATACGGCCGCTCATTTTTTCATCAATAACAGTCCCGAAGATCATGTTCGCGTCTTCAGGCACTTCACGGCAGACACGGTTAAATGCTTCTTCTGCTTCAAAGAAGGTCATGTCTTCGCCACCGGTTACGTTCACCAGCAGGCCCTTAGCGGTGGACATGCAGGTATCTTCCAGCAGCGGGTTGGAAATAGCGGCTTCTGCTGCTTCTACAGCGCGGTTTTCACCTTCACCTTCACCTGTGCCCATCATGGCTTTGCCCATTTCAGCCATAACGCTGCGGATATCGGCAAAATCCAGATTAACGTAACCACGATCCATCATCAGATCGGTTACGCCGCGCACGCCCATGTTGAGCACCTGATCAGCCAGTTGATAGGCTTCACGTAGGGTCGTACGTTCGTTGGCAATACGGAAAAGGTTCTGGTTGGGAATAACAATCAGCGTATCAACATACTGCTGAAGTTCCTTGATACCTTCATCCGCAACACGTCCACGGCGTTTGCCTTCATAAGCAAAAGGCTTACTGACAACGCCGATGGTCAGAATATTCCGCTCACGCGCCATGCGGGCAATAACGGGGGCTGCGCCTGTGCCCGTGCCACCACCCATGCCGGTGGTGATAAAAACCATGTGAGCGCCATCCAGATACCGTGCAATTTCATCTGCGGCTTCTTCTGCCGCAGCCCGGCCTACTTCTGGCTTTGCGCCGGCACCCAAACCGTGGGTCAGATGTGGGCCAAGCTGGATTCGGCTATCTGCCAGACTTTTTTCCAGACTTTGGGCATCGGTGTTGGCAACAACAAAATCAACCCCCTGCAGGTTGGACGCAATCATGTTGTCAACTGCGTTCGTTCCCCCACCGCCAACACCAATAACTGTGATTTTTGGGGAAAAATCAGCATGTGTTTGGGGTGGAACGGTCAGGTTGAGTGTCATGTGTGTCTCCCGAACGGCTGCAGCTTACCGGTATATGCTTAGAGAAATAAGATTACATTCAGATTACCAAGAATTTGTAAGCTAAATCAAACCCTCTCTCGAATAAAAGCGACGAGTTTTTGTAAAAAGCCGGAAGGGGCTGCTTCCCGAAACTCCACGTCTCCAAAAGGACGTTCTGCGCTGGCAGCCCAGAACAGCAATCCAGCGGCTGTTGCAAAGCCCGCAGCAGCAGCAGTATTTTCGGGCAGACCAATAATATGCTTAGGCCGCCCAAGGCGAACGGAGCGCGTAAACCCTGCCCCAGAAGGACGTCCAGAACTGACTGGCATGCCAAGTATGCGTTCTGCCATAGGGCGAATGCCATCTAACAAGGATGCGCCGCCAGTTAACACAATGCGCCCACTGGCCGCAGTGCCAAGGCCTGCTCCATCCAGTTTTTCACGCACCAGTTCCAATGTTTCTTCTACGCGCGGGCGGATAATATGGCCGAGCTGTGCGCGTGAAACCTGCTCAAAATGCGGGACATCATTGCCCAAAAGTTCAACGGTAAGCACTTCATCTTCAACATCTGATGCCAGATCTGCGCTGCCGTAAAAGGTTTTCAGGCGTTCGGCATTTTCCAAGGAGGTGCTAAGCCCGCGTGCAATATCACGCGTAACATGCAGGCCGCCCACACCAATCTGAGCCGTATGCAGAATTTGTCCTTCACCAAACACTGCCAGAGATGTGGTGCCACCCCCCATATCCACTAAGGTAGTGCCAAGGTCTCGCTCATCTGCATCCAGCACGGAAAGGCCAGAAGCGAGAGGAGACGAAACCAAGGCTTCCATTTTCAGTTCCGCACGGCTCAGCACAGTTTCCAGATTCATCAGTGCTGTGGTGGCCGCATCTATAATATGCAGGCGAGCTTTGAGCGTTTCGCACAAATGGCCCCGTGGGTCTGAAACGCCTTCCGTATCATCCACGGTAAAATCTATGGGGAGGGTATGAATAACTTCACGCCCCTGAACGGTGGCCTGAATACGGCCTTCCGTTACCACACGCCGAATATCTGCTTCTGTGACAACCCGGCCGCCAATAGGCCAGCGCACGTTAAACAGACGGCTGGCCGGATGCCCGCAGGAAAGATTAACCACCACCTTGTCAATCGGGCGCTCTGCCATGGTTTCGGCCTGCCCAACGGTGGCCCGAATGGCAGCTTCTGCTTCCTGCAACTCTGTAATGGCGCCATTACGCACACCAGCAGAACGCCGCCAGCCATAACCAACCACGCGTAAATTGCCGTTGGGCTCACCTTTGCCAATCAGACAGGTGATTTTGGTGGAACCAATGTCCAGAACAGCGGTGTAACCATTGCGCCATGTATGTGGCCGTTTGTTTTTCTCGCTAGGTGGCAAGGGGAGAGAGCTTTCCCCGCCACTCATCAGCAGGGAAGATCCAGTTGCCGCTGTCGTGCGCTTTTTATGCAGCCGATCAGAAAGACTAAATCCAGAGGAAGCGGGTGAACGCGTGGGGTCACTCATCTGGGTTTTCCTCCGGGTTATCTTTTTTTGCTTCTTTAGCCGCAGGGTGCACAGGATGCGAGACCGGTTTGGTAGCATCTGCCTTGTGCGGTGCAGAAGTATCTTGCGTGTTATTTCCTGCATCCGATGGTGGTGGAGATGCAGGTGGTTTTTCCTTAATGGTCAACCGGTCTGGCAAGCGCATATCTATCAGCAGCACGGGCCGATCCAACAGCCGTGTTGTAGCGCTGATTTTTGCCAGCCTGTGAATGGCCGGTGCTTCCTCGCCTTCTGGCAAAAGCACGGTTGCGCCATCACGCAGTGTAAGATTCCAACGCCTGTCACTGACACGTACAGCAGCCGTAACACGGGCTTTAACGTCTGGTTCTTGTGCTATAATATCAATTAGGCTGGCAGCGGACGTGTTTGCGCCATCCCCCACAACCAACGGCAATTTGGTAAAGGCTTCTGCATCCTTACCTGTCATGCCTTGGTCTGGCACACGGTTGCCTTGCTTATCTATCAGTTCAAAATGCCCTTGATGCTGCCAGACAGCATAGGGCAGGCGTTCGGTAATATGCACGTCAATTTCGCCAGAGAGATGGCGTTCTATGGTAACGTGATCAACAAAAGGCAGGGTATCCAGTTTTTCCCGTGCAGCGGAAACACTAAAATCTAGCACGGGGTCTCCAACTTCCACACCCAATGCATCCCGAATACTTTGCTCACTGGTGAGCTGCGCACCGTCAATATGAATGCTGGTAACGCGCAGGGCAGAGGTACCCAGCAGCTTATCGCGCAAAGGGGCGAGCTGTTCCTGCACAGCAGGAATTTTCAGGCTGATATATCCAGCACCACCCAGAACGGCCAGAAACAGCAGCCCGGTAATAGGCCGCAGCAAGCGTTTTTGCCGCCTAAGAAAAAGCCCGATGCGAGAGGGCCTGTCAGCAGGAGATGGGGGCACCCTCATTGTCGGCAGGTAGCCTGTTCAACCAGCCACGCGCAAAGTTCCGGGTAGCTGATGCCACAATAGGCGGCCTGTTCGGGTAACAGGGAAGTTGCTGTCATACCCGGTTGCGTGTTGACCTCCAGCAGAATGAGGTGTGGCTGCTCCGGATTGGTATCATCCAACCGGAAATCAGAGCGCGATGCGCCAGAGCAGCCCAAAGCCTGATGAGCCTTTACAGCAACTTCCAGCGCAAGTTTGGCACTAGAAGCATCAATTTGTGCAGGCAGAACGTGGGCAGAACCACCGACCTGATATTTGGAATCGTAGTCGTAAAAATCATGCCCCGTGCCGGTGGGGGTAATATCCGTAATGGTGAGAGCACGATCCCCCATAACACCTACGGTAATTTCACGGCCCGGAATAAAGGCTTCTACAAGGGCTTGTGGGCCAAAAGTCCAGTTTTTAACAATATCTGCCCGCGTGTTGGAACCCGTACGCACAATGGAAACCCCAACGGACGAGCCTTCATTGAGTGGTTTCACAACATATGGTGTGGGTAGGGGATCTGCATCGGCAAGGGTGGCAATATCTACCACCATCCCTTCGGCTACAGGCAATCCGGCAGTTTGGAAAATAGCACGGGCAGCAGCTTTATCCATGGCAGTGGCCGAGGCCCGAATACCCGAATGGGTATAGGGAATGCCCATCCAGTCCAGAATGCCTTGAATACAGCCATCCTCACCAAAACGACCATGTAGGGCGTTAAACACCACATCCGGCTTTTGTGTGTTCAGTGTTTCAACCAGTGCTGCCAGATCTGCTTGGGCATCCAACGTACAAACATCATACCCTTTGCTGCGCAACGCTTCAGCCACACCTTGCCCGGAGGAAAGGCTGACTACGCGCTCGGAAGACATTCCGCCCATCAGTACGGTAACGCGTTTTGGTGCACTCATTTGGGGGAGGCCTCCGTTTTACCTAGCCGCTTGATTTCCCAGTGCAGGGAAACGCCAGAATTCTGGGCAACACGTGTGCGCACGTCTTCCCCCAATTCTTCCAGATCGGTTGCTGTGGCATTGCCTAGATTGATGAGGAAATTGCAGTGTTTTTCACTTACCTGCGCATCTCCGTGGCGCAGCCCACGGCACCCTGCGGCGTCAATCAGTTCCCAAGCTTTACGAGCAGATGTTTCTGCATCTGGATTGCGGAAGGTGGAGCCCCCGGTGCGTGCTCGCACAGGCTGAGAAAGCTCACGCGCGGCGCGTACTTCTGCAATACGGTTGGCAACATCTTGCGCATTTGCTGGTGTGCCCCGCAAACGGGCACGAATAACAAATGCACCTTCCGGCAGGCCAGAGCGACGATAGCCAAACCGCAGGGCAGCGTTATCCAGCCGGATCAGGCTGCCGTCCCTCGTAATAATTTCGGCCCAATCCAGAACATTGGCGATGTCTGACCCATAAGCGCCTGCGTTCATCCGCACAGCTCCTCCAATGGAACCGGGAATGCCAGCCAGAAATTCCAACCCGGCAAGCCCGGCCTGTGCGGCATGTTCGGCCACGGTGGCATCCAGACAGGCGCAGCCAGCTATAATGCCGTCAGCTTCTACCGTAATGTCAGCAAACCCACGCGCCATACGCACCACCACGCCTTCCAACCCACCATCACGGATGATGACGTTAGAGCAAGCTCCCAAAGCCGTTATGGGCAGTTCGGGGGAAAGGCGTTGCAAAACACCAGCCAGATCCTCGGCATCAGCAGGCTGAAACAGCCATTCTGCCGCCCCACCAACCCGAAACCACGTGCGTGGGCCCAAAGGTGCCTGTGGTGTTAGCCTTCCGCGCATATTGGCAAAGGCATGCTTGACCATATCTTGCATGGAGGCCGGATTGTTCATGCCGCGTTGCCACCCTTGTCTTCTGCCTGCAGGGCAGCAAGCTGGGCAGGTAGAGCCTGCGCCCAGTTGGTAATAGTGCCTGCGCCAAGGCACACAACATAATCCCCCGGTTTGGCGATGGCGTTGATCATTTCTGCCAAATGGTCTGGGCTGGACAATGGTACCACCGAACGGTGCCCACGTTCACGCAGGCCTTCAATCAGCTTGTCGCGGCTGGCATCGGGCAATGGGTCTTCACCCGCAGCGTACACATCTGACACAATCACGGTATCTGCATCATTCATGCAGGCGCAGAAATCTGAGAACAGGATTTTCAGGCGCGAATAGCGATGCGGCTGCATAACGGCAATAACATGGTTGGCACCAGCTTGCCGGGCAGCTTTCAGTACAGCGGCAATTTCAACAGGATGATGGCCGTAATCATCAATCACCGTAATGCCACCGGCTTCTCCCGTGCGGGTAAAGCGGCGTTTTACACCACGGAAACTGGCAAGGCCTGAACGGATGACGTCATCACTGATGTCCATTTCCGTTGCTACGGCAATGGCGGCCAGAGCGTTCTGCACATTGTGAGAACCCAGCATAGGCAGACGGAAGGGGCCAGCCTTGCGGGTGTGGCGGCTTACGCGATCTGTTAGCGTGACTTCGAACGTGGCGCCCAGTTTGTCAGTAATCAGTTTTTCTGCGCGCACATCGGCTTGTGGAGAGAACCCATAGGTGACAATCCGGTGGTCAGACAGGCGCGGGATCATTTGCTGCACGGCTGGGTGATCAATGCACAGCACGGCAAATCCGTAAAATGGCACGTTGGAAACAAACTGGTCGTAAGCTGCTTCCATTGCTTCGGGGGAGCCCCAATGGTCCAGATGTTCCGGGTCCATATTGGTAACAACCGAAATAACGGAAGGCAGGCGCAGGAAGGAGCCATCGCTCTCATCTGCCTCAACCACCATCCAGTCACCTTTCCCCATACGGGTATTGGTGCCGTAGGCTTCAATAATACCACCGTTAATAACTGTCGGGTCCAGCTTGGCGGCTTCCAGCACGGCAGCTACAAGGCTGGTGGTGGTGGTTTTGCCATGTGTGCCACCCACAGCAACAGACCAGCGCAGGCGCATGAGTTCAGCCAGCATTTCTGCCCGGCGTACAACCGGAATTAGCTTGGCGCGTGCGGCAACAACTTCCGGGTTATCGCGCTTAACAGCAGTGGAAATAACCACCACCTGTGCATCACCCAGGTTTTCGGCTTTATGACCAATGGTTACAGGAATACCCGCAGCCCGCAGGCGTTTAACGTTAGCGTTTTCTGCAATATCCGAGCCCTGCACAGAATATCCCAACAGGCACAGCACCTCCGCAATGCCGGACATGCCAATGCCGCCAATACCGACAAAATGGATGGTTCCGATGGAAAGGGGGAGGGCTCTCATGCGCGTGTCTCCGTCTCGCTGGAGGTCGTCGGATGGGCGGGTGCAGGGGAAGGAGTGAAGCATTCTTCTACTATATCGGCCAAGCGGAGGGCAGCATCCGGGCGGGCAAGCGTGGCAGCGGCTTGGGCTGCCTGTGCCAGTTCATCCGGCGCGGTGAAAAGATCATTCAGGCGGCTGGCAAGGGCCGCAGAGGTGAAGTCTGGCTGGCGTATCATCCAGCCTGCTCCGGCATTGGTAATGGCGCGGGCATTTTCCGTTTGCTCATCGCTGGCGGCAATGGGCAAAGGCACCAGAATGGACGGGCGGCCCGATGTTGTAATTTCTGCCACAGAAGAGCCGCCAGCACGCCCGATAACCAGATGGGCGGAGGCTAGAAGTTCGGGCACATCCTGCAAGAAGGATTCAACACGTGCCTGCACACCCATTCCTGCATATGCAGTGCGCACGGCATCCAGATCATCTTGCCGCGCCTGCTGTGTAATATGGATACGTTGGCGCAGGCCTTCCGGCAATTTGGCTATAGCGGCAGGCACAACCTGAGAGAAAATACGCGCCCCCAGAGAACCACCCCATACCAGTAGGTTAATATGGTCTGTTGGTGGCACCCATTCTTCACCCGCAAGGGCGGCAATGGCGGGGCGTACGGGCATACCCGTAAACACGGTACGCGCGCCAATAGGTAGCTTGGCAACGGAAGGGAAAGACGTAGCAATAACATCCGCAAAGCGGGAAAGAACCGCATTGGCCTTACCCAACACAGCATTGCCCTCATGAATAATCAGGGCGGGGTGTTTACGCCCGATCAGCCGTGCGCCCAGCAAAGGCGGCACGGAAGGATAGCCCCCAAAACCTACCACTACATCAGGCTCGATTTGTTGGAGAATGGCACGCGCTTTCCATGCACTTGCCAACAGGGTGACGCCTGCACGAATGGCACGGATTGGCCCACGCCCAGCCACACCAGCACCATTGAGAACATATTGCGGGCCACGGGCAAATACACCACTTTCCCGCTTACCAGCGCGCCCATCTGTCATAAGCACAAGGTGGTGGCCGCGTTCTGCCAATGTATCTGCCAGCGCTTCGGCCGGAAAGAAGTGTCCGCCAGTGCCGCCTGCGGCAATGACGATAGTACGTGAACTCATGCTGACCGCCATTGTCTGAGTGTGGTTACAAAACTATTGCCAGCCAGGGAACGCCCCTGTTGTTGCCGTGTAAGAGCAAGCACCATGCCGATAGCCAACGCAACAGACATGGCAGAAGACCCACCATAGGAAATAAATGGCAGTGTCATGCCCTTGGTGGGAATAAGATGCAAGGAAGAAGCCATGTTCACAAACGCTTGCAGGCCAAAGCCTGTTACCAAGCCAGATGTGGCAATCACAACAAATGGATCGTCCTCACGGATCAGCCGCAGCAGGGTGCGCACCACAATCACGCCAAATACGCAGATAATGAGCATGCACACAACCAGCCCGTATTCTTCCCCCGCCACAGCAAACACAAAGTCTGCATGCGCATCTGGCAGCAGATCTTTTACGCGGCCTTCACCGGGGCCACGGCCCAGTAGGCCACCATTGCCAAAGGCGCGCAGGGCGGTATCAATCTGGTAGTGGTCCCCCACGCCGGGGTGCATAAAGCGCTCAACGCGGGAACGCACATGCGGGAAGATGAAAAACGCAGCAATACCAGCGGCAATCATGCAGCCAAAGCCAAATGCAACCAGAATGAGGTTAAGGCCATCTACAAAAAGCTGCACCAGGAACACGGCCGTAATAACCGTAAGCATGCCAATGTCTGGCTGAGATTTCAGCAGCAGCATAATCAACCCATATAGGGCAAAGGCAATAAGCATACCGGGAAAGTAGCGTGAAACACGGCGCTGCGTCAGCAGCCAGCCTGTAACAACGGCAAAGCAGGGCTTTAAAAACTCGGATGGCTGGAGAGACATCATGGGCAGGGCAATCCAGCGCCGCGCCCCTTTAATTTCTATGCCATGCACAAGGGTAAGTGCTGTTGCCCCTAGCATCAGCATACCGCCTATTATGGAAAGGCGCAGCACAGCCTTGCGGGAGAGCATGGAAATGCCCACCACGATAACCCCCGCAATGCCTAAAAACATCACCTGCTTGAAAATGAACATATTGCGCGATGCGCCAATACGCACGGCCACAGCAGGGCTGGCGGCCAGCATAAGGATGTAGCCAAAACCAATAAGGATGAAGGTGCAGATCAGAGTTGTCCGGTCTACATTCCGCCACCAGCGGCCAAACGGGGAATCATCGGTGCGGGAAGAACCGGCCATCAGTCTCTCACTGCTCTGTCATGCCCGCATGCCGGGCGCAAACCTCATCTGCCAGTTCCTGAAAGCGCAGGCCACGTGCCTCAAACCCAGAAAACTGATCAAAGCTGGCGCAGGCGGGTGAAAGCAGCACAACAGGCGTATGCGTAAGGTGCGCTTCCGTATAAGCCGCAGGCACGGCGTTTTCCAGTGTTTCTGCCATAGTAAAAGGCACGTTGTGTTCTTTTAGTGTTTGGGCCAGTTGCGGAGCATCCCGCCCGATCAGGAATGTATGTGCAATATGCGGGAAATAGGGCGTGAGAGAGGCAATGCCGCCTTCTTTTGCCGTGCCGCCTGCAATCCACACCAGTTTTTCATAACACCCCAAGGCGCGTGAGGCTGCATCTGCGTTGGTGGCTTTGCTGTCATCCACAAAATCCACCCCATTGCAGGAAGCTACAAGCTTTTGCCGGTGTGGAAGGCCGGGAAAGGAGGCTACAGCCTGCGCAATGGTGGCATCTGGCACATCCAGAAAGCGCGCTATTGCAATAGCAGCAGCGGCATTTTCTGCATTATGGGCACCGGGAAGGCTTAGCCCGGTTTGTGCTATGCATGTGCTGTGGTGCCATATGGCGCCATCCTTGCCGTAGTAAGAACAGGTCGGATTGGTGCCAGAAATGGTTTCACACTTGGCAGGTTCATGTTCCAGCTCTGCTGCAATGGTGCGGCACCATGTATCATCCATGCCAACAACAGCCATATCCTTGCCTGTCTGGCCGGTGAACACCCGCTTTTTGGCTTGAGCGTAGCCATCCATGCCTGCGTGACGGTCTAGATGATCTGGCGTCAGGTTCAGTAAACATGCTGCATCAAAGCGCAGGGTATCCAGCCGTTCCAGCATGTAGGACGACATTTCCAGCACATATACGCCGTTATCCGGTAGCAAAGGCAGGGCAAGGGCGGCTGGCCCCAGGTTGCCACCAGCGGCTACGGGCAGTTTGGCTTCTGCCAGAATATGGGCCAGCAAAGTGGTGGTGGTGGATTTGCCGTTGGTGCCTGTAATGCCAACAAAACGGGCTTTGCTGCCAGATTTGCGCACAGCCCGATAAAGCAGTTCCGCATCGGAAAGAATGGGAATGCCCGCTTCCTTGGCCATAAGGGCAATAGGGTGTGGCTTGGGTAAGACGTGTGGAATGCCGGGGGAAAGAATAAGTGCTTCAAACCCATTTAGGCTTTCAAACGGCTTGCACTGAATACGCGTGGCAACGTTTGGCGCAAGAGTGGAAAGTGCTTTTGCCAGCCCCTTGCGTCCGCCTTCACCATCATCCCATACCTGTACGGTGGCACCTGTGCCTGCCAGCATAAGCACTGCTGGCAAGCCATTTTTGCCAAGCCCGAAAACAGCAAAGCGTTGCCCGGAAAACAGGGAGGGTGAAAAGCCGTTCATCTTAGTTTCAGCGTGGCCAGACCACACAGCCCCAGAACAATGGAGACAATCCAGAACCGGATGACAATTTTGGGTTCTGCCCACCCTTTTTTCTCAAAATGGTGGTGGAAAGGGGCCATAAGAAACACACGCCGCCCTGTGCGTTTGTACCAAAACACCTGAATGACCACAGAAAGTGTTTCCGCCACAAACAGGCCACCCACAATGCACAGCACCAGTTCATGCTTGATAGCTACGGCTAGGGAACCCAGTGCACCACCAAGGGAAAGAGAGCCTGTATCCCCCATAAAGACCGAGGCCGGAGGGGCGTTAAACCACAAAAACCCAAGGCCAGCCCCCACAAGAGCGGCGCAGAATACGGCCAGTTCCCCCGTACCGGGTACGGCGTGGATTTGCAGGTAATCAGCAAAAACGTGGTTGCCGACCAGATAGGAAAGAATGGCAAACACTAAGGAAGCCACAATAACGGGGCCAATAGCCAGCCCATCCAGCCCATCGGTAAAGTTAACCGCATTGCCAAAGCCGGTAATCACGATCATGGCGAACGCAGGGTAGAGAATACCCATCGGCAGCAGAAGGTCTTTTACAAACGGAAAAGCTAGGTGGTTTGCCAGTTCTGGCGGCATAAGATATTGCAGCCATAACCCGCAGATAAGCGAGATACCAAATTCTCCACCAAGCCGGGCGCGTTTGGAAAGACCATCCGTGTTGCGGCGCGCAAGTTTGCGGTAATCATCTGCAAACCCAATGGCGCCAAAACCCAGCGTGGTGAGCATAACGGCCCACACAAACCCATTTTCCAGATCTCCCCAAATCAGCATGGAGATCACCAGAGAAATCAAAATAAGGCCCCCCCCATTGTGGGCGTGCCGGTTTTTTCCAGAATGTGGCGTTCAGGGCCAACGGCGCGAATGGGCTGACCTTCGCGTTGGATACGGCGCAGCATTCTAATAAGCGGGCGGCCAAGAAGCAGGCTGATGCCAAGGGCTGTCATACACGCACACCCCGAGCGGAACGTGATGTAGCGCAGCAGGTTCAGGATTGTGATGTGTCCATCATGCGCAGCGTGAGAAATTAGCATATACAGCATTAGGCACACTCCACTGCGGGAAGTGCGTTGAGTGCTGCAATAATATCACGCATGCGGCTCCCTAAACTGCCTTTCACCAACACGGCGTCTCCTTTGCGCAAAGCCGCGCAGACATGAGGAGCAAGTAAAGCAGCGCTTTCTGCCCATGCGCCCTGCTTAGAGGGCGGAAGGGCATCAAAAAGGGTTTTCATGTAGGATCCGCAGCAAAAAACGAGGTCAGCAGCACTGGCTGTAGGGGCAGCAAGCGCTTGATGTTCGGAAATGGAAAATTCACCCAGTTCACGCATATCGCCCAGAACGGCAATACGACGCGTGGCAGGAATATGGCGCACAACATCCAAAGCAGCCCGGATGGAAGCCGCTGAGGCATTGTAACTTTCATCCAGCAGCGTAATGGCCCCACCGGCAATTTTGGTGAGGGCACCACGACCTTTGCCCGGGCGGAAAGCTGCCAATGCGGCCGCGGCTTTTGCAACATCTGCACCTAGGGCGGCACAAGCTGCGAGTGCCACAACGGCGTTGCGGGCCAGATGAGTGCCGGGGGCGGGAAGGTGGACGTTGAAAGTTTTGCCCAAAATGGAAACATCAAAGTGCGAGCCATCAGCACCAGTTTGCAAATGGCTTAGATGTGCAGTGCTTTGAGGGTTTACACCACAGGGCCACAAAACAGCCTGCGCTTTTACTGCTGCTGCTGTAAAAAACGGCGTGCCGTGCGCATCATCTGGCATAATGGCAATACCGCCTGCGGGTAGTGCGGTAATAATGGAGGCTTTTTCTGCCGCAATAGCATCCAGACTGCCCATATGGCCCAGATGCGCTGAGCCAATGGTGGTGATAACGGCCACATCTGGCTGCACCATTTTGGCAAGCGGAAGAATTTCTCCCGGATGGTTCATGCCAATTTCACTGATACAGAAAGCAGCCTCTCGCGGTAGGCGCGCAAGGGTAAGCGGCACGCCCCAATGGTTGTTGTAGGAGGCCTCGGCCGCATGTGTCAGGCCAGAAGGTGCCAAGCAAAGGCGCAACATTTCCTTGGTGGTGGTTTTACCCACGCTGCCTGTTACGGCTACAACTTTACCTTTAAAGCGCGCCCGTGCGGCCAGTGCCAGTTTTTGAAGGCCCAGCATGGTATCAGATACCAGCAGAATACGCGGGTCCGTTAACCCTTCGGCTGAATGAGCCAGAACGGCCGCGGCACCTTTTTCTAGCGCTGTAGCAATGTGCGCATGGCCATCGCTGTTGTCGCCTTTGAGGGCAATAAACAGGTCTCCGGGGGCAAGGGAACGTGTATCAATTGAGATGCCGGTAACGGAAACAGGAGCATTTCCTAAAAACGTTCCACCTGTTGCGGTTTCCAGTTCTTCGCGCGTCCACAAAAGGCTCATGGATGGCCCGCCAGTGTGCGCAACACGGCGGCATCATCAAACGGTAAAATGGTATTGCCTATAATTTGTCCCTGTTCGTGACCTTTGCCGGCCACAACCAGTACGTCGTCTGCTTTAAGCATGGAAAGAGCTTCTGCTATTGCCTGTTTTCTATCTGCAATTTCCAGCGCTTGCGGAGCGCCGGTTTTTATATCTGCACGAATGGAGGCCGGGTTTTCTGTGCGCGGGTTGTCATCTGTAATAATGGCAATATCCGCACCTTTTACGGCTTCCTGCCCCATAAGAGGGCGCTTGCCACTATCGCGGTCTCCGCCTGCGCCCAAAACAACAATCAGTTTGCCGCGTGCGTGGGGGCGTAAAGATGCCAAAAGCCGTGCCAGTGCATCTGGCGTATGGGCGTAATCCACATAGGCGCAGGCTCCGTTGGGCAGCACTGTTGCGCGTTCCAGACGTCCCCGCACCCCTTTAAGATGGGGCAGAAGGGGGAGAATACGCGTAATTTCGGCATTATCCTGTGCGGCCAAGGCTACAGCCAGCAATACGTTGTCTGCCTGAAAGCGTCCCGGAATAGGCAGCAGAACCGTGCTCGTGCGGCCATCGTGTTCAATGGTCAATTCCTGCCCGGCGGGGAGAGCGTTATATGCCACAAGGCGGAGTGTTGTGCCGTGCTCTCCAACCAGCCTTAGCCGTAGGTTCCGCCGTGCGGCAATGGCACAAATAGCTTGGAGCGTTTGTGCATCCATATCGGCATTGGCAGCCGCAATGGCATGTTCTGGCAAAAGGGTATCAAACAGCTTCAATTTGGCTGTGCGATAGGCCTCTATGGTCAGATGATAATCAAGGTGATCGCGTGTTAGATTGGTAAAACCCGCTGCGGCAAGATGTAAACCATCTAGCCGCCCTTGTTCCAACCCGTGGGATGAGGCTTCCAGCGCCACATGCTGAAAGCCAGCTTGAGTAAGCGCTGCCAGCCCATTGGCAAGGGCAACCGGATCTGGCGTGGTAAGTGCTGGAAATGAAATGGAAGTTTCTTCCGCCCCGGTAAGGCCAAGCGTGCCAATGGCAGCGGCCTTAAAGCCCTGCAACGCCCAGATCTGGCGCATAAAATCCGCAGTGCTGGTTTTGCCATTTGTGCCAGTAATAGCTACCAGATGCTGTGGCTGCGGCCCCGCCAGAACAGCCGCCATAAGCGCCAGTGCGTGGCGTGGGTTAGATGCCAGAACCAGCGGGCAGGCGGGTACATCAGTCGGCCATTGTGTATCTGCGGGTGCCAAAACTGCTGCTGCACCATTTTGCACGGCAGTTGCGATAAAGGCCCGGCCATCGGCTTTTACACCCGGCAACGCGGCAAAAAGCGTGCCCGGTTTTACCTGCCGACTGTCCGCTGTAATGGAAGAAATTTCAGGATTTCCGGGCAGAGCCGGAAGCCCTACAGCAGCAAGAAGGGTGGAAAGAGGAAGGCTCATTCGTCCATAACCTCCGCAGCCGCTTTTTTGCGTTCAGCCATAGCACGTTTAAGGGCTTCTTTTTCTGCCTTGTGTTCGGCTTCCGCTTTACGCGGGTCTCCCGGATCATTCCCAGGGCCAAGTGGCCTTACGCCACGCGGCACTGCAGGGTGCAGGGGCAGAGCCATTTGCGCATCAATTTGCTCAGCATGCTCTGTATCTGGAAAAATCTGGAGCATGGGGCCAATGCGTGAAACAATTTTGGAAACAGTAGGTGCCGCGTTCCAGCCTGCTGTGGTCCAGCCGTGGGTTTGGGGTGTGGGTTTGGGGCTATCCAGCATAACATACACAGCATAATGCGGTGAGTTCATGGGGAAAATGCCTGTAAAAGCCGAGATATTGACGTGCTTCAGGTAGCCACCATGTGGGCCAATTTTTTCTGCCGTGCCGGTTTTGCCCCCCACAAAGTAACCCGGAGATTCCGCAGTGCGCCCTGTGCCGTGGGTAACATCCAGCCGTAAAAGACGACGCAGAAGGCTGGATACTTTTTCGGAAAGAATACGCGGGCCTGCGGGCGTAACTGGGGCATCTGCCGCGCTGCTTTGAGTATCATCTTCCACGCTTTGCTCAAGCGCTGCATTTTGAATGCCGCTGGCAAATTGCGGGCTTATGCCGGGCGCGCTGGCTGTGGCATTGGCTGGGTCTTCCTTATCCAGCAAAGTAGGCGTTACCAGAATACCGCCATTAACCGTAGCTGCTGTGCCACGCACAATAGCCAATGGGGGTTCTGCCACACCATGCCCGAACCCAACTGTCATAACCGTGGCAATACCCCATTGATGTGGCACCAATGGGCGTGCAGCTTCTGGCAGTTCCACCGGAACGGGGGAGAAAAACCCCATGGAACGCAGCCATTCGGACTGTTTTTTGCCCCCAACATCCAACGCAATATGTGCGGCTGCCGGGTTGGAGGAATAAGCCATCACCTCGGGCAATGTCAGCCACGGAGAGAAATGGTCACTCTTCATATCGCGGATAGTAAAGCGCCCGATATGCAACGGTACGGATGAAAACCGATCCCAAATATGGATAGTGCCTGTTTCCAGCCCCATAGCCGTTGTTTGCAGCTTAAAGGTAGAACCCGGTTCGTACAAACCAGTAACCGCACGGTTAAAGCGCTCATCATTAGTGGCATGGGCAAAATTATTGGCATCAAAGTCAGGCAGGCTGACCATGGCGATAATTTCACCGGTGCGCACATCCATCACAATGCCACATGCCCCAATGGCTTGGAATGTCTGCATGGCATTTGCCACTTCTTCACGCACAGCAGACTGAACACGAATATCCAGTGAGAGATGGAGCGGGCGATGATCAGAAAGCAGGCGCTTATCAAAGTATTTTTCAATCCCAGCCACGCCGTGATCGTCAATATCAACAGTGCCCATAATCTGGGCGGCCATGCGGCCTAGCGGGTAATGCCGCCTTTCACCCGGTTCGAAATAGATGCCCGGAATGCCAAGGTTATTGATGGCCAGTTCCTGTTGGGGCGAAATATTACGTGCGATGTAAACAAACTGCTTGGGGCGGGAAAGGCGATCAGCGGTTTCCTGCTCATCTATATCCTTCAGGATAGACTTTAGCTTGTGCGCAACATCCTTGGGGTCGATCAGCTCTTGCGGGTTTGCATAAACCTGCGCAACAGGCAGAGAAAGCGCCAAGGTTTGGCCGTTGCGATCCACAATGGAAGCACGGTGCACTTGTGGCAGAGAGAAATCACCAGCAAGGCTGCCCTTGGGGTCAATTTTAGGAATTTCAGGAACCTGTGGCGCAATCTGCCGCTTTTCTGGCGCCATGGGGTGAACGACGGTTGCAATAGTAAGCTTAATGGCGACAACGGCAAAAATCAGGCAAAAACCGCCAGCAACACCCAAAAGCCTTACATGCATTTGGTCCCGATGTGCGCGGGCGCGCAAATCGTCCCCCGTAACACCTACTGTACGCGTTGGGTCGGGGTCATTGGGGGAGACAGACATGTCAGGTCAGAAAGGCCTTTAACCACAAAAATCAGTTGGCAACCGGAACCGGAGCCGGTAGCGCATCACCACCGCGGCTGAGCAAAGAACCGCTGCTATAGCCGGAAGTCGCGCGCGCTTCCATATAGCTGGAAGGCGCCGAAGATGCGCGATGCGGGCGTGTAGCATGCCAGCTAGCCGCGGCAACTGGCAGAGGATGGCGGATTGGCGCCGTATCATCATCCGAAGCTTGTGCAACGTGCCGAATAGCAGGGGATGCCGCATGGGTAAGGCTGTGGCGAACCGGGGCTACAGGTGCATCGTCATCCACGTTGGTGGAGGCAACAGCCTGCGGGCGCGGTGTTTCTACAGCCATATGGTGCACAGGGTGCGAAGGTACGGCGGGCTCGGTTGTCTGTGCAACACGCACTGGTGCAGCTACGGGTTCAGGCGCAGTATGAGGGTGATCATGATGTAAGGCAGGTGCATGCAGAACAGGTGCGGCATCAGCTACAGATGTTGCGCGTGGGCGAGGGGCGGGTTCCGCTGCAACATGCGGTACGTCAGCAACAATAGTTGGTGCGGCCACGGGGCGCGCCTGATGGGGAACTGCCGGTGGTGTTACGTGCGCAGGGCGTGCATCAGCCACAACAGCCGGTGCGTGCACTGTGGGCGCAATAACTGGCGGGGGGGCAACATTGGTTGATTTGTCTGCAACCAATGCTGGTGCAGGCGGCTGGGCATCTTTTACAACCGCAGGCAGGTGGCTTTCCAAATCAGCCATACGCACAAACTGCGTAGGGTTCATGGTCTGCAACCCAGCCTCATGCCGCGCCACAAGCTGGGCCAAGCGTTCAGGCTGGTTTTCCAAAGCCCATTCCGTGCGTAGGATGGATGTTTGTGTGCGAACGTGCTCCGTTTCCTTCACGATCTGCGAAATCTGCTGATCGAGAAGGGTGGTCTGGTGCTTCTTTGTGTAAAGGAAAAAGCCAGATGCAATCGCCAGAACCGCACAGCAGCATGTAAATGGACGGGGGATCATGGACTTAGCCCTTTTTTACGGAAGCAGGGGTTGAAGCACGTTTCATGACAGCGCGCAGCCGTGCACTTCTGGCGCGCGGATTATAGCTACATTCGGTATCGGTGGGCCGCCGCGCTTTGTGTGTAAGGGCCACAAAATCGGCTTCTGGCGCTGGGGTACCTGCGGCGCGAGGATCATAGCGTGAAAAGCTTTTATCCTTGCCCGTGGCATGCTGCACCATGCGTTTGGCGATACGGTCTTCCAGTGAATGGAAGGAAACAACAACCAGTCGTCCACCAGGTGCCAGCATATCCAGCGCCTGTTCAAGCCCGCGCTCAATTTCGCCCAGCTCATCATTCACGGCAATGCGCAGGCCCTGAAAGGCGCGCGTAGCGGAATCTATGCCGGAACGATCTTTGGGAATAACAGAGCGTACAAGATTGGCCAGTTGTGTTGTGGTTTCAAAAGGCATTTCCGAACGTGCGTTTACAACAGCGCGGGCAAGACGGCGTGCGTGGCGCTCTTCTCCATAAAAATGGAAAATATCTGCCAGTTCTGCTTCCGGTGCCTTGTTGACGATATCTGCGGCTGATGGCCCGGATTTTTCCATGCGCATATCCAGCGGGCCTTCCATACGGAAGGAAAAGCCGCGGTCAGCTTCATCCAACTGAAAGGAGGAGACGCCCAAGTCCAGCACAATGCCATCGAACGTGGAAATGCCTGCGGCACTGGCAAGCGCCTGCATGTTGCCAAAGCTGCCTTGCAACATATGGAGGCGAGATGTGCCATTGGCGGCAGGGAAATGACGGCTGAGTGCCTGCCCGCGCGCAATTGCGTCCGGGTCACGGTCAATACCCCAGACATTGCAATCTGCGCTTTTTAGAATGGCAGAGCTGTAGCCGCCTCCACCAAACGTGCAATCCAGAATACGCCCACCATCTGCGGGATAAAGATATTCCAGAACTTCTGGCAACATAACGGGAATATGGCCCTGAGCCGTTTCAGGGGGTGTAAAGGCAGAAAGAGCGTTCATGCATTGCGCCCTTTTGAATCTGCCCCACCTGTAGCCGGAATGCTAACGCGGCGTGAACGCTGGCGTGCTTCTACCCGGCGCTGCTGCGCGGCCTGAGGTTCCCATATCTGAAAGATACGACCAACGCCCATAAAGGCAGCCGTGGGGCTATCTGCCAGCCCGGCATGATCACGTAAAAATTCGGGTAAAATAATGCGGCCTTCACGATCGGGGTCTATGGGGTAAGCATCAGCATATAGGGCAGCCGCCAGATCATCATGCTCATCAGAAAACATGTCCAGCCGATCAAGCGGTTCGGTCAGGCGTGCAAAAGCCACGGCAGGCCATGCCTCAACACAGGGCAGGGTATGGGAGGGGCGGAGAATCATCAGCGCGTCACCTTCCGTCTGCTGCGTTTTGAGTACTGAACGGAACCCGGCAGGAATCGAAATACGCCCCTTGGCGTCGAATCGATTTTCATGCGTGCCGAGAAATACGCCCACGTACGTCAGAAGCCTTTGCAGAATCAGCCTTTCCGTTCGCAATTCAGCGGGGAACAGAACCGCCTTCACCACACTTGTGGTTTGGTATGGGATAGCATGGGATGTTATGGGACGCAAATTAAAATGACAGAAAAAACAGCAGAAAACCGCCATTATTTAAGTATTCATGCAGAAAAGATTTCTGACGCGAATGTATTGATTTTGTGGCGGCAAACAAAAGATTGCCGTTTTCTGTTCTTTTTATGTTCTGTTTTTGATGAAAAAATCGGGATGAATACAGATAAATAGAGTGTCAGGTGGTCTGTAAGCCGGGTTCTGTCCACCTCTGTAAAGAGGCTGGACGGTCATTCGTCTAGGGCGTGTTTTGCAACATGCCTCTCGCAACCAACCCGAACAGCAGGGCGGAAGAACCCCCGAAACCACAAGGGTTTCTGCTGTTCCTATTCGGTTTTGCTCCCGGTGGGGTTTACCGTGCCTCCTCTGTTACCAGCGGAGCGGTGCGCTCTTACCGCACCGTTTCACCCTTACCTTCAGCCTGTCCCATAAAATCCCATAAGGATTTTACAAAGCCAGACCCGGAAGGCGGTCTGTTTTCTGTGGCACTTTCCCTAAGGTTACCCTCGCCGGCCGTTAGCCGGCACCGTTCTTCCGTGGAGCCCGGACTTTCCTCTCTCCTACCCGTTAAAGAGCAGGACAGCGACCGCCCAACCACCTGACGGAGCGCACCCTGCGTCGGGCTTGCGTTCAGGTCAAGCCGCAACTGATGTTATGAAGGCATGACGATGCAGAAAATTGCCGGTAATCAGGTAGCTATGTCTGATTTTTCTGATGTGCCTCAAAACTCTGTGCCCGCACGGCCCAATCTTCCATCTCGGCTTTTGCTGCGCTGTATCACATGGCAGGAGCAGCTTAAGCGGGAGTATGCGGGCAAAGATGCGCCTGAAGCAGACAGGCCCCATAATGTAGCACAGGAAATGGCTGCGTTTCTTGTGCGGTTGCGCAAGGCTATGGATACGCCTTCCTTCCCGCTACGTCTTTCATCTGTGCCGATGCGAAGGGTCGTGACATTATCTATCCCCGGTGCTGCGGCGCCTATGCGGGCGCGCCTTTTTATTCCCTATGGGCGGGTAAGGGGCGCGTTGCTGTACCTGCATGGCGGGGGGTTTGTGCACTGTGGGTTGAATTCCCATTACGGTATTTGCTGCCGCTTGGCGCGGGCTTCTGGGGCGGCTGTGCTCTTGCCCGATTATCGCTTGGCGCCAGAGCATCCTTTTCCCGCTGCTATTGATGACAGTCAGGCTGCTTTGCAGTGGCTTGCTGGTGCTTCTGCCCGGTATTGGGGGGGTAAAGTTGCCGTTGCGGGGGATAGTGCGGGTGGAAATCTGGCTGCTGTTTTGGCACAGGACGGGCGCGCGGGGCTGGGGCCCAAACCTGTTATACAGTTGTTGTATTATCCATCCTTATACGGAGAGAAGCTTTTTCCATCTCACCGCACTTACGAGAAAGGATATTTTCTCTCCCGCAGGTCCATGCAGTGGTATGGAGATCAGTATATTCAAAAGGAAGAAGACTGGCTGCATCCACGTTTTGCGCCGGGCTTAAACCCAGATTTACAAGGCTTACCGCCAGCCGTTATTATTACAGCCGAATGTGATCCAATGCGTGATGAGGGCACGGCCTATGCGCAGGCTTTGGAGCGGGCGGGAGTTAAAGTGATATATCACTGTTACCCCGGTGCCCTGCATGCGTTTCTGAACTTTTACGCCTTTATGCCGCATGGCAAGGCGGCCTTACGCTTGGGAGGTAAGGCGCTGAAGAAAGCCTTTGCCGCATAAAATTAGCCTTAGTGCGTTATGGAATGGGGTGAAAAACCCCCGGTGACCCCTGATCCGAATAAACAATGCGGTTCAGCCTATCTACACGCAACGTAAACAGTTTAGGCAAATCATCTTTCGGGCCGGGGCAAGTGCCGGAATGCTTTTCCATAACATCGATACGTGATGCTGTGGGCGCATCATTTCCGTTCACTACAAACAGCAGACAATCCGGCCGATCATGCGTCATGCCATTATGGGTGACCTTCAGGCGCAGGTGCTGCACCAAGGCTGTATCATCAAACCAGCTTGCGGGTTTGAAGGTGTAGGAATCTACCAGTCGATCCAGCGTGCCGGTTTTGGCCAACAGAATCATCATTAAAGAAAGCGGCAGAACGATTGCCAGCCGACGCAGGATATGTTGGCGCAGAGTGCGTTTTGCAAATGGCCCGCGGCCAGTCATTTTTTTGGGGGAGGGTGTGTTCATGTCAGCATATCTTCGTGCCAAAGGGCGCCATCACGCGCTAGAAGTGCACGCGTGGTTGGAGGGCCCCAGCTTCCGGCGGGGTAGGGTTCCAGCGGCGTAAGAGCGTAGCGCCAGGAGTCCAGAATAGGCTCTACCCATTTCCACGAGGCCTCAACTTCATCGCGCCGGATAAAAAGGGCAGGGTCTCCTCTTACAGCGTCTAGCAGTAAGCGCTCGTAGGAATCCTGATACTGCACAGAAAATTCGTTTTCGTAAGACATATGCAGTGTGGCGTTGCGCACTCTAAACCCACCTGCTCCGGGGTCTCGCGCTGCCAGAACAAGTGAGAGTTCTTCATGCGGGGCAATGCGGATAACCAACCGGCCGGGAGAGGGCATGTTGGTAAAAATAGGCCAAACCTGCGGGCGGAACTGGATTACAATTTCTGTGGTTTTTGTAGCCAACCGTTTGCCTGTGCGCAGGTAAAAAGGCGTATCACCCCAGCGGGCCGTACGAACTTTGGTGCGAATGGCTACAAATGTTTCGGTATCACTAGGGCGGCCCGTTTTCAGATCATCCACGTAGCCCGGAACATCTTCCCCTTTTACGCGGCCCGCTGTGTATTGCCCACGGATAACATTTTTACGCACCATATCCGGTGTCATGGGGCGCAGGGCGTTAAGCACTTTCAGCTTTTCATTCCGCAGATCATCTGCGCGCAGAGAGGCTGGGGCATCCATGGCAACCATGCACAGAACCTGCAAAAGGTGGTTCTGCACCATATCTCGTAATGCGCCGGATTTATCGTAGTAGGAGCCGCGGTCTCCCACGCCCACTGTTTCTGCTGCGGTAATCTGCACATGGGCGATCGCCTGGGAAGACCATAACTGTTCCAGAGCAGGGTTGGCAAAGCGTAGGGCCAGAATATTCTGCACGCCTTCTTTACCCAGATAATGGTCAATCCGATAAATGGCATCTTCAGAAAAGTAGCGGCCCACACCTTCATTGATCTCATTGGCAGATTGTAGGTCTGTGCCAATGGGTTTTTCCAGCACAACCCGTGTGTGCTGAGTGATCAGGTTATGGTGGGAAAGCCCAGCGCAAATGGCGGAATACAGCGCCGGTGCCGTGGCAAAATAGAAAACCCGCGTGCGTTCTGGGTTAGGGAGCGTGGCGCTGAGTTCCGGCCAGTGAGAGGCATCCTGCGTGGCATCAAGGTACACATAGGTCAAAAGCCCCAGAAACTGGTTCAGTGTTTCTGTGTCTTTGGCAATATCGGGGGCAAATTCGTGCAAAGTGGCGCTGCACAAATTACGGAACTGCTCAGTGGTGAGTTCAGACCTCGCCGTGCAGATAATCCGTGCTTCCTCATCAAATTCGCGGGCATGGAAGCGGCGCAAAAATGCAGGCAGCAGTTTTCGGCGTGTCAGATCACCTGTCGCGCCAAAGATAACAAAGTCAAAAGGTTCCGTGCGGTTCACAAGAGCCATGATGCAGGGTTCTCGCTGGTCAGCCGGAGGGGGGTGCCCGCCGTAAAAAAGTCGTGGTTTGCGGGCAAAATGCCCAGAACAAGAACAAGGTGCTGTGCTTATGGAAGGCCGCCCGTGTGTTTGCAAGGGGTTCTGATGTGCTGCATCATTGACCACATACACGTGGCGCGATAAGCCCGCGCTTCACTATCTGGCAATGTTAGCAGGTTCTGCCTGCGCAGTGTTGGGTGTTTGTATATAAATTTAGGAGGCCGAAGCATGGATGGCGAACGCATTTCCGGGGATGAAGATGCAGCTGTTGGCGGTATTGCCGCAGATCGGCTGAGAAGCATTATTGAGCGTGTTGAACGCTTGGAAGAAGAGCGCAAAGCTCTGGCTGGAGATATCAAGGATATCTTTACAGAAGCAAAGTCTGCCGGGTTTGATGTAAAGGTTATTCGCCAGATCATCCGCCTGCGTAAGCAGGAACCTGCTGAAGTAGAAGAGCAGGAAACACTGCTGGATATCTACCGTCGCGCATTGGGTATGTAAAAGGCTAGTCGGGTCTATTTCCCATGATGTCTCTGTCTTTTCCTGATTGGATGCCTGTTTGGGGCCAGCTTCTGGTTCTGGCTTTTGGCGTGTTGTTCGGGCTTGCTTTCATGATGATGCCTTTTGCCGTGTTTGGGGTAAAAGGGCGGTTGGGTGAGATTTCTCTCCAGTTGGAAGAAATTCAGGCCGAATTGCGTGCGCAGGCCGTGCGGGGTGCTCCTGCGTATCAGGAGCCAGCTTTGTCTGTTGTGGCAGAGCGGGACGGCAGAACATCACCCGGCGTGGTGGTGGAAGAGGTGCGTCCGCCGGAGGTGAAAAAACCTTCTGCGGCACCTCGTGCAGTGCCAGTTTTTCCCGAACTGCGGACACCTAAGGTTTCTGATGCGTATGAAGCGCGAGAAGAAGCCCCGCCAACACCGCACCTTGCGCCAGACCCGGCAAAGCCGGTGGTGCGCCGCATGCCGTGGCACGAGCCAGAATCTCCACCAGCGGAAACTGGTGCAGAAATCTTGCGTCGGCAGCGCGCGCCAGATGCTAATCAGCCACCGTACCGGCCTGATTTTTCACATGAGGCTCCGCAGCCCAACCCATCTGCTCAGATGCCGCGTATTGACGAGCATACTGGCCGTGCAGAACCTGTGCTGAACTGGCCCAGAAAAAATCCGGCAAACGATTAAGTTTTAGATCATGACGAGGTCATCACGATGGATGATCTCGTCTCGTCCATGCCATCCCAGAATATCTGTAAGTTCGGTAGAACGATGGCCTGCAATGCGCCGGGCGTCATCTGCATCGTAGGCAGCAAGCCCATGTGCCAGCACGATGCCATCAGTATTGATAATTTCTACCAGATCACCCTGAGAGAAATCGCCTTTTACGCCAAGCACGCCTGCTGGTAAAAGGGATTTACCCTGCTGCAGAGCGGTTACGGCACCATCATCCACCATAATCTCACCTGCGGGTGTTAGGCTGCCTGCAATCCACTGCTTGCGAGCTGTATGGGGGCAATCCTGCGGCAAAAACCATGAGCAGCGCCCTCCTTCCAGTAAAGAGCGGAGCGGGTGGGATGTTTTCCCTAAAGCAATAGCCATGGCGCAGCCTGAGCGCGTTGCAATACCCGCTGCCAATAGTTTGGTGCGCATACCTCCGGAAGAATAACCCGGAGGCGGTTCACCCCCCATGGCCTCAATTTCTGGGGTAAGAGTTTCAATCACGGGCAAATGCTGTGCATCGGGGTTTGTGCGCGGGTCTGCTGTGTACAGGCCATCAATATCAGAAAGGAGCACAAGCTGATCCGAGTCCGTCATTTGTGCAACGCGAGCTGCCAGTCTGTCATTATCGCCAAAACGGATTTCGGCAGTGGCAACGGTATCGTTCTCGTTAATGACGGGAACACATCCCATTTCCAGCAGAGTGTTCAGCGTTGCGCGGGCATTCAAGTAGCGCTTGCGGTCTTCCGTGTCTTCCGGGGTTAGCAAAAGCTGGGCGGCAACAAGGCCGTGGGCTGAAAGGGCATTGCTCCATGCTTGTGCGAGGCTAATCTGCCCCACAGCCGCCGCCGCCTGCTTTTCTGCCAAGCGGAGTGCGCCGCCAGCCAGTCCCAATGTGTGCCGGGCAAGCGCAATAGCACCAGAGGATACAACGGTAACAGCCGTACCCTGTTTGCGCAGGTATGCAATATCGGCAGCCACACTGGCTAACCATTCCTGACGCGGGGCCTGTTTTTCTGGATCCACCACCAGCGCGCTACCTATTTTAACAACAAGCCGTTTGGCATTGGTAAGGGAGGGGCTGGTGTATCCGGTCATGGATCAGTTCCGTAAAAGGAAAGGGGCTAGAGGGGCCTGCTTGCAGCTAAGTGTTCAGGCGGGGTTTTTATCCGCGTTCTTGCGGGTTTCGGTCACCTGATTCTGGAGCATGCGCAAAAGTTCTGGCACGCCCTGATGGGTTGCAGCAGAAATTAACACGACCGGTGCGCCACTGGCTTTTTCCAGAGCAGCACGCCGGGAAGAAGCTTCCCGCGGGGTCATGGCATCCATTTTATTGAGTGCGATAATTTCCGGCTTTTCTGCTAGCCCACCATCATAAGCGGCAAGTTCATGCCGTATGGTGCGCCATGCATCTACAACGCTACCAGCGGCACCATCTATAAGGTGCAGCAGCACGGCGCAGCGTTCAACATGGCCCAGAAAACGGTCTCCAAGCCCAGTGCCTTCATGCGCGCCTTCAATAAGGCCGGGAATATCCGCTACAACAAACTCTTCCGTCATGGAAAGGCGCACAACGCCAAGCTGGGGGTGCAGGGTTGTAAAAGGATAATCTGCAATTTTGGGCTTTGCAGCAGAAACAACAGAAAGAAATGTAGATTTGCCAGCATTGGGCAAGCCAACAAGGCCCACATCTGCAATCAGCTTCAGGCGCAGCCAAACCCAGCGCTCTTCACCCGGCCAGCCTTTATCAGACCGACGAGGGGCGCGGTTGGTGCTGCTCTTGAAATGCGCATTGCCGTAGCCGCCATCCCCTCCGCGGCAAAGGGTAATGCGTTTACCGGCTTCGTTGAGATCCGCCAGCAAGGTGACGCGGTCATCATCCATAATCTGAGTGCCAATCGGCACCTTGATGATAACAGGAGAGGCCGCAGCCCCTGTGCGGTCAGACCCGGCACCGTTGCCGCCTTTGCGTGCACGGAAATGCTGCGTGTAGCGAAAATCGATAAGGGTGTTCAGGTTAGGTACGGCTTCAAAAATAACATCGCCGCCACGCCCGCCATTCCCACCATCGGGGCCGCCGAATTCAATATATTTTTCCCGCCGGAAGGCTGTCACGCCATCTCCGCCATCTCCTGAGCGGACGTAGATTTTTGCCTGATCCAGAAACTTCATGACATACCTTACTCAAGTCCAGAACGCGAAAAAGGGCCGATCCTGAGGACCGGCCCCTGTTTCTGCTCCGGCCACACGGGAAAACGTGCGGTGGAAAAACCGAACTACTTATTCAGCAGCGGCAGGCAGCGCATCCACAGAAACGTGTACGCGGCCTTCTGCGCGGCGTTCGAAGCGAACATTGCCGTTAATCAGTGCAAACAGGGTGTGGTCTTTGCCAACACCAACGTTTACGCCAGCTTTCACCTTCGTGCCACGCTGGCGCACGATGATGTTGCCAGCAATAACCTGCTCGCCACCAAATTTCTTGACGCCAAGGCGGCGTCCGGCGCTATCGCGCCCGTTACGGGATGAACCGCCAGCTTTTTTTTGTGCCATGACCTAAGTCCTCCGTGGTCTTAACCAGCTTAATACCCTGTGCGGGATTAAGCTGCGTTGATTTCCTGAATGCGCAGAACGGTAACCGGCTGGCGATGACCATTTTTACGGCGGCTGTTCTGCCGACGGCGCTTCTTGAAGATGATGACCTTCTTGAGGCGGTCTTGAGCGATAACGGTTGCCGTTACCTTTGCGCCGGCCACGGTGGGGGCACCAATCTGGCTGCCGCTTTCGCCACCAACGGCCAGAACTTCATCAAATGTAACGGTTGCGCCGGCTTCAACTTCCAGCTTTTCAACCTTCAGCACCATGTTGGGCTCAACCCGGTACTGCTTGCCGCCGGTGCGGATAACTGCGTACATAAACTGTCTCTTCCGATCTCTGGATTCTCGCGGTACCTTGTTAGATACAGGCGAAAATTCTGGTCGCTTTTTCTTCTTTGGCTGCACAATACGCGCAGCATGGTTCCATCTGTGTGGATTAGGGCGGCTTTTTAAGCGGTGAGGGTAGGGCGCGTCAATAGAAATATGGAGTTCACGCACTTGCATGGGCTAGAAAAGCGTGTCTATAAGCTCGCGATATAGGAGAGATGCCGGAGCGGTCGAACGGGGCGGTCTCGAAAACCGTTGTGCAAGCAATTGTACCGAGGGTTCGAATCCCTCTCTCTCCGCCATTTGATATATCCCATGACAGTCCATAGTTCTACGTTATCGGGGTCTTTCCACCCCTTCTACCATAATGGCGATGGCTGTCTTTACTACGCGCTATCCGTGATGCTGTGCTCTCGCTTATCGCAAAGGCGAGGGCAATGGATTTTAGAGGTTCTCCTCTTTGCCTGCGATCAATGATGGCGCGTCTTTGTGCATCGGTAATTTTGGTGGGGCGTCCCATACGCTTACCTAACGCCTGAGCGCGTGCACGTCCTTCTGAGGTGCGTGTCCGGATCAGGTCACGTTCCACATCGGCCAAGCCACCAAGGACTGCAAGCATAAGCCGACCTGTACTTGTGCTGGTATCAGTCCAGGGTTCAGCCAGAGAGTAAAAAAGAGCCTTGCGTTCGGAAATAGTTTTAACAATTGAGAACAAGTCGAATGTACTACGTGCCAGACGATCCAGACGGGTGACGACTACGGTCTGGCCTGGTTTGAGATTTTTTAGAAGTTTTCTTAATTCGGAACGATCAGCATCGGCTCCGCTTGCCTTCTCGCGATAAATACCGCGACATCCAAACTCCTTGAGTGTTTTTAATTGAAGTTCGAGAGTCTGCCCGATTGTGCTGACACGGGCATATCCCACTTTACGGCGTGTAGTCTCTGATTTCATTCAATCTTAAACACATAAAAATACTCAAAGGTTTCTTGTAAAACTCTTGATTTATGCAAAAGCCAAAACTGGCCTTTACTCTGTTTCAGAGAGAAATCTTGTTTATATTGGCACAACAAAAAAAACAACATGAAAATAAATAATGTCAGAAAAATCCTGCCCTGATAGTTGTGCGCAAATCAAGGATTGGGAAAATGACAACTTCAACGATAACTAAGGATTGGGGCAAAGATTACCAAACTGTAAGTAACAGTAAAGCCGGTATGACGGGAATGGATACTATAATCGAGTCAAACGATAGTAATCTCACAATAACAGTAGTTCCCGAAGATGAGAAAGAATATTATATAACTTCAAATGGAACAACAACACTTCATCAAGGAACAGAAGAAAATCCATATTTAACTGGCGGTTTGCAAACGTCAGGGAATATTGAATTCACTGGTTCCTCAGACTCTTATTTAAGTATAGAAAAACTTATCAATAATTCTGGTGCAAGTGGCGCACTTGTAATTGGGGATTCTACACAAGATCACGGCTCTAGCTCCCTGACAATTAATGGTATTAATTTATCGGTAGAGAATGGAATTTCTGGTAAACCTCTTACAATTCAGAATGGCGCGACTGTTTCTGCTAGTTCTGTAAGTTCAGCTATTACATTTGGAGCTGCAGGCGATGGCACTACGACCAATTCTCATAATCTTTTAAATATTACGGGCACGGGAAAAAGTGCCGTAATCGGAAGTATTTCCAATTTTACACCAAGTGATGTTCTTGAATTCTCAGGGAATACAACAGGTACAAAATTATCATGGACACCAAATAAAGATGGTACATATGCGCTTTACGCCACTGATGCTAAGGGAAAAAATAAAACGGAACTCGTCAAGTCCCTTACTTTTGGTACAAAATCAGACGGAACACTTTATAGCCCAAGTGATTTCATAGCCTCTCAAAATACCGTAACAGGCCTTGAAGTTATTACCTGCTTTCTGTCTGGCAGCATGATCCGTATGAGTGAAGGTGATGTAGCTGTAGAAGATATTCAGATTGGTGATGAAGTCGTTGCTTTCGACTGGAAGAACAACAAGGAAGTGACCCGGCCCGTAGTCTGGATGGGCAAGGCGCATGCTGTTGTTCGGCCCGGCTTACCAGATGATGAAGCGGGATATCCTGTTCGTGTCCTGAAAGACGCGATTGCCGATGGTGTGCCTTATAAGGATATGCTGATTACCGCTGAACATTGCCTGTTCTTCAAAGATCGGTTTGTGCCAGTCCGGATGCTGGTGAATGGCGTGTCCATCTTCTATGACAAATCCATTACTTCCTATGATTATTACCATGTGGAAACCGAACAGCATTCTGTCATCACTGCCGATGGCATGCTGACCGAAAGCTATCTGGATACCGGGAACCGTTCTTCTTTCCGTCAGGAAGGCAAGGTTGCTACGCTGCGTGGTGCAGTTAAAAGCTGGGCAGACGATGCGGGTGCTCCACTGAGTGTTGAGCGTTCCTTTGTCGAGCCTCTGTTCCGTGCTCTGGAATTACGTGAAAACAGTGTGACTGGCGCACAGATACCGTCAGAAACGAAGAATCTCACGGATGATCCAGATCTGCATCTCGTAACGGATGCAGGAAGTATTGTGCATCCGATGCGTAAGACAGCGCATCAGTATAGCTTCATGCTGCCGCCTGATACGCAGTCTGTGCGTATTGTTTCACGCGCCAGCCGTCCTTCTGATGTGATTGGTCCGTTTGTGGATGATCGCCGTTATATGGGTGTCGCTGTTGCAGATGTGCGTTTGCAGTGCGCAAAACAGCATTTCGATATCACCTCTCACCTTCAGGCTGAAAAACCGGAAGGTTGGTATGATACTGACTGGACAGATTGCGCATGGACAAATGGCGATGCTGAATTGCTATTAGGGGATTATTTATTACACGGGAAAATGGGCATCCTGTCCATGACTGTTCGTGCTGCTGGCCCATATGTTGTAGACAATCAGACAATGACAAAAACGGCAAAATCTGCTTAAAACTTTAGAAACTCTTCCCCTCATCATCTGATGGGAGGGGAGAGTTTTCTCTCAGTATCCTGATTAAGGAGATTTTCCCATTCCGAGGGAAACAATAAACTAACAAAACTATTATCTATCCTGCTTCTCTACCGGATAATCGAGAAATCGGTTTTTTGCATGCATAAGAACGAATAACTCATACCATGCTGTCATGAGAAAAAAGCTTTCTACTGTGCTTCTGGCTTGAGGGCGATCACACAGGGCTTGGCTTGACCGGCTTGTATTGCGGGGATTTGACAGTCTCTGATTTTTGGAAAGCCTATACCTGCGGGGTAGGTCTTTATTTTTTGAAACAACAGGAGTCATTTCATAAGCTAAAGTGCAGCAAAACCGATCCACACGTCAGGTCTGACAGAACATAAACACGAGAATGATCCTTCATTCCCGCGCTGAAGTTTACCAGTAATATTCGTGGGGTCGTTGGATTCCGGTATACGGAAAGACCGCTTCGAGAGGATCAAGATCGCCCTTGATGATCAGGCGGGCAACATGCCTGTCATGATGACGGCCAGAACGAATATCATGCAGATGGCTGTACCAGCTGGGGTTTCATAGGCTTACCTCAAAAAGAATCTCGCATTGTTTTCCGACATGAATTGAATTTGAAAAACAAAAAAGTTGTCATTCGGTAATCTCCCCACTTTATTACCTGGTGATAATCTAACACTAAACCCCAACCTTAATTCTCCTGATAAATAAGAAATTTAGCTATTTCCATCACAATGTAGATAGGCAAAAGAGAAAGATATCAGTATTAAAATCTGGTTGGAAATTTAATTCTGAATATGGGAAATGCTAAATGCATATAAAAAAAATAGCTTCTGTTTTTAGCTTAAGTGTTATGATGGCACTTTCTGCTTGTGGCTCTAGTGGCAATGTTTCCATCAAAAACGAAACCGCGACCTCAGTTGATCAGAAGATCCATGACGGTGTAACCACCAGAGAAGAAGTTCGCCAGATGTACGGCGACCCAGTAGCAACTGACTTCACCGATAGCGGCCATGAAAAATGGACATATACCTTTTCACACACACAAGCAGATGCCGCTAACTTCATCCCGGTTTATGGTGACTTGCGCCAGGGCCAACATGGCACCGAAAAGCATCTGACCATTATCTTTGAAGGCGATAAAGTCTGGCACCACTCCATGAATAGTTCTGCGGTGAAGGCTAAAAGCGGCCTGTTCTAAGCAGCCCATTTTTTCTTTAGTGACCCTGTATGCAGCTCTAAGCATGCAGGTGGATATCCTACTGGAAAAATGGAAACGGCCAGTTCCCGGTACGGGGCTGGCCGTACATGGTGTGCTACTCACGGGAGCAGCATTGCGCTGACTTATCGAATTTTTGGAATATCCAAGAATTGCTTTCGCTACCCTTCATCTTCTCCTGTCAGTCCCTCTGCCATAGAACGAGGAGACTTTTCCTCTGTCCTGCTTTTCGGCCTGAATGGAAATCTAATAATTTTTCTGTTCTTCCTTCAAAGTTGACGCTGTTTTCTGGCAGACAGTAATCCTGTCCTTATTGACTTCAACGTAACCGGCATAAGTCCACACTACTCTGCTCGGGGAATTTCTGAACATTGCGGGGCAACTTCAGGGAAAATGATACTGCTCCGACTGACCTGAAAACACGATGGAGACGCGCAGGGCTCCATGCTTTCGATGCAGGCTGAGATCATAATAGGATAACAGGTGGAAATGACCATGACTGATACAGTAACACCATCATCCAGACCCGACATGATACACAATCTGTTCCGGGCTCCATACAAGGGACCAGCGTCAACTTTGACAATGAACTGCCTGTCGCTTTTTCTATATCACGACGGGTCCGTTCAATGCGACGCCACCCGGCGTGGCAATTAGGCTAGCAAGGCAGAATTTTGTGCCAGCTTACTCGCTTTGGGACGTTGGGCCGCACGATCCGCATGCCATTGTGCGATGATGGCACGGTAATTGAAATTCCCGTTGTGGGCCGCGGAATTGCGCCCGATCTCACGAGAGATCGTGCTGGGCGAACGCCCCAGTTTACGGGCAATAGCACGCATTCCGGTCTTGCGTGTGTATTCCAGGGCGATTTCTTTGCGCTCGGAAAAAGAAAGACTACGGCCCTGTGGACGCGGTGCAAAAGGGGTTAAATGTGTTGGTGGCATCCCGCCAGAACTCCGAAACCAACGGCTTCCAACTGGAGCATACACACCGGCTTCGATACCAGCCTCTTCACCTGCTGCAATACCCAGCCAGAACCGACACAGTGTCTCACGTTGCCAGACAGGCAGCCGTTCTGGCGAGCACAATTTGCGCCGTGTGGAACGCTCCGATTTCCATTTCCCTGTCATCGTCTACACCTCCAATGTTAAGGTGTTGCGACGACCGGTTGAATCCGCCCAATACATGTCCATTCGGTACACGCAAAGACTGACTGAAGCAGGTCTCGTTGCCCCTGTCGGAAGTGTTGGGGATTCCTATGATAACGCCCTGGCTGAGACCATAAATGAGCTCTACAAAACCGAACTTATCTATCAGCAGGGGCTATGGAAAAATAGGGACGCTGTTGAACTGTCCACACTCAAATGGATGGATTGGTTCAATAATCGCCGCATTCTGTCATCCATGGGAAATATCCCGCCAGCAGAAGCTGAGACTTGTTTTTATGCTTAGCAGAAATTACATGCTTTAGCCGCTTAGTTCAGATAAAAAACGTCTCTACAAAACCCGAGACAATTCAGTGTGGACGTCTTCCCGTTGACACTAGTGACTGTGTCAGCTGCTCTTGAGGGGCTTGGTAAGCGGGGACAAAACATTATTCCCGTGTTCATTTCAGTTGATCCCGAACGTGATACCCCTGAAGTTTTAGAGGAGTATATTGAACGTTTTTCCCCGCGCATTGTTGGTTTGATAGGATCGGAACCTCAGCTTCAGCCTCGTTTTGAGGGAGTTTCATGTCTCAGTACGGCGGCATGCTCCCAATGGTTCAGACTATCTCGTTGATCATAGTTCGCTTCTTTACCTCATGCATGGACAAAATCATCTGGTTGGCATGATCCTCGTTGATGCTAGTGCCCATCAGATTGCAAGCGAGCTCAGATGACTTTTACCATCCTCCTGATGTCAGGTTTGACCTCATCTCGCAAACATCCGGTTTGCGAGAGTCAGAACAAGTAATGCGGCCCCCAGTTCTGGTAGAAGCAGCCCCAGAATGACAAGGGTCATAATACCGACAATTCCATATCTCTGAGAAGGCATGGCGGGCGGAACCCCCAAGGTTCCCACAGGTTTACGTTTAAGCCATAACACTGTTGCTGCACTGCTCATCATCAGTAAACCAGTTGCCACTAAAAAATTGATAGCCTGATTCATCTTTCCAAAAAGCTGGCCTTCATGCGCTGCAACGCCGTAGCCAATGATCCGATCCATAAGACCTTTCTCGGTAAAGGTTTCCTGTGTCATCACATGGCCGTCAGGTGTTACCGTCACACTCTCCCGCAAAGGTCGGTTTTGTGTGTCGGAGCGCACACTCCACATAGAACCAGACGGTGTAATGATTACCGGATCTGGCAGGGAAAGAGTGCTTGCAGTCTGTACGACAGTGTTCAGACTGCTTAGCAAGTCTCCTTCCGGAAAAGAGGTGGAGGAGGCTGGCATGTCCATACCGGGCATATTCATGCTGCCTGTTGCAGGCTGCTTCTGTGGTTGGCCGAGCGGATGCCCGGCAATGACCGTGGCGGCTGGAACCGCGCCAATTTCCCAGTCCCTGACAGAGGTCAGGCGACCAACCGTGCTTTCGACTGATTGCAGAGCGTGGCCCCAGACGAAAGACCACGGTAGACCGGATACTAGAAACAGCACTAGAAATACTGAAGTCCAAACACCAGTGACAGCATGGAGATCCCGCCATCGGGTTCGTCCTTTTGTGCCAAGGCGTGGATAAACAACGCCTGCTAGTCCCTTCTGACCGCGTGGCCACCAGAGCAGCAGGCCTGTCACAATGAGCACAATGGTCCATGATGCAACCATTTCCATAATGACAGAACCCATATTGCCCAGCAGCAACTGACCGTGCAACCGAAAAACCAGACGCTCAAATCTGTTCTCTTCCAGAACAGTTTTCAGAACAGTGTGGGTGTTCCTGTCCACATAGACCCGCACGGCCTCTCCTTCTGGTCTGCTGACCAGAATACGTGCGGCACTCTGCGAAGTCCGCGGAAGTTCATAAGCCAGGAAAGCCCCCTGAGGCACTGCTGATAAAGCAGCCTGAACTTCACGCTTGGGAGAGGGCGACTGAACTGTGAGCAGATGGTCATATCGCCAGTCAATCCAGTCATCAATCTGGGGTTTGAAGAGATAAACCGCTCCGGTCAGAGAGAGAAAAGCCACAAAAGGCAGGCAGAACAGCCCTGCGAAGAAATGCCAGCGCCAGAGCGTGCGGCGGTCTGGCCAGAGAGTGGCACTGTGTATGGTCATGGCACTATCCCTCAAAACCTGATCCGCATGCCGCCAAAATACGCACGGGGCGAACCTGCGTAGATGGAACCTGTGCTGTTCATGAGTGTCGTGGCACCGGCCTGCTGACCATTGGCTTGCAGTTTATCGCTGATGTTTGTGGCTCCCGCGATATAGGTCTGGTTGGCAACGTTCTGTACCTCGAAATACCAGTGCAAACGATGTGCCCAGCCAAACCGGGCAGGAGGATCATAATGCATTTCAAGATTAAGCAGGGCATACCCCGGCGCTTTCAAGTGATTGGCGTTATCCAGCCAGTAAGAATCACGCCACGTGACTTCCGCGTATCCGCCCAACCCTTCCAGTAAACCGTCAGGCTGGTCGTAAAGAAAGCGGGCATTAAGAAAATTGGGAATGACCCCGGGAATATAATGCCCTTTGCGGCTAAAGCTGCGTGAGAGCGTGCTGTTGGAAAGAACCTCAGTGTAATTGGTATAAACCTGATTATCGTAGGTGTAACTCAGTTTAACCCGACCGCCGGGAAGCATTTTTGGCAGCGGCTTCCACGCCACACCCAGAACAACACCACGATGTTCGGACGCGGGTGCGTTAAAAGTGTAGGAACCAACGGTGTTGACGCCTGCGGACTGGCTGACTAACTCGTTTTTATAAAACTCATAAAACCCTGTTGCCTGAATGCTAATCGTCGAGGAGGGATGCCAGTCAGCACCCAGATCAATGCCGACACTTGTCTGGCTTTTCAGTTGTGTATTGTTCCCGTATTCCCCCTGTGGAGTAATGAAAAGATTGGAAGAAGATGGGGTGCCATAGGCTGTGCCAACACGGGTATGAAGCGTCCAGTCTTTTGATGGCGTGTAAATCAGCGCGCCTTCTGGCGCGAGATTGAAATAGAAACGATTGGCTGTGATGGTGCGCTGGGTACTGGCCGCTGCGGAGTAGCCATAAAGTGTTTCTGTTGCACCAATGTCGGAATATGTGCCGCCAAGACCGGCGACGATGTGCCAGTCAGGTGCGAAATGCCATTCTTCCTGAAAGCGCGCACCAAGATTCCACTGGTGCCCATAGCTTTCCGAATTCATGGCCCCTCGTGTTGCACCGCCCAGGGGCATGATGTTGTAAGTCTGTGAACCAAAATCGAGATAATCAAAATTCACGCCAGCAAATGTTTCCAACGCTCTGCCGGCAAGTTGCGCATGGTTGGTTATGTCGCTGCTTACATTATAGGAATTATAAGGACCGACATACGCCATAGGTGACGTTGGCTGGTCGATATGGCGCTGATCGTATGTAAACTGGTTTCGCCACATTGTGTGGCTGTTGAAATCATGCTCCCAGCGCAGGCCAACCACCGTGCGCCGATCAAAGCGCCCCAATCCTGCGGATTCACGACTCATAGCAACCTTCGCGCCATAGCGGCCATTGACCAGCAGATTAATAGACGCACAACCCGCCGCAGCACTGGACGCATTGGTGCACCCCTGCTGGTAGGGATTGGCCCGATACTGGTTGAGTGACAATCTTGCTGGCAGAAAAGCATCCGTGACGTTGTTGACGAATTTCAGGATAAGACGATCTGATGATGTCAGATTGACGCGAAGCCGCATATTTTCTGTCGAGGTATTATAACGGCTATTGGCAATGAAGCCGTTTCCACGCACATCGCTGCCAAAGATCATCAGATCATAGTGTTTGTTTCCAAAACCAAGGGTTGCATAATTGTTGAACATTCCGAAGCTGCCGAAATCGGAACCTAGTTCCAGCCCGTGGATATCCGCACCCTTCCGGGTGCGGAAGTTGATGGCACCATTAATGGCGTAATTGCCATACAGGGTTGAGGCTGGCCCCTCGAAAACATCGACACCCTGATAAGCATGAGGGTCGATCAAATCGGCCCGAGCTGTCCCATCGGGCTGGGTCATGGGGAAACCATCTTCCAACACCTGAATATTTTTAAGTCCCCATGATTGACGATCTCCCGACCCACGAATGGAAATATTCGTATCGCGGGGACCATTTCCCTGCGTAAAGCTGACGCCGGGAATGGTCACCACCATATCGGCAACACTCTGTCCAACCTGGTTCGCGAAATTACTTCGGTCGGAACTATAAGTCGTCTGGCCAGCAGGACGAGTAAGGGCTGAAGATCGGCTTAATCCCGTTACAAGAATCTGTTCGTTTTTGACGGGAGTTTTTTTGGTTCTGGGCGTAGGAAGAACACGCTTGCTCAAAGATGGACGAGGCTTCTTTGCACCGATGGCAGCGTGCGTCGTGGTGGCCGAGAAAATGGCACTAGCGATCATTGTCCCGTAAAACGGGAGTGAAAAATAAACAGTACGAAACATGTGAAGGAACCTGAAGAGACAGCACAAAAAGCTCACCTACATGATAGGTGAGCGGCTCTTTCAATTCAGATCAGACAGGAGGTCCCTGAGGGCAGAGTGAATTGCCCCGGGTTTTGTGGAGACAGCAAGACCCGTGAGGTAAGAGATAGTCATGAGCAATAAATCGAAGCGTTTTCCGCCTGAATTTCGTGAACGTGCAGCCCGCATGGTTCTGGAGGAAGAGAAGAACCATCCTTCGCGGTGGTCTGCGGTGATGGTGATCGCCCCAAAGCTGGATATTCACCCTGACACGCTGTCAAAATGGACCCGTCTGCATGAACGTGCCAATGCGCCTGCGGTGAGTGACCTGCCTGATCGAGAGAAGATCAGGCAACTGGAGCGAGAGAACCGCGAATTGCGGCAGGCCAATGAAATCCTGCGTAAGGCTTCTGCGTATTTTGCCCAGGCGGAACTCGACCGCCTATGTGGACGGCCGTTTAAGCGCAATACCTCACATTGTTCTCCCGATGTCATTTCTAAAACGTATTATTCTACCGGCTGGATGATGAATACCGATTTAACGTGAAGACCCGGTCAGATGCGCTCTTATGTCCGGCCTGTTTATGCGACTTTATGCGCTGGCCATCATGGGTGTGCGCTCACGTGTCAGGCACCAATCTGGTATCACGTGCTCAGGGGCACAGACGGTCGAACGGTATGGCCTGAACTGTTGCTGAATGACTGTCTTCCCATCACGTCGGTTCGTACATACTGCCGGATCTACCGGAGCAAGCTCCGGTGTCCATCGTTCTGCTGGTGCAGGTCAGCCTGCTGAAACACTGACACCAGCCGGACGATAGATCTCTTTACGTGACAACAACGCCCAGATGATACGAGCCATTTTATTGGCAAGTGCAACTGTTGCCAGACGCCTTGGACGACGCGCCATGAGTTCGCATAGCCACTGACCCGCAGCGCTATCCCACTTATGGGCACGATGAAGCATGGCCGTCGCACCAAGAACCAGCAACGTTCTTATCTGCCGATTGCCCGTTTTGGTAATCCTTCCCAGACGGGTTTTACCGCCGGTAGAATGCTGACGAGGCACAAGCCCCAGCCAGGCGGCAAAATGGCGCGCAGAGGCGAAAGAGCCAATATCCGCGACCGAGGCGACAATCAGAGAAGCCGTTATGGGACCGACCCCAGGGATGGTCATCAACCGACGCGCATCGTCATCGCTTTTTGCACGCGCCCGGATCTGCACTTCCAAAGCATCAATGCTCTGAGCGACCTTTTCATAATGCTCAAATAACAACATGGCACTCTGCTTCATGGCAGCAGGCAGGTCGGCTGATGTCTCTATTTTTGCCATCAGTTCTGGCAGATGGCGTGTGCCCAGAGGGGCTATCAGCCCGAACTCGGAAGCAAGAGCCCGTAACGCATTACTCAGCATGGTCTGCTGTTTGACCAGAAGAGCGCGGGCAGAATGCAGTGACAAGACACCTTGCTGCTCTTCGCTCTTGATCGGAACACACATCGTATCAGGATGAGTCGCCGCCATGCAGATCGCAGCCGCATCAACAGCGTCATTTTTCTTGCCTTTTTTGACAAATGATTTGACCCGATCAGGAGGAACCAGTCTGACATCATGACCAATCCTGCTGATCACCCGTGCCCAGTAATGAGCTGACCCGCAGGCTTCCAGAACAACTTCACATGGGTCAAGTTTTGCAAAAAATGCTGAAACTTCACTGCGACCAAGCTTGCGCTTGAAAACGCACTTTCCAATTGCGTCAGCCCCATGAGCCTGAAAAACGGATTTGGCAATATCAAGGCCAATTATGCTAGCTTTCATACGGGCGGTCTCCTCCTGATGGTCAGTGAACCTCCATCATGGCACATTGATGCCGCAGGGAGGCCGTCCACCCCATCTGGTTCAGGCCATGACGCGCTTCATTGATGAGCACCGGCAGACATATGGTGTCGGGTCAATCTGCAGGGTTCTGTCGATTGCGCCATCTGTCTATTATGCAACCGTTGCCAGGCAGAAAAATCCTTGTGTGCGCAGCCAGAAAGACAAAGAGCTGAGCGATGACATCCGTAGAGTGTGGAATGATAATTTCTGCGTCTATGGAGCGCGCAAGGTCTGGCATCAGTTCAAACGTGAAGGTCTGGATGTCGCCCGCTGCACGGTAGAGCGGCTGATGCGCCGGATGGGACTGAAAGGCGTCATTCGTGGCAAGGGGGTCAGAACCACACGGCCAGATCCGGCACGGCCCTGTCCACAGGATCTGGTGCAGCGCCAGTTTCATGCACCAGCCCCTAACAGGCTCTGGGTTTCGGATTTTACTTATGTTTCCACTTGGCAGGGCTTTGTTTATGTAGCCTTCATCATTGATGTGTTTGCCCGGGTCATTGTGGGCTGGCGTGTCTCATCAACGGCCCATACCGACTTCGTGCTGGATGCCCTTGAGCAGGCTCTGTGCCAGAGGCAACCTGAGGGAAAAGTGACCCATCATTCAGATCGCGGCTGTCAGTATGTGTCCATTCGCTACACGCAAAGACTGGCTGAAGCGGGGCTCGTTGCCTCAGTCGGAAGCGTTGGAGATTCCTATGATAATGCCCTCGCGGAGACCATTAACGGGCTCTACAAAACCGAACTCATCTATCGGCAGGGGCCATGGAAAAACAGGGAAGCGGTTGAACTGGCCACACTTAAATGGGTCGACTGGTTCAACAATCGGCGGCTCCTGTCCTCCATTGGAAACATCCCCCAGCAGAAGCTGAGGCTCGCTTTTATGCTCAGAAGAAATCACATGCATTAGCTGCGTAGTTCAGATAAAAAATGTCTCCACAAAACCCGGGGCAATTCACTTTCGGTATCCGTCCAGTCTCAGTTTTCTGGGCCGGAAGAAACACCCCCTCTCAGCCCAATTCCACGTTCTCATCTGGAGGACAGGCTTCCTGACTTTCTTTTTTGCTCGGTCGCCCACGTTTCCTGCCTGGTTGGGGTCTTTTGGGAGGGCGGACGATCTCGCGGAGAGGTTCCAGATCTTTCAGTGCGAATAAACGTCGCGCCGCTCAATCAGATTCCACAACCATGCGAACGAAATGCTTCCAAAAGAGGGAGCATAAATGCGGTGAGTACAGACCAACCTCAACCGGTCGAGGATTGGTGTGTCACCATCCAAATCGACCAGAAACAGCATCATGCTGATGCTCCAGACACACATTGCAATCAGCAGCGGCCATTCCCATACCAAAGACCATGCTAGATCGCTGGTAAATACACACCATGCGGCAATTAAACCACTGATGAAGGCAGGAATATTCCATACGAGAAGTCTTGTTTCGCTCCATGACAAGTCATAAGACATCCTAAACCTCATCAATCCTGATAATTTAAGCTACGGCTTTCAATTCATAGTCCACATGGAACCCATCATAAGGGAATACGACTTTATCTCCGATCTTTTCAAGCAGACCTGCTGCCAACAAGACTTGAATATCACCGTGAGTAGCTTTCACGTCCCGTCCAATGAGCTTACTCAGACCCCTTATCGACATGTGCTTTCAGCCTGACATCACCTGCAACAACTCCTGACGACGTGGTGTCAGTGTTCTCCACATGAGATCAAGCGTTATGAATGTATGTCGGGGCTCCTATTTTTTACCTTCAAACGCTGCAGCCAGTCGTTTGCCGACTTCATCCAAATCATCGAAACCAATCAGAAGAATTCCTTGCTTCTCATGGCTAAGCAAAACGTCTTTTATTTCAACCATTCTCTCACATTCTCCAAAAAATCATGTTTTAAGTTTAATGTTTTGAGGAAGTAATATGTGTGCTGTTCTATCTTTGGGGGGGGGCTTGATCATGGGACAGCGATTGTACGACTAGACTACGAAACCATGGCCATACGTCCGATGGTCGCAAGCATTCTTCGTCTTATCAATCCGCTGACTGGACGTATCAGATACCAGTATGGCGTGAATTTTCGGTTTGCCTCGACATCAAGACAACAGACACGCGTTTCGGTGGCGAGACGCGTCCGGTTGTTACCGAGACGTTCGACAGAAAAGTTGAGGGCCAACTTGGCAGCTCCGTGGTCGTTGAAACGCATGAAGTCTTTTCTGTCTTGCAAAAGAACCTGTCCATAGTCTGCCTGCCAAAAGCGGCCAGCGAGGCCAAACACTACTTCGTGGTCTTCTAAATGATCCAGAAGTATAAAGTTTCTCAGGCTAAATGGACGTTTGACGGGAAATGAATTTCTTTTGATATGATCAATGAACTTGTTGGGAAATTCCCGAATAACAATAGCCGCACGAATAATTGAATCATTATCGGGCTGATAATTTATGGCCGCACGAAGCACATTAGAAGCTTGTGCGTTTATTTCCAGTGAGTGCTGTTCGCTGAACTGAAAGCTCGGGATATATTTGTCTATAAGCATTATTTCTAAAAACTCTGTGTTATTTTGAACTCAGAAATGCTGGCGCAATAAGATTCTGGTTGAAAGAAGTTTGCTTGATTTTCACCAAGTACTCTGACGGTAAAGAGTAGAATTTTACAGCGTGTCTGGAGGAATATCCAGCTTTGGCGCTATCATCATCACGGCGGCCCAGTGCGCCGGATGTTTCTTCTCTTCTTCAAGAACCATACAGACTGCACGTTCACGAAATTCAGGCAGAAAACGCTTTGATTTGTTGCTCATGAATTCTTCTTACCTCAAGGGGATTTCTGTCTCCACAAAACCCGTGGAAATCCACAGAACACGACGATTATCCATACGCGAAAGCCTACGTGTCAGCTGGAAGAGTGGCCTGATCCGCTTTATCTCGCACTCAGACAGCAAAAACATATCACTTACAGATCTATTCTCCATCGCAAGCCTATGAATCACAAGAACTCGCTCAGTTTAATAAATTAATAGATCCTGAGCCTAGATAACGGATGCATTAAAGTGATATAAATTGCATACTTTAAATTGGAATTGTGGGTTTGCGTTTAAAAGATGAATAATGATTATATTTTCCCGACCATCTTGAAGCATGATGATAATCAAGAAAGTATTGGTTTTTCAGATGGGATCAGAAATATCCAAGAAAATCATTCTCATTTTCTTGGATATTTGAATCGAATCAGTGATACTGAAAAAAATGCATTCGTTGCCACACAAAAGATACTTGACAATGGATGGAACAAAATAGCTTCGACAATTGAGAGGTCTTTTGAGAATATTTACGTTAATATTCAGGATGATGTAAATAAATATAGTAATTTGCATATTTATGACATTTCTTCAAATTTAGATAAAACGCATGATTTGCAATTCCTTTCGCCAGATAAAGCTCAATTTGTCGAAACCACTCCAACTACCAATCAAGAAGCTATTATGCCTCTGAATGCAATGGTCAGAAGTGTAGGGGAAAGCGGTTACGATGTGTATCAGCCAGCATATTCCAATCCTGCATGGGGAGTTGTCGGTGGGGCAATGGGAATTGCTGGCTTGTTTTTTGGCGGTTCCAATACACCCGGAAGTATTGCGCACAAGGCACGTGAACAATTTCATGACAAATCAGATTATGTAGGCGAACAAATATTAGGGCGTCCGCTGAACGTTCAAGAAAGCAATCAGTATGGTGATATTGTTTATGGTTGTGTGAAGCATGATACTAAACATATGGGACCAAACAATGGACCAAAGCAGGGGTGGGATGATGCCATGCGGCAAATCACATTCGATTTGGCGCATTCCCAGGAAACATCTAATCAGTTAAATACAATTTACGAAAATATTTTAAATCAGCCTATTAATAGTACTGCATTGCAGAATGATATTAATGCTCTTTCTGGTGAGCAGACATCATTGGCAGATATTCGTAGTGAGGTAGCTCATTCGCAAACGTCTCAAAACCATATACTGAGCATTATAAGTAGTGTTCAAGATAGGCAAGCTACAGTCAACACAGATTCCGGTTTTCTGACCTCAACTATGGATAGCCTTGGAAAGGGTTCAATTACCATAACAGATGTACGAAATGGATTGATTGGTTCCCAAGGGGAAATAGGCGTTATCAACACGTATGAGCATGGCCTTTATAATGTTGATGCAGACCAGAATACGATCAACTGGGTCCGACACCAGCTTTATTCAGGAAAATCAATACAAGACGTACGCAATATCGATGCACATTCTGACCGTGAGAAAGAAACTCTGCTCCAGACATTACGGGATATTCAATATCGTGAGGCTAACGAAAGCACTGATGCGGGTTTTTTAACTACAACTATGAATGCGTTGGGGAATGGGCAGACAACACTCTCAGATACTCGCAATGGATTGATTAATCTGCCAAACGAAGACTGGGCCATCAATTACAGTGAACAGACACTTTTTGGGCACGATGCGGATCAGGCCACAAAGGACTGGGCACGTGCGGAGATGCGTGCTGGAAAATCCATGCAGGATTTGCACCAGATAGAAGCACATTCTGACCGTGAGAAAGAAACTCTGCTCCAGACATTACGGGATATTCAATATCGTGAGGCTAATGAAAGCACTGATGCGGGTTTTTTAACTACAACTATGAATGCGTTGGGGAATGGGCAGACAACACTCTCAGATACTCGCAATGGATTGATTAATCTGCCAAACGAGGACTGGGCTATCAATTACAGTGAGCAGACACTTTTTGGGCATGATGCGGATCAGGCCACAAAGGACTGGGCACGTGCGGAGATGCGTGCTGGAAAATCCATGCAGGATTTGCACCAGATAGAAGCACATTCTGACCGTGAGAAAGAAACTCTGCTCCAGACATTACGGGATATTCAATATCGTGAGGCTAATGAAAGCACTGATGCGGGTTTTTTAACTACAACTATGAATGCGTTGGGGAATGGGCAGACAACACTCTCAGATACTCGCAATGGATTGATTAATCTGCCAAACGAGGACTGGGCTATCAATTACAGTGAGCAGACACTTTTTGGGCATGATGCGGATCAGGCCACAAAGGACTGGGCACGTGCGGAGATGCGTGCTGGAAAATCCATGCAAGATTTGCATCAGATAGAAGCACACAATCAAGAATCCACAACAGAGCTTCAATCTGCTTATGCATTTGTGAATGGGCAGGTTATAGATAATGCGACTCTTGCTGGTTTTCAGAATGCCATGGGGAATGGTGAGAGCCGCAGTGATGTTTTCAAACAAATTGTAAATTCTGCGTCTGCTCAGTCTGTGATTGAGGATGTCTATGCGGATTGGGGACAACTTCCGCCTGACAGCTCAGCACTCCAGACTGCGCGCACAGCACTTTATAACCTCTCCTATGCATGGACCACGACCATCCGGAACCAGACAGCAGCACAACTCGCTACAGAAACTGCTGCCTATACTCCACCCGTGTCTGTGTCATTTCAGGATATCGTTAACAATCTTGCCGCCTCACCAAATCAGGCTGTTGGACTTGAAGCAAATCTGTTGACTAATCCGTATCTCGAAACAGGTGCGACTATTGATGAAACCCGTACACTGATGACTGTTGGCGGGGTGAATTCCTTTGCTGCGTCAATTGAGGAAGGGTCCGTTATTGTTGAGATCAAAGATTTACAACAAGATAACTCAAAAGTATGCGACCCTGTTCAGTTTCGGAGTGCCAAATCAATTGTCACAAATATCAGCAACGAAACCGACATCAAACCCGCCAATCAGAGCTTTGATATCGTGAATGGCCAAAATTGGAGTCAATCTTATAAAGATAACGGCATCCGCTGGAAATCTAACGGCGGCCGAAATGACGATCAGGGTTTACCCTATGAAGCTTGGGTACAGCATCAGCTTAATCCATCGCAAAATCCGAACGGCGTTATCTGGCTTCAGAATGAAAAATCAAATTGGCGTACCTTCGACCATTGGGATGAAAAAAACGGTATTGCAATAAGTGATAAGACGATTGACCTGCAGTTGCCATGGTATCAAAAAAACCCCACAGCAGTTGCTGCCCGTGTCATGACGAGTGCTTATAAAATGGCAGGATATGATTATGATCAATCGAAAATTGGTTCCAATTCTTTCGTTTCTTTTCGCCAAAATCAAATTCAAATGTATACGCTTAAAATTGGTGTGCCCTATATTACTGCCCCAGCAGAAATGACTCCAGAACTTCAAAACGAATGGAAAGCCCTCTGCCGTGCCTATCACAGAGCCAACGACATCATTCCCAAACAAACAGGAAAGTCAATTTCAATCCAGATTGATACGGTGAGCTGATCATGGCAGTGATAAGAGATAAAAGTTGTAGCATTATTCGAACGGATAAATGGATTTCCATAGAGTCCGAAGAGGTGTGGTATGGGATTTATTTTTCCCGGAAAGGCCATGTCATTCATGCACCAAGAGACGTCACCCCCGAGTGGATCGGACAGAATGTTCGCCTAGCACTTCAGACCAGTGAGAGTTTCACGCCTATCGATGGTGGTTCTGTTGATGGAGATGCACTAATAGCCATGAAAGCAGCCTCCAACGAACGCCGTCTTGCGTTCTGGGATGACATTACGGCATCGTATGGCTACAAAAGTCGCGACGTGGCTTGGAAGAAATTTGATCTCGTAGCTGCATCATGGAGCTTTGACTTGACGAAAGATATCAAATTGTTAAGCACAAAAAGCTCTCGTGGTGGTGCCCATTCGGCGTGGCCCAAAAACCGAAATGAGGGTCGCGTTTTTTCTGTTTCGATAGATGCCTCGGACAGGGACATCGGTGAGACGGTTCTGAAAGCCTTTGCTAAATGTGAAGGTCCGGGTAAATCCACTGAGCCACTGTTTCCGTGATGCCTCTAGCAGAAAAACTTACACAATTGCTTGTCATGTATTTGATGGCTGTTTCCTCTATGATGCCCAAACAAACAGGAAAGAGAATTTCCATCCAGATCGATACGGTGAGCTGATCATGGCAGTGATAAGAGATAAAAGTTGTAGCATTATTCGAACGGATAAATGGATTTCCATAGAGTCCGAAGAGGTGTGGTATGGCACTTACTTTTCTCGGAGAGGTCATGTCATTCATGCACCAAGAGACGTCACCCCCGAGTGGATCGGACAGAATGTTCGCCTGGCACTTCAAACCAGCGAGAGTTTTACGCCTATCGATGGTGGTTCTGTTGACCAAGAGGCTCGGATTGCAATGGAAGCAGCCTCCAACGAACGCCGTCTTGCGTTCTGGGATGACATTACGGCATCGTATGGCTACAAAAGTCGCGACGTAGCTTGGAAGAAATTTGATCTTGTAGCTGCGTTATGGCGGTTTGATTTGACTAACGATATCGAATTGTTAAGCACAAAAAGCTCTCGTGGTGGCGGGCACTCGGCTTGGCCAAAAAACCGAGATGAGGGCCGCGTTTTTTCTGTTTCGATAGATGCCTCGAACAGGGACATCGGTGAGACGGTTCTGAAAGCCTTTGCCAAGTGTGAAGGACCGGGTAAATCCACTGAGCCACTGTTTCCGTGATACCTCTAACAGAAAAACTTATACAGTTGCTTGTCAGGTATCTGATGGCCGTTTTCTCTATGATGCTCAAACAAACAGGAAAGTCAATTTCAATCTAGATTGATACGGTGAGCTGATCATGACTATGATACGAAGAAAGACTTGCAGCATTATTCGAACGGATAAATGGATTTCCATAGAGTCCGAAGAGGTGTGGTATGGGATTTATTTTTCCCGGAAAGGCCATGTCATTCATGCACCAAGAGACGTCACCCCCGAGTGGATCGGACAGAATGTTCGCCTGGCACTTCAGACCAGCGAGAGTTTTACGCCTATCGATGGTGGTTCTGTTGATGAAGATGCACTAATAGCCATGAAAGCAGCCTCCAACGAACGCCGTCTTGCGTTCTGGGATGACATTACAGCATCGTATGGCTACAAAAGTCGCGAGGTGGCTTGGAAGAAATTTGATCTCGTAGCTGCGTTATGGCGGTTTGATTTGACTAACGATATCGAATTGTTAAGCACAAAAAGCTCTCGTGGTGGCGGGCACTCGGCTTGGCCAAAAAACCGAGATGAGGGCCGCGTTTTTTCTGTTTCGATAGATGCCTCGAACAGGGACATCGGCGAGACGGTTCTGAAAGCCTTTGCTAAGTGTGAAGGACCGGGTAAATCCACTGAGCCACTGTTTCCGTAAGAAAAGAGCACTTGGCTAAGGCTTTCAGTCAACCCTTGTGAGCATCGTTTACATGAATGGCCCTAGGTTTTGTGGGAACAATTTTTATCTGATTTAAGTGGCTAATGCATATGATTTTCTGTCTGCATAAAACCAAGGACAATTCAGTCGCGTAATTCAAGGAAAAGCCCTTGGCGAATACGATAGCAAGGTTACTAAAGCAAGTAAGCTTGCGAAAAAATGACTATATCTACTTATTTCAAAGAATTTTTCAGGTCTTGTTGCGTACCACCATTAACTGTCCCAAATGGCATATAGGACAGTTCATTTTCTGCACTCTTCAACTGAGCAGCAGATGGTGCTTGTCCCGTTTCCTGAACATAAATGCTATGAATATTATTTTGGGATTCAACTGAAATAGCCATATCAGTTCTGACTTGTGCGAGAGAGGTGCCTGTGGCCAAATCGCCTGTATATGTTTTATCTTCAGATTTGGTCATATCTCTTCCCAATATTTGCTGAGACATTGAGTTTAAGTCATTCTGAGCTTCAGGGCTTTGGGCCATCTGTTTTTGCAACATATTTTGGTTAATAATAGAATACATTAAGTCATTTGCAAAATATTTAAGACCTCCTGGGTCACCATTCCTATTTAAAATTGTTTTATAAGTATTATTTGCTTCAGTATAAAAATCCTGTACTGTTTCTTTTGGATGACTTCTTTTTTTTGATAGGATTGTAAATACCGGGCTGCTGTTATCTGTATCATTAGCTGCGGATGATATGCTTTCTAGACCTCTAGCAATATTCTCTGCATCATGTGAAAAATAATCATGTTTCCCTGAAAAAATATCCTTGGTTTTTTCTACATCATTATGAGAAATGTGACCATGTATTTCCAAATCCTCTGGCTTTATGTTCGTAGAAGTTGCGAGGATTTTCTCATCGGTTTTATGTGGCACGCTGACTAAAACATCTGAAGAATTATTAAACATTCAATTTTCACCTTGATTTTGGTTATAATGAATGTAAGTGGCATAAAGAAAAATTGGGATAAACCAAGTATTCCCACATATAAGAAATTATTTTTCTCTATATATTAGACGAATTAAAAAATATTTTATATAATAAGAAGCCTTCCATATTTTCTTATTGGATGTAAAAGAATATAGATTTTTTGTAATTATTTGAAGATGGCATTTATATTTTAGAATGAAGCAATGATGAATATCTCTCCCATATCAGCATCAGAAACTGAAAAAAAATTCTCGTATAGGCCAGATATTGATGGGATACGAGCTATCGCCATTCTCATAGTCATTATCAATCACCTTAATGCTAAATGGCTCCCTGGCGGATATTTGGGTGTAGATATATTCTTCGTCATATCAGGGTTTGTTATTACCGGAAGCTTATTTAATTATGGCTACGGGAAAAGTTTACCGACACTTCTATATGATTTTTACGCCAAACGGCTACGTCGCATTACACCCGCATTGCTTGCAAATATTGTTATTTGCAGTACTGCGGCTTGGATAATTGATCCCCAGCCACAGATTTCACTTCAAACTGGTTTTCTCGCTCTATTCGGTTTCTCTAATTTTTTCTTGTGGAGAATATCTCAGGATTATTTTTCTTCCTCTACAAAACTGAATGCTTTTACCCATACTTGGTCGTTAGGCGTAGAAGAACAAATATACCTACTTTACCCATGCTTATTAAAAATAACTGGATTTTTCAATGAACAGACTTCCAAGACTTTTTCATTGATCACTATATGTGCACTTTCAATTATCTCAGCCTTCGTTTTGATGATCCTACCAGGACATACAACAGGAGGTGCCGCCTACCTGCTTCCTTTTGGTCGTTTTTGGGAGTTCGGTATCGGGTGTATCGCATGCCTCTTATCTCTTTATTTCAGAAATCATAAGAAGAAAATATTTAAAATCGTTATTTGTTATCTGTCTTTTCTATTTGTTATTCTCTCTGCTATTCTGCCTCAATATCAGAATGTTTTGTGGAGTTTTCTGGTAGCCCCAGCAACAGCTGTGTTAATCTTATTTCTACCTCATACAAACAATGCACGTCTTTTCCTGAGTGGAAATATACTGCAGTTTTTGGGAAAAATATCGTATTCGTTATACTTATGGCATTGGCCTATTATATCTTTAATAAGTTTGTATATGAAATCTAGCCATTCGTATCTTTACTACTTCTTTTTATCAACATTCTTCACATCCATTTCATCATATTTTTTTCTAGAAAAGAATTTAAAGATACTTCTAAAAAATAAAGCAAATATTTTTTCCTATTTATTATCATTACCACTCATTTTGGTTTCATCTTTGTATATATTTACACTGTATAAATCCCATAATCCTCACCCCCTTGCTATAAATGGGTTCCGCTATATACCCGATTCATATGAGAATTTTCCTGTAAAACATACCAACTTCTTTTACTGCACTGTAGAACTCCCAAAACGTCCTTTACATTTGGACACAATGGACAAATGTACAATCACACCAGCGAATAAAAGTCTTCCTACCCTTTGGGTTATGGGAGATAGCCACGCAGGTCATCTAATGGGACTACTTACCCAACTACAACAGAAATCCGGTTACGGCATTCATCTTGTTGAAACGGTTGGTGAGCCTTTCCCTGCGGAAAGTGGCATCTCGTCTCCTGAGCGTCAAAGGCTTTGGAACGCGGTTCTTACACGCATGAAAAGTGGTGATTTCGTTGTATTGGGCCGGATTTTTCTAACTCGAGACGGGGAGATCAAGCCTTTGCCCGATATTGAGAACTGGCTACAGCAGGTCGGAAAGATTACATCATATCTGGAGACCAAAAATGTCTCTATTATCATTATGTCTCCCATTCCGATATTCAGGTTTGATTCATTGTATAATTGTGCTCCGTCTCAGGCGAATAATACGACGTGTGACATTAAGCGAAAGAACGAAGAAAAACCCGTAAATGATATTATGCACCGTATTATAAATATTCAGGAAAACCACAAAAATCTTTATGTCTTTGATGCATTCTCTGAGATATGCCCAGAGGAATTAACCTATTGTTCTCCAGTCAGGCATGGAGTTCCCTTATATCGCGATAAAGATCATTTGAATATTTATGGTTCAGAAATTCTTTATAAAAATTTTTCCAGTTTTTTGAAAAACATCATACCTCCTAAGGAGTAGAAATGTTCATCGGCGTTCGCTGAATTTGGAAAGTTCGAAAACCTCTTTGGTTATGAGGTTCTGCCTGTGATTCTATCGTTTACCTTACGATGAGGGATGTATGATGAAGCAGCGTGGTTTCTTTGATGTTGAAGAGCGTCTGACCCAGGCGGAAGCAATTGAAAGACTGTTTGATCGCTTTGATGCGACCATGTACAGCGCCGGTTATCTGCCCATGTCTGACCAGATCCTAGATGGAAGGCAACCGATGCAGCCGCCAGCGATGGCGCCAGACTACGTCCGGTTTACCTTGGCTCTTGGGAAAGAACGGTCGCAGACGCTCCATCTGTTCATCCGTCAGCCAAAACTGGTCGCTCATCTTCAGTCTCCTTGCAGAGCCTGAAGCAAAATTCTCTCAACCAGAATCTTATTGCGCCAGCATTTCTGAGTTCAAAATAACACAGAGTTTTTGGAAATAATGCTTATAGACAAATATATTCCGAGCTTTCAGTTCAGCGAATAACACTCACTGGAAATTAAGCGCACAAGCTTCTGATGTGCTTTGTGCGGCCATAAATTATCAGTCCGATAATAATTCAATTATTCGTGCGGCTATTGTTATTCGGGAATTTCCCAACAAGCTCATTGATCATATCAAAAGAAATTCATTTCCCGTTAAACGTCCATTTAGCCTGAGAAACTTTATACTTCTGGATCATTTAGAAGACCACGAAGTAGTGTTTGGCCTCGCTGGCTGCTTTTGGCAGGCAGACTATATAGGTTTCAATACTGGCTCCGTTGATATGTCGCTCCGGTAGTATGCGCCCGCCCTTAGGCCACGTAAACGATGCCAATTGAGTACACCTAAACAAGAACGTAACAGGACAGATATTATTCGATCCAAAGATTGGACTTTAAATCTAACATGTCTGCAATAAGGAAATTAGTGTGCTCATGTGAAGGACTGACATGAAGGGAAGCAGACGGTCCGTTCCTTACCGAAAGATAGGGTAAGGAACGGACCGCGACTTTTAGGACGTTACGTTGCTACCAAGATGTCTCTTAACGAACGGCACACATACTACACGGGTTTCTTTGAAAACTTTCATTCATTATCACGAAATGGGATAAATTCACCCCAATCATATTTTTTTACTTTCTCTTCGTTTATGAAGAGAAATATTCAATTTCTCACGGCACAGATGTTTTCTTTCGCGGTGTTATAGCCGTCACCTCTACTTCCACCAACATGCCTGGCCACGCTAGGTTACTGACGCCGAGTAAGGTATGAGGCGGCATTTCCGCCGTGCCTATCGCTTCACGTTGGCATTTCTGATACGCGTCCTTGTCTCGCATATCTGTTAAATAGGCTGTGGTCCGGACAATATCATTCATAGAGGCATGCTGGGCCTGTAGCGCATCATGGATTTTGCGGTAGGCCATTCGACATTGGCCAGCGAAATCGCCTTTAAACTGGATGTGACCATCGTCAGGGTCTTCGGCGGCCATGCCTGCCACAAATATGAATCTTACCGATCCATCGTCCACTGTGGACGTGTCTGCAAAAATTGCCTTTGACCAAATACCATAACTGTTTTTACGAACGGGTTCTGCCCACACAGACGTGGCGCACAGTAGCCCTGCCGACACAAGCGCCAAGTTCATCAAACCTATTTTCATCGCGTGAATTCTCCGGGAATGTTTTCGATATTGGCATTGCCGGAGAAAGCTTTTAATACCTTAACCATGGTTGAGGTCAACAGATCAAAATCGAGCAATAAAAAGCTGCCGAGCGATGAACTTTCCGTCGGCGAGACGGCTCGACGGAGTGGTATATCGATTTCAACGTTGCATTTCTATGAACGGGAAGGATTGGTTACAGCCCGTCGGAATAAGGGCAATCAGCGGCGCTACGCGCGCGCGATGTTGAGGCGTATCGCCATTATCAGGATTGCCCAGAAAGCCGGACTGACCTTGGCAGAAATTAAAGATGCTTTTCCCAGTCGCCTAAGCACCAAAGCTCATCTGAGCACAAGGTAATACGCCCGGCTTCTGGATCAATGGGTTCAGGCGGTGGGACTGATCGCCGGGGAATATGGAACTCATTCGCTTCGCCGGACTAAGGTTGCCATGATTTATAAACGAACCGGTAATATCCGGGCCGTGCAGATTTTGCTGGGTCATTCAAAACTGGATAGTACGGTTCGATACCTTGGAGTAGACGTCGAAGACGCTCTGGCAGTGTCGGAAGCCACGGATCTCTGAAATCGAAAATGCCTCAGGAATTCTCTACCTCCTCCTTGTGTGTACATGTTATGATGACACATAAGGAGGAGACCATGAGCGAACATCTCTCAGATAATGCGCCAATCCCACAGAAAATTGGGGTTCGAGAGTTCCGAGGAAACATGACAGCGTATCTGCGTCAGGTCAGACAGGGCCGTACGATCCTCGTGACGTCTCACGATCAGGTTGTTGCTGAACTGCGTCCGCCAGCGCCTTCCTATCGTCCCCGTCGTCAACCCGGCACATTACGAGGGCGGATCAGAATGAGTGAAGATTTTGATCAGACACCGCCGGACGTTCTTGAAAGCATGGATCGCGACCTGTGAAGGTTCTGCTTGATACGCATGCCTTGCTCTGGTGGCTTTCGGACTCCGACCGACTGGGTGCGACTGCACGGGAGATCATTGCAGATCCGGCCCACGATATTCTGGTGAGTATCGTGTCACTCTGGGAGATTGCGATCAAAATCCGCATCGGAAAGCTGGATGCGGATATGAATGATATTCTGGCAGCCATTCCTGCGGAAGGTTTTTCTCTGCTGGGAATACAGCCCGAGCACCTCCAGATCCTGATGTCTTTGCCTCTGCATCATCGTGATCCGTTTGACCATCTCCTGATAGCGCAGGCGCAAGCTGAACACGCTACATTCCTGTCGGAAGACGGACAAATGGATCATTACCCCATCAAGCGAATACGCTGTTCGTGAAGCAGAAACTGCCGTCAGAACACGCTTTCGTGCCAGACATAGAGCGTACCGACCGGAACTCCTAAAAGCAGATGTTTACAGTGCTGGCTTCGGTAGTATTGTCCGATTACCAATCTTGTGAAGACCGCGTTTTCTGGGATCCTTCAGGATGTCAGATTGCCTGTGAACTACTTACGCCAGAGAGCTATGTGATGTGGCTGCATCCTAAGGTGAGGACATGGGGGCGAAGACTCATCAGTGCGCCATTTAGCTTGTAGTCTTTTATGTCTAATTTATCGTCAATCAGCGGATTTTTATCATTATCTTCTGGTTTTCGACAAACCTTCCTTTTTCCGCGCGCCCTCCTACTTGCGATAAATGGCATTAACGCAAGTAGGTATGGGGAAGGGGCTGTTTTTCATAAAAAGACGTAGTTTGAAGCTAATATATTTTTAGAGAAAACTGGTAGTCTTATTTTCTTTTTCCTGATGATGTTCAACCGTGAGGAAACTAAGGGTTACCCAGTGCAATCAGATCAATATGATCCTGCTTGAATCGTAATTCCTGCCTAACCCTTCAAAAGCAAGTTGCGATAATGCCAATGGTGATTTGCGGACAAGGGTTCATGTGGCTTTCGTTAATTCCGATTAGACTATTATTGTTGCTGGGATACCGTGTGTGATATCACATCCATGACCACACCTAGCGGATGATCTAAGTTTTCCAGAACTTATGTTCCCACTCGTTAAGTCAGGAAGGAAGAATAGAACTGCCGTGAGATCAAGGCAGGCTCACTGGCGCATAGCCTCGTTGGCAAATTACGCTATCGCCCTTGCGTTATGTGATTTAAGTTCAATAGCAAAATACCATACTCACAGCGCGGTTCTGACACAGATGATAGGCCAATTTAAATGATAACAGGCAATGGAGTAACGCTCGACAGTATTCGTCACGGATTCGAAGGCGAGGCATTTTCCAGCCTGTCAACAGCAGCCTGATCGGACGCTTCTTTGCTAAGCTCGGTCCAACCATCAGGCGGGTTGCCACCTTCTAGCATTCCTTGGAAAACTTTGTAGGCGTCGGTCTTTGCGCCATAAGTGCGCAAACTATTGTTATCGTTCACCCAGGCAAAGATGATGACTTTCGTGGCCGAATCATAGCGGAAGAACAGGCGGAAACGACCATTCCCGAACTTTGCCCTGAACCAATGCTTGTGCGCTTTCCCTAGCGTCGTGGCCTGCCGATAAGCGGTTGCAGTCGGATCAGCAGGGATTGACTGGAAGATCAGTTTGTTCAAGGCAGCTAATAGCTTTGTGTTTGCATTCTTCTGGTATTCGTTAGGCTTTTTTTTCTTCAACTCCTCAACGGCGTCAGTGAGCTTTTCCAACTGATCGAGAAAGAGCGGATGCGCTAGGATGGTCCAGCCATTGATAGTCAGCATAGTCAGAGCGCAACATCTCCCTCAATCTCGGCATCAAGGTCAACGTCCATGTTTCCGACAAGCGCGGCTACGCGATCAGGCAGGCTGGCAGGCAGCTTGACGACGGAACTGTCGGGATGGTCGATCATGTCCTGCTCCAGAAATTCGAGGAAGCGAAAAACGACGGGATCTCTTGTTCCTTCTGTAGCCTTCTTGACATGGACACGACGCTGGTCGTCCACGAAGAAGGTTATACGCCCACCATAGTCCACGCCCAAAGCCTGTCTGATGCTCTTAGGAATGGTTGTTTGACCCTTCGCGGTGATAGTACTTTCTTCTTTCAGCAATTTGGCCATGTCTTGGCTCCAATCTTGATTTTTTCTAAGGGTAAGGAAAATTCCTTACGATATCAAGCGGGTCATATCTACTTGTACAATTACATTTGTATCGTGTGTGAGCACGGATAACGATGGCCTGATATGTTCGTCGAAAGACGCACTATCTGAGGATGTGAGCGATGGGTACCTGTCGTTTTTCATGGGAACGACCTAGTCACAGTCCTTATTAATTTGTCTTTGCAAATGTAAAGGCATAATCAGATGATGTGTTTGTTGGAGGACACATCATGGCTTCAATTAACCTGTGCATCGATGACAGTCTGAAGAAAGCTGCATACGATCGTCTGTCAGAACTCGGCGTGACACCCTCAGATCTCATCCGCCAGACCTTTGAATATGTCGTCGCTACTGGCAAGCTCCCTGTCCGGCGCACTGTTGTATCGGATGACGGTCTGGAGCTCCTTCCCGTCGTTCGAGAGCGTCTTGCCTCGCCTGAACCGTCTATTCCGGTTTCATTGGACGATCTGTGAGCTGCTATAAAATCAAACGTCGAGCTTCCGGATATCGGCTGGTGTATCAGGTTCATGAGGGGAAACTCATAGTGCTGGTTATTACCACTGGACGCAGAGATGCCAGTCAAGTTTACGACAACGCAACCCGCCGCGCCTAAGCATGTTTTGGACAGCCTCAGTTAAATCTCCTGACGGAAAGTTATACGAAAGCCTCACCCAGACGGGGCTGGCCATAGGCAGACTTGATCAGCGCCTGCGTCATCATCCTCTCCTCCCTGCAATCCTGTTTCGGGAGCAGCTGGAAGCTGCAAGAGCCTGTGCAGCAGTCGATGGCCATCTCATAGATCCGTGGCGGTTGGCGGCGGAACTGGAAGGTTTGAGATCAGTACTACTCGGATGTGATATGTATGACCGCGGAACGTCGGTGGACGCTCTCCACGCTGCATTTGAGCAATATCAATGGTTGGTTAGGCCAACGGATACGCAACGCAACGCCATAGAAGAGGCTTCAGGTTGGCTCAGCAAATATAGTGTCAGCTCAGGCCCTCTTCTTGGCTCTGCCCGGGCCTTTCATGCATGGATAGAAGCAGGACATGTTCGTGCCCCGATGCGCGCCGCATTGATCCGCCACTGGCGCCTGACCAATGTTCTTCATTTTCCGCTTCCCCTTGTTGGAGCCAGATCCTTCGTAGCAGAAGCACCTTGGAGCCCTTCAGAATGGCTCCCTTTTTTCCTGAACTGTCTGAATGAAGAGATCGCGGCCGTTGAGGACCGCACACGGACTCTGGAACAAAGCTGGCGTCAGGCCAGATCAAAATCGGGTGGCCAACGTCGCACCTCGCGCGCTGACAAGGTGATAGATCTGCTCACAGCCTACCAGTGGTCTCGGCAACACGCCTCTCAGCCGAGCTCGGCCTGTCGCTGAAAGCTGCCCACATCTATCTGGAACGTTTTCTAGAAGAGGGGCTGATTGTTGAAGTCACGCATCGCGCGGCGCGACGTTTATTCGCACTAAAAGATAAGGAACCTCTCCGCGAGATCGTCCGGCCTCCCAAAAGGCCTCAGCCTGGCAGAAAACGTGGGCGACCGAGAAAAAAAGAAAGTCAGGAAACCTGTCCTCCAGATGAGAACGTGGACATCCGGTCGGTAGAGCCGGCGCCTGAATTGCCCCGGGTTTTGTGGAGACATTTTTTATCTGAACTACGCAGCTAATGCATGTGATTTCTTCTGAGCATAAAAGCGAGCCTCAGCTTCTGCTGGGGGGATGTTTCCAATGGAGGACAGGAGCCGCCGATTGTTGAACCAGTCGACCCATTTAAGTGTGGCCAGTTCAACCGCTTCCCTGTTTTTCCATGGCCCCTGCCGATAGATGAGTTCGGTTTTGTAGAGCCCGTTAATGGTCTCCGCGAGGGCATTATCATAGGAATCTCCAACGCTTCCGACTGAGGCAACGAGCCCCGCTTCAGCCAGTCTTTGCGTGTAGCGAATGGACACATACTGACAGCCGCGATCTGAATGATGGGTCACTTTTCCCTCAGGTTGCCTCTGGCACAGAGCCTGCTCAAGGGCATCCAGCACGAAGTCGGTATGGGCCGTTGATGAGACACGCCAGCCCACAATGACCCGGGCAAACACATCAATGATGAAGGCTACATAAACAAAGCCCTGCCAAGTGGAAACATAAGTAAAATCCGAAACCCAGAGCCTGTTAGGGGCTGGTGCATGAAACTGGCGCTGCACCAGATCCTGTGGACAGGGCCGTGCCGGATCTGGCCGTGTGGTTCTGACCCCCTTGCCACGAATGACGCCTTTCAGTCCCATCCGGCGCATCAGCCGCTCTACCGTGCAGCGGGCGACATCCAGACCTTCACGTTTGAACTGATGCCAGACCTTGCGCGCTCCATAGACGCAGAAATTATCATTCCACACTCTACGGATGTCATCGCTCAGCTCTTTGTCTTTCTGGCTGCGCACACAAGGATTTTTCTGCCTGGCAACGGTTGCATAATAGACAGATGGCGCAATCGACAGAACCCTGCAGATTGACCCGACACCATATGTCTGCCGGTGCTCATCAATGAAGCGCGTCATGGCCTGAACCAGATGGGGTGGACGGCCTCCCTGCGGCATCAATGTGCCATGATGGAGGTTCACTGACCATCAGGAGGAGACCGCCCGTATGAAAGCTAGCATAATTGGCCTTGATATTGCCAAATCCGTTTTTCAGGCTCATGGGGCTGACGCAATTGGAAAGTGCGTTTTCAAGCGCAAGCTTGGTCGCAGTGAAGTTTCAGCATTTTTTGCAAAACTTGACCCATGTGAAGTTGTTCTGGAAGCCTGCGGGTCAGCTCATTACTGGGCACGGGTGATCAGCAGGATTGGTCATGATGTCAGACTGGTTCCTCCTGATCGGGTCAAATCATTTGTCAAAAAAGGCAAGAAAAATGACGCTGTTGATGCGGCTGCGATCTGCATGGCGGCGACTCATCCTGATACGATGTGTGTTCCGATCAAGAGCGAAGAGCAGCAAGGTGTCTTGTCACTGCATTCTGCCCGCGCTCTTCTGGTCAAACAGCAGACCATGCTGAGTAATGCGTTACGGGCTCTTGCTTCCGAGTTCGGGCTGATAGCCCCTCTGGGCACACGCCATCTGCCAGAACTGATGGCAAAAATAGAGACATCAGCCGACCTGCCTGCTGCCATGAAGCAGAGTGCCATGTTGTTATTTGAGCATTATGAAAAGGTCGCTCAGAGCATTGATGCTTTGGAAGTGCAGATCCGGGCGCGTGCAAAAAGCGATGACGATGCGCGTCGGTTGATGACCATCCCTGGGGTCGGTCCCATAACGGCTTCTCTGATTGTCGCCTCGGTCGCGGATATTGGCTCTTTCGCCTCTGCGCGCCATTTTGCCGCCTGGCTGGGGCTTGTGCCTCGTCAGCATTCTACCGGCGGTAAAACCCGTCTGGGAAGGATTACCAAAACGGGCAATCGGCAGATAAGAACGTTGCTGGTTCTTGGTGCGACGGCCATGCTTCATCGTGCCCATAAGTGGGATAGCGCTGCGGGTCAGTGGCTATGCGAACTCATGGCGCGTCGTCCAAGGCGTCTGGCAACAGTTGCACTTGCCAATAAAATGGCTCGTATCATCTGGGCGTTGTTGTCACGTAAAGAGATCTATCGTCCGGCTGGTGTCAGTGTTTCAGCAGGCTGACCTGCACCAGCAGAACGATGGACACCGGAGCTTGCTCCGGTAGATCCGGCAGTATGTACGAACCGACGTGATGGGAAGACAGTCATTCAGCAACAGTTCAGGCCATACCGTTCGACCGTCTGTGCCCCTGAGCACGTGATACCAGATTGGTGCCTGACACGTGAGCGCACACCCATGATGGCCAGCGCATAAAGTCGCATAAACAGGCCGGACATAAGAGCGCATCTGACCGGGTCTTCACGTTAAATCGGTATTCATCATCCAGCCGGTAGAATAATACGTTTTAGAAATGACATCGGGAGAACAATGTGAGGTATTGCGCTTAAACGGCCGTCCACATAGGCGGTCGAGTTCCGCCTGGGCAAAATACGCAGAAGCCTTACGCAGGATTTCATTGGCCTGCCGCAATTCGCGGTTCTCTCGCTCCAGTTGCCTGATCTTCTCCCGATCAGGCAGTTCACTTACCGCAGGCGCATTGGCCCGCTCATGCAGACGGGTCCATTTTGACAGCGTGTCAGGGTGAATATCCAGCTTTGGGGCGATCACCATCACCGCAGACCACCGCGAAGGATGGTTCTTCTCTTCCTCCAGAACCATGCGGGCTGCACGTTCACGAAATTCAGGCGGAAAACGCTTCGATTTATTGCTCATGACTATCTCTTACCTCACGGGTCTTGCTGTCTCCACAAAACCCGGGGCAATTCATTGCTCCCATCAATTATGAGGAACTGGAGCGTGCGATAGATCACGCAGAACGTGTGATCAGACGCCATCGGCCTGATTAGGTTCAGTAAGAACTAGCCAAACTGCGGGCCACGTGATTTTGAGCTATTTGGCTGAGGGGGTGTTTCTTCTGGGGCAGAAAGTTTCTGGCTGGCCCGATTGAACCACGATGCAGGTGATTGTGTCTGTTCGGCACTCATACCTTGCACTGCTCGCTGATCGTCACGCAAGTCAAGACTACGCACGGCAGCCCGCCCGAGGGCATAAATGGCGTCACGCGCAGAACCGTTGCGGCCGGGGGGAACGGTCAGCTTTTCAATGCCCGCCTTTTGGGCTTGATCGATATGACGCAGAACGGCGCCAACCTGCGTGTCGCTTTCCAAAGCTTTCAGTTCTCCCCGTAAGCCCCTGAGTTCTTTCAACGTGGCACTATCTGCCTGGCTTGCGTTAAGTGTTCTGGTGGCCGCATCAATCCCGGATTGCAGTTCCTGGCGTGCTGGATCACGGAGCGACAGAGCTTCACGACGCGCTTGGTCGGGCGTCATTGTTCGACCAGACTTAAATAACGTCGCGATGGCATGCATCATAAGACGCTCGTCATTGACTGCCGCTTTGCCGCTGGCTCTATCTGAGTTGCTCCGGGTCTTGCTGTCACCACAAAACTTGGGGCAATTCAATCTAGCCATCAGCTCCGACCAACAAAGCAATCTGACGTCTGATTGCGAGTAACTGGTCAGGACGCACCTTGCTTCCGGTTACACGGAGACGATGCTTGGATGTAGTTGTCAATAAGACGCTGACTGCCCAACATAGCTTTGAACATCCATTATCAGCACTCGGATCAATCCGAACCGCCAGATCTGGAATAACGAGATTCTCGTCGTCGGTCAGAGGAATAAGCATGATGTTCGACCATTCAGGTGGGAACTATTTATCTTCGACAACAACAGCAGATCGGAGTTTGTTCGGCTTCTGTTTGGCAAGGCATCACCACGTGAGAAACAATCGTTCTATGGGACTTATCTATGTCGCCCGGTTTTCTCTATTCTGACCGGAATATGCTTTACTACGTCTGCACGACAACGGTTTCCAGCAGGAACGCTGGAAGACAAGGGTAACCGCCTTGATTGCGATTTCAAAGAACTTAGGGCAAAAGCCAGACATACCAGTTCAGATCGGCAGTCATGGGGAAATCCTCAGTTACTTTATCACTGTGCAGCAAGGACATGGACAATCCAATTTGTCACGAAACAAACACCAGCTTCTGATGCGTTAATTACTTACGCTTCCCCCAAACTTTCATAAGCCTCTCAACCAGTGAACTATGATGAATTGGAGAAAATCCCAGCTCATTTTCCATTGCTTGAATATCCAGCTTGACGGTATCTGCAATGCGCCCTTTGGAAACAAATTCTGGTACAGATTTTTCAAATGCCATGGCCTGGCGAATATCTCCACCAAAGCACACTTGCATAAAGCGCTTGTCTCGCGGCAGAGCGATGTTTGCAGGATGACTTCTGATCATTTCGACAAGCACACGTTGGAACTGAACAGCCCGCATAGCTTGATAGGTTCGATAAGAAAGAGGACAAACCCAGTCTGGCTTTACAGGAAGGTGTTGTTCTATCAACGACAACAAGAGATGAGACGACACCGTAAAAACATCTGGAATCTGCTTGCCATCACTCTGATCCATCTCGATCCGCATATCTCGAACGCGAGGGAACATAAGAGTCAGATAACGCCGGTATAAAGCTGTCCCGATTTCTTTTTGTAAACGACGGGGACTTTCCGTCTGAAGCGCTCGACTATCCGGGAGAGAGGCATCAATGTGACACGTCACCATCCGTTTGGTCAGATCAGCTGAAATGCTTGTCACGTCCTTGTTGGTCGTCAGGACGATAGGTGCGTAGCATTCGGCCATATCCCGATCAGTACGCACCATGTCAGGCACATATTTACTCATTCGATCTGGCGTCACGTCATCAATCAACAGAGGAATGGCCCCTAATTGCTGACGTAAGCCCAAAACACGTTGTGCCGTAAACATTGATGACTGAATACTTTTGACAACCCCGAACATGGATTGTGCAATAATCTGCGTAAACAGGGTTTTCCCACCACTGGAGCGGCCATATAAAACCGCGTACGGGGGATAAAGCCACGGATCGATATGATGACTAACGGCTCCTTGTCTTAAAAAGGGTGCAAAAGGTGCCATGTAAAGCCAGACCAGAAATGCCCAGTAGGAGGCGATGGCACTTTGGCTATTTCCATAAAATGCCGAAAAACTGCTGATATAATTCACAAGCAGATGTACATCTCGGGCAACGTCATGTTCTGAAATGGTATCTTTTTCAGAAAGCCATAACTGATCATTGAGAAAAATCTCTCCTGTCCGAACAGAGAGGGAGGCCCGTGGAATTTCATCTTTCGGAGAGTCCACAGCAGGCAGATTATTGCGTGCCTGCAGAAAAGTTGAAACGATTGTGGGAGTGACCAACGTTACCCCCTTGCGGCTCATCGGCAGAGAAATTGTTTCAAGTTCCTGCCGTAAGCGTTGAGCCTTTCGTAACGTATCAATGGTTATTCCCTCTGAAATCGACATACCACCCTGTTCGACATGAACCAGCCCGGCTCGTATCGCACGCACGATGGGAACATCCTCGTAAGGAAGGGATGTTGTAGAGATATCAGGCTGTTTATTCTTGCCGTCAGAAGACACGCTGATCAGAATATCCCTTTCGATTGCAACACTTTTTTTGTAGTCACGTTGGTAATATTCATCAAAAGCATCCCACGCTGCTAAATCATCAAAAGTGATGATGACTTCATGTTGATGCCCATGGAAAGCCGCTATACTGAGATTAGCGGATCCTGTGATAACGCGTTGACCGTTGGAACCTGATAGCAAATAAAGTTTTTCATGACTTGGACGGCCAGTCAGAAGCCTGAAACGCAAGGTACCATTTTGCAAACGCGGAAGAAAGAGACTGCTGCGTAACCCAAGAAGTTGACGTAAGCTTTCTACAAGAGATTTTTGATCTGTGAGACAGTCCTTAAACCCGTAGTCTTCAAAAAGCTGACTGGCTTGAGCCAAAGCAATATGGGTTTTGGTCAGAATATGCTCAGAGCCAAAAACAATTTCGATATCTTCAAACTGTTCTGTCAGATTGATCAGAAACTCCAGAGAACTTGAAAAGGTAATCGCACGTAAAGCAGAATACCCCTTGAAAACCTCAGACCAGTTCTGCTGCCGATAAGTTTTTAACTGTGCTTGAAACACAGTAAGTGGTCCAGAATGCGAAGAGGAAATGTTTGAGAAAAGATCCGACATTTTTCCATTATTCCAAATCATTGATAACTTGAGTAAAAAACTAAATAATAATGATTTTATTTTGCCAAAATTTCGAAATTTTATTGTTATTTAATTTTTAAAATTATTATATAATACAAAATAATATCTTATTACCGCGTTGAATATTACTGGTAATATTCGTGGGGTCGTTGAATCCCAGTGTAAAGAAAGAGCCCCCTAATGTTATGAGAATTTTTCCTCTTACACGGCTAGAACGTCAAAATCTATCCACGTGTCCAGATCCAGGTTGAAACGCCCATTAAGGATTGACGTGGTTATAAATCAGCAATGTGAGGCTGCGATAATCTTCTGGCATCATCCGGTGGGCTCATTGCTGTTTAACCAGAACGGTCTGGAGCAGACGTTCAGAAGAAATTGTCGTGTGATCCAACGAGAAATAGCCATAGGCCGCAAAGTTCAGGTTCCAGGGCATCACCATATCGGCTGCCGAAGATTCAGATTGCATTGTGCTACTTTCCTGACTGAAAAAGCACGATCTGCATCAGGCATCAATCAAAAATCCGCATTGTCGGTACGTTCCTCAACATGGCCAAAATCACAGCTTTGGGTTCACCAAGCGCTATCTACCTCATGATGTACTGTAAGATTTGCGAGCTTTCTCGATTTTCCGACCATAATGGTGATGGCTGTCTCTGCCACGAGCTAGGCGAGAGACAGTGCTTTCACTGATTCCAAATGCAGCAGCGATCGATTTCAGGGACTCCCCCTCTTTTCGTCTTTCAATGATTTTATGCTTTTGTAAGTCTGTAATCTGAGATGGTCTTCCCATGCGTTTGCCTTGCTTAATGGCACGTGCACGTCCTTCAGAGGTGCGTGTACGGATAAGATCGCGCTCCACATCGGCCAAGCCACCAAGGACTGCAAGCATAAGCCGACCTGTACTTGTGTTGGTGTCAGTCCAGGGTTCAGCTAAAGAGTAAAACTGAGCCTTACGATCAGTAATTGTCTTTACGATAGAGAAGAGATCAAATGTACTGCGTGCCAGTCGATCCAGACGGGTAACGACTACGGTTTGACCAGGCTTAAGGTTGGCAAGCAATTTACATAATTCAGGACGCGTAGCATCTGCACCACTTGCTTTTTCACGATAGATACGACGGCATCCGAATTCCTTCAGTGTTTTCAGTTGAAGTTCAAGAGTCTGCCCTACTGTGCTGACACGGGCATATCCAACTTTACGACGTGTTATCTCTGGTTGCATTCGGGCTTAAACGACTGAGAATGTTCAAAAGTTCCTTGCAAAAATCCTGATTTGCGCAAGAGCAGAATCTCTAACTCTCGTCACGTAAGTTAAGCCTAGGAATACTCTATACATCAAGTAATGTTAATGCAACCATAACATTCGTGGTCAGAAAAAAGTTACCATTTTTCCTTGCATAAATCAGGATTTAGGAAAATGACGACTTACGACTGGATCGGCGGAAATGGGAATTTCAATAATCCCAAAATGTGGAAAGATTCTGACTCTGGGACAATCGCCTCTTACGATCCTAATGGCCAAAATCCTGTTGTTATTAATACTGACAAAGATATCACTATAGATACAACGCCCTATTCATATTCTGATCAGTGGAAGAATCAGTATCCTAATGCCACCACAGAGCCGGAATCTGTCACATTTTCAGGGACAGGTACTGTAACCATTACAGGTTCCGGTGGTGTTGCATCGTATGGTACCATTAGCCTCGGAGATAGCCAGACTGTCATCCTTGATGGTACCACAATGTCCGCAAGCAAAACGGTTTCAGGTGGAACTATAAAATTAGAAAATGCGGCAAATCTGAGCGTAAATACTTCTCTTGATACCACAACCATTGATTTTGGCGGAAATTCCACCAACAGTGGTCATAACACAGTAACTTTGGGAAGTGGTTCTTATTCTATAAAGAATATTACAAACTTCAGCCCTGATGATTCCATAGTTATTAAAAACCAGTATGGCTACACCAATGTTGAATGGGTTAAAACTGGTGCAAACACTTATTCTCTTCTTGGCGTAGACCAGTATGGCAACACCTCGACTTCCGCCGGTAACAACTACATTGCGACTAATGTATCATTCGCTCAGTCCGGCATGGATAAAGCGGGTAACCCCACTTATTATACACCATCAGATCTGTATGGCGGAGGGACGACCGGCACAATCACAAGTGGTGAATTTGTAGGCGATACATTTTATCTGGGCAGTGGGCTGTCTTCCAACTCTGATAATACAATGGTCATCACCTGCTTCCTTTCTTGCTCTATGATCCGTACGCCTGAAGGCGATGTGGCAGTTGAAGATATTCAGATTGGTGATGAAGTCCTTGCTTTCGACTGGAAGAACAACAAGGAAGTGACCCGGCCTGTAGTCTGGGTGGGCAAGGCGCATGCTGTTGTTCGGCCCGGCTTACCAGATGATGAAGCCGGATATCCTGTACGTGTTCTGAAGGATGCCATTGCCGATGGTGTGCCTTACAAGGACATGCTGATTACTGCAGAACATTGCCTGTTTTTTGAAGACCGGTTTGTGCCAGTCCGGATGTTGGTGAATGGTGTGTCTATTTTCTATGACAAATCCATTACCTCCTACGATTACTATCATGTGGAAACCGAGCAGCATTCCGTCATTCAGGCTGATGGCATGCTGACAGAAAGCTATCTGGATACAGGCAACCGTTCTTCTTTCCGTCAGACAGGTACTGTTGTCACCTTACGTGGTGCGGTTCAAAGCTGGGAAAAGAACGCCGGTGCACCTTTAGGAGTGGAACGGTCCTTTGTTGAACCGCTTTTTCAAAAGCTGGAAGCACGGACTAGTTGTCTGACACAGACGACTTCAGTTCCTCTTGCAAAGTCAAACCTGACAAACGACCCAGATCTACATCTCGTCACGGAAAGCGGGGCCATCATTCGCCCCATTCGCCATGATGGTGAGCGTTACAGCTTTATGCTGCCGGCTAACATGGCCTGTGTGCGTATTGTCTCTCGCGCCAGCCGACCAGCGGATGTGATCGGGCCATTTGTGGATGATCGCCGCATGATGGGCGTTGCTGTAGCTGACGTATATTTTGTGACAGCCAAGCAGCAAACACACATTACTGCGCATCTTCAATCTGAAAAACCAGTTGGTTGGCACGCAACAGACTGGACGGATTGCGCATGGACAAATGGTGATGCTGTTTTGCCCTTGGATGAACTGACACAGAGCGGAATGGGTATTCTTTCTCTGAATATCCGAGCTGCTGGCCCCTATCTGGAACAGAACACGAAAGCTGTTTTGGAAAACAGACGTTCTGCCTAATCCGAATACTTCCCTCCATTTTTTGATGAAGGGAGTTTTTTACAAATATCCGATGTGTTTTCACATCGGATATTTGTCTCTTCTCAATATTTCATGAAGCCGGATTTCTTTTCACGATTTTACGCTCTTCATGAAAGCGGCAAAGAAAGCTACGGTTACAATGTCTAATTATCCGCTTCCTGCGGCTACCCAAACGATTTCCGCTGGTCAAACAGTCAATGGTGCATCTTACAACACAGATGATCATGTTGTTGTAGAAGGCTCTTTGACGAATGCCACTCTGACCCAGAATGGGGGTGGTATTGGATCTATCGTTGTGCAAAGTGGCGGAACACTCAATAGCGCCACAGTTACCTCGGGTGGTAATATCTTTGCGCTTGATGGTGGGAGTGCTTCTCATATTTCATTGGATGGCAGTAGAAGTGCTGATCTTATCGTAGAGTCAGGCGGCGCAGTTGACACTGTCTCGGCCTCCAATAGTGCGGGCATTGACCTACGAGGAGGCACACTTTCCAATGTGACGTTGACCACAAGTGCCAGTATGAAGGTTGAATCTGGCGCTACTGTTACAGGTGTTCAGGTCAATAACACAACAGAGGTTGATATTGATGCCAAGTCTCAGGTTTCCAACATTACCGTCTCCAATGGCGGCACTGTAGACAACACAGGTGGTAGCATCGCTTCAGCTACCATTGAAAGTGGCGGCAACGTTTCGGTAGAAAGAGGATATTCGTATGATTCCGCCACGAGTTCAGGTGGTTACCTTAACGGAACCATTGACCAGTGTATCATTAGTAGCGGTGGAACATTAACTGTTGGCAATGGCGGTTCAGCTACAAATGTCGGCCTGCAAAGTGGTGGGCTTATTGATTTTTCTACCCTGACATATGATTCCTCTGCCAAATATAGCTACGATGCTGCCACATATACCCTGACAGTGACAGGAAGTGGTGGAACAGCGAGTGTTACACTTGACCCCAAAACTTCAGATATTGTGGATGGTCAACAATTTGATCTCGTTGAAAATAGTGATGGCACGCTTGCCATAGAAACCTGTTTTCTTGCGGGTAGCATGATCCAGACCCCACAAGGTGATGTGCCTGTAGAAAACATCCGTTTTGGAGATAACATCACAGTCTATGTAGATGGCAAAACAGAAACACGTTCTGTTATCTGGGCAGGCAAGGCACATACAACCGTTCGCCCTGGACGTCCTGATGATGAAGCCGGATATCCTGTACGTGTTCTGAAAGACGCCATTGCCGATGGTGTGCCTTACAAGGACATGCTGATTACTGCCGAGCACTGCTTGTTTTTTAAAGATCGGTTTGTGCCCGTACGTATGCTGGTGAATGGCGTGTCCATTTTCTATGACAAATCCATTACCTCCTACGATTATTACCATGTAGAAACAGAGCAGCATTCTGTTATCCGGGCAGATGGCATGCTGACCGAAAGCTATCTGGATACCGGGAACCGCTCTTCTTTCTGTCAGGAAGGTTCCGTTATCATGCTGGGTGGAAAGCCTCGGACATGGGAACATGATGCCGGTGCGCCACTCTGTGTTGATCGTTCCTTTGTGGAGCCACTATTTCGAGCACTGGAATGGCGTGAAAACAGTGTGGTTGGCGCACAGATGCCAGTAGAAACGATGGAACTCACGGATGATCCAGATCTGCATCTCGTAACGGATACAGGAGCTACTGTGCGTTCGATGCGCAAGACGGCGCATCAGTATAGTTTTATGCTGCCGCCTGATACGCAGTCTGTGCGTATTGTCTCACGCGCCAGTCGTCCATCTGATGTGATTGGTCCGTTTGTGGATGATCGGCGCCATATGGGGGTTGCAGTCTCCGAGGTGCATCTGATGTGTGCTAAACAGCAATTCAACATCACTTCTCACCTTCAGGCCGAGAAGCCAGAAGGTTGGCATGAGACCGATTGGACAGATTGTGCATGGACAAATGGCAATGCCGAACTGCCATTAGGGGATCATCTGTCACATGGGAAAATGGGGATACTCTCCATGATCATCCGTGCTGCTGGCCCTTATGTTGTGAATGATCAGCAAACGACACGTGTAAAAACAAAATCTGCTTAAAAATTAAAAATCTCTCCCTTATCGTTAGTATTAAGGGAGAGATTTTTTATGATCTTGATGGAACAGCTATGCTTCGTAAAACAGCAAATCTGGAATCACGTAATCCTCGTACCAAAACAGTCCGGATGAAAAAGATAGTTCCTTCCCAGGAAAACACATTTCCCATCTATTTTGATGGTGAATGGTATCTTTTAGTAAATCCCGATGTTGCAGAAGCTGGGATTGATCCTCTTGTTCATTTCATGAATTTTGGTGCACACGAAAAAAGAAATCCTAACCCTGATTTTGATACAGAAACTTATTTGCGCTTGAATCCATATATTGCATCTTTTCCATTAGGGCCTTTCCTCCATTATGTTTTCTATGGTTACCATGAAGGGCGTAAATTTCAGGCTCCATAATTTTTCTTAAATATTTGGACTGATTGTTTCATGACCGAAGTTTTTTCAAATTCAGAAACCACAATTTCTACGTCTTCTGCAGATGGTATCACCGAAGTTTCATCAAACCATTCGGCTTCGGTCAAATCTCCTTACATCAACCCTTCTGCTCTCCCAGTTTTACATGGGCCTGATGGAATTTTGTTTGATTTCAATCAGGGTGCCCGTATTGTTCTGCCTGCACGTACAGAAGGGAAATGGCGGATTACATTACGTGACCTGGATACAGGGAATATTCTGTTCCAGAATGAAAATACGGGCGCTACCGTACACTCTGCCAAACGCTTTTACGTTCGCTTTGGTATTATTGTTGAAGATATTTTACCTCAAAGAGAAGCCCGCATTGTTTTCCAGCATGAATTGAATTTGAAAAACAAAAAAGTTGTCATTCAATTTCCTGTCGGCACTTTGGGCGATACGCTTGCATGGTTTCCCTACGCAGCACGCTTTGCGCATATCCATCAGGCAAATGTAACCTGCATTCTCTCTGCTTTGATTATTCCTGTGCTGAAAGATGCATATCCAGAATTAACACTTATGTCCCCAGAAATAGCTCAGGAACAAGACATACTGGCAGACAGTTATGCAATGTACTGCATGGGGTTATTTTTTGATGATAAAGAAAATGTTTTTCAACCAACCGATTTTCGGTTGGTGGGTCTTCATCGCACTGCCGCGTATATTCTAGGTGTTGATCCTGCGGAAGAAGTACCCAAACTTGCTTTGTCTGATGAAACACGCCCGATAGCCGAAAAATATGTCTGTATTGCTGTGCAGGCCAGCACTCAGTGTAAATACTGGAACAATCCCACTGGATGGATGGAGATTGTTGCCTATCTTAAAAAGCAGGGCTACCGGGTTATCTGTATTGATCAAAAACCTGTACATGGCACAGCTATTGTCTGGAATCATATTTCTTACCGTATTATCAATTGGTATACATATAATTCCTGTTGGAATGATGAGCGTGAACGCTTTGATCATCATGATTTTCTCTGGTGCCCTCGTCACGCCAATACACCACGTCAGTTTGCGAGCTTCGTATGAGTGCTTTCAGAGATGATGGCGTGATCGTGCGCACGAATAGATCGCATCAATCTGAATGTATATGTCTGGTTACGATAGAACAAACGATCAGAGATGTCGAAATGATGTTGGTAATAATCTAAAAAATGTGCTTTATCATTTTAGTTAATATATGAATAACATTCATTTAGATATGAAGTGTCTAGAGAGGGTATATTTATGTCTGAAGATAATAATACTTCTTCCAACGTTGTTGTGACGAGCGGTCAATCACTTACAGTAATGGATACTATTGTAGGTCTGACCGTTCAAAGTGCGGGTTCAGTTACAAATCTTGGCAACATATCCAGTGTGACGGATCAGGGGGAAGTGCAGAATCTGTCCACAATGCAAAGTGCTGTTGTGGAAGATGGTGGCCTCTTGGGGAATGCTGGGGGAAGCCTGAACAGCGTAACGGTTCAAAGTGGTGGAAATCTAGAAAATACAGCAACAATTACAAACCTTACTATAGAAAGTAAGGGGCATGCCGCAAGCTATGCAGGTAATGTGCAGGACGTAACTGTCCAGAACGGCGCTACATATGAAACTGACGGCGGTGCTGTATCCGCTTTAACAGCAGATACGGGTGCCAATGTTCTTTTTATGGGAGGGTCAGGTTCTTCTGTTACGGTAAATTCCGGTGCATCTATCGGTGCGGTTCAGTCTGCCAACCTCACAGACGTCACAATGACAGCAGGCGGAAGTCTGCAAGTTTCAGATGGTGCTTTTGCGACGGATATTAAGATTACTGGGGACAAGGAAGGTACGCTTGTTGTTGGCAGTAAAGGGTATGTTTCTGGTGTAAATGTTTCTGGTGCGGCGGATAACAGCGCGCAGGCTGCAACAGGTGGTGAAGTTCACGATGTTATTGTCAATTCAGGCGGCGTTGCGGATGATGTGACGGTCTATCACGATCATCTGGTGGTGAATGGTGGTGGCCTGGCATCTGGCGTAACCTTGAATGATGCTGGCATTACCGTGCAGAGCAACGGCGTGGTGTCTGCCATGACTGTGAATGCCCAAGGTATTTATGCCGCGTATATTGATGGCGGCGTATCTCATGATGCGGTCGTGAATAACGCTGGCGCCATTGTAGAATATACAAACGGTTCAGCATACAACAACACTGTGAATAGTGGTGGTGAAGACGCTGTTCTGAATGGGCTGAGTGAAGCTGCAACCATTTCTGCTGGTGGTCTTCAGTTGGTAGAAACAAAAGGCGTGACCTCTGGAACCATCCTGGATGGCGGTCAGCTTCAGGCAGCATCTGGTGGCATTGCATCTGCAACAACCGTGAACGCCGGTGGCCTTGAAACTGTAGGAGCTGGTGGAACAGCGCTTAATCAGACTGTTCATTCCCAAGGCACTGTTGTTGTTGATGCGTCTGGGATCATAGGCGGTCAAACTCATCCTGAGTGGTGGCAGCCTGAGTGGCGGCATACTTAGCGCGGGCGCAACGGTATCCGTGCTCTCTGGCGGGTATGAAAGCGGTGTCACCATTGCAAGTGGCGGCAGCGCGGATCTCCAGTCTGGCGGTAGTGGCTCCAATATTCTGATTGAGCGCTCTGGCGTAGAAAACGTGGCTCAGGGCGGTGTTGTCAGCAATTTCACCATTGAGACGGGTCGGCAGAATAATGCCGGGAGTGCCGTATCGGGCACCATTACCAATTTGGGTGAAGAACGTGTGATGTCCGGCGGCCAGGACAGTGACATGATTGTTGCAAGCCACGGGCATGAAGTTGTGAGTGCTGGTGGGGTCGCAAACCATACAACGTATAACGCCAATGGCTTTGGCTACATTAACGGTTCGGCTGTGAGTGCCGTTGTGAATTCTGGTGGTATCGAATTTGTTCAAAGCGGTGGCGTCACTACCAGCACAACGGTTAACAATGGTGGCCTTGAAGATGTTGAGGCAGGTGCTACAGCACACAATGAAACCGTAGGACGTGGTGGCACGCTCAACGTTTTCTCACAGGGTAGCCTGAATGGCGCCAATGTGTCTGGCGGGACTGTGGATGTCAGTTCGGGTGGATCTGCGGCAGATGTCAATGTTGCCAGTGGTGGCCAGTTGAACGTGCAGAGCAGTGCTGTGCTGAGTGGTACGGAGGTTCTGCAAAACGGCGGCAAAGCCACCATATGGGCTGGGGCAGGTGGCATTGTTGATCTGGAAGGCAGCACCAATACAGGGCTGACTTTGGAGGGTGTTGAGACATCTTCCGCCACAACCGTTACGACAGAAGTGACAGGTTTTGATGGAGCTTCTGCGGGAAACTCGGACGGGATTGTGCTTGCCGGGGTTAAGGCAGCCGATATTACGTCCACCAGTTATTCAGCAGATGGCAACTACGTCACCTTGTCGTTTAACGAGGGTGGGTCTGTTACGCTGCACATTGATGATGTCAGCCAGTATGGGTATGCACTTTCTTCTGATGCAGATGGCAATGCTGTTTATGAAGTCTGTTTTTTGCCTGGCTCTATGATCCGCACACCATGTGGTGATGTTGCTGTTGAAACACTGCAACTGGGTGATGATGTTCTGAAATTTGCAGATGGACAAAGCACTGTTCGTAAAGTGACATGGGTCGGTAAGGCGCATGCCACTGTGCGCGCAGGATTGCCGGATGATGAGGCAGGTTACCCTGTGCGTATCCTTAAGAATGCCATTGCAGATGGTGTGCCTTACAAGGATATGCTGATTACATCTGAACATTGCCTGTTCTTTGAAGGCAGGTTTGTGCCTGTGCGCATGCTGGTGAATGGATCTTCCATTTTTTACGATAAGTCCATCATCTCCTATGATTACTACCATGTGGAAACAGAAGAGCACTCTGTGATCACAGCAGATGGCATGCTGACAGAAAGTTATCTGGATACAGGTAACCGCCGTGCGTTCCGTCAGGCTGGTTCTGTCATGAGCTTGGGTGGAAAAATCAAAAGCTGGGAAGATGATGCCGCAGTAGATCTGTGTGTTGACCGTGCTTTTGTGGAACCTTTGTTCTGCAAGTTGGCGGAGCGGGCTGCAAGTGTCGGCGGGCAGCTAGTGGCTACAGCATCGCAGGTTCTGACAGATGAGCCCGACCTGCATCTGGTAACAGATAAAGGTGCTGTTGTGCGTGCCGTAAGGCGCAATGGGCAGCGTTATAGCTTTATGCTACGTCCTGGCACACGCTTTGTGCGTATTGTCTCACGCGCCAGCCGCCCATCTGATGTGATTGGGCCGTTTGTGGATGATCGGCGTGCCATGGGTGTTGCCGTTGCGGATGTGCATCTTGCAACAGCCGGACAGCAGCATGACATTGCAGCGCATCTGATGCAGGATAAGCCTGAAGGTTGGCATGAAACAGACTGGGCAGATTGTGCATGGACAAATGGAAATGCCCTGTTGCCTTTGGGGAATCTCCTGATCAGCCATCACATGGGACTGCTGTCTATAACAATCCGGGACACCGGATATTATGTTCTGGGTAATGAAAAACTGGCTGATAATACAAAGAACTTTGCTTAATTAGAGAATAAGCCTTCATGGCCAGACGGATGTAAATCAGTCTGGCCATGAAGGCATTTGGACAATAGATACAGGTTGTATTTTAAAATACCTGTTGTTTGTTGATGAATTTCACATTCATGCAAAATATATTATGCGTTTTAATTTTATTTAAACTATATATTTTTTATAAATTGAATTTATAACGCATATATAATAATGTATTATATGGAAATCATATATAAAATATTGATGTATTGTATTTTTATATTGATACTAATCAATAAATTATGATGATCGTGAGTATATAAACTTGTCTTGCGGCACGGTCTGTGATGCCAGCCGCAAAATAGGAGGCGAGTTACTATGCCAAAATCAGTAGTTAATCCCGAATTTCTTCCCATTCTTGAGAAAATGCCATCATTTGATGGTCTTTCATCGCTTTCACTTCCAGAAGTGCGAGAAGTTTTTCTAACATCTGTGCGCCTTATAGAAGGTCGGCCTCTGCCAGATGTTATCACGCGGGAAGAATACGTGCCGGGGTTGAATAATGCCCCAGATGTACGTGTTGTTGTTTATACACCGCGCGAAGTGCAACCCAATGCACCCGCTATGATTTACATTCATGGCGGCGGCCTTGTTTCTGGCCACCCGGAAGTGGATGACCCCAAATGCCAAAAGCTGGCTAGTGATCTGGGTTTTCAGATTTTTTCGGTTGATTACCGTCTCGCGCCAGAGGTGAAATATCCCGGCGCTATTGAAGATTGTTATGCCGTTCTGAAATGGGTGCATGAAAACGCCAGCACACTTGGCATTTCGCGCGATAAGGTTGTTGTTGCCGGTGAAAGTGCAGGTGGTGGTTTAAGCGCAGCCCTAAGCCTGATGGCGCGTGACAAAAAAGAATACAAACTTGCTTTCCAACTGCTTATTTACCCCATGCTGGATGATCGTACAGCAGTAAACAGTGATCCAGGCGCTAATTTTGGCGAATTTGTCTGGACACGTTCTGCCAACAAATACGCATGGCAGGCTTATTTGGGCGATAAAGCGGGTGGCCCACAAACGCCGCCATATGCAGCTGCTGGCCGTGCAACAGATCTGGCAGGTTTGCCCCCCACCTTTATTGGTGTGGGATCAATGGATCTGTTTTTGAAGGAAGACCTTGATTACGCAACCCGCCTGATGGCAGCGGCTGTGCCCACGGAAGTTATGGTGGTGCCGGGGGCTTATCATGTGTTTGATATGTATGTGCCGGATGCAGAACTTTCCCGTAGGTTTATGGATGCTTACTGTGCAGCACTTAAACGCACATTGAATCTGTAATACCATTAGTGCCTGACAGGTTATTTAGCCCGTCAGGCTGTGGTGTTGTATTGTATTTACCCACCACCTCTGCATGAAGCCATTTCTCTGGTGGAAACCGCTTCCGATGCCGCTTTGCGCAATTGCTGGGCACAATTTTGCGCTGAAATAATCATTTTGTGTGCGCTGGCAGAAAAGGGCAGTCTGCCCCCACTTTTGCCTGCTGCGATAAGAGCCAAATCTTTATACGCATCTACAAAAATATTTTGTGCAACACTGCCTGTGTCTTCACAGCCGCCTAAATCTGTTGGCTGGAACATGTTTTTTGCACGAAAGCAGAGCAGAGAAATTTTTTTTCCGGCAGAATAAGATGAGGCAGCATTTACACCATTATTGGAAAGATATGCCTGCACATCATCTATTCCTGATGGGGAGGAAGCATAATCAACATAAAAATCTTCCCCAGTTTGGGAAACAGAAAGAGCCTGCCCGGTAATATAGATAGGCTTATCCATGGGGAAATTTTTTGCAGCAGTAACAGAACTGGATTTCCATTCTGCCCAATAGGCTTGGGCTGTTATGGATGTTGGGCGCGGAAAAACTGGAGCCCAGTTAATAAGGCTTTTGCCACCACTTAAAAATGCTTTGATATCATTGGTTAGTAAAATGGATGCGGCATCTACATAAGGGTAAGCATCATCTACAGTCTGCGGTGCAGAAGAGGCTATAACTGGTGTTGCCCATATCAGCATGGCAACCAAAAGTATCTTTTTCAAATTCATCTCCCTTCTTTATCCGTATTATATCCTTCGGAAAGAAGAAGAGGCAGCCCCGTTCTAAAATGAATGACGGGTGGTTTTTGACCACCCGCCTGCGCGATTATCAGGAATGTGCGGTAATAACGGTTTTTGCCAGAGATTCAATTTCAGAGGCTTCTACACCTTCTGGGTTGCGCTCTGCTTTTTTGGCCACTTCGCGTTCGGCTTCACCAGCCTTAACGCCGCCTTTAAGCACATAATTTGCCAGTTCACGCACTTCTTCCTTAGTTGCCAGCTTGGGCTGTTTAAGGGCGCGTTCTGCCAGATGGAAAAGGGAGCTGGTTTCGTGCGGTGCTTTATCGGTCATAAAAAAGTCCTTTCTGCTTTGATGCTCAAGCCTAAGCATTTGTTCATTTTACGAAATGGGGATGCTCCCTGCATTCAGCTACGGGGAAGGAGGGATGGCTGCTATGTGCTGCGCAGATTACGTGTGTTAAGGCAGGAAATCTTTTATTCTGCTGGTGTTATTTTTGTTCGTACATCCGTAAGATAAAGCAGAAACTGGCCCCAGCAGCACTGCCGAGGAATGGATGAGAGATTTATGGTCAGGCATGCGTGCATGTCTGGATCGTGTTTTTGATATTTCTGGCCGAGGTTCCAGTATTCCCAAGGAAGTTGTGGCGGGTATCACCACTTTTGGGGCAATGGCCTATATTATGGCAGTTAACCCCAATATTCTGGCTTCTGCCGGGTTAGACCAACATGCCATGGTTATCACTACAATTGCCTCTGCGGTTGTGGGGTCCTTTATCATGGCGGTGGGGGCCAACCTGCCCATAGCGCTTGCACCTGTTATGAGCAGCAATGTGGTGTTCGCCCAGATTGTTATTGTGCGTATGGGAGTGCCACCGGCTCAGGCCTTTACAATGGTGCTGTTAGGAGGGCTGGCCTTTCTGTTTCTTTCCCTTACGCCGTGGCGCCGCAGAATTGTTGAAACGTTTCCGCTTTCGGTCAAACAGGGCATTCATTTTGCCATTGGAGCCTTTGTGGCTCATATCGGCATTGTAAATGGTGGCTTGGTAACGAAGGGTGGAGAAGGGTTGGTTTTTGGGCAGTTGTCCAACCCTGTTGTGCTTTTAGCGCTGGCCGGGGTTTTTCTGGCCATGATGTTAAAATGGGCGCGTGTACCGGCCGCCATTTTGGTGTCTGTTATTGCCGTAACAATAGCTGGTTTATGGGTTGCACATCCAGATGGCAGCAAGGTGACGCAACTTCCCGCGCATTGGGTGGATTGGCCATCCTATCCGTGGTTCATGTTGTTTCCGTATGATTTTCATGGCCTGTTTGCCAATCTGTTTCTGGTTTTGCCCATAACGCTTTATTTCTTTTTGGGTGATTTTTTTGATGCTACCGGCACCATGATGGCCGTAATGCAGCGTTCTGGCCTTAAGGATAAACAGGGGCAGCCTTTATTGGCAAAATCGGCTTTTGTGGCAGATGCAACGGCCAGTGTTATTGGTTCTGCTTTAGGCACATCCACTGTTTCGGCTTATCTAGAATCTTTGGTGGGCGTGGAAGAAGGGGGGCGCACAGGGCTGACAGCGCTGGTAGTGGCATGTTTGTTTGCTGTGTCATCTATCTTGTGGCCGCTTATTATCTGCGTGCCTGCTGTGGCAACTGCTCCGGCTCTTATTCTGGTTGGCTTGGGTATGCTTGGCAGCCTGCCAGACCTGAAATCTTTGGCTGTGCAGGAGCGGGTTATTCCGCTGTTCATGTTGCTTGTAACCGTGCTGACGGGTGATTTTATGGTCAGTCTGGCGCTGGGTTTGCTGCTACACACAGCCTTTGTGCTGACAACCCGCAAATGGGCAGAACTTACCCTGATGCTCTGCGGGTTGGACTGTGTGTTTATTTTGTATCTGGTGCTCTCATCCAGATTAGGCAGTTAAAAAGACAAAACAGGCTGCGGTGAATATTGCAGCCTGTGTCTGAATGTATCAGAACCCGATAACCGCATCGCCACCAAAGGTGAACATGCCGTTGTTGCGGCCACCATTAAAAGGTGTGGTGCCATTAAGGGAGCGATCAAACCGTATTTCTGGCCGAAGCTGAAATACGCGCACATGGTGCCCCAAATCTGGATGATACACGACGTTCAAGGAGAGATCCCCATATGTGGTGCCATGGCCAGAGGGGCCAGCAACAGTTTCTCCGCCCGTGCCAGCCAAGGCTTCCATATAGGAGTTATTGCCGCGGAAGGTGGCTACCATCATGTTGTTATTATCGCGGTAAATTTCGCCGCGGTAATTGAAGGTGAATTCCTTGTTGATCTTGTAGCTCAGGAAGCTGACAAAACTTTCTGCATCTGCGCCAGCAAATTGCCCACGCGCACCTATGCCACGCACCCCTTCATCATGCAGGTAGTTGAATTCTGCAGTAACAGAGAGCTTGTCATTTATATTATAGGTGGCGTTGATATCGTTCCAGAAGCGTTGTGCGTGGTCTGCTTCGTAATGTCCGACCGAGCGCCAAGAGTTTTCCGGCCCAACGCGGCTGAGTTCTACAATGCGTAGTTTCCCATGTGCGAGATTATTGAGGTTGAAGCCAAAATAAGCCGCAGGCATGTGGTTGTTATCGGATCTGCCAAAGGATGTCTGGTTCCCGGTATCAATTCCGAAAGTGACATCCACTATTGGCGTTACGTGCCAGTTAAACATAGCGCCAATATGCTCAAACGGCACAGAATATTCAGATGTATAGGCAAGTGTATAAAAGGCGCGGGATGTGGGGTCTAACCCTTCAACACCCATGGGGGCCTGTAGAATACCAACCTGCATATCCAGCCCACCTTTTGTTAGCCACGGTAGATGCACATCCACATGCGCTTGGGCGGGAATAAGCTGGTAACGCGCCTTCCATTCCTGATCTGAAATGCCAAGCACATGGTAGTATCTGGCATCGGAACCATACAGCCCTTCTAGGGTGAATCCGATCTGATACTCGTTCAGGCTGGAATCGATGGCTTTGGAAATAGTGAATTCAGCTTGGTTCAGTTGTACCTGGTTGGCGTGGTCGGCCAGAAAGTCTCCGTAGTTATAGCCGGGATTGGGGCGTGCCGGATTGGCCATGATACCGCCTTCAATCTGCCCCGTAAGGGTAATATCAGACAACCAGCGGCCCAAGCTGGAACTGCTGGTTTTCAGGCTTGTAAAGGGCAGAACCTGCGCATGTGCCGTTTTATGCAAAACCGGAAACAACAGTGAAGAAGCAGAGAGAAGCAGCAGAACTTTCTGTTTTTTAGGAAGCGTCGTCATGGAGGGGGATGTCCCTTCAGTGCGGCTGTTACATGGCCAAAGTGTTTGGTAGTTTAGGCAGAAACATTCCGATAAAGAAATAAAAAAGAAATAATGAATGTTATTTACCCGTGGCGTAGGATTGGCAGTTATAATTTTTGCCGCATTTGTTGGCGCAGGTCATTGCAGCGTTTTGTATAATGCGCGGCCTTGAACGCAGTAAGAAAGTTAATGAAAAACGCCGCAGCCAAGGAGAGGAAGGAAAGTAACGTTAGCAACTCTCCAGATGTTCGCATTGGATCATCGTAATGCAGGCCGGAATACCACAACAAGCTTATGCTCACGATTGCACCAATAAAGCCAAAAACACCCGTTGTTTTAATCATGGAATCTTCCACGGTTTCAAACTCTGATGTCTCACGCCATAGGTCAAAAAGCTGGCGGTCTATTTCACCCACCGCGCCTGCATGGGCGGCTTTATCTTCTGTTGTCACTTTGTGCGGGTTCTTGCGGTAGATTTCCAGCTCCTGCCGTGCTTTGGAAAACACACGGCGGCGTTCCTTAATGGCAGGAATGCTGATATCCACAAAGCTGAGAATAGCAACATTCAGCCCCGCGGAAAGCTGGATGATAGCCTGAAAATCCCCCAAGAAACAGCCATTACGTCCCCGTTTGCGGTAGATACTGGGGGTGTTTTAGCGTTTGAGGGGCTGGCTGAAAAAGGTATAGCCAGCATGTCTGCTATTCGGGGGCAGGAAACATGCTGGCTAAATGCTTGTTATCTAAAGCGCGCAGTTACCTCGGCAATGCGTGTGCCGTAAGTGGTGGCTGTATCCAGATCACCGCTCGGAATTTCATCTACACTAGCATCAGAAGGGCTTTGCACCAGCAGGCCGGCGGCACCACCCAGCACGTTGATATCGGCTTTTGTAGCGGCTTTTGTGTTGGAAGGCAGCAGGTCTAGGCTGATCCAGATGCCACCGTGCTGTGCCGCCAGAACCTGAAACCATGCCATAGTGCACCCTTTATCCCCCACCGGGCTGGCGCTGTTTGTAAATCCGGCAAACAGTTTGTTCTGCCACCCACGATTGAACCAGATGCGGGATGTAGCATCTGCAAATTTCTTAAACTGCCAACTGGCATTGCCCATATAGGTGGGGGAACCAAACACAATGGTTTTGGCTTTGTTTAAAGCTTCCCAGCCGTTTTCTGGCAGATCACCATTTTGATCAATTTCCAGAATTGCAGCGTTAGCACCTTTGGCAACGTATTCTGCTACTCTGCGCGTGTGGCCAAACCCAGAATGATAAACCACCACAATATCAGACATTTATTTATACCCTTGCAATCAAGATGGTTGAAAAACACAGTTTAGATTGGCGGTTTTCCATTCTCTCGATAAGAGTGCATTTTGGCAATTCATCTCACACTCCAAGAGTGAGGTGAGCCTACTACGCAGATATAAAAAACGCCGCAGGGTGAGTGCGGCGTTTGTAGTAGGTGTTTAGATCTGTTCGATTGTTGAGAAATCGAAGTTTTGCCCCTTGGGGTTTTCTCCCAGTCGGATACTGGTTGGTGAGGGCATGGAATAAGGCGGCACAGGCAAATTATACGGAGCCGGTGCGCCTTTATAAACGCGGCCTGCCAGATCAAATTTTGATCCGTGGCAGGGGCAGCCATAGCCGCCACATGTATCAGCCGTGTTGCCTGTAGGTTGGTTAAGGCCCGGCACGCAGCCCAAATGCGTGCAAATACCCACGTAAACACCATATTCTGGCACAAGAGAGCGATGCCAGTTGCGGGCATAAGCGGGCTGCTGGTTTGCAGCAGACTCTGCATCCCGTAGTTTTTCGGCCAGCGCGTGGTCTTGCAGTGCAGCAATTTCTTCTGGTGTGCGGCGCATGATGAACACAGGCTTGCCCTGCCACACAACTGTCATCTGTTGGCCGGGGGTAAGTTTGGAAATATCAACATCCACAGGCAGATGGGCGGATGCGCTGTCTTGCGGCTTCAGGCTTTGCACAAACGGAACAGCACAGGCTGCCAAGCCTGTAACTGTGCCAGCCGTGGTTACAATTCCCAAAAAGTCACGGCGTCCGGGGGCTTGTTCTGTTGCTGCGGTTTCTTCGGTTTCGCGTGTCATGGTGTTCGTGCTTTCCGTTTATCCGTGCGATTTCAGGTTTTTCCAGATTTTCCGCTTCCATGCGATAGCCAGAACAAGCAGAACAGCCAGATAAGCCAGAACCCCTTTGCCAATATGGTGGCGCTCATTACGGTGCGGATCTGCGGCCCAGACCAAGAAAGTGGTGATATCTTTGGCTTGCTGCTCCACAGTTGCCGGTGTGCCATCAGGGTATTGAATGGCACCGTTCATCAGCGGCGGTGGCATACCAATCATATGGCCTTCTGCCCAATCATTATAGAATTTGCCCGGCACAATAGGGGCATCAGCGGGCGGGGGCATGCGGTAGCCTGTCAGAAAGGCGTAAAGCCAGTCTGCGCCACCAGGGTGCACAGCAGCCAAGCGAGATTGATCTGGCGGCGCAACCCCACCCATAACAGCGGCTGCCGCTGCATCATTGGGGAAGGGTGACCGGAAGTGATCATCCGGCAAGCCGGGGCGCATTGTGGGCATGCCGGAGATGCCAACCGGGCCGGGAATCTGCTTGCTATGGGCAAGGTCTGTAATTGCCTGATCACTTAGCCCAATGCCTTCCAGATCTCGATATGTCAGGCTGCGCATGCCGTGGCAACTGGCGCATACATGATCATACACCAGAAAGCCGCGTTGCAGGCTGGCTTTATCATAGGTGCCGGTGGCACCCTCAAAGCTCCATTTCTGATGAGGCGGGGCTTTATTATCCGATGTGTTGGCCAGTGTGGGCGTTGCAAGCGTAAATGCTGCCAGCAAGGAGCCTGCAAAAACATGCTTACGCATTAGGCGTCTCCCTGTGATGCAGCAATGGAGGAAGGGAGAGGGCGCGTTTTTTCCGTGCGGGACACAAGGGGAAGGAACACAAGAAAATACCCAAAATAGTAAAGCCCGGCCAAACGGGCGGCAATCAGCCAGCCACCTTGTGCGTGGTGTTTGCCCGCATCTGCCAGCACAATAAATGCACATACAACGCCCAACAGCCCAATACGGCACAGGGGGCGGAAACGCATGGAGCGCACGGGGGAGCGGTCAAGCCACGGTAAAGCAAACAAAACCAGCAGAGAACCAGCGGCCGCAACCAACCCGCCAAATTTGGATGGCACAGATTGCAGCAGCCCGTAAAACGGCAGGAAATACCATTCAGGCTCAATGTCCGCAGGCGTGTGCATAGGGTCAGCCGGGGTGTAGTTGTCTGGTTCAATCAGCATATTGGGCCAGAAGAACATCAGGGCCGCAAACACCATGGCAAACAGAATAAGGCCAACCAGATCTTTGCTGATATAGTATGGGTAAAACGGCACCGTATCTTTGGGGGTGCGTGGCTCAACCCCAGTTGGGTTGTTGGAGCCAGAAACGTGCACAGCCGCTACGTGTATGCCTACAACCCCAACAATCAGAAATGCCAAAACAAAATGCAGCACAAAAAAGCGATGGAGGAAGATGTCTCCCAGATGGTCGCTGCCTGTCATGATGTGTTCTAGCGTTGGGCCAATACCCGGTATGGCGCCAACGGCCTTGGTAATTACATCTGCGCCCCAATAGGACATTTGGCCCCACGGCAGCAGATAGCCTGCAAAAGCGGTGGCCATAACCATCAGCATCAGTACAAGGCCGGTTAACCACAGCAGTTCACGCGGGGCTTTGTAAGATCCATAATAAAGCCCACGGAACAGATGCAAATACAAAGCAGCCAGAAACAGGTTTGCGCCTGTCATATGCATGGCACGTAAAAGCCATCCGCCAGAAAGCTGGCGTTCTATAGCTTCAACAGAAAGAAAAGCCCCTGCATCTGTGGGGGTATAGTTCATGGCAAGAAAAATGCCACTGGCCAGCATCAGCCCCAGAACAAGCGTAAGAATGGCCCCAAAATTCCACCAGCCATTCAGATTGCGCGGCACACGGAAATCAACATATTCAGCCCGAAAGGCAGAAATGACCGGAAGGCGTCTGTTAATCCAGCCAGCCAGGCCAGAATAGGGTGGTGTAGAAGAAGCAGATGTTTGCTTCTGGTCGGGTATGCTCATGGTAAATCCATGTTGGCTGGCAGAAACAGGGGCAGATAGTGCTCCGTATTCCGCTGTGGCTGTAAGGAAAGGCAACGCATAGCCAAAAACGGCATGCGGAATCTGTGGTGCAGATCTGATATGAAGGGCATACAGGTTAAAGTTGTTTCGTCTGCCTGCGTATGATGCAAAACGCACGTGCCTGTGGATATGCCATAAAAACCTGCCATAGATTGCTATCAGAATGACCGGGTTTAAGGAGCAATAAGTTCCTTTTACCTAGTTTAGATAGATATGGCGGCATCATAACTTTCCCGAAACATTTGGGCAAGGTAGAGGCGGTTTTTAACAAACTGTGAAGGCATTTGCTCTTGCATAAGAGAAAATGCAGGGCCATCATACTTGTTATCACTCGCATGTTGTGGGTGTGATGTTCTCAGGGCAGGGTGCAAATCCCTACCGGCGGTAAGCAGCGCAAAGCGTTGTAAGCCCGCGAGCGCTCGCTTCTGGCGGGGTCAGCAGATCCGGTGCAATTCCGGGGCCGACGGTGATAGTCCGGATGGAAGAGAACAGAAAGACTGGTGCGTGATCGTGATTCGTTCAGAATGACGTGCGTGCAAGGCTATCTTACGCCCTGAGTCCGTCTGGTTTATGAGAACGCGGGCAGAAACAGGGTGAACAGCTTTTCACAGATTTCCCGACAGATCATGCCAGAACGCATTGGTGTGGCGTTTCATCTCGCCGTGGCTGAGGCGTGGAGCTTTGTAGGGCGCACAGCCCCCAACCCGCCAGTAGGGTGTGTGTTATTGGATGCGCAAGGAGATGTGTTGGTTGTGGCCGCACATCATCAGGCAGGCACCGCACATGCAGAAAGACTGGCTGTAGAGCAGGCGCGTGCTCTTGGGTTGGTGGAGCGGATTGATACCGCTGTTGTCACGCTGGAGCCTTGTAATCATACCGGTCGCACCCCCCCATGTACGGAAGCACTGCTTTCTACCCCAGTAAAAACTGCCTGGATTGGCTGTGCAGATCCTAATCCACACGTGCAGGGCGGGGGTGCCGCACGTTTGGAGCATGAAGGTATTACGGTTAACCGCTTATGGCAGTGCATGAATGCTGCGGGCACATATGCACGTTGTCGTGCATTGCTGGCACCATTTGCTTGGCGCATGACACACGGGCGGCCTTGGATAACCGTTAAACAGGCGCTGGATAGCAAAGGGTCCATGGTGCCACCCCAAGGGCAAAAAACCTTTACAACCCCAGCATCCCTCCGTCTGGCACATGCTTTGCGGCGCGTAACAGATGGTATTGTAACAGGCACAGGCACCGTGCTGGCTGATAGGCCCACGCTAACTGTTCGGCATGTTGAAGATCACCCTGAACGCCGCCGCCTGTTGGTGGTATGTGGCCAGGAAAAACATGCTCCGGCTGAGTGGCTGGCCAGTGTTTCAGCCGCGTTCGATGTAAGCTTCTGCCCTGATATTGCACAACTGCCATATATTCTGGCGCAAAGTGATGCGCTGTGGGTGCTGGTAGAAGCCGGGCCAACTCTGCTGGAGGCCCTTAAAACCCATAATTTGTGGGATGATTGGCTGACCATCCGTCAGGATGCTTCAGGGCAGGATCATCTTGCTGTTTCAACCCAACATGATGTCACACCTCTTTCTTTGTTTCCTGAATGGATGCGGTGTGCGCAGGAGCAGGTATGTTTTCCGGTATCATAGAATCTCTCGGTCATGTGGTTAAGGCGGAGCACAGCCCCCAGTCTCTTATGCTGGAAGTGGAAACCGGGCTGCATGATGTGGCGGAGGGTGAAAGTATAGCCGTAAATGGTGTGTGTTTAACGGCAGTCGCGCCTTCGACAACTGGCCTTGTTCGCTTTTTTGTAAGCAGCGAGACACTGGATTGCACCACGTTGGGCGCGCTTAAAGCCGGGCACCAGATCAATCTGGAACGTGCCGTTACCCCCGCTACACGTCTTTCTGGCCATATTGTGCAAGGCCATGTGGATGCCGTGGCACGGTTTACAGAATGTACGCAGTTTGGCGATGCGCGGCGCGTGGTGTTTGAAGTGCCAGCCCAGCTACGGCGCTACATGGTGGCCAAAGGGTCTGTAGCACTTGCGGGTATTAGCCTGACGTTGAACGAAGTGGGTGAGCCAAATGGCGAGACCTTTCCCATCGAACTGATGATTATTCCGCACACATGGGAGCACACCACGCTCGGCACATTGAGGGTGGGTGATGCCGTGAATGTGGAAGTGGATATCATTGCCAAATACGTGGAGGCACAATGCCGGACCAAGTAAAAACAGCAGCCCCTGTGGCAGCTAAGGCATCGGCAAGGCTTTTGCAGGCGGTTGAAGCCGTGCGTGCTGGCCGGATGGTCATTATGGTGGATGATGAAGATCGTGAAAACGAAGGCGATCTGGTCATGGCCGCTGAGTTTATGACGCCAGAAGCCATGAACTTCATGATCACCCATGCGCGTGGCCTTGTGTGCCTGCCACTTACGCCAAAACAGGTGGATCGCCTCGGTCTGGCCATGATGGTGCGGCAAAGCGACAATACCGCTCAGTACGGCACGGCGTTTACGGTCTCTATTGAGGCGAAGGAAGGCGTTAGCACCGGCATTTCTGCGCCAGACAGGGCGCATACTGTGCGTGTCGCGGCATCAGAAAACGCAACGCCAGCAGATATCGCCACACCGGGCCATATCTTTCCACTGCGGGCCGCCCCCGGTGGGGTGCTGGAACGTATTGGGCATACCGAGGGGTCAATAGATCTGCTGCGTTTGGCCGGGTTAAAGCCAGCTGCCGTTATCTGTGAAATTCTGAATGAAGATGGCACCATGGCGCGCCGCCCTCAGTTAGAAGTGTTTGCCCGCCAGCATGATCTGCCGATTGTCTCTATTGCAGAGCTGGTAACGTGGATTAAAGCACACGGTTTGTCATCCTTGGCTGCGCAGGCCGCCGAAGCAAATCCGGAAACTGCGCCAGAGCCTGCGGTGCCAGATCTGGCGCAGGCATCCTTACCCAGTGCTTACGGTGGGGACGATTTGATCATCCATGCTTTTCAGGATGAAAACGGCGTGGAGCATGTTGCCTTGGTAAAAGGTGATGTGCGCCGCAGCGGTGCTGTGCCGCTGGTGCGTTTGCATTCTGAGTGCGTGACAGGTGATGCTCTTGGCTCCCTGCGGTGCGATTGTGGGTCACAGTTGCATGCAGCGTTGCGGGCCATAGGGCAGGCGGAATGTGGCGTGCTGGTCTATGTGCGCGGGCACGAAGGGCGTGGTATCGGGTTGGTCAACAAAATCCGGGCCTATGAGCTACAGGATGCCGGGCTAGATACGGTGGATGCCAACCATCGTCTTGGTTTTGCAACAGATGCCAGAGATTGGCGCGCAGCCTCTGGCGTATTGCGCAGCCTTGGCGTGGGCGAATTGGATTTGCTGACGAACAATCCAGATAAAGTGCGCGCACTGGAAGCACGCGGGTTTATGGTGCGCCGCCGGATTGGGCTGGAAATTCCACCTACCGCGCATAATCGTGCCTATCTGGAAGCCAAACGCCGGCGCATGGGGCATCATCTTGGGCAGTTTATTGCCGTTGATGCCGAACCGGATGCGGTTGTCTGATTTTTACATAAGTGAGTTATTAAAGGTGTTTAACTGATGGGTACACGTTCCCCCGTTTCCTTGCCGGATCTCAAGGCGCTTTCTCCTGCGCCGCGTTTGGCTATTATTGTCAGCCGATTTAATGAAACTGTGACAGGTGGCCTGCGTGATGGCGCAGTGGCTTGGCTGGCAGAACATAACATTGCCGTGAAAGATGGTGATGTATTTGCTGCGCCCGGTGCCTTTGAAATGCCACTTCTGGCACAGACACTCGCCAAAACAGGCAACTATGAAGGCGTTATCTGCCTTGGGTGCGTGGTAAAAGGGGATACAGCGCATTTTGAATTTATTAGCCTAGGCGCCACAATGGGTATTCTTCAGGCATCTTTGGCCACAGAAACGCCTATCGCCTTTGGTGTGCTGACAACTTATACAGAAGAGCAGGCACAGGTACGTTCTGCGGATGATATCCATAACAAAGGGCGCGAAGCCGCTGCGGCGTGTGTGGAATCTCTGGCCTTGCTGCGCCAGATCAAAGGCTAAATAAATGAGGTGTGTTAGGCTGCACCAACCGAAAGTGTAAAAGCCAAGCCAGAAAAAGGATGGAGGGAGCATGAAGCGGGTCACTCTCATTGCCGGGATTTTCGGTTTGGGGTTGACCGTATGGATGCTGGCCGAGTTTGGGGTGTCCTCCATTTTTTCTCTTGTTATGACAGGCGGTTGGGGCATTTTAGCTGTTATTGCTTTTCATAGCGTACAGGTTTTTCTTTCTGCTTCCGCTTGGCGCACCATTGCGGGCCAGACTTTTGGCCCGGTTCTGCCGTTAAGAGCCTATTTCATGCTCCGCTGTGTGCGAGAGGGCATAAATAACCTTCTCCCCGTTGCACAGGTTGGTGGGGAGGTAATGTCCTCCCGCTTGCTCGCACGGCGTGGCTTGGGCCTAAAACATGCGGCCGCCGCGACAATTTGTGATCTGACAATAGAGTTGCTCAGCCAAGTGGTATTTACCCTCAGCGGCTTGGTTATGTTGCTGTTCTTGGTCAAGCGCTCTGCTGTTACAGACCGATTGCTGGAAAGTGCATTGGTGCTTTTGGCTATTGGCGGCGGCGTATTTATCAGCCAGTGGCTTGGGGCCGTTGCTTTCATAGAGAAATTGCTTATCCGCATAGCTGCTCATCTGGGGTGGAGCGGTGTTGATGGTATTCGCGGCCTTAATAAGGAAGTGCTTGCGCTGTATAAATCAGGCCGCAATGCGGTTAGTGGCCTGATATTGCAGTTTTGTGCGTGGGCTTTGGGGGCTGTTGAGGTGTGGTTGATTCTGCACTTCATGGGGCATGGGTGCTCTCTTGCTACCGGATTTGTGATCGAAGGTGTGGGAGAAGCAGCTAAATCAGCCGGGTTTGCCGTACCCGGGGCCCTTGGTGTGTCAGAAGGGGGCTACATTATGGTTGGTAGCCTTTTTGGTATGCCGCCTGCAGTTGCCATCGCGCTTTCTCTTATCAAACGTTTGCGTGAAATTGCTTGGGGTTTGCCCTCTCTTATATTGTGGCAATGGCTTGAGCATACATGGCGCCCTTATGCCGAGCGCCTGCGTAAAATGCCCTTTTCCCGCACGGGTCTGTAAAAAGGAAAACAGAGCCCTGCTTACATCATCACTTGCTTCTGGCTGGGGGGTTGGGCAAACCATGACAGCCCCTTCTGCTGGGGCTGTGATTATTTTGGGATCCTGTCGTTCATCATGCTGTTTGCACCCATAGGTCGTTTTATTGCGTTTTGCGCCCGCCATGCCTGGGCTGTTGTGGCGTTGTTTCTCGTGCTTTCGGGGGCAGGCGTTTACGCTGGCATGACCCGTCTGGGAGTAACGACAGATACCAGCAAAATGCTTTCTCCTCGTTTAGAGTGGAAGCAGCGTTCCGATGAAATGGGGCGCTTATTCCCTCAGAAGGAAAACCTTCTGGTAGCTGTCATTCAGGCTAAAATGCCGGAAGAAGGACAGGAAACCGCGCGAGAGCTGGCCGCCAAGATAAGTGCCGATCATAAACACTTTTCCTTTGCGCATAGGCCAGATGCCAACCCGTATCTGCTACGCAACGGCTTGATGTTTCTGGAGCCGCAGCCGCTTTCCCAGGTGCTGAATGATACAATCGCGGCGCAGCCATTTCTGGCGGCGTTATCGCAAGATCCTTCAGCACGAGGGCTGTTTGGCGCTCTTTCCCTTATGGCAGAGGGCGTAAAGCAGGATCAGGCCAATCTGTCTGGCTTTCAGGCGCCTTTGTCCGGTTTTGCCAATACGCTGGAACAAGCCGTGGCAGGGCATGCCGAGGCTATGTCATGGCAGCAGCTTTTGGGCGGCAAACTTTCTGATCTGGCTGGAAATTATCAGTTCGTTATCACCAAACCGATATTGGATTATGGGTCTTTTCAGCCGGGTGGTGCCTCTGCAGATGCCATGCGGCAGGCTATCAGTTCTCTGGAATTTGTTAAAAATGGGCACGCCAAGGTTTATTTAACCGGGCAGGTGCAGCTGGATGATGAAGAGTTTGCAACCGTGGCAGAAGGCATGGTGGCAGGGCTTCTGGGGTCTTTGGCGCTTGTTACCTTGTGGCTTACGCTTGCTGTTAGAACATGGCGCGTGGTGCTGCCTATTGTGGTCACACTTGTGGTGGGCTTGTTGCTTACCACCGGATTTGCCGCTGTAGCTGTTGGTACGCTTAACCTGATTTCCGTGGCATTTGCTATTCTGTTTGTTGGCATTGCGGTGGACTTTGCCATCCAGTTTTCTGTGCGCTTTCGGGCTCAAACACCCACACACACGGGCGAAGAAGGCATGTTTGAAGCGCTGCGCCTTACGGGTGAAGAAACCGGGCATCAGATTCTTGTAGCTGCCTTGGCAACATCCGCAGGGTTTCTGGCCTTTACGCCCACAGCTTTTCTGGGTGTTGCGCAGCTTGGTCTTATTGCTGGTATTGGCATGTTGGTTGCGTTTATCTGCACCACCACGCTTTTGCCTTCACTGCTAAAAATCTGCCATCCGCCGCTCAACTGCCCAAGTATGGGCTATGCGTTCATGAAGCCGGTGGACATTAAAATCCGCCATATGCGCAAGCTGCTTCTGGGCTTTTTTGCACTGGTGGCTTTGGTGGGCTTGGCGCTAGTACCCAGCCTACAGTTTGATGGTGACCCGCTGCATACCAAAAATCCGAACTCGGAAGGGATGCGCGCCCTTAAACTGCTGATCAACAACCCGCAGACATCTCCTTATAGTGCAGAATTGCTGGTGCATTCCCTTGCTGATGCAGAAAAAGAAACAACACGCTTGTCTAATCTGCCAGATGTGAATGATGTGATGTGGCTGGGCTCCTTTGTGCCAACCCAACAGCAGCAGAAACTGGCTCTTATTCAGGATGCGGCTTCTATTCTGTTACCAACGCTTATTGTGCCACAGCCTAAAGCTGCTCCCACAGCGGATGATCTGCGTAAATCAGCACATGATACGTCTGTTGCTTTGGCTGCTGTGCTGGATAAACTGCCTGCTCAAGACCCGCTACGCCGTATTCAGGCTGCTCTGGCCAAGTTGGCAGAAGCTCCAGATGCCACAGTGCAGGCTGCTAACACCGCATTGGTGCGCTTTTTGCCGACAGAGCTGGATCAGTTGCGCACCATGCTTCAGGCAACGCCTGTAAGCATCAAGGATGTGCCTGCTGAAATTGCAGATGATTACTTGCTGCCAGATGGCCGTGCCTTGGTGGAAGTGCATCCTAAGGGAGTGATGTCCAATTCTGGCGCGCTGCGTAAATTTGTGGGTTCTCTCCAGAAAGTAGAGCCACAAATGGCTGGTACAGCGGTTGATATTGTGGAAAGCGCACGTTCTATTGTGAAGGCGTTTGAACAGGCCGCAGGCGCAGCTATTGTTATGATTGCCGTTATTCTGATGCTGGCCCTGCGCCGCGTTAAGGATATGGCGCTGGTGCTGGCACCGTTGTTGCTTTCTGCTTTGATGACAGTTATTTTGATTGTGCTGCTGCCTGAAACCCTAAACTTTGCAAACATTATTGCATTGCCCCTGCTGCTAGGGGTTGGGGTTTCCTTCAATATCTATTTTGTCATGAACTGGCGGGATGGTGTGAAATATCCGCTGGCTTCGCCCACTGCACGTGCCGTGCTGTTTTCTGCCCTGACAACGGGCACAGCCTTTGGTTCTCTGGCGCTTTCCCACCATCCGGGCACAGCAAGTATGGGGCGGTTGCTGTTGCTTTCTTTGGGGTGCACATTGTTGGCAACACTTGTGTTTGTGCCAGCCCTACTACCCAAGCGGCCGATAGATGAGGCCTGATAAAAAGCAGGCATAAGAGTGAGGTAATAAAAAAGCCTCCCGATATTTTCGGGAGGCTTTTTTATGTCTGCTTTCTGAAAGGGGAGATCAGAAAGGCCGGAACTTATTTCTTTACCCATTCCGGATGGTGCGGCATTTCAATATCCCGCCCTTTCAACATCATATCCCAGTAAACACGTGGGAATACGGTTGTCTTAAGGAACCATGCAAAGCGGCTAGGCTTGCGCTGATCGTAAGGGAAGCTGGGGGCGGGTTTGCCGCCATACAGGAATTCCGCCAGAATAATCTTGCCGTAAGCGACGGTTAGCGGGCAGGCACCGTATCCATCGTAGCTGCCTGTTAGCGGTTTGCCATCCAGAGATGCCAGAACGTTTGCTGTTACCACTGGGGTTTGCGCACGCGCAGCAGCCATGGTTTTGGCGTTGGATGTGCCGATAACATCGCCCATACCAAAGATGGAAGGATACTTGGCATGCTGGAGCGTGCTGGGGTCTACATCCAACCAGCCGCCTTCATTCGCCAACGGACTTTTTTTGATGAAGTCTGGAGCGCTCTGTGGTGGGGTGACATGCAGCATGTCAAACTCTTTCACCACATTTGTAACTTTTCCATCTGGCCCGGTAACGGCAAAGGTTGCCTTGTGTTCCGGCCCGTTTACGGCAACCAGTGTATGCTTGTACAGCACGTTAATGCCATAATAATCTACGGCTTCCTGCAAACCGGGGCGATAGTAAGCCACGCCAAACAGCGCATCACCAGTCATGCAGAAATCTACATTGGTGCGGTTAAGCGTGCCTTGCTTGCGCCAGTAATCAGATGCCAGATAGGCAATTTTCTGCGGCGCGCCAGCGCATTTGATAGGCATCGGCGGCTGGGTGAACAGTGCCGTGCCACCGGAAAGGGATTGGATGCATGTCCATGTATATTCCACAGTATCTTTGGAATAGTTACTGCACACGCCATTGCGGCCCAGCGTATCTGTTAGCCCTTCAATCTTATCCCAATCCAACTGGAGGCCGGGGCAAACAATCAGGCGGTTGTAAGCAACGGTGCGGCCATCTTCCAGCGTAAGCATGTTATTATCTGGCTGGAAGGATGCCGCCGCAGCACGCAACCAGGTGCAGCCTTTGGGGATAACGCCACCTTCCTGATCCAGCGTGCTCCGCAGCTTCATGACGCCTGCGCCAACCAGTGTCCAGCCGGGCTGATAGGCGTGGGTGGTTGCGGGGTCTATAATGGCAATATCCAGTGTGGCCCGTTCACGCAGTAGGCGGGCTGCTACGGCAATGCCAGCAGATCCACCACCCACGACAACAACAGTGTAGCGTAGATCTGGTGTTGTGGAGTTTTCTGTTTGAGTCATGGAAGTCTCCCTGAATCTCACGTTGACGTGGGTGTACTATCCCAAACATCTACAATTTAATAAAGTATTTAATTGTATTTGGGATATGTGTGGAGGGCAGGTCAGTCCTTGACCCACACTTCAACCGGGCCGCTTAGCTTCATGGTAAGGGGGTTGCCACGCCGATCTACCGTTTTGCCCACGGCCACACGTACCCAACCTTCGCTGATGCAATATTCTTCAACGTTTGTTTTTTCTACGCCTTTAAAGCGCACGCCAATGCCCCGGGCCAGCAGGTCTTCATTATAAAAAGGGCTTTCCGGGTTTACGGAAAGGCGGTCGGGCAGGGTATCAGACATTTAGAGAGTCCTTGATATATCAGTTAAAAGTGCACCGACGTTTTAAGGGCTTTCATATTGAAAGACCATGCTCGATCCGCATTTACAGCGCAGAATGCGGGCTAGTGGTTGCCTTGGGTTGAGGTTACAACAATTTTCCCTTTGCCATCACGCTCTGTGGCTAAGGTGCCGGTGGCTTTATCCACTAAAATATTGCCTGCATTTTCAACATGCAGGGCCGCCACGGATGTTTCACCGTGAAATACAGCATCTGCCGTGCTGTTAGAGGTGATTTCCAACGCCTCCAGCTTACCTTGTTGGGTTGTAAAGGAGGCAGAGCCGCCAAGATAAATAGCCAGAGCCGGGGCTTGCACCTTTCCGATCATGAACGGGGCAGAAAGTGTGGAACGCAAACGTGCAGAGTCAGCCAATACAGGAATGGTGATAGCGCCAGTGGAATCAGAAGTAACATTCAGTTCCGCAGTGCGCCCTAGTGTTACGGCTCCGCTGCCAGCCTGAAGAAAAACAGGGCCTTTACGGTCATCCACCTGAATGGCTGTTCTGCCTGTGCTGGTAATAACCAACGGCATATTGGGGGGCGTGGTGAGCGTAAGATTGGTATCTGCCTGGCAGTTTTGCCCTGCAAGAGACAGGCTGCCATCAGAGTTGGTGGCAAGCTGTAGGCCTGTTGGCCATTGCCCATTTGCTGGTTCAGGCTGCGTTACGCCTTTTTGGGCGCGGATATGCAGGCTGTTCAGACAGGGCGCTGCAATATTGAGTGCCGGGGTTCTGGTTTTTTCTGCCCCACAGGCAGTAGAGGGCAGAAAAACCGCCAAGCAAAGAGCCATTGCAGCGCAAAGTTCTGAACGAAAAAAAGAATACAGCATGTCTTCTTTTTGCCAGTGCCAGAGGGGTGCGTCTATCTGTTTTAATGGCGCAGCCCACTGCCGCCAGTGCCACCCATTAAGGCATCGTGCATACGATCCAGTGCTTCGGTGAGTGTATCATGCGCGCGTTTGCCTTTGCTGCCCACAACAGTCACCGTGCTGGTCATGCCAGCAGCCAACTGGGTGCCGGGGGGAATACTGTCTATCTGCACACGCACAGGAATACGCTGCGCCAGACGCACCCATGTATAAACCGGATCAACCGATGGCAGGCCCTGCGTTGCTGTGGCTGCGTTGGCGGTTGCAATGCCGCGCGTAAGGCTGACAACATGGCCCCACATAGGCTCCCGATACCCCATCAGATCCAAGCGTACCCGATCCCCAACGTGAATGGAGCGAATTTTTGTTTCCTCAAAATATCCATCCACCCAGTAGGATGAGGCATCAATAACCTCAATATTGGATTTGCCTGCTGTTGCGTAATCACCCACACGCATGATGAGGTTATTGACGTAACCTGTTACCGTGCTGCGCACATACGTACGATCAAGGTTGATTTTGGCTTGGGAAAGATTGGCCAATGCCTGTGCATAAGCAGCTTTGGCAATGTCTGCCGTGGCTTGATAAACCTGCTTTTCTTCGCGGGAGGCCGCAGCATCTGTCAGCCTATCACGCCGAAACTCCTGCGTATCTTTCAGCGCCATATCCGCCTTGCGCTGGTTGACAACAGCCGTTGCTGTGGCCAGCGCTACCTTGAAGTCAAACGGATCAATTTCGTACAGAATATCTCCGGCATGAACGAACTGGTTATCTCTTACGCGCACAGCAATAATCTGGCCTGAAACACGAGGGGCAATATCTGCAACCTGTACACGCACTTGTCCGTTTCGGGTCCAGGGGGCGGCTGTGTAATAATCCCACAGTACAAAGCAAACAACGGCCGCAATGGCAAGAATGGTCACCGTTGTGATAAACTGCAGGACGCGGCGGGCGCGCTCAAACACGGTCGGAAAGCCCTTTCACAACAAAATAGTGTAAAGGCCGATAAGGCATATAAGAATGCCAAATTCAGCCAGAGGCAGGTTCCATACCACGCGGCGGGCACGTACTTTGGATAGAACCGGGTTAAGAGCCAGCAGGGTGGCAATAGCCAATCCGGCATGGACAACAAAGGACGAAACAAGCAGCCCGCCTATATCCAGAACAGGGCGTAATTCCATGTTAGCGGGCCTTCCATTGCTGATCTGGCACAGGAACAAGATCATACAGATGCAAAGCGGAACGGTTGTGTTCCAGCAAATGTATGGCGCCAACCATGGCGGATACGGCAGCAAGGGCCGTAGCCATCTGGCCATGTGGCAGGTTGATGGAGTGATCAAGCAGAACGCGGGCTTTGCGCTTCATGCGGTAAAGTGCTGAATCCACGTTGTAGATAATGGTGGCGCGGTAGGCGGATTCCGCATCCAGCCGAATGGCGGGAATAGTGGCGGCGCGTTGCAAATGGCGGCGTGCGCGGGCCAGTTCCACGTTCAGTTCATCTAAACTGGCAAGACGGGAGAAAACGCGCTGTTTTGCCTTGTTGTTAGGCAGATAGCGGTTCCATTCCAGAATGCGGCAGAGCCGATCATAATGGCGGCTGATAAGGGCGGAACCGGCTTGTTCGCCATGCCCTTCAAACTGAAGCAGCAAATCGTGCCCGATGGTAATGCCAACTCGGAAGCGCCTACCTGTGGCAGAAGGGGGCAACAACAGCACCAGTGAGATAAAGATAATAATGGCTGCAAACAGGTACAACACGTTGCGATCTATAAACGCAGAGGGTTCATAGTTCTGTTGGTTCGCCACTCCCAAAATCACAAAGAAAAAGACACCCGCGTTAAACCCGATAGTGGCTGTTTTGGGGTTCATCAGCAGTAAGCAACCGCCAAAGATAATGGGGAGAATAGCCATTGCCAGAAAAGGCATGTCTGCACCGTGGGGCAGCACTCCAAAGTTCAGCACTGCGGCCACGGCAATAGCCAAAGGCGTACCTATAAGGGCACCCATACCAAAACCGCGTGCATTGTACGTGGTGGCAGCCAAGGTGAGGATAATGGCAACCTGAGACAACGCACTGTAAGTGGCGGGAATATCAGAGATAATGCACAGCCCGGCCGCAACGGAAAATCCAATCAGGGTGCGCAAGCCATTGAGTAGGGCCGCAATAACATCATGATGCTGATCAATCTTGAGTTCTGGCGCCTGTGTGCGAGCACGTTGCCCATGTTGGAGCGCATCTATGCCATCTGCTGCCCAACGCGCATCGGACAGAAGCGCCATGGAACGTTCAATCAGCCACGCTTCATCTAGCGTTGGGCCAAGAGATGCTTCCTCTGCGTGGGCTTCCTTGGCCAGATCTTCCAGATCATGCACAGCTTGAAGGGGAGATTCTACCGGAGTACCGTCTCCAAATGATGTGCGAATATGTTTGAGTATGGGGCCAGAGATGTTGCCCCGGCGCAGCACATTGGCAATGGCACGGCTACAGGTTAGCATTTCCAGCAAGGCCACCATGGCGGAGCGCGCACCTGCAAGGCGCAGCTTGGCATCAGCAAGCTCGGTTTTGGCAAAGGAAACCTGAGATGTCAGGGCAATAATTTCGCCAGCCAGCCCCGCGCATGTCATGTCATCTGGTACGCCGTGGCCTGCTACGGCATCACGCGCAATACGTTGCACCATTTCACCCGTGCGGCGCAGGTTGGCTGCCAGTTTTTCAAACGCGGTGGGAGAGCCAAACACATCGTTAATGGCAGCGGTGGCTGCAATGCCAACGACAATGGCAGACACACGGTTAACGGTAACATCAAAAATAGAAGCCGGGTTATCAATACAGCTAATGCCCACAATGGCTACGGTGTAGCCAGAAAGCATGGCTGCATAGGCACGGAAGTCTCGCTCCAATGTGCCCATAATGGTGCATAACGTTAGCCATAGCGCCACGCCGCCCAGAAAAACCCCACGTTCTTGATTAAAGCAGGCGGTTAAAAACAGAGCGACAAATGCCCCAATAATTGTGCCAGCCAGCCGGTAAAGGGCTTTGGAGAGCACCTGCCCACGTGTGGGCTGCGCCAAGATCATAACAGTAACAGCAGCAGAACCGGGGGAGGAAAGCTGGAGCCAGAAAGCCGTGGCAAGCGCCAGAACAGCAGACAGCCACGTGCGCAGACAAAACAGAAACCAGCCATGTGCGAAGATGCTGCGTGGCAGGGGAAGAAACAGTGTCTTCCAAGATCCCATACGGAATGCTGCCGGTGTTTCTGTTGTCATGTCTGCTCTGTTTTTAACCTCTTTGCTTCATATTAGGGGGCATGCCATTTCCGGCCAGACAAGGCGGGTGAGAGCGAATCTCGCAGTATCAGCATGCTTCTTAAAATAAAATATAATCTTTGGCGTGATGCCATGAGTGATGAGGGGGGTTGCGCTTAACGCGGGTCAGGCCAGATGGCGAGGGTGTGAATTATATCTAACCTAATGATAAGATAAGATGAAGTGAGGTTAAGGGATGGCTGCTCACGATCTGGGTATGTCATGGAAAAGTGAAATTTTTCTGCCAGTTGCGTGATGGAGTGCGCCAGAATTCATGAAATTTATCCACACATCAGATTGGCAGATCGGCAAGACATTTAGTTTTGCAGATGATGATACACTGGGTGCGTTACAGGCCGCGCGTGTAGATGTTGTGCGCACGATTGGCGCTTTGGCGCGGCAGGAAGGGGTGACCTGCGTATTGGTGGCGGGCGATATTTATGAGCACGAAACACCAGAAAGACGCACATTGCATCAACCCATGGAGCGGATGCGGCAGTTTCCCGATGTGCAGTGGCATCTTATTCCCGGCAACCATGATGCGGATACGGCAGAGGGTGTGTGGGCACGTTTAAGGCGTGAAGATGCGGTGCCAGACAATGTGCATCTGCATACATGCCCACAAGCGGTGGAAATAGATAAAACATATAATGCGTGGTTGCTGCCTGCTGTGCTCAAGCGGCGGCATACGCTTTCTGATCTCACCGATTATATGAATAATGCGGCCACCCCGCCAGAAGCCTTGCGCATTGGATTGGCGCATGGATCTGTTGTCGGGTTTAGTAATGGACAGGAAGCCGAGCATAACCCTATTGCGCTGGATCGGGCAAAGCAGGCTGGGCTTGCCTATCTGGGGTTAGGAGATTGGCACGGCTTTTGCCAGATTGATGCGCACACCTGTTATTCTGGCACCCCGGAAACAGACCGTTTTGTAACAGGTGGCGCAGGCGGCGGAGAAACGCTGGTTGTGTCAGTAGATGGTCCATGTGCTCAACCTGTTATTTCTCGGCATCGAACAGGTAAGTATCTCTGGCGCAAACTGGAAGATATTGTGCTGACCAATGGTGAAGATATTGAAGCATTGGAAGCCCGTGTAAGAAGTATAAATCCGGATAATCCTAGTGTTGTTATGGCATGGCTGGAAGTTTCTGGCCTGCTGGGTGTGGATGATTTGCGTAAATACGAGAGTGTTATTCTCTCACGCTTACAAAGTGCGGTGGCGTGTTTACGTATAACCGGCGCTCCCCAACTGGTTGCAGGCGCACAGGATCTGGAGCGGCTTGAAGCCTCAGCAACGGTAAAGGTGGCTGCCCAAGAACTGCTACAAATGGTTGAGCGGGGGGGTGAGGAAGGTGCCGTGGCAAGGGAGGCCCTGCAAAGGCTGTTCCTGTTCTGGCACGAAGTAGAAGGTGCCGCAGCATGATTCTAACAGATATCCAGCTTGAATGTGTGCGTCGGTTTACATCACCAGTGCGTCTGGAAGGGTTGGGCGATGGGCTGAATGTGCTGGCCGCCCCGAATGAGGCCGGTAAATCCACATTGTTGATGGCTCTACGGGCAGCACTAACCTTACGTCATGGTTCCAAAGCCCAATCTGTAAAAGACATGCAGCCCTATGGCGGCGGTGCGCCCCATATTGGTGTCGGGTTTGAATGGAGTGGTCAGTCCTGCTGGTTGGAAAAACGCTTCATGAAGGGCGCGTTTGCGCGTCTTGATCTGGGGCAGGAGCGTTTTGATGGGGATACAGCAGAAGAACGCCTGAATGCTCTGCTGGAGTTGGAGAAGAACGGCAAAAGCGAAGCAACAGGTTTGTGGAATGCTCTTTTAGTACGCCAAGGGGAAAGTTTTGCTGCACCCGTTCTGAACAATGCAGGCCGCTCCAGTATTCAGAACTGTTTGGAACAAGGTATTCAGGAAGTTACCGGTATTGCTACAGCGGGGGCTATGCTGGAGCGTGTAAAGGCCCGGTTGGGGCAGTTACAGACCGCTACTACAGGCAAACCCACAGGGCGTTATAAGCAGCTTCTGGAAGATCAGGCCAAAGCAGCAGAAACATTGAAAAGCCTGCATGCCAAGCGTGCTGCGCTGGAAGAAGATCTGGTTTTACTAGAACAAACACGCCGTATGTTGCGTGAGCAGGAAAACCCAGAACGGCAAAAACAGGAAGAACAAGAACTACATAAACTGCGGGCCGTACGAGACCGCCTGCGAAACTTGGATGCAGAGGAAAAAGCCGCGCAGGCCAGAAAAGCCGCAGCAGTGCAGCAGTTGCAGAATATTCGAGATGAAGAGGAACGGCGGCAAGAGCACCGAGCCGAATGCGCGCGGTTAGAGCAACTCATTTCGGATAGTAAACAAGATCTTGCAGAACTGGCAGAACACGAAAAAGTTGCCAATTTGCGGTATCAGGCTGCTCAGGCTGAATGCCTTAAGGCAGTACAGCGCCATCAGGTGCGGCGTGCTGTTTTGCATCATGGCATGCAGCAGCGCGAAGTGCAGCACATGGAAGCAGCACTTTTGCGCCAGCGTGAAAACCTAAAGCATGTGCAGGAAACCTTTGCCCAAATAGAACAGGCGCAGGCCGTTTTTGATGCGTTACCTATGGACGAAGCTAAAATCCAGCGCGTGCGTAAAGCAGCCCAGAAAGTGGCAACGCTGGAACAACAGTTGCAAGCGCAAGCCACTGTGCTGGAAATGGATTTGCTGCCGCAAGCTTCGCAACATGTTCTATTAAATGGTCAAGTCTGTGCAGCTGGTAAAAGCCTGCTGCATGCTCCTGCTGAACTTCAGATTGAAGGTATTGGCCGGTTTGTTATTACCCCTTCGGTTGGGGGAAATACGGTTGAATTGCAGAAGGCTCTTCAAACAGCCCAAGCAGCATTAGCAGATATTTTGCAACAGGCTGGCTGCCAAAATGCAGAAGAAGCCGAGCAACATTACGAAAAGCGCTGCTTGGCGGAACGTCAGCTTAAGGAAGCTAAGGCCGTTTTTGCTGCTACAGTGCCCAATAAAAAGAGCGCACCCCCTGATCAGGTTCTGTTGGAATTGCGGCAGGTTCTGGCCAGAGAAGAAGCAGCATGCACACAGAAAAAACAGGCCTTGGCGCAAAATCTGGCCAGCCAGATCGGAAGCGCTGAGGAATGTGATCTTAATTGCCAGCCAGATGAAGCCGTACAGCAGGAGCAGGATGCAGCCGTAGCGGTAGATCAAGCGCGAGAAAAAGAGCGTGATGCGCAACAGGTGTTGATAACAGCCAAAACGGCGTTGGATAAAGCCAGTGCTGCGCAACAGCAGCAGGTATCCGGGCTAGCCCGTGTGCAGCGCGAACTGGCGCTCTGGCAGGAGCGTGAGCCCGATGCAGCATTAGTCCAACGCAAGCAGGCCTGCCAGCAGGAGCACGAAGCAGCACAAGCCGCCTTGGAGCATTGTGAGCAGGCACGCCAGAAAGAACAGCCTCTTAGCCTAGTGGAAAGTGGTATTCAACGGCGTGAACAGGCCCAGAAAACGGATGGCGAAACCATAGCCCGGCTGCGTGAAGATATACGTGAACGCGAAACCCGTGTGCGTGGAGCAGAAGGTGAAGGGCTGGATGAGCGCATAGCAGAGGCAGACCGGCACCAGCAGCGCTTGAATATGGAAGAGGCCGCCTGCACGCGAGATAGGTCTGCCCTTGTTTTGCTGGATCAGGTTTTAAGCAAGGCGGAGCAGGAGCAAACAGCACGCTATATGGGGCCGCTGGTGAAAACCATGCAGCCTGCATTTTCAGCTCTGTTTCCTGGCGCTGCACTGGAAATGAATGCAGATTTTGGAGTAGCTGCCCTTTCGCGCACTCAGCGGGAAGATGTGGCAGACCTTTCTGATGGCACGCGCGAGCAGATAGCTGTTCTGGTGCGTTTGGGGTTTGCTGAAATGCTGCATGCACGCGGTGTTCCAGCTATTTTGGTGCTGGATGATGCGCTGAGTTTTGCAGATTCAATGCGGCTGGAACGTTTGTTTGATGTGCTGGCAGAAGCCGCAAAGCGCTTTCAGATCCTTATTCTCACATGCCATGCGGAACTGTTCGCGCCATTGCGGGGCAGGATGTTAAGCCTGCGCCCGCAAGAAAGTTTTACATCACCACGTTGAACTGAAGGGCCATAACGGCAGCATCATGGAACACGGTGGAACCACCGGGGCGGTTGATATACTGGAAGTCCGGCTGCAAAGACATGCCATTGGCAACGTGTGCGTTATAAAACACTTCGTAGATGTTTTCGTGGGTTTGAATACCCCACACCTTGCCCCACTGGTTATCGGGGAAGGGCACGCCAGCAGCTAATGCAGCTTCCTGTTGCAGAACAGAGGCGCGGCTCATGGTCATCCACTGGAACATGGCGCCAACGCTATCATTGGGGCGGCCCCATGCTGCGCCAGTTTCTGTCATACCGGCCCATACGTGGTGAGACATGGCAGTGGTTTTACCATCAGACCACATCCAACCGGCCAGTGCGATCAGGCCATTGGTTGGGCCATCACCATTCCGCATCAGCATCTGGTCAGCCATAAACCATGCACTTGCGCGGCCTGCCTCGTATTGCGGTTGTGCGCCGGTTTGCACCCATGCATTGCCGTTTACGTCATTCAGCAGATTTTTGTATTTGGAGTTATCGTAGCCAAACCCAGCCTTATAGTGGCCCACCAGATGGTTGCGCCCGAAAGAAGGCAGCCAGCCAATTTCAACTGGGGAGGAAAACTTGCCCAAGCCATCCTGCGCCCAAGCCCAGCCAGAAATGCCGCCGTTATAAGCATGGGGGGAAACAGCAAACAGGCCCGCCATAATATAGGTTTGTTTTGTGGGCATAACGCGCGCAACAAAGCCGAGGTTACCAGATGGCCAGTCTCGCGCGCCTTCTGTGTATTTGGTGGGGGCTGGGTTCCCGCACATGGCAACGTTCATGTACATACAAAACAGCGGGGAGGCGGCAAAAAAGCTGCCAACCGGAATCCAACCAGCGCTGATATCGATATGGTTGTGCAGAAAAGCATGTTCACCATACAGGTAAACAAGATGGGCCACCACGTTACCACGTGCACCATAAATCTGCTGCACGCCGCCGAGTGAATCCCCAATGTAATCTGTGCTCAGGTTACGGCCATGCCCGTTTACCACCATCATGTGGGTCCAGAACCCTTTCATGATGTCGGCATTGGTAAGTTTGCCCCAGTCTACATCAAGCTCCACACCCACCTGTCCGGCATTATCCACACCTTTCCTGCGGCCGCCCCTAAAGTTGCCTGCAAGTTCTTCATGCACATCTGCCAGAATATGAATGCCGTGGTTGAGCAGCCAAGGCTGCGCGCCCCACCAGTTTCCAAAAAAATGATCCTTGCCATAAGGTGCAGAAAAAAGCGGGCCGGGATCTTCTACCTGATCGGCTTCGTTATCTATTAGCTCCTGCAAGCTGGGCCAAAGGCCCACGGCGCTGTTTCCACCTGTCAGCAACTGTGCATGCGCAGGTAAAACAACAAAAAAAGACAGAATAAGCAGGCAGGTCAGCCATAAAGCGCGAAAAGGAAAATGGAGGTGAAGGCGTTTAATCATGTTCCCTTGATTTTTATTTCTTTCGGCCACCTCATATTTCAGCAGAAAAAAGTGTGGCCTTGGGTTTCGGGATACTGCGGTTCCCGTTTTCTAAAGCAATTTTTATGCGATTGTAGACGCTGTTGTGCAGTTTAATGGATTTTTTATATAAAAATAGGCCATTATTACGGCCATATGGTGCAGTTCTGCATCAGAATTATGGAGATAAGATTCTCTCAATGTCTAAAATCGATACCAACCTGCCGTTTCTTCCTGTTCGTATTGCAGTGCTTACCGTTTCGGATTCGCGCACGCTAGAAACAGATACCTCTGGGGCAGCGCTTGTTGCGCGGCTTGAAGGTGCGGGCCATGTGCTGGCTGATCGGGCCATTATCTCGGACGATGCAGACAAGATAGCCACACAACTGCGCAAGTGGATTGCTGATCCGCAGGTGGATGTTGTTATTACAAACGGCGGCACAGGCGTAACTGGCCGTGATGTGACACCAGAGGCTTTTGAAAGCGTGTTGGAAAAACGCATTGAAGGCTTTGGCGAGCTGTTCCGTATGCTGTCTTATAGCAAGATCGGTACATCCACCATTCAGTCTCGTGCGTTGGCTGGTGTGGCTGGTGGCACGTATCTGTTTGCGCTGCCAGGTTCTACGGGGGCTGTGAAGGATGGTTGGGATGACATTCTGGTTTTCCAGCTTGATAGCCGCCACCGCCCTTGTAACTTTGTGGAGTTGATGCCGCGTTTGCGCGAAGGGTTGAAAGGGAACGGTCATCATGACTGATGATGTCAAACTGCTGATGCTGGCAGGTGATTACGTAGAAGACTATGAAATTATGGTGCCTTATCAGGCCCTGCTGATGGTGGGGTATAAGGTGGACGTGGTCTGCCCCGGCAAAAAAGCGGGCGATAAGGTGCTGACGGCCATTCATGATTTTGAAGGTGCGCAGACATATAGCGAAAAGCCCGGCCATGCTTTTGTGCTCAATGCAGACTTTGATGCCATTGATACGGATGAATATCTGGGGCTGATTATTCCTGGTGGGCGTGCGCCTGAATATCTGCGTCTGAATGCGCGGGTATTGGAAATTGTAAAAGCGTTTTCCGATAGGCCTATTGCCGCAATTTGCCATGGGGCACAGCTTTTAGCCGCTGCGGGTATTATCAAGGGGCGTGAAGTTTCAGCTTACCCAGCCTGCCGCCCAGATGTGGAACTGGCTGGCGGCACTTACGCTGATATTCCGGTAACGGAAGCCGTAACGGATGGGGAGCTTGTAACAGCGCCCGCATGGCCCGCGCACCCAGCGTGGCTGGCTCAGTTTCTTAAGGTGCTGGGTGCAAACGTAAGTATTTAAGGCCCAAAGTCTTTTCTCTCCCATCTATTTTATAGTGGGAGAGAAGTCTTTTTTAGTATTCGCAGACGGCTGGGCGGTTCAGCATTGCCATGAGTTCACGCCGTGTGTCTGAATTTTCCCGAAAAACGCCCAGCATAGTACTGGTTACCATAGAAACACCGGGTTTATGCACACCGCGTGTTGTCATGCATTCGTGGGCAGATTCAATAATAACGGCAACCCCGTGCGGTTCCAATTCATCATTGATGGTATTGGCGATCTGTGCCGTGAGCCGTTCCTGAATTTGCAAACGCTTGGCATAGGCATCCACCACGCGTGCCAGTTTGGAAATACCTACAACGCGCTGGCGCGGCAGATAGGCAACATGTGCCCGCCCAATAATGGGGGCTAAATGGTGCTCGCAGTGGCTTTCAAAGCGAATATCACGCAGCAGCACAATTTCATCATACCCTTCCACTTCGGAAAAGGTGCGGCGTAACAGGGCTGCGGGGTCAATTTCATACCCGCAGAAAAATTCGGTGTAAGCGCGGGCAACACGGGCGGGGGTATCGTGCAGGCCTTCACGATCCGGATTATCGCCAGCCCAGCGCAACAGGGTGCGTACAGCCTGTTCTGCTTCTGCTTGTGTTGGGCGCTTAGATGTATCAGACGGAGGCACGCTCATGCCACACTCCAGAAAAAATAGGGATATGAATGGGGCGGATTAGTGAATCTGGCGGAGCAGAAAAGGGCTGTCCAAGCTAAAAGCAGGAATGCTGACATCAAACCGTCTGCCGCTGCTTTTATCCTGCATCAGGTAGTGTCCGCTCATAAATCCGCCCGGCGTGGTAAGGGATGCCCCGGAGGTATATTCATAAAGCGCACCGGGCTGAATAACCGGCAGTTCTCCCACTACGCCAGAACCGTGCACATATTCTGTGTGCCCGGCTGTATCCGTAATGTGCCATGTGCGTTCCAGAAGTTGCACAGGCTGGGTGCCATCATTGCCAATACGGATACGATAGGCCCAGCAGTAGGAATGCTCATCTGGTTCGGATTGATCTGGCAGCCAGAACACCTGTACCTGTACGCGCACATGCTCCGTAACGGCCTCATAGACGGGCAGTGAGGAGAATAGCTCGTTCATGGCTTCTTCTGGATCTTGCAAAAGGGGAGAAGTGGCCCAGTCGGGCATGGAATATCCTGTTTATGGTACGGGATGGTGGTTGCACCTATCACGAACCCATCTGTTATGCCAAGCATTCTCCCTCCCGATCCTGTTACGGCGGAGGGGAGGGAAAATGCTGGTATTGTTTAAAGAGCCTGAAGGGCGGCAACACCGCGGGCGAGATCATCTATCAGATCTGCGCTGTCTTCCAGCCCAACGGAAAAGCGAATGGCGCCATCCGTAATGCCCAACACTGCGCGGTCTTCTGCGCTCACTTTGGAATGTGTGGTTGTGGCAGGGTGCGTGACCAGAGAGCGTGCATCTCCAAGATTGTTGGAAATGGCAATCAGCTTCAAGGCATCCATGAACGCAAACGCGCCTTTCTGGCCGCCCTTTACTTCAAAGGCAATCAGGCTTCCGCTGCCGCTCATCTGGCGTTTAGCCAGTTCATACTGCGGATGATCGGCCCGGCCCGGATAGCGCACGCTTACAATACCGGGGGCAGATGCCAGATAATCAGCAACGGCTGCAGCATTGGCTGCCATGGCGTTGACGCGCAGGGAAAGTGTTTCCAGCCCCTTGAGCATGACCCATGCGTTGAAAGGAGAAAGCGCGTTGCCCGTATTACGGGTAAAAGGCTGAAGTGTTTCTGTAATCCAGTCTTTCCGGCCAAGCACGGCACCGCCGAGCACGCGGCCTTGGCCATCAATATGCTTGGTGCAGGAATAGACAACAACATCCGCGCCCAACTGGAGAGGCTTTTGGAAAACAGGGGAAGCAAACACGTTATCTACCACCACAATCGCGCCTGCCTTGTGGGCGAGATCTGAAATGGCTTGGATATCCAGAATATCAAGCATGGGGTTGGATGGGCTTTCCAGCAGTACGGCGCCGGTGGGCTTGGAAAGTGCCTTTGCCCATTCGTCCAGATTACAGCCATCTACAAAAACGGTTTCTACGCCATAACGGGGCAGAAGGTTGGCAACAATCCAGTGGCAGGAGCCAAACAGTGCGCGAGAAGCTACCACTCGGTCTCCGGCTTTAACGTGGCTTAGCAGGGCGGAGGATACAGCACCCATGCCAGTAGCCGTTGCCACGCAGGCTTCTGCGCCTTCCAGATCTGCCAGCCGGCGTTCCAAAGCTGCAACTGTAGGGTTGCCAAAGCGGCTATACTGATAGTGGTCTTCCTCACCACGGAAGGTGCGGGCAGCTTGTTCGGCATTATCGTAAACAAAGCCGGAGGTCAGAAACACGGCTTCACTGGTTTCACCATATTCCGTGCGTTCCACACCGGCATGGAGCTGACGGGTTGCGGGGCGCCACGCTTCAGAAAATGCAATTTTGTTGTCACTCATGGGTCTTTGTATCCGGTTCTGGCGTGTCAGACCAAGCAGCAGACAGGCCCATATGTGCCTGCCAAAGCAGCTCAATCTCTTAAATTGACCGTGGAAACCATGACAGCCGGCTAAATGCCGTGTCAGAGCCTCTTTAGCGCGTTTCTTTTACCTCGCCGCAAGCCGGCCTTACAAATCACGAGGGCAGGGCTCAACACCTTGCTGGCAAGCAGGGTAAGCCCGGATATCCGCTATCGTCAAGTTCTGTGCATGCAGCCTTCACAAAACAGGCTTGCGGTGATTTAACTTGGACGAATATTTCAAAAATCTGATGGATTTATGCATGTCCGCTAAGAAAGAAACAGCCACTTCTGTGCATGTAGCCAATGGGCAGGAGGTTGTGCCTGTTATTCTTTCTGGTGGTTCAGGCAGCCGTCTGTGGCCAGTTTCTCGCGGAAGTTATCCCAAACAGTTTTGGCCATTGCTGACAGAAAAAACCTTGTTACAGGAAACAGCTCTGCGTGGCGTAGCCGCCAAATTGTGCGGGCCGGTTGTGATCTGCAATGCCGAGCACCGTTTTATTATAGCAGAACAACTGCGGGATGTGGGCGTGCAGGATGCCCGTATTGTGCTAGAACCTGTTGGCCGTAATTCTGCCCCAGCCATTGCCGCGGCTGCTTTTTTGGCAGCGGAAAAAGACCCGAATGCCGTGTTGTGGGTTATGGCGGCAGATGCCGCTATAACGGATACGCAGTGTTTGTATAAGGCGCTGGAAAGTGCTGTTCAGGCCGCCCAAGCCGGATATGTCGTCACGTTTGGCATGAAGCCCTCCCGCCCGGAAACAGGGTATGGATATATAGAGGAAGGAGCGCCTCTTTCCGGTCTTTCTGGCGTGTGCCGTGTAGCTCGGTTTGTTGAAAAGCCGGATGCGCAAACAGCGCACCATTTTTTAGAGAGTGGCAAGTATTTGTGGAATTCGGGCATGTTTGTTGCCCGTGCGTGCACGTTTTTGCATGAGCTTCAAAAATACGAACCCGAATTATACGAATGCGTGCGCCAAGCTGTAGAAAAACGCCAGACAGATATGGATTTTGAACGTCTGGACGTGGAAAGTTTTAAAAAATCTCCTGATATTTCAGTGGATTATGCAGTTGCGGAACGCACGGATAAAGCGGCTGTGGTGCCCGCCGATTTTGGGTGGTCCGATATCGGAAGCTGGGATTCCCTGTGGGAACTCAGCACGAAGGACAAAAACGCCAACGCGGTTTATGGCAATGTGATGCTGGAGGATGTGCATGATTCCTACATCCGTACAGATGGCACCCTAACCGTTGCGCTTGGAGTTGAAAATCTGACCATTGTGGTAACGCAGGATGCCGTTATGGTTGCCCGGAAGGATCGGGCGCAGGATGTTAAAAACATTGTTGAGCGTCTGAAATCAGAAGGCCGCACAGAGGCAACCCACCATGCGCGCACATATAGGCCGTGGGGATTTTATGAGGGTCTCACCCAAGGGGATCGTTTTCAGGTTAAGCGTATTGTGGTGAACCCGGCGCAGAAACTTTCCTTGCAAAAGCATTTCCATCGCTCGGAGCACTGGGTGGTGGTGGAAGGCACAGCTCTTGTAACTCGAGGAGATGAGGAACTTCTCGTACGGGAAAATGAAAGTGTTTACTTGCCGCTGGGTATGCTGCACCGCCTTGAAAACCCCGGCCGTATCCCCCTTACGCTGATAGAAGTGCAGTCTGGCCCCTATCTGGGGGAGGACGATATTGTGCGTGTGCAGGATTTGTATAGCCGGGAGTAGGCATTACAGAGGGCCTGTAGAGAAGGCCCAATCTATTCCTGAATGTTTAAAGCAAAGCCTGGAGCAGCGGAATAAACGGTAGATCTGCTTCGGGCATAGGGTATTTGCGCAGGTCTTGCGGCGCAACCCATGCCAGTTTCTGCCCTTCCTTAGGGATAGGTGTACCTTGCCAGCGCCGACACACATAAAGCGGCATGAGCAAATTAAATGTCGGGTAAGAATGGGATGCAAAGGTAAACGGCGCCAAACAGGCGCGGGACATATCAAGCCCCAGCTCTTCATGCAGTTCGCGCACCAAAGCGGCTTCTGGTGTTTCGCCGGCTTCTATTTTGCCACCCGGAAATTCCCACAGGCCCGCCATGCTTTTTCCTTCCGGGCGGCGGGCAAGCAAAATATGGCCTTGTGTATCAATAAGTGCTGCGGCGGAAACCAGAACCAGCTTTTTGGGGGCTGATGATGTGGTGGCGGATGCAGAGCCGCGGCGTGCATCCTGCATATGGCGCGTGGTTTCAAAAATCAGCATAGGTTGTTCGCTGCCGCGGGAGGCAAAAACTTGTTTGTCTGTTCCGATTTGCTGAAAACCGATGTGCTCCAGCACGCGGGCAGAGGCAATATTATCAACCGCTACATTTGCGCGGATGCAGGAAATTGCCAGATGCGCCAGCGCCCAACTGGTGATGCGTGCCGCTGCACATGTTGCAATGCCTTGCCCCCAATAGGGGCGGCCAATCCAATAGCCCAGCACCCCAATGCGTGCAGAATTGGCTGGGGTTTGAATACCCAAGCCAATACAACCAATAAAAGTGCCATCCTTATCCAGAATGGCAAAATGATACCCTTCTCCCTTTTGCTGCATCTGCTGTGTGGAAGCTATCCAGCTATCGGCCAGTTCACGCGGGTAGGGAAAAGGCAGGCGGCTGAGCATCCGCACCACTTCCCAATCATTCACCAGATGATGGAGGGCAGGAGCATCCTGCGCGCAAAGTGGGCGCAGGTGATAGGGTGGGGCTTCCAGTTCGGTCGGGGCAGTATCAGGCATTGGGTTGAGGTGTTTGCGCTGGTTCTGGGGGAACACCGCATTCGGTCAGAAGTTCACGCAGGGCGTTAATAACGGGAAAAACCTCTACGTTGTGGTCACCGCCCAGTTCGCGCCATGCATTTTGCTCCAGTTCCACAATCTCACGGTCTTCGGCAAAAATGCGGTTGGTAAAGGCAACAAGGAAAGGCCATGCAATATCCAGCAATCCACCTATTTTGGGCCGTTTAACGGACAGCAGGCCAAAGGTGCGGTTGGTCAGCTCATCTGCGCTTTGCGGTACATAAACAATCCACAAATCCATTACCGGGTCTTCATCTCCGGTTTGGATACGCAAGGTTTGATACGGATATTCCGTACGAATGGTCATGACATCGCGATGCTGGAATTTTTCCGAAGAATCGCGGCGTTCACCAAAAATCAGCGCTTCACCAAAAGGCTGTTTACCGCCGGTGCGGGCAAAGCTGTAACGGGCTTCCACTAGCTTTGGCTCACGCTTTTGGCCCAGAAAACGGGGTTTCATCTGCCCCATTTGTTTGGAGTGCATGAACTGATGATTCATATCCATCAGATTTTCATGCATGAAGCTGTAGTGGCAACCAATGGTGGTGCCAAAGTAGCGGGTTTTGTAAGCTGGGTTGCTGGCGCGTGCCAAATGTGTAGGCAGGGGCACGGTGTCTGCTTTTTCCGGATCACCGGGGAAAACAAAGATCATGCCGTCCTGTTCCCGGCAGGGGAATGTACGCACCCCGTTAGGAAGCTTGCCTTTGCCCAGATAAGGCACATCAATGCACCGGCCAGAGCGGCCATAGGCCCAGCCATGATAGCAGCATTTAACCGAGGCACCTTCCACCGTGCCTTTGCTAAGCGGCACCTGCCGGTGGGCGCAGCGGTCTTCCAGCGCAAATACAGGGCCTTCATCCGGGCGCACCAAGGCAATAGGCATGCCAGCATAACGCGTGCCAATGGTTTTGCCGGGTTTTAGCTCCCGCGACCATGCAACAGGGTACCAGTAGTCCGGATTGGATCTGACGCGCCGCAGATCTATTTTACCCTTTCTGGCTTCAACAGCCAGTGCAGGGGTGGAGGAATCGGTCTGAGCGGTCTGATCCATTTCGCCTCAAATCACAAAGAATACCTGTGCGGCGCCGTTTTGATGCCGCTGTTGCGAATGCTATCTCAACTCATCGTGACGCAAGAAGCAAGACAGGAGCGCATAGCTGACAGAAATTAATGTTCTGCAAGCTCTGCCGTCAGGTCCTCAATAAACTGGAAAGCTACCCGTCCAGAGCGGCTTCCGCGTGTAATCGCCCACTCATTGGCACGGGCCATCAGGTTCTCATCATCAATGGTCAGATTACGTTCGCGCGCATAGCTCCGCACCATGTCTGCAAACGTATCCTGTTCACAAGCATAAAAACCAAGCCACAGGCCAAACCGGTCTGAAAGCGAGACTTTTTCTTCTGTTGCTTCGGAGGGATTAATGGCGGTTGCGCGTTCATTTTCAATCATATCGCGCGGCATCAGGTGGCGGCGGTTGGAGGTTGCATAGAACAGAACATTTTCTGGCCGCCCGGCAATACCACCATCCAGAACAGATTTAAGGGCCTTGTAATCCCGGTCTTCCTTTTCAAAGGAAAGATCATCGCAGAACAGAATAAAGCGGCGCGGGTTTTCCCGCAGCAGGCTGAGCAGCAGTGGCAGGGTTGCCAGATCTTCACGCTGGATTTCAATCAGAGCAATAGCGCCTTTGCCGGGGGCGCACGGTTTGCCATCAACCTGATTGGCCAAGGCATGCGCGCCTTTCACCAGTGAGGATTTGCCCATGCCGCGCGCACCCCAGAGCATGGCGTTGTTGGCAGGTAGGCCACGGGCAAAGTGCTCTGTATTTTCAATCAGGATCTTGCGTTGCAGATCCACCCCGCGCAGCAGATCAACCGGTACGTGTGCAACATGCGGAACAGGCAGAAGGCGCCCACGTTCTGGCAGCCAGACAAAGGCATCGGCTTTATCCACGCCTTCCAGCGTGGCGGGGGGAGGAGAAAGCCGCTCCAGAGCAGAGGCAATGCGTTCCAGAACAGGGAGTGTTGGTGTGTCCATCTGGGTATCTATCCTGTTTGTCGCCGATATTGGTTATAAAATACGGGCGGAAGGCGTTTTCATCCGCGCAGGTGCTTGACGCACGAGGATTGAAAATTATGGTCACTTTCTCTGTTTTCGCAACACGCCTTTCAGGAAAGTCTGCTTGATGTCCAATTTCCTTATTCCCGCCGCCTATGCCCAGAGTGCCGGAGGTGTCGGTGGGGGCTCTAGCCTGATGTCCTTCCTGCCGTTTGTGGCCGTTTTTGTGATTATGTATTTTTTGCTCATCCGCCCTCAGCAAAAGCAGCAAAAGCAGCTTAAAGCAGAACTGAAGGCCCTCCGCCGTGGAGACCGGATTGTAACGGCAGGTGGCGTTGTGGGTATTGTGCAGCGTTCCAAGGATGATTCGGAAGAAGTGGAAGTGGAAATCGCGCCAAACGTGCGTGTTATGGTGGTGCGCAGCACAATTTCCAGAGTGCTGACCAGCACCGCCAAGCCTGCAAACGATACCGCAACAGCAAAAAAGTAAGATTTTTTAGGCGAAGCGCTCAGAAACATTAGAGAAAAGAAACGGGGTCTATATCCACGTCCACTTTGGCGTTTCTGGCCAGATTTACCATGCCTAGCCAGCGGCGCAGGATAGGCTGTACCGCAATATTGCGGTGCGTGCGCAATAGCAGCCGCCTACGGTGCCGCCCGCGTAATACAGCCAGCGGGGCTGGGGCAGGGCCAAGCACCTGTATGCCTTCTCCATAAGGGGCGGTGCGGCCCAGTTGGGCTGCGGCTTCATCTGCGGCAACAGGTGTATCTGCACTTACAATTAAGGCAGCCAACCGCCCGTAAGGGGGCCAAAAACCCGGCTTACGCTGTGCGGCTTCTTGCTGCATAAAGGCATCAAAATCTGCCGAAAGCAGCGCCTGCATAACCGGGTGTTCCGGGGTATAGCTTTGCAGAATAACCCGACCGGGTGAGGATGCACGGCCTGCACGCCCCGCCACCTGATGCAAAAGCTGAATGGTGCGTTCCCCAGCCCGTAGGTCTGCCCCACCAAGCCCAAGGTCTGCATCCACCACTCCAACAAGAGTGAGGTGCGGAAAGTGCCATCCTTTGGCAACAATCTGTGTTCCGATAATCAGATCCACTTCCCGGCGTGAGATTTTGGCCACGGCTTCCGCTGTGGCGGCTGGGCCTCCAAGCGTATCGCTAGACATCACCAGCAAGCGCGCATCGGGGAACAACTGTCGGGCTTCTTCCGTAATCCGCTCAATACCGGGGCCTATGGCGGTCAGGCTGTGGTCTGATCCACATTGCGGGCATGCGGGGGGCATAGGTTCTGTATGATCGCAATAATGGCAGGAGAGCACCTTGCGGTTGCGGTGTTCCACCAGCCATGCCGTGCAATGCGGGCACTCCATACGGTGCCCGCAGGATCGGCAAAGGGTAAGGGGGGCGTAGCCGCGCCGGTTGAGAAACAGCATAACCTGCTCCTGCCGTTCCAGCGTGGCGCCAATATCTTCCACCAGCTCGGGTGAGAGAAAAAGCCCTCTGGGTGGGGGATGGTCGCGCAAATCCAGCACGCGGGTTTCTGGCAGTTCTGCTCCTCCGTGCCGGGTGGGTAGAACCAGATGCCGATACCGGCCAGCTTCTACATTTGCCAGTGTTTCCAAGCTGGGCGTGGCGGAAACCACAACAACCGGAAAACGTGCCAGCCGCCCTCGCACTACGGCCATATCGCGGGCATTGTAGATAACGCCTTCTTCCTGCTTGAACAGGGCTTCGTGCTCTTCATCTACAATAATCAGGCCGAGGTTATGGAAGGGCAGAAATAAAGCAGAACGAGCGCCGACTATCACAGAGGCAGAGCCATCTGCTGCGCCAAGCCAGGTGAGCCTACGTGCGCGTTGCCCAATTTCGGAGTGCCACACAGCAGGTTGCACACCAAAGCGTCGGGAAAAACGTTCCATCCATTGGGCGGAAAGTGCAATTTCGGGCAGAAGAATAAGGGCTTGTTTGCCCTGTTCTAGACAGGCTGCAATGGCTTCCAGATAGATTTCTGTTTTACCAGAGCCAGTCACCCCTTCCAGCAGGGTTACGGAAAAACGGTTTTCCGTAACAGTTTGGCGCAGAGCCATAGCTGCGCTCTGTTGCTCCCCTTCTAGGATAGGCGGGTTATAATGTGCATCAGGGTGGCCAAACGGGCGTTCTGGCCCCAAGGAAACAGGGCGCAGCACGCCTGTATTGGCAAGTCCCTTCACTACACCAGCACTTACACCTGTGGCATTGGTAATATCTGTGGTGGTGCGATGGTTCCCATCAGCAAGAAGGTCCAACACTTTTTGGCGTGCAGGCGTAAGGCGTAAAGCCTCCAAATCAGGATTTTCTGCCAAAGCCCACCCCATAGTAGGGGTAGGGGCTGCCCGCATATGCAGCCGTAAGGTCATGGCCAGCACCATACCCGGAGGGGTGAGGGTGTAAGCAGCAACCCAATCTATGAATTGGCGCAATTCAGCGGATAGTGGAGGCAGATCCAGCCGACAGACAACCGGACGCAGGCGGGCCGCATCTACCTTTTTTTCTGTGGCCGGTGGGGCCAGATCGGCAGGGAGCGAAGATGTTGTATCCCACACCACGCCGGTTTCCTGCCGCTTACCTAAGGGGGCGACAACGATATCACCGGGTTGCAGATCCATATCTACTGGTGCGCGGTAATCAAAAGGCCCAGCAAAAGGCATGGGGAGCAGCACGGAAATGCGTGTGGTGCCAGAAGTGCTGGCCGTTAAGTTGCCAGAATCCTGCAAAGGTATATGGGAAAAAGGTTTCTGCGCCATCAGGATTTGGTTGTAATGCTGCCTACAGGGAAAGAACAGGGGAGAAAAAGCGTACAAAGCTTTCTGCCCGATAGAGGAAGATCATGACTGCTGAAGAAGCTGTTCAGAAATTTCTGGAGTGGATGGCTGTAGAAAAGCAGGCATCTCCCCTGACAATTGAAGCTTACCAAGGCGATCTGGCCCGTTTTTTAGGGTTTATGACCACCCATCTGGATGGTTTGCCAGATATGGTCGGCTTGGGTTTAATCAGCTTGCGGGATTTTCGTGCATGGCTGGCTTATGAGCAAGCCGAGGCCAGTAAACCAACAGCTCGCAAAACATCATCAGATCAGGCTACCCGCACACGTGCACGCCGTGTTTCTGCTGTGCGGTCTTTCTTTAAGTATCTGGCCCGCAGGCAAGGGGTGGAAAACCCGGCTATCCAGTTGCTCAGCACACCGCGCACCAAAAAGCCTCTGCCGCGGCCTTTGGCTAAAGATCAGGCCTTGGCGGCTCCAGAAGATATTTCTGATCTGGCACATACGCCCATGGAACAGCAGCGAGATGCGGCGTTGTTTCTACTTTTATATGGATGCGGTTTGCGTATTTCCGAGGCCTTGAACCTGAATATTGCAGATCTGGACGTAATGCGCAGCAGTAACGTACTGCGTATTTTGGGTAAAGGCGGCAAGGAACGGCTTGTGCCGGTGCTGCCTGTTGTGCAGCAAGCGCTGGAAGCATGGCGCGGGCGGCACCCAGCCCCAACCCCAGATGCACCGCTTTTTGTGGGGATAAGAGGCAAGCGGCTCCAGCCCGCCATAGCCCAAAAAGCCATGCGAGAATGGCGGCATCTTTCTGGCTTGCCAGATTACGTAACGCCGCATGCTTTGCGCCATTCTTTTGCAACCCATCTGATGGAAGGCGGGGCAGATTTGCGTGTTATTCAGGAATTGCTCGGGCATGCCAGCCTTTCCACCACACAGCGTTACACACTGGCAGATGAGGCCCGCTTGCTGGATGTCTGGACGCGGGCGCATCCGCGTGCACAATGAGCCCAGAATGCAAAATAAGGAACACACCGGCATGATACAGGCGTTGCGTGCACCGTGGCCCGAAATCGAACCCTATGCTCATGGTTATCTGGATACGGGGGAAGGGCATCAGATTTATTGGGAGCAGTGTGGCAACCCCGATGGTGTGCCGGTTGTATTTTTGCATGGTGGCCCAGGTGGGGGGTGCTCACCTTCTCAACGGCGGCTGTTTGACCCGGCGCGTTACCGTATTGTGCTGTTTGATCAGCGTGGATGTGGCCGTTCGCTTCCTCATGCTTCGTTGGAAGCAAACACAACGTGGCATCTGGTTGCAGATATTGAGCGTCTGAGAGAAATGTGCGGGATAGAAAAATGGGCTGTATTTGGTGGCTCATGGGGTTCTACGCTTGCACTGGCTTATGCCGAAACACATCCGAACCGCGTAACTGCGCTGATGCTGCGCGGTATCTTTACCCTGCGGCGTGCCGAATTGCTGTGGTATTATCAGGAAGGCGCCTCTTGGCTTTTTCCTGATAAGTGGGAAGATTTTCTAGCACCTATTCCGCCCGCAGAGCGGGGGGATATGATGGCTGCGTACCGCAAGCGTCTGACATCAGATAATCCCGCCATTCGTTTGGAAGCTGCGCGGGCTTGGAGTTTGTGGGAAGGGCGCACCTTAACTTTGTTGCCATGCCCAGAAATGGAAACGCAGCATGATGAGGCTGATTACGCGCTTGCTTTCTCTCGTATTGAAAACCATTACTTCGTGCATGGGGGCTGGTTGGAAGAGGGCCAGCTTATTCAGGATGTAGGGCGTATTCGCCATATTCCTACAGTGATTGTGCAAGGGCGCTACGATATGGCAACGCCAGTACGCACAGCGTGGGATTTGCATAAAGCATGGCCGGAAGCCGATTTTCAATTGATTGACGCCGCAGGCCATGCGTTGTTCGAGCCCGGTATTTTAACGGCGTTGCTGAATGCGACAGACCGTTTTGCGCGGGAGCTGGCATGAAACGCCAAATAGTTGCTTGCGCCTTAATAATAGGTGGCGGGGCCAGTGTGCCGTTTGGTGGTATTTCTCCAGCTTATGCGGCAGATGGGTGCCATAAACTGGTAGCGCGTGTGGCGTTACGGAATGATCAGGGTTTTCTAAACATTCCTGTAAGCGTTAATGGGCATGCTGTCAGCATGATTGTAGATACAGGTTCGGAGGGAAGCCTTATTTCACCAGAGGCTGCCTCACTTTTCGCCGCCCAGCGGGATAAAAGCGTGCACACGGTTGTGCGGGGCACTGGGGGAATAGGGCGGATTGTACCCAATGCGATTGTAAAATCCTTTCGTGCGCAGAATGTCGAGTTTGGGCCTGTTTCCATTCCGGTAGATACATTACCCGCAGTTCCACAAACTGAGCCTGAAGTAGAGGGCCTTATGGGGGGGGATCTGCTCTCTCGCTATGATGTGGAATTTAATGTGGCGGGCGGGACGCTGTCTTTCTGGTCTGCCACTTCAGCAGATTGCAATGGCCCAGAAGGCTGGCGTTACATTTATCGGGCAGTGCCGTTACAGGCAGCAGGCCAGCGGGTGGTGGCGGAAGTTACACTAGACGGTACAAAGCTTAAGGCACTGGTGGATAGTGGGGCGCGATCTCGCATTGTCTCAATTGGTGCGGCTGAGCGTATTGGTGTTTCCCGCCAAGCTTTGGCGGCTGATCCGGGTGGGATGACAACCGGAGTAGATGGGCATCAGCAGATTTATCACTGGCATAAATTTCATTTGTTTCAGATTGGGCAGGAACAGGAAAAATCTCCGGTTCTTACAGTTGCCCCCGTGCATGATACTGTAGATATGCTTTTAGGATCAGATTGGTTTGCCGCGCATCGTGTCTGGATATCTTACCGCACACATACGCTGTATGTGATGCCAGCACAGCAGGTACGCCGTTAATATAAAAAAGAGAGGCAGAAGATGATTTCTCCTGCCTCAAACTTTTAGATTATTCGCCTTTCAGGCGCTTGTTGCATTCGCTGTAATAGCCGCCACCTTTTTGAATCCATTTCATGTTGCCATTGGCATTGCTGGATTTGTTGGTGTGGTACTGATCCAGGCAGGTTTTCATGCGGGCCTTACCTGCGCTGAGCTTGGAATACTGAGGATCGACCGCAGAAGGGAAGGTTGCACCAGAAGCACTTACAGCAGTAGGCGCAGCCGGTTTGGTAGCTTCTGGTGTGGTTTCTGCCGGTTTGTTGGCTGCGGCTGGAGCAGCCTCTGCCGTGGTGGCATCACAGTTGGCAGCCTTAAATGCTTTAAATGTCTGGCCGTTAAGCGTGTTTTCCGCTTTGGCTTCTTTGAATTTTGCGTGGCATTCCTTAGCCGTCAGTGCATGGGCGCTAGGAGCGGAAAGAGCAGTTGCGCAACCAAGTAGTAACGCAGCCAAGCCAGTGCGTGCAGAAAAGTTCATAAAATAAAACCTCATGCAAAGGGACGAATCAAAAAACGACCCGATGCCGTTTTTTATTCCCAAAAAATATTATCGCAAACTGTGGCGTTGAAATGAATGGGTGATGATATTTTTATGAGAAAAACAAAAACCCCCTCCCGAATAGCTGGGAGAGGGCTTTGTATAAAAGCTGGAATTAAAGTGTGCTTGCAGAAGGATCAGTCGTTAATGCGTTCCCCATGCAGGGACATATCCAGACCTTCCAGTTCTTCATCCGGTGTAACGCGTAGGCCGATAACCAGATCAACCACTTTTAGGATGATGAAGGACACAATCGCACACCATACAATGGTGACGAGCACAGCTTCTGACTGAACAATAAGCTGATGCACAGAGCCCGTAATGCCGGAGGGATTTGAATCCGTTGCAGAAAGCGGGCCATAAGCGAACAGGCCAGTTAGCAGGGCGCCAACAATACCGCCTACACCATGCACGCCAAAGGCATCCAAGCTATCGTCATATCCCATCATGTGCTTCAGGGATGTGGCGCCCCAGTAGCAGACAACGCCAGTAATCAGACCGATAATCAGGGCGCTACCCGGCAGAACAAAGCCAGCAGCCGGCGTAATAGCCACCAGACCACCTACAGCACCAGAAATGACACCCAGTACAGTGGGTTTACCGGAGCGCAGCCATTCAACCAACATCCAGGAGACACCAGCACCAGCAGCAGCAATCTGGGTGGCAGCCATGGCCATACCTGCGCGCCCATTAGCGCCCACAGCAGAACCAGCGTTGAAGCCAAACCAACCAACCCACAGTAGAGAAGCGCCAATAACGGCATATGTCAGGTTGAAGGGGGAGAGATCATCCTGCCCGTAACCTTTACGACGGCCAAGCACCAGAGCACACACCAAACCGGCAACACCCGCATTGATATGCACGACTGTACCACCAGCGAAATCTGCCGTGCCAAGGCCACCCAGCCAACCAATAGGGCTCCAGACCCAGTGCGCGATAGGAGCATATACAATCAGAGACCAGATGATGGAGAACACGCACATGGCGCTGAACTTCATGCGTTCAGCATATGCACCAGAGATTAGAGCCGGGGTGATGATGGCGAATGTCATCTGGAACATCATGAAGATGCTCTCAGGAATGGTCATGGTTGTGGCGTTGGGAGAATCTGCGCCAAGCGTGAAACCAATATCCGCGCCGTTGTGAATGTTGGCGCCAATGCCATTCAGAAACATGCGGCCAAAGCCACCAATCCAAGGGGTGCCTGTAGTGAAGGCAAGGGAGTATCCAGCTACCATCCACACAATGGAGATAATGCAGCACAGAGCAAAGGATTGCATAAGCGTTGCCAGCACGTTTTTCTTACGCACCATGCCCGCATAAAACAGGGCCAGACCAGGGATTGTCATCATCAGCACAAGGGCGGTGCTGACCAACATCCATGCTGTATCACCAGTGTCGATAGAGGGAAGGGTATCTGCCGCGTAACTGGATGTAGCACCAACGTGGAAGAGGATACCGCCCCCAATAAGAGTGACCATTTTGGCCAATGGGTTTATGTGTTTTTTTGCTGTCATAGTGACATATTGCCCCGGCATGTTGATGACAGTCTCCAGATATATTGTTTTGGCGCTATGTTTGGTTAACGTAAGAATTTAATCATATCTTATCCGGAACAATATTCAAGGTAGATTCATTTTTACCGGATAGATTTTTACCGGATTAAAATTAGGGTAAGGCAGATTATAATAATTCTGTCTTTAACTATGTCCCATGGGCCTAGTTATGTAAGCTGAGTGATAGAATACGCCTTGGCCGCTTGATGAGTTGGTTCCAGCATGACAGCAGATATCAACAATATCATCGTAAGTTTTGAATATCCTGTTGAACAGCCATGTATTACGTCGGCTCAGGACCCATTGATATTTTGAGTAGGCAAAGATGTTTCAGGCTTTATAGGGAGGCTGAAGATGAGCGACCTTTACGGGCGGACGGACAAATAGGCGGATCTCTGCGCTCCTTTGTGTCAAAGAGCTACGGCAGGTCGTGCGTGCTGAGTGATATCATTTTGCCAATCAGAATGGTCTGCGCTGGCGGGATGCATTACGAGAATATGGGCCACACAAAACACTCTGCAACTGCTGGCAGCATTGCGGAGCCATGAGGATTTTTGTGCGGATGATGGACGGTGCTTTCAGCATGGATAGCTGAACCGCAGATACGACAAGCAAAAATACAAACGTCGAAATTGTATTGAGACTATGTTCGGCAGATTCTAGGGCCTGTTAGGGCTTGATCCAGTCTGCTGCGGCAGGCGATGTGGATGACCGCGAGGAACGACGTTGCTGTTTTTTCATATCTGGTTGCGACAGCGCGCCACTCCTTGAGGCGAGCCCAGAGGTTCTCAACGAGATGCCGACACCGATAGGCCCATTTGGGGCAGGCGACCGGGCCATCGCGTCGTTTCGCAGGAATGGCTGGCCGTGCTCCCATGTCCCATATCCGTTCACGCATGGCGTTCGACGCGTAGCCCTTGTCCGCTACTACCCACAGGGGAGTGGCGGGAAGGCTGTCGAGCATGGCTGGTGCCAGAGGCAGTTCATGAGCCTGTCCAGGGGCCAGCGCAAAACCGAAGGCTTTTCCATGTCCATCAGCGATCACGCAGACTTTTGTGCCATAGCCACCGCGAGAGCGGCCAAGTGCTTCACGATGGTCTCGCTCTTCGAAAGAGGCCCCTTTTTTTGGGCTCCCGCCGCTTTGTGGTGAGCCCTGATGTTTGTGCCATCCAGAAAAGTCATTCCGAATGCCACTCCCTGTTGTTCCTGAACCAGTGCGAGCAGCCGCTCCCATACGCCGAGCTTCGCCCAGCGGATGAAAAGCTGCGCAGCCCGCCACCACGGACCCAGTTCAGCGGGGATACTCCGCCATTTCGCGCCATTCTCATGACGCCAGAAAATCGCTGCTATCGTCCGCCGCAGATCATGTGGCGGCGTCTTGCCCCTCGGGCGAACCTCCTCAATCAGAGGTTCCCAGATCGCCCATGTCTCGTCCGTAAAGGTGCCTGTTCTGTCTCCTTCTTCCATCCCTACAATATGGGAAGAAATTCAAGATCTAACAGGCCCTAGGGCTGGAGACGCATCGTAAGACGCTACGGCAAATGCTTCAGCGTCATGTTCAGGCTATCAGTCCTAAGCCGAAGGAATATATTTTAAATAGTATTTATAAATATAAAGTATTCCTTGCCTGAAGTCATAATCATCAGGCAAGGAATGTTACGTTTACTTAGTAAGAGGAAATGGTTTCCATTTTTTTAATTTTGTCGTGCACAATATTCAAAATGGCATCAGATATCTGTTTATATACCCGGCGCTCATAATGAGAACCGCCAAAACTTCCATCTTTTGCGAGATCATTTTCAGATTTCACAAATTGATGCGCATCCAGGAAATCAACCCCAAATTCGCGGGCCACAGGTAGTGTCAGTTCGTTAATCTGACCAAAAGCAGAAAGAATACCCAAGTCTCGTCCCACTCGGCTGTTTAGGCCAACAATGATAATGGTCTTTCCAGCACGTTTTAGGCGGCTGAATAGAGTTCTCAAGTCTTTAACAAAGATATCTTTGTTAAAGCCACCAACAAATGAAAATTCTGATCTAAAAAAGTTCCACTGGTCCCTGGTCGTGTTGGGAAGTTTGTCCTGAATTTCCTCATAAGGAACGGTGGTGTAATCGAACTTCTCAAACGGGCCGCCGGGCAAGTAATATGGGAGCGCGTAAGTTCCCATAGGGATAGTCATGCCTGTGGTTTTAGAACGGTAGAGCCCATGAAAAGTTTCTTGGCCAAATGTAAATACATAAACATCCGCCGTTTCATCCCAAGCGGCAGTGGCAAACCTATTTTCAGGAATACCAGGAAGTGCCGCAATAATTTGGCGGTTGATCGGACGTTCCAGTGCTTCATTGACAAGCGCAGAACGTAGGGTCGTCGCAATTTCCCAGCCTTCATACGGGTAATTGAATTCTTCTTTGGTTTCTACATCTGTCCGCAGGAAGTGCGCTGTCATCATCATATCACAAGCGCCACGTAAACACACTGTAGGCCGCGATGCTGCGCCAGCTATACTGTTATCTGCATTGTCAATATCAGGTACAAAGCTTACCCAATCAACCAGAGGCATATCTAGGCGGCTAGCTACTTTACCTTGGATATCAATATGTTTGCGTCCAAGTTTTTGCCATACAGCTTGCTCCACGCCCATATTCATGGTGCGGCATGAGAACAGGAAGTGCTTACAAGTATCACGCTGAATGAAATAGAAACCGCAAATTCCATAGTTACCATAAGCATCAGATACTTTTACGTAACCTACGTTGCTATTGAACTCTTCCTGTAATTCAGCTTCAAAAACTTTTCGCGCTTCTTCAATATCTTCCGGCCAGCGCTTTTTTGTAAAATTCAGCTGATTTGTACGGTTTACAAGGTCATGAATACGCGGGAATTGCTGTTCAATATCCGTATGGAAACTAATGCGGATATTACTATCGCGCAAAAAGCTGATGTTATCGCCACCCATAGCAGACTTATCTTTCTGCTTTGCTTCCAGCACACGATACTGTTGAAGGCGTTTGCAAGTTGGGTCGGGCTTACCTTTAAACTTGGGGTCTGCCAATAAGGTAGGGATGATGGTTGGTTCAGCTACGTTAATGCTCGGAACAAAGTGCAGGGCTTCATTAAGGTTTGTGACATTATCATCAATAAATAAAACGCTGGCGGGACGTAGCTGAATTTGCTCAACAATGTCCTTAATCAGCGGGCCTTTAGGCCCCCATTCAATGCGCGGGAAGACAAATTCGTCCCAAACACCAAGTTCTTTTAACTTGTTTTCTACATCCGAAAAATCATTCCGAGAGCAGATGGCGTTTACAATTCCCCTGCGGTTTAATTCTTTTACAATATTAATGTTTTCTGGAATTTGGGTAATTTCACCTTCAGACAAAGTACCAGTCCAGAAGGTGTCATCTAGGGCCTGTTAGAGCTTGATCCAGTCTGCTGCGGCAGCGATGTGGATGACCGCGAGGAACGACGTTGCTGTTTTTTCATATCTGGTTGCGACAGCGCGCCACTCCTTGAGGCGAGCCCAGAGGTTCTCAACGAGATGCCGACACCGATAGGCCCATTTGGGGCAGGCGACCGGGCCATCGCGTCGTTTCGCAGGAATGGCTGGCCGTGCTCCCATGTCCCATATCCGTTCACGCATGGCGTTCGACGCGTAGCCCTTGTCCGCTACTACCCACAGGGGAGTGGCGGGAAGGCTGTCGAGCATGGCTGGTGCCAGAGGCAGTTCATGAGCCTGTCCAGGGGCCAGCGCAAAACCGAAGGCTTTTCCATGTCCATCAGCGATCACGCAGACTTTTGTGCCATAGCCACCGCGAGAGCGGCCAAGTGCTTCACGATGGTCTCGCTCTTCGAAAGAGGCCCCTTTTTTTGGGCTCCCGCCGCTTTGTGGTGAGCCCTGATGTTTGTGCCATCCAGAAAAGTCATTCCGAATGCCACTCCCTGTTGTTCCTGAACCAGTGCGAGCAGCCGCTCCCATACGCCGAGCTTCGCCCAGCGGATGAAAAGCTGCGCAGCCCGCCACCACGGACCCAGTTCAGCGGGGATACTCCGCCATTTCGCGCCATTCTCATGACGCCAGAAAATCGCTGCTATCGTCCGCCGCAGATCATGTGGCGGCGTCTTGCCCCTCGGGCGAACCTCCTCAATCAGAGGTTCCCAGATCGCCCATGTCTCGTCCGTAAAGGTGCCTGTTCTGTCTCCTTCTTCCATCCCTACAATATGGGAAGAAATTCAAGATCTAACAGGCCCTAGATCCCAGATAACCAAGCGGATGCCTTCTTCCTTAGCTTTGGGAAGGGCCAACGGCGCAATGAGCTGATAAACCAGATATTGGAAGCCTGATTGCTGGCAGCTGCCAAATAGGCGAATTTCGTCTCCTAATTTATCGGCTATATTAAATATCCAAGAACACTTGCCTTCCGCAGAAAATATTTTTAAGCCATCATTATCAAGTTTCCAGCTTATTTCTTGGGGATGATTTTCCCACCCTGTAATAAGGCCATCTGGGGCAAATCCAAATGTGGTAGATTGCACAGGATGGTTGGCTGGCCCCCAAGCCCAAGAATGACCGGTTAATTGTTCAATGGTTAGAATTTCATTTATTGGAGTAAGCATATAAGATTCTCTATAAGGAAAGATTTCTACCTTTTTCGATTATAAAATGTTTTCAGCAATTGTAAACAACACTATTTATACACTAAAAAGCAGAATGGGTATTGATCATAAAGGAGGTACTATACCAAGTATGCAAGATAGAGCATAAGTAACCTCCCATGATATTGTCACGCAGATTATTTAATATTTTAATAACATGGATCGTATTATTTCAGACTTATTAATGGAATAATCTTCCAGCCGTGTTTTGTGTAAATTACCGGGGCATCATCTGTTGTATCGTAAATAATTTCTCCAGGTTTTGCTGATGTAATTTGTTTTATTTCTTCTTTGCTCTTGGATGGTAGTTTAAGGGTGTCCCCAATGGTGACTTTGCCATTGATATTTGCATCATGTTTGGTAGTTAAAGACTGAGTAGTTAATTCACCAGTGTCTTTTACAGAAAATATTGGATTATTATTTTGAATTTTATTATTTTCTTCTGTTTTTACACGATATTGCAAGGCATGCTCTTTGCTGTCATAGCCCAAAATGTGTTTATTAAGACCAGAAGAAGTACTATCTGCGGTCAAATCTAGATAAGTGTCTGCTTGAGTTCGAGCCCATGAGTGAATGCCGGGTTGAACGAATACAGAAGCGGAAGCATCAAAAACCGTATTATAAATATGTGCAGGAGCAGCAAAAGCAGCGCCAATTTCTGAGCAGGCAGGTACTTTATTTCCGTTGTAGTTCTCAGGATATGTAGGGATATGACAATTAGATGAAGCTGAAAAGGCAAGGCCGATTTGTGCTTTTAATGGACCAAGGTATAACCATTTAACCGATGCGTCGTTAATATTGCGTGTTCCAGTAAATTCAAAACGAGGCAAAATCTCGCCACTTGTGCCGCCTTGGTCACTTACAAATAGATGTTGCATACCGGAACGCGGATCTACAACACGAATCATCTGGTGAGAGGCGAAGGGGGTATCTGGTTTCCAGAACGGCACATATTGTTCCCAAAGGCCATTGGATGCGAGTTGATTGATGCGGTGCGCTGTTTGTGCATCATAGCTCGTAGCAGCCAAATCATAACCAACAGCATTTAAGTTGTGTTCTGCTACAAATTCTACAGTTGAAAGCTGCCCGAATGATGGAGCATTGCGATCTCCGTAAGTATAATCGAGCCCTTGGGTTTCATCTAGTTCCTCAGCTGTCGCCCAAGACCAGCTCAAGCCTTTTTTGTGTAAAACATTTTGGAAAGCATAGTTTTGCTGTCCGTATCCTTGCATTCCATCATCTTCAAGAAAGTTGCTTAAGCTGCGCGTTGAAGAAATCGCCTGTGGGGTAATAATCGTATTAATATCAATATTACGTTTATTAATATGGTCTATGGAATTTCTACCATGAACTGGATCATTATTTACGTAATTAATCGAGAAAGAAGGTGCTGTATTGTCAACACGACCTTGATCGATACGGCCTAGTGTCAGAGTTGGTAAATCCCGCGGAGGAACACTTAGAGTGGGAAAACTGTCTCCAGCGTATGGAAAGGAAAGACCTGAGAATGTGGCTTGAGGAAACATGGAAGTATCTGCCTCTATCATGTTGATGACGGCAGATGCTGATGTATAGGGCGTTGTTGATTTATCTAGATAATTGGGAAGTGTAAGGGGAGGGCCGTTTTCAAAAGAATAGCTTAATGTTTTATCTAAATAAAAATATGGAGAAGGTGAGGAAAAGACGAGATCAAATAGTGTTTGGATATTTTTTTGTTTTGCAGAAGTTTTTACGTCAGTCATTATACTTCGAGACGTTTCTGCAGGAAGGACATTGAGAGAAGTTGTGTTTACACGAAAACACGCAGCCTTATGGAGCGGATCTGCATCATTTTGAGCATGAGGATTAGGGCTCCAATACTGCTTCCCCTGGTAGTTTTTGAGATTTTTTGCATATTTCTTTACGATAAAATCTGCAATAGATCCGTTTTTGTTAACTTTTGTAATTTCTATAACAGAGCCATCATTATAAACGGTTGCTATATCACCAATTTGCCATCCACTGCCTGTGGCATCTTTTACCCATATACAGGGCACAATAGACGTTGTTGAATATTCCGAAACAGAATGCGAAGCTGTTTGCGCAAATCCAATAGAAGGAAATAAAAGAGCGCTCATAGAGATAAGAGAATTTTTGATATTCATGATGGTATCCTTTTATAAAAAATAAGAATTTTTTACTATTCGACGTGAATATTTAAATTGCTATGTTGGAAAGCCATTTTCGCCCCAATTTTGCGCTCTAAATACTGGGGTAAGAATATCTCGCACGCCATAAGCATTCATATGATAATGCCCAGAGCCACCGGCTGCGTAGGTGTGTTCATACAAATCATTATCTGTGCGATCTGGCATATTTCTGACTGCATTTTCACTCACCACAGAAGCATTGGCAACGCAGAGATTAAAAATGCGCAATCTATTGTAGCCAGCCCATTCTAGGCGAGGGGTGAAGGGGCTTCCAAATCTAATTATAGTTTCATCGCAAACATATTGATAACCTGTGCCTAGGGTATTGAGATGTTCTGGTTGCCAGTTTGTATGCGAAAGAGGCACCCATATTGAAAAGACAAGGCGGCTTCCCTTAACCATAATATTAAAAAGAGCAGGGAAAGATGGAATAGGAATATTTGTTATTCGCTTTTTATCTTCATCCGGGTGTGTGCCATCACTCCAAGAATAAGCAATACAACCGCTGTCATCGTCAAAAAAGACATGCAGTTTATTAGAGTAAGGTGGATGAAATGCGCTGGAATATCCAGAACTGAGATTGAGAGAAAGGAAAGCAGGCTTTTTTTCTAATTCGAATGCAAGCGCAAAATCTGTGCAATTATTGGCAGCAATATGATTTTCGTTTTCGCAGGTAGGGAAATCCCAATTATTATGCGGAGTTTCCGAAATGTAAGAGCCAAAGGATGAGAGGCCGGACCCTTCTTCGGGGTGCACACGCGTAAGAGTGAGTTCACAGGGGTCAAATCCATCACGCCGCATGCTATGCCAACGGTGAAAATCCAGATAACCCAATCCCTCTCGTTGCGCATATGTACGCAACCACTTGATAATTCCGTCCAGACCTTCCTGATATTCTTGTGTCGCATAACCATTAATGGTGGATGCTTGGGAAGGATGATGCGTTAAGCCTAAAATAATTGATGGTGGTTTAGGGGCGCTTAAAAAGAAAGCGATTAATTCTTTCACATCAAGGGGGTTAAAGCTTCCAACGTCATTGCCGCCACTATGCAGAAGAAGCAGATCGGGCTGATAATATCGGACAGCTTCTTTCCAATTCATGTTTGGTGGTGGATTTATCCATTCTGGTGCTGGAGTAGCCTGTGAGTTCATATCCTTCCAAGATCGTCCCCCCGCAGCTGCATTGATAAATGTAAATCTTACATGTGGAAGGTGTTGTTGGAGTGTTTCCAGCCATGCGTAAGTAGCATTCTCTGTATGGCAAACCATATCACTTGCGGTTGCAAATATACTATCTCCCATAACCATAACGGTTGCTTGTTTTTCCCGACAAGCTTTATGGAAAGCTGTAAGATGTTCTGGTCTCACCGTAGCTGAAAACATGGATGGTGGCGCTAAATGGGTTGGATGAATACCTTTACGCCGACAGTTCTGAACCTTGGCATTTCCTTGCAAAATAAGGCGGTTTACAGAGCCCAAACCACTTCCATGCGTACTTTCAAGAATAGAAGATTCCGATGGAATTTGGAGAGTTTTTTTAGATTGTGATGATGTTTGTGAATTTTTTTCAAGTAATGAATTTAAGGATAAAGATATATTTTGGGTCATATGAATATCCATCTAGAAAAAATTCAATAAATAGTTGTTCTAGGTAGGATATTTTGATCTGCCTAGAACAACTATATAAAGTAACTTATATGTGGTCTTGGATGAGTTGTTTTATGCTTTCATTTGTCGTCTGCTCGTAATCGGCTTTTAAAGCGGCTTTCAGAACATTAAGATCAATATTCTGTCTTAGAAAGCGCATATGAATGGCGGTGGAGCTTTGTAAGAACACATCGCTTTCGTAAAAAACGGTCTGTGCAAAACGGTGCCAGAAAGGCCGATCATGATAGAGTTCCGACAATGCGGGATCCCGAATAATTTGTAGGATCAGGTCTTTGGCATCAAAAGCTCTTGCTACGGCCTGAGCGCTCCCCGCGAAGTAACGGTCTCCTACCCCCTCAATCCAGCATGCTTGTGGATCAAAGTCACATACCGCTGTAGGCGCTGATGTTTCAGCAGCAGTGGTTGTTGCCAGATTGGAAATGGAAGAATTCTCGAATAGCACATCAGGACGTATAAGTGCCATTGTGCCTATAGCCGCACCTTTTCGTTCTGTAGCTTGGTGTGTCAGATCATATAAACCCGCAATACGGTGCCACATACGCGCCTGATTTTCCACGCCCGAGCCAGCATTTTTGTAAAATGCACGGAACTCACGTCCGATATCATCCATATATTGGTTTTCTGTAGAGATATTAATGAAAATATCAGAACTATCAAAACCGCAACTTTGGGCAATTTCGTGAAGAAGTTCCAGACTTACAGTTTCATTAGAATAAGACGCTTTCTGAATGGCTTCTGCCGTGGATGGTAGAAGATTACGGAGCTCTGCCAGAGTATGGATATGATGTTCGGTTAGAATTTTCTTGATAGGTTCAGGAACCCGATGAGCAAATTCGCTTGTAGGGCTTCCATCTTCAATCTTTTTCTGCCCCGTCTGATCCCACGTAGAAATGCCGATGCTAACCGTTTTGCCTTTAGCCCGCCAATCTTGTGTATCTTTGTAGAGATATTCCATAACTTTGGAAAAGCTGCCACGTGGATCACGCATTTGGCCAAAGATACCAATAAAGAGGTGGCTTTCTCCCCCTACTTTAGGAAAAATGGCATGGCGTGGTTGCGCAAGGAATGGCACCCCCCGAATACTTTGTAGGGGCAGGCGTTTCCTGTAGCGAGAAAGAACTTCTGTTGCCCATACATTCGTGCTGAACAAGGAGCTAAAGTTAAAAGCTTTCATATCTCCTTCTACAAAATTTTTGCAGAAAGAAGATTTGAGGAATATATCAAGAATATCATTAAATTTATCTCGGTAAGAAAGGTTTTTCTGAGAAAAAATATCAAAATATTTTATAAAAAGCGGATGATAAGCAAGTTTTGTAACAATAAATTCTTCTTTTTGTAGGATAAGATCAATTTCATGCCGCTTCTCAAAGGAGACGGCCAAATGAAAGACTATGGCAGCTCTGTCAGGGTCCAAGTCCGTGATATGCGTAGCAAGAAATGCAACAGTTAAACCACCAACATCCGTGTTCGGGACGGGGGTATGCCACATAATTCTTTCGATGTGGTGTCGGAAATCGTTAGCATTTCCAGAATTGGGTCGAATAAGGCCTGCGATGAGAGCGTTAAGGGCATGAGGTTCCATATGCCATCCTGTAGAATTTGTTGCCTGCCTGTGAAGAAACTTTGTATTGATTTCCAGTAAATATTTTGTAAGCCCTTGTGTCAGACTTTCCCACAAAGGGTCAAAGGGCCACCAACTTTCACGCGGGGGGAGAGAATTATAAATTGTGCAGGCTGCGGCAGGATTATTCGTCAAGCGCAATGTTTCTGCTTGGATTATCTGAATAATGGGATCATTAAGTATTTCTGGTGGTAAACTTTTTAAAAACTGTATCTGGAAATCCAGGTCAATCTTGCGTGATAGATTAAGAAGCCCGATTTCGAGGCAAAGACGATGACTAAGGCCAAAAAAACTTATGAGGCGATTGAGAATAATGAAAATTTCACGATAGTTTTGGTCTGACGTTAGGCGGATAAGGCCTTCAATGATTTGCTCCTGAATAGCTTTAATGGCTGCAGAGTGCTGGCTATTATCTTCAGGGCAAGTATAAGAGCATTCAATTAACCGAGAAAAAGCTTCTTGTATGTTTCCTGCGTTAACAAGATCTAGAACCTCTTGTCGATTTTTTAGAACTTCTTCGTAATCCATCATACTTGCCTTTATCATTTTCTCTGTGGGATATTACGAAAATCAATGCCGTTCCGCTAGGGCCTGTTTATGCCATAACTATAATCGGCAAAATAGCAAATTATTTTCGATGATTAATAAAATCCATCAATAAGTGGTAATATTATAAATAAATATTACCACTTATTGGAGTAGAATAGAGTATTTTTAAGAATAGATATTTTTTAGAACATCATCATATTCTTTGGGAACCCCACAAAATATGATATCATTTTTATCGACTATTTCATAATGAATAGAAGATCCGCGTTTAATAAGATGATTATAAAGTGGAGCAATATAAAGTTCAGGCATAGAAGGAGCTTTTTTTTCTTCCTCTAGCGCCCATAGGAAATCAGAGGCACGTGCAAAGTAGTATAAACCATCGCAACATAGGTCAGATATTGGATTTTTTTCTGTTGTGCGAATAACTCGCGGTTCACTACTATTTTTTTCTGGGCCAACATAAGACCAATTTTGTCCGGTTCCTTTAAATACTTCCAGGTAGCCGTCTGAATGAGCAAACCAAGGTTCAGAAGGAAAAGAGAAATTTTTGCGGAATGTGTCAATATTGAAAATAGTGAGCGGGGTTTCTAAAGGATACTGGCTCCCCACAATGCCCAGCTCAACTGTTTCTGCTTGTCCTTTTGTGGGGGCATCAAGAATGATTGTTTCAAAGTTCTTAATGCCCATTTTTTGGCATTCTTTGGCAATAAAGTTTTTTGTATCTTCTACATCGCGTGCAATAAAAACAAATTTTTCTTGTGCAAAGTAATTTTTAAAGCTTCCAACAGCAAGAGAAAAAACAGTATTATCGCCGACAGGCAGCATATATTTAGGTAATTTATACCCAGCTTCTGTAAATCGACGGGATAGACCTGCCATAGGTATAACAATCATGGACAAAACTCCTTATATAAGCTGATAAAGACGGGCTGCATTGGCAATAAAAGCTTTTTGCCTATCTGGTCTGTCTGCATGTAGTGGCAGCATGCTGATAAACAACAAAACAGTTAAAGAATTGACTTCAGTTTTACTTATGTTGTTAGGGAGCCTGCGCAAGAAATCAGCTTGCACCCATTCATGATGCGGCCCTGATGGGAAGGAGATGCTGAAATTATAAGGAGTTTCAGCCTCAAAAAGATAATGGCCTGCAATAATCAGGTCATATAGCCCTCCGAATGAGTGCCATAGTTTGGCAAAGTCATATCGAATGTCGCCGAAAATGCTTGAGCCAGTAACAGGAATATAACCGCGCGGATCAATTGTACAAATACGGCGTGCACGGGAGTTATAAAGAATATTACTAAGGCAGAAATCTCCATGCATAATAGATGCATTACGATCAGACGAAAGATCAATATTGCTAATCATTTCATCAGCAATTTGTTTAAGAGAGGGTAATTTTTTACCATCTAGTGTCAGTGGATGATTAATATCAAACCCTGTTACTTTAGAATATTGGGCAATGCGATCATAGGTTTTGTCTGTTGCAAGGCGCTTGAGAATATCATTGCCTTTGATTTCAGGCGTAGAATGCTTTTGACAAATGGAAAGAAATTCAAAGCATGATTCTAGAATACTTTCCCATGTAGCTTTGCCTATGCTGGAAAAAACAAACAATTCCGACAAGGTTGGCGCGTATTCGTATTCTATTGTGTAAGAGTTTTCAGACGTATCTAAAAGACGTGCTGTAAACGGTTTAATATCCGCCGGTACATTCTGGAGCCATGTGGCTTCATCATGCATTTTTTTATGGTCATCACTGGATTTGCGCACAATGCGATCATCAATGTAGAGAGAATTGAATGCGCGTTGTGTTGTGACACTGCGGCGTGAGCGGAAGTAGGTTTGCAGGTGCCCAAAATCGTACCATTTCTCAGGGTAAATGGCTTTTAAGGTATGTTCCTTTGCGTATAAGGCGATACCTTTAATAAAGCTTCCTCCGGCGCGCGTAAGCGCCCGTACAAGATGGCGAGATTTGGAAAAACAGAAGTAACCACAAATAATATGCTGGGGTTGTGGTGGGGTTGCTTCTAACTGGATTGCCTGCAAGTCTGAGACAGTATTGTCTTTTTGGATGCTAACAGAAGCCCAAGCATAATCATCACTTTCATGGTGCACTGCCAAGGCATCAACCTGTTCAAGGTCTAATCCTTCTACAAGCGTATCACCGTGGAGTAGATGCAAGGTTTCAGCTGAAGTTTCAATGTAGTTCAGTGCATAGATGATGGAATTGCCTAACGACAGATGGCTGGGAACACGCACAATAATTGCGCCCAACTCTTCTAATCGTTGCATGTCATAATGCGGAACATTAAAATCTTCAGGCAGTGTCAAATAGACAGAACCCAGTTTAGACAATGCTTTAATCTGGGTTTCGTAAAGACGTGTAACACCTATAGGTAGAAAGGAAGGGGGAATACGGCCAAATTCAATGGCCAATTCCTGGTCAACATATGCACCAGACAGGATGAGGGAAAAAGACGTCATGGATATTCCATCGGTTAATTGTCGATGTTCAGGAGTTTCCTGATTTCTTCGGAGGAATATTTCAAAAATTCATCAGGACGGATAGCTTTATCATCTACATAGAAGCCTTCAGTGCCGCACCATGGCTTGCCGACATAGATTTCATCAAAAGGGATATCATGCTTGCGCAGCCAGTCTATGATAACGGGCAACGTGTTTGCATTTATTTTACCTACATTACCGTTATAGGTACGTACATTACGAGCAGTTTGAATGACAATTTCAAAACCTGCCTGCTTGTATTCGCGTAGTTTTTCAACAACTTCAATATTAGGTTTTTTTTCAGAGTAGGACTTGGATGCATCTGTAAGCGTTAGAGTGTCATCCAAATCCATAATTAGTCTTTTCATTTTACTAATACCTCCTCAAACTCCTGTTTCACATGGTTCTTTTGTTGTTTACCGAACCCGAAAAAGATGCAACGCTTTTTAGCCTTGATCCGTGAATTTTCTCTATAAGATAAACAGACGTTATCTAATATTGAGTTTTTATTTTAAGAAACATGCGGGCTTGTAGGGGGTAATAGGCCTGCAGGTAAATAAAATACCTCAGTACCATCTTTATGGTCTTTGGGCAGGAAACCTGCTTGCGCGTACATATTTCGGAATAAGGAAATATTGGATGTGATGGGGAGGGAGATTGTGATATCGCCTTCACCAAACTGATTGCGAATAAGTTGTGCAGCCTCAGAAAGCATAAAGTTTTCAGTGCCCATTCCATGTACGCGTGCAGATAAAATGAAACGATTTATGGCATGATCATCAATAAACATGGCCGCAGAAGGGCCGTAATCAGCAAATCTGTCTTTTACTGAGAAGATTAAGAGCATTTTTTTTGAGTCTATGGATGTAAAAGAATTTACAGTTTCCTGAGTAATATTTACATCTTCTGCCTTCGATGTCAGGGAGTTTTTAATTAAAGAAGGCAGGCTTTCTAAAAGCTTATCATCAGATGAAATAATCTTATGCGGGGAAACCTTGCATTCCATAAACTGCAACATTTTTAGTGATTGTGGTGTAAAATTGCTAACTGGAGCCTGCATTACAGCAGAAGGCGCTGGTGGTGTTTCTAGTTTTTCTGTTTTATGGGGCAAAGTTTGTTTGAAATTTGCCTGTGTTTCTGCTGCCCAAAGCAGGATGCGCCTTGTAAGATAAGGGTTTTTTCCTATGGTGCGTATGTCAGGAAAAGTTTCTGTAATAGCTGCTCTACGTATGGCTGAAGCATCAACCAAAACAATTTCTGCCGACTGTACAGAAAATTTTGAGCAGATATCAGGTATAATATTGCTTATAGGGGCAGAATTAATGGCAACGTAATCAAAATCTTCTAAAGCCAAAAATTTGGGTTCAATGATTTTATCCCATTGAGCTTGTATGTCTGCCTCATTCCCGTCTGCGTAAAGACAAACCTTTATGCCACGCCCCCGCAAATACTGGATTGCTTCCCATATGCCCATTGGCCAGCCATCTTGCCTTGGCATGGGCAAAGTTTGGTCGCCAGAAGCATCCTCTGAGAGTTTTCCGCGCCATATCGTATTATCTAGACTGAAGATAACTGTTTTAACGCAGTCAGTCTGGCATAGGGTGCGCAGCCCCCATATCATCTGCCGGAAAAGGAGTGTTCCTATAGTGTTATGTTTATTGGGATAAATTGTTTGCAGATCTGGGAGAGGGCCGCCTTGTTCAAAGGGGCCAAAATCATCCCAATCCTGAAAGATGATCCCATTATGGGTGTTAAAATATATTGTATCATCTTGAATATAACGTTTACCAACAATGGAAGTGACTGCTTCTATATCCAAAATTTTTATTAAGGGATGATTATCTAATTCTGTAGAAAGTAGAATATTTAGTGTTTGAATAATGGTGGATACAGACATATCAACGCCGCGATCCCGCGAAAAAGGCCGGGGAGGGATCTGCGGAGTTAGGAAGTTTGAAACCAACAAAGGTGTGTCGGATAAAGCGGCATAATCTAAAACGTGCTGAATAAAGTTTTTAAGTGTCTCTTGAGCATTCGTTAGAATATTCTGTGCAAAATTTGGCGTATTAAAACGCGCACCCCAAATAATATCATCACCTAAAATAGAGCGCAAAGAAGGCTGGAGATATACAAAATCATAATCTTCTAACGGAATAGGTAAGGCTGTAGGCAGCGGAGCTACAAATTCATAGGGTATAAAATCAAACCGAATATCTAGATATTGTTGTGTGAGTTGTTCATGGCATAAAGCACCGATACTGGAACCTATAATCAGCACCTTTTGTACTTTTGTAGGAACAATTTCTAGATTGCTGGGGAATATAAATTCAGAATCCTCTAATTCTGTAGATTCCATGCTTTGTGTGGGAAGAGCAGAATCCGTAGTTTTTTCGGTGAGGAGAGGCTTAGATGAAGGTGCTTGCTCTTCTAAAATGGCGCAGAGGTCGTGCTTTGGGGTTTCGAGAAAAATAACTAATCTTCCATCATCCCGATATTCCATGCCAGTTGACTGCCACGCAAGATCTCCATCGTTTGCAAGGATAAGGAGCTGATGGTTTTCAATCCTCCATAACCATGCATTGGAGCTGTCGGGTTCTTTTATACGTCCTGAAGGGCTTAGAAAAAGTTGCTGGATCTGTGTGGATTCAGATTGGAAATTCCAAACTTTTTCTGTGAGTGCTGGAGATAATGAAAAAGGTAACCCACGAAAAGTTTTTGTTTCCAGCATTTTTGCCTGCACCTGACGAATGGGGTACTAAAAGTAGTTGCCCGTGAAAATCTTTACGCAGTTTTATAGCATCCAATACTTTTTATCAAAACACTGGGTTTAATTATAGCTGTATGCAAATAAAAACGGGTGAAGGGATATAATCCCTCCACCCGTCAGGCAGTTTAAAAGACTTCTTAGTTATAATGTAAGACTTAGAAGTCCATACCGCCCATGCCACCCATGTCAGGGCCGCCAGCCGGAGCGGCTTTCTTTTCCGGGCGTTCTGCAACCATGGCTTCCGTGGTGATCAGCAGGCCAGCAACAGATGCTGCATCCTGCAGAGCCGTGCGGACAACCTTGGCCGGGTCAATAATACCGGCTTCAACCAAGTTCTTGTATTCGCCAGCCTGAGCGTCGAACCCGAAGTTGTAGTCGTTATTTTCCAGCACCTTGTTTGCGATCACAGCGCCGTCTTCACCAGCGTTGTGAGCGATCTGGCGCAGAGGAGCCTGCAGTGCGCGGCGGATGATGTCACCACCAACGCGCTGGTCATCATTGTGGTAGTGCAGGCCTTCCAGCTTCAGCGTAGCGCGGGCCAGAGCCGTGCCACCACCAGGAACAATGCCTTCTTCCACAGCAGCGCGGGTTGCGTGCAGGGCATCGTCAACGCGGTCTTTGCGTTCTTTTACTTCCACTTCGGTGGAACCACCAACGCGGATCACGGCAACACCGCCAGCCAGTTTGGCCAGACGTTCCTGCAGCTTTTCACGGTCGTAGTCGGAAGACGTTTCTTCGATCTGCGCACGAATCTGCTTAACACGGCCCTTAATGTCATCGGCTTTGCCAGCGCCATCAACAATGGTGGTGTTTTCTTTGTCGATGTGCACTTTCTTGGCGGTGCCAAGCATGTTCAGGGTAACGGTTTCCAGCTTGATGCCCAGATCTTCGCTGATGACCTGACCACCCGTAAGGATAGCAATGTCTTCCAGCATAGCCTTGCGGCGATCACCAAAGCCCGGAGCCTTAACAGCAGCAATTTTCAGGCCACCGCGCAGCTTGTTAACAACCAGAGTTGCCAGAGCTTCACCGTCAACGTCTTCTGCAATAATCAGCAGCGGACGGCCGGACTGAACAACGGATTCCAGCAGCGGCAGCATAGGCTGCAGGGAAGACAGCTTCTTTTCATGGATCAGGATGTAGGGGTTTTCCAGATCCGCTGTCATCTTTTCCGGGTTCGTCACGAAGTACGGAGAGATGTAGCCGCGGTCAAACTGCATGCCTTCAACAACATCCAGTTCTGTCTGGAAGTGCTTGGCTTCTTCAACCGTGATCACGCCTTCGGAGCCAACTTTCTGCATGGCTTCGGAGATCATCTGACCGATTTCAGATTCACCGTTTGCAGAAATCGTACCAACCTGAGCGGTTTCCGCCGGGGTGGTAACTTTCTTGGCGTTCTTCTTCAGCTCTTCGATAACAACGGCAACAGCCTTGTCGATCCCGCGCTTCAGATCCATCGGGTTCATGCCAGCGGCAACAGCCTTGTGGCCTTCACGCACGATAGCCTGAGCCAGAACCGTAGCCGTTGTGGTGCCGTCACCCGCAATGTCATTGGTTTTAGATGCAACTTCACGCAGCATCTGAGCGCCCATGTTTTCGAACTTGTCAGCCAGTTCGATTTCCTTGGCAACGGAAACACCGTCCTTGGTGATGCGGGGAGCGCCGAAGCTCTTGTCCAGCACCACGTTACGGCCTTTGGGGCCCAGCGTTACTTTTACAGCGTCAGCCAGAATATCCACACCGCGCAGCATACGCTGGCGTGCGTCTGCACCAAACTTTACGTCTTTGGCAGCCATTGAATTTCTCCTGTGAAGATCGTTCTGAAATTAAATAATGCGGATCAGCGCAAAATCAGGCGGTTACCACGCCCATGATGTCGCTTTCCTTCATGATCAGCAGCTCTTCGCCATCGATCTTCACTTCTGTGCCGGACCATTTGCCAAACAGGACACGGTCACCAGCCTTAACATCAAGCGCCACAATCTGGCCCTGTTCATTCCGGGCACCCGGACCAACTGCAACCACTTCGCCTTCCATAGGCTTTTCCTGAGCTGTGTCAGGAATAATGATTCCGCCAGCGGTCTTCTGTTCGCCTTCAAGGCGACGGACAACTACCCGGTCGTGTAAGGGACGAAACTTCGTCATTATGGATCGCTCCACATTCATTTTTGGGATGGTGCCCTTAACAGAAAGCAGCCCCATCCACTTTGTCGCGCGTAACATAACGCCGCGTTACGTTAGCACTCCCACCCCGGGAGTGCCAGAAAAGGAGATAGGTCTGGCCAAAGGCAGAGTCAAGGAATGTGGATAAAGTTTCTTTTTGCTGTAACGTAAGAGCAGATAGGAGGTGCTCGCATGGGTCATATCACTACACTTCAGGCTGCGGATGGACATGAATTTTCCGCGTGGGAAACCGAAGGTAGCCATCATCCTTACACACTTGTGGTGCTTCAGGAAATTTTTGGGGTGAACCACCATATCCGGCAGGTTTGCGAAAACTTTGCCAAGGCCGGATGCCACGTTATTGCGCCAGCTTTGTTTGACCGCGTGCAACGTGGGGTGGAGCTGGATTATTCCACAGCAAGCGTGGAAAAAGGCAAGGCGCTGCGGGCGCAAATTCCGCTTGCTAAAACACTGTTGGATATTCAGGCAGCCGCCTCAGTGTTCAAGCCGCGTAAGGTGGGCATTATCGGCTATTGCTGGGGTGGTACATTGGCGTGGGAAGCTGCATGTAGAACGGATGACTTTGCAGCCGCTGTTGGCTGGTATGGGGCAGGTATTGCCGCCAGCCGGAATGAGACTCCGCGTTGCCCCGTAGAGCTGCATTTCGGTGAACAGGATACAAGTATTCCGCATACTGATATTGCAGCCATTCGACAGGCGCGCCCGGAAGTTGAACTTTACGTGTACGACGATGCAGGGCACGGCTTTGGTTGCCCAGAAAGAAGCTCTTTTAATGCCAAAGCTTATCAGGAAGCGCAGGAACGCAGCATTAATTTCCTGAAAAGCAATATGAATCCGTAGTGTTATTTTCCTGTTCTCGTCATGGCCTATTATCGAATTATGATTGACAATTGTGGCTGGTCATGGGGGGATGGGGTATATCCTGAACCGCACACGGTGTGCAGCAGGACAAAACGTTGAGAAGAACAAGGACTATCCCGCTCATGCCGACCGGTACAGTAAAATGGTTTAACGCCACCAAGGGTTATGGCTTTATTGCCCCAGATGATGGCGGTAAAGATGTGTTCGTACATATTACCGCAGTGCAGGCAGCGGGTTTGCGTGGCCTGAATGACGGACAGAAAGTTTCTTTCGATCTGGTTGAAGAACGCGGCAAGCAGGCTGCAACCAATCTGAAAGTAGATTGATTTTTCAGGTAGGGCCGATCAGTTTTGATCGGCCCTTTCTGTATCTGCTAAAAAGGCAGCAAGTTCCCGTGCTGTGTCTGCCAACCCAAGGCGACGAACTTCTACGCCTTCGGGAAACGCGCTGAGCAAGCGGGTAGGGGTGCGCCTGTCTAACAGGACAAATACCCCCCGATCAGACTGGCGGCGAATAAGCCGACCAAAGGCCTGACGTAACCTCAGGCGTGCAATTCGTTCATCAAAAGATTTCGGGTCACCTCCAGAAAGGTGAATACGGCGTTCACGGTGCAGAATATCTGGCCGCGGCCACGGCACACGTTCAAAAGCTACCAGTCGTAGTGCATTGCCGGGCACATCTACGCCATCTCGCATGGCATCAGTGCCTAACAGGCAAGCGTGTTCTTCTGTGCGGAAAATATCTACCAACGTATTGTTGTCCATCGCATCTACATGCTGGGCGTAGAGCGGGAGACCGTTTTCTTCCAATGTTGGGGCAATGCGATCATACACACCGCGCAAACGGGAAATGGCCGTGAAAAGCCCCAATCCCCCACCGCCGGATGCCAAGAAAAGCGTGCGAAATGCGGCTGCCAGATCCACAATGCTGCTGTTGTCTATGTCCGTTACAATATAGGCGCGTGTCTGGCGGGCATAATCAAACGGGCTGGCCAAGCTGGCACGCAGAGGTGGGGAGGGGAAGTGATTGGCCCCAGTGCGTGCTTCAGCGGCTTCCCACGCCTGTTCTGCATTATCGCTATCCGGTTCATTGGTTTGCTGATCACGCAAGGTGGCAGATGTAATCAGCATACCCTGCGCAGGTATGGCCATGATGCCAGCAAATGGAATGGTGGGGTCTAGCCAGTGGCGATAGAGGCCCACATCCTGCTCCCCCATTCTCTGTTTTTCGCGCCGCTCAACCCGGATGAAGTGCACGTGCGAAGGGGTGGTATCGGGCTCAGGTGGTGTGTCTAGTGCGCTCAGCATAGCAATCCACGCATCTAGCCGAGAGATAGCCCTGCGGCGCAAGGCGCGTGTCATGGCCTCTATGCGTCCGCGTGTTGTGGAATCCAGCGTTTCGGCATCTTCTTCCAGGCGGGCGTGCAGGCGTTCCACCAAGGTGCGTAAAGGTTCAACAAGGCGCGTTAAGGCGCGGGCCAGAAGATGTCCGGCTTCTGCCAAGTCTGGCACCAAAGGGTGCAGATCACATTCAAGGGCTGCATAAACGTGCTGTTTTCCACCTTCCTGTGTTCTGGCAAGTGCTTGTTGGCGCAGGAGCCGCAGAAAAACTTCTGTGGGGTTTTCCAAAACCGGTTGAGGCGCTTCTGGTTCAAGCGGAAAGAGCCCGATATCTTCTGGAGGTTCAGGCGGCGGGGGTTCATCCGCCTGTTCTTGCCCTAAGCGTGAAGACCAGCCGGGAGCAGGCAGTGCCGTTGCTGCCATAAGGGCGGCTTCCAAAGGTGTTTCTAGTTTTGGGTGGCCCACAACCAGATCATCCAAGCGCCGTTTTAAGCCGCGCGCGCGGGAGCGCCTACCTTCTGCACCTAGGAGCCAACGCCGTAACTCGGCTGCTTCCAGCCCGGAAAGCTCGGCCGAAAAGGCACTATCTGCGGCATCGGCCAGATGGTGGCCTTCATCAAATACATAGCGGGATGGAGCCGAGGGATCATCCGTTTCATCGGCATCATCGCTCATGCCAGCCTGTGCGTAGGCGGCCTGCGCCATAACGAGAGCGTGGTTGGCAATCACCAGATCTGCTTCGCGCGCGCGGCGGATGGAATGTTCAACAAAACAATGCTGGTAATGGGCACATGCGCCGTGAATACATTCACCGCGTCTGTCTGCTACGCCTATCAGATTCCCTTGGCCAAACAGATCCCCAAACCAGCCGGGCAAGTCTCCGCCAAATAGGTCTCCATCTGCGGTGGCTAAGCCCCAGCGGGCCAGCATGATAAGGGCAATGGTAATACCCGCAGGGCGAGAGGATGCAGTATTAACAGCTTCTTCCATATTCAGCAGGCACAGATAGTTTTCCCGCCCTTTGCGCAATACAACGCGCTGCCGGTGCGTGGTTTGATCCGGGTAGAGCCTGCGAATTTCTTGTTCAATCTGGCGTTGCAGGTGGCGCGTATAGGTGCTGACCCAAACGGCCCCTTTATTCCGCTCGGCCCAAAGGCTGGCAGGGGCAATGTAACCTAAGGTTTTGCCTGTTCCTGTACCAGCTTCTGCCAGCACAATGGCGGGGTCTCCACGCACGTTGCGTGGCTCAAAAGCCCCTGTGGCAACGGATGCAAAGTCGGCTTGCCCAGTGCGGATTTCGGCATCTTCGCCCAGCATCTTGGTAAGCTGCTCGCGCGCCTCTACAGGGGAAATAGGGTGAGACGCAGGAGGCGGAGGAAGAGGCGTTTCCTCCCATTTTGGCAAAAAACGCCAGATACGCAGCGCATCCCCTGGTTGCAGCATGGTTTCGGGCAATTTGCCTTGCGGCGTTAGTTTTTCATGCAGCCCTAAGGTTTCGGCAACTGTACCGCTCCAGATCCATCCTGCTTGGCCAAGCCGTAAAGTCAGGGCAGCAAGATGTTCTGCTGTTGTACCATTGTTCTGGCGCGCCAGATTGGTGAGCAGTAGAGAAAGAAGGCGAGGGAGTAGATCGGCTTCTGCGGCGCCTATATCCTCATTTTGCATTCCCAAGGCCAGTGCTAACCCGCGTGGGGTAGGGGCAACAGATGTGGCTGGGTGCACAAAGGCAAACAGTTCTAACAGATCCAGCCACGGGGCAGGCTGCCCCGGATGGGGTAAATCTAGCCGCCGCGCCAGTGCGGGCGCATGGATAACAAGCGGGCAAGGCATGTTTTGCAGGTTTTGCTTAACATCCTGCGCAGACAAATGGAGAACCTCTCCATCTTCCGTAAGAAGGGAATAGGCTCCCTTATATGCAACCAGTGCTGGGGCATCGTAAGCGGAGGGGAAGGATGTCTGCATGATAAATACTAGATGATCCATTCCGGCGCGGAATGCCAGAGCTAGAAATCAAAAAGCAACATATGAAGAACAAAAAAGCCCACCTCATCAGAACGAGGCAGGCTTTTTAGGTGGTAATCTGGGGCAGAAAAATTAGTTGCCGTCTTTAAGGCTATCTGCCACCACTTCCAGAAGTTTGCTGTGCAGATTGCCGTTACCAGCAACAATCATGACATCATCAGGTAGATCATCCAGATCAACGCCTGCGGGGTCTGTTGCCTGGCCGCCAGCTTCACGCACGATAAGGGCGCCAGCAGCACAATCCCACGGTTTAATGCCGAATTCCCAGTAACCTTCGTAACGCCCGGCAGCTACCCATGCCAGATCCAGCGCTGCGGCACCGAAGCGACGCACACCGGCTACGCGCGGCATAAGAGAACCCAGCACGCGCGCAAATGGCAGACGCATACGCGCAGGCACTTTGGCGAATGGAATGCCAGTGGCAAACAGAGATTCCTGCATGTCACGCCGTGCGGATACACGGATACGCCGTTCGTTCAGATAGGCGCCGGTGCCTTTTTCTGCCCAGAACATTTCACCCGCAGCCGGGTTATAAACCAGCCCTGCTGCCAGTTCGATACGCCCATCTGGCAGGCGGCGCTGCAAGCCAATGGAAATAGCCCAGTGCGGAATACCATGCAGGAAGTTGGTGGTGCCATCCAGCGGATCTACCACCCAACGCCATGTCCAGTTATCGCTGCCAGATTTACCGGATTCTTCCATAAAGAAGGCATAGCCGGGGCGGGCGCGTTCAAGCTCTTCCCGCAGGGTCTGTTCTGCGCGGAGATCAGCTTGGGAAACAAAGTCTCCCGGCCCTTTGATGCTGACTTGAAGCTGCTCGACTTCATTAAAATCGCGCAGGAGACGCTTGGCTGCCTTCTGGGCTGCTGTTTGCATCACCATCATGACGGGGGAGAGACGCATGGCCACTGTAGTTTTGTCCTGCTCTGGAGAGAAAAACGGAAGGGATTAGTCTTTGGCGCGTTCGACGTAGGAACCGTCTTCCGTCCGAACCACAATACGTTCACCCGATTCAATAAAGGGCGGCACCATGGTTTTTACACCATTGGAAAGTTTTGCAGGTTTGTAGGAGGAAGAGGCTGTCTGGCCTTTTACAACCGGATCTGCTTCCACAACTTCCAGCGTAACCTGCGGTGGCAGATCAATACCCACCGGGTCACCTTCAACCAGATGCAGGTTGATGGTCATGTTATCCTGAATGAACGGGGCCTGATCACCCAGAAGATCCACAGGAACTGTCAGTTGGTCGTAGGTTTCTGGGTCCATCAGAACCAGCAGTTCGCCATCGGTGTAGGAATACAGGTATTCCTTGTCTTCCGTCATCAGGCGTTCAACGCTATCAGCGGTCCGCCAGCGTTCGTTGGTTTTATTGCCGGTTTTCAGGTCGCGCATTTCAACCTGAATAAAGGCTCCGCCCTTGCCGGGGGTGATGATCTGCTGCTTCAGCACCGTCCAGCGGCGGCCATCATGCTCAATCACCTGACCGGCGCGGATCAGGTTTGCCTGCTGTTTCATAATTCGTCCCTGAAAGGAATGTCTATTAAGGATGGAGCTTGTACAAGCCTGACGCACGAAGAGCAAGTTTGCTGCACTTGATATATCGTGTTTTCTCCCGCTGGACAGGGTGGCCATATCCTGTTTATAAGGCGGCAGGTCCTCAGATGGATGACATGAGGATGGGTGTCCGAGTGGTTTAAGGAACTGGTCTTGAAAACCAGCGTGCGGGGAACCGTACCGTGGGTTCGAATCCCACCCCATCCGCCATCAAAAGAAAGACTTTTCCCTAAAATCAATCTGTTAAGATATTAAACGTCTGACAGACCGCATCTTGCGCATGTGATCGCAGAGTCTAAAAGCCTTAAAAAATGCTCTGTGAGTTTTTATTGAAAAATGGATTTTTCTAGAAAATTACGCGGCAATTTTTGCATTATGAAAATATCGACGGTACTAAGTGAGCATATAAGTTATCTTGACCGTTTGCTTAAGCCGTTCTGAAGCGGAAATGAAGCGGACTCTTTCCTGGACTTATCAGCAAGATAACCGGGTATGACTTTTTACATTGCACGGAGCGAAAAGAGAGTATGGCTCGTTTTCTGGTAACCGGTGGCGCTGGGTATGTTGGCAGCCACGTTGTTCTTGCCCTGCTGGATGATGGGCACGACGTTGTTGTGCTGGACAACCTGCGCACTGGCCACCGCGCCGCGGTGCCAGAACAGGCGACCTTCGTGCAAGGTGATATTTCAGACATTGATTGTCTGGATAAGGTTCTTTCCTCCGGTACGTGGGATGGTATTCTGCATTTTGCAGCCCTCTCCTTGGTGGGAGAAAGCATGCAAAACCCCATGATGTACATGACAGCCAATGCTGGCTACGGTTTTGGGCTGATTGATGCCTGTGTGCGCCACGGTGTAAAACGCTTTGTGTTTTCCTCCACAGCCAACCTGTTTGGTTCTGCCGGGGAAGGCCCGATTAACGAGGATGCCCCCATCAACCCCGGCTCTCCGTATGGCGAGAGCAAATATATGGTGGAACGCGCCCTGTACTGGGCCGACAAAATTCATGGACTGAAAAGTGCCTGCCTGCGCTATTTCAACGCCGCTGGAGCTGATCCGGCTGGCCGTGCGGGGGAAGACCATCGCCCTGAAACGCATCTGATCCCGCTGGTTATTGATGCCGCCCTGAAGCGTCGCCCAGCCCTTACGCTGTTTGGTGAGGACTACCCCACGCCAGATGGCACCTGTATTCGTGATTATGTGCATGTTACAGATCTGGCGCGTGCCCATCTGGCTGTGCTGCCGCTTCTGAATGATAAAAGCGTGGTGTTTAACGTTGGCACAGGGCGCGGCAATTCCAACCGCGAAATTATTGATGCCGTTGGCCGCGTGAGCAATCTGGAAGTGCCTTGGCAGGCAGGCCCACGCCGCGCGGGTGATCCGGCCAGCCTGGTGGCCAGCCCAGCGCGCCTGATGGAAGCAACAGGTTGGGCGCCAGAATTTACGGATATCGATCGGATTGTGGAAACAGCCTTTAACTGGCGCAAAAACCACCCGCAGGGTTATGGCGCGTAACCTTCTTTTTTCCTGCCTGGTGGCCTTTACCGCTGCCATGCACGCCGCCTTGGTAAGCCATGCCGCCAACGCAGAAGGCCCAGCCTCCTACTGTGCCTGATTCTTTTTCTCGGTAGCCAAACATCCATGTCGCAGGCAGTGGCGGTGCAAAAACTCTGTATTGTTGCCCCATGAATTTTCACGCTGCCAAGGTGACCATTTGTGGCCAAGAAGGCGACATATCAGGCGGGATCTAAACCATCTCATATTGTGTGCTTTCTTTACCTTACGTGTTTGCCAATGGAATTTGGAAAGCGTGCAGAGGCAAAGGCGTTTAGGGTAAAAATTTATAATTTTCTAGGGTAGTATCAGCATACACCTTTCAGGCTGGGGGGAACTGGCCTGTCTTGGCTTCAGCAAGGGCGCGCTGCATAAGCTTTTTCTCGTTCTTTTTAAGGAAGATGGCGCTCCCGATAATGCAGATAATCCCAATAACACCCACGCATGTTCCGACTGTTCCGGACAATTTGGTAATCTGATTGCCCAGAATGTACGTGCCAATAGCATAGCCACCAGCCCAGCAAGTGCCGCCAAGGGCATTAAACAGCATAAAGCGCGGCCAGCGCAATTGGCAGGCTCCTGCAAGCAATGCCACAAACACGCGTGCAACAGAGATAAAGCGCCCAAAGAAAACAATGGCATCGCCATGATGGTGAAACAGATATTCCCCTAACAGGAGGCGATCCGCTGTCAGGCCAATTTTTGCGCCATGTTTCTGTAAAAGCGGTAGCCCAACATGGCGCCCGATCAGATAACCGAAATTATCTCCGATAATGGCCCCCAAAATCGCAGCCGCAGTAATGCCCTCAATACCCAGATGGTGGGTTTTAAGGCTGTAAAGCGCAGCCGTGATAATGCAGGTTTCTGCTGGTAAGGGCAGGCCCATGCTCTCCATCATGACAATGATGGTGATAATTCCATATCCATAATGCTGCAGCAGATAGTCGAGATGCTCAAGCAGGGGAAATAATCCTTAGAGTGTTCAATGAAGCGTGAAAAAGCTGGCAAACCATGATGGAATCCAAAAAAACGGGCTAGTGACTTTCGCGCATGGCAAGATTGCACCTTCAGCCATTATGGATTTGCTGGGTGTTATGTGGATTTTCAGGAGAACCTAACTACCTGTAATGTCATGACTTTTTTGGTTATTTGATACAAATTCATTACAAGAGCAGGGGGCTGGTGTATAGACTGTTCCTGAATTGGAGAAGATGCGCCCCAACGTGTGGCGCTTATGAGCTAAGGAACGAACCTATGCATCAGACAGCCCATGCTGAGCCCGCAGCGGCAGCACACGCGCAGATGCCCATTTCAGATGTAGATGTCTGCATTATTGGTGCTGGGCCTGTTGGGGGAACCTTGGCGTGCCACTTGGCGCAGGCGGGTATCAAAGTGGCTGTGGTGGACAAGGCGGATCTGCCGCCCATGGAAGACCCAGATTTTGATGGCCGGGCCTATGCTATTGCTGCTGGCCCCAAAGCATATCTGGAAGAAGCCGGTGTGTGGGAGGCTTTGCCTCTGCCATCCTGCCCGATTGAGGATATTCTTGTAACGGATGGGCGGCCGGGTGAGCCCGCATCACCGTTATTTCTGGAGTTCACGCGGGAAGATGCCAATCAGCCATTTGGATGGATGATTGAGGCACGTTCTTTGCGTGTAGCGTTAAACGCCAGCCTGCACACTACGCCAGAAATTACACTGCTGGCTCCGGCTGAAGCCAGTATTGTGCGGCATAAGGAAGGGGCAACCGTAACCTTGCATGATGGGCGCAGTTTTAAGGCAAAGCTGATTGTGGCGGCTGATGGGCGTAAAAGCCGTTTGCGTTCTCAGGCTGGCATTCCGCTTACGCGCTTGTCTTATGGGCAAACGGCTATTGTTTGCGCCATTGCGCATGAATTCCCGCATGATAACAGCGCGCTTGAGCATTTCCTACCCGCAGGGCCATTTGCGCAACTTCCTTTGCCAGGGAATGAAGAACACCCTTACATGTCCGCTATTGTCTGGAGCGATCATGATGGCTTGGCAGAGCGTTTTGCCGCATTGCCGGACGATGTGTTTGCCATGCAGCTTCAGCGCCGGATGGGCAATAATCGTTTAGGGCAGGTCAAGCCTGTGGGGCGGCGGTGGACGTATCCTCTGTCTGCCCAGTATGCCCAACGTTATACGGATACCCGCATGGTTCTGGTGGGAGATGCCGCGCATGGTATCCATCCCATAGCCGGGCAGGGGCTTAATTTGGGTTTTCGCGATATTATTGCGCTAAGCAAGATTTTGATTGCAGCACATCATCACGGCAAAGATCTGGGAGCGCCTGAGTTGCTGGCGCGTTATCAGGCAGAATGCCGCCCAGCCAACATGCTTATGCTTGCAGCAACCGATGTGCTGGACAGGCTGTTCAGTAACAATAATCCAGTTTTAAGGTTTGCGCGTGATGTGGGTATTGCGGGGGTGAACCGTTTGCCCGCCCTGCGTAAAGCCTTTGTAAAGCACGCTATGGGATTGTAAAAATGGATGCAGCAACGCATGACGGCGCTCAGGCTGCCGTCAAAGCCAGCCATTTTGATGAAGACAGCTCAATCTGCGCGCCTCAGCTAAATGTTCTGTGGCAACAGATGACACAGCAGGCCTGTGTTTGCCATGATCCGTTGGTGAAAGGGTTGCTGGCGACAGGCGTGCGCAGTCATTCAGATTTTTCTTCTGCACTGGCGGCGTTGATCGGGCGCAAGTTGGGGGATCGGTCTGTGGCATCCGATGCTTTGGCGGAGCTTGTTAAAGAAGGCTTTGATGCAGAGCCGGATATTGTATGTGCCGCCGCGGCTGATCTACTGGCGATTCGAGAAAGAGATCCCGCCTGCCCGGATTTTGTAACGCCGTTTCTGTTCTTTAAGGGCTATCAGGCAGTTCAAACATATCGGGTGGCGCATTGGTTGTGGGCAGAGGGGCGGCGGCATCTGGCGTTACATCTGCAAAGCCGCGCATCGGAGTTGTTTGCTGTCGATATTCACCCATCAGCGCGCCTTGGGCGGCGTATTTTATTCGATCACGGTACGGGCATTGTTGTAGGGGAAACCTGCATTATCGAAGATGATGTTTCCATTCTGCAAAACGTCACACTGGGTGGCACAGGCAAGCATTCTGGAGACAGGCACCCTAAGGTGCGGCGTGGCGTGTTGATTGGTGCCGGTGCCAAGGTTTTGGGGAATATTGAAATTGGTGAGGGTGCCAAAATTGGAGCTGGTTCCATTGTGCTGGAACCCGTGCCGCCCTTTACAACGGTTGTAGGTAACCCAGCCCGTAAGGTTGGTGTGCGCCATACCGGGCGCATGCCCGCCCTGAATATGGATCAGACACTGCCGCCAATTGATTATATTATTTGATTGGAAGCAAAAGGACATTACTGAAGGGAATATATTTTCCTTCAGTAATGTATTTTTAAAGTAACGTAGCGCGTGAAAACTTGCTTACAGAGCACTTTCGCCAGATTCTTTGGTGCGAATACGCACAGCGCGTGAAATATCACTTACAAAGATTTTGCCATCACCAATTTTGCCAGTATGCGCTGCTGTGGCAATGGCCTCCACAACCATGTCTTCCATGTCATCTTTGATAACAATTTCAACCTTGATCTTGGGCAGAAAACTGATGCGATATTCTGCACCACGATAAATCTCGGTCTGGCCGCGTTGCCGACCAAAGCCCTTCACTTCAGAAACTGTTAACCCCTGAATGCCTAAAGGGGCCAGAGCTTCGCGCACGTCATCAAGTTTGAAAGGCTTGATAATCGCAGTAACCAGTTTCATGCGCTCTTTACTCCATTAAATGTCCGTCTATTCCGTTTCGATAGTGACATATTAAATTGACTTGCGCTAGGCGAATATTTGGTGAGCGTAAATGTGAAGGCTCAGCTTGGCGTATAGGCGCATGCCTTTCATTTTTCGGGGTGTAAACGGGGGAAAGTAACAGGCAAAAACCAATATTTACCTTTTCACATTGCGTATGTTGGCTGCACAGGGCATTGATGCCGCTGTTGAGTTCCCCTGATATTTGTACATAAAGCAGGGTGTGACCTTATGGCAGGATGGGAGAGTTGCTCGTGCGTATAGCCATGATTGGTGGCGGATATGTTGGACTGGTTTCCGGCGCATGTTTTGCTGAATTTGGGCTGCATGTTGCTGTGGTGGAAACAAATCCAGACCGCCTTTCTGCTTTGCGCGAAGGTCGTATCCCTATTTATGAACCGGGCTTGGATGTGTTGGTTGAAACCAATGCACGTGCCGGACGCCTGACTTTTGGGGATGATATTGCACAGGCTGTTGCTGGCGCAGAAGCTGTTTTTATTGCCGTGGGCACGCCGCCACGGAATGGGGATGGTGCAGCAGATCTGCAATATGTACACGCAGCGGCCCGGCAGATTGCACAAGCTCTTACCGGCTATGCCGTTATTGTCACCAAATCCACAGTGCCAGTGGGCAGTAGCCGTAGAATAGCTGAAATTATTCGCGCCACCCGCCCGGATCTGGATTTTGATGTAGCCTCCAATCCTGAGTTCCTGCGTGAGGGCAGCGCTATTGATGATTGTATGCGCCCAGATCGGGTTATCATCGGGTTGGATCAAAAACAGCCAGAACGCGCACGCCGTGCCGAAGCTGTTATGCAGCGGGTTTATGAACCGCTGAAGAAAATTGATGCACCATTGGTCTTTACCGGTCTGGAAACGGCAGAGCTGACCAAATATGCGTCCAACTCCTTTTTGGCCATGAAGATTTCTTTCATTAATGAAATGGCCGATCTGTGTGAAAAATTAGGGGCCAACGTGCAAGAGTTGGCTTACGGAATGGGGCTGGATGATCGTATTGGCAGCCGCTTTTTAAATGCTGGCCCCGGTTATGGTGGTTCCTGCTTCCCCAAAGATACGCTGGCTCTTTCCCGCATCGCGCAGGAAGCCCAAAGCGGGTGTCGTTTAGTAGAAACCACAGTGCAGGTGAATGAGGCTCGTAAAGCTGCCATGGCGGGCCGCATTATTGCGGCGTGTGGTGGTTCGGTAAACAATAAGACCGTGGCTGTACTGGGCCTGACCTTCAAGCCTGAAACAGATGATATGCGGGAATCAGCTTCCATTCCCATTTTGCACCGTTTGGCTGAGGGCGGGGCACGCTTGCAGGCTTATGATCCGGTTGGCATGGATGCCGCCAAATCTCTTTTGCCACCAGAAACAACATACTGTGAAAATGCGTTGGCAACCGCACAGGATGCTGACGTTTTGGTGGTTTTAACAGAGTGGGAGCAGTTCCGATCCATTTCACCAGATGCTTTGGCGCAACGTATGCGAAATAAAATTATTGTAGATTTGCGCAATATTTTTGATCCTGCTGTTATGCGTGAATCTGGTTTTTCGTATCTGTCTGTTGGGCGTCCGTAACGCCATACAGCAGCGCAATGCTTAGAAAGCCGTGGCCTAGAGTAAGGGCCACGGCTTTTTTTATGGAACCTATTTTAATTGCACTTGCAATTTTTATGTGAACAAATATAGAACAGAAAAAGCTGAGGAGGATCTCATGTCTTTGTCTGAACATATCGTTTTTCAGCCATTTGTTTGGCGGGGCACGAAGTTAGAAGGTGGATCTGCCATTCTGTGCCGTAATCTGGAAGATGCGCATCGCCGGATAGAAAAGGTGCGAGCAGGCGTTCTTTCCGTGGCCGGAGCACTGGTGGTGCGTATGCAGGTGGATGAAGAAGCTGGTGATTATGGAGAACCAGAATTTTTGGAACGTATTGGCAGTGTTCCAGAAATTGATGAGTAAGTTTGGTACTAAATGAAAGCCCTATTCCAATAAGGCACTGAAGTTGCAGGAATAGGGCTTTATGATAAAGTGTAATGTAACCGTTGAGATATTACGGTGAGCCGCCAGCCCCCGTTCCCATGTAAGGCCCGCTTGCTTTAGATGAGTCTGGGCGGTAGCCATCATTTTCATCTAAGGCAGGGCCACCATGGGGGTTTTCATCTTCATCTTCAATAATGGGCGGAGGGGCCTTCTGGTGCGCCTTGTCATGGAACAAGGGGCTGCTGTCTGATGCTGGCTGTTCATGGCAGGCAGTAAGAGCAAGCAGAAGGCCAGCAAGAACGGTAGCGGATTTCAATTTCATATCACGTATCCACAAAAATGCATGCCAAGGGGCAAGCGCTTAACGTGTGCCAAAAAGGCGATCACCAGCATCACCCAAGCCGGGAACGATGTAACTGTGTTCATCCAAACCGCGATCAATAGAACATGTCATAATCTGCACGTCTGGATGCGCTTTTTGCAAGCAGGCAATGCCTTCTGGGGTAGAAAGCAGGCAGGTAAACAGCAGCTTGCGTGCTCCTTTTTCCTTCAACCGCGTAATGGCGGCTGCCGCGCTGTGCCCGGTAGCCAACATGGGATCAACAACAATACAGCGGCGGGAAGAAACCTGAGAGGGAAGCTTAAGATAATATTCTACAGCTTCCAGTGTTTCGGGGTCACGGTACAAACCAATATGGCCAACCGGTGCAAATGGCACCAAATCCAGCATGCCATCTAAAAGCCCATTGCCAGCACGCAGGATGGAAATAAAGCACACATCTGGCCCAGCCAGTTGTTCACCCATCATGGGTTCCAGAGGCGTTTGGATTTCTACTGGTTCTAATGGCAACTCGCGGGTGGCTTCGTAGCACATCAGCAAGCTTAGTTCGCGCACAAGCCGACGAAAACCGGCAGTAGAGGTTTCTGCGCGTCGCAAATGGGTCAATTTGTGCTTGATAAGCGGATGATCCAGCACAAGAGGAGGGAGGGGAGTAACAGCATGACTTGTCATGCAACCCTCTATAATCATGGAAAAGCGCGTCTGCCACGTTTTCTTGCAGATGCAGAATATGTTTTATCCAGATCGTGCGGATAGAAAAAAGGAAGGCCATCATGAAGCGTATCTGGATGGATGTGGAAGATCTGTTTGCCTTTGCACAAGCAGGTGCACGGCTTACGGGTATTCAACGCGTTGTGCTGGAAATTTGTGCAGCTTTTATGGTTGATCCGCGTATGGCTGGCCACATTGGTTTTGTGCGGCACACTATTCAGGGTACAGGCTTTGTGGTGGTGTCTTGGGCGCAGGTGCAGGCGGTTTGGCAAGCCCTGAGTGGGCAGGGGGCTGGGCAACCAGAAAGCATGCAGATACGCAGCCTTTCTACTTCATACCTTACAAACCAAAGTTTGCTTCAAAAATGTGGGCAGCATGTGCCAGTTTCTGTACGCGTTCCTGCTGGTAAGCTGATCAGAAATACCCAGAGTGCGATGCAGGCAGGAGGAATGCTTGTGCGCGGCTTATGGGAACTGGCTTCTCATAATTTGCACAAAAAAGATGATTTTAGTGCACAGGAACAGGCTTTTTCTCCTCAAAAGGGGGATATCCTGCTTTCGCTGGGGGCATCATGGTCTCATGCCATGTATCAAAAACTGTTGCGACAGTGTCGGCAGCAATACGGCATGCGTATTGGGGTTTTGGTGCATGATCTGGTGCCGCTTTTGTGGCCAGAATGGTGCCAGCCCGGTTTGCCCGCTGTATTTCGGCGTTGGTATGAACAGGTTGTGCCGGAATGCGATGTTATTTTTGCGAATTCCGAATCTACCCAGAAAGATGTGTTGTCTTATGCACAACGCAGCGGCGCGCCGCTTTCTGTTCCCGTTATTGTAGTGCCTATGGGGTGCGGGTTTTCTAAGGCAGATCCGGCAAGCGCCCCTCCTTCTGTTCAAGAGCACATAAAGCAGTTGGGGCCTTATGTTTTATGTGCTGGCACGTTGGAAGTGCGTAAAAATCACGCGCTTTTAGTAAGAGTATGGCGGCGGTTGTTGCGGGAACGGCCAGCCAATACCGTACCGAAGCTGGTGATTGCTGGCGGGCGGGGATGGCTGGTGGACGATCTGTTGCAGCAGCTTGAAAATAGCGCGTGGCTGAATGGGCACGTTGTGTGGGTAGATCGACCATCTGATAGCTGTATGGCGCAGCTTTATAAGCAGGCGCGGTTTACAATTTTTCCTTCATTTTATGAAGGCTGGGGCCTACCGGTGACAGAAAGCCTACATTGGGGAAAGCCCTGCCTGACGTCTGCTGCGTCTTCCCTGCCAGAAGCAGGGATGGGGCTGACAGAAATGTTTGACCCTGATAACGCATCGCAGGCATTGGAGCTTGTACGTAACGTTCTGGATCAGCCGCAGCGCCTGGCAGCTATGGAGCAACAGATAAAGACACGTTTTCGGCCCATAGGTTGGAGCCGAGCCGCCGAGACTTTGTGGCAAACAGTCATGTAATGACCCGACGGCACGACAGAAGCATTGTTTGCAGAATGGATGGAAAAGGGAACGCTTGAATGGCTGTGAATTATGCCACGGTAACATGGGATCAGTTGCATCGTGATGCACGTGCGTTAGCAGAGGCGCTGATGCCTAAAATGCCCATTAAAGGCATTGTGGCGGTAACACGCGGAGGGTTGATTCCCGCAGCTATTGCCGCGCGTGAACTAGGGTGCCGTCTGATAGAAACCATTTCTGTCGTGACGTATGATGAAGAAAATATGGGCAAGCCCCAGATTATTAAGGAGCCCGTTGCCGCCGGTGATGGAGAAGGTTTCCTGATTATTGATGATCTGGTTGATTCTGGTGTGACGGCCCGTGTGGTGCGTGAAAAACTGCCCAAAGCTTATTTTGCATGCCTGTATGCCAAGCCTGCGGGCAAGGAACTGACAGATCTGTTTATTACAGAAGTGCCGCAGGATACCTGGGTTTTGTTCCCGTGGGATACGGCGCCTTTGTTTGTGCCACCGCTGGCAAAAAGCAAAAAAAGCATGGTTGACTGATTTTTTATCATCAGAGGGTTGCCATACTCCGAATAGGCGCTTAAACAAGCGCTCAGTTCGGGGCGTGGCGCAGCCTGGTAGCGCGCGTGTTTTGGGTACACGAGGCCCCCGGTTCGAGTCCGGGCGCCCCGACCATAAATAAAGCGGGAGGCAACATCATGCCAGCGCGTATTTATAGGCAGTCAAAGCCTGCTGGTCAGTCAGGTTTGGCTGGCACTAGAGAGTGGGTTTTTGAATACGGTCAATCTGCTCCACGTAAGCAGAGCGCCCTTATGGGGTGGACTGGTAGTGCAGATCCACAATCTCAAATACATTTGTATTTTGATAGCCGTGAGGCTGCGGAAGCTTATGCGCAACGCGAACACATTGCGTATGTGGTGGAAGAAACAGCACCGCGTATGCGTCGCCCCAAAGTATATGCAGATAACTTCCGTTATGATCGCATCCAAAACTGGACGCATTGATTTTCTTGCTTTTCCCTATTATGCGTAGGGCGTAAAGCGCCCTTAGCTCAGTTGGATAGAGCAACAGCCTTCTAAGCTGTGGGTCGCTGGTTCGAATCCAGCAGGGCGCGCCATTTTTTCCTAAAATACAGGGTGCAGTAGGCGTTTGTGTGCGCTAAAGCCGGATGTGTCTTTTCACGCTCCGTTTGAAAGTGCTCCCATGCTTACGGTTTTGCATCGTCTTATCTTGCCAACTGAAGGGCTGGAGCAATGCGATGCAATGTATGCACGTCCTGCGCTGCCAGAGCGTGTGGCTGATGCATCTTCCTCAGCCTTTCGGCTAAAGATGGGGCAGGCATTTACTTTTGATACATTTTACAATGCGTTTTCCGTAAAAAAGTGGAAACAGGCTGGTGGTGTAAGTCGCCTGCTGTTGAGCTTGCATATACGCGGGCAAGGTGAGGTAACGCTTTTTTATCGTTCCAAGGCAGATGTTGTCACACCTCTTTGGAGCAAAGAAATTGAGGGCGAAATACGCTGCGCAGAGGAAATATCAGCGTGGCCTACATTATCTGAAGGCCTGCTGTATTGTAGTGTAACGGCTCAGTCAGAGTGCACGGTAGAGGCCGTATATTTTGCAACATCCTCGCCCATGGTGCAGGTGCCTCAGTTGGGTGTTGTCATCACGCATTTTAATCGGCAACAATATGTACGTAATTCCATTCAGCGGGTGCAAAAGGCGCTTTTGCAAGATCCTGCCTATCAGGATGTGATCCATTTTATTGTTATAGATAATTCAGCCAACCTTGATCCGGCGGAGGTGCCGGGGGCCAAGGTTATCAAAAACCATAATTACGGCGGCAGCGGTGGTTTTGCGCGCGGCCTTTTATATCTGCATGAGCAAGGCACCTTTACCCACTGTCTGTTCATGGATGATGATATTTCCTGCGAGGTTGAAGCTATACGGCGTTGCTACGCTATGTTGGCTTACAGTGTAGATAGGCGCATCGGCTTGGCAGGTACCTTGCTGGACGATCAAAAGCCATGGAGTGTGCAGGAAAAAGGTGCTGAATTCTCAGAGGGGGTGTTTCGTCCTTTACATAAAGGTGAAGACGTTAGGCCTATAGAAAATCTGCTGAATCTGGAGCAGGATACAGGCAAGCCCGTTTATGGTGGATGGTGGTTTTTTGCGTTCAGGCTAGATGCCGTATCAGCCTATCCATTTCCCTTTTTTGTGAGAGGAGATGATGCGCTTTTTGGCCTGATGAACCGTTTTAATATTGTTACGGTAAATGGTATTGCCTGTTTTTCTGAACACTTTTTGAGCAAGGAAAGTGCTTTTACCCGTTACTTGGGTATGCGGGCATCCTTGGCTATCTACCTTATGGTGGGGCAAGGGCGCGCATTACCGGCTGTAAAAATGATGGGGCTCGCTTTTTTATGGTGTGCATTATCATGCAGGTATCAAAGTGCGCAGGCTATTTTGCTGGCATTTCAAGATGTAAGCCAAGGGGCTGATTTCTGGCGGCAAAATCTGGATTTTATGCCCCTTGCCAAGCGTATCCAAAAAGAAGCTGTGCAATGTAAAGAACCTGCATATTTTCAATCACATCGGTTTCATTATGAAGGACAATTAGAAACAAAATTGAGGAGATGTGTGAGGCTCATGAGTTTAAACGGGCATCTTCTGCCAGGATGGGCTTTATATAAAAAACCGGTATATGTAGGAGAATATACGAGCGGGTTACTGGGGCTGACATTCAGACATCAGCGCATTGTTTATCGTAAATATGAAAGTTCAGATATTTTTGAGGTGGAACTTAATAGGTTCCGATTGCTGGCTCTTACATGGGCTTTTTTCAAAACAAGTATTATATTTATTTTGAAGACACCGTTTTTGAGAAAGTCGTATAGAAGTAAACTATCTACATTATGCAGTCGAAATTTTTGGATATCTGTTTATAAATAAAATAATTAATATTTGTATTTAATGTTGTTTACACATGAATGTATTATTTTTTATTTTGCGGGGCTTTTCGAAAAGGTTTTTGAGGGGGATCTTTTTGGAAATCAATGTATTTTACTGTTGATGGATTGAGTCTTTTAATATTTGCATTTTTCTATTATAAGATAAGATTTTGCTCCTCGAGGTAATTATGAAAGTAACAATATACACCGCTTGCCACGATAACTTTCAAAATCCTATTGATAATATTTATACTCCAATGTTGTGTGGGAAAAAGAATAAGAATATAGTAACAAATTTCATGGGTGATGATACAGGGCAAAATATATCTGATCTCAATTACTGCTTCTGTGAATTAACAGCCTTATATTGGATGTGGAAAAATGACAAAACGTCCGACATTGTTGGATTGAGTCATTATCGACGTTTTTTTGCAAAAAAAACGTATGGAAATAATCTGTTTTATAAGACCCCGTCTAATCCAGATGAAAAGATTGAAAGAGAAGAAATAGCCGCAGGGAATGATTTTGATTACCTTATGGGTGATGTCGATCTTGTGGTTTCTTTGAAGCAGGACGTAGGGAACGTTTTACATAACTATAGATTGTACCATAATATAGATGACATGTTTCTTGTTGAAAGAATGATACAAAGATTGCACCCAGAATATATGGATGCGTATAGATTTTTCATGAGAGAGGAGTGTGCTATTTACCGATACAACATGTTTGTTGGTAAGAAAGCTGTTGTTGATAGATACTGTGAATGGCTTTTCTCAATACTGCTTCCTTTGGCTGATTTGAAATTTTTCAATAATTATACTGATTATCAGAAAAGAATTTTTGGCTTTATTTCGGAAAGAATTATGGGCGTCTGGTTGCTGCATAATAGGGACAAGCTCTTAATTGAGGAACGTCCTGTTGTTGAATTTCTTTAAGTTTATGTAGTTCTGCGGGAAAGGAGGCTCCATATTTATGGGGCCTCCTTTCCTATGACGTGCCACTTGCTTTGGTTATATTATAGGCTTCATGTACGAAAAACTTTAACGCCTGATGAACTTAGGCAAGTTGTTGGCCAAAGTGTGGTAACGGGATATACATTCTTCAAAGATTAAACTGGTATTGTTTGTTGTTAAAGTTAGGGCTGAAGGGTTGAGAAACGTATGACATTTTGTGTTGTGGGCGCTGGATTTAGTGGTGCCGTTATTGCCCGTCATCTGGCAGAGCGCGGTCATAAAGTGGTGGTCGTGGATGAACGCTCCCATATTGGTGGGAATTGTTACACGGAGCGTGATGCTGAAACCGGTGTTATGGTGCATAAATATGGGCCTCATATTTTCCACACCGCAGATGAGCGTACATGGGCTTACGTGCAGAAATTTGGCACGTTCAAGCCTTATGTAAACCGTGTGAAAGCCATTTCTAACGAGCACGTCTATACGCTGCCTGTTAACCTGCTGACCATTAACCAGTTCTTCGGTACTACAATGGGGCCGAAGGAAGCGCGTGCTTTTATTGAAAGCAAAGCGGATAAAAGCATTACTAACCCTCAGTCCTTTGAAGAACAGGCACTGAGCATGATTGGCCCGGATCTGTATCGGGCATTCTTTTATGGATATACGCGCAAGCAGTGGGGGCTGGAGCCTACACAGCTTCCGGCTTCCATTCTCAAGCGCCTGCCTTTGCGCTTCAATTATGATGATAACTACTTCAACCATCCGTATCAGGGCATGCCAGAAGAAGGTTATACTGCCATTGTGCAGAATATCCTGAACGTTGAAGGCATTGATGTCCGGTTAGGCAGTTCTTTTGAAAGCCTGAAAGAAGATTTTCAGCACGTATTCTATACGGGGCCGATTGATCGGTATTTTGGTTTCCGTCTGGGCCGCCTAGGGTACAGAACGCTGGATTTTGAACGCTTTGTAGATGATGGCGATCATCAGGGTACCGCGGTTATCAACTACTGTAATGAAGAAGTGCCTTATACGCGTATTTCTGAACACAAACACTTTGCCCCGTGGGAACAGGACAAGTTCTCCAAAACGGTTTGTTTCCGTGAATACAGTCGTCTGGCGGGTGAAAACGATATTCCTTACTACCCGATCCGGTTGGTAAACGAAAAGAAGATGCTCGAAAGCTATATCGAGCTGGCACGTGCAGAAAAAGGCGTGTCCTTTATGGGGCGTTTGGGCACGTACCGTTATCTGGATATGGATGTTACCATCAAGGAAGCGCTGGCTGCGTGCGATGTGATCGACACGGCATTGCAGGCTTCGGAACTTTCACTCCCTGCGTTTTTTGTTGATCCTACCTGACAGTAATTTTCTGTAATATTTTATGAAACACCCATGCAATATATTTGTATGGGTGTTTTTTTTATGCGGTTTCGTAAAATTTATTTAGTTTTTATTGATAATTTTGGCGCTTTCTGTTGAAAAAGAGAAAGGTATTCCATTTTTTTTGGTCTGATATGTCAAGAAACAATAGTTTCGTAAAAAACGGTTTTTTAGCTGTTTTTTACGCTTTGCTGGTGTCGTGCTTTGTGGTGGGGATATGCGAGGTTCGCTTTCCGTCCTTTTTTACCATAGATGATGCCCAGAACGAGTATCTGGGGTTTCTGCGCCAGTATGGGCAGACATGGTTATCTGGAGAAATTCCGTTCATCACCAAGAATATTTTTATTGGTGATAACGCAATGGTAGAATTGCAGCGTGGTATTTTTGCGCCGCAGAATATTCTGGCATCTTTGGTAACCTGCCTTACAACCAATCCGCTTATTACGGGGTGGTTTTATGCTTTGTGTAACGTTTTTATCTGCTGCATTTCCGGTTATATTATAGGTCGCAGCTTGGAAATATCGCGCGATATTTCTTTGTTGCTTGGGTTTTCGATCGCAATCAACCCAGTATTTTTATATCAATATGCCGGGCCATGGTGGAACGCTGCTAATGGGCATGCGTGGTCTTTGCTGGCCATTGCAACGTACTGCCAATTGCGCCAACGTATGACCACAGGGGCAGTTATAGCTAATTTTGCTGCAACACTTGTGCTTCTGGCCTCTGGCTGGCCGCATGGGTTTATTGGTTATCTGGCTGTTGTGGCAGGCTTTAGTTGTGTGGATCTGGCATATGGAGATCCCATAAAGGTTCTGTTCCGGCGTTGTGTGCCTTTGTTATTGGCAGGCATAGCCGCCATTCCTGTGTATTCAGAATACGTGTATCTGCATCCGCTGCTTAACCGTGCAACAGGGTGGGAGAATGCAGATAATTTTATGGTGCCCAGCCTTTCTCAGTTACTGGTAACGTTCTCTCCAACTTATTATGAATTCATGAATTATTTTGGTGGGTATAAGTCTGTTTTTATACCTGTTGGGTTTTCCACACTGTTTGCGTTGCCGGTTGCAATTTTCTTCCGTACTTCTGTGCGTGATCGTGTTCTGGCAGCCTGTTTGGTTATTTTGGGTATAACAACGGCTTTGGCTCTTATGCCTTCGCAAATGGGTATTTTACGTTGGCCTTTGCGTTTTGTGCCGTATGTTTCTGTATTTGCAGCAATTACGACATTCTATGTTTTTTCAAAAAAGGACATTGTTGAAAGTTCTGCGAGACGGAATGTATTTTTTGGAATTACCGCTTTGCTGTTTGTTGTTTCGGCTTCCAAAAATGTATTTGAGCGTCCCAAAGTTGTTGCTTTGGAGCTTTTAACAAGCATTGCGTTGGTAGCGGTGTGGTTTTTGTATGCCAGAAGCAAGAAAATAACCGACAAAGATATTGGGCTTATTATTCCAGCGGCTATACCAGTATTTTCCCTGTTGCTGATGCTCGCCAGCATGCCTTCTCTGGGGAGGATTTATTTGCCGGTGAATGTACTGCCTTCTCATGTTTCTGTTCCTGCCTCAGTGAATATGCAGGGTAATCTGCTTTCATTTGTGCCTTGGAGTAGGGAGCATCCAAAGGAAGCGGCAGATCTGCAATCAAGCTTGTTTGGGTATTACAATATCCGTGCGCTCAATGGTTATTCTCCCAATGGGCAGGATTATACCGATGCCGTTTTAACGCACGATACGTCTCATACCATTTTCAAACCGGATGATATTATTCCCAAACTGGCATCTGCTGTTATGCTGCCCGGTAATCCCTGTTTGTTTGATCTGTTTGCCGTTAGCAGCATGGTGGTGTCTTCCGATACCTATCAGAAATATCATCATGATTTTCTGGCCTGCGGATACCATAAGGTTGCTACAGCACAGTCTGGAATGCTGTATCTTTCTACGCCCAAAACGTATCCAGCCAATCTGGCGTATTCTACGCAAACAGGCGTGACAGTGGAGCGTGAGACAGCAAATAGCATGACGTTTTCTGTGCCAGCGCATACAGCGCCCGTGCGGATGGTTTTGTCTCGCCAGTGGTGGCCGGGTTACACCGCGCAAGGTTTGAATTGTAAAGTAAACGTAAGTGGTTTTCAGGATGTTTTGGTGCAGGTTGATGTACCAGCAGGATGTTCTGGTAAGCTGACAGTTTCCTATTTCCCGCACACATGGCCGCTGGCTTTGGTTTGTCTACTGATGGGGGTGTTAGGGTTGGTGGTCTTTTTGTGGCAACTCAGCAGAGAGCGAAAATTGCAGCTTATTCTGCAAATGCGCTGATACTAAAAAGCCCGGCAATATTTTTGCCGGGCTTTTTTCTGATACGTCAGATTAAGAAAAAGACTTTGATAAACTCAGCTCTTTTTTTCTTCTGTTGTCAGTTCATTTTTGTAAACATGGCGCCAGAAATCTTCAGTTGTCATATTTGGCAGCGCTTTGACATAAGCTTGTTGCAGGGCAGGCATGGCGCGCGCAAATTTTGCACACACTGCCAACCCTTCTTTCCAGAGCTCAAAAAACAGTTTTCTGTTCTGAGTGGCGACATAACCCGTGCGCGTGGCTTCGTGATAGTAAAGCACGTGTTTAAAACGGAAGATATCACGGAAAGCCGCGTTAAAGTCTTTGAACTGGAAGCGCACATCATCCCGCATCAATACGGCTGGCAGAAGTGTACCATTGAGAGTGACAAGCCGTGCCAGGCGGCGGATACGTCCATCGTGATGATGATGGTGCAGAACCTCAATATCTTTCAGATCATAAGGCACCATTTTTTCACTGGGTGTCAGGGCGCCAATCTGGGCACGTACGTTAGCCATATCCATGTTGCGCACAAAGAATTCAGGCCCCTCCATCACGTGCTTCATGGCCATGATTAACGCTTTGGCGCTGGCGTAATTGTAGGAGAACAGAACGCCACGGAACCAGACCAGAAAAACATCCAGATACGGTTTGGATTTTTCTTCTCCATTCAGCATCATCAGTACCATGGTCGCGCGCAGGCCCAGATACCGCGTCATCGGGCTTTCCTTGACGCTGAAGTCTTCTGCCATGGAGCAGATGCCGTTCATCGTTACCAGCGGGAATTTGTTCTGGAGCGAGAATTCCGCGTCATCCCCGCGCACAAAGAAGGGGTAGGGGAAGTGGCGCACGGCAGAAATGGGAAAGGCAAAGAACCACCAGCCGCCGTAGTTGGCGGCGGAATCATCCATTTCTGAAAGCAAAAGGTGGTGGATATTGCGCATGTCCAGCATGTGTTTACGGGCAATCCACCGGCCTTTTACAAAACGCGCTCCGGCTTCGTGCAGCTGCCAAGGCACAGTTTCACGAAGCTGGCTGCCTACAATGGCAGCGCGATCTTCCGTGCTGTAGCTCAGCAGCATGTAGGCACGGCAAACGGCCTCAAAGTCACAGCTAGCATCATCATCCATGAACAGGCAGTGCGTAAAGCCGTGGTCTTTTGCGTAAAGCAACCCGCGGGTAAAGCCGCCAGCGCCACCCAGATTCCGGTTAGGTATAACCAGCGCGCTTCCGGCTTCATCAGGTGTGACGTTTTGAGAGTTATCGACCACAATAACCTGCACCCGGTCTTTCCACTGTGGTGCATTCTTCAGGCCAGCTTCAAGCTTTTGCAGGGCAGGGAGCAGGTGCGGTTTACGGTTAAAGTGTGTGATAACAATAGCCATGCGGGCATCTCGCACTGGCTGCTGTGTGGTGGAAACATTGCCGCCGCGCAGGTAACCATCTTCCAGCGCTTCCACCCACATATAAAGCAGGCCGCGTTCCAGACCAGCCCAGAATGGCAGATCCAGAGAGACCGGTGCGCCTTCTTCCAGTTCCACTGTGTGTTCAAACAACCACCGGTGGGGCAGGCCAAGCTGATGCAGCCCAAAGCGGACAATAAACTTGCCTTTGCCTTCCAGCGTCAGGCTCAGGTTCTCAATGGCACAGAGTTCACGCCACCGTTCAACGGTAATGCCGTTAAAGTATGTATCAAAGGCAGCCCGCCCGCCCGCATGAAATGAAAGTGTTTCTGGCGCAGCACGAAAAAGCTCAACCTTTTCATTCAGAGCCCGAAAATACAGATCTTCAGGGATAACGGACTGAAGAGCCGGAAAAATAATGTTCTGGAGCACCATAGGCGCATCCTTTACATTTTCTTTTAATATTTCTTGCGTGGCCATGAGGTAATATTATCCCTGAAAGAAGATATAAAGCGCCATATGGGGCTCTTTTAGTTTGCCACAGGCGGGATGCAAGCCTGAGAATGCCGTATTGGAGAGAATTTGCCGCACCCTGTTGCGGATTTGACAACAGCCTTTAGGCAAAATCTGTAGCACTTATTATTTAAGCTTTTTGTGCTTTGGTATCTGTATAAACTGGCAGCATGGAGCAAGCTCCAACATCTGATGGCTTGCTTGATTGAGATAGTCTTGTTCGATGCTGAATGAGAGGAAAAAATTTTGCCATCTGGTTTTTCGCCAGCGTTTAGCGTGGTTGTGCCCTGTTATAATGAACAGGAAGTTCTGCCAATTTTTCACCAGCGGCTATCTGCCGTTATGGAAGGGATTGGTGCGCCGTGGGAGGTTGTTTACGTAAACGATGGCTCGCGGGATCAAACGTTGGCTGGCATGTATGCTCTGGCAGAGCAGGATGGGCGCGTAAGTGTTGTGAACCTTTCCCGCAATTTTGGTAAGGAAATTGCTCTAACAGCAGGGTTGGATCATGCACGGGGTACGCGCGGCATTATTGTAATTGATGCCGATTTACAGGATCCACCAGAAGTTATTGCCGATCTGGTAGCCGCATGGACAGATGATGTAGATACTGTTTACGCCCGTCGCAACACGCGGGAAGGGGAGACTATTCCCAAACGGCTGACAGCATGGATGTTCTACCGTGTCATGAAGCGGCTAGGCAACAAAGTGGTTATTCCGCCAGATACAGGGGATTTCCGGCTGATGAGCCGCAGGCTGGTGGATAGTCTGTTGCTACTGCGTGAACGGCATAGGTTTATGAAAGGGCTATTTGCTTGGGTTGGCTTTCCATCCCGCGCCGTTCTGTATGATCGTGCCCCACGTTCTGCGGGTAAGAGCAGTTTTAATTACTGGTCTTTGTGGAACTTCGCGCTGGAGGGAATCACCTCGTTTTCTGTGCTGCCGCTTCAGTTAAGCACATATATGGGGCTTGGTATTTCCATACTGGCTGTGTGCTACGGTATCTGGATTGTTGGGTGCACCCTGTTATTTGGTAACCGGGTGGCGGGTTACCCCAGCCTTATGGCGGTTATCCTGTTTTTAGGCGGTATCCAGCTTATGACAGTTGGCTTGATAGGCGAATATGTGGGCCGTATTTTTAATGAAACCAAAAAACGCCCGCTTTATCTGGTAGAAGCCTATCGCCCGTCGCAGGAAAAAGAGCATACGGCCCAACCCTAAAGCCGTGTTCTGCCTATTTTGAGGCTTGACGGACAAGGCAGGCCGCCCCATTGCTTCGTACATGCGAGTAGCCGCCATTCTTTTGGCTGCCGGTACGGGCAGTCGTTATGCCGCCACTACGGGTTCTTCCATTCCCAAGCAGTACGTGCTGCTGGCTGGACAACCCGTAATCCGTCATGCAGCGCAAGCTTTATTGCCTCATGTCACCTCTATTCAGCCAGTTGGAGATCCTGCCTCCTTGAACGAGGCGCTGGAAGGATTGAAGATTCTGCCGCCAGTAGCTGGAGGTGAAACCCGGCAAGCCAGTGTGCGCGCAGGGCTGGAGGCACTGGATAAACTGCCAGAAGCCGAAAAGCCGGATATCGTGCTGGTGCATGATGGGGCCCGCCCGTATGTGACCGCGCAGGTGATTGGCAATGTTGTTTCTGCATTGGAGCAGCATCCTGGGGCCATTCCGGCTGTGCCAGTGGCGGATACACTCAAGCGGGAAAAAGATGGTGTGATTGATGGCACCGTCCCGCGGGATCATCTTTATCGTGCCCAAACGCCACAGGGCTTCCGCTTTGGCCTATTTTTAGATCTCCATCGTGGCGCTGCATCCGTGAGTGCAACGGATGATGCCAAACTGCTGGAAGATGCCGGGTTCAGCGTCGCGTTGGTGGCGGGTGATGAAGATAATATCAAGCTGACATATGAGGGTGATCTGGTGCGTCTGGAACGACTGATCGGCCCCACGCTTCTGCCGCGCGTAGGGCTGGGTTACGATGTGCATGCGTTTGAGGAAGGGCGTCCGCTCATCCTGTGCGGTATTACGGTGCCCCATACCAAAGGCTTGGCCGGGCATTCAGATGCCGATGTGGGTATCCATGCGTTGTGTGATGCCATTTATGGTGCATTGGCTGAAGGTGATATTGGCCGCCATTTTCCACCCAGCCAGAATGAGTGGAAAAACGCAGATAGCGCCCGCTTTCTGGTGCATGCAGGCCAGCGTATCCGTGAACGCGGCGGCATGCTGGTAAATGCGGATCTGACACTGATTTGCGAGCGCCCTAAAATTGGCCCGCATTCTGAAGCCATGCGCAAACGTCTGGCAGATTTGCTGGAAGTGGATGTGGATCGGATTTCCGTTAAGGCCACCACATCCGAACGTCTGGGCTTTACCGGGCGTGAAGAAGGTATTGCCTGCACGGCTACAGTTTCTGTTCTGGTGCCCTAAGCTGGCGCCATTACGGTTTCTTATGTTGCGTAAGGCGCGGGGTGGCTGTATTTCTGCCTAAATCATAGGCAAACGGAAATAACAGTGCATACGCAACCCACCCTGCGTCCCATTACTCTGGGCAGTATCGTTTTGGATACGCCTGTCATTCTGGCCCCCATGTCTGGTGTGACAGATCTGCCGTTTCGGCGTCTGGCACGCAAGTTGGGGGCCGGTCTTGTTGTTTCTGAAATGATCGCCTCTTGGGCGATGGTGCGTGAAAACGATACCACCCTGCGTATGGCGGAGGTGGCGGATGCGGGTGGCCCAAATGCCGTGCAGCTTGCAGGGTGCGACCCGGATGCCATGGCAGAGGCCGCGCGCATTGCCGTAGGTCGCGGGGCAGATCTTATTGATATCAATTTTGGTTGCCCAGTTAAAAAAGTGGCCGTTGGCCAGATGGCCGGTTCTGCCCTTATGCGGGATGAAGGGGCTGCCGAGCGTTTGCTGGCTGCCGTGGTTAAAGCCGTGCCGGTACCCGTTACCCTTAAAATGCGCATGGGCTGGGATCATGAACACCTAAATGCCCCTGTGCTGGCGCGTATTGCGCAGGATGTGGGTATCCGCATGATTACGGTGCATGGCCGCACGCGCCAGCAGTTTTATAATGGCACGGCCAACTGGGCCTTTGTGAAAAATGTAAAGGACGCGGTAGATCTACCCGTTATCGTGAATGGTGACATTCTTACGGTTGGAGATGCGCGGGAGGCATTGGCGCAATCTGGCGCAGATGGGGTCATGATCGGACGTGGCTGTTACGGGCGTCCGTGGTTTTTGGCGCAGGTGGCACACGCTTTGCGTACGGGGCAGGAAATTCCCGATCCTGCTTTGCCGGAAGAAAAAGCCATTGTGCTAGAACATTATAATATGATGCTGGAGCACTTTGGCCAGCGCCCCGGCCTGCGTCTGGCACGCAAGCATGTCTCTTGGTATTCGGCAGGGCTGCATGGCTCGGCATCATTCCGCGCGGCGTTTAATCGGGTGGAAACGCCAGAAGAAGCCATTGCCATGATTGCTGATTTTTACGATCAGCAAATTGCGGCTGGTGCGGTGCGAGAGCCGCGCGTTTCCCGTCATGCCATGGCGCAGCAGCAAGATCAGGTTCAGGCGGCGTGAAGGTAAAAGCAGCGCATGGGGTTGCTCAGCCCGATGCGGCGCTTGTTCTGGATAGTCTACCCGTTCCGGTTTTGGAAATAGGGCCACAAAATACAATTCTTGCTGCCAATATGGCGGCAGAAGAGTTTTTTGGCATGTCTCGCCATCAGTTACGGCACGGTGGTTTGGCAGAAGTTGTTCCGCAGGATCATCCGGTTTACCTGCTGCTTCAGCATGTGCGCACCCGTGGTGGAAGTGTAACAGAGCATGAACTGCTGTTTAGTTCCCCACGCTTTCATCATGAAAGTGTCAGTGTGCAGGCTGCTGATGTGCCAGATTACCCGGACATCATTTTACTGACATTTCATGAGCCCTCCGCAGCCCGCATGCTGGATCAGCAACTTGCCTACCGTTCTGCGGCCCGCAGCGTTTCCGGGCTGGCCGCCATGCTGGCGCATGAGGTGCGCAACCCGCTATCTGGCATTAAAGGGGCTGCGCAGTTGCTGGAACAGGCCGTAACAGATGCAGACCGTGATCTTGCCACCCTGATTTGTGATGAGGTTGACCGTATTGATGCGCTGGTTGACCGCATGGGCATGTTTGGTGAAGCCAATCTGGATTTCCGGGCACTCAATATTCACAGAATATTGGAACATGTGCGCCTGCTGGCCAGCAACGGTTTTGCCAAGGGTATCAAAATTATAGAGCGTTATGATCCCTCCCTCCCGCATGTATGGGGGGATCGGGACAGGTTGGTGCAGGTCTTGCTTAACTTAGTGAAAAACGCAGCCGAAGCCATACGCAATACCGATAAAGGCGGGGAGATCACGCTGCTTACCAGCTATCGCCCCGGTATTCGGGTGGCTGTGCCGGGCACAGCCCAATGGCGGCACCTTCCGCTGGTTGTTACTGTGCGAGATACAGGGCCGGGTATTTCCGAAACAGTGCGCCCTCATTTGTTCGAGCCCTTTGTATCCACCAAGGTAAACGGAAGCGGGCTGGGGCTTGCTTTGGTCGGTAAGGTGATGGACGACCACGGTGGCGTTATTGAGGTAGAAAGCCGCCGCGGCTGTACGGAAATCAGCTTGTTTCTGCCGATTGTCGACCATATGGGGCATTCCGGGTGAGATACCCTTTTGTGCAACAGTTCTGTTTTTCAGCTTTTTATCTGGTTTGAGACGTTATGACACCGCTGCCCACTATTCTTGTTGCTGATGATGATCGTTCTATTCGCACTGTGCTGGGGCAGGCATTGGGTCGGGCAGGCTATCAGGTGCAAACCACACCATCCGTAAACACACTCTGGCAATGGGTGCAGGAAGGTGAGGGGGATTTGGTGATTACGGATGTGATCATGCCAGATGGCAGTGGGCTGGATCTGGTTACGCGCATTCGCCAATTTCGGCCTGATCTGCGCGTTATTGTCATGAGCGCGCAATCAACTCTCACAACAGCGGTAAAAGCCACGCAACGTGGCGCGTTTGAATATCTGGCCAAGCCGTTTGATTTAAAGGAACTGCTGGCGGTTGTGGCAAGGGCGCTTACAACCCCAGTGCAGGAAGCCGAAAAACCAGCGGCCGATCAACCGCCAGAAGAACGCTTGCCTTTAATTGGGCAGTCCGTTGTTATGCAGGGGATCTATCGCAGCATTGCCCGCCTGACCACTTCTGATCTCACAGTCATGATTTCTGGGGAAAGCGGTACGGGTAAGGAACTGGTAGCTCACGCATTGCACGAATATGGCCGGCGCAGAAGTGGGCCTTTTGTGGCCGTCAATATGGCGGCTATTCCGCGCAAGCAGATTGAAAGCGAATTGTTTGGGTATGAACGTGGCGGCACGTTAGGCCGCATGCCCGGACGGTTTGAGCAGGCCACAGGCGGCACGCTATTTCTGGATGAAATTGGAGACATGCCGCAGGAGGCACAAACCCGTTTACTACGTGTTTTGCAGGAAGGTGAATTTACCACAGTTGGGGGCACAACGCCCTTGCGTGCAGATGTGCGCATTATAGCTGCTACGCATAGAGATCTGAGGCAGGCTATTCAGGCAGGTACGTTCCGTGAGGATCTGTATTACCGCCTGAATGTGGTGCCGTTGCGCCTGCCACCACTGCGGGAAAGGTTGGAAGATATTCCGCTGCTGGCGCGGCATTTTCTCTCTCAGTGTCGGGATGATGGCGGAACGTACAGAATCCTGGATGAAAGTGCCATTACAAGGCTTCAGGCCTGGCGCTGGCCGGGTAATGTGCGAGAATTGGAAAACCTCATCCGCCGTATTGTGGCCCTGTATTCTCAGGAAACCATCACCGGCGATGTGATTGATGCAGAACTGGCCGAACCTCTGGCGTATGATCCGATTCCCAACAGCGTTATGGCGGCGGAACCTTTGTCGGAATCTGTTTCTCGCCATATCGCCCGTTATCTGGAAGCCGGGCGGGATGGTGTGCCGCTGCATGATCTGCATGCCCGGATTATTGCAGAAGTTGAACGTCCGCTTATCCAGATGACACTGGCCGAAACACGCGGCAACCAGATCAAAGCTGCTGCCATGTTAGGCCTGAACCGAAATACATTGCGGAAAAAAATTCGAGACCTTGAGATTCCTGTCGTTCGTGGCGTAGTCTGATCCTTAGGTATGAAGCAGCTTCTGTTCTCCCTAAGGCACCTTCTTTCCCGCACACGCCTGCATTGGCTTTTGCGTTCTCTGGAGCGTAAAACGGTTGCCATTACGCTTGCTGCGTTGGCGTTGTGTTTGGGGTTTGCCACGTTTGTAGTGCTTTCAGGGGGGATGTCCTTTGGGCATTATTCCCTGATTGAACCCTTGCTGCTGTTCCTGAATGGTATGGTGCTGGCGCTGCTTGTGGTGGCCTTGGCTATCCGTATCGGCCCAATGGTGCGCGAGCATCGGAAGGGGTTGGCTGGGGCGCGGCTGCATGTGCGGCTGGTTACGCTGTTTGGCATTGTGGCTGTGGCCCCCACGCTGGTTGTGGGCGCGTTTGCAACGTTGTTTTTCCATTATGGCATTCAGATCTGGTTTTCAGACCGGGTTAACACAGCGTTGAATGAAGCTTTGCAGGCTTCTCGCGGGTATCTGGTGGAACATAACGCCAATATCCGTACAGATGCGTTCTCGATGGCCAATTACATCATGAGCGCCCAGAACGAACTGGCGGCCAGTGGCATGGATCTGTTTCAGGATCACGATGCCTTGGCGCAAATGCTGGATAGCCAGGCCACCATGCGCGGGCTGACAGAAGCCTTGGTGTATGACCCTATTACCAACAAGGTTGTGGCCGCGGGCGGGTTGATGAGCCGCACGGGGTATTTGCAGGAACTGCCCCCTCCTGCTGCTACGGTTATGGCGCGCTCAAACGATGTGGCTATTCTGGATTCTCCAGATGAACGTACAGTGCGGGCTGTGGTGGAACTTTCTCAAACGCCAGCGCTTATGCTGGTCATTACCCGGCTGGTTGATCCAACTATTCTGGAGCACATGCATCGCACGGAAAAGGTGGTGGCGGATTACAAGCGGCTGAGCAACAACCGTGCCAAGATCCAGCTAACATTTGTCATGATCTTTGCGTTGGTGGCGTTGTTGGTGCTTGCTGCAGCAGCCTTGATCGGGCTGGCGCTTGCAAACCAGATTGCGCGCCCGCTGGGTTTGTTAAGCGTAGCTGCGCGCCGGGTAAGTGAAGGGGATTTGGGTGTTCATGTGCCTGAAAATGACAGGGATGATGAAGTTGCCAGTCTTTCCCGCGCTTTTAATCGCATGACAGAAGAACTGGCCAGCCAGCGTTCGGAGTTGATGGCTGCATATGGGCAGATCAATGAACGTCGGCGGTTTACCGAGGCCGTGCTTTCTGGCGTTTCAGCCGGTGTGATTGGGCTGGACGTTAAGCAGAATATCGAACTGCCAAATCGTGCTGCCTGTGTTTTGCTGCAAACAGATTTAATGGATGCCATTGGTGAGCCCTTAGCCCAACGTGTGCCGGAATTTTCCGAGTTTTTGCAAGAAGCACGCACAACGCCAGATGCTGTGCTCACGCGGGAAATTCAGATAGGTCAGCAAGCTAGCCAGCGTACCTTGTTGGTGCGTTTGGGGGCCGAGCTACGGGGCACGATTACCGAAGGGTATGTGATGACATTTGATGACATTACGGCCCTGCAACAGGCGCAACGTAAAGCTGCATGGGCCGATGTGGCACGGCGTATTGCGCATGAAATCAAGAATCCGCTTACGCCTATCCAACTGGCGGCTGAACGGTTAAAGCGGCGTTTTTTAAAAGAAATTACTTCCGATCCCGATACATTTTCGCAGTGTGCAGATACAATTGTGCGGCAGGTGGGGGATATCGGGCGCATGGTGGATGAGTTTTCGGCCTTTGCGCGTATGCCGCAGCCTGTCATGAAAGACGAGGATATTTCGCGTATTGTGCGTGAGGTGCTGATTCTGCAAAGAAACGCACACCCAGAAATTGCCTACCATCTGGATATTCCAGACAGAGGCCCCAAAGCACGATGTGATAGAAGATTGATAAGTCAGGCACTTATTAATCTTTTGCAGAATGCGGCGGATGCCATTGCCATGACAGCCAGACAGGGCGAAGCTACAGATCAAGCATCCGCTACCAAGGGTGAAGTGTCGGTTCGGATTATAGAAGGTGCAGAAGATATCGCCATAGAAGTGGCAGATAACGGAGTTGGGCTTCCATCGGACGATAGAAATCGTCTGACGGAACCTTATGTGACGCACAAAGCCAAGGGTACTGGTTTAGGTTTGGCTATTGTGAAAAAGATCATGGAAGATCATGGTGGAACAGTGCGTCTGGAAGACAAAGCGGGAGAAAGAGGAACTGTGGCTACTCTGATTTTGTCGGTGAAAGACAACCATGGCGCATGAAATCCTGATTGTTGATGATGAACCCGATATCAGAATGCTGATTGAGGGCATTCTGAGTGATGAAGGTTATGAAACACGCGTAGCCGCCAGTGCAGATACCGCATTGGCCGCTTTTCGGGCTCGTAGGCCATCACTTGTTATTCTGGATGTTTGGCTACAAGGGTCAGACATGGATGGTCTGGCCATTCTTCAGGCCATGAAAGCCGAGGAATCTTCGGTTCCTGTTGTCATGATTTCTGGCCATGGCACAATTGAAACAGCCGTGGCGGCGCTTCAGCATGGTGCTTACGATTTTATAGAAAAGCCATTTCAGGCAGATAGACTGCTGGTTATTGTACGGCGTGCGCTGGAGGCTTCGCGGCTGGCGCGTGAGAACGAAGAACTGCGCATAAAAGCCGGGCAGGATACGGAACTGTTTGGTAACAGCGCCCAGATTGCAGCCGTTAGAAACCAGATAGAAAAAGTAGCTCCCACAGGCTCGCGCGTACTTATCAGCGGCGGGCCGGGGGCAGGCAAGGAAGTGGCTGCCCGTATGATCCATGCTCGCTCCAAGCGGGAGGACGGCCCTTTTGTTGCGCTCAACTGCGCCACGCTGGCACCGGGACGGTTTGAGGAAGAACTGTTCGGGCTTGAAGGCGGCACAGAAGGCGTAGGTCGCCGTACCGGGGTGCTGGAACGCGCACATGGTGGCACGCTTTTGCTGGATGAAGTGGCAGATATGCCGCTGGAAACACAGGGCAAGATTGTAAGGGCCTTGCAGGATCAGACATTCGAACGTCTGGGTGGTGATGCCCGCGTTAAAGTGGATGTGCGCGTGCTGGCTACCACAAACCGTGATTTGCAGGCTGAAATTATGGCCGGGCGTTTTCGGGAAGACCTGTATTATCGGTTAGCAGTTGTGCCGCTGCGTATGCCCGCGCTACGAGAAAGAAGGGATGATATTCCCGGGCTTGCGGCCATGTTTTTGCGCCGCGCAGCAGAAATGGCTGGTTTGCCTACGCGTGAACTCTCGCCCGATGCCGTTGCTGCCCTTCAGGCCTATGATTGGCCGGGTAATGTGCGAGAGCTGCGCAACCTCATGGAACGTGTGCTGATTATGCAGCCCGGGAGCAGCCAAGAGCCCATTCGCGCAGATATGCTGCCCTCTACTGTGGGGGAAAGTGCGCCCGCATTGCTGAAGTTTGATGCCTCAACAGATGTTATGGCATTGCCCTTAAGAGAAGCGCGTGATCTGTTTGAAACCCAGTATCTGCAAGCTCAGCTTTTGCGTTTTGGCGGAAATATCAGCCGTACAGCGCTGTTTGTGGGCATGGAGCGCAGCGCTTTGCATCGCAAACTTAAGCAGCTTGGTGTAACATCTGAGGAACGAGGCGTGGGCTGACATGTTTCAAGGTTGCAGGCTTTAGGCAGGCAGTCCGGCTAAAATATAATAATGAGAACGGAATAGGGCCTCACACTGTGGAAAAAGAGAGTGCATATAACGTGCAGGATGCGTTCCTGAACCAGATCCGGCGCTCACGCGCGGCTGTTACGGTGTTTCTGGTTAACGGCGTTAAGTTACAGGGATTTATTACATGGTTTGATGATGAGGTTGTTCTTTTACGGCGTGATGAACAAACCCAGCTTATCTACAAGCATGCCATCAGCACGGTAATGCCCAGCATTCCTGTCAATATTTCCGATTCCAACACTGCCGATGCGCAGGCAGACAGGGACCTTTCTCTTGGCGACGAGTTTCTCTGAAAAGAAAAAGAAAGTAGCAACCCGTGCGGCAGTTATCCTGCCGTGGGAGCGTTCTGCCCACGGGCAGGATGTGCGGGCCGCAGAGGCACGGTTAGAAGAAGCCGTGGGACTAACAGCCTCTATTGGGCTGGTTATTGTGCGCAAGGATGTATTGCTTCTGCGCAGCAGGCGTTCCGCCACCCTTTTAGGTAAGGGGCAGGTAGATTCCCTGCGTATTGCTGTTAAGGCAGATCAGGTTGATGTGGTGGTGGTGGATGCAAAGCTTAGCCCCGCCCAACAGCGTAATCTGGAAACAGAATGCGGTTGTAAGGTTATAGATCGTACCGGCCTTATTCTGGATATTTTTGGTGCCCGTGCCGCCACAAAGGAAGGCACCTTGCAGGTTGAACTTGCGCATCTGGAATATCAGCGTTCCCGCCTTGTACGCTTGTGGACCCATCTTGAACGCCAGCGCGGTGGCTTTGGCTTTCTTGGTGGCCCCGGTGAAACCCAGATTGAAGCCGACCGGCGTATGATCGGTGATCGTATTGTGCGGCTTAAAAAAGATCTGGAACAGGTGCGGCGCACACGCGGGTTGCATAGGCAGGCACGTAAGCGCGTACCTTTCCCGGTGGTGGCTTTGGTGGGGTATACCAACGCAGGTAAATCCACGCTGTTCAATGCCCTTACGGGTGCCACTGTGTATGCGCAGGATCAGCTTTTTGCGACGCTAGACCCTACTATGCGCGCGATTGACCTGCCTTCTGGCCGGAGGGTTATTCTGTCTGACACGGTAGGATTTATCAGTGATCTGCCAACGGAGCTGATTGCGGCCTTCCGGGCTACGTTGGAAGAAGTGGCAGAGGCAGACATTATCCTGCATGTGCGCGATGTGGCGCATCCAGATAGCGCAGCCCAGAAAAAAGATGTGCTGGGTGTTCTGGAAGGTATGGCGAAGGATGACATGCTGGAGCAGGATTGGCCGGAACGCATCATTGAAGTGCTGAACAAGGTTGATCTGCTGGGTGGCCCAGAAGCTATTCCGCAAACAGAAGATACCATTGCGATTTCCGCCATTACAGGGGATGGCTTGGAAACACTTCTGGCACGTATTGATGCGCGTATTACACAAGGTATGGAAACGGTGCGTTACCGTTTGCCGTTGGCAGATGGAGCAGCCTCGGCTTGGCTTTATCAGCACGGTGAAGTTGTTGCGCGGGAAGACAAGGATGAACAGACAGATATTACTGTTCGCCTTTCAACAGAGGATCGCGCCCGGTTTGAACGCCAGTTTTCCCACATCCAACCGATGCTCGCTTAAAAAGAAAAGCTCTGACATCAGGATAAATACATTTGAAATCCTGATGTCAGATTTTTTATTCAGTCAAAATCTGTAGGCAATTCGGGGTCTGCTTGATGTGCAAAAAGCCGGGTAATTTCGTGCGGTGTAATGCGCCCGGTTGAAATATCCTGCGGGATATTGTTCTGTGCAAAAAAGCCAACTTCGCTTGTTTCAATACTGGTGGTAGCTTCCCCCCCAGTTATTTCGCCCAGAAAGAATAGCTTGGTGACAGAAAAAGGTTCTGGCGGCATATGCCCTTGGCGCGCGCGATCCAGCGCCATGGCTAACTTGGTAATCCGCACTGTATAGCCAGTTTCTTCCCACACCTCTTTGGCCGCACATTCAGATGCGGTCAGGTTTACATCTGTCCAGCCACCGGGCACGGTCCAGCGGTTGCTGTCTAGCACTTCGCGCACCATTAACAGGCGGTTCTGGGCATCAAACACACCAACGCGCACTTCCAGCTTGGGCGTGGCGTAACCTGATTGCTGGCTGAACAGGTTTTCTATTTTTTGCACATCTACATGGCTGCCTTCGGCCATCATTTGCGCGGCCAGATTGCGCAGCATTTCATAGCGTTCTTTATCAAACGGGTCTTGCACATAGGTAAGCCCTGTCTGGGCAATGGCCTGAATTTCTCTGGCCCATACCAGCCAGACAGGTTCCGACATTCTACATTCCTTTGATCAGCAAGTTTCATAAAAAACGGGAAGGCCTAAGCCTTCCCGTTCTGTGTAACACACTCTGCCAAGGCAGAAATTACATGGCTGCTTCTGTTTGTGCTGCGGTTTTACCGTTAATCAGCAGGCCATCACCATTGGCGGAGATATTAACCGTTTCTCCATCAAGGATATTACCTTCCAGAAGCTGTTCTGCCAGCGGGTTTTGCAGCGTGCGCTGAATAACCCTTTTAAGCGGGCGGGCACCGTAAATGGGGTCATACCCTTCATTCGCCAGCCATGCTTCGGCCAGTTTATCCAAGTGCAGACTGATTTTGCGATCATCCAGCAACTGCTGCAAGCGAGCAATCTGGATATCCACAATCTTGGTCATATCCGCTTTCTGTAACCGCGAGAACAGGATGATTTCATCCAGACGGTTCAGGAACTCAGGGCGGAAGTGCTCACGCACAACCTTCATCACCTGTGCCTGCACCATGTCGGGAGATTCCCCATCCGGCAAGTTGGCCAGATATTCAGAACCCAGATTGCTGGTGAGAATGATAAGGGTGTTGCGGAAGTCTACCGTGCGGCCCTGCCCATCCGTTAGGCGGCCATCATCCAGCACCTGAAGCAGAATGTTGAACACATCTTCATGTGCTTTTTCTACTTCATCAAACAGGATGACCTGATAAGGGCGACGGCGCACAGCTTCTGTCAGCACGCCACCTTCTTCATACCCCACATAACCCGGAGGGGCACCAATCAGGCGGGCCACTGCGTGCTTTTCCATGAACTCACTCATGTCGATACGCAGCAGGGCTTTATCATCATCAAACAGGAAGCGGGCCAGTGCTTTGGTCAGCTCTGTTTTACCAACACCTGTTGGGCCGAGAAACAGGAAGGAACCAATCGGGCGGTTGGGGTCCTGCAAGCCAGCACGGGCACGACGCACCGCGTTGGAAACAGCTTTAAGAGCTTGTTCCTGACCAACCACGGATTTACGCAGTTCGTCTTCCATACGCAGCAGCTTGGCGCGTTCACCTTCCAGCATCCGGTCAACCGGCACGCCAGTCCAGCGAGATACAACAGAAGCCACGCCCTGATCCGTAACAGCTTCGGAAACCAGATCATCTTTCTTAGCGGTTTCTTCTTCTGTTTTCTGAGCTTCTGCGATTTGGCCCTGCAAGTTGGGGATAACGCCATACATCAGTTCAGATGCGCGCCCCAAGTCACCTTTACGCTGTGCCACTTCTACATCAGAACGTGCTTGATCAAGCTGTTCCTGCAGTTTCTGAATGGTGTTTACGCGGTTCTTTTCCGCATGCCATGCGGCACTAAGCGTGTTGGACTTTTCTTCCAGATCAGCCAGTTCAGATTCTACGGCTTCCAGACGGTCCTTGCTGGCCGTATCATCTTCCTTCTTCAAGGCTTCACGTTCGATTTTTAGCTGAATGATGCGGCGGTCCAGCTCGTCCAGTTCTTCGGGCTTGCTGTCAATCTGCATACGCAGGCGGCTTGCGGCTTCATCAATCAGATCAATCGCTTTATCGGGCAGGAAGCGGTCTGTGATGTAGCGGTTGGAAAGTGTGGCTGCTGCCACCAACGCACCATCGGTAATACGCACACCATGATGGAGTTCGTATTTTTCCTTAATACCACGCAGAATAGAGATTGTATCCGCAACAGAAGGCTCACCCACAAATACCGGCTGGAAGCGGCGGGCAAGGGCTGCATCTTTTTCAATATACTTGCGGTATTCATCCAGCGTGGTGGCGCCAATGCAGTGCAGTGTGCCGCGGGCTAGTTCCGGCTTGATGAGGTTAGAGGCATCCATCGCCCCATCGGTGCGGCCAGCGCCAACCAGCGTGTGCATTTCATCAATAAACAGGATGATCTGGCCTTCGGCGGATTCAATTTCTTTCAGAACAGCTTTTAGGCGTTCTTCAAATTCACCGCGATATTTGGCGCCAGCAACCAGCGCGCCCATATCAAGGGAAAGCAGTTTTTTGTTTTTCAGCGCTTCGGGCACATCTCCATTAACAATACGTTGGGCCAAGCCTTCCACAATAGCGGTTTTACCCACACCGGGTTCCCCAATCAGAACTGGGTTGTTTTTGCTGCGGCGGGCCAGAACCTGAATGGCACGGCGGATTTCTTCATCACGCCCAATAACGGGGTCTAGCTTGCCTTTAAGGGCAACTTCCGTGACATCACGGGCATATTTTTTAAGTGCATCAAAATTGGCTTCAGCGTTTTCGCTGGTCACTGTGCGTCCTTTGCGAATAGTCGTAATGGCTTTTTCAAGTGTATCAGCAGAGGCACCGTTTTCTTTTAATGCACGGCCTGCTGGCGTATCAGATGCGGCAATAGCTACAAGCAGTCTATCCTGTGCAACAAAGCTATCACCAGCTTTCTGGGCGGTTTGTTCTGCATTGTCCAGAATACGCACCAGTTCCGGTGTTGCTGCTGGCTGCCCTGCACCGCTGCCCTGAACTTTTGGCAGTTTTGCCAAAGCCTGTTCGGTTGCGGCTTTTACAGCTTCCGGATTGCCACCCGCACTGCGAATAAGTGAGGAAGCAGCTCCTTCATTATCATCCAGCATAGCCTTGAGCAGATGCTCTGGTGTAAGCTGCTGGTTAAAATCACGTAAAGCTATTGTTTGCGCAGCCTGCAAAAAGCCGCGTGAACGATCTGTAAATTTTGCAATATCCATTATAATCCCTCTTGTCCCTTTTACATCAGGCGACTGAAGGCCCTGCTGGCACCCCATGTAGGCAATGTCAGCGTGGTCTCATTCTTCATAAATTGAGATTGGAACGTTGAGAGAGACAATCAAGGGGGCGTGATGCGTTTTCGTGCATGGGTGATAGATGGTGCGAGCAGAACACCTTGAGGAAGCAGAGTTTCCAATAAAAAAAGGCAGCACCCAGTAAGGTGCTGCCTTTAGTGTTTTCCCGGTAAGGAAAACTTACGCCGCGTTCAGCTGGGCTTCAGCGAATTCATAATTCGCCAGCTTGTCCAGGAAGTTGGTGACGTAGTCTGGACGACGGTTGCGGAAGTCCAGGTAGTAGGAATGTTCCCACACGTCCACTGTCAGCAGGGCCTTGCCCTGACCTTCGGCCAACGGGTTGGTGCCGTTAGGCGTTTTGGTGATGGCCAGCTTGCCATCCTTACCCAGAACCAGCCATGCCCAGCCAGAACCGAACTGAGAAACAGCAGCCTTGCGGAATTCTTCCTTGAAGGTGTCAATGCTGCCAAAATCGGCGGCAATTTTTGCAGCCAGCTTTTCTGGCATCACACCGCCATTGGGGGAGAGGCAGTTCCAGAAGAAGGAATGGTTCCAATGCTGGCCAGCATTGTTAAACAGGCCGGTAAGATCTGCTTTGCCGTGGGCAGCCAGAATGATTTCTTCCAAAGACTTACCCTGAAATTCGGGCTTGTCTTCCAGCAGCTTGTTCAGGGTGTTGACGTAGGCCAGATGATGCTTGCCATGATGGTATTCAAGCGTTTCTGGGCACATGCCACGTGGGCCAAGTGCGGTGGGTGCAAAGGGGAGGGCAGGCAGTTCAAAAGCCATTTTAATACTCCGTATTCTAAAGGCGGGGCGTGTGAGGGAACACACCTGAGTTCCAGAGCTATGGGCGCAGGGCAGATGCGTCAAGGGAAAGGCGCATGACATGTGCCTTGCGCAGCCATACTCACGGAAACTTGCCTTGCCAGCAGGGCTTACAATAAGGGCCTTCCGTTAGGAAAGCGGGATTATTCAAACGCATGGGCCATGCACAGGTTTCCCGCACATCAAGCTACGTTTGGGTAAGGGGGATATCGGAGCCAATGGCGCAGCAAGAACATCAGCCTCTTGCAATGGAAGTGCAAAAAGCTGTGCAGGCAGACCCAGACCGGGCGTTGTGTTTATGGTTTCTGCCGGCTTCTGTGCGTGATGCCGCTTATGTTCTTCTGGCTTTCCATAATGAGTTGATTCGCGCTTTGACTCCCGCACGTTCTGCATCTGTGGCAGGGCCAATGGCTGGGTATATTCGCCTGCAATGGTGGCGAGAGGTGCTGGAGCAGCAACGCAAGCCAGAACATATTTTGGCCCCCGCCCTTATGAGGCTTGTGGAATCCGGACAAGTGCAGCGTGAAACGTGCCTGAGAATGATTGCTGCGCGAGAAATGGAACTAGAGACCACGCAAGATGTAGAGCGCTGGGTGCTTATGATGCGCGATGGCGCTGGTGCTTTCCAACAGGCGATAGGCGAACTTCTGGGTGTGCAGGATTCTGATGAGCTACAACGCTTGACAGCCGGAGGGGCGGCTTACGGGGCAGGCTCCATGTTAAGACATTGGCCGTTGCTTGCAGGGAGTGGCCGTTTTTTGTTTCCCGGCACGCAGGAACAACTCAGGCAGGCTGGAAAGACATTTTTGCAAGAATGTGATTTTGCAGCTTTGGAGCCACAATGTCGTAAAACCGCTTTACCTGCGGTGTTGGCAAAGCGTGATCTGGCGCGTGGAAGCGAGCAGGCAGGCCTGCCCCGCGGAATAGGGGACAGGCTTGCTGTATGTCGCGCTGGTATTCAGGCGTCGTTGGCGACAATTTTTTCCATCACGCCAATCAGAACCGAATAATCAGCATTTTCTGCCGCGCGGCGGGCAAGGGAAAGTTGCTGCGTAACGGCTGCCAACGTAGGTGCGGGCACTGCCAGACGAGCTGCGGCATCCATGAGCAGGCGCATGTCTTTTTGCATGAGACGAGCAGGGAACTGCGGGGAGAAATCTCCTGCTTTGGCCATTTTGATCTTGCGCTTGTGGTGCGGAGAAATAACAGCCATTTCATCCAGCGCATCAAACAGCATGGAACGATCCAACCCAGCTGCCAGCCCGTAGGCAATACCTTCTGCCACAGCGGCCAACCCGGCACCCATAATGCCATTGATCACCAGTTTAAGGCGCGCACCGCTGCCAGATGGCCCAGCATGAATGGTAATGCGGCCAATTTTATCAAAAATGGGCTGAGCACGCGCAATAGCGGCATCATCTCCACCGGCCAGAATAACCAGATTGGCAGATTCTGCTTCTGGTGTGCTGCCAGATACCGGACAATCTATAACGCAGATCTTTTTTTCCTGTCCGGCTTTTTGCAGGGCATCTGCGGCTTCTGGGGAAACGGAACTGGCATTCAGCAGCAAACCATTTGCCTTTATGCCTGCCAGAACGCCTTGTGGCCCGTACATACTGGCGGCAAGGGCTTCATCATCCGGTACGCAGGCCAGAACAATATCTGCCTTGCTGGCTACTTCTGCCGGAGTGGGCAGAAAACGGGTTACGCCATCTCCCCCCTTGCCAGAGGGAGTATAGGCAAGGGTTGCATATCCGGCTTTTTCCAGATGAGCAGCCATACGGCTGGCCATGGCACCAAACCCAATAAAACCGATTGTCTGCTGAGTTGTCATGCTGAATGAACCTTCTTGTTTGTATGAGCAGAATTATAAACCTGAATAGCAAGATATGTCTTGGATAGGTTTGGGAAACACTGTTCGCGTTTACGTGTCTGGGTGTGATGTAATTTGTTACGATTGCACAGTATTCTTGCGCAATAAGGCTGATTTTGTAAGGGTAATCATGCACTCAGCGTAAGTGGCTGCGGTGCCTCAAACAGTGGAGAACAGAAAACCCCATGCCATTGTCCACCCCAGACCGAAGCCGGCGGTTTCGCCTTTCTCCCCTTACGCGGCAGGTATTGCTGTATGTGCTGTTCATGCTGCCAGCAGTATCTTATCTGGCTGGTGCTTTTTCGGGGGATCTGGGGCCAAATCCATTTAAGACCTGTTTGCATGAATTTGGGCGTTATGCATTTCGGTTCTTGCTTGTTTCTCTTATGATTTCGCCGCTCAAGCGGTTTTTGAAAATTGATTTAATGGTTTACCGCCGCCCGCTTGGGCTGTTGGCTTTCAGTTACGCAGCTTTGCACGTTACGCTTTATTTCTGGTGGGCACGCGGGTTTGATGTCCAGCGGATATGGAAAGATTTTTTAACACGTCCATTCCTGACATTCGGGCTTCTTGCATTTTCTATTTTGATTGTGTTGGCAGCAACATCCACACGCAAATCCATCATACGGTTGGGTAAAAAATGGGCACGTTTGCATCGTCTGGTATATGTCGCCATGGTTTTGGCGTGCATCCATTACGCCATTGCATTTAAGCAGTGGTATATTGAACCTTTTATATATGCAGCCGTAGCGGCATGTGTGTTGGGTTTGCGGCTTGTGCCAAAACCCGGGCTTAAAAAATCCTGAAATAAAAAGGAGGCATGAATTTTTCATGCCTCCTTTTTAAAAGTTGTTCTGTTGTATAAATAGCCTAGGCCAGCAAGGTATCATGGCCCAAAGAAGCTAGAAGTTTTTCTGCCCGTTGATCAGCATGGATAATGGAAACTGTTTTCCCGCGTGTGTTTAGGCGAGATGCAATTTTTTCCAAGGCATCTGCTGCGCTGATATCCCAGATATGAGCATCTTCAAGATCAATTACGATGGTTGAAGCTGTGTCCTGAAAATCCACGGCATCGGCAATAACACTGGCTGAGGCAAAGAACATTTGCCCATGCACGTAGTAGGTGCGCGTGTTGTGGCTTTCTGAAAACGTACTGCTTACCTGAACAAGTTTCATAACCTGAAAAGAGAAAAACAGCCCGTTCAATAGCACACCGCAGGCTACGCCTGCTGCCAGATCATGCGTTAACACCACCACCAAAACAGTAGCCAGCATGACGGTAGAAGAAAGGCGCGGATGCTTTACCAGATCTTGTAGGGAAGACCATGAAAATGTGCTGACAGACACCATAATCATAATGGCCACCAGCGCAGCAACAGGCACTTGGGCTACAAAGCGGTGCAACACAACCAGCAACAGCAGTAAAAATGCCCCAGCCGTAAAGGTGGAAAGTCGGCCACGTCCGCCATACCGCAAGTTGCCAACTGTCTGCCCAATCATACCGCAACCAGCCATGCCGCCGAATAGGCCCACCATGATGTTGGAAAAACCAAGCCCGGTGCATTCCATGCGTTTGTTGCTGTGCGTGTCTGTTAATTCGTCCACCACAGTGGCTGTCATGAGGGATTCCAAAAGGCCTACCATGGCCATGGCAAACGCATAAGGCAGCACAATTTTAAAAGTTTCTGCCGAAAAAGGCACATTTGGCAAAGTAAGATGCGGCAGGCCGGAGGGGAGTTCTCCCAAATCAGACACCACATGTACAGGCATAGGTACCGCAAAAGTAATGCCTGTTAGCACAAGAATACAGATTAAAGGGGAAGGTACAGCCGTGGTAATGCGCGGTAAAAGGTAAACAATAGCCAGCCCAAGTGCGATAAGTGCATAAGTATGCCACGTAACATGCAGCATCTGCGGCACCTGCGCGGAAAAGATAAGAATACCCAGCGCGTTTACAAATCCGGTTTCCACTTCGCGCGAGACAAAGCGCATCATGCTTTGCAAACGCAGCAAACCAAAAATAATCTGGAATGCACCAGCCAGCAGTGTGGCCAAAAGCAGATATTGCAGGCCGTGGCTATGCACGAGCTCGGCTGCCACAAGGGCAACAGACCCCGCAGCCCCGGAAATCATGCCCGGCCTGCCACCCGTAATGGCAATGGCAATACTGATAACGAACGAGGCGAATAGTCCCACAGAGGGCGCAACCCCAGCCACATAAGAAAAAGCAATAACTTCTGGAATAAGTGCAAAAGTGCCCACCATGCCGGCCAGAACATTGCGGACGGGTTGGTCTGTCCATTCATGAATATAGGTTTTAACTGTCACGAGAAACAAGTTGTCCCTTGGTTGAGTGTGGAGTGGCGTATTAATCGGGCATCAAAAGTGTTTCGGGGCAAGAAAGACTTTTGAGGCATTATTTGTAAGATATACATGCCTTGTTAGCGATATCCTACCGTAATGCACAGACAAGATGATTGTGCTCTGTGTTGCGGCGTTTTATGCGTGATGCATGGTTTCTCCTTCTTCCTCCCCTCTTGTCTGGATTCTGGCTGGTGAGGCCAGTGGTGATGTATTGGGCGCACGCCTTATGCATGCTTTGCGCACCCGTATGCCCAAGATGCGCTTTGCAGGCGTAGGGGGCGTGCGTATGCAAGAGGAAGGGCTGGCAAGCTTGTTTCCCATGCGGGATCTGGCTGTTATGGGGCTGGTGGAAGTTTTGCCCCGCGTGCGTCAGCTTTCTGCTCGGCTGGATGAAGCTGCGCAGGATATTGCAGCCCAAAAGCCGGATTTAGTGATTACCATAGATAGCCCCGGCTTTGCCCTTAGGCTTCTTAAAAAAATAAGCGGTTTAGGCATTGCGCGCGTGCATTATGTTGCACCGCAGGTTTGGGCATGGCGGCAAAAAAGGGTGAAGGAATTTCCCGGTTTATGGGAAGAGTTGTTGTGCCTTTTACCGTTTGAGGAAAAGTTTTTTAGCAAGCATGGTCTGAAAACCCGCTTTGTAGGCCACCCGGTTTTACAATCCGGCGCAAAGGATGGAGATGCGGCGCGTTTTCGTATCCAGCATGGATTGCCACAGAGCGCCAAAATACTGGTGCTTATGCCCGGTAGCCGCCGTTCAGAAGCGCCGCGTTTGCTGCCAGTTTTTGGGCAAATGTTGCGTCTGCTTAAAACATCCATGCCAGACGTGGTGCCTGTAGTGCCAGTTTCTCCAGTTGTGGCAAATGTAGTGGAACGTGCCACGCAGGATTGGCCCGTAAAGCCGATTATCGTTACGGATATTCATGACAAGCACGATGCCTTTGCCGCAGCCGGGGCCGCGTTAACCAAATCAGGCACATCTACCTTGGAACTGGCTCTGGCTGGTGTGCCAATGGCTGTGACGTATCGGGTTAACCCCATAACAGCCTTTTTTGCCCGTCGGCTTATTAAAGTGCCATTTGTCGCTATGGTGAATTTGTTAGCAGGCCGTGCTGTGGTGCCCGAACTTTTACAGGAGCAATGCCGCGCAGATGTGTTGGCGCGTGAAGTGCAAATTCTGTTTGAAAATACAGATGTGGCACACGCTCAGAAACAGGCTTTTGCTACGGTTCTGCATGGGCTGGAAGGGCCACAGGGCCAACTGCCAGCCGATGCCGCAGCAGAAGCTGTTTTGGAGGTTCTTAACCGTAAAAATACGGCTAAGACGCTCGGTTAAACGTGTTTAATTGTGTTTGTGATAAAGCTGGTTGGGGTCAATTTCCGGCTTTGTCAGCTCTTTTAGGCCGTCTGGTGTAAACGCCCGGTAAAAGCAGCTACGGCGGCCGGTGTGGCATGCTACGCCAATCTGGTTCACAAGCAGCAGCACGGCATCTGCATCACAATCCAGCCGGGCTTCAATAAGGTGCTGGATTTGGCCAGATGTTTCACCCTTACGCCAGAGTTTCTGGCGACTACGGGAATAATAGCAGACGCGCCCATTTTCCAATGTTTCACGCAGGGCTTCACGCGTCATCCATGCAATCATCAGCACTTCGCCGCTGTCGTGCTGCTGAGCAATGGCGGCAACCAGACCAGAGGCATCAAACTTTACAACATCCAGCATGGCATCCAGTTCTGCTGCTGGTGGGGCAATATAAGTCATGGTTTTTCCGTAGGATTAGAATCAGAAGATGTTTGAGGTTTAAGTGCTGTTTCCAACCACGTAGGTAAGCGAACGACAAGCGGATGCTCGGCACAGGTGAGTTGGTTATTGGCGGCTTCTGTTTTTAGTAATGCCAGCCCAACATGATCTTGGGATGAGCGCAATGTGCCCACCTCTACACCATTGCACAGCACGGATGTTCCGGGTGCGGGCAGGGGGGATGTGGCTGCAATAGGCATCAGGCGGCGCTTTACCAGTGTGCGGTAATGCATGCGGGCCGTAACTTCCTGCCCCATATAACAGCCTTTTTTCCACGATACGCCGCCCAGAAGGTCCAGATTGGCTTCGGCTGCCAAAGTGCGGCCTACTTCGCAATCCTGCACACCATCCGGCAGCCCCAATATGATGCGGTGCAGATTATAGTCCTGTTCTGTAGCAGTTATTGGAGTATCCGGCGCGGCATCAATAAGCCGCCATCCTGCGTCTTCTAACCGAGGGTCCCGAAAGCTAATGGCGTTTTCCAACACACTGTCTGGCGGTGGGTTTCCCCACGCCACATGTACGGGCAGGGCGGTGAGTTCTAGCTGAACATCTGAACGCAGGCGAAAGCGCCGAAGAGTGGTCTTCAGGTTTTCGGCCTGTTCTGTGGCGCAATCTAACAGCAGGCAGGTATCATCAGGATCTGAAACCACAAAAAAGTCTGCTTGCCAGCGGCCCTGGGGGGTCAGGCAAGCACTCCATGTGGCATCACCCGGTTCCAGCGCAGCAATATCCGCCGTAACCAGACCTTGCAGAAAACGCACGCGGTCAGCACCAGAAAGCTTGAGAACAGTGCGCTTTTCAAGCCGGGTTATATGTGTTGGGGAAGGCATTTACATTCTCCCATAAAAGAACAAAGGCTTCCCGAAGGAAGAGAGGGGACTTTTGAGATAAGGAACAGAAACTGTTCAAACCTTACTGACTTAGGGCGGAAAACACATCGCCTTCTGGCGGAAGATTGCGAATATGTGTCCGATGCCACAAAGCGTAGAACAAAAGTGTCCATGCGGCTGCACCCGTTCTGCGGTTATCTGCTGCGCGAAATAGGGCTTTTACACGGTCTGGTCGGGCAATTTCTGCAATACATTCCTGCCGCGCCATCAGGTCTCCGAGGTGCGTACCTTTTTGCCGGATCCATGTGCCAATCGGCACAGTAAAGCCTTGCTTGGGGGCAAAGGGGCGTGCAGCAGAATTGTGTCGTTGTAACCATTTGCGCAAAAGCCATTTCCCTTTGCCATCACATAGGCGCATGGAATCGGGCAGGCGCCATGCTGTTTGGGCCACAATGGGGTCCAGCAACGGTGTGCGTCCCTCTACCCCATGCGCCATAAGGCACCGATCCAGCTTGATAAGCAGATCATTTGGCAGCCATTCTGCAATATCCACAGCTTGCAGACGGGAAAGCGGTGTTGAGGCATCTGCGGCGGCCATTTCTGCAGCCGCTATACCATCACGCCAATGGGCTGGGTGGTGGCGCAGAATATTCATGTTATCAAAAATACCACGCCGCCACATGCGCCGTTTGCCTTTCCACCAAGGGCGGCTGGCAGAGCGATAACGTCCATAACCACAGAACAGTTCATCCCCCCCTTCACCCGAAAGGATAACGGTAACGTCCTGTGCAGCTTTTTGGGCTAAAAACCATGTTGGAATAATGGCGTAATCCGCAACCGGATCATCCATGCTGGCCACAATGGCAGGCAGGTGCTGCCACACCATATCTGCTGTAATGCGCAAAGTTTCGTGCTCTGTGCGGGCGTGTTTGGCCAATGCGCTGGCGGCATCCGCTTCATCCGCTGCACCCGGCGCATCAAAAATAGCTGTCCATGTGCGTAAAGGCGTGGTGCGGGGGAGACGGCTCATGGCCGTTAACAGACAAGCGCTATCTATTCCGCCAGAAAGAAACAGCCCAAATGGCACATCTGCACGCTCATGCGCATACACGCTGTCCATCAAGGCTGTATCAAGATGGTTCAGAGCCTCGGCCTCAGAGGTAAATAAAGGCGCGTGGGCCGGAATGGGTGATTGCCGTTGCCTGTCCAGAATGCGCCCTTGGTTAATGCGCAAGGTTTCTCCCGGCATAACGCGCTGAATACCGGGAAAGATTGTTTCCCACCCAGTGGTGAACTGAAGTTGCAGCAGTTCATCGCGCACAGCAGGAGCAATGGCGCGCGGGGCAAGGCCAGAGGCGATTAAAGGGGCAGGCTCGGATGCAAAGGCAATGCCGCCAGAAAATTCGGTAAAATAAAGTGGTTTGATTCCAAATGGATCGCGCGAGAGCAGGAGTTCTTGCTGGGCTTTATCGTACAGCCCAATGGCATACATGCCACGCAGCCCGCGTGTATAGGTGCATCCGTTACGCTCCCATAAAAGCAAGGGAGATTCGCAATCACTCCCGGTTTGAAAATACTCTGGCCCGATCTGCTGGCGAATTTGTGGGTCGTTATAGATTTCACCATTGGCAACAAGTGTACCATCACCGCTGGTTAAGGGTTGGTCTCCACCTTCCAGATCAATAATGGCTAAACGTGTATGCACCATATCTGCACGGCCCAACCGGGCAATATGTATCCCATTGGGGCCACGATGGCCTAAGGCCTGCGCCATACGTTCCAGAACCGATTCGGAACATGGCTGCGTGCCGGGCGTATAAATCAGCCCCCCAATGCCGCACATTTACCCAGCCTCCACCGTGGACAAAAACTTATGCCACGCATCCAAAACGGGTGTGACAGCATAGGTTGTTTCATAATCCCTGCGGCCGGCCTGCGCCATACGGGTTGCTAGGTCTGGTGTTTCCAGTGCAGTGCAGATCTGTGCTGCCAGAGCATTTGCATCTTCTACCGGAGCTAGGAGGCCGTTTTCACCATTACGGATGAGTTCGCTTGGCCCTTGAGAGGCAGCCGCAATAACCGGTTTGCAGGCCGAAAATCCTTCAATCACAACATTGCCCAATGGCTCGTGCCGGGAAGGACAGATCATGGCAGAACAGGCGCGCAACAGGCCTCCGGGTTGGTTGGCCCAACCGGGCATAAATACGCGTTCAGCTACACCTTCCTGCTGGGCAAGCGCTTCCAGCGCTGCGCGCTCTGGCCCTTCTCCGGCAATAACAAGTGGAATATGAGGCACATGCTTCATGGCACGGATCAGAACGTCAAAAGCCTTGTTCTTATGTAGCCGCCCTAATGCCAATAGGAAGGGCGTACCCTGCGGCAAAAATGTGGGCCATACAGGCGGTGTGGCAGCAAGGTCTGTGGCAAAATTAGGCAGGTAATGCGCGGCGTTGGTGGGCCAGCCTTGCTCACGCATCCAGCGTACCAGCCCATGCGTATTGCCGATAAGATGAGAACAACGGCGATAATTGGAAAGATCATAAAATCCCCCCAACCGCCCGGCCAGCACCCAATTGCCTTGGGGGGCAAAGCGTGCGGCACGGTTCATCCATGCAACGGCAACGCGAGGAGAAAACTCTTTAAGGGCAGAGCGCAGGCCCATGCGGGTGCGTATATCCAGCATGTTGCCAAAAGGCAGTTCCACCGGCGTAAGGTTGCCTGCACGTAAACGTTGGCTACGTTCCGGATTGGTGCGGATAACAGGCAGAACAGAAAGCCCGGCGGCAGCCTGTGCAATACATAGGCGCTCAAAAAACAGTTCTGCCCCGCCTGTGGGGGCACCGGCCATAATATGCGCAACTTTCAAGGGCTGCGAGCTCAGCCTGTTGGCAGTACCATTCATCATATGCCGGTTTCCTTAAGAAGGGAGAGCGCTGCTGTGGCCACATCTGCAACATCCAACCCGGCTATGGGGGCTTCACCCTCTGGGCCGGGGGCGGCAATCCAGCGCGCATTTTTGCCAGAAGGTGCGTATTCCGATGCACGAGATGGTCCAAAAAGTCCCAAAGTGGGTGTGCCCGCTGCGGCAGCCAAGTGCATCAAACCCGAATCATTGCCAATATACAGGCGGCAACGAGCCAGCATGGCAGCAACTTCCGTAAGGGAAAAATGGCCTCCAGCATCAATGGCATGGGGCAAAGCTTCCAGAACAGGGCGCGCCAGCGCAGCTTCCTGCTCACCCGGGCCATAGAAAATGGCAGGCCGAATCTGTGGGTATGCAGCGCAAAGGCGTTGCCACAAGGGCAGGTAACGCTCTGTTGGCCAGATTTTTCCTGTCCAGTTTGCCGTAGGGCCTAAGGCAATAATGGGCGCGGTATCAGGAATAATGTGCTGTGCTTTTGCGCGATCAGCCGGGCTGACCCAAACAGTAGGGAGCGGAGGGGGGGAAAGGTTTAGGGTGCTTCCCAAATGTGTAATGCGTGCGCCTGCACGGCGGCCTCCGCGCATAATAAACCGTCGGCCAGAGCGTAAAAGAAAAGTAACGGCAGAACCGCGCAGATCCACCGTGATGTCCCATTTCAAAGGTGCGCAGGCTTTCCACAGATCAAACCAGTGCAGATCATAGGGACGTTTTTCCATTACAATGGTGCGTTCGAGTCCGGGAAACGCACTAAACAGCCCGGCAGCAACAGGCCCACATGCTATGGTGAACCGCGCATCTGGCCAGCGTTGGTGCAGATATGCCAGCAGGCCTGTAGAAAGCACGGCATCGCCCAGACGTGTAGCCGTGATGAAAAGAATGCGCATTATCGCGCCTATACTGTCTTCCGGTTTTTTTTCCAACCCAGTGCACGCAGGTGTGGACATTTGCGCTGCCTGTGCAAGAAGCGTTTGCTGATAATAGAGTTATAAACTGGGCAGAAAAATATCTCTGCTCTGAATCGGGGATACAGGAATGATTAGGAAAGGTTTTTATCTTATCGCCGGGCTTGCAGCGGCGCAGTTGTGCGGCATACTTGTCCTGCCTGCTCAGGCAGGAGACAAGATGTGGACAGCCAGCGCCTGTGGCGCAGAACCTGTTGCACCTTCTGTAGAAGTGTCTTCCGTTGATAAATATAACGCTAGCGTTGATAAGGTAAGTGCGTACGAAAAAGCAGCACGCACCTATAATAGCTGTGTAGCCAAGGCTGCCGTTAAGGAAGAGACAGCTATTAGCAACGAAGCGCGTGAAAAAATTGCCCATATCCATGAGGGCAGCAGCACCGTGCAAAAACGTATTGCTGGTAATTTCACCAAGTTAACCACGGCTCTCAAGGCTGGTGGCAGCAAATTACAGAAGGCAGAGCACTAAAGTTTTCGGCAGGGCGGCTGTTTTTCTGGTACAGCAGTAAAAGAGCCGCCATCAGGCTGATTGCCTGTATGACTTGTATGATACCCCCGGCTGAGGCAGATAGACGGTAACACAAAGCCGTCAGGCAGAACGCCAGCAGACAGGAACAGGCCAGACCGTGGCAGAGGATCTTTTCAAGGAAGTTGATGAGGAAATGCAGGCCGAGCGCCTGCGTATGGCAGCAAAGCGCTATGCCGGTACTGGCCTTGGGCTGGTTGTGGCCGTGCTTGCAGGCATTGGTGCGTGGTCTTGGCATGTTTCCAACCAGAAATCTCAGGCGTTGGAAGCCACAGGAACGTATCTTACGGCCTTGCGGCAGACAGACCATCTGCCCTCAATTCCTTCTTCAGGCACGGTAGATCTTACCACTACCGCGCAGGCGGGCTTGGCCTCGTTGCAGAAATTAGCATCTTCCGATGCAAAAGGTGTGGCTGTTCTGGCCCGTTTGCAGGAAGGGGGCGTGCAGGCAGCGCGGGGTGATGTAAAAGGGGCGCTGGCCGCATGGGATGCCGTGCAGAAGGACCCCAATGCGGATTCTGCACTGCGTGATCTGGCAACCTTGCTGTGGTGCCAAAAACAGTTGGATACGGGAGAGCCCGCTACGCTGCGTTCTCGCCTTGCGCTGCTTACTGGCAAAGGTAAGCCTTGGAATGGTTTGGCCATGGAAGCCTTGGCAGTTCTGGATGTGCGCGAAGGACATGTGGCAGAGGCGCGGCAGAAATTTGCAGCGCTACAGGCTGCGCAGGATGTTCCTCAGGGCGTACGCAACCGGGCGCAGGATATGATGCAGGCCCTTGATCCGACAGCAGGCTAGTAGAATGAGCAGCAACAAGAAATCCAGCGCAACCAGACGTTCCGGACTTTCACGCCGTGCCCTATTGGGAGGGGCCGCTTTGGCCCCCGCGTTAGCTGGGTGCACTATGTTTGAGAGTGATAGAAAGCCCATTCTGGCTGGGCACCGCACGGATATTCTATCTTCCGGCTCTGGGCTGATGGTTGATCCGGACGATCATACGCCCATTACAATACCTGCCCCTATGAGTGTTTCAGAATGGCCTATTTGTGGGCGTGTTTCGGCCCATACCGGCAGCAATTATGCGTGGGGCGGCCTGCATAAAAGGTGGAGCAAGGATATCGGGGCCGGTATCTCTCAGCCAGATTTCATGGCATGGGCTGCACTTGGCACTTTGGGCCGCGGGCTTATTCCTGCGCCACCCGTTGTGCAGGATGGTCGCCTGTTTGTTATGGATGCCCAAGGTGTTGTGCGGGCTTTTTCTTGGCCCGGTATGCGCCATATTTGGACGTATAACCCACGGCCCAAAAAGTCTTACTCTGCCAATATGGGCGGCGGTTTGGCTGTAGATGGCGGTGTTGTTTACATTGTAGATGGCATTTCCCAAACCATGGCGGTGGATGCGGCAACCGGCAAAGTGAAGTGGAAAACCACCAACGGCGCACCGGGCCGTTCTGCCCCAACAGTTGCTGGCGGGCGGGTTTTCTTTGGCACGATTGATGAGCGGTTTTTTGCGCTGGATTCCGCCACAGGCCGCCAGTTGTGGGCATATACTGCTACATCTGTGGAAACCACCGTGTTTGGCCAGCCTGCTCCTGCTGTAGATAACGGCATTGTGGTAGCCGGGTTTGGTGGGGGTGATCTTGTTGCTTTCCGAGTGGAAAGTGGTGAGGTTGTCTGGAGTGACATGATGGGCAACGTCAACAGTCAGGCCAGTACGTTGGATCTTTCCTGCGTGCGTGGCTTGCCTGTTATTGTTGATAGCATTGTGTATGCCGTTAGTATGGCGCAGGTGTTGGCTGCTATTGATATCCGCACAGGCCGCCGTGTGTGGGAACGCTCGGTTGCCAGCCAGAACAGCCTGCTTTGCGTGGGGGATTGGCTTTTTGTGGTCTCGCTAGATCAGCAGATTGCATGTATTGACCGCCTTTCCGGCCATGTGCGTTGGATTACGCAACTGCGGCGCTTCCGGCGCGTGGATGTGCACAAAGATATCGTAACCTGGTTTGGCCCCATGCTGGTGGGCGGCGAACTGGTTTGTCTAAGCTCTTTGCCAGAAAATGGTATGGTGCGGATTAACCCGACAACAGGTGCAATTATATCAGTAGACAGCATGGATGCCGTTTCTTTCGTGCCGCCAATTATCGTAGATAACCAAATGCTGATCGTGACAAACGACGGGAACCTTTGCTCTTATGGCTGATCGCCGCAAATCTATGCGCCCACCTCCGCCGCTTCCTACGGGGGATATGCCTGTTGTTGTTATTGCAGGTCGGCCAAATGTTGGTAAATCCACGCTGTTCAACCGCCTTGTCGGGCGTAGGCAGGCGCTTGTGGCGGATACGCCCGGCGTAACCCGAGACCGCAAGGAAGGTGTAGCCCTTATTCGTGGGCGCTATGTGCGGTTGATTGATACAGCCGGCTTGGAAGAAGCTGCCCCCGACAGCCTGTTTGGACGGATGCGCTTTTCTTCTGAAAGCGCTGTGCGTGAAGCAGATTTGGTGCTGTTTTGTGTAGATGCGCGCGCCGGTATTACGCCAGCGGATGAGCATTTTGCGCAGTGGATCCGGCGTCAGAACCGGCCTGTGCTGTTGGTTGCCAATAAAACCGAAGGGCGGCTTGGCACGGCTTCTGCAATGGAAGCCTATGCGCTGGGTTTGGGTGAGCCTTTGGCGCTTTCTGCCGAACACGGTGAAGGTGTGACCGATTTGATGTGGGAAATTGCTGATAGGCTGCCCGCAGAGCCGGAGCATAAGGCAGAACCTGAAATCGAAGCAGAAGATGATTTTGCTGTAGAAGAAGGGGAAGAACCTCCGCGTCCTACAGGCCCGCTGCGTGTGGCTATTGTGGGGCGGCCCAATGCGGGTAAATCTACCCTCATGAACGCCCTTTTGGGTGAAGAACGTATGATTACCGGCCCGGAAGCAGGGCTAACCCGAGATTCCATTGCCGTAACGCTGCGAGATGGCGATGATACGTTTGAAATTGTAGATACGGCGGGTTTGCGCAAAAAAGCGCGCATTGATGAATCTCTGGAAAAAATGTCCGTTTCGGCTGCTATCGAAGCGCTGAAAATGGCAGAAGTCGCCGTACTGGTTCTGGATGCTACATTGGGTGTGCATGAGCAGGATTTGCAGATTGCCCGCTTAATTGAACGTGAAGGCCGTGCCTGCGTATTGGCCCTGAATAAATGGGATGCCGTGCAGGATCGGGTAGCCACGCGCAATGCTATTCTGGACCGCCTGAGCATTTCTCTGGCGCAGATGCGGGGCGTGCCAGTTGTTACTTTTTCTGCACTCACCGGGGCTTCCATTCACAAGCTGCTGCCCGCAGTGCGTGATGCATGGACAGTATGGAACGCACGTGTGCCAACAGGTGCCCTCAATCGCTGGTTTGAGGAAATGCTGGAACGCCATCAGCCGCCATTGGTGCAGGGGCGTCGGTTGAAGCTGCGGTATATTACGCAGGTTAAATCTCGTCCGCCAACGTTTGTCATATTCGGTACGCGGGCAGAGCAACTGCCGGATGATTATAAGCGCTATCTCGTAAATGGCCTGCGTGAAACGTTTGACCTGCCGGGAGTGCCTATCCGCCTGCAAACGCGCGGCACCAAAAACCCTTACGCAGATTCTTGATCTGATAGGTGTCGTCTCGCCTTCTCGTCAGAGCAGTATTGGCAGCCACTATAATACTGTTCTGACAAGATGAGGATGAAAGCATAGGCTCCATGATTGCTGCATGGTTTCTTGTTGCATGGGGCACTGCATCAGGTAGTGCCCATATTGTTTTGCCTATGGCGTCTGAACTGGCGTGCGAGGCTGCGGCTCATACATTGGCTGTGCAAGGTGGGTGGGAGAATCATGCCTGCGTGCGTTCTGGTTTCCCAGAAAAAGCAGGTAAGTAACGCCTTGCAGGCAGAAGGACGTTTTGTTCCATGACACAGCTCCCCACTTCTCAGTCAGCACCCGTGGTGGATGGGCTGCATGGAGCTGCCCGCAATATGGCCATGCTGGCTGTGGCGCTTTCTGTTTTTCTGGCATTGCTGGATTACGCCATTGCCAATGTTGCGCTGCCCGATATTGCGCGAGATTTAAACGCATCCTCATCTTCATCCATCTGGGTTGTAAATGCCTATCAGATGGCCAGTCTGGTTTCTCTTCTGCCGTTGGCAGCATTGGGGAGCAGGGTAGGGTTTGCCCGGCTTTGTCAGGTTGGGATTATCATTTTCATGGTGTCATCCCTGTTCTGTGCTACGGCCACCAGCTTGCCTATTTTGGCGGGTGCGCGCGTGTTGCAGGGCATTGGCGGCGCCTGTATTATGAGTGTGAATATCGCGCTGGTGCGTTTTATTTACCCGCATGCAGAAATAGGGCGCGGCATTGCCCTTAATGGCGTTGTGGTAGCGCTTGGTGTGGCATTAGGCCCTACGGCTGCTGCGGCTATTCTCACTATTGGGTCTTGGCCATGGCTGTTCTGGATTAATTTGCCGTTTGGGGCTTTGGCCTTGGGCATGGCTTTTTATGCATTGCCTACAGTACCGCGCACTTCTGGCAAGTTGGATATTACAGGCAGCATATTGTGTATGCTGGCTTTTGGTGCCTCCGTAATGGGAGGAGATGGGCTGGCGCATTCCCAAAACACAACCATTTCCTGTGCATTGCTTCTGGCTGGGCTTGCTGCCGGAGTGCTGCTGGTGCGGCGTGAGGCAGAAGCTCCGCAACCAATTTTGCCGGTTGATCTGCTTGAAAATCCAGAATTTGCAGTGGCTTTTATCACCGGGTTCTGTGGTTTTGTGGCCTCTAATTTCTATATCGTTTCCATGCCGTTTACGTTGCACAACACTCTTGGCCTTAGTTCGGCTGCAACGGGTTTGCTGATTACCCCTTGGCCGTTAGGCATTATGTGCGCTGCTCCGCTTATCCGGCGGGTGGCGGATAAGGTTTCTGCTGGTGTGTTGTCTTCCATCGGGCTGAGTACAACGGCATTGGGGTTCTTTTTGTTGTGGCTGCTGCCTGCTCATCCTTCTGTGTGGGATATTGCATGGCGTACCGGTGTAGCAGGCTGGGGGTTTGGTTTTTTTCAGCCCCCCAATAATCGGGCCATGATGGTGGCTGCACCTCATAACCGCGCGGGCGGGGCCAGTGGTATGGTGCAGGTTGCGCGCCAAGCTGGGCAGACCTTGGGGGCTATGGGGGTTGCGGCCTTTTTTACGTGGTTTGTGCATGGGGCCACGCAAAAATGCCTGCTTATGGCCGGATGTGTTGCGTTATTTGCCGCCACGTTAAGTGCAAGCCGTTTGTTTCTGAATACAAAAAAAGCAGCCTGAGGCTGCTTTTTATTGGTCGTATTATGTGCGGTCGTTCAGACTTCAGCTTCTAGGAAGATGCGGTTTACATCACCCATCCATGCGCCGTAATAACGTTCCAACCAACGTTCGGCCTGTGTGGGGGCACCAGCCACCAAAGAGGTGAGGGGGGCGAGGTAAACCCATTCCGTTTGCCCACTTTCATCCGTCATGTCTCGTCCCTGTAGGCCGTCCATGGCAATGGCAATCATTTGTGCGGCCAGATCGCGCACTGTGCCTTCGCCCCAAGGCGTATCCAGCCCCATAAGTGGCACAATATCCCGCAGTTTCACGTAGTCTTCCCACGGGTGAGACTTAACGAGTTCCCAAGCGGATTCTAAGGCTGCATCATCATACAGCAGGCCTGTCCACAAAGTGGAAAGAGCCAGCATCATTTCAGGTGAGCCAGCATCTGCCCCACGCATTTCCAAAAACTGCTTAAGCCGCACATCGGGGAAGGCTGTTGTAATGTGGTCTTCAAAATCCCCAATGGTGGGGGTTACATCTTCCAGACCATCCTGCCGTTCACCATTCATCCATGCGCGGAAGGAGCGGCCCGCCACGTTGCGCATCTTGCCATCACGCATAATGAAATACATGGGCACATCCAGCACCCATTCCACATAGCGTTCAAAACTGAAGTCATCTTCAAACACACATGCCAGCATGCCGGAGCGGGCGTTGTCTGTATCTGTCCAGACCTGCGCGCGGTTGGAAAGAATGTTGTTGGGCTTGCCTTCTACAAAAGGAGAATTGGCAAACAGGGCTGTAGCTACAGGTTGTAGCGCCATGGAAACACGCATTTTGCGCACCATGTCCTGCTCAGACCCAAAATCCAGATTAACCTGCACGGTGCAGGTACGCTGCATCATGTCCAAACCCATTGAGCCAACTTTGGGCATGTATTCACGCATAATGGCGTAGCGGGATTTTGGCATCCACGGCAGTTCTGCCCGTGTGGCAGTGGGGTGGAAGCCCAAAGGGGCAAACCCCAGCCCAAGTTCACGTGCAATAGGGCGTACAGCATCAAAATGGGCTGTCAGTTCTTCTGCTGTTTCGTGCAACGTGCGCAAAGGCGCGCCAGAAAGTTCAAACTGCCCAGCAGGTTCAAGGGAAATAGCAGCCCCTGCGGCTTCACCACGCCCTTTCAGGCCGATGATGTTGTTGTTATCGAGAACAGATGTCCAATCATCCGGCTCAAACTTTTGCAGACCTTTGAGCAGCGCTTCAATACCATTGGGGGCATAAGGCGGAGCAGAATAAGCTTTCTGCCCTTCTTTTACGGATTCTGGACGCAGAAAGCCGAATTTTTCGTGTTCCGTGCCAATCCGCCATGCGTCACGCGGCTTGCATCCCTGCGCAAGCACTTCGGCCAGCTGTGCAACGGTGCGGGCAGGGGTTTCATCTGATGCGCCGGGGTTGGACATGGGGTATCACAGATCCTTGAAAAACAGAGAAATTGCACTCTGCGCCAGCAAAGCGAAGATATGGAAGCGTTATTGTGACAAAACCGCAGCCGAACGCAAGCCACAGCCTATAAGAGCAAGCCCAGCAGCAACGGCTGTATCAGCCCGCAACACCAACGGGCCTAGGGATATTGGGGTGATGCAGGAATATTTCAGCATCATCTGACATTCTCTATCACTTAGGCCACCTTCAGGGCCAACTAAAAAACCATCACCTGCATGTGCATCGGGTAGCAGCGCGGGGGTATGTATTGCCCGGTTCTCTCCACGTTCTATGGCTGCAAACAGGCGGTGTTCCTGTGGCCAGCTTGCCAGAAAATCTGTGAATGACTGTGGGGACTCTATGTGTGGCACATCAAAGCGCTCACATTGCTCCGTGGCTTCGGTGGCGATGGCGTGCAGGCGGTCTGGGTTGATGCGGTGAGTATTGGTGCGTTCGGTTATAAGGGGCACAAAGTGCGTGACACCCAGTTCCGTGCCCATGCGCAAGGCCAAGTCTGTGGCATCACGCTTTAATAGGGCAAAAGCCAGAACCAAAGCAGGTTGTGGCGTGGGGGAGCGCAATTGGTGTTCTAGCGCAAAAAAACCTTTGTCCTTCCGGATTTCCGTAATGCGGGCCAGCCATTCTCCACTTTTTGCGTTGAAGATGCGCACATGGTCTCCAGTTTTTTTGCGCAGCACGGTGCCCAGATAGCGGGCCTGATCTGGCGCGATGGGCAGAGTTAGGCCTGTTTGGGCGTCTCCCAACGTTTCTGGAGCATTGTAAAGGCGCGGAAGGTGCGCTGTGGCATCTGTTACAACCATGGTTACCGGGTCTGTCTAAGCTGAAAGGTGTAAGTGATTCCCGCTTTGTGGCATAGAACACCAGCCCTTAACACCATATGCCTTTCTGAACAGGATACGTGAGCAGCCGTGTCAGTTTCTTCTAGCCATACAGATATCCGCATTACAGGGTGGATTGCCCATCTACCACCAGCATTGCAGGCCTATGCTTTGCTTGCACGGCTGGATAGGCCCATAGGTACGTGGCTTTTATGGCTGCCGGGCATGTGGGGCATTCTGCTGCCTCAGGGCGTTGCTACTTTCGAGCGTATCCGGCTGATTGTGCTGTTTGGCATTGGCAGCCTTGTTATGCGGGCCGCAGGCTGCGTTGTAAACGATATGTGGGATAGGGACATAGATCGGCAAGTGGCGCGCACAGCGGGGCGGCCACTGGCATCTGGCGCGTTGAGCATGAAGCAGGCGACACTGTTCTTGGTGCTGCTTTTACTGGCAGGCTTGGCTGTTCTGGTGCAGTTGAACACCCTTTCGTGGGTGTTGGGTGTGTCATCCCTGCTGTTGGTAGCGCTTTACCCATTGGCCAAGCGGTTTACGTGGTGGCCACAGCTTGTCATGGGCTTTACCTTTGGATTTGGCGCCCCCATGGGGTATGCGGCAGCCGCAGGGCATTTATCTTGGGCGCAGGCAGCTTTGTATGCGGCAACCATCGTTTGGCAACTGGGGTTTGATACCATCTACGGCTTTCAGGATATGGAAGATGATGCCCGTATTGGTGTAAAATCCACCTCTCGCCTTATGGTGGGTCGGGCGCGTGGGTTTATTGGCACCTGTTACGGGCTGATGCTTGTTTTGTTGGCTGTGGCGGCTGTTTTGGCGGGGGTTGGCCTGTTGTTTTGGGTGGCTTTGGTGGTGCCTGCCATATTGTTGTGGCAACAGGCCCTTAAGGTAGACCCCACAAGCCCCGCTTTGTGCTTGGCTCAGTTTCGGGCTAATCGAGAAATTGGCTTGGCCGTAGCGCTGGCGCTCGTTGCTGGGTTGATAGCTGTATAAGCCTGCATGTTTCATATGAAAGAAACCACGTTCATGAAATCCATTTTCCGGGCTGTTCTGCCAGCGGCTATGGGGTTGGTTCTGGCTGGCAGCCAAGCTTACGCACAGGACGATACCGGTGAAACGGCTATTCCCGTGGCACCTTCTTCCGCACCGGCTGCAGTGGCGCTTTCTGCATCAGATAAAGCATGGCTGAAGAGGATTGAGCAGGCGCTCAACCAATCCAAAACCTTTCAGGCCCGTATTCAGCAACTGGATGCAGAGGGAAAGCGCACCACCGGCACCGTATGGATGAAGCGTCCCGGCCAGATGCGCTTGGCGTATGATCCACCATCCCCACTGCTTCTGGTGGCAAATGGCGGGAAGGTTGTGTTCCGGGATAACCAACTGGATCAAACCACGGTTATTCCCATTGAGCGCACACCATTGGGCCTTTTGCTGCGCCCCCATGTGAGCCTGACAGATGACGTAACAGTTACGGGCTTTCAGCATGATAACGGGTTGGTGCAGGTAACGCTTGTGCGCACGTCTTCTCCCGGTGATGGCAGTCTGACACTGGTTTTTTATGAAACACCAGTTGCTCTGCGATCATGGAGTGTGCTGGATGCGCAGGGGCGGGAAACCCGCGTAACCTTGTTTGATGTGCATGCAGGCGCAGATATTCCAGCCAGCACCTTCGTACTGCCAGCAGAGAACGATTAAACTGTGTTGAGGGCAGCTTTTTCCTCCTCTCTTCTGGAAAAAGCTGCCGTGCGGGCCGATATATTCATACAGATTGAGACAGATTAAAGTGAGGCACGCAGGCCATGGCCGCAGAGCGTGAGCCCCCGATAATGGGTGATGATCTTTTTGGGCTTTCTCCTGAGCCATCGCAGGGGGGAAGCGCGGACGCACGTAAAAAGCCAGCGCCCACACAGCCATTGGCCGACCGTTTGCGCCCGCAGCGGCTGGAAGATGTGGTAGGGCAAGCGCACCTGTTGGGGCCAGAGGGTGCGCTAACGCGTATGCTCGAACGTGGTTCTCTTGCCAGTCTGATTTTGTGGGGTGGGCCGGGTGTAGGTAAAACCACTATCGCGCGCCTGTTGGCCCAAGCTGCGGGGCTGAAATTTGTGCAGCTTTCTGCCGTGTTTTCTGGTGTGGCGGATCTGAAAAAAGCGTTCGAGAACGCACGCAGGCAAGCAGAAGCTGGTGGTGGCACACTGCTGTTTGTAGATGAAATTCATCGCTTCAATCGTGCGCAGCAGGATGGCTTTTTGCCTGTTGTGGAAGACGGCACCGTTGTGCTGGTAGGCGCTACAACCGAGAATCCTTCCTTCGCGCTTAACTCGGCTTTGCTTTCTCGCTGTCAGGTCATGGTGCTGAACCGGCTGGATGATCCTGCCTGTGAAGCCCTTCTGGTAAGGGCGGAAGAAGAAACAGGCCGACCCTTGCCGCTTACGGAAGATGGACGCGTAACCCTCCGCGCCATGGCGGACGGTGATGGTCGTTATCTGCTGAACATGGTGGAGCAGCTTTTAAGCCTGAAAACAGAAAAGCCGCTGGATGCGCAGGCACTTTCCCGCCTGTTGGCAAAACGCGCCATTTTGTATGATCGGGATAGGGAAGAGCATTACAATCTTATTTCCGCGTTGCATAAATCCATGCGCGGATCAGATCCGGATGCGGCCCTCTACTGGTTTGCCCGTATGCTGGAAGGGGGGGAAGACCCACGTTATCTGGCCCGCCGTATGACACGCTTTGCCGCAGAAGATATAGGCATGGCAGACCCACACGCCCTGCCATTGGCTGTGGCTGCGTGGGAAACATATGAGCGCCTAGGCTCACCAGAGGGGGAGCTGGCTTTGGCTCAGCTTGTGGTACATCTGGCCACAGCCCCCAAATCCAATGCAGTTTATAAAGCCTATGGTGCTGCGCGCCGTGCCGCCAAGGCCACAGGCAGCCTCATGCCGCCTGCACATATTCTAAATGCCCCCACAAAGCTGATGCAGGATATCGGCTACGGTAAGGGCTATCAGTATGATCATGATGCGGAAGAAGGCTTTTCTGGTCAGAATTATTTTCCCGACGGTATGAGGCGGCAGAACTTCTATAATCCAACGGGCAGAGGCTATGAACGGGAGGTTCGTCACAGGCTAGAAACGTGGTCCCGCTTGCGGGATCGGCGTTAGTCGTGAATATCGGCGCATGAGTGTTGTCAATCGTACCGTAAGCGAAGACGAAGATGGTATTCGTCTGGATCGCTATTTTCGCCGCCATTACCCGCATCTTACGCAGGGGGCGCTTCAAAAACTGTGCCGCACAGGCCAGATTCGTGTTGAGGGCAAAAGGGTAGAAGCTTCTACTCGGCTGGAGCCGGGGCAAACGGTGCGTGTGCCCCCTATACCCATGGCCGCTAAACCCGCGCGAGATGTGCCGCGCCCGCTGGATGAAAAACTGGCGCGCGAAATCCGCAAGATGGTGGTGTATCAGGACAAGCACGTTATTGTTCTTAACAAACCCGCAGGGCTTGCCGTGCAGGGTGGCCCCGGCATTACCAAACATATTGATATGATGCTGGATGGCCTGCGGGAAGAAGATGACCCGCGCCCACGGCTGGTGCACCGGATTGATAAAGATACTTCCGGCTTGCTGCTGTTAGCTCGCACACCCGGTGTGGCTGCCAAGCTGGCCGCATCCTTCCGTGGCCGGGATGTAAAAAAAATCTACTGGGCGGTTGTGGTTGGGCGGCCTGACCCACTTTCGGGTGAAATAGACCAGCCATTGGCGCGTTTGGGTGCAGGCCCCGGTTCCATAACCGTGGCGGCAGACCGCAAAGATGCCGATGCGCAATTTGCACGTTCTGTTTACGAAGTGCTGGATTCGGCTGCGCGCAAGTTTTCTTGGCTGGAGCTTTCACCGCTTACCGGGCGTACGCATCAGTTACGTGTGCATTGCGAGTCTTTAGGTACGCCTATTTTGGGTGATCCCAAATATGGTGGGGCGGCTGCACATCCTTCCGGTTTTACAGATAGGCTGCATCTGCATGCTCGTATGCTGGATATGCCTCATCCGGCTGGTGGGCGCTTAACCGTAAGTGCCGAATTGCCGCCGCATATGCGTGAAACCTTCCGAACCCTTGGGTTTGTGCCGGGCACTACACCACCACCGTCACGCCGTGGTGGCCAAGGATAAGGACGGTTTAAGTTGAAACAGGAGAAACGCACATGCGTCTGAAATGGAAAATCGGCCTGTTGGCGGGGGCCGCTGTTCTGGCGCTGGGCGGTGCCACGATTGTATCTGCTACACAGGATGCTGATTGGCTTAAAACACGGTTGGCCGATGCCGTGGAAAGTAGCACAGGCCGTCACCTCACAATCGGCCAGTTGCATGTGTGGATTCTGCCTTTTCCATGGGTGGAAGCAAAGGGTGTCAAACTTTCCAGCGTGGCGGAAGATGGCGTAAATATGCTGGATATCGGACAAGTCCGTGCCCGGCTGGCATTGTTGCCGCTGTTTTCGCACCGCATTGCGTTTGAAGATGTCAGCCTGATCAGCCCACAAGTGCAGTTGCGGCGTTTGGCGGATGGGCGGGCAGACTGGCACTTCACACCGCAGGAGCGTCAGAGCAGCGGCGGAGGGGCTTCTTCCAGTTCCGGTAAGATGCACTGGAATCTAACGGTCTCAGATCTTTCACTCACGCAGGCGCAGGTTGCTTGGCTTGATGCAGTGCATCATCGTTCCGGTGCGTTTCAGGTTGCCGAAGGCAAGGTTAAAGGGCTTTCAGGTAACGCGCCTGATTTTGACGTAAAGCTGCGTAAAGGGGCTGGTCAGTTAGCGCTTACCGGGCAAACTGGGCCTTTGTTGCCAATGTCTGCCCAGTTGCCAATGCAGCTCAGAATTTCCCTTACCGTTAATGGTCATCCTGCTGGGTTGGCCCATATAGATGGGTCCATCACAGATCCACGGGGCCAAAAGGTTTATGCGTTGCAGATTGGTGGCTCTGTTGCGCAACTACGTGACCTGAATGTCTTTTTTCCGCATGCAAATCTGCCAGATGGCCGTAACGTATCTATAGATATGGCTGTTGGTGGGCAGGGGGCGCAGCCTGCACCACAAAGCCTGCATGTGCGGGCAGAAAATGTGGATGTGGGTGCATGGTTGCCACAGGCCGCGTTAACACGTGTGGTGATAGACACAGCCCGGCCAACAGACCCGGTGACGACCCAGATTGATGGTCAGGTTGGGGCGCAGGTATTAAGCCTGCGCGGCACGGTTGGCACAATACAGCAGTTGGCTCAGCCTGAGCACGTTGCGCAGCAGGTTGTGCCAGTGGATTTAACGCTCACACAGGGTGAATCCAGCATACACGGCACAGGTAACCTAAGTGCTGGGGCTTCTGCGTTGGATGTGCATGGCCAGCTTGCGCATGTGGCGCCCGGTGGTGATCTGCCAGCCGCCAATGATCTTAAGGTAGATGGCCGCATAGATGTTGCCGATACGGCTGCGTTGATACGGCACCATGCTGTGCCGGATGCGCTGCGTGGCGCGCATGGTGCGGTGGATGTGCAGGCGCAAAGTGTAAATTGGCAAGGTGTTACATGGGCGCATGTTAGCACGCATGCTACGTTGCAAAATAGCAGGCTAACGCTTGAGCCCGTGCAGGCAGAGGGCAATGGTTTCCAGCAGGTCGGCCGCTTGGTGTATGATGTCGCAGGTGCTGTGCCTCAGATTGAATTGGCGGCGCATCCTGTATTTTTACCATTGCCTGTTGTTGAGCGCTGGCTTGGCCTTTCTGCATCTCTTTCTGGCACGGTGCAGCTTGTAGGAGCAGTTTCCACACAAGGGGAAACGCCGGAAGATCGGCGCAACAATCTGGATGGTCATCTTGGGGTTTCGGTTGTGGATGGCAGCGTAAGTGGGGCCGCTATTCGCACCCTTTTAGGGCCACAGGTGCCTGTTAAAGGCAAAATGCCAGTCAGGTGCTTTGGCAGCCATATGCAGTTTGCGCAGGGTAACGCCAACATTGATATGTTAGGGCTGGAAACGCCGTTTCTGGTTCTGCATGGGCACGGCACAGTGGGGCTGGGCTCTCAGGCGCTAGATATGCATCTGTCTCCTCGCGTGTTGCTGGGTGGGGCTTCGGCTTCTTCCGATGTTGCAGTTACAGGTACATTGTCAGACCCCAAACCGCGTATGGACCCGGCTTACGAGGGCCGATACGGCATAAGTATTGGTGGAAATGATGGAGAGGGAGATAGTTGCCCCTCTATGCTTTCCGCTGCGCGTGAGGGTGTGGCTGGGCCAGATGCTCCGCAGAAAAAAGCGGGCAAGGAAGGAAAGGTCATGAACATGTTGCGTGGCTTGGGGCTGTTCCAATGAAAATGGCATCTACCGAACATAATGTTTCTGGCAATGCGCCTGCTGGCCGTAAGCGGTTCTGGAAGCTGGCCAATGTCACGCCGGAAGAGCAGGGCTTTGTGGTGCAACTTGATGGGCGCAGCATTCGTCTGCCACGCAAGACTCCGCTATGTGTAAAGTCTCGCGCGTTGGCAGATGCACTGGCGGCGGAATGGCAAGCTGCCGGGCAAAATGCAGATGGTCGTTTTTCACCTGCAGATTTGCCTCTTACCGGCATTGCAGGCTCCATGATCGAGCGTATTCCTGCTGAGCGGGAAGGGGTTTTGCGCAGCCTTCTGGCTTATGCGGGAAGTGATCTGCTGAGCTACCGGGAACCGGGAGAAGGTAAGCTGGCACAAGCCCAGCGTAAGGAATGGAACCCGTGGCTGGAGTGGCTGCGTAAGCAATATGGTGTCACCCTGCACACATCCTCTGGCGTGATGCCAATTGTGCAGCCTGAAGAGTCGTTGCAAAAGCTCTATGATGCCATGGAAAAGCTGAACCCAGCGGAATTGGCTGTGCTTGCTGTTTCCGTGCCTGCATTGGGGAGCCTTGTGCTGGGTTTGGCGCTGGTGAATGGTGCAGGTTCTGTAGATGAGCTGGTGGCCAGTGCAACGCTGGATGAACGTATGCAGATGGCTGTATGGGGTGAGGATACGGAAATAACAGACCGTATTGCCGGTATACAGCGGGAAGTGGCCGATGCCGCCCGTTTTCTAGAGTTAGCGCGCAAGTCTGCGGATTGATGTCAACCCGAATGCCTAAGGATTTATATTCGGCGTAACCCTTGGCAAGTTTGCAATCTTCCCCAAGTATGGAGCAGTTCAAGCTTTTAAGGAGCATAGACATTATGAAAATCAAAAAGACCCTTCTGGCAGCAATTGTGGCTGCAGGTGTTTCTGTTGCAGGCGTAAGCGCACATGCAGAACCGGGTAACGGATTTAATGGAAACGGCTTTGGCCCCGGTATTCCGGGTGCAGGGCTGAATGCTCTGGATGGCATTGATCTTACAAAAAAGCAGCGCAAGCAGATCCAGACCATCCTGCAGGAAGCACACCGTCAGGATCAGGCGCAGGATCTCCGTGGTGATTTCGACAAAATTCATCGCCAGATTGAAGATGCCCTGACATCTCCCGGCTCGGTGGATAAAGACAAGGTTGCAACTTTGCAGCAGGAAATGGCTACCCTGCGCGCCCAGCGTGAATCTCAGCATCTGGAAACGGCTTCCCGCATCCATGATGTGCTGACAACCGATCAGCTGGCACAAATCCATGCACGTCAGGTAAAAATTCATGATCTGCTGGATCAACTGCATGCGGTAGAACATCCGGCCCCAGCGTCTGATGCAGGCAAATCTGGCAAGTAAACCGCCAGAAGGTTCTTGACTCTCGCAGGGGTATCCCGTAACCCCTGCAACAAATCAGGCCCGCCACTCCGCGAGTGTTCGCGCAGTGGCGCGTCTTGTTATGGGGTGTGATACTTTTGTTCGAAGCTCTTTCAGGCAAGCTTTCCGGCGTTTTTGATGGCCTCGCTAAACAGGGAGCGCTGTCTGAAGCCGATGTTCTGGAGGCAATGCGGGAAGTCCGTCTGGCTATGCTGGATGCCGACGTTGCGCTGCCTGTTGTTAAAGACTTCGTTAATAAAGTTAAAGAACGTGCCGTTGGGCATGAGGTGCTGGAAAGCATTTCTCCCGGTCAGGCTGTCGCCAAAATCGTCAATGATGCACTTATTGATGCTCTTGGCGGTGCGGGTGCTGTTCCTCTTAATCTCAATTCCACTCCGCCTGTTCCTGTTCTTATGGTTGGTTTGCAGGGGTCTGGTAAAACCACCACTTCTGGTAAGCTGGCCCTGCGCCTTAAAACGCGTGAACGTAAAAAGGTTCTGCTCGCTTCTCTGGATACACAGCGCCCTGCAGCACAGTTGCAGCTTGCGCAGTTGGCAGAGCAGGTTGGTGTCACGTCCCTGCCGATTATCGCTGGGCAAACACCAGTAGAAATTGCCAAGCGTGCCCTCGATACGGGGCGGCTTGAAGGTTACGATGTCGTTATCCTCGATACCGCCGGTCGTCTTTCCATAGACGAAGCGTTGATGGATGAGGTGCGGCAGATTCGTGATGTCACGCATCCGGCAGAAACCCTGCTGGTTGTGGATGCCATGACCGGGCAGGATGCCGTGAATACCGCTAAGGCCTTTAATGAGGCTGTGGGCGTAACCGGCGTTGTCATGACCCGGATGGATGGTGATTCCCGCGGTGGTGCAGCGCTTTCTATGCGTGCCATTACCGGTGCCCCCATCAAGCTGATTGGTACGGGTGAAAAGCTGGACGGGCTGGATGAGTTTTATCCAGAACGTGTGGCAGGCCGTATTCTTGGCTTGGGTGATATTGCCGGGCTTGTTGAAAAAGCCGCCGATACGCTTGATCAGGAAGAAGGTGAACGCCTCGCCCAGAAGATGATGGCGGGCAAGTTCGATCTGGATGACTACGCATCCCAGATCCGCCAGATCAACAAGTTGGGGTCCATTTCCGGTATTCTGGGCATGTTGCCGGGTATGGGTAAAGTTAAGGAAGCTTTGGGGGACAAGGATCTTGATACCTCGATCCTGAAAAAGCACCTTGCCATTATTTCTTCCATGACCAAGGCAGAGCGCAAAAAGCCTGCCATTATCAAGGCATCGCGCAAAAAGCGTATTGCTGCCGGGTCTGGATCTACAGTTCAGGATGTTAACAAGCTGCTTAAGCAGTTTGATATGATGTCCTCCATGATGAAGCGCTTCAACAAACTGGGCTTGAAAGGTCTCATGCGCCAGGGAATGTCCGCGCTCATGCCGAAAGGAATGGGAGGAGGAGGGCCGCCGGGTGGGCCTGGTGGCAATCCTTTCCGCTAAGGCGGTCTGTTTCTAGAAGCAGTTTTTCGGGTTTTTTATTTTTGGGTCTGGAGTAACTCCGAATGAGTCTTAAAATTCGTCTTGCCCGCGCAGGTGCCAAGAAGCGTCCTTACTACCACATCGTTGTGGCAGATAGCCGTTCCCCGCGTGATGGTCGTTTCATTGAAAAGGTTGGCGCTTACAACCCAATGCTTCCGTCTGACCACGCTGAACGCGTGCGCCTGACGGAAGAACGTATCAAGCATTGGCTGTCTGAAGGTGCTCAGCCGACAGATCGCGTTGCACGCTTCCTTGGTAACGCTGGTCTGGCGCCTAAGCCCGCTTATCGTGAACAGCCGAAAAAGTCTGCTCCGAAGAAGAAGGCACAGGCACGCGCTGCTGAAGCTGCTAAAGCTGCCGAAGCCGCTGCTGCCTAAAGCCTGAAACCATCATGTGCTCAAACCTCATTCTGATGGGCGTTGTTGGTAAACCGCATGGTGTGCGCGGCCTTGTGCGTGTGCGCGCTTATGCGGAAAACCCACAAACGCTGGAGCAGTCTGGGGCATTGCAGGATGATCAAGGCCGTAAATGGTTCCTTAGTTGGCGTGGGGCGGATAGCGTGGCCGAATTGCGGGATGCCAATGGCACGCCGTTGGCCGATCGTGATGCTGCGCAGGCATTGGTAAACACCCGCCTGTATGTGCCGCGCACAGCTTTGCCTGAACCTGAGGAAGAAGAATTCTATCATGCTGATCTTATTGGCATGGAAGCATTCGAAAACGGTCTTTCTCTTGGTCGTGTTGTGATGGTGCATGATTATGGAGCTGGCGCCAGTCTGGAACTAAGTGATGGTTCCCTTGTTCCGTTTACTCAGGCCTGTGTGCCGCAAGTGCATCTGGAACAACGGACAATTACGGTGGTGCGCCCTGAAGAAGTTTCGGGCGAAGAAGGACGTGGCGTTGGTAAACGGCAGAAAACAGAGGTGCAGCCATGAACTGGCAGGCCACTGTGCTCACGCTGTTTCCTGAAATGTTTCCGGGCCCACTGGGGCTTTCTCTTGCAGGGCGAGCACTGGAAAAAGGCTTGTGGACATGTCGGACGGAAGATCTGCGGCAGCATGGTCTGGGCCGGCATCGTGCAGTGGATGATACACCGTTTGGTGGTGGTGCAGGCATGGTTATCCGCCCAGATGTGGTGGATGCTGCTTTTGCAGCTTCTCAAGCGCCAGCGGATGTGCCGCGTGTGTATCTTACGCCACGTGGGCGGCCTTTAACGCAGCAGGATGTGCGGCGTTATGCGGCTGGTTCTGGGGTGTTGTTGCTGTGTGGTCGGTTTGAAGGTGTGGACGAGCGTGTGCTGCAAGCGCATGACGTCGAGCAGGTATCTATCGGAGATTACATTCTCTCTGGTGGGGAAACTGCTGCACTGGTGTTGCTGGATGCGTGTGTGCGCCTGCTGCCCGGCGTGATGGGGTGTGAAGAAAGTGGCGTAGAGGAAAGTTTTTCCGAAGGGCTGCTTGAATATCCGCACTATACCCGTCCTGCTGAATGGGAAGGGCGCGCTGTGCCGGAAATCCTGCTTTCGGGCAATCATGCCGCCATCGCGGCCTGGAGGCAGAAGCAGGCAGAAGAAATAACGCGGGAAAGAAGGCCGGATCTGTGGTCTGCCTGGCTGGCTCGCAAGGAAAGAAACATGGCTGAAGCTGTGGGCGGGGCCGCACAGACAGACCATTTTGGGGTTTGAGGAAGGATACCGACATGAACATCATTCAGCAGTATGAAGCTGCAGAAATTAAGCGTCTGACAGCAGAGCGCGCTGTTCCGGAATTCGAAGCCGGTGATACGGTGCGTGTTTCCGTTAAGGTGCAGGAAGGTGAACGTACCCGTCTGCAGGCTTTTGAAGGCGTTGTGATTGCCCGTTCCAACAAGGGCCTGAACAGCAACTTCACCGTGCGCAAAATTTCCAATGGTGAAGGTGTGGAACGTGTGTTCCCGCTGTACGCACCTACGGTAGCAGAAATCAAGGTTGTGCGTCGTGGTAAAGTGCGTCGTGCAAAACTGTACTACCTGCGTGGCCGTAGCGGTAAGTCTGCACGTATTGCAGAACGCCCGCGTGAAGTGGTTGCCCCGGCAGCCAACTAAAACCATATAACCGTTTACTGCGGTCTGATATGGTTTTTAAAACCCGGCTGGCCTATGTCAGTCGGGTCTTTTTGATATATAGGCATACCGCAACAGCACTGGCCCAAGTAGGTGTGCTGATGCATGTAGTGTAAGAAATATAAAGGAGGAGGGCATGGGCCCGCGTACGTTGTTCGACAAGATCTGGGATGATCACGTCGTTGAAACTCTGCCGGACGGCACCTCCATTCTTTATATTGACCGGCACCTTGTGCACGAAGTCACCAGCCCGCAGGCTTTTGAAGGCTTGCGTCTGGCAGGGCGTAAACTGCGCCATCCAGAAAAAACGGTGGCGGTGGTTGACCACAATGTGCCCACGTCTGACCGTACCCAGCCGATTGAAGAAGCTGATAGCCGTAACCAGATTGAAACGCTGGAACGTAACGTTAAGGAATTCGGGGTTCCGTATTTCCCGTTGCTATCTGCCAATCAGGGTATTGTGCACGTTGTCGGGCCAGAGCAGGGGATCTCTCTGCCAGGCATGACCATTGTGTGCGGTGATTCCCATACGTCTACGCATGGTGCTCTGGGTTCGCTGGCTTTCGGTATCGGTACATCGGAAGTTGAGCATGTTATGGCTACGCAGACCATTCTGCAGCGGCCAGCCAAAAACATGCGCGTTACGGTAGATGGCGCGCTGGGTGCTGGCGTTTCTGCCAAAGATATCATGCTGGCTATTATCGGGCACATTGGCACGGCTGGTGGCACAGGGCATGTTATTGAATTTGCTGGCTCCGCCATTCGTGGTCTGGACATGGCTGGCCGCATGACGCTGTGCAACATGGCGATTGAGGCCGGTGCACGTGCAGGCATGGTTGCGCCAGATGAAACCACATTTGAATATGTGCGTGGCCGCCCCTTTGCCCCCAAAGGCGAAGAGTTTGATAAGGCCGTTGTCTATTGGAAAACACTGGCTTCTGATGAAGGCGCGCATTTCGATAAGGAAGTGACGCTTCGGGCAGAAGATATCAGCCCTAGCCTGACATGGGGTACCAGCCCAGAAACAGTGCTGCCCATTACGGCTGCTGTGCCTAATCCTGCTGATGAAGCAGATGAAGCCAAGCGCACCCAAATGCAGCGCATGCTGGACTACATGGGGCTGGAAGCCGGGCAGAAAATTGCAGGCACACCTATTGATGTGGTTTTTATTGGGTCTTGCACCAACAGCCGCATTGAAGACCTGCGTGCCGCTGCGCAGATAGCGGCTGGCCGCAAGGTGGCTGAAGGCGTGCGCGCCATGATTGTTCCGGGTTCGGGCAACGTAAAGCGGCAGGCGGAAGAAGAAGGTCTGGATCAGATTTTTCTGGATGCCGGTTTTGAATGGCGTGAGGCCGGATGCTCTATGTGCCTCGGCATGAACCCGGATCGGCTGACACCGGGTCAGCGTTGCGCTTCTACATCCAACCGTAATTTTGAAGGGCGTCAGGGGCCGGGTGGTCGCACACATCTGCTGTCTCCAGCTATGGCTGCTGCTGCTGCCGTTACCGGATGCCTGACTGATGTAAGGGAGCTGGCATAATGGAAAAGTTTACAACTCTGTCGGCCATTGCAGCAGCTCTGCCAGAAGCTAACATTGATACCGATAAAATTATTCCGGCACGCTTTCTTAAAACCACGCAGCGCACTGGTTTGGGCAAAAATGCCTTTGATGCTATGCGCTATCTGCCAGATGGCAAAGAAAACCCGGATTTTGTGCTGAATAAAGAGCCATGGCGCAAAGCCGAAATCCTGATTACCTATGATAATCTGGGTTGCGGTTCATCGCGCGAGCATGCGCCTTGGGCATTGTTGGATTTTGGCATTCGGTGTGTGATTGCCCCTTCTTTTGCAGATATCTTTTTCAATAACTGCTTCAAAAACGGTATTTTACCGATCCGTCTGCCGCGCGAAATTTGCGATGAGCTGATGGAGGATGCCAGCATGGGCAGCAATGCCCGCCTTACGGTTGATCTGCCCCGGCAGGTGATTGTGCGGCCAGATGGGCAGGAAGTGCCTTTTGAAATCGATCCGTTCCGTAAGCATATGCTGTTGGAAGGGCTGGATGATATTGGCCAGACACTTCAGCACGAAACAAATATCGAAGGGTATGAAAACCGGGAAAACCGGGAAAAACCTTGGATGCCTTCCATTCATATTGATTGATTATTCTGGAGCTGCATGATGACTGCACAGAACACAGCCATAAAACTTCTTGTTCTGCCGGGTGACGGTATTGGCCCCGAAATCATGCGGGAAGTCCGGCACGTTATTGATTGGCTGGAAAGCCGTCGTGGCCTGTCCTTCGATATTACGGAAGATCTGGTTGGTGGTGCTTCTCTGGCAGAATACGGTGTGCCTATCCGTGATGAAGTAATCGAGAAGGCATGGGCTGCAGATGCTGTGCTGTTTGGCTCGGTGGGGGATCCGAAATGGGCACATGTGGGGTTTGAAAAGCGCCCGGAAGTAGCCATTCTCAAGCTGCGGCAGGAACTGGGGCTGTTTGCCAACTTGCGCCCTGCCAAAGTGTTTGATGCACTGGTTGATGCCAGCACGCTTAAGCCGGATGTGGTGCGCGGTCTGGATATTATGATCGTGCGTGAAACGGTGGGCGGTATCTATTTTGGCAACCCACGTGGTATTGAAACCCTGCCAGATGGCAGCAAGCGCGGTGTGAACACGGAAGTTTACACCACATCCGAAATTGAACGTGTGGCACGTGTGGCGTTTGATCTGGCACGTAAGCGGTCCAACCGTGTGTGCTCTGTTGAAAAATGCAATGTCATGGAAAGCGGCCTTCTATGGAAGGAAGTGGTGACAGATGTGCACGCCAAAGAATTCTCGGATGTAGAACTTTCTCACATGCTGGCCGATAACTGCGCCATGCAGATGGTGCGTAACCCGCGCCAGTTTGATGTGATTGTAACAGGCAACCTGTTTGGTGATCTGCTGTCTGACCTTGCATCTATGCTCACAGGCAGCTTGGGTATGCTGCCTTCTGCAACGCTTGGTGCTGTGCGTGAAAATGGCAAATTCCCCGCGCTGTATGAGCCCATTCATGGTAGTGCGCCGGATATTGCCGGGCAGGGCATTGCAAACCCAATTGCGCAGATTCTATCTTTTGCCATGCTGCTGCGTTACTCCCTGAATAAGCAGGAAGAAGCAAACATGATTGAGCAGGCAGTTTCCAACGTGTTGGAAAGCGGTCTGCGCACGGCAGATATCATGAGCGAAGGCATGGCGCGCGTTGGCACATCCGTTATGGGTGAAGCCATTGTGCGGGAGCTGGATAAGCTCCAGAAGTAACGCTTTTAGCAAGCTACCAGTTTAAAAAGCCGCTCCACTTTAGGTGGGGCGGCTTTTTTTATGTGCGCGAAGCTATCAAACATAGCAGGCACAAAAAAGGCCGGAACATCCATAGGATGCCGGCCTTTTTTGGATAGAAGGATGGAAAGGCTTAGAAGCCTTCGCGTTCCAGACGCTTGCGTTCCATCTTACGAGCACGGCGCACGGCTTCTGCCGCTTCACGGGCCTTACGCTCAGACGGCTTTTCGAAGTGCCGACGCAGCTTCATTTCACGGAAGATTCCTTCACGCTGCATTTTCTTCTTGAGCGCTTTAAGAGCCTGATCGACATTGTTGTCACGGACGAGAACGTGCACTTGGTCTCTAACCCCTGTTTCAGAAAAATCCGGGTAACCCGGCTTTTTGTAGATTATACGGAACCGGAACCGTCGCGGCCTTGCGGGGCGCCGATTCCTTTGTTGGCGGTCTCTATAACACGGCCTTTAGACAAGATACAATTTGTTCTTTCGTGTTTAAAATGCACTTCTGAGTGCTTTTATTGTGCAACCTCCATAGAAATGGGGTGAAAAATGGCAGTTCTTGCAATAGCCCGCATGGGGCACCCGGTTTTAAGGCAGTCCGCGCAGGAGGTGCCAGACCCCACAGCCCCAGATATTCAACGCCTGATAGCCGATATGCGTGAAACTCTGGAAGAAAGCGGTGGCGTAGGCTTGGCGGCCCCACAGGTTTTTGTGTCTCAAAGGCTTTTTATTTACAGCGTGCCGTTGGCCCGCAGTGAAGGGGAAGATGATCCCCCTTTGCCTGTGCAGGCTTTGATCAACCCGATTTTAACGCCTGTTGATGATGAAACGCAGCTACGGGCGGAAGGCTGCCTTTCTCTGCCTGACCTGCGTGGGGAAGTGCCGCGTTATAAGCGCATATGGTATGCTGGGTTTGATCAGCATGGTCAGAAAGTGGAAGGCATGGCCACAGGCTTTCGGGCGCATGTCATGCAGCACGAAATGGATCATCTGGATGGAATCCTCTATCCCATGCGGATGACGGATATGAGCAAATTTGGATTTGCAAAAGAAATCACACGGTATGGGGCATAAAGCATGAGTACGGGTGCAGGTAAGATAAGTCAGGCTATCTCATTGGCAGTGGCAACTTTGGCTGCTGGCATTATGCCTGCGCCTTTGGAGCGTGACCCAGCGCGGGATGAGATCTTGCGTAAAATGGCTGCGGTGGCCGGAGAGCGCGGATGGGGCATGGATGTTCTGCTGCAAGTGGCAGGCCCAGATGCGGATCTGCTGTTTCCGGGTGGGAGTGCGGAGCTTGTGGAAGCGTGGTTTGATCTGTGTGACAGAGATATGCTGGAAGCTATGTGGGATACGGAAGAAGCTCGACTAAGCCAGCGTGTAAGGCAGGCGCTGCTGTATCGGCTCCCAGCAGATGCGTCTGTCCGTGCAGCCTCGCGTAAAGGTCTTTCTGTTTTGCTGGCACCGTGTGAGGGAAAAGCGCTGCGCCGAAGCATGATGCGCACCGTTAATGCCATCTGGCAGGCCGCGCAGGATGACTCTTCTGGGCTAACTTACATGACCAAGCGCCTGAGCTTGGGTGGCGTATATGCCTCTGTGCTGCTGTACTGGCTGGCCCGTGGCGAGAATGAAGCTGCTTTGGCTGCGTTTGTGGACAGGCGTCTGGCAGATGTTCTGCGTTTTGGGCGTATCAAGGCCCGTATGGGTGGTTTTCCCTTTATGGCGCGCGCTTAAAAGCAGGGAGCCTGAATGCATATGTCCCTACCTCATGAAACAGCAGGGGCAGACCTGCTCTTTCTGCGGGAAGAACAGTTGAGGCTGGCGCAAACCCTCATGTTTCTGGCATCGCGCGATATGGCGCAGGCTGTTGAGCCCGTTTTAGAAGAAGATGGTTTGGGGCACGCGCATTACCGGGTCTTGCAGGTTCTGGCATTTAGCCCCGGTATTCCAGTTAGCCGCCTTCAAGCTGTGTTGGGGGTGACAAAACAAAGCCTTGGCCGCACCATGCATGAACTGGACGCAAGGCGGTATCTGGAAAGCCAACCGGGCCGCCAGGATAGGCGGCAGCGTCTGCTTTTTTTAAGCCCAGAAGGTAAGGCGGCAGAAGCCAGATTGTTTGCTGTTGTGCGCCAGCGCCTTGTGGCAGCGTACCGGGAGGCAGGAGGTGCCGCCGTAGAAGGGTTTCGGCGCGTGATGCGTGGAATGTTATCCGAGCAGAGTCGGTCTGTGCTGAATGAAGATGCAGCAGGCAAAAAAGGAGGGCGGCATGGAGCATGAGCGCGAGAGTGTGGAAGAAGATGTCGCCCCGCATGTTATCGTGGTGGATGATGATCCACGGTTGCGGCGGCTGTTGCAGCGTTACCTGTTTGAGCACGGTTTTCGGGTAAGCGTGGCGGCGAGTGCGGCAGAAGCACGGCAAACGCTGGAAGGTATTCAGCCCGATGCCATGGTGCTGGATGTGACCATGCCGGGTGAAAACGGTTTGGAGCTAACACGCGCACTGCGTGATGAAGGGCAGGAACTTCCCATTCTGCTTCTTACAGCACGAGGAGAGCCAGCAGACCGCATTACGGGGCTGGAAGCTGGGGCAGATGATTATCTGGGTAAACCTTTTGAGCCGCGTGAGCTGCTTTTGCGCTTGAAAGCACATTTGCGCCGGCATCAGCCTGCTCCGGCCACGGATAATCTGCGCATCGTGCGGTTAGGGGATAAGGAGTTTGATCCGGTTCGGCTTATTCTTAGTGGTCCCAATGGTACCATCCATCTTACGGGAGGGGAGGCCGCTCTGCTTTCCGTATTGGCGCGCAGGCCCAATGATGTGTTCTCGCGGGAGGAAATTGCCAGGGCGCTGGATATGGCGGAAATTGGAGAACGCGCCGTAGATGTGCAGGTTACGCGTCTTAGGCGACGTATTGAGCCCGACCCCAAGGAACCACGATACCTGCATACCATTCGTGGGCGTGGGTATGTGCTCAAACCCGGGCTGTAAGACTAGATCATGCAGCGCAGCGGGCTAAAGCTTTTTCCATCCTCATTCTGGAAATCACGCAGGGTGGAAAAATCCATGCGGCGCGTGCTTCCACGTTCGCTTCTGGCGAGATCTTTGCTGATTGTGTTCATTCCCTTGCTGATCACGCAGGGCATCGCGTTGGAAGTGTTTTACGGTAATTTTCTACAGGTTGCCTCGCGGCGTCTTTCAGATTCCGTTACATCGGAAATAGTGCTCTCATTGAACGCCTTGGAGCATTTGAAAAAACCGGCAGACCGGCAGTGGTTTGTAGAGCAAGCCCAGCAACATTTGCAGTTGGTGGAATCGTGGCATTCCAATGCGCGGCTTAGGCGTTTTGGCTCTACCCATGTGTTGGGGCCTATGGATGAAGATCTGGCTCGCGCCTTACGTGCCTCCATTAGCTATCCGTTTTTTGTAAACTGGCGGGCAGACCCCCATACAGTCAAAATTTCCATTCAGTTGCCAGATGGTGTGCTGGATGTAGAAGCACCACGTAAACGGTTGGATATGGGACAGATCTGGCTGTTTGTGGCGTGGGCTGTTGGTAGTTCCTTGCTGCTGTTTGTGATTGCCAGCCTGTTCATGCGTAACCAAGTGCGGGCTATCCGGCGGTTGGCCCATGCGGCCGAACAGTTTGGGCTTGGGCGTGATATTGGCCCTATTCGTCCGGCAGGGGCGCAGGAAGTGCGTAAAGCTGCTGTGGCCTTTAACCGCATGCAAGATCGGATTTACCGTTTTGTATCGCAACGCACGGGGGTTCTGGCGGGTGTATCGCATGATTTGCGCACACCACTCACCCGTTTGCGGCTTTCTTTGGACATGATGCCCCGTACCGGCATGGTACGGGCAGAGGATATTCAACCCGACGTGGAAGACATGATTGGTGATGTGGCTGAAATGGAGCACATGATTGCCAGTTATTTGGCCTTTGCACGGGGGGAAGGGGCCGAAAACGTTGCAGAAACCGAAATAGAACCCTTTTTGGAAGACGTGGCTGCTGCGGCCCGGCGGGCTGGCGCGCATGTTTTTTCTGTGCGTGTGGCGCAGGGGTTGCGCGTGCATATGCGCCCAGATGCCATGCGCCGCGCATTAACAAATTTGGTGGATAATGCGCGGCGCTATGCAAAGCATATCAATTTAAGCGCTCAGAGCCGATCAGATGGCGTTGTGGTGATGGTAGATGATGATGGGCCGGGTATCCCTCCAGAACGTCGAGACGGCGTTCTACGGGCTTTTGAGAGTGGGCGTGGGGGTGGAACCGGGCTGGGGCTAACAATCTCACGCGATATCGTGCGCGCACATGGCGGCGAGATGGAATTGCTGGATTCCCCAATGGGTGGCTTGCGCGTCAGGCTGTTCCTGCCGCGCTAGACCCACTGGCAGTTACAGAGAGTTGCCAGAACCAAAGTGGCCTGGCCCCTGATTGTTCATGCCCATACCACCTGCGCCACCGCCTGCGGAGCCCGCGCCCATCATATTCTGCATGGGGTTGTAGCGGCCCACGTTCCCCAGAATCTGCTGTAGGATGTTGATTTTTGTGCCCGGCGTGGGGGTGATGCTGTTGATCATGGCGACAGAGCGGGAATCTTTTTTGTTCAGTGTGCGTAAGCTCTGAAGGTTGCCTGCATCATCAAACTTCAGCACCACAACCTGCTGCTTGCCGATTCCCGGAAAATCCATGGGAATCAGATATGTGCTCATGGAAATATAGATCCATGTGTTGTCATCAAACGCTCCCTTGGTGGTGGGGGAGCCTAGCAGATCTAACGCATCGGCCCGTGTGCTGGCGCCGGGGATAAGCTGGTTGTAATCATCTGCCTCAATCAAAGAGCCACGAGGCGTGGGGGTTGGCCCAAACACGGCGCAGCCAGAAAGCGCTATTACTGCCGCCAACGCGCCGCAGGTATTCCGCAGGCGTGATATTTTGTTCTGGCGTGGCTGCTTCATTCGGTTGAGGCTTCCCTAAGTATAACATTTAAGGCATCCGCACATCGCGGCCATGTAACAGTCGGATGCCTCAAACTGATACGAAGCGTCAATTACAGAATGGTTTTTTCCATTCGTTTTTACACTTTACCCCCTTTAGCTTTCCTTCAAAAAGCCCCAATTAGAAAAAGCGTTGCAGGTGGGGGTGTGCCCGTAAGTGTATGCGCCCCTGTAAACGATCTTCCTCTGCCAGCTCAGGAGGCTGCCATGTCTGAAAAACCAGAATTTTCCCGCCCAATGGCATTGCGCCGAATCGGAGGGCAGGAAACTGCAGTGACGGTGGAAGCAACAGAACAGGAATGTGCAGCGATTGCCCGCCGCCTTGGTTTGCCAAAAATTACACTTTTCCGCTGTCGGTATCTGCTTAAGGCCGATAGGCACAGTGTGGTGGAGGCAGAAGGTGCGCTGGCTGTTCATTATACGCAGACCTGCGTTGTCAGCCTTGAAAACTTTGAGGATGTTCTGGCAGGAGCATTCAACATTCGGTTTGTGCCTTCTGAACGGTTTGTAGAACCCGAAGAGCCTGATTTGGATGCAATTGATGAAATTCCGTATGAAGGGCAGGATATTGACTTGGGTGAAGCTGCGGTAGAGCAGTTTGCGCTTGATCTGGATCCATACCCACATGCGCCGGAAATTGATCTGCCAGAAGGCCTTGTTCTGAGCGAGGAAGAGGCAGAAAAACTTCTGGAAGAAGGGGAGCAGGATGAAAAGCAGAACCCCTTTGCGGCCCTGTCTCGGCTAAAACCGGGGAAGGCCTGATCTAGGCGCGGTACGGGTTTTCTTTCCGGATTGCTTGCGAAAATGCTTGCTGTCTGCTAGAGGCCCCGGCTCAGTCTGGTGATAAACCTGTGTTGTTGTTCGGTGGGGTGAAAAAACACGCTGCCGGGCGTTTTTAAACCGTTTTTCAAGAGGGGGCTCGGGCTCATGGCTGTACCCAAGAAGAAAACCTCGCCTTCACGTCGTGGCATGCGTCGCAGCCATGAAGCTCTGAACGTGGAAGCTTTTGCTGAATGCTCTAACTGTGGCGAACTGAAGCGCCCGCACCATGTGTGCAGCCATTGTGGCCATTACGATGGTCGTGAAGTGGTTGCTTCTGGTAAGGCACTTAAGGTTGCTGTCCGCGCTTAATAGCGTGGGTTTGCGGTAAAACGCGCATTGCAGCGTGATGCGCGTTCTGTGGGAGCAAGGCATCTGCGGTATGGCAGAGAAGCAGGCATGAACAAGACCGAGATTCCAGATAATTCCCTTTCTGAACAGGACGAGGTGTTCAGCCTTGCCGTGGATGGAATGGGAGGTGATGGGGCTCCGGAAGTTGTTGTCGCCGGGCTCGCCGCCGCCGCTGAACGGCACCGAGGCATCAAGGTGCTGCTGCTGGGGGATGAATCCCAGTTGCGGCCTTTGCTGGCAAAGTACCCCAAGGCTGCATCCATATGCACTATCTCGCATACGGATCAGTCTATCCCAATGGATATGAAGCCAACATCTGCTTTGCGGATGCGGCGATCGTCCATGCGCATTGCCATGGATGCCGTGGCAAGTGGCCGCGCCCGTGGTGTGGTTTCTGCTGGTAACAGCGGTGCCATGCTGGCTTTGGCCAAGATTGTTGTTAAAACCCTTCCGGGTATTTCCCGTCCGGCCATGGCGGCCATCAGCCCTACCATCAAGGGTGATGTGGTCATGCTGGATTTGGGTGCGAATGTGGCGTGTGACTGGCGCAACCTTGTAGAGTTTGCCGTAATGGGTGAAGCTTTTGCCAAGGCTGTGTTGGGGCTGCCTGCGCCCTCTATCGGGTTGCTCAATATCGGTTCGGAAGAGCTGAAGGGTGATGAAAAGCTGCGTGTAGCAGCAGAAGCCCTGCGAGAAAGCCCACTGGCTTCGCAGTTCCATGGTTTTGTGGAAGGGCATGATATTACCGCAGGCACAACCGATGTGGTTGTAACTGATGGGTTTACCGGAAATGTCGCGCTTAAAACCGGGGAAGGGGTGCTTAAAATGGCAACCACTCTCCTGCGGCGCGTATTTAAGCGTGGTATTGTTTCCAAAATTGGATATCTGCTTGTGCGTCCGGGTTTGGAACGCATGAAGGAATGGCTTGATCCGCGCCGTTACAATGGGGCCGTTTTTGTAGGCCTGAACGGTGTGGTTGTTAAGTCTCACGGCGGCACGGATGCAGAAGGTTTTGCCGCAGCGGTTGATGTGGCGATGGATATGGTGACGCACGGATTTAATGACAGTATCCGTGATCGTCTCTCCCATATGAGTGCACTTCTCTCTCCCCAGCAAAATGCGGAGGAGCGCGAGCCAGCGGTTCCCGTTTCCTGATTGGTACAAGACTGTCTGATCAGTAGCGGCATGTTGGGTCGCTACCGCATGCTGTTGGCTGATAATGAAAGAACGGTTTATGGCGAAACGTTCGCTTCTGGTAGGGTTTGGCGGTTTCCTGCCAGATCAGGTTGTCAGCAATGCAGAGCTGGCAGAACGTCTTGAAACATCAGATGAATGGATCAAAACCCGCACAGGTATCACCCGCCGCCATCTTGTTGGGCCGAATGATACGGCAGCCAGCATGGGGGCAGAGGCCGCACGGCGCGCCTTAGACTATGCGGGGCTAACGGCTGAAGATATTGATGCAGTTTTTGTGGCGACAGCCACGCCAGATCAGGCTTTTCCTGCAACGGCTGTACGTGTTCAGGCCGCATTGGGCATGAAGCAGGGCTTTGGCTTTGATATTACTGCCGCATGCTCTGGCTTTATTTTTGCACTTTCCACCGCAGATGCGTTTATCCGTTCCGGCCAGATTCGGAACGCGCTGGTTATCGGTTCTGAAGTGTATTCCCGCATCATGGATTGGGAAGACCGTACAACCTGTGTGCTGTTTGGGGATGGTGCTGGTGCAGTTGTGCTTTCTGCCTCGGATGAGCCGGGTGAGCGCGGTATTCTTTCCACGCATTTACATTCCGATGGTACAGCGGGCGATCTGTTGTATGTGGATGGTGCCGTGGGACAGCCAGATAAAAGCGGACATCTGAAAATGAGCGGGCGTGACGTGTTCCGCCATGCCGTTGGCAAACTTTCTTCTTCTGTAGATGAAGCGCTGGAAGCTGAAGGCCTTTCTTACGCAGATGTAGATTGGCTGGTGCCGCACCAGGCGAATATCCGCATTATTGAAGGCGTTGCGAAAAAGCTGAACCTGCCTGCTGAGCGGGTGGTGATAACGGTTGATCGGCATGCCAATACCTCAGCGGCATCTGTGCCTTTGGCATTGGATGAGGCTGTGCGTGATGGACGTATCCAGAAAGGTGACCTGGTTTTGATGGAAGCCTTGGGTGGTGGTCTGACATGGGGTTCTGCTTTGGTAAGGCTATAATTTTAGAACATATTGTAAGCACAACTGCGTGAATGAATTGACGCGGCGTGTAAGCGTGTTACTTTAATTTTTATGGAAACTGTCACACGTGCATCCTTGATAGAGCAGATCTATCAGCAGGTTGGCCTGTCTCGTAAAGAATCCTCCGTTCTTCTGGAAGATGTTCTGGAGACGGTGATGGACGCTCTTGAACGCGGCGAAAGTGTTAAAATCAGCGGGTTTGGCACTTTTTCGGTTAGGAAAAAAGGCCAACGGAGCGGTCGTAATCCGAAAACGGGTGAGGAAGTTCCGATTTTGCCGCGCTCGGTCTTGGTCTTTCGTCCGAGTCAGCTTCTGCGCGCTGAAGTAAACCACGAAACGCTAGATGCAGAAGCGGAGCATGATCATGACTGATGAGGCGCAGACTTTTTCCGAAACAGGGGGAGAGCAGTCTCCTCCGGCAACGGAAAATGTAAGCACGAATTCAGCGCCTTCCGATAAAGGGCCCTTTGCTTTTCGGACAATCAGCGAAGTGGCAGATGAACTTCATGTGCCGCAGCATACCCTTCGGTTGTGGGAAACGCAGTTCCATCAGGTGCGTCCGTTAAAGCGCGGTGGTGGCCGCCGGTATTATCGGCCAGCCGATATAGAGCTTTTACGCCATATTGCAGATTTGCTTTACACTCAGGGTTATACCATCAAAGGTGTGCAGCGGATTCTGCAAAGCGGTGGTGTGCCTGCACCTGAAACAGCCCCACAAGATGAGGCTGAAAAGCTACCAGAAACTGCAACAGAGGTAACTGAACCATCTGAAGCTGTGGTAGAAAAATCTGAAATTGTAGAAGATTCTGCCGAAAAAGCAGTTGCTGTGGATAATAATGTATCCACAATCCAGCCAGAGCCAGAGCCAGAGCCAGAGCCAGAGCCAGAGCCAGAGCCAGAGCCAGAGCCAGAGCCAGAGCCAGAGCCAGAGCCAGAGCCAGAGCCAGAGCCAGAGCCAGAGCCAGAGCCAGAGCCAGAGCCAGAGCCAGAGCCAGAGCCAGAGCCAGAGCCAGAGCCAGAGCCAGAGCCAGAGCCAGAAGTGGTTGCTGAGAATGTTGAGGGTGCTGCAGATCTATCACCAGAAATGGAAGATGCAGTGGTGACATTTGCATCTATTGAGCCGCATCCGCATATGACAGAACTAGTGGAACAGAACCGTCAGCTACGTCAGGATCTGGCAGATGTGCTGGTGGAGCTAGAAGAGTTCCGTAAAAAGCTGGTTTCTTAAAAAATTGTGTCAGGGGTGGGTTGTGTTGCAGAAAACCTCCTGCTAAACACCACTCCACACTTAACGGGCAGTAGCGCAGTCTGGTAGCGCATCAGTCTGGGGGACTGGGGGTCGTGGGTTCGAATCCCGCCTGCCCGATATTTTCTCTGAAAAATCAGTGTTGCAGAACAACCCAAAAGCCTAACTGGCTTTTGGGTTGTTTCCGTATGCCCACCGGCACCACAGCAGATTAAGTGCAGCCATAGCCGCAGGCCCAACAAACAGGCCAATCAGCCCCCATGTTTCTGCGCCGCCCAGAATACCCAATAGTACCCAAAGGAAGGGCAGCTTGGTGCTGCCGCCAATAAGGGCAGGGCGGATAAAGTGGTCAGCGGTAAAAATAATCACTGCGCCAATGCAAAAAGTTGTAATGGCGGCAACAGAGCTACCCTGCACCAGAATGAGCAGAGAGACCAAGCCGACAGCTATCATGGCGCAAAAAGGAATCATGGCTGCCACGGCCGTAATCACGCCAAATAAAGCAGGGTGGGGGGCATGGGCAAATACATAGATAATGCCAAGCAGCAAGCCTTCCCCAATACCTACCAGCACCAGCCCTTGAACAGAGCCGTGAATGGAAGCGACAATCTGGCGCCCGATGCTTTCTCCGCGTTTACCAAAAGCGCGGCATGAAACCACGCGGCACTGGCGGATAACGGAAAGCCCATCTTTATACAGAAAAAACAAGGTTAGGATGGAAAAGCAGAACAATGTGGCGCGATGCGCAACCTGCGAACCCACGGCGCGTGTAACAGCCACACCCTTGCTATCCAGATTACCCAGCATGCCAGAAAGATCACGCGGGTCTGAAAGATGCGCCTCCCACCATTTGCTTATCGCGGCACTTCCAAAAGGTAGGCGATGAATGGTATCGGGTACAGGCACACCATATTCGCGCGCATGAGATAGCCATTCCAGTGCGCTCTGGGCTTCTCCCACAGCTTCCAGCGTTACAAGAGTAAGCGGAATAACAAATAGCAATGCCATGGCTGCCGTAAATAACAAGGGCAGAAGCGTGCCAGAGGCTGCATGAGGCCATTTATTACAAGCGCGCGTATAAAGAGGCCATGTGGCAATGGCAAAAACACTTCCCCATGCCAATGCGGGCAAAAAGCCTTGGATAGTGTAAACGGCTACTCCCACAATAAACAGCGCCAGAACTGTACGCGCCATTTCCTGCCCCCGACGAGAGCGCTGGCTTGGTTTGATAAAAGAGCAGCGCGGTGAATCCGGAAGAAATTGTGATGGCAATGAATCGGGCATATTCTGGTGTGTTCTCCCAGGGGTTCCGCAATAACATTTTATCTTCAGCATATTTTGTATGCTGGGGGCGAGCATAAGCTTTGTTATCAGACCATATCGCGGTATGGCGGCGCTGCCTATGCCATAACCAGATATGCCGCATAAGGATCATATTTCCGTATCTTTTTCTGACACTTTCGTTAGTGTCGCGCAGTTTCCTGCGGCGTAGTAAGAACTGATCCTGTCATGCTCAAAAATTTCCTTACCGTTGGCGGCTGGACAATGCTCAGCCGTGTTCTTGGCCTTGTTCGGGATCAACTTCTGGCAGCTTTTATGGGTGCAGGGGCATTGCAGGATGCCTATCAGGTGGCATTTCGTCTGCCTAACATGTTCCGGCGCTTGTTTGGGGAGGGTGCATTTAACGCAGCCTTTGTGCCTTTGTTTTCTTCTGTACTGACGCGAGAAGGCAAAGAGGAAGCACAGCTTTTTGCACGCAGGGCCTTGGGCGTTATGCTGGTCTGGCTGGTATTTTTATGCGTGCTGGGCGAAATTTTTATGCCGCAGGTGCTTAAGGTTATCGCTCCCGGCTTTTTACAAAGTGGGGATAGATACGCTCTAGCCGTCAGTCTGAGCCGTATTACCTTTCCTTATCTGGTGTTGATTTGCGCGGCAGCGCTGCTGGCTGGTGTTCTTAATGGTTTGCACCGGTTCGGTGTGGCCTCGGCGGCTTATCTGGCTTTCAATGTAGTGGGTATTGCAGCCATTCTGCTAGCTTCACCCTTTTTGCCGAATGTTGCTTACGCTGCGGCATGGGGGGTAACGGCATCTGGCGTTGCACAACTGGGGCTGCTGTTCTGGGCGTGTGAGCGTGCGCATTTTGGCCTAATGCCTTTGTGGCCAGCCCTTACGCCCCGTATCCGCCTGTTGCTGCGCCGTATGGTGCCGGGGCTGATCGGCAGTGGTGTTGGGCAGATTAACCTTACTATTGATACCATTATTGGCACACTGCTTCCGGCAGGCAGTGTTTCCCTTATGTATTTTGCGGACCGGATTAACCAGTTGCCTTTGGGGGTTTTGGGGGCGGCGGCTGGCACCACGCTTTTGCCTGTGCTCACGCGCCATTTAGCAGCAGGAGAAACAGATGCAGCGCATGCAGCGCAAAACCGGTCTATTGAATATGTTCTGCTGCTCACACTTCCGGCTGTAGCTGGCTTGCTGGTATTGGCAGGGCCGATCATGATTGTTCTGTTCGGCCACGGATCTTTCACCGAGCATGATGCACTGCTTTCAGCGCAATCCTTGCGGGCTTATGCTATTGGCTTGCCCGCTTTTGTGCTTGTGAAAGTTCTCTCTCCAGCATTTTTTGCACGCGGGGATACGCGCACACCAGTTTACATCGGTATTGGCGTGCTGCTGCTTAATTTTGTGCTTAATCTACTGTTCATGAAGCCTCTGGTTCATATGGGGCCACCTTTGGCCAGTAGTTTGGCCGCTGTTATAAATGTGGCTGTGCTGGCTTTTTTACTTCGGCAAAAAAATGCGCTGTTGCTTGCTCCAGAACTATTGGGTGGCATTGCTCGGGTTGGCCTAGGGGCGGTTGTTATGGCGCTGCTGCTTGTTGGCATAGAAACCTTGCTGCCGCTGCCCGCGCATTTTCTTATGCGGTTAATATGGCTGACCGTTATGGTAGGGGCCGGGGGCATATTTTATGCCGGTATGTTGCACATGCTGGGCGTTATAGACTTGGCAGATGTGCTGGCGGGGCTGCGCAGGCGCTTAAACCGTAAGCGCGGCTAACGGGCATAAAAAACAAAGGGAGCCGGGGATGGTTGAGATTGTACTGGCGCACCAGGTGGATCTGGCAACATGGCGGGCCGCTACACGCCATTATGTGCAAAAACAGGTGCTCCCCGAAAGCATAACTTGGCGTGTAGCGGGCGAAGGGCAAACACCTTGGGTGCTGGAAGCGCCAGATTCCGCCGATAATGATGCACCTCTTAACCTTCCGCGTAAGTTGGTAACTGCCGTGTTGGAAGCATTGCAGGCGCATCATTCAGGGCGTTTTGAGCTTTTATATCGTGTTGTTTACCGCTTCACGCATGGCTTGCTGGATATGGAAAATTTACGGGAAGATCCGGATATCCAGCAGCTTCGAGAGCTTGTGCAGAGTGTTAAACAAGAAACGGAGCAGTTTCGCCTAGCTTTTTCGACATTCAGTAATCAACACCAAAGTAAAAGCCTGCAATACACACCGCAGAACTACATTGTGGAAGCAAATGGACGCTTCTGCATAGAGCGCAATGCCCAACCATGGGAGGTTATGACACCTTATCGGCGGATGTGGTGGGATGGAAACCAACTGCATTTTGCCGCAGGTGAGGCAGCGGCCGCGCATGTTTCTGCGGATATGTGGCAGGCGGACGGGCAGGGCATGTGGCAGGGGTATCCCAACACAGTGCTGGTGCCTACGCTAGAGGATGTTGCACAGGCGGCTTCTCTCGCGTCTTTGTCTGCAGAGGCCATGGACTGTAGAGCTTGTTCTTTATGGCAACCTGCCAAGCGCACGGTTTTTGGAGAAGGCGTAGAAAATACGCCTCTGATGTTTGTTGGGGAACAGCCAGGAGATCAGGAAGATCTGGCAGGCCGTCCATTTGTTGGGCCAGCAGGGCAGGTGTTTGATAAGGCGCTGGAAGAAGCAGGTATTTTACGGAATCACATTTACGTGACAAATGCTGTAAAGCACTTCCGCTTTACATGGAGAAACACCAGGCGCCTGCATCAGAAGCCAGATCAGGAGTCTGTCGAAGCCTGCCGAATCTGGTTGGATGCAGAGCGTAGGCTAGTACAACCCAAGCTGATTGTTATGTTAGGTGTTACGGCAGCGCAGAGTCTTCTCAAGCGGCCTGTTACCATCTCGCGCGAGCGCTCTCGCATCTTCCAGTTGAATGAGCAGTGCTCGGGGTTGGTCACGGTGCACCCGTCTTACTTGCTGCGCCTGCCGAATGAAGAGGCCAAAGCGCGGGAATATGCACGCTTTGTAGAAGACTTACGCCTGGCACATAGTTTTATAACGCAGCAGTCAGACTGAGGAGCGTGAGCGCTTGCTACCACTAACAGGCTTGTTCAGGCGCTGGTGTAGCTCTTTGCCCGTTTTAAAGAAGGGAACGAGCTTTTTGCCAACCTGAACCTGCACCCCTGTTTTTGGGTTGCGGCCAACGCGTGGGTCACGCTCTTTTACAGAAAATGCACCAAACCCACGTAATTCTACGCGGCTGCCTTCCGCAAGGCTGCTGGTAATGGTGCCAAATACAATATTTACAAGTCGTGTTGCTTCTTTCAGCTGAAGATGCGGATTTTTTTGCATCAGGGCTGTAATCAGCTCGGATCTGGTCATCTTAAGTTCTCCCACCCGGCTGTTGTGTGTACAATAATTATACTCAGAACATTCCGTAATGATGAAGAAGACGTCAAGATAGAAAAGTCTGACGGTATGAACCAGAGAAATACCGCCAGACCTTTTTAGTCGTCAGTTCCTACAAATTTATGCTGTAGGAGACTTCTTGCGGCGGCCACGGCCACCCTGTTCTTCTTCATCCCCAGCGGCATGAATTTTACGGCCAAGGCCAATTTCACGAGCCAGAGTAGAGCGGCGCTCTGCGTAGTTAGGGGCTACCATCGGGTAGTCTGCGGGCAGGCCCCAACGTTCACGGTATTGTTCAGGTGTCATGCCATAAGCGCTCTGTAGGTGGCGCTTCAGCATCTTCAGCTTTTTCCCGTCTTCCAGACAGATAATGTAATCCGGGAATACCGAGCGCTTTACCGGCACTGCTGGCTGAAGTTTTTCCGGCTCATTCTGCGGATGTTCAGCGGTTTTTAGTGCCTGATAAATATCACGGATCATGCCCGGGATAAGTGCAGGGTCTGTCTGGTTATTGGAGACGTGTGCGGAAACGATCTCTGATACCAGATCAAGAAGGGGAGAGTAGTCCTGGTTCTCACTCATGATAAATCCAATAGGAATTTGGTGTGAATATCTGCACTCCATACTCCTTTAACTGTAGTTTGTGAATGGTGAACTCACAATTTCAGCGCATAATTGTCCATAAAAGAACATTATTGGAAGCAATGCAGAAAGTTTTGCTCATTTCAAATAATAAACAAACGGTAATATTTCGGCTTTCTGTAATCGTGTGTTCGGGTTTATTGTTCTGCTTAGGGCTGTGTGCTCGTTTTATGTAAACGCAGAAACATCACTTAAGGTTGCAAGAAATATCCAGTGCCATGATTTTCTAAAATGTTTGGTTTTTACATAAGTTCAAAGTAAAATATTATGATGGAAGACAGATACAGCAAAAATTACACATATTTATCAGAAAAAATTAAGAATAAGAGCTACTGGAATATTTCTGTTGAGAGGGGCGGTGGTATATAAAAATAAAAAAGCCCGCCCCTAAAAATGGGGGCAGGCTTTTTATTGTGAGATATTTGGTAATGCGAGAATATTTACCGAATACCTAATTCACTCATAAGAAAATCACGGAAAACAGCTACGCGTTTAGAGCTGCGCAGTTCTTCCGGATAAACAAAATAAGCATCTACAGTTGGAGTGGTAATTTCCGGCAGGATCTGAACCAGATCTGGAAATTCTTTTGCTGCATAAGTTGGAATGGACCCAATGCCCAAGCCCGCAGCAATAGCAGAGGCCATAGCAGCCATGCTGTTAACTTCTAGCCGAGCAATTTGCGTGCTGCCATCGTTGCGGCAGGCTTGGGCCAGCCAGTTAACATGCGCAACCGGAGGATGGTGTTCACCAAACAGCACCAATTGATGTTCTTTGATTTCCTCCAGAGATTTTGGCATGCCGTATTTCTCAATATAGAGAGGGGCAGCAAAAATTGGCAGGCTAAAATCCGCCAGGTGGCGTTGGATCAGGTCTGGCTGTCTGGGTGCATGCATACGCACCGCCACGTCAGCCTCCCGCATGCCTAAATCAAGATCATTATCTTCCAAAATCAGGCAGATATCTATTTCCGGGTTATCTGCCATAAAGCGATGAAGCCGCGGCATAAGCCAACAGTTACCAAAGCCGGTGGTTGTGGTTACGCGCAGCCGCCCGGCTGCCTTTTCCTTACTTTCTGTCAGCAGTGTTTGCGTCATTTCCAGTTTGGAAAAGACTTCGCGCACGGTTTTATGAAGTGTTTCACCCTGTTCCGTTAGGATCAGGCCGCGGGCGTGCCGATGAAAGAGAGGAACCTGAAGGACGTCTTCCAGCGCAGAAATCTGCCGTGATACGGCAGATTGGCTGAGGTTGAGCACATCCCCCGCGTGGGTAAAGGAACCGGCTTCTGCCACTGCATGGAAAACCCGGAGTTTGTCCCAGTCCACGCATGCCTCCTGCAAATTGAATGAAGTTACAAAAACACAGCCGTGTTTTATGCGGTGTATTACGTGCAGGAATTGGCTCCCTTGGTCAAGGGATGAAGCCGTTTTCTGTTAAGTTATCAGGCTAAACCAGCAAGATAGCGTTCCGCATCCAGCGCTGCCATGCAGCCAGTTCCTGCGGCTGTTACGGCTTGGCGATATGTTTTGTCCTGCACATCCCCCGCGGCAAAGACTCCGGGTACAGAAGTGCGTGTGGTGCCGGGTGTGGTTTCAATATACCCTTCAGCATCCAGCGTAAGCTGATCACGAAAGATAGCTGTGTTGGGGGCATGGCCGATTGCAATAAATACGCCATCGGTGGGGATGGTCTGTTCGCTTTCATCTTGCGTATTTTTCAGTCGGACACCACACACTGTTTCAGGCGAGCCATCAGACAGAATGTCTTCCACAACACTGTTCCAGATAACGGAAACCTTGGGGTTTGCGAAAAGCCGGTCTTGCAGAATTTTTTCAGACCGCAAGCTATCGCGCCGGTGAACCAAGGTAACATGCGCAGCATGGTGGGTGAGATACAGGGCTTCCTCAACAGCAGTATTGCCGCCGCCCACAACCACCACATTTTTCCCGCGGTAGAAAAAGCCATCACACGTGGCGCAGGCAGAAACACCAGCACCTTGTAAGCGTTTCTCGCTTGGTAGGCCTAGCCAGCGAGCCTGTGCACCTGTGGCAACAATAACTGAACGCGCTTTGTAAATGGTGCCCGAATCACCTGTGAGCAGGAATGGTGAGCCCGCTTTGAAATCAACAGATGTAATAATGTCGTATTCAATACGTGTGCCCACATTCTGCGCTTGTTCAGCCATTTGTTCCATCAGCCACGGGCCTTGGATGGCTGTGGCAAAACCGGGGTAGTTTTCAACTTCCGTTGTAATGGTGAGCTGGCCACCTGGTTGCAGCCCGGCAACCAGAACAGGAGAAAGGTTGGCGCGTGCCGCATAGATAGCAGCAGTATACCCGGCCGGTCCTGCGCCAATAACGAGCAGATCAGTTGTAATGGTTTCAGCCATATTGGCAGCGCTCCCGCATATGGAAATCAGGCATACAGGCCGCTATTGTGGAAGCAGCCTGCATATAACTGTTGGGAGCATATGGCTGCCACATGGGTTTTGGGCAAGGGTGTGCCTCTTTAGGTGTTTGCCGCCAGATGTGGTGCGTGGCATATACTCGCCCGAGTTGAATTGGGGTGCATGCCTCTTGTGCAGGATGGATCAGGAAACGTGACAGATCTGGACGCAGTTGATCTTCGCATTGTGGCAGAGCTTCAGAATGATGGCCGCATGACCAATGTGGAGCTGGCCCGCCGTGTCGGTATTTCAGCGCCTCCGTGCCTGCGTCGTGTCCGGCGTTTGGAAGAAGAACGCATTATCCGTGGCTATCATGCAGAACCTAATGCTGCCGCTTTGGGCTGGCCCATTACCTTTTTTGCGTTGATCGGGCTGGAAAGCCAGAAAGAGGCCATTCTGTGCAGTTTTGAGCAGCAACTGGCCCAATGGCCAGAAGTGCGCGAATGCCACATGATCCGTGGGGGAGGCGATTTTCTGGTTCGTTTGATTGCGCGTGATGCCGCGCATGAAAACCTGCTGACCCGCCAACTCACAGAGGCCCAGCACGTGATACGCGTGCAAACTTTGCAAACCATCCGGACAAGTCTGGAGCGCTGGGGGGTGCCGGTGCAGGTTGAGGAGGAAGGGCAGACCCCGTGACAGACCATCAAACGGTTTCAACAGAAACCGTTGCAAGAGGGCCGGATATTAGCGTGGTTGTGCCATGCTATAACGAATCGGAAAATGTGGCGCCTCTTGTCAAAGCTCTGGAACAGGCGCTGGCGGGCAGGCGGTGGGAAGTTATCTTTGTAGATGATAATTCGCCCGATCACACAAGCCAGCGTGTGAGAGATCTGGCGCGAAATAATGCGTGTGTGCGTGGTATCTGCCGCATAGGGCGGCGGGGCCTTTCATCAGCAGTTATTGAAGGTGCGCTATCTTCTTCCGCGCAGGTGGTGGCGGTGATGGATGGAGATCTTCAGCATGACGAATCACGCCTTGGCGCGCTGATAGATGCCGTTCTGAACAATACATGTGATGTTGCAGTTGGGAGTCGGCATGTAGAGGGTGGCAATAATGCGGGTTTGGCTAATGCGTGGCGGCATGCGCTCTCTGATGGGGGCATTTGGCTTGCGCAATGCTTTTTGCCAGTAAAGCTGACAGACCCGATGAGTGGTTTTTTTGCGTTAAGGCAAGAAACATTCGCCGCAATTGCCCCGCGTTTATCTGGTACTGGTTTTAAAATTTTACTGGATTTGTTGCTTTCTGCCGCCAAGCCCTTGCGTGTGCAGGAGGTGCCTTGTGGGTTCCGTCCACGTGTGGCGGGGGAAAGCAAGCTGGATGCATTGGTTATGCTCCAGTTTGGCGCACTTCTTTTAGATAAATTTGCCAAAGGCTGGGTGCCTTTGCGGTTTGTCGCCTTTTGTATGGTCGGGCTGGCGGGCGTTGGCACAAATCTTGCCGTTATGCAGTGCGCTCGGCTTGTGGGGGCGCATTTTTCTATGGCGCAGGCCATTGGCACTGTTGCCGCCATGATTCTGAATTTCTTTTTGGATAACAACTTCACGTATCGTGACAGGCGTTTGCGTGGGTGGGCGTGTATGCGCGGGCTTGTTCTTTTCATGCTGGTGTGTTCGGTGGGGGCATTGGCAGATGTGGGTATTGCCCGGATGATTTACGGCCAGAATCATATGCCGAATGAGGCAAGCTTGGCTGGTGCTATTCTTGCCGTGGTGTGGAATTACGCCATGTCTTCAACTGTTGTCTGGCGCTCGTGACTGCAAAAATTTCAAACCACAATCGTGGTGTATGGATGTGCTTGGTAGCACTAGGGCTGCTCACATTGTTCCGGCTGATTCTGGCCGCATGGATTCCGCTTTCCCCAGATGAAGCCTATTATCGCCTCTGGGCATTGGCTCCGGCTGCGGGGTATCTTGATCACCCCCCCATGGTGGCGCTGTGGATGCGCATTGGCATGTTTTTTGCGGGAGATACCGCTGAAGGCCTGCGTTTTATGGGGCCAGTTTCTGCGGCTATCGGCACGGTTTTGTTGGTGCAGGCCGCGCAGCAATGGCTGCAATCTCAGAAGCTGTTTGCTGTCAGTGTCGGCAACGGGTTTGTAACGGCTCTTAAACCCGGCATTATATTAAACTGCACATTAGCTGTGGGGTTGGGCACTCTGATCATGACACCAGATACCCCTCTGGTGTTTTTTATGGCCCTGCTGCTGTGGAGCGTAAGCAATCTGCTTTCTGGCAGGCATCCAGCATTCTGGTTGCTGGTAGGTCTTTCTGCCGGGTTGGGGTTTGATAGCAAATATACGGCTCTTTTGCCTGTAGCTGGTTTAGGCATGTGGTTGCTGGCAACACGTGCAGGCAGGCAATGGTTACGCACTCCATGGCCTTGGCTTGGCGCTGTAGTGGCAATGGGATGCATGGCGCCAGTGGTCGAGTGGAATGCGACACATCACTGGGTTAGCTTTCTTAAACAAGGAGGCCGAGCAGGGGATTGGCAGCCCACCCGTATGTTCACCTTTATGGGGGAATTGCTGGGCGGTCAGGTTGGTTTGGCATCTCCGTTTATTTTTGTGCTGTTCGCGGTGGCCATAAAATATTTGCTCAGGCTGCGTGATCAATTTGCCCAATTACTGCTCTGCATGGTTTTGTTGCCTGCGGCTGTTTTTTTGCAGCACGCTATAGGTGCGCGCGTGCAGGCAAACTGGCCTGTTGTGCTGTATCCAGCGCTTGCCTTGTCTGTTGTGTGTGTACCGTATCGCTGGTGGAAAGCAGCCTGCGCGCTTGGCGCAGCCATGTTTGTTGTTGTGGTTGTGCAAGCTTTGTGGGCTCCTGCACATCTTTCGCCCCATTTTGATATGACGTTACGGCAAATGGGCGGCTGGCCTGAATTTGTGCAGACCGTAGAAAAGCAGATTCCACCTGATGCCCTGCTGATTGCAGATGAATATGGGCTTGCGGGTGAACTTTCTTTTTATGCCCAGAATCGCAAAGTGCTGGCGGTTGAACCGAGATGGCAGTTTTTTGCGTTCCCACATTCTACATGTGGAGCGGAGGGGTATTTGCTGCGCAGCCACAGGCGGCATGATCAACCTGACCCAGCACTTTTTGATGTTCTCTCTCAATATCCAGATATTTCACGCAGCCGCCGGGGATCTGTGGCCGATAGTTACGCAGTTTATCGTGTAAGATTGCGTTGCTTAGGCGGCGCTACGGTGCGGGAAGACACTGCGGTATTGCCCGCCAATAAGTGTTAGACCCGCGGCCTCTGGTTGAGTGTTGTTTGCACCGGGCAGGCAAGGCAGGATACGCTGCATTCTAGTTTTTATAGCCAAGAATAACAGGAAACATACCTCAATGGCATCATCCTTACAGGTTGCGGTTCAGATGGACCCTCTGGAGCACATTAACATCCATGGGGATTCAACCTTTGCGCTTATGCTGGAAGCTCAGAAACGCGGGCATGCCCTGTATGTGTATGAGGTGAATACGCTGGCATTGGGTGAAGGGGCAGCGGAACCAGAGCAATCTTCCAAAACTCGGGTAACGGCTTTGATGCGGCCTGTGACCGTCCGGCGGGAAGAAGGAAACCACGCCACATTTGGTGCACCAATGCGCCAGTCATTAGGTGATATGGATGTGGTGCTGATGCGGCAGGATCCGCCTTTTGATATGGCATATATTACAGCTACGCATATGCTGGACCACGTGCATGGTATTGGGCCGGGCAAAGCTTTGGTGGTGAATGACCCGCGCTGGGTGCGTGACAGCCCTGAAAAACTTTTGGTAACCCACTTTCCAGATCTGATGCCGCCAACATTGGTAACATGGGATATCGAACAGATTCGAGCTTTCCGGGCCAAATGGCACGATATTATTGTAAAGCCACTTTTTGGGAATGGCGGGAGCGGCGTTTTCCGTATCCGTGAAGATGACCAAAATTTAAATGCTTTGCTTGAAATGCATTTTGCACGCTCGCGCGAGCCGCTGATGATCCAGCGTTATGAACCCGCTGTAACAGCCGGAGACAAACGTATTATTCTGGTGGACGGAGAGCCCGTAGGCGCAATCAACCGTGTGCCATCGGGGGAAGATCACCGGTCAAACATGCATGTAGGCGGTGTAGCTAAACAGATCGGGCTGAGTGCGCGTGACCGTGAAATCTGCACGGCTATTGGCCCATTTCTGAAAGATCATGGCCTGATTTTTGTGGGAATAGACGTGATTGGCCAGTATTTAACAGAAATTAACGTCACTTCTCCTACTGGCCTTCAGGAGTTGGAACGTTTTGATGGAATCAATGGCGCAGGCGCAATCTGGAATTGCATCGAGCGTAAACTGCACGCCGCGTGATCTTCAGTCTTTGCTTTTTTCCTGTGCAGGTGGTTCGTCCTGTTTGCTTGCCGCTTCCAGATCAGCCAAGGGCGTGTCCTTTCCAAAGCGGTTGTCTAGCCATTGAAATATCGATTCACGGAAATAGTAGGCACCAATACTGATCCAGACAGCGATGGCGAAGATGGCGAGAAGAAATTCTAACATGGCTCTATATTAACACTATCTATTGCACTGTTGCAGCGTAAAAGGAGTATATGCCCTTACACAAGGGCGCTTTTGTGACGCGTGCCTTGTGCAGAAGAGGAAGACCTTTTGTGGCTCTTGAAGAAATGTCCACCAGCAGGCAGAGAGAGGACATGAGTGACGTTCTCCAAAATTATCCTTCCGGCGGGGGGGATAGTCCCGCGCCTCCTCCTTCCCGTTCGGCATTGGATGCGGAGGCTGTCAAAGCCGCCTATCGTCGGTGGGCAAATGTGTATGATGTTGTTTTTGGCGGCATCTCCCGGTTTGGGCGTTTGCGTGCTGTAGAAGCCGTAAACGGTCTGCCCGGCACGGATGTGCTGGAAGTGGGGGTGGGCACCGGCTTGGCGTTGCCTCATTACCGGGCAGAAAAGCAGATTACCGGCATTGATCTTTCTGCCGATATGCTGGCCAAGGCGCGTGAGCGTGTGCAGCGTGATAAGCTGACGAACGTTAACGGCCTGCTGGAAATGGATGCCGAAGATACGAAGTTTGAAGATTCTTCCTTCGATATCGCCGTGGCCATGTTTGTGGCTTCTGTGGTGCCGCATCCACGCCAGTTGCTGCATGAACTCAAGCGCGTTGTGCGTCCCGGTGGTTATATTCTGTTTGTAAATCATTTTCTGGCCCCCGGTGGTGTCCGTGGTGCTGTCGAACATGCGTTGGGCCGGGCCTCCCACTCCTTGGGGTGGCATCCTGATTTCGCAATGGAATCGTTGTTACCAGCTGAAGATATCCGGCGTGCCTTTATTCAGCCTGTTCCGCCATTAGGGCTGTTTACTTTGGTCACCCTAGAAAATCTGCCTGCATAACCTGTGCGCTCCTGCCAAGGCAGGGGCGTTTCTTCTGCGTGGCAGAAAATGGTATTTGCGCGTATGTAACGTAAATACGATAGAACAGTTTTATGCCGTGCCACGCGCCAAGGGCGTAGGGCTGCATGATGCCAGTAAGAAATTGGAAATTGGAGCATGATGGTCGCCCATAACCAGAGCCAACAGAATGAGACATCTGGAGATGGCATGCGTGTTGCCAGAAAAGGGAACGGCACGGGGGCTGCTTACGTGGTGCTGGCTGCTCTGGCGGCATTAGCTGGCGGAGGTGCTTCTACACTTTCTGAAATGGGCATGATGCCAGCAACAGCCGGATGGCATGCTGTTGTGCAGGCCCATCCTGTTCTTATGCTTTTATATGTTGTTGTTCCGGCTTTGCTGGGGGGATTTGGTTCCTTATGGCTGCCGCGTGCCGTGCAGCGTTCGGGTGTATTGCTGCCGCGGTTGAATGATGCGGGTTTTCTATGTGTGTTTGCTGGAGCCGCGCTGACGGTTACAGGGGCTGAGCTTAAAACCGCTACGTTGCTGTGGTGTGTAGGCACGTTGATGACAAGTATGGCCCTGTTGGCAACTGTGTTTGATAGCCGCGCCGATATGGATGAACGCAAGCCATTCTCTCCTTTTGTGTGGGGAGAAATGCTGGCAGCCGCTGTTATGCTGCTTACGGTGCCTGTTATGGCCGGGCAGATTGTTAAACATTGGCATGATGCAACTGCGGTAAATGTAGAAAGCTTTGCTGGCCCAGTAGGGCTAGTTGTGCTGCTTGCCGGCTTTGGTGTGGTGTTTGAAATTAGTGCCCGCGTTGGCAAGTTTTCTGAAAAACCTGTTGCGTTTATTATGGCTGCCGCCGCTGCTTCTGGCGTTGTGGCATGGACCAAAAGCGTTTTTATGCAGGGCACGGAAAGTGCTGGTGCCATGCAGGTGGGCAGCACCATGCTGGCTCTGTGTTCCTTTGCGGCCACCTGTCTGGCTGTATTGTGGCTGGCAGGTGCATGGAATGCCCGTGCCACACTTCGTGTACCTTTGCTGTGGGGCTTGGGTTTTATGAGCGTGGTTTCCGGTGGTTGGCTTGTACAACTTGTGCAGGGGAATGGCCTGCATTCTGCGCTTCAGCTTGGCGCCTTGTATGTTGTGTGCGGCGGTTTTTATCTGTGGCGTGGTGAGGAGTGCGGATATTGGTATCCGCAGCTTATGGCGTATCTGCATTTTGCCTGTACTGCTGTAGCTACGGCCTTGGTATTTGTGCCGGGTGCACAAATGGCAAGTGGTGCATTTTTTGGTTTGGCAGCCTTGTGCTTTATTGGAGCTGTGGTGGTGAGCTTTCGGCGTAACCAGCAGGCAACAGCACATTGTGCGGCAATGCCTGTTCAGGTTTCCAAGGGATACCGGGCATGAGTGATAGCGTGGCAACAGCTTCCTTGGAAGCAACAGCGGAACGTCGTCCGCGGTTTAAGGCCGATCAGGTTGGCACCCGTGCGCGAGATTGGATTCAGCTATTAAAGCCACGCGTAATCTCACTGGTTGTTTTTACAGGTGCGGCAGGCATGATTGTCGCGCCCGGCCACATGAATCTCTTTGTGGCGTTGGTGACCATCTTTTGCATCTGCATGGCCTCGGGTGCGGCCGGTGCCATCAATATGTGGTATGACCGCGATATTGATGCCGTAATGCAGCGTACTATCACCCGCCCCATTCCGGGCGGGCGTATTCCAGAAAACGAGGCACTGGCTTACGGAGTAGGGCTTTCCTGCCTTTCCGTGTGTTTGATGTGGATGGCAACCAATACGTTGGCTGCTGGTATTCTGGCGTTTTCTATTTTCTTTTACGCCGTTATTTACACAATGTGGCTCAAGCGCTCCACGCCCCAGAATATTGTTATTGGCGGTGCGGCTGGCGCATTTCCGCCCATGATCGGGTGGGCAGCGGTAACAGGCCATATGGCCGTTCTGCCTGTTGTAATGTTCGGGATTGTCTTTTTCTGGACGCCTCCGCATTTTTGGTCGCTCTCTCTGTATGCCTGTAAAGACTACGGGCGCGCAGGTATTCCCATGCTGCCAGTTGTGCGTGGTGCGCGGCATACACGTTGGCAGATCTTTATTTACACACTGGTACTGCTGGCTGTTTCTCTGGTGCCATCCTTTATGCATCTGTGCGGTTGGCTTTATACGGTTACAGCTTTGGTGCTTGGCCTTGGGTTTGTGGCATGTGCGGTGCGCGTGTTGTTGGAACCGCAGGATGCACAGGGTGTAAGCCTAAAAGGGGATAAAGCGGCCCGGATTTCCTTCCGCTTTTCTCTGGCTTACCTGTTCTTTCTTTTTTGTGGTCTGCTGGCAGATCACTTCCTTCAGGCATGGGTGTAAGTGGTATGAATGCACAGCAGGATGGTCTGCTTGAGCAGACGGAAAAGCACAAACGGCAAAAAGAACGCGTGCGTACCATGCTGGGGTTTATGATGGTGCTGGCGGGTATCATGTTCGGGCTAACTTTGGTTCACCCGTAAGGTTTAGCTGTTAAAGCCAAACCATACTTTCTCATCCCAGCGCATAGATAAGCTCTTAGCCTTGCTTTTGTGCAGGGCTTTGTGCGTTTAGAAGCGTATCTTTGCTGATATCTATGCCCTGTGTACGCAAGCGGATGAGATCTGCTTCCAGCTCTGCCAGTTTACGTTTCTGCCAGAACAGAAAAAACACACCAAAGCAGATTGCTAACGTAACACTGCATGCAGTCAGAACTTCAAGCAGCAGCATAATAGCATATCCCCCGGCATGTATCAGGTAGGCAATAAAAAGCCCCGCCCTTAAGGTTAAAGGGCGGGGCTACAAAATGCCAGTGCTTACTGACGGGTTTGCTGTATGGCGGAAAGAAGCCAACGCCCCCCGCGAGAAGGCCGGGTAAAGGTCCATAGCTCGGTAATGTTCACCGGCTCGGTCGAACTGCCCTGAATAACCTGCCCAGTGGCATTGGTTGTAAGGTCAATCAGGCTGTAGCGCATGGCAACAGTCGCAAAATCCATGCCGTTTTCACGCCATGCCTCTGCCAGATCGCCTTGGATGAAATGCACATCCGAAACAACATTACGGGCCCCTTGGCTGGCAAGGGCAGAAAGCTGCTCGTTAAAGTAAGAGACCATTTCAGGTGTGGCCATTTGCTGCATGGCCGGAATATTCTGCTGGTTCCACGCTGTTTGGATGTCCATTAGCGTTTGCTGGAAAGCCTGATAATCCGCAGTATTAATCTGCAAGGAGGCATTTCCACCGGCAGAAGGCATTGCCCCAGGTGTTATACCCGGTGCATTGGCTACCCCGCCTGAACCCATGGCAAAATGGCTGCTACCAGAGCTTTTGTTGCCAGTGAAACGCCGCACCAGCCACATAACAATCATAACCACAAAGGCGATCTGGATCATCAACCCGATCAGGCTGAAGAAGCTGTGCATACCGCCAAAAAAGCCGTGCCCACTCAATAGGCCGAACAAGCCAGCCCCCAAAAACCCACCAGCAAATCCGGTTAGGAATGGGTGCCGAACACCAGGCTGAGCAAAGGGTGCCGCCGGACGTGCAAACGGTGCTGTTTGCGGCCCATAGTTAGGGGAAGGCGCGGTGCGCGGCGTAATGGAACGTTCCATTGGGGCCGCACTATAAGGTGCCGTGGGTGTGGGTGGGGGCGCGCTCCATGTTCTGCTGCCACGGCTACCCATAGAGCCACCTTGGCCGGGGCGGGCATCAGCATGCAGGGCCAAAGGCCCGGCAAGAAGGCTGATGCTTAGGAAGGCAGTGAGAACAGGTGCAAAAATGCGGGGTTTCACAGAAAGAATAATCTCCGGCTGAGAGAGGTTATGCCCCGGCAATGCTTAGGGCATCTGTACGTAATGTGGGGGCGTCCGTGCCAAAACGGAAGTCCAGATCATGAGCTAATGTAATGGACGCAAAAATATCCAGAAGGTTGCCTGCCAAGGTGAACTCGGCAGCGGCTTCTGCAATCTTGCCATCGCGAATCATAAACCCAGAAGCACCACGGCTGTAATCACCGGTAAGGCCATTGATGGAAGATCCCATCATCTCGGTAATATAGAGGCCTTCCTTGATATCCGCCATCAGTTCGGTGGGAGAGAGTGTGCCGGGTTCAAAAAACAGATTGGTGGCAGACGGGCCGGGTGGGCCAGATGTTCCGCGAGAGGCATGGGCATTGCTTTGCAGCCCAAGTTGGCGCGCACTTCGGCTATCCAAAATCCAGCTTTGCAAAGTGCCATTTTCTACCAGATGCAACGGTGCAACCTGCATGCCTTCACCATCAAACGGGCGAGAACGCAGGCCTTTTTTGCGGGTTGGATCATCCGTAATGGTTACGTTTTGGGCAAAAATAGTCTGCCCCAGTTTGTTCTTTAAAAAGGATGTACCACGCGCAATGGCCGTGCCTGTAATGGCTCCTGCAAAGTGCCCCAAAAAGCTATTTGCTACCCGCGGGTGAAACACAACAGGGTAACGGCCAGTACGGGGTTTAATGGGGTTAAGACGTGCAATGGCTTTTTCACCAGCACTTTTGCCAAGTTCTGCCGCATCTTTCAGATCACGCAGCCATACTGTGCCGTGGTAATCGTAATCACGCTGCATGCTGTCACCAGCACCAGCCAGTACGCATACAGAGTTGGAGTGCTGCGTACGGGTGTAGCTTCCGGCAAACCCGGCGGATGTAACCAGATATACTTCTGTGCGCCCACAAGAGGCACTGCTACCGGCGCTGTTGGTCACGCCTTTTATGCCCAGAGCTGCTTCTTCTCCAGAGCGTGCACGGGCCAACAGTTCTTCGGTTGTAGGTTCAGCCGAATCTGCCAATTCCAGATCATTTTGGGTAAAGCGGCCTTGCTGGGCTAGTGGGTTAAGCCCGGCGTATTGATCTTCCGGCAGAACGCGGGCCATGGCCATGGCTTGTTCTATCAGCGTATCAAAGCGCGAAGGTTCCGGCGTGGTGGTAGAAAGAATGGCACTTTTTTTGCCAGCAAAAACACGAAGCCCCAGATCCGTGGTTTCAGATCGTTCTAGCTCTTCTGTCACGCCATTGCGGACACCGGCACCTGCCGCCACGCTGCGGACAAATACGGCATCTGCCGCATCTGCCCCAGCTTTGCGTGCGCGGGCAACCAGATCAGAAATACGGTCTAGGGTTTGTTCCGTCATGCTGCCAGTTTCTCCGTAATGATCTGCAAGGAAGGAATGTGCTCAATCGGGCCAAGAGCCGCAAGCGTGGGTGTGCCCGTAAAGATGCGCGATGCCGCACGGCAAATATCCCCAGCGTTTACAGCCTCAATTTTGCGGACAGTTTCGGCTGTGGGAATAATCCGACCGAAAATCTGCAACTGTCGTGCAATCTGTTCGCATCGGCTGCCGGTACTTTCTAGGGACATCAAAAGCGAGGCCTTAAGCTGTGCCCGTGCGCGCACCAGTTCTTCTTCCGTAACATACCGCTGAATTTTATTCAGTTCTTCCAGCGTTACGGGCACCAGTTCCGCACATTCCTTGGCGCCTGTGCCTGCGTAAATGCCGAAAATACCACCATCAGTGAACGGTGCATTGAAGGAATAGACCGAGTAAACAAGTCCACGTTTTTCCCGAATTTCCTGAAACAGGCGCGAAGACATGCCACCACCCAACACAGTGGAAAGCAGAAGAGCCGGAAAGTAATCCGGGTCTTCATACCCAAAGGAGGGAAAGCCCAGCACAACATGCGCCTGATCCAGTTCCTTCACCTGGCGGAATTCCCCGCCGCCATAACGAGCAGAGAGTGTTACCGGCGCAGAGGATGAGGACAGGTTGGCAAAATGCTGCTGCACACGCTGCACCACATCTTCATGGTGCAAGTTACCAGCGGCTGCCACAATCATGTTGTCTGTGGTGTAATGCGCTTTCATATAGCGCATCAGGGTTTCGCGGCTCATATCCCGGATCAGGCTTTCCGTGCCCAATGTTGGACGGCCCATTGGTTGGTCAGGGAAAGCTGTTTCCTGAAAATGATCAAAAATCACATCGTCAGGCGTATCATTTGCCTGTCCGATTTCTTGCAGAATAACCCCGCGTTCGCGCTCCATTTCCGCAGGATCAAACGTGGAGTTGGTGAGGATATCACCAATGATATCAACTCCCAGCCCCAGATTTTCCTTAAGAAGCTTGACGTAATAAACAGTCTGCTCCCGCGCGGTGTAGGCATTGATATGCCCGCCAACATTCTCGATTTCCTCGGCAATGCGCAGGGCGGAGCGGCTGGTTGTGCCTTTAAAGGCCATGTGTTCCAAAAAGTGAGAAACACCGTTTTCTTCTGCCGTTTCGTGGCGTGTGCCTGTGGCCACATAGGCCCCGAAAGAAACTGTTTCCACCCGTTCCATGCGTTCTGTCACAACAGTTAAGCCGGAGGGCAGGCGGGTAATGTTGATGGGGTCTGTCATTCTTGTCCTGAAAAAGAAAGGCCGCCGGGCAAGGCGGCCTGACACGGGAAAGTAAGATGTGGGGTGTTAGGGAGCGTTTGCCAGTACCGCAGCGCGCACAGCGTCCTTAATTGCGCCTTCGGTTGCCGGAACAGTGCGGTAACGTTCTTCGCGTTCAAACAGATCTTCCAGATGCACAGGCAATGCCGGATGAATACCCGTGGCCGCCACCATGGCATCTGGGAACTTGGCCGGATGTGCTGTGGCTTCTGCAATCATCGGCACGCCAGCCTGCCGGAATTTGCGGCCAGCCGCAATACCAATGGCGCTGTGTGGGTCTGCCAGATAATTGGACTGCTGGTGCAGGTTGCGAATTTCCGCTTCCGTTTGTTCATCATCCAGCGCAAGGCCAGAGAAAACGGTGCGGGCATTTTCCCACACTTCTTCAGGCACATCCATATGCCCTGTGGCGCGGAAGCCCGTCATGATGCGTGCACAGGCAGCAGCATCACGGCCCAGAAGTTCAAACAGCAGACGTTCAAAGTTGGAAGACACCTGAATGTCCATGGATGGGGAAAGGCTGGGTACCACGCCTTTGATTGTCATGTCATTGGCATTCAGGAACCGGGTGAGAATGTCATTCCGGTTGGAGCCAACGCACAGGTGCTTGATAGGCAGCCCCATTTTGCGTGCGGCCCAAGCGGCAAGAATATTGCCAAAGTTGCCTGTAGGCACAGCAAAGGAAACTTCACGCTCTGGGGCGCCAAAGTTTAGAGCCGCATAAACATAGTAGGGAATCTGAGCTGCAATACGTGCCCAGTTGATGGAATTGACGGCTGAAAGATGCATTTCCCGGCGGAAAGGCAGATCAGCAAACAGGGCTTTGACCAGATCCTGACAATCATCAAACGTGCCTTCAACGGCGAGGTTGGTGACGTTGGAATCCAGAACGGTTGTCATCTGGCGGCGCTGCACTTCAGAGGTGCGGCCTTTGGGATGCAGAATGATAACAGACAGACGGTCCCGCCCACGGCAGGCTTCAATAGCGGCAGAGCCTGTATCACCAGAGGTGGCGCCAACAATGGTGACGTGGTCATTCCGCTGGGTCAGCACATGTTCAAAAAGCTGGCCAAGCACCTGCATGGCCATGTCCTTGAACGCCAGCGTGGGGCCGTGGAACAGTTCTTGTACAAACAGCCCATCTTCCACCTGCGTAAGTGGCACAATGGCTGGATGATCAAAATTGGCATAGGCCTTGGCGCACAGGCCGCGCAGTGTTTCCAGATCTATATCCGGTGCTGCAAACGGGGCCAGAACACGGGCTGCCAGTTCCGGATAGGGCAGGCCACGCAGGCTTTCCCAATCAGATAGCGAGAATTCGGGCCATGTTTCGGGCAGATACAGGCCGCCATCCTCGGCAAGACCGGTAAGCAGAACATCGGCAAAGGAAAGGACGGGAGCATTCCCGCGTGTGGAAATATAGCGCATGGAGAAACTTATATCCTGAATGGCGAACGCCGCGAAGTGTCCTTTTTAGGGGAAAAGCCTGGAGTCTTTATTGGGGTGGAGGCGTTGTGGGCAGCGTAAGCTGATACACCGTAATCGGCCATGAAATAGAAGGCGTTGCAGCACCAAACCCTACGCTGTGATCAAGCTGGCTGGCTGCTACGTACAAATGGCCGTGGCCATCCAAACCGGGCGTGGTGGGCCATTTCAGACGCTCATCCATCACCAACCGGCGCGGAATGCGCCCAACTGTGTAACTCAGGATGCTACCTGTGGTGATATCAGACCAGTAAAGCGTGCCATCATTATCAATGGTCAGACCGCCCAAAGCGGGAGTTTTATACCATTGTGTCACGCCTTCTTCAAACGCTGCCGGAGTAACGTCCGGGTCTGTGAACAAAGAGGTGGAAACACGATACAGAAAACCTGCGGGCGGCTGCATAACAATCCATGTGCCATCCGGGCTTACGGCAATCATGCTGGTATCTACGGCAATGGCCTGACCATTCGCGTTTAGCAGCGGGCCTGTGGGGGTCTGGATCGGCTTAGTGGCGGTAAGGGCAGGGTGATGGTCCAGAAAACGCCGACCGGATGCAGATGGAATATCAATAAGCAACAGCCCAGCCACGCCAGAATCCGGCACGTAAGCCGTAGTGCCATGTACAGCAATGCCAGAAAGAATACTGCCCTGATGCAGCAGATTGGCTTCTATCGGCACTGTGTGGGTGACAGTGTTGGTGGTTGGGTCAATCTGGATCAGGCGCGGAGCCGCAACAGGTGGTTTTTCACGGTTCGGTACGCCGCTATCCAACACCCAGATGCTGCCATCTGCGGTGCGTGTCATGCCTGCAAGGGCTACAAAATGGGTATCGTTTGTGGCCTCACGGGTATTCCAGCCTGCATCTGGGTATGGAGCAAGGCTGCCATCAGTCTGCCTTACCCATAATTGCGGGCCTGTGTTGCCAACCCACGCAGGGGCTTCCAGCAACATCCGTCCATCCGGCAAGGGCAGAATGGCATCCCATATCTGTTGGTTGGACTGCATAAAAGGCACCAACGCAGACGCAGGAAGTTCCGGCACTTTGGGCATATGCACTGCCCATGCAGAGTTCCCGACAAAAGGAGAGAGCAGGGCAGCCGCCAGCATGGCACGGCAAACCGTGCGGCGCGGCAGAACAGAACGCAGGAAAGAATGCTTCATCAGGGGCGTCCGGTCAGAAATCTTGCAAACGGGTGAAAAATGAATGTGGCAGTCTCGGGGCTGTAAGGCGTTTATGCAAACGCGTTCTGTGCGGGGCGGATGCCCCGCTGCCACATTCAGACATGAAGGAAAGAAACGTTGGCTTATGCGTCTTCCGCGCGTTCCACATAACGGCGCTGGATATGGGCCAGATAGGCCGAGGCATCCAGTTTGCGCCCTGTGGCGTCCTGCACAATCTGGGGCATGGAGGCGCTGCGTGCACGGCTATGCACGTTTTCACGCAGCCAACCCAATAGCGGCGTAAAATCACCTTTGGCAATGGCAGGCATAATTTGCGGCACCTGTTTGCAAGCGGCTTCTCGCAGTTGTGCGGCTGTTAGGGCGCCAAGAGTGTAGCACGGGAAGTAACCGAACAGCCCCTCCGGCCAATGAATATCCTGCAAGCAGCCGCGCCCATCATCTGGCACATGCAGCCCCAGAAGTGCATGGATGCGCTCATTAAACGCAGTGGGCAGGTCGGCCAGCGGTAAATCACCAGAAATTAGTGCTTTTTCCAGTTCATAACGTACCAGAATATGAGCCGGGTACGTGACTTCATCAGCGTCAACCCGAATAAAGCCTGGCTGCACGTGGGTGAGAAGCCGGTGAATATTTTGTGCATCCCAGCCAGCGGTGGTTGTGGGAACATCAAAAGCGGCCTGAAGTTTGGGTGCAAGCCACCCCGCAAAAGCGTTGGAACGGCACACCTGCATTTCCATCAGCAGAGATTGGCTTTCATGCAGCGTCATGCCCCCGGCCTGCCCAACGGGCTGAGAGAGCCATGCTGGCGGCAGGCCCATATCATATAGGGCGTGGCCGGTTTCATGCAGCACACCCATCATGGCGGGGATGAAATCATTTTCATCATAACGGGTGGTCAGCCGCACATCATGCGTTGCCCCACCGCAGAAGGGATGCGTGCTGACATCCAGCCGCCCGCGCGTTACATCAAACCCAAGCTGCTGCATAAGCTGGCGGCCCAGAGCTTCCTGCCGCGGCACGGAAAATGGCCCAGGCAATGGTGTGGCGGCGGGTAGGCTGTTCTGTTTTTCCAGCACTGTGCCAATCAGTTCAGGCAAACCAGCAGCAAGTTGTGTAAAAACCGGGTCTATATCTGTTTGGCGGGTGCCGGGGTCAAACGTATCCAGCAGTGCATCGTAAGGGGAGAGGCCCAGCTTTTCTCCTGTAGCAAAAGCAACTTCACGCGTGAGGCGTAGCACTTCAGAAAGCGTGGGAAGAATGGCTGCAAAATCACCATTCTCGCGTGCAGTGCGCCATACCATTTCGCAGCGCGCCGTGGCCTGCGTGCTGGCTTCCACCAGTTCTCCGGGTAAGGCTGTGGCGTGGGCGTGCAGGCGGCGCATTTCTTCCAGATTGGCGCGGCGCCAAACATCATCACCCGGTTCTGCCTGTTCTAGTAGTTCGGCAACAACTGGAGCAGTCAGAATTTCGTGGCGCAGACCTTCCAGCATTGCCAGATTTTCTGCCCGGCGTTCTGCTGCGCCGGAGGGCATGATCACCTCTTTATCCCAGCAGAGTATGCCGATGGCATCATTCAGGGAGGAAAGGCGGGCAAAGTGGCGTTCAAGGGAAAGATAGGCTTTATTCATGGCCTATATGGTAAAGCATACACGCCGCGCACGGAATGCACTTTCTGAGGCATCTCAGATGACAAAAAGGAGTTAGCTATAACCATGCAGATAGATACACAGGTCGAATCTGCACTGGTATTGCTGGCGCAGGGTAATGCGGAACAGGCTTTGCGTGTTTTGCAAAACTGCTTGCAGCAGAATCCGGGCCATGCGGGCGCACTGCATGGCATGGCCTGTGTGGCGCGTGCGGGTGGAGATAACCGCGCAGCAGTGGCCTTGGCGGCCAAGGCTGTGCAGTTACAGGCCGAACCGCATTTTCATATTACGTTGGGTTTGGCTTTGTTGGCAGAAGGGCAAATAGAGGCTGCACGGGCAGCCATTCATGTTGCTGTTCTTGCATCACCAAGAGACCCACGCGCGCATGATGCTATGGCCTCGGTTCTGGAAGCACAGCATCGTATTGCAGAGGCCGAACGCGCTTTGCGCACGACCATAAGATTGCGGCCATTGGAGCAGGAACGCCATCTGGCGCTGGCAGCTTTTTTGTCCCGCCATGGGCAGTTGGAAAAAGCGATAGAGGTTTCCGGCAAAGCTTTACGGCTGGATACACAAAATCTGTTTGCGCAAAATCTACATGGCATGATCCTGCATGGAGCAGGCAAGGCGGCAGAAGCCGAACCCTATTTTCGGGTTGTGGCCGCAGAGTTGTCAACATCTGCGCCTGCTCTGGCTAACCATGGAGCAGCGTTGTTTGCCACGCGCAGTTATGAGCAGGCCCGAGATGTTCTGGCAAAATCTGTGCAATTAGAACCCAAAGCGGCAGAAACACGCAGCAATCTGGGGCTGGTGCATATGGCGCTTGGGCAGTTGGAAAATGCTGCCCAAGAACTCCAACTTGCGTGTGCATTACAGCAGAATGATGCCCGCTTGATGCTCAATTACGCTACGGCTCTTGCTGATTTAGGAGAGAATGAGCGGGCAGAGGCATTGTTCCGCAAGGCAGAAACCCTAGCAGGCAAAAGTATGGATGCCGCTCGTGCACGGATGAACCTCGGCGTGTTGTATTTAGCGGAAGGTCGTTTTGCTCAGGGCTGGAAATTGTTTGCGGCACGCCGCCAGATTGTTGCCCCTCCGGCGTGTGCGGCTGGCTTGCCGCAATGGGACGGTACGCCACAGGAAAGCCCGGTGTTGCTCTATGCAGAGCAAGGGTTGGGCGATGTATTGCAATTTCTGCGTTATGTTGCTCCGGCGGCGCGGCGCGTTCCGGTGCTGTTGTATGTGCCGCAAAGCATACGCAGTTTTGTGCAACAGATGGATGTGGCGCGCCTGCCAAATGTAACGGTATGTACAAGCCAGCGCACTTTAAAAGCTAAAGCAGCTTGCGGGCTTATGAGCCTACCTGATGTGCTGGGGATGGAAGCGCCGTTTGCGTGGCAGCCCGATATTGCGGGTGTTCAAAAGTCTGCACCCGGCAAAAAATCTGCTTTGCATGTCGGGCTATGTTGGGCGGGTAACCCAACTTATCAGTTTGATCGCAGGCGTTCGATCAATCCGCAAGTGCTCGAACCATTGGGGCGGCTGAATAATATTGTGTTTCAGTCTCTCCAAAAAAATGCGGAAGCGCAGCAAACTCCGTTTCCAATGGCACAATTGCCGCAAGGGGATGTGCTGGACACATTCCGTATTATGGCGGGGCTGGATGTGGTGATAACCGTGGATACGATGATAGCGCATTTGGGTGGTTTACTCGGGCTGCCCGTGTTGCTGCTGGATCGCTTTGGTGGAGACTGGCGCTGGGCGGCTGGTTCCACCATTATGCAGCTAGATGGAGAGGTGCGAAGCCTGTGGTATCCTTCCGTTAGGGTTATTCGCCAGCCTCAGGCCGGCGAGGGTGATGCCCCGTGGCAGCCCTGTATCGCAACTGTTGTGCAGGTTTTGCAGAAGATGGCTGAAAAACGCACGGATATGGTGCCCTAAAGGCTGTTGCCGCTGTGCGAGAGCACTTTATGATAGCGGTATGACACGCATTTCCTCCAAAGGCGCTACGCCGGCAATGGCGCAGTGGTTTACCCTCAAGGCCGAAAATCCTGAAGCCCTGCTGTTCTTCCGTATGGGCGATTTTTACGAACTGTTTTTTGATGATGCCACGGCTGCTGCCGCCGCGCTGGATATTGCCCTAACAGCACGCGGAACCCATGCGGGGGAACCGATTCCCATGTGTGGGGTGCCTGTGGCGGCGGCCCCAGCTTATCTTGCGCGTCTGATCCGGCGTGGTTTCCGGGTGGCGGTGGCAGAGCAGACAGAAACACCCCGTAAAGGCAGGCCAGCAAACAAGGGGCCTTTGGCGCGTGGTGTTGTAAGGGTGATTACCCCCGGCACGCTAACAGAAGATGAATTGCTGGAACCGGGGCGTTCCAACCTTTTGCTTGCGCTGGCGCTCACAGCGCCGCAGGGAAAAGGCAAAAAAGCTGAGGCATCCTTTGCGGATACAGTTATTGGCGCGGCGTGGATTGATGTTTCAACCGGCTTATTTGAAACTGAAAGCCTGACAGGCAAGGGGCTTCCCGCGCTTTTAGGCCGTTTGGACCCTGCGGAAGTTCTTGCACCTGCCGTTCTCAATCTGGCGGATTATGAGGCCCGCCGTGCGCCGGAAACTGTGGCATCTGGCGCAGATACGGCCCGCCAGCGTTTGGCCAGTGCCTTTGATGTGGCCAGCATAGAAGCCTTTGGCACTTTTACGGATGAAGAAAGCGTGGCCGCTGCCATGGCGGTGGAATACGTTCAGCGTAGTCAGGCTGGCAAGTTGCCACGTTTGGCACATCCTGTTCCACAAAACGAAAGCGGGATTCTGGGCATAGATCCGGCCACACGGGCCAGTTTGGATATTTTGCGTGCGCGGGATGGAGGGGATGAGCACACGCTATTTTCCGCCGTAAACCGTACGGTCAGTGCCGCAGGTGCGCGTATGTTGGCAGAGTGGCTGGCGGCCCCACTTACACATGCAGGCCAGATTGCTGCCCGGCAGGAAGGTTGGTGGTGGCTGAAAGAAGATTCTGTGCGGCGTGAGGCGTTGCGTGGAATACTCAAAAAAGCACCGGATATTGCTCGGGCATTAGGTCGCTTATCCCTTGGGCGTGGGCAACCGCGAGATCTGGCCGCCATGCGCGATGGCCTTATGGTAGCGCGGGAGGCCGCACGTATTCTTACGGCCTCTGCTGGCTCATTACCTCCGGTGTTACATCAAGCGGTTACAAGGTTAGGCGGAGGGCAAGCGCTAGAGGCTGAACTCATGCGTGCGCTGGCTGAAAACCTTCCAGCACGGTTGGATGATGGCGGCGTTATCGCGCAGGGCTATGATGCCAAACTGGATGAATACCGAGGGTTACGAGATGATTCACGCCGTCTGATAGCGGGCTTGCAGGCAAAGTATGCCGCGCATTATGGGCTAAACAGCCTTAAAATCCGTCATCATGCGCAGCTTGGCTACGTGATGGAAGTGCCCGTGGCGGCCAGCGCCAAGCTGAAGGACAAGCCAGAACTTATCTTGCGCCAAGGCACAGCCAGCAATGCGCGTTTTGCTACAGAAGAACTCTCAACGCTGGATGCCCGTATAACCGAGGCCGCAGAAAAAGCATCTCAGCGTGAAAAAGAGTTATTCAGCGCGTTGGTAGAACAGGTTCTGGCAGAACGCAGTATGCCGGTTTTGGCTCAGGCCTTGGCTGTGCTGGATGTTTTGCAATCCTGTGCAGATCTTGCGGGAAGTGGCACGTGGTGCAGGCCAGAGGTGACGGAGGATTTCGCATTCGCGTTGGAAGGATGCCGCCACCCGGTAGTAGAAGCAGCCTTGCCAGCCGGCACGCGTTTTACACCCAATACGTGTGATCTGGCACCGCAGCAGCGCGTTATGCTGCTAACAGGGCCCAATATGGCCGGTAAATCCACCTACCTGCGCCAGACAGCGCTAGCAGTTATTCTGGCGCAAGGAGGGTTCCCCGTTCCGGCAGACCGGGTCCGAATCGGAGTGGTGGATCAGCTTTTCTCTCGCGTAGGGGCTTCGGATGATCTGGCGCGCGGGCGCTCCACTTTTATGGTGGAAATGACGGAAACTGCCGCCATTCTTAACCAAGCTGGCCCGCGTTCTCTTGTTGTGGTGGACGAGATTGGGCGCGGCACGGCCACATTGGATGGTTTGGCAATAGCATGGTCTGTGCTGGAGGCTTTGCATTCAAGCGTGCGCTGCCGTGCAATCTTTGCAACGCATTTTCATGAACTTTCGCGCCTGGTGGATACACTTCCGCGGCTTTCTTTGCATACTATGGCGGTGCGGGAATGGCGGGGGCAAATTGTGTTTTTGCATGAAGTGCTTGCAGGATCAGCCAAAAAAAGCTGGGGTGTACACGTTGCACGGCTGGCTGGTGTGCCGCACGCTGTGGTGGATCGGGCAGGGCGCCTGCTGCGGGAGTTGGAACGTGCTGAAAATACAATACCCGAACCTCTTCCGTTGTTTGACACGCAGAAGGCATTACCCCCAGAGCCCCAAAATACGTTAAGTAAACGTTTGATAGAAATCGACCCGGATAGTCTGACACCCCGCGCAGCGCTGGATCTTCTGTACGAATTGCGCAAGGAAGCGGCGCAGGAAGAACATGCGCAAGTGGCAGACTAAACACTATGACGCCAGACCCCATTCAGGAGCAGAACTCGCCTCTCATGCCCACCCCTTCCGTAGAGCCTGCCGCAGCGCAGCAGTCCGACATGACCATGCTGGCAACCCTAACGCCAGAAATGCTTTCTGCGTGTCTGACGCGGGAATTAAGAGATGCAACACCGGAAGATGCGGTTATTCCTGAACGGGATGATGCTGTTGCCATTTTCCGCCGTCATCTTGGGCGGTATCAGGCGGATATACGCAACCGTTTTGAACGGCATGAACTTAAAGGCGCTGGGGCAGCCAAAAAGATAGCTGTTTTTACCGATGTTATGGTGCGTGCCATTGTTGATCTGGCCGTACGCGCCACCATTGGGGCGGGCACTGTAGAAAGTGGCATGCTGCCCAGCTTTGCCATTGCCGCCACGGGTGGTTATGGGCGCGGGCTTTTGGCCCCGTTCAGCGATATTGATCTGCTGTTTCTGGTGGCGGAAGAAAGTGCAGAACGGGCACATCCGCTTATTGAATACGTTCTATATTTCTTGTGGGATCTGGGTGTGAAGGTGGGGCATGCCACCCGCACAATCAATGAATGTATTGAAGAAGCTAAAAAAGATACCACAGTGCGCACCGCGCTGCTTGATGCGCGTTTGTTGGCTGGGGATTCAGCGCTTTTTGCCACGTTTGAGGCCCGTTATATTCTAGCCTGTGTGGATGCAGGTGCCGCTGGCTTTATTCATGACAAACGGCGTGAACGTTTGGAACGCCACCGGCGGTTTGGTGATAGCCCGTATCTGGTAGAGCCCAACATAAAGGAAGGGCGCGGGGGGCTGCGTGATCTGCAAACCCTGTACTGGATGTGCCGCAACACTTTTGGCACGCGCCATGTCAAAGATCTTCTGGCTCCGGAATTTATCTGGATGGGGCTGCTCACAGAGCAGGAAGCCGCACGTGCCCGCCGGTCTTGGGACTTTTTGTGGACAGTGCGTTTGCATCTGCACTACGTGGCAGGGCGTGCAGAAGAACGGCTGACCTTTGACATGCAGCCCGTTATTGGCGCACGCATGGGGTATACCCGGCACGGGCGCCAAAATGGGGTAGAACGCTTTATGCGCCACTACTTCCTGACAGCCCGGGAAGTTATGCGGTTAACCCATGTTTTAGAACCCGCTGTGCTTCGGCAGGCCCAAGGGCCGGTGGCCAATGCCGCCAAGCCAGATGAAGCTATGCGGCAAGCCGGGTTTACCTTACTGGATGGCCAGATTCTGCCTGATCGTGGCGTAAGTTTCGATCAAGAACCCATTAAAATGATGCAGATTCTGGATTGGGCGCGTGTGCGCCGCCGTCCGCTGCACCCGTTGGCGCGGCATCAGCTCATCCGGTGGGAGCGGCGGGCTACCAGCCTGCGGGATAACCCGGAAGCCGCGCGTATTTTCCTTGATCTGCTGTGTGGTGATGAATCCACGGTGGAGCAAAAACCACGCCGTCGTCCGGCAACGGCTTCTGTGCCTTCCGTAGTGGAAGAAAGTGGTTTGTCCTATTCTGCCGCTTATGGGGAATATCCGCCCGCAGGGCATGCGCACTGGCTGCATATTCTGAACGAAACCGGCATTTTTGGCCGTCTGATTCCAGATTGGGCGCGCATTGTCGGGCAGATGCAGTTTGATACGTACCATGTGTTTACGGTGGATGAGCACACCATAGAAGCCGTGCGTATTCTGGATGAAGTGGCCTCTGGCCGCATGGCGGATGAAATCCCCATTGCCTATGAACTGGTAAAAGGGCTGCATTCCAAACGGGCGTTGTATATGTCCGTTCTATTGCACGATGTTGCCAAGGGCCGGGGTGGAGACCACTCTGAAATCGGGGCGGAAATTGCGGCTGAACTTTGCCCGCGCTTAGGTATGTCCGGCGAAGAAACAGAAACTGTTTCGTGGTTGGTGCTGCATCATCTGCTGCTGAGCCATACAGCGTTCCAGCGCGATATTGATGACCCCAAAACCATTTTGGATGTGGCAGACATTGTGCAGTCTCCAGAACGTCTGCGGCTGCTGTTGCTGCTGACTATTGTGGATATGCGCGCCGTGAGTTCCCGCGTGTGGAACGCATGGAAGGCCACGTTGCTGCGTGAGCTATATGTGCGTGTAGCAGAAGTTCTGGCCGGTGGTCTGGCTACCACGGAACGAGATGTGCGCGTGCGCCATGCCAAGGAAATTACAGCCGATATTCTCACTGAAGAAGGTGTGCCCCAAAAGGATATCGAGCGCTTTTTAGGGCTGGGTTACGCTGGTTACTGGCTTTCCTTTGACTATGAGACACATCGCCGCCATGCACGGCTTATCCGGGCGGCAGATGCCAAGGATGCACCACTTACGGTAGAAGTGTTGCCTCTGCCTGCGCGTGGGGTAACGGAAGTAACCATTTACACAGTGGACGTGCCGGGCCTGTTTTCCAAAATAGCAGGGGCTTTGGCTTTGGCGGGGGCTTCCATTGTGGATGCGCGTATTCATACCATGACACACGGCATGGCGCTGGATACGTTCTGGATTCAGGATACCTCTGGACAGGCCTATGAAGAAACACACAAGCTTGCCCGTTTGGCATCTTTGATCGAACAGGGCTTAAGCGGCCATATTGATATTAGTGAAGAAATTGCGCGGGCCGGATTTGGCCATATGCCCATGCGTATGCGGGCCATTCATGTTCCGCCACGTGTGGTGATAGATAACGGCATTTCCAATACTTACACCGTTATTGAAATCAACGGGCGCGATCGTCCCGGCCTACTGCATGATGTCACGGCCGCCATGAGCCGTGAGAACCTGCAAATTGCCTCTGCCCATATCACCACGTATGGCGTGCGGGCAGTGGACGTTTTTTACGTAAAAGACCTGTTTGGCCTGAAAATTACGGATAAAAAACGGCTGGAGGAAATCCGTGAGCGCTTGCTGGCCGGGCTGAAGGAAGCTGAAGCCGAGGCCAGCGCTTGCGCAGATGCCCGCTATTCAGCCTGAAAAATCAGGCTGAAACAGGGTGGTGTCCGGGGCTGGCAGCGGAAAGACCGTGGTTAAGCCCCGTGCGTAGCTGTTGGCCTGCTAATGTGTTGGCATCTATCAGGCCATGGCGCAGGAACAGATCAATCAGTACCAGATTGACGTTGAACTTAAATTCATCCGTATCTCGCACAATCTGAAACACTTTAGCTAGCGGCAACAGCGCGAAAGATTCCACTTCGCCATCAGCGGCTTCTGGCTCAAAGCTTTCAGGCAGGTAGAGATCATAACAAACAAGAATATCTCGCCTTAGTCCTTCTGGCCGCTCCATGGCGTAAACCAGATGCCCCGTTTCCTGTGCCTGAGCTACAAGATTGTGGGGAATGCTGGCTTCTTCTGCTGCTTCCTTAATCAGGGCTTCACGCGGGGTGTGGCCTGTAGGTACGCCGCCTGCTACCAAGTGGTCTAGCTTGGAAGGGTCTAGCCGCTTGTTTGCAGCCCGGCGTCCTGTCCACAGATAAAGACCGTCTGCTTTGCGCACCAGCCCGTTCATGTGCACGCCCGTGGCCACCAGCCCAAAAAGAGGCAAGGCTCCACGATCAATGCGGGCAATGGCAGGTTCACCTACATCTGTTCGCACATCAAATAGTTCGTGGTGGGAGCGGTAAAAACCTTCTTGCGCCAAAGCTTCACCAAAAGCTTCCAGCTTGCTCGGGTCTGGCAGGTTAAAACCTGTTGTGCGGTTGCCCAAGCCTGCTTTTTCCAGCCTGTCGAACAGTTCTGGCGTAATCCACCCGGCAGATGTGCCAGCCAGAGAAAAAGGGGCACGTTTGCCAGGAATGATAGCAGTGTTGCACTGCCTGAGATGCCGAAGAAAGGGCGTGATGTCGGGGGACATGGAAACAAAATCCTGTTGAACTGTGCCGAGCGTGTTTAAGGTTGTTATCGGGTGTGGCAAAGGCGGTGGCAAGGTGTGGCGGGGTTGCAAAATGCGCCCAGCATGGCACATGCGAGTTATGCCACCACGTCGCGCGGCTGCCGGGCCGCTTAAAAAGCCGGTTTCCATCACACTTTCGCGTTTACTGCCATATTTGTGGCCACAGGAAAATCGTGCCCTGCGTTGGCGGGTTGTACTGGTTCTTGTGGTTATGCTTGGGGGCGAACTGGCCACGTTGGGTGTTCCGTTAGTTTACAGCCAGGTGGTGGATAGGTTTACGCATCCTCACTCGTTGGCCATGGCGCCTGCGGCTTTAATTCTCTGTTACGGATTGGTGCGGCTGGTTTCCGCGGCCCTTACCAATTTGCGAGATGCTTTATTTGCGCCAGTCCGGTTTAGAGTGGCAAGGCAGGCGGCTTACCGTAGTTTTGAGCATATGCATGCGCTCTCCTTGCGCTTTCATCTGGATCGGCGCACCGGAGGGGTCACGCGTGCTATTGAGCGCGGCACAGAGGCCGTGGAAACGCTGCTGCGGATGATCATGTCTATTTCCCCCACCATCCTGCAGGCGGCGTTGGTGATGGTGGTTATCTGGCGTGTTTTTAATTGGCAGTATGTGGCGCTGATGGCGCTGATGATTGCGGCCTACATTCTGTTTACCGTACGGTTTACATCTTGGCGGTTGGGAATCCGGCGTGAGATGAATGAAACCAACAGCGAGGCCACAGGCAAGGCGCTAGATAGCCTGCTGAATTACGAAACCGTAAAATATTTTGGCAACGAAACGCACGAAGCCCAAAGGTATGATAGTGCACAGGCGCGCTACGAACAGGCCGCGCGCAAAACGCAGTATTCATTAGGTTTTCTCAATTTCGGGCAGGCAGCCATTATCGCTTTGTCTCTTACGGCCATTATGCTGTTGGGTGGGCACGATATTGAGGCTGGGCGCATTACGGTTGGCGAGTTTGTTATGGTCAACACGTATTTGCTGCAACTTTATGGGCCACTGAATTTTCTGGGTTCTGTCTATTCCGCCATTCGCACTGCACTGGTTGATCTGGAGCACATGCTAGGGCTGACGGAAGAGGAAGTGGAAGTTGCAGATCCTGCGCATCCTCTCCCTATAGCCACACGCTTGCAGGTTTCTGCGCCTGCACGGGTGGCCTTTAGGGATGTGCATTTTGGATACCGGCCAGAGCGTGAAATTCTGCACGGTATCAGCTTTGAGGTGGCGCCGGGCCGTAAGGTTGCCATTGTAGGCACGACAGGGGCGGGAAAATCTACCATCAGCCGGTTGTTGTTTCGGTTTTACGATGTGTGGTCGGGTTCTGTGTTGGTAGATGGGCACGATGTGCGCGATTACCGGCAGGCAGACTTGCGCGCCGCCATTGGTGTGGTGCCGCAGGATACCGTGCTGTTTAACGAGAGCATTGGTTACAACATTGCCTATGGTCGCTTAGGGGCTACACCGGCAGAGGTGCAGCATGCGGCCCAGTTGGCGCAGATACATGATTTTATCATGTCCTTGCCCGAAGGGTATGAAACACAGGTGGGTGAACGCGGGCTTAAACTGTCCGGCGGAGAAAAGCAGCGAGTGGCCATTGCCCGCACGATTTTGAAAGACCCACGCGTTCTTGTGCTTGACGAGGCCACGAGTGCGTTAGACACACATACTGAAAAAGAAATACAGGCAGCGCTTAAAACGGTTTCCGCACGCCGCACAACTCTTGTTATTGCCCACCGTTTGTCCACCATTGTGGATGCAGACGAAATTTTGGTGATGGCCAAGGGGCATATTGTTGAGCGTGGCACGCATGCAGCCCTGCTGGCCCAGAATGAGGTGTATGCATCCATGTGGGCTGCTCAGGGGGGAGAAAGCGGGCAGGAGACGTGATAAAAGGCGGAGGCCTGCTGGTAAGGCTTGGCTGTGTCTGACGAATCGCGCGCCCGCAGAGAATGTGGGCCGCAGAAAAATGAAGGATCAAAAGAGATGACCGAAACAGCAGGGCAGACTCCCGCAGCAGGCCCGAACATGGATGTGCCCGAAGATCTGGCGCGGTGCGATATGGTTATTCAGCACGCTATTGAACATCTGCGGAGTGAAAAATATCCGCCGCTGGCAGTGGCATCCGCTCTTTTGGGTAATTCTGTAGGTATTCTTGCCCAGATTATGGATAAGGACACCGTTTTGCGCATTCTCGATTCAGCTGCTCAGAGTGTCAGATCGGGTGAAGTGCATGCGTCTGTTCGGGCACAGACCGGGCAGGAAAACGAGAAAGCCTGAGCACAACCCTTGACTGAAAGCCGTGGCTAAGCCATAAGCCGCGCCAATCCTGAATGTGGTCGCCGGGCGCTTGTCTCGGCCCTCTGTTCCTATTTTGTATAAGACAAGGATGAGACAATGTCCCGTCGTTGCCAGATTACCGGCAAAGGTGTGCTGACCGGAAACAACGTCAGCCACGCTAACAACAAATCCCGCCGTCGCTTCCTGCCGAACCTGCAGGATGCGTCCTTGGTTTCCGAAACTCTGGGTTCTGCCGTGCGTATGCGCGTAAGTGCTCGTGGCCTGCGCACCATTGAACACAATGGCGGCTTGGATGCATTCCTGCTGAGCACGCCTAACCGCAAGCTTCCTGAAGAAGCACAGGTCATCAAGCGCCGCGTTCTGCGCGCTCAGGCCAAAAAACAGGCAGCCGCAGGCGCCTGATTCAGGGGTTTACCTAATTCAGTGGAGCCGGATCTGCTCTTTTGGTGGAGTGGACCGGTTTCTGCGGTGTAGATGTCCGGCAAGGTGCCAGACATCGTCGTCTATCGGCCGGTTTCCGGCAGCCGGGTTTCCTGAAGATTTTAACATCACAGGTGCCAATACGGCGCGCGGCGGCCACAGGCGCGAAGGGATTCCCATTCGCGCCTGACCTGTTTTCTGGAGGTTTTCGTGTCCGCCACATCCGATCTGTCCAAGATTCGTAATATCGGTATTACCGCGCATATTGACGCAGGTAAGACGACCACGACCGAACGTATGCTGTACTACACCGGTGTTTCCCATAAAATTGGTGAAGTGCACGAAGGTAACACCACAACAGACTACATGGCTCAGGAACGTGAGCGTGGTATTACCATTACGTCCGCCGCAGTGACCTGTGAGTGGGACGGCCACCGTATCAACATTATTGATACGCCCGGACATATCGACTTCAACATTGAAGTGAACCGCTCCTTGCGTGTGCTCGATGGGGCCGTGTTCATTATTGAAGGTGTGGCTGGTGTGCAGCCGCAGTCCGAAACCAACTGGCGTCTGGCAGACCGTTACAAGGTGCCTCGGATCATCTTCATCAACAAGCTGGATCGTACCGGTGCAGACTTCTACCGCGCATTTGATACGCTGAAAGAAAAGCTGGATATCGTTGCTATCCCGCTGCAGTTGCCAATTGGCGCAGAAGACAAGTTTGTTGGCGTTGTTGATCTGGTGGAAATGAAGGCCATCGTCTGGGAAGGCGGTGAACTTGGCGCGAAGTTTCACGATGAAGAAATTCCGGCTGACCTGAAGGAAAAGGCTGCAGAAGCACGCCAGAACCTGCTGGATACGGCTCTGGCTGTGGATGATGCAGCCATGGAAGAATACTTCGAAAAGGGTGACGTTTCTGTTGAAACCCTGAAGCGCTGCATCAAAAAGGGCGCTATTTCTGGCGAATTCCGTCCGGTTCTGTGCGGCACGGCGTTTAAGAACAAAGGCGTGCAGCCTCTGCTTGACGCCATTATCGACTACCTGCCAGCTCCAGACGATGTTGAAGGTATTCGTTGTGCTCCGCCGGAAGGTGAAGAAGACGACGAAAAAAACCAGCCCATCATTCCGGTTGACCCCAATGGTAAGTTTGCTGGTCTGGCCTTTAAGATCATTAACGATAAGTACGGTACGCTGACCTTTGTGCGCGTTTATCGCGGCGTGCTCAAAACCGGTGATACGGTTCTGAACACCACCAAGGGCCACAAGGAACGTATCGGCCGTATCTATCAGATGCATGCTGATAAGCGTGAAGAACTGACAGAAGTGCACGCTGGTGACATTGCTGCATTTGTGGGTCTGAAAGATTCTCAGACAGGTGATACGCTGGCAGATCCGGCAGATCCGGTTGTTTTGGAACGTATGTCCTTCCCGGTTCCGGTTATCGACATCTCCGTCGAACCGAAAACCAAGGACGCAGTGGAAAAGATGACACTGGCACTGCAGAAGCTGGCTGGTGAAGATCCCTCCCTGCAGCTCAAGACCGATCAGGAAACAGGCCAGACCATTCTGTCCGGCATGGGCGAACTGCATCTGGACATCATTATCGACCGTCTGCGTCGTGAATATGGTGTGGATGCAAATGTGGGTGCACCGCAGGTGGCATACCGTGAAACCATCACGCAGCCGCATACGGAAACCTATACCCATAAAAAGCAGTCTGGTGGTTCCGGTCAGTTCGCTGAAGTGAAGATTGAGTTCCAGCCGGTTGAACGTAACGAAGGTATCCTGTTCGAAAACAAGGTTGTTGGTGGTTCTGTTCCCAGAGAATACATCCCGGCCGTTGAAAAGGGTATTCGCGTTCAGTCTTCTACTGGTGTGCTGGCAGGCTTCCCGACAGTGGACTTCAAGTTCACGCTGCTTGACGGTAAGTACCATGACGTTGACTCGTCCGCTCTGGCGTTCGAAATCGCGGCTAAGGCTTGCTTCCGTGATGGCATGAAAAAAGCTGGTCCGGTTATTCTGGAACCAATCATGGACGTGGAAATCACCACCCCGAACGATCACGTTGGTGACGTGGTGGGTGACCTGAACCGTCGTCGTGGCATGATCCAGAGCCAGGAAACCTCCGGCTCCACCGTTATGGTGCGTGCTTATGTGCCGCTGAAAGAAATGTTCGGCTACATTTCTCACCTGCGCTCCATGACGAAGGGCCGCGCTTCCTTCACCATGCAGTTCCATCATTACGATCCGGTGCCGCGTAACGTTGCTGAAGAAATTATGGCTCAGTCCAAGTAATTTCAGCCGTTTTTCGGTTTCGGAATATAAAGGCCGCTTCCTGTAAAGGGGGCGGCTTTTTTATTGTGCAAAACCAGATTACGTTGCGTGCGCTAAATACAAAGCGGCATGGTATGGCATGAATATGTCATGCGCTGGGTATGTGTGATGGCGCAGAAAAGAAACGGAAAGACGAGCAAGATGCCGAAGCTGTTTGAATGTGCAATGGATGAGACCGCGCAGAAAACACGGGTAAACCGGCGTGCGCTTATGCAGTTTACGCTGGGGGGCATGGCATCGGTTTTTTTTACCCATAAAGCCTTTGCTCAGGCTCCTTCGTTGGCTTTTGCATCGTCTTCCGTAGATAAAATGCCGCCTATCAATGGGGTGTATGATTGGGGTGCTTTACCGCCCACACCTTTGGCGCTGGAAGCTGAAAGTGGTGGCTTACCTGTTGATACGGGCATGGTGCCAGCACAAGGTAAGGCCCAATTATATTATGCATCGGCGGGAGAGGGTGTGCCCGTCATGCTATTGCACGATGGTTTGGCCAATTCCAATTATATGGGAGCCCTTGCCCGTGCGCTTTTGCGTGCCAGATGCCGTGTGATTGTGATGGATATGCGTGGGCATGGGCGCAGCACAATGGGGGCTTTGCCCTTGGGGTATGATTTGCTGGCCGATGATGTGCTAACAGTTATGGCGTTTTTACACCTGCGGCGCGTGGCCTTGGTGGGATGGGGGGATGGCGCAGTGCAGGCGCTAGACGTTGGTATGCGCCACCCCAGCAGTGTCAGCCGGATATTTGCTTTTGCACCGTGGAGCACTCCAGATGGTCTGCTCGCACGCGCAGGAGATATTCCTGCTTACAAATCTTTTATGGAAAGAACCCGGCAGGAATACAGGCAGCTTTCTTCCACACCACATAGGTTTGGAGATCTGGAATCTACAGTGCAGACTATGCGCAGCAGGCAACCCAATTGGACGGATGCAGATCTTATGCGGATAACAGCACCGTTATGGGTGGCTGCCGCAGATCATGATGGTATTGTAGGGCGTGTTCAGGCCGAGCATATGGCGGCTACGGTAGAAGGGGCAGGGCTCTTGGTGCTGCCTAATACCAGCCATTTTGCATTTTTGCAGAATCCGCAGCTCTTTACGTTGGCTGTGGAGAGCTTTCTAGGGGGCAGATAAAGTGCGGGGCCACCATTAAGGCAGCCCCTTATTTTATAAAAAGACCTCAGCCAAAAGCGCCGATATTGTGCATGATGGCGACGCTGATTTCACGAATAAGCTCAAACATCTGTTGCATTGGCACAAAGATGTCTCTGTGCTCGCGCTCGTAAATACCTTCTTCGCGCGGGCCGCGTGGTTCATGAAAATCAAGGTTGGTTGGGCCAGTGCTGGTGGGGAAGATATGCTCAAGCTCTTCCAGCACAACCGAAATATCCAGACACAGTATATGCTGCATCATGACATCATGGTTAAAGCCCCCACGGGGCATAAAGAAGGGCACACGGCATGCCAAAAGCCATATTTGCTCAATAAGCATAATGCGGATGGCATGCAGAAGCCGGATTTGAGGCTCTGTGCGTGGTGCGTGCTCCCAAGCTTCTCTTAACGCAAGATGGTCGGCCTGAATGCGGCGGAACATAGTGAGAAGTTCGGCTGATAGGTCTAGCTTTTCCAGATCCTGCATCAGGGAAAGGAAAGCCTTCCGACGGGCCGATGTTTTTTCCTCGGTAGCGCGATCGAGCCAGAAGCCAGGGTCCAGCAAACAGACAACGCTTTTCAGAACCTTGTCATCCGAGCACGCAAGACCATGTTGGGCAAAATCCAGAGCACGATGAAAACGCGGGCTGGATGTACGGAATGTTTCAAAGGTTTCCGGGTGGCGGCGTACAGCTGCTCCCAAGCCTTGCAAGGTGTTGGCGCACCATCCGAGTTGCTGAAGGATCGCGTTGTTGGGAATGGCGCGTAGCTGGCTGGGGTGAGTAATACGCTTATGGGTTGCGCTTTCTGCACTTTGGCGAGCAGGTGGCCGAGAGCCGGTTCTATCAATAAGGGAAGGCCCAAAAGCCCCCAGCAACGCGGCATAACCGGGGTCTTCCACCAGTTTTTTCATGCCCTCGCTAATGCTGGAGAAGAAATCAGCCGAAAAATCGGGCTGATCATAAATAGGGTCTTCTTCCTGCCGTAAGGGTAGAAACAGGTTTTCCGCAATGGTGGCCATTGTGGCGCCTGCCAGTTCCGGCGTACCAAAAAGGAGATAGCCATCTCCCCCCTGAAAAGCTGTTTCCTCACGGCAGGCAATGCCTGTGGCTTTAAACCGCGCCCGCACATGGGGTGGGGAAAGGTAATCCAGTCGATCTGCCATACGGAAAGGGTGCGCGCCGCGGCCTATGCTTTCACCGTGGGTATCAAAAAACACCACGGTAATATCCTGCATATTCCATCGAACCAGTAGATCATGGATGCGCAGGCGCAGGCGCTCTATCTGATACGTTGCGGCCAACTGGCCGACATACCGCCCAGAATCGGAATATCCAAACTGGAAGCACATGCGGCCGATACGACGGATATATGCACGCCATGTGGGAGAACGCAGGGCTTCTTCCACAATGTGCTCACCGTTCATAAGGGCATCTTCAGTTTCAAACAGTGGCGAGATTTCAATTTTATCTGCCACGCCAAAGCAGGAAGCCACCCATAGGGCGGAGAGCAACGTGTAACCGGTTTCTGTTTCTGCAATCAGAAAGCGAACAGGTGTATCGGAATCGATAAATTTGACCATTTGCGCAATGGTCATCATCAACCGGCCAGCACTGGAAGGATCGCTCAGCAGTGCGCCAAAATCTACCGGGACAGGCGTAACAGCTTCTAGCGCCTCGTTAATCTGGTTCAGCAATGCTCGGCGATGGGCCGGGTTGTTGGGGTCATCCAGCAGGTTTAGCTTCTGGCGCACAAAGTTATGAATCTGGGAGGCATTGAGCCGCACATGTGTATGGGCCAATCCCAGCCCATGCGCCACAAACCCAGCGCGGGCAACAGCAAGTGGAATGCGTGCAGAAGGCGGCGCTGTATTAATGGCAGCCTCAAGCAAGCTATCTAGTTCTGCAGCGTGTGTTAGTGCTGTATTGCGCTGAGAAACCAGAAGTTTTGCAAAATTTGCCACAGCTTGCGCATCGGCAGGGCCAGCAGGAACAGCGCTAATTTGTTCTTTTACACAGGCAATGGCCCGTTGCAGTTTTTCTGTGAGTTCCGGGGCCAGTAAGCCTTCGTGCATGATCTGGCTTTCCAACCGCATCAACTGGAACAGTTTCATACGTAGGCGTAGGCGTAGAGTATCCCACCATCCAATATCTGTGCGGCCATCGGTATCGTAGCCAACCCAACTGGTTGCAATAACCGGGCAGGGCTTCAGTCTTGTCCATTCCTGTGGCCAACGGGTGGCAGCTTCTTCCAGCAGAGCAGTCGCTAACAAATCCATGGCGTCACGCGCACGGGTGATGGCTTGTGCAGCTAGTGTAAACTCTTCTTCCAGCGTAGGAGGCGTAGAACGTCTGTGCGTTTCAAAAAACGGTGCTTCCTGCGGGGGGATGGCTTGGGATGCACTTTCTGCCAAAGCCGCGTACACTGGGTTGCTGAGGGCAAAAGTAGGGTGTGCTGTAAAAACCGCTGCAAATTGAATGGCGGAAATGCGATCCTGATACTCTGTAAAAGAACCGGTAGGGCATGTGTCTGCTACCGAACGTGCAACATTACGAAGCTTTTCTTGTGTGGCTTCAAGTGTTGCGCCGCCTACATAGCGGTGCAGTTTACGGGCACGCGCCAGAAAGGCTTCATCACGGAGCTTTTGCACCAGGCTTACAATATCTGCCTGTGAGATTTCCTTGTTGGCAAAAGCTTCCCCCAGTCGGAGCGCGATACCCATAACAGGATTTGTGCCTTCAGCTGCTATGCCGACATCTGGCCGAGCAGTGGCGGACGCAAGGATACTGTCCAAACGGGAAAGAGAAGATGTGTTATCCATAGTCATAAGGGCGTCCTGAAGGTTCCTGCAGTAAAACAGTTATAAAGCCGGAATGAATCGAAATAACAACGAAATAGCTTGAAAAGAATGATGAACAACTTTTCACGTCTATGTTTTGTATGCAACCAGCTCACGCACTCTTGGGGGTGTTTGCGCACAGTGCTATTGAGTGGGATATGACATCTCAACCTCATCAGGACGCGGATTTCGCTGCCCGCCAGACACTGCGGCGATACAAAAATGCAGCTACAGGGCTGGTTGGCCTTATGGCTGGGGTAACGGTGTTGGGGTATGCAGCACCAGCCGCCGGATGGGTAAGAGATGGATTCTGGCTGGAAATGTTGCGGGCTGGGGCGCGGGCAGGCGTTGTAGGCGGTTTGGCAGACTGGTTTGCCGTGGTGGCGCTATTTCGTCGGCCTATGGGTTTGCCCATTCCGCACACCGCTATTTTACCTGCACAAAAGGATAGGCTTGGCCGCGCACTGGGGCGGTTTGTTGCGGGGCAGGTGTTTACCCAAAAGGAAGTTGAGCGCGTATTGGGGCAGGTCGATCTTCCTGCTTTTTTGGCGGATATGCTGGATGATCCCGGCACGCGGGATGCTTTGGTAAAATCCATAACACGCTCTTTGCCCCAGATGCTGGACAGGCTGGAAGATGGGCGCGCCAGCAATGCAGTTGCCCGTGTTATGCCCAAGCTATTGGGTGGCAGTAATCTAGCACCTATTATTGCGCGTGCCCTGCGCAGCCTTGTGGATGATGACAAGCATCAGGAAGTACTCTCCTTTCTGCTTGAGCAGATCAAGGATGCGTTACAATCCAAAGAAGGCGCGCTGCGCCAGATGATTGAAGAGCGCGTGCGTGAACAGGGCGGCCGTTTGCTTGGTTGGGCCATTGGTGGATCTATTGCCACCAAGGTTTTGTTGGCAGCGGCCAAGGAACTTGAGCGAATCGACCCACAGAATTCTAGCCTGCGTGAAGGCTTTACCAACTGGGTGCGTGGCCAGATTGACCGCATAGAAACAGACCCTGAAAAGGGAAAAGAGTTTTCCCAAACCATTATGAGCGTGCTTTCCCATGAAAGTGTTGTGGGGTGGTGGGGAGACATCTGGCTGCGCTTTCGGCGTATGGTGGAAGCAGATGTGGAAGATCCAGAAGGCCGCATAGCATCCGTGGTGCAGGATGCGCTTGAACGCATGGCTGCCCAGATGCGCTATGATCAGAACATGCGGCAACGGATTATGGATAGCGTAAACCGCACTGTTTTAAAGATGCTCCCTTTCATGCGTGAACGTATGGCAGAGTTTATTGCCCGTGTGGTTTCTGGCTGGAATGCTGTGGAAATAGCTGAAAAACTGGAACTTCGGGTTGGCAAGGATCTGCAATTTATCCGGTTTAACGGCACTCTGGTTGGCTTTGGTGTGGGGGCGCTGCTTTTTGCCGTATTGCGGCTTCTATTTGGGTTGAACGCGCAGTAAGGCAGCCGATCACGTTTGCGCTGGATGCTTTTGTCCGCTTGTTTTGGGTTGACGCAAGGGCAGTGTGTCGCCATGTATCCGAAACAGGACCGCTCAGGTCTTTAATTGGGTCAAGGGCAGATAATGCTGAAACTTTCCCGCCTGGCGGATTATGCAATCGTCATCTTGGTAAAACTGGGTGAGCAGGAAGGCGTTGTAACGTCTCCAACACTTGCAGCCATTACAGGGGTGCCAGAGCCAACAGTGGCCAAGGTGCTTAAGGTGCTGTCTGCGCATGGGTTTGTGCTTTCCCAGCGTGGGGCAAAGGGCGGATACCGCCTTGCCAGACATTTGGCAGATATTTCTGTTGCCAGTGTTATTACAGCCGTAGATGGCAAGATTGCGCTTACAGCCTGTGTAGATGGCGGAGAGTGTGATACCGGCGTGTCGTGCGGTCTGTGTGGCAGCTGGGATACCATTAATCAGGCCATACGAACCACGTTGGAGGGCATTTCCTTGGAAAGCATGCGCAGCAAGGCATCGTGTTTTTCAAACATGCCACGATCCAATACGCAGCCCGGCGCTGCTATGCCACGTGAGGGGATCTGAACCATGCCGGCAGTTACTGAAACCCGCGAAGCGGTCGAAAAGCTCGGCCAGTCCACTTACAAGTGGGGCTTTGAAACAGATATTCAGATGGATCTCGCCCCAAAAGGGTTGAATGAGGACATCGTCCGCCTGATTTCTGCGCGTAAGAACGAACCAGAATGGCTTCTGGAATGGCGCCTGACGGCATTCCGCAAATGGCAGTCCATGAAGGAGCCTACGTGGGCCAAGGTTTCTTACCCGCCGATTGATTATCAGGATGCGCATTACTATGCCGCTCCGCGCAAGAAAGAAGGCCCGAAATCTCTGGATGAGGTTGATCCGGAACTTCTGAGAACCTACGAAAAACTGGGTATTCCCCTACATGAGCAGGCTATGCTGGCAGGTGTGGAATTGCCCGAAGGTGAAACGGCGCGTCCACCTGTTGCTGTAGATGCGGTGTTTGACAGTGTTTCCGTTGTCACCACTTTCCGTAAAACCTTGGAAGAAGCAGGGGTGATCTTCTGCCCTATTTCTGAGGCCGTGCAGGAACATCCAGAACTGGTGCGTAAATATCTGGGCAGCGTAGTGCCGGTGGCAGATAATTTCTATGCCGCCCTTAACTCCGCAGTATTTACCGATGGCTCTTTTGTGTACGTGCCCAAAGGGGTGCGTTGCCCGATGGAGCTTTCCACCTACTTCCGTATCAATGCGCGCAATACAGGGCAGTTTGAGCGCACCCTGATTGTGGTGGAGGATGGTGCTTCCGTTTCCTATCTGGAAGGTTGCACAGCCCCTATGCGGGATGAAAATCAGCTACATGCGGCAGTGGTGGAGCTGGTGGCGATGGAAGATTCTTCCATCAAATATTCCACGGTGCAGAACTGGTACCCCGGTGATTCCGAAGGGCGCGGCGGTATCTACAACTTTGTGACCAAGCGTGGCGCGTGCCGTGGGGCTCGCTCCAAAATTTCATGGACACAGGTGGAAACAGGTTCTGCCATTACATGGAAGTATCCATCCTGCATTTTGCAAGGTGATGGATCTGTGGGTGAATTCTATTCCGTGGCTGTTACCAACAACTGCCAGCAGGCAGATACAGGCACGAAGATGATTCATATCGGGCGCAATACCCGCTCCACCATCATTGCGAAAACTATCAGCGCAGGGCGCTCAGATAGCACATATCGCGGTCTGGTGCGTGTGCAGCCCAAGGCTTCTGGCGCGCGTAACTTCACCCAGTGTGATAGCCTGCTGATTGGTGATGAATGCGGCGCGCATACTGTGCCGTATATCGAAAGCCGGAACATGGCAGCGCGTATTGAGCACGAAGCCACAACATCCAAGATTTCAGAAGATCAGCTTTTTTATTGTCGCCAGCGCGGCCTGTCTGAAGAAGATGCGGTTGGGTTGATTGTAAATGGTTTCTGCCGGGATGTTCTTAAGGAACTGCCCATGGAATTTGCTGTGGAAGCACAGAAACTGTTGCAGATCAGCCTTGAAGGCAGCGTAGGCTAAGGGAGTACAGAACATGAGCCAGTTTTTGGAAATTTCCGGTCTGTGCGCCCGGATTGATGCCGATGGGCAGGAAAAGCAGATTCTCCGTGGTGTGGATCTCACCATTCCGCCGGGTGAAGTGCATGCCATTATGGGGCCGAACGGGTGTGGTAAATCTACCCTTTCCTATGTTCTGGCTGGGCGTGAGGATTACGAGGTTACGGCTGGATCTGTTACCTTCAAGGGGCAGGATCTGCTGGCTATGGAGCCGGAAGAACGTGCTGCTGCGGGCCTGTTTCTGGCGTTCCAGTCTCCTATTGAATTGCCGGGTGTGAATAACGCCAATTTCCTGCGCACGGCGGTAAATGCTGTGCGCCGTGCCCGTGGGTTGGAAGAACTGGATGCCGTTGCGTTCCTGAAAATGGCGCGTGAGGCTGCCAAGTCTCTCTCCATGGCGCCGGATATGCTCAAGCGTAATGTCAACGTTGGTTTCTCTGGTGGTGAAAAGAAGCGTAATGAAGTGTTGCAGATGACACTTCTTCAGCCTTCTTTCGCTATTCTGGATGAAACCGATAGTGGGCTGGATGTGGATGCCCTGCGTATTGTGGCGGAAGGGGTGAACCGTTTGCGCTCACCAGATTTCTCTGCACTGGTTATTACGCATCACCAAAAGCTGCTGGACTATCTGGTGCCAGACCGCATTCACGTTATGGCCAAAGGCCGGATTATTCTTTCTGGGGGGCCAGAACTGGCCAAGAGAATTGATCAGGAAGGCTACACCAAGTTTCTGACGGAGGCGGCGTGAACGCGATCAGCAAAGATATGAGCGGCCCTCTATCTTCGTTCGCGCAACGCCTGAACGATGTTGAAGGGGTGGAGCGGCAAGCAGCCATTGGCGCACTGCTCAGAACCGGCTTGCCAGACAGGCATATAGAGGCATGGAAATATACCAGCCTGCGCCCATTAGCTGCGCAGGAATTTCAGGCCCCACCAGCGCAATATGATGCAGCGCAGGCAAAAAGCCTGTTGGATAACCTGCTTAGCAAGCATGATACGGTGCAGTCTGTGCCACGCATTGTGTTTGTGAATGGCCGATTTGTGAAAGATCTCAGCCTTCTGCCAGAAGGTGTGGATGTTTCCTTTTTTAGCCAGAACAATCTGGCATCAGATGTGCAGGCCAGCCCGGATAGAGATCCTCTTGTGGCGCTGAACACGGCTTTGGTGGAAGACGGTGCCACATTGCACGTTGCCAAGGGTGCAGATGCAGGGCGCGTGCTCCTGATTTCTCTGGGTGTAGCGGGCGATACCGCAATCTCTTTCCACCCACGCCATAGCGTAGTGTTGGAAGAAGGTGCGCATCTTTCCTTGCTGTCACTCAGCGCAGGTGTTGGGCAGTATTTCCATAATCCGGTTATGGAAGTAACGGTGGGAGAAAGAGCCAAACTCTATCATACCACGTTGCAGACAGAAGGGCCGCAAGCCATAGCGTTGGCCACAACCTATGTACAGGTTGCTGGGCATGGCGTTTACAATAGCTTTGCCCTTGGTTTGGGTGGCTTGTTGTCTCGGCATGAAGTGCATGCGCGGTTGAAGGCACCACATGCTCAGTTGCATGTAAATGGTGCGCAAAATCTTGCAGAACATCAGGTGGGGGATATCACGAGCGTTATCACCCATGCAGCTTCGGACTGCACTTCCCGCCAGACTGTTCGGAATGTGCTGGATGGCCACGCGCGGGGTGTTTTCCAAGGCAAGGTGCTGGTTGAACAGGTTGCTCAGAAAACCGATGGCTACCAGATGAATCAGGCATTGCTGCTTTCTGAAAACGCAGAAATTGATGCAAAGCCTGAGCTTGAAATCTATGCGGATGATGTGCGTTGCAGCCACGGGGCAACCGTGGGGGCGCTGGATGATGACCAACTGTTTTATATGCGTAGCCGTGGTGTGCCAGAGGCACAGGCCCGCCAGATCCTGATTGCAGCGTTTCTGGATGAAGCGCTTTCCCTCATTGAAGATGAAACGGCGCAGGAATACTGCCGCGCCATGCTGGCAATCCGTTTTTCTGCTGAAAGGAAGGCCGCGTAATGTCTCATCCTTCTATTACAGATACATCCGGGCTGGATCTGGCTGCTATTCGTAAGCAGTTTCCTATTCTGTCGGAAAAAGTGCACGATCGCCCGTTAGTGTTTCTGGATAGCGCCGCTTCGGCCCAAAAGCCGGATGCCGTTATCAACGCTATGGTGCACACCATGCACCATCAGTATGCCAACATTCACCGTGGCCTGTATTGGCTGAGTGAACGTGCAACCGAGGCTTATGAAGCTGTTAGAGATCAGGTTGCGGGCTTTCTCAACGCACCTTCGCGGGAAGAAATTGTTTTCACCCGTAACAGCACAGAAGCTATTAATCTGGTTGCGTATTCCTTTGGTTCTCTGCTTACGCCGGGGCAGGCTGTGGTTATTTCCGAAATGGAACACCATGCCAACCTAGTGCCGTGGCAGATGCTGCGTGACCGTATGGGCATTGAATTGCGCATAGCTCCGATTACCGATGCTGGTGATCTGGATATGGATGCGTTCGGCCAGCTCTTGTCTGATGGCAAAGTAGCACTTGTTGCTATTACCCATATGTCCAACGTGCTGGGCACCATTACACCAGCGCGCCAGATTGCTGATATGGCGCATGCAGCCGGTGCGCTGGTGCTGTTTGATGGCAGCCAGGCCGTGGTGCACCACCGCACAGATGTACAGGCTTTGGGAGCAGATTTTTATACCTTTACCGGGCATAAGCTATATGGCCCAACCGGCATTGGTGTTTTGTGGGCGCGGCGTGCGCTACTGGAAGATATGCCGCCATTTATGGGCGGGGGGGACATGATCTCCACCGTAACATTTGAAAAATCCACATGGGCGAATGTTCCACATAAGTTTGAAGCGGGCACGCCTGCGATTGTTGAAGCCATAGGCCTTGGTGCTGCAATTGCTTGGGTGGAAAAGTTTGGTTTTGATGCCATTGCAGCGCATGAACAGGCTTTAACCAGCTACGCGTTGGGGCGTCTGAGCACTGTTCCGGGGCTGAACATTGTTGGGCAGCCCAAAGAGCGTGGAGGCGTTATTTCCTTTACCATGGCGGATGTGCACCCGCATGACATTGCTACGTTGCTGGATCGCAACGGTATTGCCGTACGTGCGGGCCACCATTGTGCAGAGCCGCTTATGCGTCGCTTGGGGCTAACGGCCACAGCACGTGCCAGCTTTGGTATTTATACCATGCAGGAAGAAATAGACGCGCTTGCCGATACGTTGGTGCGTATCCGGGAATTTTTTGTGTGACACAAACCGTGCCAGATTCTGATGCCCTGTATGACCGCGTGATTGTAGAGCGCGCGCGTGCTCCGCAATATGCGGGCAAGTTGGAAGCACCTTCAGTGCAGGGCGAAGGCAAAAACCCCATGTGTGGGGATAAAACACGGGTGGATATCGCACTGGATGCAACCCATATCCAAAGTGTGCGCCACACCACACGTGGATGCGCCATTTGTGCAGCAGCGGCTGATTTAATGGCGCAGCAGGTTTCTGGTTTGGATGTTGCGCAAGCTGTCAGCCTATCTGGTCGGTTTTCTGCCATGCTGGTGGGGCAAAGTTCCCCTGCCGCACCGGCGGATACTTCATTAGGGCCGTTAGAGGTTTTCCAGCCTCTGCGGTCTCACAAGGCACGGATACGATGTGCCGAACTGCCTTGGATTGCGTTAAAGGAGGCGCTTTCTCATGCCGACGTCTGAAGACGTGCATGCTCCCGTTCTGCCAGGGGTAGAAAAGGAAGCTAAAACAGCAGAGGCTTCTGCCGATGTGCTGCATGCTGATCATGCACCTGCCGGAAATGAAGCCGGAAAAGTAGAAAGCTGGACACCGGATGAAGGGGCAGAACAGCCCGCTAAACCGCAGTCTGCCGGTGCAGTTTCGGAAGATGCGGTTATTGAGGCGATTGCCACAGTGCATGACCCGGAAATTCCGGTGAACATCTATGAACTTGGCCTGATTTACGCAATCGACCTGTATGATGATGGCCGCGTGCGTATTGAAATGACACTAACAGCCCCCAACTGCCCCAGCGCGCAGGAACTGCCTGTGCAGGTGAAAGAAGCAGTGGAAAAAGTGCCAGGTGTAAAATCTGCAGAAGTGGAAGTGGTGTGGGATCCACCGTGGGATATGTCGCGTATGAGTGATGAAGCCCGTCTCGCGCTGAACATGTTCTGAACCGAAAATAAGGTGAGGGTATAAAATGTCTCAGAAAATGGCTGTTGCTTCTACAAAGCGGGAACTTCCTCCTCTTATGCGGGTGTCTCAAGCTGCGGCAGATCGATTGCAGCATTTATATGCCACGGCACATGCGGGCCAGTTGCTACGTATTTCTGTAAGCACCAAAGGCTGCTCCGGCAAAGCATATGACATGCAGTTTGTGGATACAGCAGGTGAGGGCGATGAAGTGGTAAAAGATCACGGCATAACCTTGCTGGTAGATCGCAAAGCTACGCTTTACCTGATTGGTTCTGAAATGGATTATCAGGAAGGTGATCTGGAGGCCGGGTTTGTGTTTTCCAACCCTAACGAGAAAGGCCGTTGCGGCTGCGGCGAGAGCTTTCACGTTTGAAGCTACAAATGGCTTCAATTTCTGCAGACCATAAAAACTGGTCAACTACAGTTACATTTTCCACCGTATATCCAGCTTTGGCCAGCAGGCTTGCATCCTGCGCCAAGGCGGCGGGGTTACAGCTTACATAAATAATGTGGGTGGGTAACCCTTGCGCAATCTGGCGCATTTGCAACTTTGCACCTGCGTGCGGGGGGTCCAGTACAACCACAGCGGAAGCTGCTATTTCCTTAGCCAAAACTGGCTGATGGTTTAGATCCCGACAGAATGTGCTGATTCGTGTGCCGCTTGTCGCTTTCTTCAGGGCTTCTAAAGCGGGTGCGTAGCCTTCGTAAGCGTTTACGCGGGCATGTTCTGCCAATGGAAACGTAAGTGTGCCACAACCGGCATAAAGCTCGGTAATAATATCACGGCGGTTCAGCTTGGCGGGCAGGCTTTTTACAACGGCATCCTGAATATATTTCTCACTTTCATCCGTTGCCTGCAAAAAAGTGCCAGGTGGCGGTGTAATTTGGTGAGAAGCAATTGTCTGAACAACAGAGCCTGATTGTGCCGCGACTTCTGGCTGACCTGTATCTTTAATCAACTGCCAACTGATACGCGGAATGCGCTGCTCTGTAGCCAGTTGCGCCAAACGCACGCGGTCTGGTGCAGTTAGCGGCCCATCTGTTTGCAACAGAACATCCAGCCCAGAATCCAGCAGATTGATATGTAAATTGGCTTCACGCCGAATGGCGTTCAAGCTGCGGAGTGTGGCCCGAAAAGCGGGTAGGGCCGCTAGAATGTCGGGGTGCAACACAACGCAGGTGGTAAGGTCTGTAACGGCGTGGCTATTGCGCGCATGAAGCCCAATGATGATGCTATCAGGCTGACGCCTTACTGCCAGATCTGCTCTACGGCGAGAGTATGGCTGCACCTGCTCGGCAGAAAATGCCGGAAGGTTGTTAAACCCAGCCTTTTGTAAAGCGTGTTGAACAGTAGCCATTTTCCACTGCAAAATAGCAGCAGGTTTTACATGTTGGAGCGTGCAACCACCGCAGCGTTCAAACAAGGAGCAGGGCGCTATCTGCCGATCTGGTGAAGGTTGAAGAACTTCAACAAGCTGCCACTTGCCATCTGAATTTTTATTCAGACGCACATGCTCACCAGCAAGAGTTTCCGGAACGTAAACTACAGAACCATCTGGCGTACGCACGGCACCATCGCCCTGCGTTGCCAGATAGAGAACATCCGTATCGTAAGTTTCAGTCACAGATTATGTTCAGGCGTGCGTATCTGCGGCGCGTTCAGCCGTTGCATCTGTGCCCGGTGAGGCAGGCCGAACAGAGTTTCGGCGCGGCAACAGCATGAACGCTGGTACCATATCGCCAAAGCCCTGAACATCACCACCGGGAGCGGGTGGAATTTCATCCCGCTGATGGCGTGTATTGCGCGTAGGCTGACGTTCTGGGCGTGCTGTCTGCTGGAGTTTGGCTTCAGGCTGCTGCTGTTCGCGTGCTGCAGGAGCTGGATTTTCACGTTCCCGATTACGCTGCGGTGTGTGGGGTTTGCGTGTGCGCCCCGCTGGTGGCCGCTTTTCATCAGACCATTCAAGCTGCTTCACACCATCCAGCGCCATGCGCGGAATTTCTTTGCCTGTCAGCTTTTCAATAGCTTCGGCCAGCGCTTTATCATACGGCGTTGCAATGCTGTAGGCGTGGCCTTCACGCCCTGCACGGCCAGTACGTCCGATTCGGTGCACATAGTCTTCTGCATGGAAGGGCAGATCGAAATTGAAGACGTGCGAAAGACCGCCAATATCAATGCCACGTGCGGCTACGTCTGAGCACACAAGCACTTTCAGTTCATCGTTCTTGAATTTTTCCAGCGTGGAAAAGCGCACGGACTGGGGCAAATCGCCATGTAAAGCGGCGGCTGAAAAGCCATGCTTCACGAGCGATTTGGTTAAAATATCCACATCACGCTTACGATTGCAGAACACAATAGCATTCTGTAGCGCAGGGTCTTTCAACAGTTGGCGGAGCGTTTCCCGCTTGCTGTATTCATCCACCACCACAATGCCGGTTGTAATGGTTGTGGCCACAGAAGATTGCCGTGCAACCGTAATTTCTTTGGGAGAATGCAGGAAGGTATCTGCCAGCTTACGGATGGTCGGCGCCATAGTGGCGGAGAATAGCAGTGTTTGCCGGTTAGGAGGCAGCAGCCCGACAATTTTTTCAATATCGGGAATGAAGCCCATATCCAGCATACGGTCAGCTTCATCAATCACTAGAATGCCGGTGTGGTTCAGCATCAAACCGCCGCGTTCAAACAGATCAAGCAGGCGGCCGGGGGTGGCAATCAGCACATCCACACCACGGTTCAGCACTTCTTTCTGATCTGCCATGCTTTCTCCGCCAATCAGCAGAGCATGGTTGAGCTTGAGGTATTTGCCGTAGTTCACAAAATTTTCTGCAACCTGCAGCGCCAGTTCACGCGTGGGTTCCAGAATAAGGGAGCGCGGCATACGGGCCCGTGCCCGCGAATCCGCCAAAATCTCCAGCATGGGTAGCGTGAAGGACGCAGTCTTACCCGTTCCTGTCTGTGCCACGCCCATAACATCCCGCGCCATCAGAATGGCCGGAATAGCCTGAGCCTGAATGGGGGTGGGGTGTGTGTAGCCCATGTCCGAAATAGCACGTAGGAGAGGCTCGGAGAGTTCCAGATCAGCAAATGTGATGGAGTCCGTATCTTCTGCGGCTTCAACGGTAATTTCTGCGGTTTTTTCAGCAGGAACCAGTTCTGGAGTGGCGTTTTCTTCTGCTTTGGCTTTTGGAGCAGGCTGCTTTTCCGCAGGGGGTTCCGGCGCAACTTCAGGCGCTTGCTCAACAACTTTAACTGCAGAAGCCACGGCTTCTACAGGAGCGGGAACTTCTGTTGCTGGGGTTGCTTCTGCCTGTTCTGGGGCGGTTGCAGCTGGTTCTTCAGCTTTTTCTACTTTTGGCTTCCGGCGCCTTACAACACGTTTTTTGGGGGCAGGTTTTGCCTCGGCTGCAACCGCTTTTTCAGCGGGAGCTTCGGTTGCCGTGCCCGTATCTTCTGTGGCATCTGCTGCGCTCACAGGGGCAGGGGTAGCCGTTTTTTTGCGGCTACGTGTTGTTGTCTTGCGGGGGGAGGCGGGCGTTTTAGCTGTCAATCTGCTCTCGGAACCGTAGGTCTGTCTGTTGTCAGCACTGGCTGAAGAGCCTGCCCGTATCGGGGTGCCTCAACTAAAGTGACTGAGGCACCGATTCACGTATCTACCCGGTCAGGCGTTTGTTCCGATAAAGCTGTTTTGGCCTGAAATCAAGTTTTTGGCAGAATGTTACTGTGTTTCTTAGGCAAAAGGATGGCCAAGGCAGGCAGAAAGCACTGCCAGCACGCCCAACGCAACAATAAGCAGCACGCGGGAGCGGATGGAGTCGAACACAGAAGGCTGCGGGCGGATGGAGCGCCGTGCTTTCTGGTAAGGCCCTGTGTACATCATAACAAACAGCACAGCCATGATAATGCCCAAAAGCTGCATGAGGTTGGTTGTCCATGGTGCGTTTGCAAACCCACCTTCATGAATAATCAGCAGCCAGCCGGTAATCAGTGCTGTGGGGATAACGTGCGTTAAAACCTTAAAAAAGCGGGCCAATGTCTGCAAATGCACAGAATTGCGCTGTGTTGCATCCAGTAAGCGCAGGCTCGGGCGCAAAATAATAACGGCATAGGCACCACCACCAATCCACAAGATGATGCTGACAAGGTGGAGGGTGAGAACAAGGCTCCAGAGAATGGAATGGGGCATGCTGAACTCCGCTTGGCGTTAATGCAGGAAAAAGGCGCGGGGCGGGGAAGGGGGTATCGTCCAACGCTTGTCTGCTGCCTGATTGCCAAGGGGACGGACACTGCGCAAGAGGCTATATTTGCACAAATTATCGTCTGCTCTATGTGTGGAGGCTCGGTATGGCAGCAATATATCCTTCTCTTCTGAGCGTTTATTCCCCTGATGAAATGGGGAGAATTGACCATATTTCGGCGCAGACTGTGCCCGTTTCCGTATTGATGGAAAATGCTGGTCGCGCGGTGGCGCGCGCTATTTTCCGATACGAAAAGCCAGCCCGCGTGCTTGTGCTGTGTGGCCCCGGCAATAACGGGGGGGATGGATACGTGGTTGCGCGGCATCTTCATGATGCAGGTTGGCCTGTGGCTGTGGCGGAAATGGTGGCGCCCAAGCTGGGCGGCGCGGCGGCAGAAGCCTCGGCCCGATTCCGAGGTGTTCGCGTGCCATTTTCAGCACAGGAATCTGCGCGGGCAGATTTGGTAGTTGATGCTATCTTCGGTGCAGGATTGAGCAGAGACGTTACGGGTTTGCCTGTTGAAGTTCTGCAAGCGGCGCGGCGTATTGTTGCTGTTGATATGCCTTCAGGTGTGGATGGTGCGACAGGCTTGGTGCGTGGATATGCACCGCAGGCCGCCATGACAGTAACGTTCTGCCGGTTCAAGCCGGGGCATTTACTATATCCGGGCAGAGAATATCTGGGGCGGTTGATTCTGGCAGATATCGGAATACCAGAAGCTGCGTTGGATCAGGTGCCTCCAACAACGTGGCGGAATGAGCCCGGCTTGTGGCATTTGCCGATTCCCGGCCCTGAAAGTCATAAATATACGCGCGGTGTGGTGAGTATTTGCGCGGGCGAATCCATGCCGGGTGCAACCCGCTTATGTGCAGGCGGTGCACGCGCTGCCGGTGCTGGTTTGGTGCGTGTGGCTGCAGGTGCGGGTGCTGCGGCTTATAAACTGGGTGCGCCCGGCCTTATTGTAGATGCAGCACCGTTGCCGACATTGTTGCAAGACAAGCGCCGCCGCGTGTGGGTTTGCGGCCCCGGTTTAACAGAGGCGGAAGTGCAGGCCACGCTGCCGGTGTTGTTAGCGGCAGAAAAGAGCGTTCTGGCTGATGCCGGTGCTTTAAGCGCTTCTGCGGGCGACTCTGAAAAACTTAAAGGCGTTGCAGTTATAACGCCGCATGTTGGGGAGTTTACCCGCGTATTCGGCCCAGTGGGCAGTAATCCGCCAGAGCATATTCGGCAGGCGGCCCAGCAGATTGGGGCTGTGGTGGTTCTAAAAGGGGCTTCCACCATGATTGCAGCGCCAGACGGACGGCTTGCAATTAATGACCATGCAACTCCAGCTTTAGGCACAGCGGGTTCAGGGGATACACTTTCTGGTGTTATTTCAGCCCTGCTGGCTGCTGGTATGCCAGCGTGGGAGGCTGCATGTGCTGGCGTGTGGCTGCATGGGGAAGCTGGGCGGCAAGCTGGGCCGTGGCCTGTGGCGGAAGATTTGGACCTTCATTTGGGCGCTGCGCGAGAAAAAGCAGCTCATATGCAGAAACAGAGGGTGAACTCGCACATCGGCATCTTGCCGTGAGCGAATGTTTGGGTTAAGTCCACCCAACTCGTGACGGTGAGCATTGTGAGCGGGTGTGGTGGAATTGGTAGACACGCCAGATTTAGGTTCTGGTGACGCAAGTCGTGGGGGTTCAAGTCCCTCCACCCGTACCAATTTATTTTAGTCATGCTCCCGTCCTGGTCCGCGACGGCCTTTGCGTAGCGGGTGTTTGAGTTTTGTACCGAAAGGAAGGCCTGACCGATGCAGGTTACCGAGACCCTTTCCGAAGGGCTGAAGCGTGGTTTTACCGTAACAGTTCCAGCGGCGGAAATTGCCAGCAAGCGTGATGCGCGGCTGAAGGAAGTTGCAGCAAACCTAAATCTGCCGGGCTTCCGTCCGGGTAAGGTGCCTGTTTCTCTGGCCAAGCAGCGTTACGGCGAAAGCGTGTGGGCAGAAGTGCTGGAACAGACGGTATCTGATGCTCTGCGTAACGTTTTTGACGAACGCGGTATCCGTCCTGCTGGTCAGCCTAAGGTGGATCTGGTTTCGGGGCAGGCCGATGATGGAAAAGATCTGGAATTCACAGTTGAAGCAGAGCTTCTGCCAGAAATCGCTGTGCCAGACCTGTCTGATCTCACGCTGACACGCCTGAAGGCGAACGTAAGCGATGAAGCCATCAACAAGGTGCTGGAAGATATCGCTAAGCGCGGTCGCACTTTTGAAGTGGTGGAAGAAGTTCGCCCCGTTGCCAAGGGTGATGTGGTAGCTATCGATTTTGTTGGTAAGCGCGACGGTGTTCCCTTCGAAGGCGGTTCCGCTGAAGATGTGAACGTTGAAATCGGCGGCGAAGGCTTTATTCCTGGATTTGCTGAGCAGATCGAAGGCATGAAGCCGGGCGAAGAAAAAGTTATTACGGTAACTTTCCCCGCAGATTACGGCGCAACTGAGCTGGCAGGTAAAGAAGCAACCTTCGATATCAAAGCCAAGCAGATCAAGAAGCCTGTTGATGCGCCGATTGATGATGAACTGGCCAAGAAGATGGGCTTTGAAAGCCTTGATCAGCTGAAAGATCTGATTCGCAAGCAGATTGAAGGCGAATATGATCAGCTTTCTCGTCTGCGTATCAAACGTGAGCTGCTGGATGAACTGGCAAAGAAAACTGATTTCACTGCGCCAGAAGGCATGGTGGATGCAGAATTCAACCAGATCTGGGCGCGCGTTGAAGAAGACCGTAAGTCTGGCCAGCTTGATGACGAAGACAAGAACAAAGATGAAGAAACCCTTCGCGCTGATTACCGTAAAATTGCGGAACGCCGCGTAAAGTTGGGTCTGCTTCTGGCTGAAATTGGCCGTAAGAACAATATTACGGTTACGCCGGACGAATTGGGCCGGGCAGTGCGGGCAGAAGCCATGCGCTACCAAGGTCAGGAAAAGCAGGTGTTCGAATTCTTCCAGAAGAATCCGCAGGCCGCAGAATCCCTCAGGGGGCCAATCTTTGAAAACAAGGTTGTCGATTACCTGATTGAACTGGCTAAAGTGACGGATAAAGAGGTCACACCAGAGGAACTTTCAGATATTCCACCAGCGAATATCTAATAAGAAAAAGGCCGTGTCCCGCCAGTGTGAACTGGCGGGACATTCTTTTTGGGCATGTTTTTCTTTTCCGGGGTGGCATCTTTCCACTTTATCTCTATCTTGAACCAGAGTGCCTGAGCTTTCTTGTGTTTGCGCAGGAAGGCGGGAAGGGCTAATTCAGTTTTTTATACGGGAATGAGTGGTATGAGGGATCGTGATCCCGTTGAGATTTTCAGCAATGCGCTGGTACCGATGGTGGTCGAACAGACCTCTCGCGGTGAACGGGCGTTTGATATCTATTCCCGCCTGCTTCAAGAGCGGATCATCTTCCTGACTGGTCCCGTGTACGATCAGGTTGCATCCTTGATTTCCGCGCAGCTTCTGTATCTAGAAAGCGTGAATCCGAACAAGGAAATCTCTTTTTACATCAACAGCCCGGGTGGTGTGGTTTCTGCCGGTTTGGCAATTTATGATACCATGCAGTACATCCGCAGCCCCGTAAGCACAGTGTGCATCGGGCAGGCAGCTTCTATGGGCTCCTTGTTGCTGGCTGGGGGTGAAAAAGGGCGCCGTTTCGCGCTGCCAAATGCGCGTGTTATGGTGCATCAGCCTTCTGGTGGCGCGCAGGGTCAGGCAAGTGATATCGAAATTCAGGCGCGTGAAATTCTGATCATTCGTCAGAAGCTGAATGAAATCTACCGTGAACATACAGGTCGCACGTTGGAGGAAATTGAGCAGAAGTTGGAGCGTGATACCTACATGTCCGCCCACGAAGCTCAGTCCTTCGGGATTGTGGATGAGGTGATCAGCCACCATAAGGCGACAGAAACAGGCAAGAAGGATAAAAGTCATCCTTAATCTGGCGTACAGTAATCTTCCTGTTACAATAGGGAAGACGCCTGCCGTAAGGCAGGCACACACGTTCTGGGACTCGGCTCTCGGTGCGATGGGGCCTGGGATGATCGAGGGAGTGGGCTGATGAATACGAAGTCCGGTGATTCCAAGAATACGCTTTACTGCTCGTTCTGTGGAAAGTCACAACATGAGGTTCGCAAGCTGATTGCCGGCCCCACGGTGTTCATTTGTGATGAATGTGTTGAACTCTGCATGGATATCATCCGTGAAGAGAACAAGACATCCCTTGTTAAATCGCGCGAGGGTGTCCCGACACCGCGGGAAATCTGCAAGGTTCTGGATGATTATGTTATCGGGCAGGCTCAAGCCAAAAAGGTTTTGTCTGTGGCTGTGCATAACCATTACAAGCGCCTGACGCAGGTTGCCAAAGCCGGGGATGTTGAGATTGCAAAATCCAACATCCTGCTTATTGGCCCAACAGGCTCTGGTAAAACCCTGCTTGCTCAGACACTGGCGCGTATTCTGGATGTGCCTTTTACAATGGCAGACGCCACAACCCTGACAGAAGCAGGGTATGTGGGGGAAGATGTTGAAAACATTATTCTCAAGCTGTTGCAGGCATCTGACTACAATGTTGAACGTGCACAGCGTGGCATTGTGTATATTGATGAAATCGACAAGATTTCCAAAAAGTCAGATAATCCTTCCATTACCCGTGATGTAAGTGGTGAAGGTGTGCAGCAGGCGCTGCTGAAGCTTATGGAAGGCACAGTCGCTTCTGTTCCGCCGCAGGGAGGGCGCAAGCATCCGCAGCAGGAGTTCCTGCAAGTAGATACCACCAACATGCTGTTTATCTGTGGTGGTGCTTTTGCTGGGCTGGACAAGATTATTTCTGCCCGCGGTAAAGGAACCAACATTGGGTTTGGCGCCGATGTGCGTGCTCCGGATGAGCGTAAGACAGGGGAAATCCTGCACGACGTGGAACCGGAAGACTTGATGAAGTTTGGTTTGATTCCGGAATTCATCGGGCGTCTGCCAGTTATCGCAACGCTGGGTGATCTGGATGAAGCTGCGCTTATCAAGATTCTGACAGAACCCAAGAATGCGTTGGTCAAGCAGTATCAGCGTTTGTTCCAGATGGAAGATGTGCAACTGGACTTTACGGATGATGCACTTAAAGCCATCGCAGATCGCGCTATTGTGCGAAAGACTGGGGCTCGTGGGCTACGCTCCATTCTGGAAAGTATCCTAATGTCGACCATGTTCGATCTGCCGGGCCTCGAAAATGTAGAGGAAGTGGTAGTTAACCGGGATGTCGCGGAAGGCAAGGCCAGTCCGGTCTATGTTTACGGGAAAAAGAAAGAAATCCCGGCAGAACAATCTGCTTAAGTTGGGGAATATTCACAAAACAGCGCTGGCGGCACATGCTCCAGCGCTGTTTTTGTCACTGTCCCATTGTGTAAAACGCTGTGAATAACGACATAAGGATAGACAAAAGAGCTTTCACCGCGTTGGCTCTTGTACGGAATAGGGTATGCCGCAAGGCGGGTGCCGTGTCCGGATCGTCCTTGTCAGGAGGTCATCATCATGGCTGATAACGAAAAACCAGTGAAACGCAGGCGCCGGACTGCAACAAAAACCAAGCCGGAAGTGGCAGCAGAAGCCACACATCAAACCACAACAGCAGTAGAAGCTACGGCAGAGCCAGAAGTGCAGGAAGTTAAGGCTCCTGTGCACGTGGCTGTGTTGCCACTGCGCGATATTGTGGTGTTCCCGCACATGATCGTGCCCTTGTTTGTTGGGCGTGAGAAATCTGTAAAAGCGTTGGAAACGGTCACTAAAGATGACCGCCATATTCTGCTGGTCGCTCAGAAGGATGCTGCGCAGGATGATCCTTCCGCCGATGATATTTATCGGGTGGGTACACTTTCAACTATTCTGCAGCTACTAAAACTGCCGGATGGCACCGTGAAGGTGCTTGTGGAAGGTGTGAAGCGCGTACGCGTAAAGACCTTGCACGAGGTGGAAGGGCACTTTGAGGCCGATATTGAGGACATGCCAGAGCAGGCGGCTGAAGGACCAGAAGCCGAAGCACTTGGCCGTTCTATCGTGTCTCAGTTTGAGCAGTATATGAAGCTCAACAAAAAGATTGCGTCCGAGGTGCTGGTCTCTCTGAACCAGATCAGTGATCTGGCCAAGCTGGCAGATACCGTAACCAGCCACCTAAACCTCAAGATTGCGGAAAAACAGGAAATTCTGGAAGCGCCAACAGTGATGGCGCAACTGGAAAAGGTTTTCGCGCATATTGAGGCGGAAATTGATGTTCTTCAGGTTGAAAAGAAGATTCGCAACCGCGTTAAGCGTCAGATGGAAAAAACGCAGCGCGAGTATTATCTGAACGAACAGCTTAAGGCGATTCAGAAGGAGCTGGGTGAAGGCGAAGACGGTAAGGATGAAACATCCGAACTGGAAGAACGCATTGCCAAAACCAAGCTCTCTAAGGAAGCACACGAAAAAGCTGTAGCGGAGCTTAAAAAGCTGCGCGGCATGAGCATGATGTCTGCCGAATCTACAGTTGTGCGGAATTATCTGGATTGGCTGCTGAGCATTCCGTGGAAAAAGCGGACCAAGGTAAAGCATGATCTGACAGAAGCAGAAAAAATTCTGGATGCAGATCATTACGGACTAGAAAAAGTTAAAGAACGGATTCTGGAATATCTGGCTGTTCAAAGCCGGTCTCAGAAGCTTAAAGGCCCGATTCTGTGCCTGGTAGGGCCTCCCGGTGTTGGTAAAACGTCTTTGGCACGTTCTATCGCCAAGGCAACGGGGCGGCATTACGTACGTATGTCATTGGGTGGCGTGCGGGATGAAGCTGAAATTCGTGGCCATCGGCGTACGTATATTGGCTCCATGCCTGGCAAGATCATTCAGGGGATGAAGAAGGCGAAAGTCTCGAATCCACTGTTCCTGCTGGATGAAATTGACAAACTGGGTTCTGATTGGCGTGGAGATCCAGCATCTGCACTGCTGGAAGTGTTGGATCCAGAGCAGAACAGCACATTTGCAGATCATTATCTGGAAGTGGATTATGATCTGTCTGATGTCATGTTCGTTACAACGGCGAATAGCCTGAATATGCCGCAGCCTCTGCTGGATCGTATGGAAATCATTCGTCTGTCCGGTTACACAGAAGACGAGAAGGTGGAAATTGCCAAGCGCCACCTTATTTCCAAGCAGACACAGGCGCATAATCTCAAACCGGATGAATGGTCGATTACAGATGACGCCGTGCGGGATCTGATTCGCTATTACACGCGTGAGGCTGGCGTGCGTAATCTGGAACGTGAACTTGCGGGGCTTGCCCGTAAGGCCGTGAAGGAAATTGTCACCGGTAAGGCCAAGAAAGTTTCTGTTACTCCTAAGAATCTGGACAAATACGCAGGTGTGCGTCGTTTCAGCTATGGGGAAACCGAAGCAGAAGACATGGTTGGCGTTGTAACCGGCCTGGCTTGGACCGAAGTGGGCGGGGAAATCCTGACCATTGAAAGCGTTATGGTGCCAGGTAAGGGCGGTATTGTTGAAACCGGTAAGCTGGGCGACGTTATGAAGGAGAGCATTTCTGCAGCGTTCTCTTTTGTGCGGAGTCGGGCAACCAGCTTTGGCATTGTGCCCACCTTGTTTGATAAGCGCAGCTTCCATGTGCATGTGCCAGAAGGTGCGACTCCCAAAGATGGTCCTTCAGCCGGTGTGGCTATGGTCACATCCTTAGTGAGTGTGCTGACAGGTATTCCCATTCGTCGGGATGTGGCCATGACGGGTGAAATCACATTGCGTGGGCGTGTGCTGGCTATTGGCGGCTTGAAAGAAAAGCTGCTTGCGGCTTTGCGTGCGGGTATTCGTACAGTGTTCATTCCCAAGGAAAATGAGAAGGACCTTACGGAAATCCCTGAAAACGTGAAGAAGAAACTGGAAATCGTTCCTGTCTCTCATGTGGATGAAGTTCTGGCGCGTGCGCTGGTGCGTCAGCCTCAGCCAATTGAGTGGGAAGATGTGCCAGATCCACTGCCAGCAGCAGGTGGAGAATCCGCTCTTCCGGTGTTGCCACACTGAATAGAAGGGCTAAGAGCGTACGAAGTTGCGTTTGCTTGGTTGACGTGGCGAAAAACGGCTTCATAGTGCGTTCAGGTAGCGGACAGGCGGACGAAAAGGCCGCCCGCCGTTCCGAACAGATATAAGAAATAGAAAGGCGTAAGGATGGAGAAGCCGCTCAACAAGCAGGAACTCGTTTCAGCCGTGGCTGAAGCTGTTGACCTGCCCAAGGCAAAAGCCGGTGAAGTGGTCGATGCCGTATTCGGTGCGATCGAAAAGGCCCTGTCCACAAAGCAGGAAGTGCGTTTGGTTGGTTTTGGCACATTTGTGACCGCAACCCGCAAGGCTGCTAAAGGCCGTAACCCACGTACGGGTGAAGAAATCGATATCCCTGCTTCCACCTCTGTCCGCTTCAAGCCGGGCAAGGCGCTAAAGGATGCCGTCAGCGGTTAATTCCGTCAGAAAATTTTTTTCTGAAAAAGGCCGACAATCTCAAAAAAAGGGGTTGTCGGCCTTTTCTGTTTATGGCACATAGGGCGCGGGCAATTAGCTCAGCGGTAGAGCGTCTCGTTTACACCGAGATGGTCGGCGGTTCGATCCCGTCATTGCCCACCATTTTCCCCAAATGGTAACCCACATGCACAATGGACTTAGTTCCATTGCTGCCTGTGTGTGGTGTTTGTCAGAGCATTCTCTGGCTCCTCAATTTCTCCTTAAAATTCGGCCTTCACAAGAAAGTGCCCCATACCCAACGCGTTCGTGCATATCCGTATGTAGGATGTTGGGGCTAGGGTTGCTGCATGAAACACAAGCCACTGCGGCTTAAACATGTGCAGGAACCACACCATGCAGTCTGTTCTTGGTGATTACGCGCCAGTTCTCGTGTTTGGAGGCATGTCGGTTATTATTGCCGCCGCCATGCTGGGTATGGCGCTGCTGAGCGGCCACCAGAAACCGTATTCCGAAAAACTGACAGCTTATGAATGCGGTTTTGAAGCATTTGATGATGCGCGCCGCCGTTTTGATGTGCGTTTTTATCTGGTTGCCATCCTGTTCATCATTTTCGATCTGGAAGTTGCATTCCTGTTCCCCTGGGCCATCACGCTGGGGCGCATTGGGCTGTTTGGCTTTCTTTCCATGCTTGGATTTCTGGCCGTGTTGGGCATTGGCTTTTTGTACGAATGGCGCAAAGGCGCGCTGGATTGGGATTGAGGTGAGGGAGATACAGCCATGACAGCCAACCAGCAGGATGCGGTGCTATGGAACCGCGAAGCGCTTCCACCCGGCCCAGAGCAAGATGCTGTTGTGCGGGGCATTACAGGGGTTCTGGCCGAAAAAGGTTTTGTTGTTGCCAATTTGGATAAGTTGGTAAACTGGGGGCGAACAGGCAGTTTGTGGCCTATGTCCTTTGGGCTTGCTTGCTGCGCGGTGGAAATGATCCACGCTTACATGCCGCGGTATGATCTGGACCGCATGGGCATCATCCCGCGTGGGTCTCCGCGTCAGTCTGATGTTATGATTGTGGCTGGCACGCTTACCAACAAAATGGCCCCTGTGCTGCGCCGATTGTACGAGCAGATGGCCGAGCCACGCTGGGTTATCTCCATGGGCTCCTGCGCTAATGGAGGCGGCTATTATCACTATTCGTATTCTGTTGTGCGGGGGTGTGACCGCATCGTGCCTGTAGATGTGTATGTGCCGGGCTGCCCACCAACGGCAGAGGCCTTGATTTACGGCATTATGCTGCTTCAGAAAAAAATACGTCGGACGGGGACCATTCTTCGTGGCTGAACTTCCTGTAAATCCTCGGCAAGGTCGCCTTGAGGGGCGGCTGTCTGCCATGGCCTTTACCTTCATGGCAACCTTGCCTTCCGTATCCTATGCGGCAGTAGAAAAAGGTGAGTTGGTTGTTCGTATAGAACGCGATCACTTATTGCATTTTCTCGAATTGCTAAGGGATCATCCATCCTATCGCTTTGAACAGTTGATGGATTTGTGCGGGGTAGATTTTCCTGAACGGCCGCAGCGGTTTGATGTTGTTTATAATTTGCTATCTGTCACACATAACCACCGTATCCGGGTGATTGTGCAAACAGATGAAATTATGCCCGTACCTTCTGTGCACCATTTGTGGCCCTGTGCCACATGGTGGGAGCGTGAATGCTACGATCTGTTTGGAGTGGTCTTTTCCAATCAGCCCGATATGCGGCGTATCCTTACAGATAATGGGTTTGAAGGACATCCACTGCGTAAGGACTTCCCATTAACGGGTTATGAACAGGTCCGTTACGATGTGGAACGCAGGCAAGTTGTGAAAGAACCTGTTTCTTTAACACAGGATTTTCGTGATTTTGATTTCGTTTCCCCATGGGAAGGCATGCTGACTTTGCCGGGAGACGAAAAAGCGCATGAAGTCAGACAGGGCATGAAGAGGTCCGGCTGATGACTGAATTGAAAAATAGCTTTGTTGAAGCAGCAGATACTGTGCTGCATCAAGATGTTCCAGAAAGCCTTGTGCCCGAAAAAGTGGCGGAAGAAGAACCACGCAAAATTGTGGAAATTGATTCTCACGCACTCAACTTCGGGCCTCAGCATCCCTCTGCGCATGGTGTGTTGCGCTTGGTGCTGGAAATGGAAGGCGAGGTAGTGGCACGTGCTGTGCCCCATATCGGCCTTTTGCATCGTGGCACAGAAAAACTCATAGAATACAAAACCTATCAGAAAGCTTTGCCGTATTTTGATCGGCTGGATTACGTTTCTCCGATGTGTGAGGAGCAGGCTTTTGCTCTGGCTACGGAAAAACTTCTGGGTATTGATATTCCAGAACGCGCCAAGTGGCTGCGCGTTATGTTTGCGGAAATAACGCGCGTTCTAAATCATATTCTCAATCTTACAGCTATGGGTTTGGATTGCGGGGCTGTTACCCCGGCTTTGTGGGGATATGAAGAGCGCGAAAAACTTCTGGAGTTTTACGAGGCTGCATCTGGGGCACGGTTTCATGCCAATTATTTCCGTCCGGGGGGTGTCGCGCGTGATGTGCCTGCAGGGTTGGAAGATAAAATAGGCGCATGGGCCAAAGAGTTCCCAAAATGGATTGATGAACTCGAGGGGCTGCTCACTGAAAACCGTATTTGGAAACAACGCACAGTGGGTATTGGTGTTTTTACAACAGAGCAGGCGTTGGCTTGGGGTTTTAGTGGCCCATGTTTACGTGCTTCTGGTGTGCCGTGGGATCTGCGCCGTAATCAGCCCTATGATAATTACCACAAGGTTGAATTCAATGTGCCGGTTGCGCGGCAGGGTGATTGTTATGATCGCTATCTGGTGCGTGTTGCGGAAATGCGAGAAAGCGTCAAGATTATTGAGCAATGTCTGAGCCAGATGCGTCCTGGGGACGTAAAGGTGCAGGACCCCAAGTTCAGCCCGCCGCCTCGTGCAGAAATGAAGCGTTCTATGGAAGCGCTTATTCATCACTTCAAGTTGTTTAGCGAAGGGTATCACGTTCCCCCCGGCGCAACCTATACAGCGGTAGAAAGTCCTAAAGGAGAATTTGGGGTGTATTTGGTTGCCGATGGAAGTAACCGGCCGTATCGCTGCAAAATTCGTCCAACAGGATTTGCTCACCTTCAGGCCATCGATGAATTGTCCCGTCGCGGTATGTTGGCGGACATGGTGGCCATTATCGGATCGCTTGATCTTGTGTTCGGGGAGGTTGACCGATGAACACCACCTGGGCCCCGGCAAAACAGCCGGACAGCTTTGTTTTTGATGATGAATCTGAAGCAGAAATTGTAAATGTTCTTAAAAAATATCCAGAAGAACGCAAAGCCAGTGCGGTTATGCCTCTTTTGTATATTGCGCAGCGCCAGATGGGCCGCGTAACCGGTAGTGCATGGATACCGCTTGTGGCAATGGATGATATTGCCCACAGGTTAGAAATGGCACCAATACGCGTGTATGAGGTGGCGTCTTTTTACACCATGTTCAACACAAAGCCGATTGGCCGTTACCATCTTCAGGTTTGTACAACCACACCGTGCTGGCTGCGTGGCTCGGATGCAGTAACAGAGGCTTGCCGTAAGGCAACAGGGATCCATCATTTTGGTGAAACCAGCGATGATGGTTTGTTTACCTTAACCGAAGTGGAATGCCTGGGTGCCTGTGCCAATGCACCTATTCTGCAAGTTGATGATGATTACTACGAGGATATGGATGGCCCACGTACAGAAGCATTAATTGCAGATTTGCGTGCAGGCCGTCACCCAGAAGCCGGTCCAGCTATCAACCGTATGTGCTCAGCACCGGAAGGCGGCAGAAAAACCCTTCTGGAAACGTCTGCATCATCCTCGGATCAGAAATAGGAGAAACGGCCATGCTTCAGGATAAAGACCGTATCTTCACTAATCTTTATGGTCAGGATGATTGGCGTTTGCCAGCAGCCCGGAAACGAGGTGATTGGGATAATACCGCAGCCATTATCGCAAAAGGACGGGATGCAGTCATTGCGGAAATGAAGGCATCTGGCTTGCGTGGCCGTGGAGGGGCTGGATTTCCCACCGGGTTGAAGTGGTCATTCATGCCCAAAAAATCTGATGGTCGGCCGCATTATCTCGTCATCAATGGGGATGAATCAGAACCCGGCACGTGTAAAGATCGGGAAGTTATGCGGCATGAGCCACACAAGTTGATAGAGAGCGCAATGATAGCCTCTTTCGCTATGGGTGCTCATGCTTCCTACATTTATATCCGTGGTGAGTTTTGCAGAGAAGCTGAGCGCCTTCAGGCAGCGATAGATGAAGCTTATGAGGCAGGTCTTCTCGGAAAAAATGCTGCGGGTACCGGGTGGGATTTTGATTTCCGTATTCACCGTGGTGCTGGCGCATATATCTGCGGAGAAGAAACAGCTCTGCTGGAAAGCCTTGAAGGTAAAAAGGGTCAGCCCCGCATGAAGCCTCCATTTCCAGCAGGGGCGGGGTTATATGGTTGCCCGACAACAGTCAATAATGTGGAAAGCATAGCCGTTACATCTACCATTATGCGCCGTGGGGCAGCTTGGTTTTCTGGTTTGGGGCGACCCAATAATGCAGGCACAAAACTTATGGCTATTTCTGGCCATGTGAATACGCCCTGTGTGTTTGAAGAAGAGCTGGGTGTTTCACTTAAAGAGATTATTGAAAAGCATGGTGGTGGCGTGCGCGGTGGGTGGGATAACCTGCTGGCTGTTATTCCCGGTGGTTGTTCTGTTCCTGTGTTGCCTAAATCCATTTGTGAAACTGTGTTGATGGATTACGATAGTTTGCGTGCAGAACGTTCTGGTTTGGGCACGGCATGTATGATCGTGATGGATAAATCCACAGATATTATTGAAGCCATCGCGCGTTTTTCAAAGTTCTTTAAGCATGAAAGCTGCGGCCAATGCACACCTTGCCGAGAAGGCACTGGATGGATGATGCGTATGATGAACCGCATGGTGCAGGGCAAAGCCGAAATAGAAGAAATTGATTTGCTAGAGCAAGTGACCAAGCAGGTGGAAGGCCACACTATTTGTGCGCTGGGTGATGCAGCCGCATGGCCTATTCAAGGGTTAATCCGGCATTTCCGGCCAGAAATGGAAGCACGTATCCGGCAGTACAAGGTTGCGCATGGCGGCACGGGCTTGGTGCAGGTGCCTGCGGGCGGTGTGCCAGTGGCGGCGGAGTAAGGATAATGGTGAAGGTCATTGTTGACGGTACACCGGTAGATGTGCCCGCAGGTTTTAGTGCTTTGCAGGCCTGCGAGGCAGCCGGAAAAGAAATACCGCGTTTTTGTTATCATGAACGGCTCTCTGTTGCCGGTAACTGCCGGATGTGTCTGGTAGAAGTGGCGCGTGCGCCTAAACCTGTTGCATCTTGTGGTTTTCCTATTTCTGAAGGAATGCAGATTTTTACAGATACAGAGGTTGTGCGCCGCGCACGCCGCGCTGTTATGGAATTTCTGCTAATTAACCATCCGCTGGATTGCCCTATTTGCGATCAGGGCGGAGAATGTGATCTACAAGATCAGGCTTATGGGTACGGATCTGGTATTTCGCGCTATCAGGAAGATAAGCGGGCCGTAACAGATAAAGACCTTGGGCCATTGGTTAAAACGGTTATGACGCGCTGCATCCAGTGCACGCGTTGTGTCCGCTTTAGTACAGAAGTAGCAGGCACGCCTGAACTGGGTATGGTCTCACGCGGTGAAAACGCTGAAATCACCACATATGTGCAAAAAGCGCTGACATCTGAACTTTCTGGGAATTTAATAGATGTTTGCCCGGTAGGGGCTCTTACAGCCAAGCCATCGGCTTTTCATGCGCGTTCGTGGGAATACAAAAAAACAGACAGCATTGATGTTATGGATGCACTGGGCACGAATATCCAAATTCAGGCCCGAGGCGGTGAAGTCATGCGCATTGTGCCGCGCGTAAATGATGAAGTAAACGAAGAATGGCTTTCTGATAAAGGGCGTTTTTCAATTGATGGTCTCAAGCGTCGTCGGCTGGATCAGCCTTGGGTGCGTGTGCATGGCAAGTTACATCCCGCCACATGGCAGGAGGCATTTGTTTCTCTAGCTCGCAGGCTGGAGGGCGTGCCGGGTGAAAAAATCGGTGCCATTGCGGGTGACCTGTGTGATGTGGAAAGCCTGTGTGCTATTAAGGATTTTTTGAATAATATTGGTTCATCAAACTTGGACTGTCGGCAGGATGGTGCATGGTATGATTTGAGCGCGCGCGCAAATTACCTGTTTAACAGCGATATTGCCGGAATAGATGAGGCAGATGCCCTGCTGCTGGTGGGAGTGGAGCCACGACGAGAAGCTCCTGTTTTAAATGCTCGTATTCGTAAGCGGTATTTGGATGCAGGGCGAGGTGGCTTTCCTATCGCCAGTATAGGTCAGTTTGTTTCTGATCCTACATATCAGGTTGATATTCTGGCTGATGGCCCAGATGTTCTGGATAAGCTGGTGGCAGGAGAGCAGGCTTTTGCAGAAGTTTTGCAAAAAGCATCCCGCCCCATGATCATTCTTGGGCACGGTGCTTTAACCCGTCAGGATGCACCGGCTATTTATGCTGCTTGTAAACAATTGGCAGAAAAAACTGGTGTTATTGCAGATGGATGGAATGGTTTTAACGTTCTGCACACCGTAGCATCCCGCGTGGGAGCATTGGATATCGGGTTTGTGCCCGGCCCTCATGGATGTGCCACCGCCAGCATGTTGCGGGGTGGAGTAGAAGTTCTGTGGCTGATGGGGGCGGACGAGCTTCCTATAGATCGTATCTCACCGGAAACGTTTGTTGTGTATCAAGGGCATCATGGTGATGCAGCTGCTAAACGGGCGGATATTATTCTACCTGGGGCAGCTTATACGGAAAAATCTGGCACATACGTTAATACTGCCGGGCGTGTGCAACGTGCTTTTCGGGCTGTGTTCGCTCCGGGAGATGCGCGAGAAGATTGGCGTATTATCAGAGCTTTTTCAGAAGTGTGCGGGCATACTTTGCCATATAATACGGTGGAAGAACTGCGTGCACGCATGGCAGACGTAAACCCTGTGTTTGCACATGTTGGGCATATCACAAAACTGCCTGCACCTCAGCCAACAGCCGCACAACAGGATAAGGATGAGGACAGAAGCTTTATGTCCGCGCCTTTCAGGTCTGTGATCCCAGATTATTATCAGACCAACGCCATCAGCCGTGCCAGCCCGACTATGGCAGAATGTTCAAAAGTTTATAGCGTGCCTCGCGCGATAGCAGCGGAGTAAGGCCAATGGGACAGTTTTTTTATCACACCCTTGCTGGCCAGATTATTCTGATGTTGCTGGAAACACTGGCTGTTCTGGTGCCGCTATTGATTGCTGTTGCGTATCTTACGCTCATGGAACGCAAGGTAATGGCCGCCATGCAGCGCCGCCGCGGGCCGAATGTAAATGGTCCGTTTGGCCTGCTTCAGGCTTTTGCTGATGCCATCAAGATGATTGTAAAGGAAACGATTATTCCTGCAGGTGCAAACCGCGCTTTGTTCCTGTTCGCACCGTTTCTTACCTTTTCTTTGGCCATGGTGGCATGGGCTGTTATTCCCACAGGTAATGGTTTAGCGGTTGCCAATATCAATGTGGGTATTCTCTACCTTCTGGCTATTTCCTCATTGGGTGTTTACGGCATTCTTATTGCTGGCTGGGCGTCTAATTCCAAATACGCTTTTCTTGGTGGATTACGTTCTGCCGCGCAAATGGTTTCATACGAAGTTTCAATTGGCTTGGTAATTGTTTCCGTATTGCTGGCAGTGGGTAGCCTAAACCTGAACGATATTGTTCTGGCGCAACGGCATGTCTGGTTCTGCTTGCCAATGTTTCCAATGTTTATTGTGTTTTTTATATCGGCATTGGCAGAAACAAACCGTGCACCGTTTGATCTTCCCGAAGGGGAAAGCGAGTTGGTGGCAGGGTTTTTTGTTGAATATTCATCCCTCGCGTTTGGTCTGTTCTTTCTGGGTGAATACGCAAATATGATCCTTATGTCCTCTATGGTCAGTATTCTGTTTTTAGGGGGGTGGCTGCCACCATTGGGTATTGCGCCACTTACATGGGTGCCGGGGCCTTTATGGCTGATTTTTAAAATTCTTTTCTGTCTGTTCGTCTTTATCTGGGTGCGTGCCACGTTCCCACGGTATCGGTACGATCAACTTATGCGGCTAGGCTGGAAAGTATTCCTGCCACTTTCTCTTCTGTGGATGATTGGAACGGCAGGTTTTCTTATGGCAACAGGTCTGCTGCCCCATATGGGAGGTGTGAACTGATGGGTGCTTTGGGTAACACGCTGCGCTCTTTTCTACTGAAGGAGCTGGTGGGGGGCATGTCATCCACTTTCCGTATGATGTTCCGCCCAAAGGTGACATTAAACTATCCTTATGAAAAAGGGCCACTGTCACCCAGATTTAGGGGAGAGCATGCATTACGCCGTTATCCTAATGGGGAAGAACGCTGCATTGCCTGTAAACTTTGTGAAGCGACATGCCCGGCAGAGGCCATTACCATTGAGGCGGAAGAGCGTGATGATGGATCTCGTCGCACTACACGCTACGACATTGACATGACAAAGTGCATCTATTGCGGCCTGTGCGAAGAAGCCTGCCCGGTAGATGCCATTGTTGAAGGCCCGAACTACGAATTTGCCACCGAAACGCGCGAAGAGCTGATGTACGACAAAAACAAGCTTTTAGCGAATGGAGACAGGTGGGAAGCGCTGCTTGCGCGGCGTCTGGAATTAGATGCCCCGTATCGCTAAGCAGATGCAGGCCATGACATGGCAGGAGGTTGGCCAATGATGGCACAGCTTGTTTTCTACGTTTTTGCAACGGTGCTGCTGTTTTCGGCTGTAATGGTCATTAGCGCACGTAACCCGGTGCATTCCGTGCTTTTTCTTATCCTTGCATTTTTTAATGCAGCGGGTTTGTTCCTGGTGGCAGGGGCCGAGTTTTTGGCTATGCTGCTGGTTATTGTTTATGTGGGAGCAGTGGCTGTTCTGTTCCTGTTTGTTGTGATGATGCTGGATATAGATTTCAGCAGTCTGCGCGAAGGTTTTCAAAAACATGCCCCTTTAGGCGTGTGCGTAGGGGGCGTTTTGTTTGCTGAACTGCTTATGGCTTTCAGTAACTGGAAGATGGCGCCAGCTAATATTGTGGCTCCCCTTAATCCAGCCCCTCAGCTTACCAATACGGAAGCTTTGGGAACTGTGATTTACACACACTATGTTTTTCTATTTCAAGCATGTGGGCTTGTGCTGCTTGTTGCCATGATAGGCGCTATTGTTCTTACGCTGCGTGAACGCGCCACAGGCCGTCGCCAGAATATAGATAAGCAACACGCACGCACAGTTGAAGAAACGCTGGAGCTTGTACAACTGCCACTTGGCGAAAACGTGTTTGAAAGCGGTGGTTTCCTGCGGCCCAAAGGCTCCTATTACGAAACAGCGGTTCCCGGTTCTTATGGTTCCGGAAATCAGGCTGTGGCGGAAACAGAGGAGAACAGGCCATGACATCCGCAATCGCTCCCATAGGTATTGGGCCTTATCTTTTTGTTAGCGCGGCACTGTTGGTGTTGGGTGTGTTTGGTATTTTTCTAAACCGTAAGAATGTCATCATCCTGCTGATGTCCATGGAACTCATCTTGCTTTCGGCCAATCTCAATCTTGTTGCGTTTTCCTCCGCACATGGAGATTTGTCCGGGCAGGTTATGGTTCTGTTCGTGCTTACAATTGCCGCAGCAGAAGCTGCCATCGGTCTGGCCATTGTCACGGTGTATTTCCGTAACCGTGGGTCTATCCAGGTCGAAGACGTGACGATGATGAAGGGATGATTGGCTATGCAGCCCGATCTTAACCTCTTTTCCGCCGCTGTTCTTACACCCCTTGTGGGGGCTACTGTAGCCGGGCTTGGTGGCCGCTTTATAGGCGATACGCTGGCCAAAGCCGTAACCCTTGTATGTATGGGCATTGCAACACTTTGCGCCATCGGGGCTTTATGGGGTGGTTGGCTGGCTGGTTTTGGCCATTCCACACTGCATCTGGCGCAATGGGTTCATGCCGGTGGGTTTGATGCAACATGGACGCTCAGGTTTGATGCGCTATCTGTCACCATGGTGGCGATGGTGCTTGCGGTTTCCTTGCTGGTGCATTGTTACAGCCTTGGCTACATGAGCCATGAAAGCATGCCCACATACAGGTTTTTTTCTTATCTTTCCCTCTTTACCTTTGCCATGCTCATGCTGGTTTCTTCCAATGATCTGATCCAGCTTTTTTTCGGATGGGAAGGGGTCGGGCTCGCCAGTTATCTGTTGATTGGGTACTGGTATGATCGCCCATCTGCAACAGCCGCAGCTATCAAGGCGTTTGTTGTTAACCGCGTGGCGGATCTGTTTTTCCTTGTCGGTATTGGGCTGATTTATGTGCTGTTCCACACCGTGCAGTATGATGCCATTTTTGCGCAGGTTCCGCAGCTTTTAAACACACCATACATGCTGTTTGGTATTTCCTTCCGTATGTTGGAGGTTATCTGCCTGTTGCTGTTTGTGGGGGCTATGGGTAAATCGGCTCAGCTGTTCCTGCACACATGGTTGCCAGATGCGATGGAAGGGCCAACGCCTGTATCTGCTCTTATCCATGCGGCTACAATGGTTACGGCCGGTGTGTTTCTTATGGCGCGTATGTCTCCGTTGTTGGAGTTTGCACCTGCAACACGCACATTCATTATTCTTATTGGTGCAACCACCTGCTTTTTTGCCGCAACGGTGGGTATGGTGCAGCCAGATATCAAACGCACCATTGCGTATTCCACCTGTTCGCAGCTTGGATATATGTTTGCCGCTGTAGGTGTGGGTGCGTATCAGGCTTCGGTTTTTCATCTGACAACACATGCCTTTTTTAAAGCGCTTCTATTTCTGGGGGCCGGTTCCGTTATCCATGCCATGCATGATGAACAGAACATGTTTAAAATGGGCGGCTTATGGAAAAAGCTGCCACTCACCTACACTGTGATGTGGATAGGCAGCCTAGCACTTGCTGGTGTGTTTCCGTTTGCTGGCTATTGGTCCAAGGATGCCATTCTAAATGCGCTGTGGGCCTCTGGTTCCTCTGCCAGCATGTATGCGTGGAGCTTGGGAACAATCACCGCGTTTCTTACAGCGTTTTATAGCTGGCGGCTTATTTTTCTGGTGTTTCATGGTCAGGCGGCAGATGCCCATGCGCGGGATGCGGCGCATGAAAGCCCAGCGGTTATGAGCGTACCTTTGGTGCTGTTAGCTTTTGGTGCTGTTGTGGCGGGTATTCTGTTGGCCCCCTTTTACATTGGAGCGCATCAGTTCAGCTTCTGGGAAGGGGCTATTTTCAACGCGCCAGACAACACAATTATGGAAAATCTGGAGCGCGTACCGGGCCTTATTGCTATTCTGCCCTCTTTGGCAGGTTTGGCTGGTATTGCGTTAGCTGTGCTGTGTTATGTGCTCAATCCTGCTTTACCAACTCATATGGCGCGGGCTTGTGGGCCACTTTACCGCTTTTTGCTGAACAAATGGTATTTTGATGAATTGTACGATGCCATTTTTGTGCGCCCTTATGCAGCAATCGCACGTGTCCTCTGGAAAGATGGGGAAGAAGGCGTGGTGGAAGCTGTGCCGCATGATGTGGTGCAGGCTGCTCGTACAAGCGCAGCCCAAGCTGTAAAGCTGCAAACCGGATCTATTGCCATTTACGCGTTTACGGTGCTGGCCGGCTTGGTTGTGCTGCTCACCGTGGCGCTATGTGGCTGAGGGAGACGCGAACATGATGCGTGAAACGGTTTTTCCCTTTTCTTTCTCCTCCCAGCTATGGGGTGTCGTGCAATGAGTATGACCAGCTTTAACTGGACAATAGCCGTGCCAGAAATTGTGCTTGCGCTGTCTGGTATTGTTATTCTGGTAGCCGGTGTGTTGCAGCGGAAAGGGGAGGGGTTTTTCTCTTCCGCCATGTTGAGCATTGCAGCGTTTGCTGTATGCGGATTTCTGGTGCTGCTTTCACCCACCGGGGAAGGGTATGCAGGTACCTTTGTGAATGATGGCTTTGCCCGTTTCATGAAGATGCTGATACTTGCTGGCGCGCTGACTGCTGTGGTGCTGACATTCAGTTACCGCACGCGAGATAAAATCACCCTACCGTTTGAAACCCCTGTGCTGATGCTGTTTTCAACATTGGGCGCGATGATCATGGCATCTTCCGCCAATTTGATGACACTGTTTGTAGGGTTGGAGCTCTCATCTCTGTCCATTTACATTTTGTGCGCGATGGAACGGGATAGCGTGCTTTCATCAGAGGCGGGGCTGAAATACTTTGTACTTGGGTCTTTGGCTTCTGGTTTGCTGCTCTATGGCATTTCGCTTGTGTATGGTTACGCAGGCACTATGGAATATACAGGGTTGGTGGCGGCCATTCGGGCTTCCGGCGCTCTGCCAATGGGGCTGATTGTTGGTATTGTCTTTATTGTTACGGGGCTGTGCTTCAAGCTGTCTGCCGTGCCGTTTCATATGTGGACGCCAGATGTCTATCAGGGTGCACCCACTCCGGTAACAGCCTATATGGCAGGCGCTCCAAAGTTTGCGGCTTTTGCATTGTTCTTGCGCGTTATGGCCGGGCCTTTTGGTACGGTCGCTCCGCGTTGGCAGATGTTGATAGAAACCGTTTCTGTGCTGTCCATGGTGTACGGGGCTTTTGCCGCTATTCCCCAAGGTAATATCAAGCGCCTGATGGCATATTCCTCTATTGGTCATATGGGATACGCCATGATGGGGCTAGCGGCTGCATCTCTTGCAGGCATACAGGCCACGCTTATTTATCTGGCTGCTTATTTTGTTATGAATGCAGGTGTGTTTGCCTGCATTACGGCAATGCGCCGGAAAGGGCGTGAGGTTGTCAGCATTTCCGATCTGGCAGGCCTTGGGCGCACAGATCCGGCAATGGCTGCTGTTCTGGCACTGTTTATGTTCAGCATGGTTGGCGCGCCCCCTTTGGCTGGTTTTTTTGGTAAATTTCTGGTTTTTGCTGCGGCTTGGCAGTCTGGCCTTTACGTACTGGTTGTAATTGGCGCACTCTCCAGCATAGTTGGTGCGTATTATTATCTACGGATTGTGAAGGTGATGTATTTTGATAGCCCAGCAGAAGAGCTGGATCGTCCTGCCCCCAGCCTGCTGTTTGTTTCTGGCAGCATGGGTTTGGCAACAGCCTTGTTTGTTGCGGGTATGGGCCCTCTGATGGCATGGGCGCATCAGGCCGCACTTGCTTTGGGCGGATGAAAGATCAGCCTAGCCCGTGGCGGCTTGAATGCTTTGCAGAACTGGGCTCCACCTCTGATTTCTGTCTGGAACAGGCGCGGCAAGGGGCAGATTCTGGCCTTGCGGTTTTAGCCTATAGGCAAACCCAAGGCCGAGGCAGCCGCGGTCGCCAATGGGTAGATGCTGGGCAAAGTCTTGCTTTATCCGTTTTGCTGGATGCGCAACAGGCAGGGCAGGATATGCTAGGGGGGTGGCCGTTTGCCGCCTCTTTGGCGTTTTATGATGGTTTGCTGCACGCCGTGCCTGCTGTGGCAGGGCATCTCATGATAAAATGGCCGAATGATCTGTTGTTGGATGGCCAGAAAGCAGGCGGTATCCTGATAGAGCGGGAAAGCGCGCGCCTTGTTATAGGTTTTGGGGCAAATCTCACACAGGCGCCATCTCAACAGCAAACGGGCCGTTTTACAGCTTGCCTTGGCCAGTATGGCGCAGTGCCGCCGGTAAAAGATGTTGCCCAGTGTATCCTTTCTAGCTTGGCGGATTGGTGCGCTGTTTGGCGGCAAAATGGCTTTGGCGCATTGCGGCAGGCATGGCTTGATCGCGCACATCCTGTAGGGACGCCTCTTGTCGTTAGCAGCCGAACTACTTATGAACAGGGAAAATTTGCAGGTTTGGCTGAGGACGGCCGCCTATTACTGGATACGGAAGCCGGTATGAAAACGATCACGACAGGAGATATCCTGCTGGAAGAAGGGGTATAAAAGGTGCTGCTTGTTATTGATGCAGGTAACACCAATGTCGTGTTTGCGGTGCATGATGGTGAAAGATGGCGTGGTGTGTGGCGCATTACCATGCAGGCCCAACGTACATCGGATGAGTATGCAGTTTGGCTGAATGCGCTGTTGCGTACCCAAGGCATTGTAGCGGATGATATTGATGGTGCCGTTATTGGCACCGTTGTGCCCGCTGCGTTGTATCATTTGCGTACATTATGTCGGCAGTGGTTTGCTGTTGAGCCGCTTCTTGCATCTGCCCGGCTGGATTGGGGGTTTGCCATAAAGGTGGATAACCCGGATGAGGTTGGGGTGGATCGGCTGTTGAATGGTCTGGCTGCACACCATATGTATGGTGGACCACTTACGGTTATAGATTTTGGAACGGCCACAACGTTTGATGTTGTGGATAAGGATGGAAGCTACTGCGGCGGTGTTATTGCTCCTGGCATCAATTTGTCGGTTGAAGCGTTACATCAGGCAGCAGCGCGGTTGCCCCGCATAGGAATAGGGCGGCCAGTAGGGGATTCTGCCATTGGGCGCAACACGGTTACCGCCATGCGGTCTGGCGTGTTTTGGGGTTATGTTGGTTTGATTGAGGGGATTGTTGAGAGGATCAGAAAGGAGGTTGGCCCCATGAAGGTGCTGGCAACCGGTGGTCTGGCTCCACTCTTCTCAGAAGGTACGTCTGTTTTTGAACATGTAGATTCAATGCTCACCCTAAATGGGTTGCGTTTGCTGGCGGGGCGAAACCCCTTGCCAAAACTGACAGTGGACCGAGATTATGTTGCAGAAGGGTAAAACACGGAAATGACAGAACAGAACGGCGATCTGGCCTTTCTGCCTTTGGGCGGAACGGGTGAGATTGGCATGAACCTCAACCTTTATCGGTTGGGAGACACGTGGCTGGCGATAGATTGCGGTATTGGTTTTAGTGGCAACGATACGCCAGAAGCCGAAATTCTGGTGCCAGATCCAAGCTTTATTGTAGAGCGTAAGGATAAGCTGGCTGGCTTGGTGATTACCCATGCGCATGAAGACCATATTGGCGCTGTGGCGCATGTGTGGCCCATGTTGCAGTGCCCAGTGTATCTTACACCGTTTGCTGCTGCTGTTTTGCGCCGCAAGCTGGCGGAAGCCCGCATTATGGATGTGCCCATTCATGTTATCCAGCCCGGTGCGCGGTTTGATGTGGGGCCGTTTGATATTGAATTTGTCCCGGTAACGCATTCTGTGCCAGAGGCGCAGTCCATGGTGCTGCGTACGCCCTCCGGTATTGTGGTGCATACGGGGGACTGGAAGTTTGATCCGGACCCGCTGGTAGGCCCCGCAACAGATCTGGACAGGCTGGCAGAAATTGGCCGTGAAGGTGTTCTGGCGCTGGTGTGTGATAGCACCAATGTAATGAAGCCGGGGCCTTCCCGCTCAGAATCCGAAGTACGCCGGAGCATGACGGAACTGGTGGCAAGCCTTAAAGGGCGTATTGCCGTTACGTGCTTTGCTTCTAATGTGGCGCGTGTTGAAACCATTGCCATGGCGGCGCAGGCTGCTGGGCGTACAGTTGTTTTGGTTGGGCGTTCCTTGCGCAATCTGGATACAGCTGCGCGGGATTGCGGCTATCTGTCTGGCGTTCTGCCGTTTCTGACAGAACAGGATGTGAATGATGTGCCAGATGATCAGATTCTGCTGATCATTACAGGTAGCCAAGGTGAGCCACGTTCTGCTCTTTCTCGTATTGCCATGGATACCCACCCCAATATTGCTTTGGGCGAAGGGGATACGGTTATTTATTCCAGCCGTATGATTCCGGGTAACGAGCGTGCGATTATGGCGGTACAGGATAACCTTTCACGCCGTGGCGTGCGGGTGATTACAGACCGTGAGCATTTTGTGCACGTATCTGGCCATGCAACGGGCGGCGATGTGCAAAAAATGTACGAACTGCTCAAGCCGCAACATGTTGTGCCAGTTCATGGTGAATGGCGTCATCTTACGGCGCAGGCTGCATTGGCGCAGGAAATGGGTATTGCTCCTGTTCTGCTGGAAGATGGTGATATTCTGCGGCTTTCTCCGGGTAAGCTGGAAGTGGTGGATACAGCTCCTACAGGCCGTTTGGCGCTGGATGGTAACCGTCTGCTACCCATGAACGGAGGGGTGCTGGCTGCCCGCCGCAAGATGCTGTTCAACGGCATGGTCATCGGCAGCTTTGCGGTGGATGAAGAAGGCTTTGTGATTGGTGAGCCCAAGGTGAGCGCACCGGGCCTGCTTGATCCAGATGATCTGGAAAGCGTGCGTGTGCGTGAAGAGTTCGCCAACGCGCTGGATATTATTCCGGATGAACTGCGCGGGGATGATGTTTCCTTCCGTGAGGCCGCTAAAACGGCCCTGCGGCGCGCGTTGGGGCGCAAGTTGCAAAAACGTCCGCTGGTGGATGTACACGTGCTGCGTGTCTGATACCCGGCAGAAGGTGGGGTAGAGAAAATGCCGGAGTATCAGGCTTTTCTTTATCCCCTCACTGTTTTACAGCAGATATGAATTGGTTACACCAAAGCGGCTTTCGTTCAGGAAAAGTCGCTTTTTTTACAAGGCTGAATGCACCATGCGTCTTTCGCGCAGCTTTCTTCCCACTCTTAAAGAAAATCCGGCAGAAGCCCAGATTGTCTCGCATCGGCTTATGCTGCGGGCTGGGCTTATCCGCCAGACGGCATCTGGCATTTATGCGTGGCTGCCAGCAGGGCTGAAAGTGTTGCGCAATATCAGCCAGATCGTGCGGGAAGAGCAGGATCGGGTAGGGGCGCAGGAAGTGCTGATGCCAACCTTACAATCAGCCGATTTGTGGAAACGTTCTGGCCGGTATGATGCCTATGGCCCGGAAATGCTGCGTATTCAGGATCGCCACAAGCGTGAACTGCTTTACGGGCCGACCAATGAGGAAATGATTACGGATCTGTTTGGCCAGACTGTAAAGTCCTATAAGGATCTGCCGCAGGTTCTGTATCATATCCAGTGGAAATTTCGTGATGAAATGCGCCCCCGTTTTGGGGTGATGCGTGGCCGTGAGTTTCTGATGAAAGATGCTTACAGCTTTGATCTGGACTACGAATCAGCCGTTGCAACCTACCGCCGTATGTTGCTGGCTTACTTGCGCACGTTCCAGCGTTTGGGGGTGCGGGCTGTGCCAATGCGGGCCGATACCGGGCCGATTGGTGGGGAACTGAGCCATGAGTTCCTTATTCTGGCCCCCACGGGGGAAAGTGGTGTGTTTTACGATGCCGCGCTGGAAGAGCAGGATTGGCTGGATGAGCCAGTGGATACCAACAGCCCCATTGCGCTGGAAGCCTTCTTCAACCGTGTGACAACGCCTTACGCGGCAACGGATGAAATGCACGATGAGGCCGGATGGCAGGCTGTGCCAGCAGAACGCCAGCGCGAAGGCCGCGGCGTAGAAGTTGGGCATATCTTCTATTTTGGCGATAAATACACGCGCTCTATGGACGTAAGCGTGAGTGGCCCAGATGGAAACCAGCTTTACCCAGAAATGGGGTCTTACGGCATTGGGGTTTCCCGCCTTGCTGGTGCCATTATTGAAGCCTGCCATGATGATAACGGCATTATCTGGCCGGATGCAGTTGCTCCTTTCCGTGCCGTTATTCTGAACCTGAAAAACGGTGACGAACTGTGTGATGCCATTTGTGAGCGCATCTACAGCACGAATGAAGAAGCCTTTCTGTATGATGATCGTGCAGAACGTGCTGGTGTAAAGTTTGCAGATGCAGACCTTATGGGCCATCCGTGGCAGATTGTTGTTGGCCCGCGTGGCGCTAAGGAAGGCAAAGTAGAACTCAAGCGCCGTGCTACTGGTGAACGCCATGAAGTGAGCGTGGATGACGCGCTGGCTCTGGTTCTGGCAGGCTGATCAGCATGTTCGGACCCTTTGAGCGGGCGGTGGCAGGCCGTTACCTCCGTGCGCGGCGAGGGGAACGGTTTGTATCAGTTATTGCCATTTTCTCGTTGGTTGGCATTGCCCTTGGTGTGGCAACGCTGATTATTGTTATGGCCGTAATGAACGGTTTTCAGGCCGACCTTATGGGGCGTATTCTGGGCTTGAATGGGGATTTGACCATTTACGGGCAGGGCCGCACAATCTCCCAGTATGAAGATATCACGCATAAGGTTCGGTCTGTCCCGGGTGTGGTAAGCGCCATACCTTTGGTGGAAGGGCAGGTACTGCTGAGTGCCGGTGCCTATAATTCTGGCGGCATGGTGCATGGTCTGACACCACAGGGATTGCGAGATCTCAAAGCCGTGAGTTCTTCCATTATTGCGGGTTCTCTGGACGATTTTGGCCCGGATGATTCCATCGTGGTGGGCGTTACAATGGCGGAACGGGCAGGGCTGGGCATTGGCTCAGGCCTTACTCTTGTTTCACCAGATGGCGCTGCCACTGCATTTGGCACGGTGCCGAGAGTGCGCAGGTACCGCGTGGTAGCAATTTTTGATGCCGGGGTGAACGACTATAACTCCAGCGTTGTGTTTCTGCCCATGCACGCGGCGCAAATTTACTTTCAGATGCCTAACAAGGCTACGCAAATTCAGGTCATGACCAAGGATGCAGAGCATGTTCGCCCTGTTACCCTTGCTATTGAAAATGCGGTGGGAGATCCAGGCTTGCGCGTGCTGGATTGGACAAACGCCAACAATGCTCTGTTTGGAGCCGTGCAGGTGGAACAGAATGTGATGTTCCTCATCCTCACACTTATTATCCTTGTGGCGGCCTTTAATGTTATTTCCTCCCTCATCATGATGGTGAAGGATAAAACAGCCGATATTGCCGTGCTGCGTACCATAGGGGCCAGCCGTGGTGCCATTATGCGCATTTTTTTAATGTGCGGCGCTTTTGTGGGGGTAACGGGTACTGTGGCAGGCACCGCACTTGGCGTTGTGTTCTGCATGAATATTGAACGTATCCGCCAGCTTCTGCAAAAACTCACCGGCACGAACTTGTTCAACCCGGAAGTTTATTATCTCGAGCACCTGCCAGCAAAGCTGGTGTGGGGGCAGGTGGTAGAAGTTATTGTTATGGCGCTGGGGCTTTCCCTGCTGGCAACGCTTTATCCTTCTTGGCGCGCAGCCAAAACAGACCCGGTGGAGGCTTTGCGGCATGAATAATCAGCCAGTTTTAAGCCTGCAACACGTTCGCAAAGCTTACCAAAGTGGGGATGAGGGTATTCTGCCAGTTTTGCAGGATATCAATTTTTCTTTGCATGCCGGTGAAATTGTTGGACTGGTTGCGCCATCAGGCACGGGTAAATCCACCCTGTTGCATCTAGCTGGTTTGTTAGATACGCCAGATGCTGGCGAAATTGTTATTGCGGGCCAGATTACCACCGGCATGGCAGATGCCGGACGCACGGCTATGCGCCGAGACCGGATTGGTTTTGTCTATCAGTTCCATCATCTTCTGGGTGAGTTTACTGCTAAGGAAAATGTGGTTCTGCCGCAGATGATTGCTGGTGTAAGCAAGGTACAGGCACGCCGTAAAGCGGAAGAGCTTTTAAGCATGTTTGGTTTGGCGCATCGTGTAAATCATCTACCGGGCAAACTTTCTGGGGGGGAACAGCAGCGCGTTGCTATTGCACGCGCTTTGGCAAATGACCCCGCACTTTTGTTGGCGGATGAACCCACCGGCAATCTGGATGTGCATACGGCAGACAGCGTATTTTCTCAGTTGCTTGATGTTGTGCGCCAGAAGGGCCTAGCGGTTTTGGTAGCAACCCATAATCGTGAATTGCTCCCACGTATGGATAGGGTTGTAACCATGCAGGAAGGCAGGCTGATCCCTGCCGATTTTAACGGCGATCCATTGCCTGCCTCTGCGGGCTGATTTTAAGACTTTAGAGCAGTTTCTACAGCATGCCTGACACGCCTGGATGTGGGTGGGGTCAGGCAACTAAACCACGCAACCGGCATGCCTTGGCGGTTTGTGAGATACTTAAAAAAGTTCCACCGTGGTCGTGCCAGAAAACCAAGCTCACTATCAAGCCATTTAAAGAGCGGAATAGCATCTGGCCCTTTTACAGGGCTACGTGCCGCCATAGGGAAGGTGACCCCATAGTTGATTTGGCAGAAGGAAGAAATCTCTTCCGAAGTGCCGGGCTCCTGCTGGCCAAAATCATTGCTCGGCACGCCAACAACAACCAAACCAGCTTTTTGGAACTGTGTCCATAAAGCCTGCAAACCCTCGTATTGTGGGGTAAATCCGCATTTAGATGCGGTATTTACCACCAAAACAGGCTGCCCCCGATAAGCGCTTAGATCAAGGGTGCTTCCATTTAGGGCGGGAAGTTTAAAATCATATATACAGGTCAATTTCGTGCCCTTTTGCTGCTATGGTGCAGGAAAGGCTTTATCTGTAGCGCAGGAAGGAAAAGGGAGCGAGATTTTGGTGCATTTATTTGCGGTATAATACGCATATGAAGAAGTGGAAGCCTGGCGCCCGTTTTCGGGTTCTTGTTTTTCAGGCTTCCACTATGTCTTCTGCGCGGCAAGATCAGTTCTGATTTTTGTTGTTCATTATATTGAACTTGATCCCGTATTTGGAATAATGAAGAGATCGGACCTCTCTGTCAACAAGGAAAATAAGAAAAAATATGTCCAAATCACAGGACACGGTTCCCGCATTGCGGCGGGCCGTTCGTATTCTTGATATGGTGAAGGCTTCTATCAGGCCGCCCTTGGCCGCAGATGTGGCGCGCCAGCTAGATTTGCCACGTAGCACAGTGCATGGCCTGCTGGCTGTTATGGTGGAGCTAGGGCTACTGGAGAAAAACGCATCTCAGGGCTACAGGCTGGGAACACGCCTGCTGGACTGGGCTGGAGATGTAACGGAAAAGCGGGATCTGGTAACGGAATTCTACCACGTATTGGAGAATCGTGCCGATCTGGATGCGTTTACAGTCACGCTGACTATGCTGGAAGGGGCGGAGGTTGTGTATGTGGCCTGCCGCAATAGCGCTACAGTGCTGGGGGCATCTTTTAGGGTAGGTATGCGCTTGCCTGCCATATTTACGGCCACAGGTAATGCCATGCTGGCCGGTATGGATGATACCTCTTTCAGAGAATGGCTGGCCCTTAATCCTGTTTCCACGTGGTCAGAACCACTTACACCTAATGGCATTTGCTCTGTAACGACATTGGTGCGTGAAATCGCAGAAATTCGTGACAGAGGATACGCCGTGGATGATGAGCAGGTGCATGAAGGGCTGTGGTGCTTTGCCGCATCTGTCAGAGATCATTCCGGGCAAGCTGTAGCCGGTATTGGCATCAGTCTGCCTCAAACAGAATTGAGCCGTTTCACGGTTGCACAATTGGGCAATATGGCTGCGGGGTTGGCGCAGGCTGTTTCTATCCGTCTGGGTTATCGTGGGGAACGGCAGGATTTTTCCTGATGATTCCATAAGGTACTTTCTAATGTCTTTTTTGCACCTGTTATTTAAGCGACGTGTTGCCAAAGCCAGCGCTTTAGGTTTGTTGCTTGTGGGTGGAGGGATAGCAGCAACACCATTTGCTGGTGCGGTTTCTACACCGCAAACAGTGGTGCGCTATTTTGTGTATGCGCACGGCCTGCATGTTATGACCATTAACAGTGCTTATCGTCTGAGCGGTAACCAGTACAGTGTAGCTGTCCAAAGCAAGACGGGTGGGTTGCTCCAGCTTTTCATGAAAACCAATATCAACATCCGCGCGCAGGGGCATTTTTACAATAGTGGCATGCCTGAACCAGAAAGCTATGAGAGTGCTGGCTGGTCTCGCGGTAAAAATCGGCATCTTTCCATTGCCTATAAGCAGGATATGCCAGATGTGCAGGCAATGGAGCCTGTAGAAACCGATCGCGAACAGATTTTGCCAGATGAGCGCAAAGGTGCAGTGGATAATGTTGCCATTCTTATGGCGCTTTTGCACAAGGTGCAGGAAGGGCAAGGCTGCGGTAACGGCGCGGTTAAGGTGTTTGATGGTGTGCGCTTAAGCACGTTGCAGGTGCAAACAGAGGGCGTTCAGCCTTTGCCAGATGGCGCATCAAAAGATTGGGGAGAAGATGGTTTACGCTGTAGTTTTGTAGCACAGCAGATCAAGGGCTTTAAACTCTCTAGTGCAGACCGCAAAGCCAGAAAGCCTCAGCAGGGGCGCGTCTGGTTTGAGAACATTCCCCAGATTGGTATGGTGGCTACAAGAGTAGAGGTGGATAGCCCAAAAATGGGGCACATTATGGTGGAACTGGAAGGGAAACCTCAGCAACAGCCATAAAAGGCAAGAAGCCCGAATAAAAAGCCCCTATCCGTGCAGATAGGGGCTTTTTATGTATTTATTCCACGGTGACAGATTTTGCCAGATTACGTGGTTGATCTACATCTGTGCCTTTCAGCACAGCAACTTCATAAGCCAACATTTGCACCGGAATGGTTTGCAGAATGGGGGCTACAAAATCATGCACGTGGGGCAGAACCACCATCTGTTCTGCAATGGCAGATACACGTTCAGCACCTTTGGTATCCGTAAACACCAGTAGGCGGCCACCACGTGCTTTGGCTTCTTGCAGGTTGGAAAGTGTTTTTTCAAACAACGCGTTTGATGGCACTGTGGCGACAATTGGCACTGTGCGATCAATAAGGGAAATTGGCCCGTGCTTCATTTCACCAGCTGCATAAGCTTCTGCGTGAATGTAGGAAATTTCCTTCAGCTTGAGTGCACCTTCCATGGCAACGGGGAACATGCTGCCACGGCCCAGATACAGAACATCACGCGCTTCCACCACAAGCTGGGCCATGGCACGAATAGCGTCTGTTTGGTTGAACACTTCTGCTGCGCGGCTGGGGAGATCTAACAGGGCGCTTACCAGATGTTCTTCTGCCAGCGTATCCAGCTTGCCGCGTGCACGGGCAGTGGCAATGGTCAGGCACGCTAATACGGTTAACTGAGCGGTAAAAGCCTTAGTGGATGCCACAGAAATTTCCGGGCCAGCCACGGTGCCCAGCACAACATCGCTTTCCCGCGCCATGGTGCTGTGTTCAACATTCAGCACGGAAACAATGTGAATCGCTTTTTCACGTAGGCTACGCAAGGCCGCCAGTGTATCTGCTGTTTCCCCAGATTGAGAAATCAACAGCCCCAAGGACCCTTCCTTTAGTGGCGGGTTGCGGTAACGCATCTCGCTGGCAACATCTATATCCACTGGCAAGCGGGCAATTTCTTCCAGCCAGTAGCGGCCAATCATCCCCGCAAAAAAGGCAGACCCACAAGCGGTAATAACTGCGCGTGGCACTTTTGCCAGATCAAAAGGCAGTTCAGGTAAAAGAACGCGACGAGAAGCCGGATCCACCATGCGCTGCAAGGTCTGGCCGATTACCAACGGATGTTCGTGCAGCTCTTTTTCCATGTAGTGGCGGTAACCATCTTTGCCGATGGAACCAGCCGCTAGAGCAGTAAGCTGGATAGTGCGTTCAACAGGCACACCATCAAAGTTCATGAACTCTGCACCCTTCGGGGTGATAACCACGCAATCCCCATCTTCCATGTAGGCGATGCGACGGGTCAGCGGGGCCAGAGCCAGTGAATCAGAGCCCAGAAACATTTCATCTTCGCCAAAACCCACAGCCAGAGGGGCGCTGTGGCACGCGCCAATCATCAGCCCTTCGTGGCCAGCAAAAATTATGGCAACGGCGTATGCGCCTTCTAGGCGGCGCAGTGCATGCAGGGCGGCTTCTTTGGGTTCTAACCCCTGTTGCAGATGGTAATCTACCAGCAGGGCGATGGTTTCGCTGTCGGTTTCTGTTTCAAAAACCTGACCAGCGGCTTCCAGCTCACGGCGCAGGGTTTCAAAGTTTTCGATAATGCCATTATGCACAATGGCCACGCGCTCGGTACCATGGGGGTGGGCATTGCAAGCTGTAGGGGCACCATGTGTGGCCCAGCGGGTATGCCCAATGCCGGTGGTGCCGGGCAAAGGTTCCTTTTTTAGCAATGCGGCAAGGTTATCCAGTTTACCTGCCGCACGGCGGCGTTCAACACGCCCATCTACTAAAGTGGCAATACCTGCGGAATCATAGCCCCGATATTCCAACCGGCGCAGGCCTTCAAAAACAATAGGGGTGGCATGCCTTCGGCCAACAACGCCGCAGATCCCACACATCAGCCGTTTTCCTTTTTTGCTTGCAGGCGCTCTTTAAAAAGTCTGCCCATTTCTGCTTTATTCACTTGCTGTGCCCGGCCAAAAGCCAGAGCTTCATCTGGCACATTTTTTGTAATGACACTGCCAGCGGCCACCAGCGCGTTGTCTCCAATAGTAACGGGTGCCACAAGAATGGAATCCGAGCCGATAAAGGCTTTCTCTCCAATCGTGGTGGTGTGTTTGAACACGCCATCATAGTTGCAGGTAATAGTACCTGCGCCAATATTGGTGTGGCTGCCGATTTCGGTATTACCCAGATAGGTAAGATGATTGGCTTTGGAACCTTCGCCCAGTGTTGTGGCCTTGAGTTCAACAAAGTTGCCAACCCGTGCAGAAGCGCCAATGGTGGAGCCTTCCCGAATACGCGCATAAGGGCCAATAATCGCATTGGCCTGCACTTCGCATCCTTCAAGATGGCTAAAGGCGCGAATAACAGCACCACTTTGCACAGTTACGCCAGGGCCAAAGAACACGTTAGGTTCTATCAGCACATCAGCTTCAATCTGCGTATCAGCACTTAGAAACACAGTTTCTGGCGCAACTAACGTTACACCATTTTCCATGGCTTTATTGCGTAGGCGTGTTTGCAGGGCAGCTTCTGCCTGAGCCAGTTCTGCACGAGAGTTTACGCCACGCAGTTCATCTTCTGCAGCTTCTACCGCGCGTACCTGCACGCTATCGGCTACAGCCAGATCTACTACGTCTGTCAGATAATATTCGCCCTTGGCGTTATCATTGCGCACGTTATGAAGCCAGCGGCGGAAATCTACGGCATCTGCGCACAATACACCGGCATTGCATAGGTCAATCGCGCGTTCTTCTGGCGTGGCGTCTGCCCATTCTACAATACGTTCCACATTGCCATTTTGGGCAACAACGCGGCCATATCGTGCAGGATCAGCCGGGCGCATGGCTAACAATGCCAAGCCCACATCTGGCTTGCGGCGCTCTTCCAACAAACGATTGAGCGTTTCAGCCGAAATCAGCGGGTTATCTGCATACAGCACAGCCACATCGCCATCACCAAACCAGGCTTCGGCCTGCAAGGCCGCGTGGGCAGTGCCCAAGCGTTCTTGTTGCACAACCACTGGATAGGGAGCCGCCAACTCGGCAACCTCTTCCATGTCTGGGCCGATTACAACAACCAGCCTGTCAAAAACCTCCGCTGCATTGGCAAGTAGATGTGCCAGCATTGGTCGGCCACCAAGAGATTGCATGGCTTTAGGGCGGGAGGACTTCATGCGGGTGCCCAGTCCGGCGGCCAGAAGAACCGCCGTGGCAGGACGTGGTGCGGAAATAGACGTCATAACAGCATGCGGTAAGCCAAGCTCCGGCATGTGTCAAACGTCTCCCCATCGGAAAACAAACATGCCAATATCATAAAAGTTTTCAGATATTTACTCGGCAAGGAAAAACCGCATGTTCACACCTCGTCTTGCTGTTTTTGATATGGACGGCACGTTGCTTGATTCCGTACCGGATCTGGCGGCGTGCAGCCGGGAATTACTGGAAATATGCCATCTTCCACCCCTGACAGATGCAGAGGTGCGTACCATGATAGGCAATGGCGTGCCCACCTTGGTGCAACGCGTTCTGGATGCAGGACATAAAAAGCTGAAGGCCATAACGTCGCAGTCATATGTTTTACCGTTTACGAAGGCCGAAGCTGTGCAGAAGTTTATGGAGCTTTACACGCCACGGGCTACACGGCTTTCACGTCTGTTTCCCGGCACACAGCAGGCATTGGAGCAGTTGAAAAGTGCCGGGTGGTTGCTGGCTGTATGTACCAACAAGCCGGAGGTGGCTGCCCAGCGTATTTTAGACAATTTTGGCCTAACATCACTTTTTGCAGCAATAGGCGGAGGTGACAGTTTTGCCGCCCATAAACCAGATCCGGCCCATTTACTGGGCACAATCAAACAGGCTGGCGGAGAGGTTTCGCGTAGTGTGATGATTGGGGATATGCCGCCAGATTGTGGTGCCGCGACTGGTGCTGGCGTAAGGTTTGTGTTTGCCGCGTGGGGCTATGGTTCCAGCGCATTGGCAGCGCAGGCAGATGCTCAAGCGGGCAGCATGATGGATATTCCATCGGTACTGCCTGCGTTACTGCCCGCTTAAGTGTGAAAAGAAATTATTTTCCGGGTGTTTTTGTAACGGAACACGTTGGAAGAGTAGAGGCAAGCTCTTCCGCCAGCACAACATCGGCAGGTTTATCTACATCTACAGCAGCGCGGCCATCAGAAAGTGGAACAAGTTCTGCTTTTGCACTGGTGAGATGATAGATGCGCCGGTAAAGCGCGCGCCGTGTCAGCTTGCCACAGAGGGCGCGCAGCAGAATGCTCAGCCCTAAAAGCCAAGCAATCCGTAAAGGATGCTTGCGGTTTTTTTCTACATGCTGCCACAGGTCTGCCACGCGGGCAGAAACAGATGTGCGGAATAAAAACAGGTTACAGCCAGAAAAAGACAGATCAGCAAGCCGAATATAAGTACGCTGCGTGTTGGGTACATCCCGCTTTACGGTTGTTTCTGTTGCAACAGCAACGGCAAGGTCAGCTTGCGTATGGCTCTCGCTCAGCAGTTCTTGCACCCAGCTTGGCTGGAGTAGGGCATTATCTGCCGTGGTTACAAGCAAAGGCGTGCCATAGCGCGCAAGGCCAGCCAATACGCTGGCACTTGGGCCTTCAGGCCGCGCCGGAATAACATCTATTCCTGCGGGTAAGATAGACGCAATAATCTGTGGGTTTTCAATACAAACAGCAATGCGGGTGATTTGAGGCACCTGCTGCAGCGCATCAATTACCCTCAAGAGCATAGGCACCCCACCAATAGGCAGGAGTGCTTTGTGAGAAACGCCCCCGGCCAAGGCAACCGGGTCTGGCTTACCGGGGCGAGAACCTGCCAGAATAAAAGCTGTCATGCTTTGAGAGGAAGCGGTCATGCCGCTTTCCTGTTCTCCGCTGGGCGTGCACCATCGGGGCGATCACGCGGGGGAGCGCCCGTCAATTCCATGACCCACGGATACTGTTGGGCTTCCTTAACATCGTAACCCAGATTGAACACCGTGGGGCTGCGGGGGCGGGCTTTGGCATCTAGATAATATGAGCCAAACATCCGATCCACCACAAAGCTGGTAATGCCGAAGTTGCCATCCTCATCATGGAAATGGTGCAGCACATGGCGTGCTTTCATGCGCTGGATCCAACTTGCGCGTGGCTTGTAGTTAAGGTGCTGGATGCAGTGGAAGAATTCGTAAATGCAGGTAATGGCAACGCCTGTGCCAAATGCCGTGGCTGCAGCGCCGATCCCGCCAATAAGGTACCCAATAGGAATGGTGACAGCCCCAATGGTCGGCAGTGTTGTAGCAGGTGCGCCAAACAGAACATCCAGCAGATGCGGGTCCTGATGATGGTCAAAATGGATGCGCTTCCACAGAGCGGCCGTCCACTTCATTTTATACAGGATACGCCCATGTAGCACGTAGCGGTGCAGTAGGTACCATACCACTGGATACACAATAACAACGGCGACCATAGAAACCAGCGTTGGCCACCAACCTGCAAAAAAGTACGCAGCCAGCGCAGCAGAAGCAATAACCAGCGCAAAATAGAGCAGGATGGTTGGGTAGGTAAGATATGCCACCCAAAGCTGCCTGAGGTTCATTTTCCCCAGATCAAAGCTGCGTCCGGTTTTAAGCGACGAGTTATTTAGCGTTCCGCTCATCGTGTTTCATTCCTCAGGAGCACAGTAATGGCTCCCAGTGTGAAAATAATCAGTGCGGGTATGGTAGCAATTGCTGGCGGTAGCAAGCCCGCATTCCCCATTGCGCGTAGCATACCCTGCACAATAATAAACAACAGCCCGCAGCCCAAGCACCATACTGGTACCCAACTGCGCGTTCCTGTCCGTGGAGGGATATAGATTGTGGGCAGCGCAATCAACAAAAGAACAAGTAAGGAGGCCGGACGCAAGAAGCGTTCAAGCAGCCCAGCTTCCAGAAAACCGGGGCTGGTATGGGATGGTAGGCGCCCTTGTAGCATGCCCAGAATGGTGGTGGAAGAAAGCGGCGGATTTTCGGCAGACAGGCGGATAAACTCCCACGGGTGCAGGCTTGTGTCCCAACTCATGTTCTGAACAGAAGGCAGGCGCGTGGTTTTTTCGCCTTCCACGGTAATGCTATCAACATTGTGCAGCAGCCAGCCGCGCGTATGTGTGTAATCAGCAGATTTGGCGTGGAGAATCTGTTGTAACCGTCCGTTGGTATCACGGATATAGATATCCACCTTGGCCAGCATATTGCCGCCATCCGATGTATAGCCAATATGGGCAATACGGTTGCCATCATGAAACCAGAAGGCGTGCCCATTTTCTGGATGTGGGTCTGTACGGTTCCACCATGCGGCCAATGCCTGCTCAGACCGGGGCGTAACCTGATCATCCAGCACAACGCCTGCAAAGCCGATTACCAGAGTGGCGGGGATAAGGTATTTATACAGGCCAAAAGTAGAAAGGCCACAAGCTCGCAGGATGGCAATTTCGCTGGCCAATGTCATTTGGGTGAGCATCAGCAGCGCGCCAATCAACACACTTAATGGAAGTGCGCCTGCCAGCAGAAATGGTGCACGCATGGCCGCAAAGCTGAGAATGCCCTGTACGCCTAAGTGCCGTTGTAAAATGGGAGTGGTTTGTTCAAGCAGGGCCAGAATTTCAAGAAGCCCGACGAGAACGGCGCCACAAAAAATCACGCGCGTAAGCAACGCCATGGAAAGATAGCGGAGAAGAACGTGGCGGGGCATGCTTGAAGATTGGCTCATGGCAAGGCTTTTTGGGCAGATGAGCGGGAACGCCAGACTTTTAACACCTGAAAGGTGCCTGATTTATAAAGTAGCAGCAACGTACAGCCTACAATAAAGACCAACGAAGGCCCCCAGATCAGCAGGAGCGATGCCTTTTTTGTAGCCACCATGCTGTGGCCAAACTGGATGATGTGGTCAAACCCAACCATAATAATAAAGGCCAGAGGCAGACCGGCATTGTTGCGTTGGCGCTTGCGCATAAGAGCCAGAGAGGCCGCCAATAGGGGAATAAAAGGCACAGTAAGGCTGCGCGCCATACGAAAATGCACTTCAGAACGCATATGAGGGCGGGAAATAGAAGGGTCATGCCGAATGAGGCGGCCAACCAGTTCTGGGGATGTCAGCTCTCGTTCATCCTCGCCGCGCGTGCGGAAAGGAGAGACGTGCGAGGCATGTGTAAGGTAGCGCGTAGAATGATCAAATGTGACCAGACTGGGCACGCCATCCCCTTTATCCGTGACAATCACGCCATGGGTAAGATCAATCTCAACAGTTTCACCATCCAAACCGATGCGGATATGCCCGTTGCGCGCCGTAATATCGCGTTCCTGCTGCTCAGAAAGATCACGGATAAAAACATTTTCCAGATCAGAGCCGCTTTGGGAGACCTTATCCGCAACAATGGTCAGTTGAGATGAAGGGCTGGCAAACATGCGGGGCTGCAAACGTGGCGCCCAGCCTGTGTGGCTGGCAATGTAAAAGGTTGAACGGAAATCATACCGTGCATGAGGCTGGATAAAGCCATAAAGCAGAAAGGAAAGGATACCCAAGATAACGCCCAGTTGGATATAGGGGCGCGTAATCCGCAGTAGTGAAAGGCCACTGCTGTTGATGGCATCAATTTCTTCATTCTGGCTCATGCGGCGGATCACGGTAAACACCGCTACGCAAAGTGCGGCCGGAATAGCCAAACCAAGGTAATGGGGCAGCAAGGCCGCCAGCAGACCAATAAATATGCCAATATGGTTGTTGCCCGCTGCCAGCAGATTGAATAGCACCAAAAGGCGTTCAAGTATCAGGGCAATCATCACAACAGACAGCGCCACCAAAAAAGGCGGCATAACCTGAGCAATCAGGTAGCGGTCTAATGTGCCGGGGCGAAGCAAAGCTACAATCCGGCGCAGGAAAGGCACATTGAGCATGCGGGTTGTCATAGCGAGGTTGCGGGCAAAAGGCGATGCGCACTGCACACACGCCTCATTTGGCTATCTTGCAAGCTTCCATCTGGCATTAAGCTGCGGTGCTGAATGGTGATTTGCCAGATATCGGGCTGTTTGTGCACGGAAATAGCATTCCACCCCGCACTTTTTTCCGGTTCATCCGCAATGTGGGACGCAGAGGTGCTGCTGACAGCCAGAATATCTGTGCCCGGAAGAGTGGTGATTTGCGCACGATGAGAATGCCCGTAAAGCACAAGTTCAGCACCTTCTGCACGCAATACGTTTTGAAACGCTAGGAAATCATCCAGCCCTTTGCGGCGGCTGACAATGCCTTGCGCCGGAGGGTGATGGAGTAACACAATCCGGCATAATCCCATAACGCGCGTGCGGCGCAACAGATCCGCCAAAAGCACAAGCTGGGTTTGCCCGGCCTTGCCAGATGCCAAAAAGGGTAAGGTGGGAACGGCCGTGTTGACCCCAATAAGGGCAATATGATCTTTTACCAGCAATGAAGGGGCTGCCGGTTCAGGCTGCGTGCTACTATGCAGCCATTCGGCCCAGAGAGCCTGTTTGGTAGCGCTATTCTCTTTTATCAGCGCATCATGATTGCCGGGAATAAGCAGTGTAGGGGGCAAATCTTGCTGTAAAAGCCACTGCCGTGCGTGCTGAAATTCTTTGAGCAAACCCAGATTGGTCAGATCCCCCGTTAGGGCAACCATATCTGGGTGAAAGTGGCGGATATCCCGCATGATTGACTGCAAAGCCGGTAATTTATGCAGGTGCCTGCGCCGTAGTTGCCAAGACAACAAACTGAGGATGCGCTTGAAGCGGATTTCCTTAAAAGAAGGCAAGCCGACAAGTGGCAGATGTGGGTCAGACAGATGGGCGATATGAACGCAGGACAAGAAAAACACATCTCCGGTGACGGTGTATGGCCCCACGGCATGTGACAAGAGCCATAACAGCCTTTATACCATCGCCCGTAGCCGGGGCAAAAGGCGCTGGCGTTTTTGTTTGTTTATAGCAAGAGTGCTGAATGTCCGATCGTTTTGCCCTGATTTACAATCCTCGTAGCCGTCGGAATTTGAAGGCCGATCCCAAGTATCTGGCGCTGGCGGGCAAAATGTTGGGGCCTTTGTTCTGCTCCCCTAGAACGCATGCTGCATTAAGGCAGCAAGTTTATGCCCTCTTACAGCAAAAAATAAGCTGTTTGGTTGTGGATGGGGGAGACGGCACAGTTGGGAATGTTCTGAGCGCACTTTATACCTCATCCTGCCCGCCAGAGCAGTGGCCAAGTATTGTTGTGTTGCCCTCTGGCAATACTAACCTGATTGCCACAGATGTTGGTTTTGGTAAGCGTGGGGTTGAGGCATTACAGATTTTGCAGGCCCGTCTGGTATCCGGACGCCTTCTTTCCGATGTGCGGCGCAGGCAGCCTTTGGTGGTAATGCGTAACGGGCAGAAAGAAGGGGCTTCTCTAGGCTTTTTTGGTGGTTTGGGTGCTTTTGGGCGTGGGATTGAAATCGCGCATGACCCCAAAATCCTGAAAAATTATTCGCATGATGCTGCGGTTATGGCGACATTGTTTGTAACGGCTTGGCAGTTGCTAAGCCCGAAGCATAGGCGAGGATGGCTGGAAGGTACAAAAGTTACAGTAGAGCGGGATGGTGAGGTATTGCCTGAGCAGAATCATTTTCTGTTTTTATGCACCGCTTTGCATCGGCTGCCCCACGGTATCTGGCCATTCTGGCAGAATCTGACAGAAGCAGACCGAGGTATTAGTTATCTGGATGTTGCAGCTTTTCCCCCTCATTTAGGGCGTGCAGTCTGGAATTTGTTGCGGGGGAAAGCGCCGCAATGGTTACGGCAAGATGCAGCTTATCATAGTGGTTCGGCAACCGAATTGGTGTTGCGTACGGATCAATCCTTTATTCTGGATGGTGAGGTTTTGCCGCCTGGGGAAGATGGCAAACTGACTGTTTCTGCGGGTCCCGTGGTTTCTTTTGTGCATGTTTAAAGCATTCTGGTGGAAAAGCAGTTCATGAAGGGTATTCGGCCGGGGCAGAAAGAAATTTTCACCCTTACAGAGCAAGAACTGCATACGCCTGTATCCCCTTTGGTGACGGAATTTGTGCGTAATCTTTTGGGCACAGCGCAACCATTAGGGGTCTTATTTTATGGGTCTGGCCTACGGGGTGGAATTCAAGATGATACCCTGCTGGATTTTTATATTATCGTAGAAAAGCAGATGGACTGGCCCAGACCGTGGCTTTCCTGTCTGGCAAATGCCACTTTGCCCCCTAACGTGGAATATCATGAATACAGGGTAGGGGAGCATCTGCTAAGGGCCAAAGTTGCTATTTTGTCTCTCGCGCAGTTTCGTTCCCTAACGCGCACCCAAACATTGGATACCACTGTTTGGGCGCGCTTTTCTCAGCCTGTTCGGTTGGTATGGTGGCGGGATAACGAAGCCCAAGAAGCATTGCACGCTTGTGTTATGCGGGCGGTATTGACTGCCGCATGGTGGGCCGCACAACTTGGCCCGGCTTCAGGCGGCGTTCTGGATTATTGGAATACCTTGTACCGCAATACTTATCGTGTTGAATTGCGGGTTGAAAAAGCGGGCCGTGGGCAAAGCATTGTAGATGCTTATATGCAGCGTTATGCGCAGCTTTTACTGCCGTGTTGGCAAATGCTGGGTATTCCGTATAAGTCTCAAGATCAGATTGTAACGCCGCAAATCCCACAGGAACAAAAGCAACATGCCATTCAAAAATGGACATTACGTGCGTCTTGCGGTCGGCCTTTAAATATTCTGCGCTTACTTAAGGCAGCTTATACATTTACAGGTGGGGCACGTTACGCGGTATGGAAAGTTCAACGCCATAGCGGGATAGAAGTGCCGCTTTCTTCGTTTGCAGAAAAACACCCCTTACTGGCAGCGCCGCCAATTGTTTGGCGGTTGTGGCGGCAAGGGGCGTTTAAACGCAAATAGGGGTTTTAGGCTGCTGTGGGTGCTGGTGTTACACCAACTTCTGCGGCAGCCTGCCGGAATATGGCAATGGCCTGAGCAATCTGCTCTGGCGTATGAGTGGCCATTACGGAACAACGCAGCAAGGGGCGTGAATCTGGCGTTGCCGGGGGAAGGCTAAGGTTGACGTAAACACCAAGTTCCAGAAGCCTGTTCCACATGGGAATAGCTTCTTCAGCAGTTTCCAGCGTAACTGCAATAACAGGGGTAGCCTGTTTACTCGCATTTAGCCCGATATCTACAAAACCAGCATGGAGTTGCTGAGCATTGGCCATAAGCTGTTTACGCAGTTCTGGATGAGCCTGCATATCGCTCAAGGCTGCCGTTGTTGCAGCAATAACCTCTGGTGGAAGAGATGCCGTAAACATATATGGGCGGCAGTTCAGGCGTACAAATTCCAGTTCAGGATGATCGGATACGCAGTAACCCCCAACAGTGCCGAGGCTTTTTGAAAATGTGCCGACAATAAAGTCTACATCAGCTTCCACACCGTCGGCTTCAGCCGCACCGCGTCCGTTTTCACCCAACACCCCAAAGGAATGGGCTTCATCTACCAGAAGATATGCACCAGTTGCTTTTTTAACGGCTACAAATTCTGCAATCGGGGCCACATTGCCTGTCATGGAATAAATGCCTTCAACCACAATCAGCTTGGCACCGGGGGTGCCATCCATGCGTTTCAGGCGTTTATAAAGATTATCCGGGTCATTATGGCGGAAACGAATAACTTCTGCAGCACTCAGGCGGCTACCATCATAAATGCTGGCATGGCTATCAGCGTCCAGAAACAGATGGTCGTCTTTGCCTGCAAGCGTGGAAATAATGCCTAAGTTAGCCTGATAACCCGTAGAAAAAACCATGGCATCACGGCGGCCAAAAAACGCGGCAATATCTTTTTCAAGCTGCCGGTGGAGAGACTGCGTGCCATTTGCAATGCGCGAGCCCGTGGTGCCAACGCCGCAAGCCGCAGCAGCTTGTTGGGCGGCCCGAATGGCATTTTTGGATTGGCTCAGGCCTAAATAATTATTGGTACCGAAAAGAAGCGTTTCCCGACCTTCAATAATTCCAACAGTTGAAGATACAGGTTTTTCAATAACAACAGCAAAAGGGTTGCGGCCACCTACGGCGACTACAGAACCCAGCGCGCCTGCCGTACCTTCAAATTTGGAAAATAGTGATGTCATCCACGCTCACCCTTTGTTTTTCAGAGCGACAATGCATGCGGCAAGGTCATTAATCGTCCGGATATCGGCAAGTTTGTCGAGCGGGATGGAAACATCCAAGCTATCTTCAACTTCCATAACGAAGTTCATGACGGCCAAAGAATCAAACGCAAGATCTTCCATGATCTTGCAGTTACCATCAATGTCACGCGGAACCTTCGGGTTAGCGAGGAGCTTTTGAATGATCAGCGCGGAAACGCTTTCAACGGTTTCGCTCATGTCGGATCCTTCATCCCTTAAGGGCGTTTGTTTTATGCCGAGCTTGTGCTCGCAGTGCCGCCTTATGGGTGAAAAAGGCCAGTTTGACCAGCCTTTCTCATCATAAACGGGCTATAAAATCCTGTAGGTCGGTCAGGCGACTTCAGACTGCTGCTCAAACGCGCCGCTTAGATACATGGTACGGGCTTTGGCGCGTGTAAGTTTGCCCGAAGATGTCTGCGGCAGCGCATGTGGTGGCACCAATACAACAGAAACTTCTACCCCATGGAGGCGGCGGAACAAGCTGGCGGCTTCGGCTCTCAGTTTCTCACGCGTGTCTGAGGCAGAAGCGCGGCACTGAATAAGAGCCACGATTTCCTCATGGTCACCCTTTTCCAGAGAGAAAACAGCCACATCTCGGCTGCGAAGGACAGGAATATGCGTTTCGGCAGACCATTCCAGATCCTGCGGCCAGATGTTGCGGCCATTAATAATAATCAAGTCTTTGGCGCGGCCAGTGACAACTATCTGCCCATTGAGCATGTAGCCCAGATCACCAGTGTTCAGCCAGTTGTCTGCGTCCAGCGTTTTGCTGCTTTCTTCCGGCATACGGAAGTAACCGCTCATCAGGCTGGGGCCACGTACATAAATAGTGCCAACTTCTCTGTCGCTCAGCACCCGGCCATAGCTATTCCGAACTTCCAGTTCATGTCCTGGCAGAACTTTCCCGCAAATCACAAAGGTGCGGCTTGGTGTGTCTGCACTGGCGGGTGGGCGCGCAATTCCTGTGCTTTCCAGCGCGGGAAGGTCAACCGTATCGGTTTCTATGCCTGTATCAAGCGGCGCAAAGCTGATGGCGAGCGTAGCTTCTGCCATACCATAGCTAGCTACAAATGCTTTTGGGCTAAAGCCAGCAGGGGCAAAGCGCGCAGCAAATTCATCCAGAATATGCGCGCGGATCATATCGCCACCAATGCCTGCAACCCGCCAGCAAGAGAGATCCAGCCCTTCGGATGCCGGGCGCCGGGCGCAAAGTTCATACCCAAAAGAGGGGCTGTAGGCGATGGTGCCACGGTTACGGCTGATCAGATCCAGCCATACATGCGGTCTGCGTGCGAATTCGCGCGTCGGCAGCAGATCCACGCTCAACTGGCACGTCATGGGCGTCAGGAAGAAACCAACCAGACCCATATCATGATAGAGAGGAAGCCACGAAACGCAGCGATCCCCTGTTTCCTTAACCTGCAATCCATTGCGTGCAATGGAGGAAACATTCGCCATGCCGGAACGGTGGCTTACGCAAACCCCCATGGGGAAGCGTGTGCTGCCGGAAGAAAACTGAAGATATGAAAGGTTTTCTGGTTGAATATCCGGCAGCGGCATATCTGGCACAGGGCGTGCCATAAGCTCAGCAGGTGGCCCAGCAAAAACAAGGCCCAAGCCCGTTACAATTTCGTCCGTCCAGCCTTCGATAATCTGCGGAATAATCACGGCGCTGGCTTGTGCGCTAGTAATCATACCCCGAAGAGTTTTCAGATAGGCTTCTTTGCCGCCAAAAGCGACTGGGAGGGGAAGAGGGGCCGCAACCAAACCAGCATACTGACAGCCAAAGAAGATGCGGGCAAAATCACCATCGCTTTCCGCCACAATGGCAACACGGTCTCCCGGTTGTAGGCCCATGCCCAAAAGGCGCAAAGCTGTATCAACAGCCTGCTGACGCAATACTTTATAGGGTAGGGCTTCTAGAAGTACACCTTTGCCGGAATAAATGTTAAACCCGGCTTCGCCTTGAGCGGCATAGTCCAACGCTTCAGGAAATGTTGCA
>NZ_CP030871.1:1565000-1722500 GCF_003323795.1 Acetobacter sp. JWB | reverse complement strand
GTGGCTAAGTGGGAAAGGATGTGGGGATTCCATAACAACCAGGAGGTTGGCTTAGAAGCAGCCATCCTTTAAAGAAAGCGTAATAGCTCACTGGTCTAATAGAAACCCTGCGCCGAAAATGTAACGGGGCTCAAGCCACGTGCCGAAGCTGTGGGTGCATATCTATGATATGCGCGGTAGCGGAGCGTTCCGTAAGTCAGTGAAGGAGACGGGGTGACCCTCTCTGGAGATATCGGAAGTGCGAATGCTGACATGAGTAGCGACAAACAGTGCGAGAAACACTGTCGCCGAAAGTCCAAGGGTTCCTGCGCAAGGTTAATCCACGCAGGGTTAGTCGGCCCCTAAGGCGAGGGCGAGAGCCGTAGTCGATGGGAAACAGGTGAATATTCCTGTACCTGCCAGAAGTGACGAATGCGATATGTTGTCAGGTCTTAACGGATTGACCTGGCTTTTGGAGCATTCCAGGAAATAGCTCTGGCGTATAGACCGTACCCGAAACCGACACAGGTGGACTGGTAGAGAATACCAAGGCGCTTGAGAGAACGATGCTGAAGGAACTAGGCAAATTGCTCGTGTAACTTCGGGATAAGCGAGACCCGTTGGTGGGCAACCATTGGCGGGTGGCACAGACCAGGGGGTAGCGACTGTTTATTAAAAACACAGGACTCTGCGAAGTCGAAAGACGACGTATAGGGTCTGACGCCTGCCCGGTGCCGGAAGGTTAAGAGGAGGTGTGAGAGCACTGAATTGAAGCCCCGGTAAACGGCGGCCGTAACTATAACGGTCCTAAGGTAGCGAAATTCCTTGTCGGGTAAGTTCCGACCTGCACGAATGGCGTAACGACTTCCCCGCTGTCTCCAGCATCGGCTCAGCGAAATTGAATTCCCCGTGAAGATGCGGGGTATCCGCGGTCAGACGGAAAGACCCTATGAACCTTTACTGCAGCTTTACAGTGGCATCAGAGACATTCTGTGTAGGATAGGTGGGAGGCTTTGAAGCAGGGGCGCCAGTTCCTGTGGAGCCATCCTTGAAATACCACCCTGAATTTTTCTGATGTCTAACCGTGGTCAGTTAGCCTGATCCGGGACCCTGTATGGTGGGCAGTTTGACTGGGGCGGTCGCCTCCCAAAGTGTAACGGAGGCGCGCGATGGTGGGCTCAGGCCGGTCGGAAACCGGCTGTTGAGTGCAATGGCATAAGCCCGCCTGACTGCGAGAGTGACAGCTCGAGCAGAGACGAAAGTCGGCCATAGTGATCCGGTGGTCCCGCGTGGAAGGGCCATCGCTCAACGGATAAAAGGTACTCTAGGGATAACAGGCTGATCTCCCCCAAGAGTCCACATCGACGGGGAGGTTTGGCACCTCGATGTCGGCTCATCACATCCTGGGGCTGGAGCAGGTCCCAAGGGTTCGGCTGTTCGCCGATTAAAGTGGTACGTGAGCTGGGTTTAGAACGTCGTGAGACAGTTCGGTCCCTATCTGCCGTGGATGTTGGAGACTTGAGAGGATTTGTCCCTAGTACGAGAGGACCGGGATGAACATACCTCTGGTGCACCGGTTGTCGCGCCAGCGGCACCGCCGGGTAGCTAAGTATGGAAGGGATAACCGCTGAAAGCATCTAAGCGGGAAACCCACCTCAAAACTAGGTCTCCCTGAGGGTCGTGGTAGACCACCACGTTAATAGGCCAGGTGTGAAAGCGTGGTAACACGTGCAGCTAACTGGTCCTAATCACCCAATAGGCTCACTCTCTTACTGTCCCCTTAAAAGGACAGCCCGTGCACAGAAATCATCCATATATACGCCTACTTCTTCTACCAACCGTCTTCCACACACCCTTACAGGGTGGACTGGATGACCTGGTGGCCATGGCGGGGAGAGATCCACCCGATCCCATCCCGAACTCGGCCGTGAAAACCCCCAGCGCCTATGATACTGTGGCTTAAGCCACGGGAAAGTCGGTCGCCGCCAGGTCTTCCAATCCACCCTGCCAAAACTTACTACCCCTACAAATTTCAACACAATCACAACCGCGGGGTGGAGCAGCCCGGTAGCTCGTCAGGCTCATAACCTGAAGGTCATAGGTTCAAATCCTATCCCCGCAACCATGAATTCCGTTTAATATCAAACGCTTAGGCCGCCTCATGGGCGGCCTTTTGCGTTTTAGCTCCACGCGCAGGATGCGTATAGGATGCAAATGGGAGTGAAAGCACAGCGTAGTTAGTCTTAAAACGCGGCATTATCACGATGACGTGATTCCTGCTGGATGACCCTTTGTTCAGTGGAAATTGCGCGATCGGACGACGAGGCGCTCACTGCCAGAGTCTATGCTGGCGGTGGTATCTGCGGAGGATCGGTTCCCGACATCCGCCAGTAGCCCGGAGAGGTCGGTGATCTCCTTCGCGACCAGATGTACGACCTCACCTTCTTTCTGGAGCATGCCTTTCACGGCAAGCATTTGCCCGCCCAGCATGACGCGCCGGTTGGCGTCGAATAGATCCGGCCAGATGATGACGTTCATGTTGGCCGTCTCGTCCTCCAGCGTCATGAATACCACGCCTTCGGCAGAGCCTGGTCGCTGCCGGACCAGCACCAGTCCCGCTACCGCTACGGTGAGACGCTTCCCGTCCTTGGCATTCAGGGCATCCCGACAGGTTACGATGTCCTGTGCCCGAAGGTCCTCGCGTAGAAAGGTCAGCGGATGATCCCGCAGGGTCAGGCCAAGCCGGTTGTAATCCCGCACCACTTCCGCCCCGTCACGCATGGGCTGGAGCAGCACATCCGGCTCCTCCGCTTCTCGCGTTACTTCCGCAGCCGCAAACAGGGGCAGCGGTTCATCGCGCAGAGCTTTGATCGCCCAGAGCGCCTCGCGCCGTGCCAGTCCGAGCGAGGGTCGGAACGCGTCCGCCTCGGCCAGATGGGTGAGGGCTGCTGCTTTGACACCCGCCCGACGCCATAGGTCATCGACCGATGTAAAGGGTCGGGAGGATCGTGCGGCAACAATGCGGGCCGCATCGTCATTGGCCAGCCCCTTCACCAGACTCATGCCCAGCCGCACGGCGAACATCCCGTCAGGTCTTTCCGGTCCTTCCAGCGTGCTGTCCCAGCGCGAGGCATTGACGCAAACGGGCCAGATTTCCACGCCATGTTCCCGCGCATCGCGAACCAGTTGCGCGGGGGCATAGAACCCCATCGGCTGGGAATTCAGAAGTGACGCCAGAAACACATCCGGGTGGGTGCATTTCATCCAGGACGACGAATAGGCGAGAATGGCGAAACTGGCGGCATGGCTCTCGGGAAATCCGTAAGACCCGAACCCTTCGAGCTGCTGATAGATCCGTTCTGCAAATTCTTCCGGGTAACCGTTGGCACGCATACCCTCAATCAGACGTTTCTGAAACTGTGAAACGGTGCCGGTATTTTTGAAGGTCGCCATGGCCCGGCGCAACTGATCGGCCTCGGCGGCGGTGAATCCCGCACAGATCATGGCCACCTGCATCGCCTGTTCCTGAAACAGCGGGATGCCTAGCGTTTTACTTAGAACCGCTTCCAGTTCTGGTGTCGGATAGTCTTCGCGCTCAAGGCCCTCGCGGCGACGCAGATACGGATGCACCATGTCCCCCTGTATGGGGCCGGGCCTCACGATCGCCACTTCAATGACGAGGTCATAAAACACCCGCGGCTTGAGCCGTGGCAGCATGGACATCTGGGCACGGGATTCAATCTGGAACACACCGATCGTATCGGCCTTGCGGATCATGGCGTAGGTGCGCGGATCTTCGGCCGGGATGCTCTGAAGCGTGAAGTGCTGGTCCTTGTGCTCGGCCAGCAGGTCTAGCCCCGTTTTCATGCAGGTCAGCATGCCGAGAGCCAAAATATCCACCTTCATGAATTTCAGGACGTCGATATCGTCCTTGTCCCATTCAATGATCTGGCGGGCCTCCATCGAGGCCGGTTCGATCGGCACCAGTTCATCCAGCCGGTCATGCGTCAGCACAAATCCTCCGGGGTGCTGTGACAGATGGCGGGGTACGCCGATCAGGCAGCGAACCAGATCCAGCGTCAGGCGAACACGTCGGTCTGACAGATCAATGCCGCTGTCATGCAGGGCGTCATCGTCCAGCTTACGCCCCCAGCCGTGAATTTGGCCCGAGAGTGTGCGGATGAGATCTTCCGGCAACCCCATGACCTTGCCGACATCGCGCAAGGCCCCCTTGGCGCGATAGCGGATGACCACGGCCGTCAGGGCCGCCCGGTCGCGACCGTAATGCTCATAGACCCACTGGATGACCTGTTCACGTCGCGCATGCTCGAAATCCACATCAATGTCCGGTGGTTCGCCGCGTTCCTCGGAGACGAAGCGCTCGAACAGCAGCGAGTTGCGGGCCGGATCGATGGCGGTGATGCCGAGCACATAACAGACCGCAGAATTGGCAGCCGAGCCGCGTCCCTGACAGAGAATATCCTGACTGCGTGCATAGCAGACGATGCTGTTAACTGTCAGGAAATAGGGCGCGTATTCCATGCGCCCGATCAGACCGAGTTTGAATTGCCCCGGGTTTTGTGGAGACAGCAAGACCCGTGAGGTAAGAGATAGTCATGAGCAATAAATCGAAGCGTTTTCCGCCTGAATTTCGTGAACGTGCAGCCCGCATGGTTCTGGAGGAAGAGAAGAACCATCCTTCGCGGTGGTCTGCGGTGATGGTGATCGCCCCAAAGCTGGATATTCACCCTGACACGCTGTCAAAATGGACCCGTCTGCATGAGCGGGCCAATGCGCCTGCGGTAAGTGAACTGCCTGATCGGGAGAAGATCAGGCAACTGGAGCGAGAGAACCGCGAATTGCGGCAGGCCAATGAAATCCTGCGTAAGGCTTCTGCGTATTTTGCCCAAGCGGAACTCGACCGCCGGTTCAGGCCATGACGCGCTTCATTGATGAGCACCGGCAGACATATGGTGTCGGGTCAATCTGCAGGGTTCTGTCGATTGCGCCATCTGTCTATTATGCAACCGTTGCCAGGCAGAAAAATCCTTGTGTGCGCAGCCAGAAAGACAAAGAGCTGAGCGATGACATCCGTAGAGTGTGGAATGATAATTTCTGCGTCTATGGAGCGCGCAAGGTCTGGCATCAGTTCAAACGTGAAGGCTTGGATGTCGCCCGCTGCACGGTAGAGCGGCTGATGCGCCGGATGGGACTGAAAGGCGTCATTCGTGGCAAGGGGGTCAGAACCACACGGCCAGATCCGGCACGGCCCTGTCCACAGGATCTGGTGCAGCGCCAGTTTCATGCACCAGCCCCTAACAGGCTCTGGGTTTCGGATTTTACTTATGTTTCCACTTGGCAGGGCTTTGTTTATGTAGCCTTCATCATTGATGTGTTTGCCCGGGTCATTGTGGGCTGGCGTGTCTCATCAACGGCCCATACCGACTTCGTGCTGGATGCCCTTGAGCAGGCTCTGTGCCAGAGGCAACCTGAGGGAAAAGTGACCCATCATTCAGATCGCGGCTGTCAGTATGTGTCCATTCGCTACACGCAAAGACTGGCTGAAGCGGGGCTCGTTGCCTCAGTCGGAAGCGTTGGAGATTCCTATGATAATGCCCTCGCGGAGACCATTAACGGGCTCTACAAAACCGAACTCATCTATCGGCAGGGGCCATGGAAAAACAGGGAAGCGGTTGAACTGGCCACACTTAAATGGGTCGACTGGTTCAACAATCGGCGGCTCCTGTCCTCCATTGGAAACATCCCCCCAGCAGAAGCTGAGGCTCGCTTTTATGCTCAGAAGAAATCACATGCATTAGCTGCGTAGTTCAGATAAAAAATGTCTCCACAAAACCCGGGGCAATTCAATGATTATTCTCGTGAACGCGCGGATATTTTCAAACCGGAAAAACGAAGCGGAAATGTCAGGCTCGTAAAAGGAGCGAGCCTGACACTATGCCTGCCTGTTACCAAGGCTGGTTTACAGGACCGACCGTAAATTCATTGACAGTGGTGTCTTCCGGTAGGTCGATGGCAAACGCAACGACTTCGGCAACGCGATCAGGCGAGATGCCATACGTCTTGTAAAGACCCTGCATCTGTTCCTGCACGGCACTGTCCGTGATGGAATCAAGCAACTCGGTGTTGATCGCAGCGGGGTAGAGCGTTGCGGTACGGATGTTGCTGTTCGCGGATGCGGACTCCATACGCAGCACTTCCATGAAATTGCGCACGAACCATTTCGTGCCGCCATAGACAGCGCATCCCGGATAGGCCTTGATGCCGGCAACGGATGACGTCGCAATGATCTGTCCGGATTTCTGCTCCAGAAAAGACGGCATGACGGCTGCGACGCCGTTCAGGACGCCCTTGATGTTGACGTCGACCATCCTGTTCCAGTCATCGGTTTTGAGTGCCGAAACCGGAGAATTGGGCATGAGGCCCGCGTTCAGGAAGATGACATCCAGACGACCGAACGTGTCCTTGGCGAATTGTACGATGCGTTCGTTATCAGATGGCTTCGTGACGTCCAGAACCTGATAGGCAGCCTGACCGCCGGCTTTTTCAATGTCGGTCACGATCTGTTTTAGCAGGCTTTCCCGGCGCGCACCGAGGACAACTTTTGCCCCTTTTGCGGCCAGTAGCTTTGCCGCGGCTTCGCCGATCCCCGAGGATGCGCCCGTGATGAGGACGACTTTATCTTTAATCATTTATGGTAATCCTAAGCGGTTTAAGTGTTGCCACGCAGCAATCGACAGAGTGTTCAGAGACTACGATTTTTAGTCTGTCTGAAGCCTTGTGCATGGGAAAAAATCTCTAGAGCGTCAGTTCAAAACTGGCGTCGATAAGATTTTCGATGAGAGCATCAGAAACGCTGCCATCCAGCAGGATACTGATCCAGTGCGCCTTGTTCATATGGTAGGCCGGAACAATTCCTTCTGTCGTAAGATAATCCTGTATATGTTCTGGACGGCATTTGACGTCGAGAATATCGATATTCCCGCCTTCACTCAGCTTGAGTGTCTGACGGGGCACATTCATGATAAGTCCAAACCACGTCTCGCGATCTTCGTGCCGGAGTGCGATATAGTCGGGAAAGTAATGAAAAGGATGGTCTGGGATCGTATCGTATTTTCTTTTGACGTAGGATAAAATAAACTGTTTCTGGTTCATATGGTGATTCCTCGAACAATTCTTAATACATTAATAGCAGTATGTATTTTGCTTAAAGAGCTTCCACCTGCATTTTTAGGCGACCGGTGAGAGCAAGCCCCTCAAGGTTGTCTTCAATCTGGCCGAGCTTGATGAGGCCAGATGAATATTCAAAGTTACGATAAAAGATGGCGATATTCCCCCAAGGAGCATAATAGGCAATGTCGCCTGCGGAAGGAGCATATCCTTTGGGTGCTTTGTCGCTCGACAAATGCCGGGGAAGGTCACAGATCTTCTCAGTCGCATTGTAATCTTCAAGCATCAAGGTCATTGGCAAAAGAGAGAGAAAATCTCTCCCGGAAGGAGTGTCTTCCAACGAAGCAAAGATCACTTGTTCTCCAAGTGTCAGACGTATTTTCATATTTACCTTATCTCCCATCTGGAGATGAAACCTTTGCGAAAACCCGTAACGTGGGTGACACATTCAGACCGACTTACGCAGTAGATGGTCTCACCGAGCTTTGTAGAAACAAAATACGTCGTGATCTTGCCGCTGAGAATCACTCATCCGGTAAGCCTGACTCAACCATTATAGCGATATAAAAAGCTTGGGTTTAGAGGCGATATTTAGAACATAGAGATGAGTATATTTCATGAATGCTGCTGGGCGGGATCTTAGTCTAATTCATGAAATCTGCTCATTTTGATCATGATATTATACGGTCTAGTTCTGGCACGTCATCTGGTTTATTCAGCACATGCTTGATGAGTTCCTTATTGTGATTAAAATTATTTCTCATGTTTTATTCACAATATACTTAAGAAAATACAGACTAATTCAAAAAATGGCCCTTATATTCCGAAAGGGGGCCACTCAGTTGAGGTATAATGAAAGAAGTATCTGGAATATCCCAAGTGGGGCCAGAAGCGAGATCTGGCTCGTGGAGTGGCGTGCTCGCCATGTCTCTCGGGGCATTCGCTCTTATTGCATCCGAATTTATGCCCGTCAGTCTCTTGACCCCGATTGCAGCTGATTTACAGAGCAGTGAAGGACAGGCTGGGCAGGCCATTTCAGTTTCTGGTGCTTTTGCCGTATTGACGAGCCTGTTCATATCTTCCCTGACCAGAGGGCTCGATCGCAAATGGCTCCTGTTGGGGCTAATTGGTGTGATGATTGTTTCGGGGAGCGTTGTGTCCGTCGCACCAAATTATCTCATTTTCATGCTCGGCCGCGCTTTGATCGGGGTGGTCATTGGCGGCTTTTGGTCGATGTCGGCTGCTACAGTCATGCGGTTGGTCGAAGAACATCATGTTCCACGGGCTCTGGCCATTCTGAACGGCGGAAATGCCCTGGCAACCGTTATCGCCGCTCCTGCAGGCAGTTTTCTTGGCGGTCTGATCGGTTGGCGTGGAGCATTTTTTTGTGTTGTTCCAGTTGCTGTTATTGTCTTCCTTTGGCAACTGGTAAGTCTGCCATCCATGACGTCTGGCAAGACCCATGCGTCACCAAACGTTTTCAGGTTGCTCAAAAAGCCTTTAGTCGCCGTTGGTATGGCGGGAGCAGGCCTTTTCTTTATGGGGCAATTTAGCCTGTTTACTTACGTAAGACCATTTCTTGAAATTGTTGCTCACGTCAACGTCTCCACTCTGTCATTCATTTTGTTGCTGATAGGGGTCTCCGGTCTTGTTGGAACTCTGTTGATTGGTGGGTTGTTGAAGAACAGTGTTTATCCGGTTCTTATCATCATTCCATTTATTATGGCGTTGCTGGTTGTCGGGCTTCTTTGCTTGGGTAAATCGATCGTGATGTCTGCCGTCATTCTTACCATCTGGGGGCTGTTTGCGACATCTGCTCCTGTTGGCTGGTGGACCTGGCTGGCGAGAACGCTTCCCAATGATGCTGAAGCAGGAGGTGGGCTTATGGTTGCAGTCGTACAATTGGCTATTACCATGGGAGCAACCTGCGGGGGAATTCTCTTCGATGGCAGCGGATATCGAGCTACTTTTGGTGTGAGCGCACTCATTCTTATAGCAGCGTCACTCAGCGCGTTAATGGCAAACCGCATATACAAACGCGGAGTATACGTCGCCATATTGAAATGAAGTCTAATGTAATATTTTTTAATACCACCCCATTTTCAAGCCTGAAAATGGGGTTTGTTGTCAAAATTTAAGTATTGCTTTTATGAAGGCGCATTTCGTCAATAAAAAGAGAGAGAGGAGCAACATTTTCATGATGTCTGGGGAAGCAGAGATGGTACCCTGACCAGTAGGGGCACCAGTCTTCTAAAACCTGCAGGAGGCGTCCTTCCTGAATGTATTTTCGTGCTACCATTTCAGGCATATGAGCCAAACCTAAGCCTTCCAGGCAGGCATCTCGAATAGGAAAAATGCTATTAAAAATTAAAGATCCTTCTACCTTCACGGTTATGTCTTTCCCCTTTTTCTCGAACTCCCAGGCGTAAATGCGACCATGCGTTGGAAGCCGTAAGGTTAGACAATTATGATTTAATAAATCCTTTGGGTGTTTCGGTTTGGGATTTTTTGAAAAATATTCAGGTGATCCAGCCACAACAAAACGAATATCTGGTGTGATAGGGACAGATGTCATCTCTTTTGTTATATTTTCACCAAGTCGAATTGCTCCATCAAAATCTTCAGAAAAAATATCAATAAGTTTAAGATCTGCTACAAACTCCACATTGATTTTGGGGTATTTTTGGACGAATTCTTTTATCTTAGGCAGGACAACGTAAGCCAGAGCATCATCAGGCATTGTAATTCGAAGATTTCCAGATTCCTGATTTCTTAATTCTCCCAATGATATCAGTTGATTTTCTATTTGGTCTAAATGTGGTGCAATGCCGCTGATCAGTTGCTGTCCAGCAGTTGTGGGGGTAACACTTCTTGTCGTGCGGGTCAGCAACCTCAAGTCAAGGCGCTCTTCCAAAAGACGAATGGTATGGCTGAGTGCCGATTGTGATACGCCTAATTTCGCGGCAGCTTTTGTAAAACTTTTTGCCCGTGCAACAGCGACCAGAGCGGTCAAATCATTCAAGTTTTCGCGTGCCATGTAATCGTCCCGATCCGCTGTATTTTAGTTAAGAAATAGACGCGTTATATGCGAAGAAATCCCTGATGTAATGAACTCAATGATCAGGAGAGAACGACCGCGCCGCGACCCTTCTTGGAAAGACAGTCTGAAGGATTGACCAATGGGCAATCGGTTCGGGACAAGCATCCGCATCCGATACATTTATCAAGATGATTACGGAGTTTTGTCAGTCCTGCAATACGCTCATCTAGCATTACAGACCATTTCCGTACCATTTGATCAATATCTTTGGCGGAAATTTTGTCAGTGAGCGGAAACGCAGCCAATATGGCTGTAATATCCGCTAAAGAGATACCCAAGGATTGCGCGGCTTTAATCAGAGCAATTCGTCGCAGCATATCCCGCGCGTATCGCCTTTGGTTGCCTTGTGTTCTGATTGAAGAAATTAGATTTTTACTTTCGTAAAAATGTAAAGCCGACACGGCAACGCCACTACGACGCGAGACTTCCCCGACCGTTAGAAAATTCGCTGATGATTTTTGTTCTTTCATTTTAGCGCTTGACCTCAAGTTAGCTTGAGGTTTTATACGGGTTGTCAGCCTGATTCCGCAAGGCTCTCGCTCATTTATGATCGGGTCCGTTTCTTCAGGATATGTTGCAAATTTTCTGCTCATATCCGATTACGTTCTGGAAGACTGACAATGTCTCAATCAAGCAATCAGAAAAAAATAGCCTTGGTAAGTGGGGCAAATAGGGGCATCGGTTTTGCAATCGCCAAAGGTCTGGCGCGGCAAGGCGTAACGGTTCTTTTAGGGAGCCGGAATCTGGAAAAGGGGGATGAGGTTAGCGCCGCTTTAAGGCAGGAGGGGCTGGATGTCCGTGCTGTCCAGCTTGATACGACAGATGATGCAAGCGTGTGGAAAGCCTGTGGCCTTATCCAGCGTGACTATGGACGCTTGGATATTCTGGTCAACAATGCCGGTATAGGTTTAGATTTTGCCCAGGATCTGACGCTCGTTGAGCGTATGGAACAGACTTTGGCCCTCAATGTCGTCGGCACGCTTCGCATGATGGATGCCTGTATTCCGCTCCTTGAAGAGGCGCCCTTTGCGACCATCGTGAATGTCTCCTCGGAACTGGGTTCGTTTGGTCTTCGGAATGACAAGGCATGGCAGTATTCAGCCTTTGTTCTGCCGACCTATCAGGCTTCAAAGGCGGCTGTAAATTCACTCACACTCACTTATGCGACACTGTTGTCCGAGAAGGGCATCAAGGTGAATGCCGTCTGCCCTGGATATACAGCAACGGATGCAACGAAAGACGCTGTGGTTGCTCCAACGCGCAAACCCGAACAAGCCGCTGGTATCGCCATCAAACTGGCATTGATCGGGAAAGATGGACCAACCGGAACGTTCCAGAATGAAGACGGTCATCTCCCTTGGTAATTTCAGGACGACCGGGATAGTTTTTTGAATCTCATGAGGTGCCTCGATAAGGCATTCCTCATGAGATCATTGATGAATTTGTCTCATAATCATGTTCGGAAAAAACCGACTAGTCTCAATATGGAGCTTATGAATATTCTGCTCCTCTAATTGTTCGATAAATGTGCAGTGTACATTCCAAGATGATTGACTGTCTCGATGTCAAAATCATCGTGGTCGCGTGCGCTCCCGGTTAAAAGCAGGATTTTCAGAAGATATGGGCATTGTTGGTCTCGCACTCCGAAAGCCCTATACTTTTATCGTCGGTGCAGCGCTGATACTGTTACTTGGCATTTCCGCCATCTTCAGAACGCCGACTGACATTTTCCCCAATATCGATATCCCTGTCGTAACCGTCGTCTGGTATTATGATGGCCTGTCTGCACCGGAAACCGAAAAACGCATTAGTACCTATACAGAGTTTTCTCACAGCTTTTTCGTCAACAATCTGCGGACGATTGAAAGCCAGACCACGCCCGGTCTTGTGCTTCAGAAGCTGTATTTCCAGCCCGGGGTGGATATCGGGGTCGCTCTCGGGCAGACCGTTGCCGCCACGCAATCCATCCGTGCCCAGCTGCCACCGGGCGTGCAGCCACCCATTATCATGCAATACAGTGCCTCCAGCGTAGCTGTTCTCCAGCTTTCCCTGTCGTCAGACAAGCTGACGGAAAGCGAGCTGTATGATTATGGCGTGTATCGTCTCCGGCAACAGATGGCGCCTGTCCCCGGCACACTTCTGCCGCCACCGCATGGTGGCAAGATCCGTCAGATCATGGTCGATATTGACCCGACCAAGTTGCAGGCGATGAAAATCAGCCCGCTGGATGTGTCCAACGCCATTAACGCCCAAAACCTTACACTTCCGGGCGGCACGGTGAAATTCGGGCCGTCCCAATACAACATCCAGATGAACGGCATTCCGTATTTTTCAAAGCAGCTGAACGATATTCCGTTGCGGAAAGACCCAAACACAGGTGCCATTATCCGTATTCGCGATGTCGCACAGGTCCGTGACGGCTGGGAGGTGCAGCATAACGTGGTGCGCCGCGAAGGGCAGCGCTCGGTCCTGCTGCGGATTATGAAAGCCGGGAACGCGTCCACTCTGGCGGTGGTGAACGCCATGCGGGACACGGTTCTGCCCATCTCACGCGCCGCAGCGCCTCCGGGCATGAAGATTGACGAACTGTTCGATCAGTCCCTGTTTGTGAAAGCTGCCATCAAAGGCGTGGCGTCTGAAGCCGTGATTGCTGGTCTGCTGACAGCCGCCATGATCCTCGCCTTTCTGGCAAGCTGGCGTTCCACGCTGATTGTGGCGGTCTCCATTCCGCTTGCGATCCTGTCGTCGATTGCCATTCTTTCCGCAACCGGAGAGACTCTCAATCTCATGACACTCGGCGGTCTCGCGCTGGCTGTCGGCATTCTGGTGGATGATGCCACGGTTACGATCGAGAACATCCACCGTCTGCATCATGACGGAGCTGAACTGCGCAAAGCTGTTTTGGATGGTGCCGCGGGCATTGCACTGCCGACACTGGTGTCCACGCTGGCGATTTCCTGTGTGTTCGTGTCTGTGGAATTCCTGACCGGACCATCACGCTTCCTGTTCACGCCTATGGCGCTGGCCGTTGTGTATGCGATGCTGGCCTCCTACGTCATTAGCCGGACACTGGTGCCGATCTTTGCGGCTCTTCTGCTGCGCTCCGAAGAACAGGCCAAAAAACGCCGTGAAGAGGCTGGGAAGCCCCCCACGATTTTTGAACGGTTCGGTGCAAAATTTGATGCCCGGTTCGAGCGCTTTCGGAAAGGTTATGAAAAGACGCTATCCGGACTTCTGCACAGCGCATGGAAAGTTCCGGCTCTGGGCGGCATCTTTATTCTGGGCGCGGTGCTTCTCGCAACGCAGGTGGGCCAGGATTTTTTCCCGGTTATTGATGCCGGCGAGTTCAAACTCCACGTCCGTGCGCCTGCGGGTACGCGAATTGAGACGACCGAACGGATTTTCGATCAGGTGGAAGATACCATTCGCGAAGTTGTTCCCCAGACTGAGCGCGAACTAGTGCTTGACGATATCGGCATCCCGTTTCGTTACTCCATGCCCTTTGATGATGGCTCAACCATTGGCCCGAATGACGGACAGATCATGGTGGCCCTGAAGGAAAAGCATCGCCCGACAGCGGAGTATATCAGCCGCCTGCGCACAGTTCTGGCCAAGCGTTTCCCCGATGTCGTGTTTTATTTCCAGCCTGCCGACATGGTGACACAGATCCTGAACTTCGGGCTGACATCCCAGATTGATGTGCGGATTACGGGGTATGATCAGGCCAATAATCGTGCCGTTATGAGCAAGATCATGGAGGACATGCGCCATGTGCGCGGTCTGGTGGATGTGCACCTGCATCAGCAGCTTGCAGCACCTGCCCTGAACGTATCGATCGACCGTGAACGGGCACAGGACCTCAATCTCGTTCTGAACGACGTAGCCCGTAGCGTCATGGTCTCGCAGGCGTCCTCCAACACCGTCACGCCGAACTTCTGGCCTGATCCGCAGATGGGAACGCTTTACCCGGTTGCCGTGCAGACGCCGCAATATCAGGTCAACACCGTTGATGATCTGGGCAAGCTGGTGGTGGCAGGGAATGCATCGCAGGCGGCCGGTATCCCGACCCTGCTGAGGAACGTGGCAACCATCGAGCGCGCGGTAGCGCCTGACGTGATTTCACACAGCAACATCCAGCCGGTTCTGGATATCGACGCCAGCGCCGAGGATCGCGACCTCGGGAGCATTGCGCGGGATATCGGGCGGATTGTCGAACGCCATAAAGGCGACCTGAAACCCGGCAACAACATCGAAGTGGCAGGGCAGATTGACAGCATGAACACCTCGTTCACGCGCCTTGAAATAGGCCTGCTGGTGGCGGCTGTTGCGGTCTATCTGCTGATGGTTGTGAACTTCCAGTCCTTCATGGACCCGCTGGTTGTCATACTGGGTCTGCCCGGCGCCATGTGCGGCATTGTGCTGATGTTATTCGTGACAGGAACAACTTTTTCCGTGCCCTCACTCATGGGCGCGATCATGAGTGTGGGTGTGGCGAGCGCCAATTCCATCCTGCTGGTCACCTTCGCCAAGGAATGTCGTGCCCATGGCATGACCGCCATGGAGGCTGCCATGGAAGCCGGGCGGGAACGTCTGAGACCAATTTTAATGACGTCCCTTGCGATGGTGATCGGCATGCTGCCGATGTCGCTGGGCCTCGGAGACGGCGGCGAGCAGAACGCACCTCTGGGTCGCGCCGTAATCGGTGGGCTGATGATTGGCACCTGCACCACGCTTTTTGTTGTCCCCTGGCTCTATAGCCGCCTGCGCCGTCGTGAATCCCGCATGCTTGAGGAATATGAGAATGTCGTCTGAGCCTGTCATGTCCCACTCTGGCCACGAACGCAGGCGGCTTTCCACCGGCATTGTTGCCGGACTGGCTGTTATCGTCGCAGTTGGTTATGGCGTTTATACCCATGTCGAACGCGCACACGCGGTCACGGCAACGGCCAGAGAACGCGATCAGCAGGTTCCGGATGTGCGGACCATGATCGCGCGTGCTTCGACACAATCTTTGTCGCTGGATCTGCCAGGCGAAACCGTGGGGATTGAGACAACACCCATTGGGGCCCGCGCTTCAGGTTATATCGACAAGCGGTTTGTCGATATCGGAACATCTGTGCATGCCGGACAGGTTCTGGCCATTATCCGTGCGCCAGAACTCGATCACCGTGTTGAGCAGGCGCAGGCGACACTGGCGCAGGCTCGCGCCAATCTTGCTCTGGCGCAGATTACCGCGCGGCGGTCTAGCGGGCTTGTGGGCGGCGGAGCTGTCAGCAAGCAGAATTTCGATGTGGACCGCCTGACCCAGAATGCCCGGCAGGCCGAACAGAAAGCCGCTGATGCCGTGCTGGCTGAAACCGCGCAGCGTCAGGCCTATACGACGGTGAGCGCCCCTTATGACGGGGTTGTCACCGTCAGGAACGTGGAGGCCGGAGATCTGGTCAGTGCTGATAATGCCACGTCGCGCCCCCTGTTTGTGGTCACCCGCACCGACCGGTTACGCGTACGTGTCCACGTTCCCCAGGATGCTGCTCTGACAGTCAAAGTGGGTGAGCCAGCCTCGATCGTGGTGCCGGAACGACCTGGTCAGACTTTCAAAGGCACAGTGACGCGAACTGGGCACGCGCTGGAACAGGGAAGCCGTATGCTGCCCGTCGAGATTGAAATTGATAACCACGATAATCACCTGACAGCCGGGCTTTATGCGGAAATCCATTTTGATCTGCCACGGGCGGCCTCTGTCATCATGGTGCCCTCAGAAGCCCTCAATTATGAGGCTGATGGTCTGTCTGTTGAAACTGTCACGGCTGACAATAAAATCGCGGTTCACAAGGTCAAGATCGGCCGGGACTATGGCGATCATCTGGAAATTCTGGATGGGTTGCCAGATGGCAGTCAGCTTGTGGTGCATCCCCCGTCCGCCTTGCATGAAGGCAGTGTTGTTGCGCCGCAACTCGACAAGAACCTGAAGGTGCTCTGAGCGTGCGGGCTTCATTCCTTCTTCACGGGATCGCGCTGACGGCTTTGCTCGGCGGTTGCACCATGATCCCGCATTATCACAGACCGGCTGCACCGGTTTCCACGACATGGCCATCCAGCGGTGACCATCCTACGCAGACTCAGGATGATACGGCGCTCATGCAGGATTGGCGCGATTTCTATCGCGACCCCGTCATGCAGACCCTCATCGCCACGGCTCTGGAGAACAACCGGGATCTGCGCATTGCGCAGCAGCAGACGGCCGCAGCCAGTTCACAATTCGACATTGAGAACGCAGCCCTGTTCCCGACTTTGAACGGAACGGCGGGTGCCAATGTCCAGAAAATGAACTCTCATATCTGGAGCCTGTCCCGCACGGACGAACCGATTTACATGCGGCAGTATGCGGTTGGTTTCGGCGTTTCCGCCTATGAAGTGGATCTTTGGGGGCGCATACGGAGTGCCTCAAGAGCTTCTTTTGACCGCTATATGGCCAGTGCGCTGAACCAGCAGTCCATGAGGCTGAGCATTATTTCCAGTGTCGCGACGGCGATGCTGAACTGGGTGGCAAATGCGCAGGCGCTGACCCTGACACAGGCCGTTCTTGCCAACAGACAGCGTACCTACGATCTGGTCAGGCAGACGGCGGACGTGGGCACTGGAACGCAACTCGATGTTGCGGAGGCTGAATCTGCTTTGCATGATGTGGAAACGAATGTTGAAATTTACACCCGTCAGAAAGCCGAAGCGTTTAACCAGTTGACCCTGCTTGTCGGGATGCCGTTACCGGACGCGACTGTCCAGTCGCTCAACGCGAAAGCATCTCTTGAAGCGGTCAGTGCTTTTCCCGAGGTTCCCGAAGGTCTGCCTTCAGAGATGATTGCGCGCCGACCAGATATCCGCGCAGCAGAAGCGGATCTGCGCGCCGCTAACGATGATATTGGTGCAGCCCGTGCTGAATTTTTCCCGAAAATCCAGATCACGGCTGCCAATGGCACAGCAAGCAACAATATTACGCGCCTGTTCCAAAGTGGGATGGGGGCGTGGAACGTGGCGCCTCAGATCACATTACCTTTGTTCGATGCAGGCCGCCTGACCGCCCAGCTTAAGCAGGCTCATAGCCGCAAAAGTGAGGAAGTGGCGCGATACGAAAAAACAGTTCAGCAGGGATTCCGGGAAGTTGCGGATGCTCTGATCGGACGTGAAACATATGAGCGACAGACGAGCGCGCAGCAGAAAGCCGTTGCAGCCAATCAGCGGCAATATGCTCTGGCGTTGCAGCGCTACACGGCGGGGTATGATCCGTATCTGGAGACTCTCGTGGCACAGCGGGCACTTTATACAGCGCAATTGAGCGCGATTACAACGCAGCTTCAGACGCTCTCTAACAGTGTCACCCTATACAAGGTGTTGGGGGGAGGTTGGAATGATACGCCCCCCACGCATAAGTCATCTTTCAGGGAACATATTTTGTAAAAATTCGAGAGAGATACTGTCCCGCATAGCGATGCTGTTATGAAAAATCCTTTCGAAGGAGTGAGCGTCTTTCTCGCAACGGTCGAAGCCGGAGGTTTTGCCTCAGCTGCTAAATGTTTGGGCCTCTCGCGCTCCGCCGTTGCGAAAACAATTGGTCGCATTGAGCATCGGTTGGGCGTAAAATTGTTCAATCGTATGACCCGTCTCAACAGTTTGATGGAAGAGGGGCATCTTTACTACGAACGGTGTGTTCGTACCCTCAAAGAACTTCGAGCTTGTGAATATATCTGGAGTGCGGACACTTTAATGTCAAAGGTAGATTGAAAGTTGCGATACCGGCATCGTTCGGTGGGCATTGTGTGGCACCATTACTGCTCGATTGGGCAGAGAAATATCAAAACCTGAATTTGGATCTTCGTTTCTCGGATACAGACCATAATTTTGTTGCCGAACGATATGACCTGACTATTCGTTGCGGATCAGTTTAGGAAGCCAATAATTTTCTAAACGTACGTAAACTTCCTGCTTGTAGATGGGTACTATGTTCAGCGCTTTCTTATGTTGTTCGATGTAGCCAACTTTATGATGTTGAAGACATTCAACACCATTATGGGGCGGCCCATGGAAAGACCATGCATTCCTCCCAGAAATGTTTCTATCAATTCGCAGCGCATTTTCACTAGGGATACCCCGACGTAAGCTGTTCCATCCGCAGAATGCTCAATTATTTCTGAATTGAATTTATCAGCTTTCTGAAGCAAACGTTATAAAATCTTCAAGGTATTTAATATCTTCATCGGTTTCCCGATGACCAAGGAATATCTGTTTCGCAATGCCTTGTTTGCCAAGTTTCACCGGATAAAGTTCAAAGCGTGTGGCATATTCTTCCACAAGCCAGCGAGGAAGTGCTGCAACGCCCCTTCCATGCGCCACCATCACCAGCATGATGTCCGTCGTTTCAATCTGCTTCTGCTGCCGTGGTCCAATTCCCGCTGGTTGCAGAAACTGCGTGTAAATATCGAGCCGTTCAGATGGAACTGGATAGGTAATCAATGTTTCGTCTGCCAGTTGTTCCGGCAAGACAAATTTGGCTTTCCGAAGAGGATGTTCGGGGCCGACAGCCAGAACCAATTCATAGTCAAATACTGGTGTGAATTTGAGACCGGGTTTGTAAAGTGGATCAGGGGTCACCAGAATATCGATTTCATTACTGAACAGTGCGCCGATCCCGCCGAACTGGAATTTCTGTCGCACATCCACATCGACCTTTGGCCATCTTTCCAGATAGGGTGAAACGACTTTCAGAAGCCACTGATAACAGGGATGGCATTCCATTCCGATGCGCAATGTACCGCGCCCGCCATTTGCGAATTGTTCAATACGGCTTTCCGCCAGTTCAAACTGAGGGAGCAGACGGTTTGCCAGAGACAAAAGCCATTCACCAGCCTGCGTAAGAACAAGGGATCGCCCCTCCCGCCGCCATATCCTGACACCAAGCTGCTGTTCAATCTTGCGGATAGAATGGCTGAGTGCTGGTTGGGTCAGATTCAGACGCGCTCCGGCAGCCGTCAGCGAACCTTCCCGTGCAACTTCCCGAATGATTGTTAGATGGCTGCGTTCCAGAATGCCCATGTTTTGTCCGATAAATGCACGAAATTCATATAGCCATAAAAATATATCATTTCAGTTCATTTTTATAAACTTCTACTATGAAGGATCAATCATTCATGCGGATGCAGACCATGGTCTCCAACGACATTCACGACCACTTTCACAGTGGATCGAACGGTGGCTTCAATCTTTCTCCCGACATTTTCAAGGAAAAGTTGGACGCGGTGAGAACTTCCGGCTGACATGACAGGCATTTTGAGCACATGGCTGTCGGAAAAGCGTATCGACAGACTGTTGTCGTGTAATTCCGAAACCCCAATTCTGTCCTTCGAGTTTGTCCCACCGCGAACTGACGCAATGGAGCAACGACTTTGGCAGTGTATCCGGCGTTTGGCACCTCTCGCACCCCGCTCTGTCTCAATCACTTATGGGGCTGGCGGAACCACGCAGGTCGGCACTCTTTCCACGGTGTTGCGTCTGAAGCGGAATACAGACCTTATCCCCGCCGCCCACCTGACTTGTGTCGGTGCGCCCCGCGAGGCCGTAGATGATCTTGCCCGTTGCTATCGGGATGCTGGTGTTCATCATATCGTGGCCCTGCGTGGCGATCCTTCCGCAGGCGCTGTTGATGATAGTCCGCGACCGGGTGGCTATACCTATGCCAGTGATCTTGTTGCCGGTCTGCGTCGTATCGCGGATTTCGATATTTCTGTCGCCGCTTATCCCGAAACCCATCCTACAGCGTTAAGCCCGGAAGCTGATCTGGATAACCTCAAGCGCAAGCTTGATGCGGGGGGCACGCGGGCCATCACGCAGTATTTCTTTGATAGTGAAATTTATCTGCGTTTTCTGGATCGGTGTCTGGCGGCCGGAATTACTGCCCCCATCATTCCTGGCATTATGCCGGTTTCAAATTACGAGCAGATCGTGCGCTTCTCGGCTGTGTGTGGGGTAACTGTCCCGGCATGGTTGAGGCATCTGTTCGATGGGACGGCGAAGAATCCTGAACTTCGTCGTATCGTTGCCAGTATGGTGGCGGTGGAACAGATCCGTACCTTGCAGACCTATGGGATTAACGAGTTTCATGTCTCCACGTTGAACCGTGCTGACCTGACGTACGCGATTGCCCATATCCTTGGGGTGCGTCCGATGCAGACGAACGCATCTCATAATGTGACAGGCCTTTTGGAAAAAACGGAAGTCTCCGATGAACGAGAAACCCCGGCAGATTTTGACTCCACCGCATGGGCACAGGAAGGTGCTCCTCCATTCATGCTGCGCACCCTGTTCGGGTGAGGTGATGGAGGCCATGACCGCATCGGGTATCGACTACACGATCTTCTTCTACAATCCGAACATCCATCCCGAGCGGGAATATCTTCTTCGCAAGGACGAAAACATCCGGTTTGCTGATAAGCATGGCATCCCCTTCGTCGATGCCGATTATGACAGGGATAATTGGTTCGCCCGTGCGAAAGGCATGGAATGGGAACCGGAACGCGGTGTGCGTTGCACCATGTGCTTCGATATGCGCTTCGAGCACACAGCGCTTTACGCTCATGAGCATGGTTTTCCGGTGATGACCAGTTCACTCGGTATTTCACGATGGAAGAACATGGCGCAGATCAATGACTGCGGCCAACGCGCCGTATCCCTTTATGAAGGACTTTCCTACTGGGATTTCAACTGGCGCAAAGGGGGGGCTCCGCGCGAATGATCGAGATTAGCAAGCAGGAGAAGTTCTACCAGCAGGAATATTGCGGCTGCGCCTATTCCCTGCGTGATACCAATGCTCACCGCCGCAGTCAGGGGCGTTCGCCGATCGAGCTTGGCAAGCTCTATTATGGAACTGATGATGAGGCCTGATCACACACAAGATGACGAAGCTTGTTTGTTCGGTGAAGTTCCACCCACTACGACACGTGATAATAAACCACAGCACGAACCAGTTCTGAGATGTGATGAACCGGAGGACAGCATCCCTGATGAGGAAAGTCAGTTCGGGTGTCCGTGTTGTGTAAACCCGTGGTTCCGTTGATCTGGACAAAATACTGTTTGAACGGTGAAACGACCCATACATCATGCCCTTGTCAGAGATATTCTGTCTTATCTCCATGCACCTGAACGTCTGGCCCTTTCAAAGGGCGAACGTCTGACGCGATTTGTGGATTTTCTTTCAGAACATCACAGGATTATTGTTTGCCGAAGGCAGGAATGTCGGAAACGACTGCGTCGGTTCGAGCACATTCTGGACATGGCGTGCCCCACGACCAATAAAGCGCGCGATATTGGAAAACTGATCACGACAGTGGAGGAAATCTGCACACGCCCTTTCACACCAGCCACTCTTCAGGATGCTTTGGGAGTTTCCAGTCGGGAACGTATCAGATGGACGCGTGACGGCAAGCTTCGGCCGATTGGAACGAAAATGATAAAGGATCGAGGGCGTTTCTCGCTGGCTTTATACAGCGCGGAAGACGTGGTGAGACTGCTGATGTCTCCGGAAATTCTGGCATCATGGAGGGCAAGACCTGTGTCCTGCCGTCCATGATAGAAACCCGCAGAGCTACCTAGCCGGCCGAAAGTTCTTTTCGAACAATTTCCGCACCTGCGCCCAGAGCATCCAGTTTTCCACGCGCTACATCACGCGGTAACGGTGCCATACCGCAATTGGTGCAGGGGTAAAGCTTGTCAGCATCAACAAACTGAAGTGCTTTTCGCAGAATATCGGCGACTTTTTCAGGCGTCTCAATGGTTTTGGTGGCCACGTCAATGGCGCCAACCATGACCTTTTTTCCACGAATGAGTTCGATCAGATCCATTGGAACGCGGGAGTTCTGACATTCCAATGAAATCAGATCGATATTGGATTTTTGCAGTTTGGGAAAGATTTCTTCATACTGACGCCACTCTTCCCCAAGAGCATTTTTCCAATCGATATTGGCTTTGATGCCGTAACCATAACAGATATGAACTGCTGTCTCGCACTTCAGCCCTTCAATAGCTTTCTCTAATGTGGCAATGCCCCAGTCATTGACCTCATCAAAGAAAACATTGAAGGCGGGTTCATCGAACTGGATGATGTTGACACCAGCCGCTTCCAGTTCTTTTGCTTCCTGATTGAGAATTTTGGCAAATTCCCAGGCGAGTTTTTCACGGCTTTTGTAGTGGCCATCATAGAGCGTGTCGATCATCGTCATGGGGCCGGGGAGCGCCCATTTGATAGGTTTCTTTGTCAGGGTGCGTAAAAACTTTGCATCCTCGACAAAAACCGGTTTTTCACGCGCTACGGCGCCGACAACGGATGGTACGCTCGCATCGTAGCGGTTGCGAATTTTGACTGTCTGACGGTTCTCGAAATCGACACCACTGAGATGCTCAATAAAGGTCGTGACGAAATGCTGACGCGTCTGCTCGCCGTCACTGACGATATCAATGCCAGCACGGTTCTGATCGTCCAGCGTCAGGCGAAGCGCATCCTGCTTACCTTCGACCAGCTCTTCCCCCTGCAATTTCCAGGGGGACCAGAGTGTCTCAGGCTGTGCGAGCCATGAGGGTTTCGGCAGGCTGCCAGCCGTTGAGGTGGGGAGGAGTGTTTTCATGAGAGGTAACCTTGTATTTCTGATGGATCAGGCGACGTAACCGGCAGACCATTTTTCGAGAATGTCGTGATATGGCTTGATGAAATGCTCGTCCGTATAGTGTCCCTGTGAGATCGCCAGTTGTGTACGTTCCTCCCGATCGTAGACAATGCGGGTGTTGGAATAGTCCTGATGTTTTAGGCTCGGTTGATAACAGTCAGCCGCGGCAGAATTGGCATTGTAAATTTCAGGACGGTAAATTTTCTGAAAAGATTCCATCACGCTTATGGTGCTGATCAGTTCAAGAGCAGAGTAGTCAGACAGCAGATCACCAAAAAAATAGAAGGCCAGTGGCGCAGCACTATTGCGCGGCATGAAATAACGAACTTGCATTCCCATTTTTTTAAAATACTGGTCTGTCAGAGAAAATTCACGCTGTTCATACTCAACGCCGAGAACAGGATGCTGATTTTCCGTTCGATGATAGGTGCGATTGGTCGAGACACTGAGGCAGATAACCGGTAATTTTTTAAAATTCTGCTTGTAAGCAGACGAGTTCATAACGCTTTTAAAGAGATTTCCATGTAGGTCTCCATAATTATGGGGAACACTGAATTTGGCTTTTTCTTTATTGTAAGCCGGTAACAACACGCTGAAGTCGTAATCCCGCACGTACGAGGAAAAACTGTTTCCGGCGAGGCCCTCTATCCGTTTGTCGGCGTTTTTATCAACAATTGTTGTGTAGAGGACTTCGATCAGAGGAAAGCTACCGCTTTTGCCTGCAAAGGCGAGATCCATCTCCACAGAAACGATTTCAAGTTCAAGAGTGTAACGATCTCTGTTGGCATTATCCCAATGCGCCAGATCATTGAACCGGTTGTCTATCATCCGCAGGACATTGCGCAGGTTTTCCTGACGGCTTTTCCCTCTCGCCAGATTGGCAAAATTGGTTGTAAGGCGGGTTCTGTCGGAAGGATGATAGTTTTCATCGAAACGAAGCCGATGGATACTGAATGTCGAATCCTGAATCATTGTTGTTCTGCATTCCTATTTCCACCGCAAACCAGAATGCGGGCACGGGGGCATGGCGTCCCCAAGTTTGTCTTCTGAGTTTTTTAGGCGGTGGTGGTCATCGTCATGGTAGCTTTATGCCTGAACGAACCCGTGAGCAGAAATGATTTGATTTCATCAATACATCAATATTGTTCATGGACTAATGTGGCTGCATTGCCTCAGGAAAAGACGCAGTCAGAAACTGATTGGCGTAATGTTTGTTTTCAGGGCATCAGCTCAATCCGGTCTCGGTCTACATGCGAAAAACTGATATCTGCCTTTCGCAGCTCCAGAATGTTCCAGCTTGCACGTGGGATGCGTTTGGCGGCATGGTGCAGGAGCAAACGCTTCAATGGTCCCGCGCGAGCGGGTTAATAGGGAACTCCGTTATGTTCTGGTCAGACAATCGGCCGGAAGCAAAGTCGGAGGCTGCTCCCGCAACTGTAGGCGGTATGCCGCTGGTTCGTTCACTTTGAACGTGGACCACTGTTCTCATAGGAACGGGAAGGTTGGAACCAGTTGGCCATGATCCGTGAGCCAGGAGACCTGCCATTGCTCAGCCACCAACCGTCGGGCGGGATGACCGAAGGAAGGAGAGAATATATGCCTGTCTGCCTCATGCCTCGGTCACTCCTGATGAATCAGGCGATGGACTCTTTTCAGGTCAGGGGGGCTTACCCCATCATTTCTGGCCGATATACAAATGATGCTTTTGTGCTGCAAACAGCATTAGTTCGTTAGACACTTCAGAGTCAGTCACCGGACAATCATGCATTCTGTCCGATAATTGATAACGGGTACACTTGCTCAGACAAAATGTGAGAGACGACACGATGCTCCATGACGAGGGATTGTATTGTTTCCTTTGCGCTGAGCCAGTTGAAAAGCCGAGGCAATGGAAAACGAACTTCACCAAATTTCAGATCATTCAGCGTGCGTGGTACAGATTGATTTAAGACGTGTCAGAACCAATCCGAACTTTTGGTATCCTGTCGCATGGTCCCGTGAATTGGGACGGGAAAAGGCAATCGATGTCCGGTTTGCAGGACAGCATATCGTCGTCGTGCGCCCCAAAAGCGGCATTCCTTATGCTCTGGATGGCCTGTGCGCCCATCGGCAGGTTCTGCTTGGCAAAGGAAACGTCCATGGTGACCTGATAAGCTGCGTTGCTCATGGTCTGAGATATAACCGGCACGGCCAATGTGTTTCGCCGAATGTTTCAGCCGAAGCGCAATGTCTGCGTCTCAAAAGTTGGGCCTGCCGCGAAAAAGATGGGCTCATTTTTGTTTTCATGGGAGACCAGTCTCTTGCGGCGACGACCGCGCTTCCTGATTTTCCAAGGGTGAGAGACAGGCGCTATCGCACGCGGCGCTTCGGGCAGGTGGTGAACTGTCATTACAGTTTCATGCATGAAAACCTGATGGATATGAATCATCAGGTTTTGCACAGTCGGTTGGTCGGGAAAATGAAGCCTCGGTTCCTCGGAATGGATCACGGAGAGGATTTTGTGGAGGCCCGCTACACCTTTGCACGAACCGGCGGCAAACAGCCTTTGAGCGAGGCGCTGATCTACGGCCAGAGACGCCGTGATGGTCGGGATTTTGCCTACCGGGATGTCATGACCATCAGGACACAATATCCTTACCAGATCCTGCGTATTGAAACGCAAGGGAGTGAGGAACCCGTGATGGAGTTATGGATCTCTTATGTGCCGCAGGATCGTGAGGAGCTGACCAACCGTGTTTTCGGTTTGTTGTCGATCAAACGACTGAAAGTGCCTTTTTTACTGGATATTGCCTGGCCAATACTGGTCGCATTCACGGAGCGCGTCTTCTTTGAAGATCGCGAGATTGTCGAGCTGGAACAGGCTGCATGGAAAGACCTCGGTGGAGATCACAATCGGGAAGTCTTCCCGGTTATCAATCAACTTCGTGATCTGCTCAGGCGATGTGGTCAGGCGCCAGAGAGTGTAGAAAAGGCGGCCCCATGAGATTGCCTTTTATCGCGCCACCTTCCCATGCTTTTCATCCTTTGCTGGAAAAGATCATTCTTCTGGCGCCTGATCGAACCTGTATAATTTCCTTGCTGGGAACAGATGCTGCTTTACCTGAAGAAGAACAATTGCAGCAGAATGGCTATGATCTTTTCCAGATGACTGTTTCCAATCTACCAACAGACCATCAGATGCGTGGTGACTATCTGGAAGCACATTTCAGGCCGCTTCTCGATACAGCGATAGAAATGGCGATGGCGCTGACTGACAGGCCAGCGCACGTGCCGGAAGCAAGTTACGTGCAAACCTATATAGCGGTTCAGAATCTGATTGGTGCACAGAAAGCTGCGATGGATCTGTATTGTCGTGTGCAAGTTGAATTTATGATTTCTTGAACAGTGTGAACCTGAAGAGACAGATCATGAGTAATGTCATAGATTTCCCCACCCAGAATGGGGCAGGCAGGCCCTATCTGGCGGCAAAAGATCTCACAAAAGAACAGTGCCGTTTTATTCTCTCTCTACCGATAAGCGGCGAGTATGGCATCCCCATAGCGGATCGCGGTGCCATTCGCGGATCATTGATATTGATGGGATATGTCGCGGCCGGATTTTCCGTACGCTGGGGCAGTGCTGCTGCTCGTCTTACCAGTCGAGGACGAAGCATGCATCGGGAATTGATGTCTCGTGAAAATCATTGGTGAAGTGGAATAGGATCTGAATAGAAAAAGCGAACACTTGTCATTTGAATGCTATCTTGAATTTCGAATTAAGAAACTATGCAATGTTGTCAGAACTAAAATTAGGCGATCACTGATAAAACAATGTCGGTTTTTTGGACGTCTGAAACGATTTTCTTAAGACCGACATGACGGCGAAAGCGGGAGATCCGCTTAGCGCGCAGCAACCAAACTGGACTTGCAACGGTTTTGTGCCGGTCCGTGGTAAATTTCGCTATGTTTTTAGCAAGAAATAGCTGCATCGCTGATCGTTGAAAAAAGGAATGAAACATGCCGGACACACAAGAAGGGAAAGGGCTAAAATTTTTCTGGGGTAAGGCTCGCCCGGCATCAGTCGGCTTGGGGGAAGACACTTTAATACATCCGCTTATCGCCCATATGCTGGATGTGGCGGCAGTAGCAATTCTTTTGCCCGGTAGTCAGCGGTTAGGGTTGGACAATCGCCAGTTGGGGATGCTGGTTGCTTTGCATGATATTGGCAAACTAACGCCAGCTTTTCAGGCAAAAGTTCCGGAGTGCTGGCCAGAGCAGGCATTGGGAGAGTGTCCTGATGAAGTCGTGGCATCACGTCATGACGTGGATGGCGTATTATTTCTTGATCGCGTTTGCCGAGAGGAACTGGCACCGCTATTTGGCACTAATTCCGAAGGGGAAGGCTGGCTGCTTTCGGATAAAAGGCGGTTATGGCGTGCTGTGGCAGGGCATCATGGACAGCCAGTCTCAGTAAACGATTATCAAACTCGTGCTTCTGATATTAAGCTATCGACACCATATGCTCACAAACTTGTTAGTCTGTTATTTGATGTTTTTCGTCCTCCTCCTATCAAGCCTTATCATTCATTAGATCATCTACTCCAGTTGGAATGGCAGTTAGCTGGGTTGACGGTTCAGGCGGATTGGATTGGTTCACGGCAGGAATGGTTTCCATATGTCAGGCCGGATGATGTTGATGATCTTTCAGGTTATTTTTGGAACAAAGCCCTTCCTCGTGCTCAAAGTGCGATTGTGCATGCAGGGCTTGCTCCCGCAAGCATTTCACCATTCCAAGGCATTGCACATTTGTTTCCGCATATCAGGACGCCTTCGCCAGTTCAGGCGCTGCTGGACGTTACGTCTCTTCCTGCCGGACCAACTCTGGTGGTGATTGAGGATATGACGGGTTCCGGCAAAACTGAAGCGGCGTTGGTGGCGGCGCATCGGCTGATGGCATCCGGGCGGGGCGTACATGTTCCCCGCACACGCGGGGATGAACTGGTGAAACCCTTACTCTAGTGGAAAAGGCATGGGGGTTACCGAGCAAGTGGGTAATCGGTATAGCCTTCTGCCCCCTGCGTGTACCAGGTTTGGATATCATCCTTATTCAGGGGAAGGTTATCTTCCAGACGGTGCACCAGATCCGGATTAGCTAAAAAAGGTCGGCCAAATGCAATGGCATCGGCAATACCGGTTGCGACCGTTTCAATCGCTTCGTCCCGTGTGTAATCCTGATTCAGAACCAATGGTTTTGTAAAAACTTTGCGGATCGGAGCATGCAGCTTCGGCTGATCGGTCTTGCCAAATGTGCCATGAGGGCCGGGCTCGCGCAGTTCGAGAAATGCAATATCGAGATCGTTCAGAAGCTTTGCGGCGGGTAAGAAAACCTGATCGGGATGGCTGTCGATGCAGCCTTGTGTATTGCCATTTGGTGAAAGCCTGACAGATGTTCTGTCCGCGCCAATCGTGGCGATTACTCGTTTCGTGACTTCATGCAGAAAGCGAATACGGTTTTCAGGAGAGCCACCATATTCGTCAGAGCGATGGTTGGTGCCGTCTCGCAGGAATTCATCAATCAGATAACCGTTGGCTGCGTGAATTTGTACACCGTCAAAGCCAGCCTCCAGTGCATTGCGGGCGGCTTTTTCGTAATCATTCAGAATACGGGCAATGTCATCCTTGGTAAGGGGCCGGGCAACTTCGGGAGGCTGCTTGCCGTTATATGTATGAAGTGGCTCAGGTGCCTTTGTTGCTGAGCAGGATACAGGTTGCTGGCCCGTTACACTGGAATGCACCATGCGGCCCATGTGCCAGAGTTGGGCCACAATCTTTCCGCCCTTTGCATGCACTGCCGCAGTAACGGGCTTCCATGCTTCTACTTGCTCTTGTGACCACAGGCCCGGCGCATAGGGCCATCCAAGACCTTCTTGGCTGATTCCGGTTGCTTCCGAGATGATCAGACCAGCGGTGGCACGTTGCGCATAATACTCGGCCATAATGGGGGTTGGAACATGCTGGCGGGTGCTTCTACCGCGCGTTAGCGGTGCCATGAGAATTCTGTTTTTAGCGTAAATGCTTCCCAATTTAATCGGTTCAAACAGGCTGGGCATGACATTATCCTTCCTAAAAAGCGCAGTTCTTATGAGTTGGAGAGAAACGCTTGCTTCATAACAGCGTTTTTACATGAAAAATAAATAATAAAATTTTGTTATTGTTATAATTATCAACGTTAACTGCTGCCAGCAGGAAGTTCTAGAATTGGAGAGGGCAGGGTTATCTTCCTACTTTTTGCCCAATATGAAAAATGTGGGTCACTCTTTTCTAAGGAATATTCCATGTCATCAAGCTTTGTAACAAGAAGGCTGTTTTTGAGTGGTATAGCAGTTGGTGTGGCAGACTCCTTTTCTGGAAAAGTCGAAGCAAAAGAACAGATTTCCGTTGCTGCCCACTCTCCTTTTATTGCCAGCGGTGTTGCTGTCTCACACGAGGGAGTGGTTTTTCTGGGTCTGCCACGTTTCCCCGGAATGGAAAAAACGCCCTCAGTGGCGCGGGTAAATAACAGGGGAGAGCCAGTACCTTTTCCCGGAGGGCGCTGGAACACATGGCAAAAAGGGAAGAATGGTTCTCAAGCCTTTGTTATGGTAAATGCTATTCACCTCTTTCGAGATAATACGCTCTGGGTTGTGGATCAGGGAGCACCCGTAGGCAGCCAGCCGGAGCCGGGAGCGCAGAAGCTGGTACAACTTGATGTAAAAACTGGCGACATCATGCAGGTGCTAAGCTTTTCTGCGGCCATTATGCCACCCGGTGCGCGGTTTAATGATCTGAGAATACACGGTGATCTGATATTTGTAACGGATAGTGGCCTTGGTGGCGTTATTGTCCATAATCTTTCTACTGGAAAGACGCTTCGGCGGCTGTCTGGCCAAAAGGTCATGCGGAATGATGGTGTGCATCTGCACAGGGGGATTGGTGGGCGTATTCTAGCAGATGGAGAAGGGAGACGCCCCGATATTGCCAGTGATGATATTGAAGTAGATGCCAGTGGAACGTGGCTTTATTTTGCGGTTCCGGCTGGCCCTTTGAAGCGTATTGGCGTTGCTGACCTTCTGGACATGGCCCTGACGGATGATCAGCTTGCGCAAAAGGTCGAGATTGTTGCGGAAATTCCTAGCATTGGGGGAACCTGCATGGATACGCGTGGAAATATCTATCTTGCAGATGCGGAAAACAGCCAGATTACCGTGCTGTCGCCATCAGGAAAGCGGGCAACGCTGGTGCAGGATCACCGCTTGATTTCTCCCGATGCGCTTTTCATAGACCGTAATCGCAGGCTGTATGTCCCATGCCCCCAGTTACAGAAACTGGCTTTTTTGAATGATGGACGGAATGAGGTGCAGGCCCCATTTCTGGTTTTTTCCATACCTTTACCAGATAGTCTGGACGGAATTCCTTTAGGGACGGGTGTGGAAGGATGAAAAACATTCCATCAGGTTGGTGCTCAGCACTCTGTCTGTTGCTGGCCGCCACGATCCTATTCTTTAGCTCACACGCTAAGGCGGCCTGTGTGCCAAATACCGAGCAGATAGGCAGTTTTCCTATATCGCAAAGAGAAATCATCTTTTAATACTTTTTATAGGCATTTCTATAAGCTGCAATTGCATTGTGGTGTCACTCTGCCATGAGTTCGCTCCTGCCACGACATCTGGTGTGAGTATATCGGCGCAATTTTCTCTCTCACTCTGCATGGCGAAGGAACTGGGGGAATGAGTTGGTGAGAAAATCACATTTAGCAAGCCAATGGTAACATCCAGATAGACCATCTGTATTGATACAATACAATAGAGTATACAGAAAATACACATCTAAAAGGACCGATTACAGAATGAAGATCATCAGAACCGCCGTGGCCATGGTTATTATTGCCAGTACGGGTGCCTGCACATCTTCGGGTGATGCTTCTATAAAACATACAACACTTACGGAAGTTAACCAGAATATTCATGATGGCGTGACAACTTCATCTCAAGTGCATCAAATTTATGGTGAACCGGGGCAGAAAGGTTACGAAAACGGCTATGAGTTCTGGGTTTATAGTTTTACGGTCGGGAGAGAAGATGGTCTCTCAATAGCTCAGGATGTTGTTGGTCTGGGTATGCTTGGAGCAAGAACAAACAACAAAAGCAAAACACTTACTATCGTATTCAACAATGGTATTGTGCTGAACCATAGTTTTTCCACTGCGAATTTTAGCTCCAGTAGCGGAATAAGACAGTAGCATTATGAATTTATTTTTGGGGACACACAAAGGAAAATCGTGCCTGCTGCGCAGTATCGTAGATGATACAAGTTTTGGCTGTTTTCTTTAAAAATATGAGCCACAGAAGCAATGTGACATGTGCTGTCTGTAAATACGAATTGTCGAATATGATAAAATGCTCGTATTTTCTTTCACGGCTCACAGCAGCATATGCATGATCAGGAAACCGGTAGCTTTCATGGCCCCTTCAATATTTAAGCCACATCACGTGCAAACACTCACAAACATAGTGCTTTCATCCCATGAATAACCAACCGGTTTCCGATACGCAACGCCGCTTGGTGATGCTTTGCGCTGTGCTCGGAATTGTATTGGGAGGGCTAGATGGCGCCATTGCCAATATCGCTCTTCCTACCATTGCACGAGATCTTTCATGTAGCGAAACGCTGACTGTCTGGATTGTTAACGGATATCAACTTGCTGTTGCGGTCAGTTTGCTACCTGCTGCGGCATTGGCTGAATCTCTTGGCCTTAAAAGAGTATACGCTTTTGGTCTTGCCCTATTTACTGCGGCTTCTCTGGCTTGTGCGCTTTCCGGATCCATTGGTCTTCTTGTTGGTTCACGCGTTTTACAAGGCGTTGGTGGTGCCTGTATGGCAGCATTAAGCGGCGCACTCGTAAGAAGCGTTTACCCGCGAGAATTTTTGCATAAAGCCTTCGCAACAATTGCACTTGCAGTTGCTATTTCAGCCGCTACGGGCCCCACATTGGCTGCTGCGGTTTTATCTGTTGCCACCTGGCCTTGGTTATTCCTGATCAATCTACCAATCGGTCTTATAGCGGTTCCACTTTTCCTCCGGGTAGCACCACATAGCCCGCGCCGTTCATTTACATTTGATTGGCTGGGCGCTTTGCTAAATGTTGGTGCTCTGGGGCTCGGTGTTCTTGGTGTTGATGCGCTTGGGCAGAAAGAGCCCAGATGGGCGGGTATTGAGATTGGAACAGGCTTTTTGTGCGCCGTTATGCTGTATATGCAGCAGCGCCGCCAGAAGGCCCCTATGCTCCCCCTTGATCTTCTAGCCATCCCCCTGTTTTCGCTCTCAATCCTCACATCTGTTTGTGCCTATGCAGCACAAATTTTAGCCTATGTTGCTCTGCCATTTCTGTTTCAAACAGTTATGCATCAGTCTGCGGTTACAACTGGCTTGCTTGTTACACCTTGGCCATTGCTTGTTGCCGTGGCTGCACCTTTTGCTGGCCGGTTGGCAGCCCGCCACCCTGCATCTGTTTTAAGCAGTATTGGGCTGACTATTCTGGCGGCTGGATTAACCATGTTGAGCATTATGCCTGCTCACCCACCATTTTGGGATGTCGCTTGGCGGATGGGGGTGTGCGGCATTGGGTTTGGTTTTTATCAAACACCCAATAATCTTACAGTCATGACTTCTGGCCCAACAACGCGCAGTGGCGCGGCCAGTGGTATGTTAGCTGTTGCGCGTACGATGGGCTGGGCGCTGGGCTCAGCTTTGGTGGCACTGGTTTTTGGTTTATCAGAAGGAAGTTCTGGGGCTGTTCATTGCCTAGAACTGGCAACAGGATTTGCCCTTACCGGTGCTCTTCTCAGTGTTTCTCGCCGTGTTATCCGAGATAAGCAATAGCACCAAAAAACAGAAGAGGTTGTGAAAGCCAGATAATAAACCACGCTTTGTCCGTGAGGATCGGTTATCATCCGCACATGAAGGCTGTGAGCATTTAGATGAGTGCCTAGAAACGCCTTATGAAAGACCTCTGGATACTGTAGCTGGGGTGTATGCTGTTCATTGGGAAATTCAACCAGTTTTGCATTAGGAATGGCGGCTGCCGCTGCCTCGCCAAGTTCAGGGTAATGCCTCAACTTTGCACTTACGTTGGAAGGCGCGCTATTACTCCCTATTGCGGTCACATCCTTGTCCCCGATCATCAAGGTTGTAGGGGATTTGAGGCGTGGCAGCTCATAGATAACCGGCTGTGTTGCGATCATGTCGTACAGCAAAGCAGAATTCCACGCGACAATATCAGCATCAGGCCTCCGGTACATGCAGGCAAGCTGCCCGAAACTGAACTGATAGGCTCGTGGCTTACTGGACTTTCAAAACCCAATCTGGTTTGGAGCAATAACCCGATATCCTCGATTAGTAAGAACATGAATTGTGTTTTTCCATGTTGCTGTACAGAAGTTTTACCATGCACAACCACCTGTTCCTTAGGATGCTCCGGTTGGATATTCATGTAAGCCATGTGTAATGTTTGTTGCTGGGACTGAAATGAAAACTCTCAAACAGGACATGGGTATGAAAAACCCTGTAATTCAGAACCATAAACAGAAGTATCCTGTGGGGTAGTAGCTCATTTTATGAAGAAACTCGAATTTATTAAATAGCAGTTTGGAAAACGTTCTCTTTTTATGCTGCTAAAGTCCAAGATCGGAAAGCTCAGGATGATCGTCCGGCCGACGTCCTTGGGGCCAATGAAACAAGCGGTTTTCTGCTTCGATATGTAAATCATTAATTGATGCAAAGCGGCGGAGCATCAGTCCATCGGGGTTAAACTCCCATACCTCATTGCCGTAAGATCGAAACCACTGTTCCGCGTCATCATGCCATTCATACGCAAAGCGAACAGCCATGCGGTTATTGCGAAAACCCCAGAGTTCCTTGATGAGACGATACTCATGCTCTGTTTTCCATTTGCGCTTTAGAAAATCTACTATTTCATTACGGCCATGAATAAATTCCGTTCGGTTGCGCCATTGACTATCTACAGTATAGGCCTGTGCCACTTGTTCAGGGTTTTGGGAGTTCCAAGCATCTTCGGCAAGGCGGACTTTGCGTGTTGCGCTCTCGATATCAAAAGGTGGAAAGGGCGGTCGTGACATAGTGGACTCCTGATCTGATGCAGCATTTAACGTTGCTACAGCACAGTGTTTGAATTCACAGGTTATCTAGTGAGTAAGAATTATAGTCTGAACATGGATGTTTTGAAAAAGAATTTATTATTTATATGTATTTCATTTTATGGGAGCGATTTTTGCTGCGCATACAACACAGGAAGCGCCGATGTTACGTGCCTGTCCAAAATGACAATGCAGAGGTCAAGTTGATGTGCTTACATCAGGCAGGAAATTTCTGTTAGTTTTGGCTGGTTATCTGAAACCTGTTTTCAGTTTTAATAGGGGTGTTTTATGTTTACTTGCGTCGGCTACGCTGTCTCCAGCGCGACTACTCCGCTGGCTCCTTTTACCTTCCAGCGTCGTGATTGCGGCCCTCTCGATGTGCAGATTGATATCACCCATTGTGGTATCTGCCATTCTGATATTCACACTGTTCGGAGCGAATGGGGCCCTGCGTCTTATCCATGTGTGCCCGGGCATGAAATCATCGGGCGAGTTGCTGCCGTGGGTGTGGATGTTACGCGCTTTAAGCTGGGTGAGTTGGTGGGTGTGGGGTGTATGGTTAATTCCTGCCAGACATGTGCTTCTTGTGAAGCCGGGTTAGAGCAATACTGCGATGCCGGGCCAACGTGGACTTACAATAGCCCAGACCCGGATTTTCCCAAAACGGATGCCTATACGTTTGGTGGATATTCACGCGCAATTGTGGTGAATGAACGTTTTGTGCTGCGTGTACCAGAAAATTTGGATCCGGCTGCCGCAGCGCCTTTGCTTTGTGCGGGCATTACCACATGGTCTCCGCTGTCGCATTGGAAAGTGGGGGTTGGCCATAAGGTTGGCATTGTTGGGTTAGGTGGGCTTGGCCATATGGCAGTAAAGTTTGCTGTGGCACTGGGGGCGGAAGTAACGCTTTTCACCACCTCTGCAAATAAGGTGGAAGATGGCAAACGCTTGGGGGCTCATCACGTAGTTATTTCGCGGGATGCAGAGGCCATGGCAGCAGAAGCCAACCAGTTTGATTTTATTTTGGATGCTGTTTCTGCCGAGCATGATATTAATGCCTATCTTGCGTTGCTTAAGCAGGACGGACACATGGTTCTTGTTGGTCTGCCAGAAAAGCCGATGTCTATTGGCGCATTCAGCCTTGTGGCTAAGCGGAGAAGCCTTGCGGGTTCAGCAATCGGTGGTATTCAGGAAACACAGGAAATGTTGGATTTTTGCGGCAAACACAATATTACAAGTGATATCGAAGTTGTGCACGCAGATCAGATTAACGAGGCTTATGGGCGAGTTTTGCGTTCTGATGTAAAATACCGCTTTGTTATAGATATGGCTTCTATGCCGAACAGTGCTGCAGCCTAACACGAGGGCATTACAGCTTTCGTGCAGCATAGTTTTGCAGCTATTTTTCTACGGGGCCAGATCATGATGGCCCCGTAGATGCGGGGTGGATGCGATATTTCTAAAATCTCACATCCGCTTTTAAGTAGTAAAAACCACCATTAATACCAAGTTGTGATGTGCTCATGTAATACTGAGGCACACCGAGGTAGCGGTTACTGTCTGGCACGCGTGAGGGAAGGGCATTGAACAGGTTGTTTGCCCCAAGCGTAAAGGACAGTTGCGGCATAACCCGGTAGGTAATGTCCAGATTGGTTACAAATTTGGGCGTGTTATGGAATTGCGTAAAGGAATAAGCGCTTACGCTGGCGCTATTGGTTGGCCCTGTATAGTCAGTAAGTTCTGAAGTGGTTTGCCCCCAGCGTATTTCATGCACGCCTACAGTCCATTTGCCATCACTGCTGGTAAAGCGGCCACCCCAGATCATTTTGCTACGTGGGTAAGCTGTTGTGATGTAGGCAATACTTTGGGCCGTAAGCAGGGGCGTGCCATCTGCTGCGTTGCTTTGGTGTGTCAGGCGCGTGCGGTTCAGGTTGATACCCACATCCCAGTCAATACGGCCTATTGTAGGGCTTAATTCCGTTGGATACGTGGCGGTAATATCCAGCCCTTGCGTGCGCGTGCTGGCCACGTTTGCAAACCAGTGAGTGGAAAGAGAACTGCCCCACGTGGCGGCATCAGCCGGAAGTGTAAATCCGTTCATTTGCAAAGCAGAAAGAGCATCCGTACCATATACGTTACCGCCTGGCAGAATCTGATCGCGTAGGTTTATCTGGTAAACATCTGCCGTGATATGCAGCCGTTTGACGGGTTCAAGCACAATACCGCCAGAAACATTGGTGGAGCGTTCTGGTTTAAGCGCACTGGCGCCATTTGCACGCGCACCAGGTGAGTTTGCTGCAATAATGCCGCGCGCCGCTGTGGGAGAAACAGCAACAGCACTGTAATATTCTTGCGCCAATGTGGGGGCATGAAATCCGTTTGATATTGTCGCACGGAGGCCAAGCCATGGCAGAGGATCATAACGCAGCGCTGCCTTGCCTGTTTCCGTATCGCCTACATCTGTATAATGTTCGTAACGGCCCGCCAGATCGAGTTGCACGTTCTTGGCAAGATGAGTGGCAATATCAATATAACCACCAATAACATCGCGGCTATAATTGCCTGCATTGGCAGCTACTGTGCCCTGCAATGCATCAGACCCGCTACTATAGGTGGAATCTGGAGATCCTGTGCCAATGCTGTAGCTTTCATAGCGATAGGATGCACCTCCAGCTACGTTGATAGCATACGGCCAGCCGGGAATATGGAAGGCTTTGCTGAGATCAAACGTGTTGCTCCATTGCTCATTATTGTAGCCCTGAGCATTAAAATTTGTAGGTGTGCGGCCTGTATCTGTTGAAAGGGCAAGATTGGCTGAATTGGCAATTCCGATCCGGTCATAATCACGCCCGTAAACGGATGACAGATCCCAGTGCCAGTTATCAATTTCGCCACGTAGGCCTGCCGTTACTTCCCAATCATTTTCATCCATCGTCATGACAGGGGAATAACCATTTGGATAAATGGCGGCGTAAGCCGGGTAATTATCCAAAGAGCTGGCTGTCCGATAATTCTGGAAGGATTCAGCATGGCGGTGCGCATAGGTGGCTACCGCATAAGCTTCCAGATTATCCAGTATATGATATCCGGCTTTTACAGCGACAGTCTCGCGCGTTTGTTCAGGCTGGCCTAGAAGTTTGTTGATTTTTGTGTTCGTGCGCAGGTCTGGCGCACTGCGATATGTGTGATCTTCATGCACATAATCACCGCTGACATGGATATACCCGCGATCTGTCAGCTTTGCGCCACCATCCATGTAAATGCCTTGCTCAAACCCATCCTTTGAGGCCGTGATGCCCGTAAGGGATTGGGCATGAAAGCCATGATCCTGCTTTTTAAGAATGATGTTCACCACACCAGCCACAGCATCTGACCCGTACTGGGCTGATGCGCCATCTCGCAGAATTTCAACATGATCAATGGCAGCAAGTGGAATCATGTCTACATCAACAGGCGTACTTCCCTGTTGAGGGCCGGGGTCTGCATAAATATTGGCTGTGGTGTGCCGACGCTTACCATCCACAAGCACAAGAGTTTCATTCGGGCTTAGCCCGCGCAGACTGAAGGCCGATGTAAGGGCTCCTGCATCGTAACCACTGGTTGGCATGGTTAAAGAAGGGGCAAGTTGGGTGAGTGCTTCACGGAGGGAGGGCATGCCTGTTTCTGAAAGCTGGCGTGCCGTAATGATATCTACAGGCGAAATACTATCTCGTGCCTTTTTGCCAATTTCACGGGTGCCGGTCACAATAACAGCTTCAGTACCGCCAGTTACGGGTTGTGCAGCAACAGGATGCGGCGCGGTTACTGTTGATTGCGGGGCGCGGGAGGTCGAAGGGGCTTTTTTCCCTGTGGTTTGATGCTGTTTAGGTAAGGAGCTGCTTTCATTCTGGGCATGTACCGGTTCAGCCAATAAGCAGAATATGGAGGTTGTTCCCAAAAAGAGAGGGCGTGTGATGTTAGCTGGACGAGCCATGATCGAACGGGATGAACGCACAATAAGCTCCTAAAAAACGCATAGAATTCATATACACGATCATATAAGTAGATTAATATTTTCAACATATTTTTTGTATTATATGGAGGAACTTTAAATTTGTGGCGGATTTGCAACATTTGAGAGAACACACTTTGGTACGTATAAACTGTTTCATTAGAAATAAAGGTGGTCTGATTGTAGATCCTATTTGTGAACGCTTTATTATTGCGGGTAGAAGAATTGATTCTGAACTTAAAAATCTTGTATCCTGCCAATAATTTTTGTCTGGCTTGGCGACCAACCATTATGATTTTGTTTTTGTAAATCTTGCAGATGCATTTACCCTACTTTCCGTAACGATGCTAAGAGAGCTTGGTCGTGATATTATTGATCCCAAAACAAAGTTACGATTTTTACCTGAGATGCAGTTGGAAGCAGGAATGATCTATTTGCAGGAAACGCAACTTAGCGCTGCGGCACAATATGCCAGTGATTTTATAGTTAATAAAATAACAAAAACAATTTAAGAAAATATATATTCATTGTTCTGTTGATATTCTTGGTAATTGGGCCAGATTACGCGCAGTTACGCCCCTCCATATGTAAATTTGAGCTTCCCTATTTACGCTTAGCAAGGGTTACGCAATAAGAGGCCTCCGGTTTTGCTTATTCCATTTAGTTATCTGAGGCCCAATGATCCGTCTTGACACTATCAGCAAGTACAATGGCCATCGTGTCATTTTTGTCGATGCCTCTGCTTCGCTTCAAAAAGGTGAGAAAATCGGGTTAGTTGGGCCAAATGGTGCCGGTAAGACAACACTATTCCGTCTTATTACAAAAGAGGAAGAGCCCGATGAAGGGAATGTCTTGATTGATCGGGGCATCACAATCGGTTTTTTCAATCAGGATGTGGGGGAGATGGCCGGCCGCAGCGCTGTGGCAGAGGTTATGAATGGTGCTGGCCCGGTTGCCGAGGTTGGAGCTGAACTGGCCGAGCTGGAGGCCGCGCTAGCAGATCCAGAACGTTTGGATGAACTGGATGCCATTCTCGAACGGTTTGGCGAAGTGCAAGGGCGGTTTGAGGAGTTAGGCGGTTATGCGTTAGATGGCCGCGCGCGCGAAGTTCTGCATGGATTAGGCTTTAGCCAGGAAATGATGGACGGTGACGTAGGCCGTCTTTCTGGCGGGTGGAAAATGCGTGTGGCACTTGCGCGTATTCTGTTAATGAAACCAGACGTCATGCTGTTGGATGAACCAAGCAACCATCTTGATTTGGAAAGCCTGATCTGGCTGGAACAATTTCTGGCTGGTTATGATGGCGCTTTGCTGATGACCTCGCATGACCGTGCTTTCATGAACCGCGTTATCAATAAAGTAATTGAAATTGATGGCGGTGTGCTCACCAGTTTTTCAGGTGATTACGAGTTTTACGAACAGCAGCGTGCCTTAAATGAAAAGCAGCAGCAGGCTCAGTTTGAGCGCCAACAGGCTATGCTGGCCAAGGAAGTGGCATTTATCGAACGTTTCAAGGCACGGGCTTCTCATGCTGCACAAGTGCAGAGCCGCGTTAAGAAATTAGATAAGATTGACCGTATTGAGCCGCCAAAACGCCGCCAAACGCTTTCCTTCACTTTTCCTCCTGCTCCACGTTCTGGTGATGTTGTTGTGAACTTGCGTGGTGTGGATAAAGCATATGGCAGCCGAGTGATTTACAAAAACCTTGATCTGTTGATCCGTCGGCAAGAGCGTTGTTGCGTGCTGGGTATCAACGGGGCAGGGAAATCAACTTTGTTGAAGCTTGTTACCGGAAGTACAGAACCAGATGCTGGCACGGTTACCCTTGGTGGTAGCGTCAAAATGGGATATTTTGCGCAGCATGCCATGGACCTATTGGATGGTGACCGTACTATTTTTGAAACTCTCAATGATGCTTTTCCGCTTGCATCTCAAGGATCATTGCGGTCATTAGCGGGAAGTTTTGGCTTTTCTGGCGATGATATTGATAAATTATGCCGCGTTCTTTCCGGAGGGGAAAAGGCACGTTTGGTTTTGGCATTGATGCTGTACGATCCGCCGAACTTTTTGGTGCTTGATGAACCAACAAACCACCTTGATATCGCAACCAAGGAAATGTTGATTACAGCTTTGGCTGATTATGAGGGCACAATGCTCTTTGTTTCCCATGATCGTCACTTTCTAGCCGCTCTTTCCAACCGTGTTCTGGAACTTACACCAGAAGGGCTTCTCCGTTACGATGGTGGATATACGGAATACGTTGCGCGAACCGGACGTGAAGCTCCAGGACTGCATGAGTAATGCAGTATTCAAACTGAATTCGGATTTTATTCCGACCTAGTTCGGCCCGTATCTTCTTTTACAGATTTCCAACCATGAGCTTACCATGGTTTCTGTAAGAAGTGCGGGCGATTGTGCTGCCCTGTAGCGCAATAAGAGTAGATGAGTTGCTAAATAGGTAGAAGATTGGAAGAGTAAGTTTTTTCGGTCCATGTGAATAAAAATCTGTTGGCTGCATGAGCCGCGTAAGAGAATGAGTTAATCTTTTCACATATTTTTCAAAATATTATGAATATTCATTGTGGTAAATGCATCAAAACATAAAGAAAATATCTTATTTATTTTAGTATCGTATCGGTTTTCTTATAAAATATTTGTAATCATTTCCCGTTTTTGAAACTTTACACAGACCGAGAGGTTTTGTGTCTGGCGGCTAGATTAAAAGACCGTCTCATCTCAAAAAAAGGAAGAGCGCAATGGTCAATCAAGGCGGCAGCCATGAACAGCACGTAAAAGCTGGTGAGCAAAGCCATAAAAACACCGGTAGCTCGCATACTGAAAAGAATGCGGGCGAACATAGCTCTGGCACGCGGGGCGGCACGCATGAACAGCATGTAAAAGCTGGTGAGCAGAGCCACAAAAATACAGGCACATCGCACGATGAGAGGAACACGGGCAAACATAGTTCTGGCACACGGGGCGGCACACATGAGCAACATGTTAAAGCTGGCCAGCAGAGTCATAAAAACACCTGACTTCGTGCTAAATACTGGAGGCATCAGCAAGATTGCTGGTGCCTCTAGGCACGGCATGTTTGAATGCAGGTAGAAGAAAGAATAGTGTTTTCATTGGGGCGATGTTTAGAAGGACATGTCAATGTTGTCCGATTGATGGAGCTTTATGGTAAATCAGAGCAACGCCATGAGTTTGCTTAGCGCCTCTGAAGCGGAATATTAGCAGGCATTTGGGTTACGGATGGCGCCCCTTTGTTATGATCAAGCAAGCGGTACAGGTGCCTACGATTTTACAGATGTTGTTATTTCTCCAGATTGTAATCTTGCCTCAGCCGGAGACTATTTATGGCAATCCGCATGAGCGCCAATGCGAAATAATTGTCTGGATATCACCTCAAAAGCATCATCAATATATTTATCTTGCGCGATAATTCTCTGTTTTTTCCAAAATAGGTTTTGTCGGTAGACAATATAGGGAATACATAAAGCCGGATTATCAGGATCTTCTGAAGACATAATGATACGCCTTGTCAAAGAAGATTAAGGTGGTTTTTTAAAACATATCAGAGGTATAAAAGTTCAATTTAATATTTCATGGCTCTGATAGCGATGGACACATAATATTTTAAAGTATTGTGAGAATTTACAGTCTCTTAGTGATTATGTTCTACTTTATTTTTCATTGTAAAGCAGGAAATTAATTGATCATGAGAATTTGGCATACGGATACATCTTGGTTTTCTAAATATTCTGCTGATTGATGAAAGAATCTAAGGATGAGTTTTATCGTAAAAGTTAAGTGGAGATATGTATAATTACATTATTTACTCATGGTTTGCGTGGCAGGTATATAAGAAAAACTTGACATTTGTGTCTATTTTAATTTGGAAATTATGAATCTGCATTTTTTTATATATAGTTAAATAATTTATGTTTATACGTTATTCCATGAAAACAATAATATATTATTTATTTATATTTTAATAAAATAAAAATAATACGTTTAAGATCAGTATATTAACAATGGTAAAAATTATAATAAATAAAAAAGTAATACTTATTATAAGTATAAAATTAGAATATTTTAAGTATTGTTACTTAAATGAAATGTAATAACAAAAATAAAATTAAATTAATTGACTCGAATCAATTACAAGTGCGTGAGTTCATATATATGTTGCGCAGTTCGGATAGAATAAATTCTAAGGAACTTCATTTTGCACGCATTCACTGCTCTTTTATCCGGCCTGTTTGGTGCGTGTCCGGAAATGGCTCTGTTTCTTGCGCTGGTTATAGGGTGCTGGATTGGGCGCTTTCGTTTCGGTTCGTTCCAGCTTGGTGGTGTGGCAGGCTCGCTTCTGGCGGCCGTGCTTATTAGCCAAGTGGGCGTTCATATTGATTCTGGCATCAAGAGCGTTCTGTTTGCTCTTTTTATCTATGCTGTAGGCTATCAAAGTGGCCCGCAGTTTTTCCGTTCCTTGGGGCGGCAGTCTCTTAAGGAAATTCTGATGGCTGTTGTGCTGGCTATTACGGGGTTAATTACCGTTGTAGCTGTTGCGCGTATATTCCATCTTGATAAAGGGCTTGCTGCGGGGCTTGCTGCAGGTGGGCTTACCCAGTCGGCCATTATTGGCACGGCAGGATCATCATTGGAAAAAATTGGCCTGCCGCTTGCGCAGGTGCAGCAGCTTCAAGGCAATGTTGCTGTTGGATATGCCGTAACGTATATCTTTGGTTCCATCGGGCCTATTCTTCTATGCGTTAACGTTCTGCCATGGTTCATGAAGCGTGGTATCCGTGAAGATGCCATCCGTGCTGAAGCCGAGCAGGCGGGCGGGGTGCATGTTATGGGCGAGGGTGAGGTTTCTGCTTTCCCTAATCTTGTTGGGCGTGCGTACCGTTTAACACAGTCTGATCTGACTGTTGCAAGCGTGGAAAGCATGACTGCTGGCGTTACGGTAGAGCAGGTGCTGCGTAATGGTAAACCAGCCGGAGTAGGGGCTGATACGCCGCTATTGCCGGGTGATCAGATTTTGCTTGTTGGGCAGCGTCCAGATGTTCTGGCCGCTGGGCAGAGCATCGGGCAGGAAATTGGTGAAGTTCCGGGGCTGGATCTTTCCCTCATTCGCCGGGATGTTGTCTTGTCTCGTAAGGATTTTGTAGGAAAAACTGTTGATCAATGCGTGCAGTCTCTTTCTGCTGCTGTGCGCCATGGTGTTTACCTTGTTGCGCTCTCCCGCGCAGGTAAGGCTATGCCTATTACGGGCTCCATGCAGGTAAAAGACGGAGATATTGTGACGTTGCTTGGCACATCAGCAGATGTGCAGAGGGCAGCAGCCCAAATTGGCACAATCCTTCTTCCCAGTATCAAAACCGATCTTGTTTTCCATTCTCTGGGTGTAGCCCTTGGTTTGTTGATTGGTTTGGGGGTGGTGCATATGGGATCTGTTCCGCTTACACTTGGCAGTGGTGGCGGAGCTTTGCTGTCCGGGCTGCTGTTTGGTTGGTATCAAAGCCGACATCCCGTTATGGGGAATATGCCGCAGGGGGCCTCAACTTTTCTGGTAGATTTCGGGTTGGCTGGCTTTGTGGCTGTAACTGGTTTGCAAACGGGCCAGCAAGCCATTGCCACCATCATGCAGCATGGCATAACGCTCTTTCTCTTGGGCGTGGTTGTTACACTGGTGCCACTTATTCTCACCATGTTCTTTGGGCGCTATGTGCTGCGCTATAATAATACGGCCATTTTTGCAGGTGCTCTGGCTGGTTCTCGCAGTGCCAACCCTGCTTTTGGTGAAGTGCTGAACAAGGCGGGTAACGCTGTTCCCACCACACCCTTTGCCATTACTTACGCGGTTGCAAACGTACTGCTTACGCTACTTGGACCACTTGTGGTCGCATTTTCCTGAATACTGAAAAAAAGGAAACGTAATAATGACACTCGACTATTCGAAGTTTCGTGATCTCAGCCCATTTGAACTCAAAGATACGCTCATCAGTCTTGCTTCATCAAAGGCTGATCGCGTTATGCTAAATGCAGGCCGGGGGAACCCCAACTTTTTGGCAACACTTCCACGTGCTGCTTTTTTCCTGCTTGGGCAATATGCTTTGGCAGAAGCGCGCCTGTCTCTTTCTTATCTGTCACCGGGGCTTGGGGGCACGGTACGGATTGAAGGTATTGAAGCACGCTTTGATCGCTTTATTGAAAGCAATGAAGATAAAGAAGAAGCTGCACTTTTGGGGCATGCCCTAAGTTATGTGCGTGATCAGATGGGGCTGCCTGCCGATACATTTCTTGTTGAAATGGTGGAAGGTATTCTGGGCTGTTACTATCCAACTCCCCCACGTATGCTGACACTGAGCGAGAAAATTGTTGGCCAGTATGTGCTGCGCGAAATGGTGGGGGGCCGGATATCTCTGGATTCCACAGATTTTTTCGCAACAGAGGGCGGCACGGCGGCTATGGCCTATGTGTTTAATTCGCTCAAGCAGAATAATCTTATCAAAAAGGGAGATAAAGTGGCTATCGGTATGCCAATCTTCTCTCCCTATATCGAAATTCCACAGCTTGAAGAATATGGCCTTGAAGTTGTGCCTGTACAGGCAGACCCTTCTCTGGATTGGCAGTATCCGGAAAGCGAGTTGGAAAAGCTGCGTGATCCAGCAGTTAAAATGTTCTTCTGTGTGAACCCCAGCAACCCGCCATCAGTCAAAATGAATGATGCATCGCTGGAGAAAATTGCATCCATTGTTAAAGATCGTCCAGATCTGATGATCCTGACAGATGATGTCTATGGCACGTTTGCTGATGGTTTCCGCTCGCTGTATGCAATCTGCCCGCGCAATACGATCCTTGTTTACTCCTTCTCTAAATATTTTGGGGCAACGGGGTGGCGTCTTGGCGTTATCGGCATGCACAAGGATAACGCGATTGATGCACGTTTGGCGCAGCTTCCGGCAGATGCAAAAGCAGCACTGGCAAAGCGTTATTCCAGCCTGACCACAGATTCTGCTGATCTGAAGTTTATTGACCGATTGGTGGCGGATAGTCGTGCTGTGGCACTTAACCACACGGCGGGCCTTTCTACGCCACAGCAGGTTCAGATGGTGCTTTTCTCTTTGTTTGCACTCATGGATCACGAAGGCCGTTATAAAGCTACACTCAAGAGTGTTATCCGCCGTCGAGAAGCTGCGCTCTACCATGAACTAGGTGTGGCGCCATCAGAAGATGCAAACGCGGTAGATTACTACACGCTGATTGATCTGGAAGACACCTGCCGTGCTCTGTATGGCGAAGACTTTGCTCAGTGGATGCTCAAGCGCGCCAGCACAGGTGAAATTCTGTTCCGGATTGCAGATGAAACTGGTATTGTGCTGCTTCCCGGCGCAGGGTTTGGAACCACACGCCCATCAGCCCGTGCATCTCTCGCCAATCTGAATGAATTCCAGTATGCCGCAATTGGTCGTTCATTGCGCAAGATGGTTGAGGAATATCATGCTGAGTTTGTGAAGCCTCAGGCGTAATGAACGTTGTGTCTGGAAGGATAAGGTTCTTCTTTCGGTAGGTTTGGTTTTTTAACGATGAGAAAGAGAGGTAAGGGCATTCCCTTATCTCTCTGCGTCGGAAAGAGTGTTCTTTTATGGTTTCTGTGCGTGGTCTGCCTATTCTTGCTGCAATTTTGGGAGTAGCTTCTGTTATGCCTGTTTTTTCCCACGCAGAAGGGGCCAGTGCACCTCCTGTTGCGCATAAGCAGGTTTCCTTGCCACGTGTGCTTGTGCTGGCTACAGGTGGCACAATATCCGGTAAGGCCGATACCCGTTCTGCTATTGGCTATGATGCCGGTGCCGTAACTGGTGAGCAGTTGATTGCAGGTGTGCCAGGAGTTGAAAAACTGGCCCAATTGCAGGTGGAGCAGATCTCCAACATCGCTTCTCAGAACATGAACAGTCAGGTCTGGTTTAAGTTGGCTGAACGTATTCGGCAAGCGTTTGCCAATAACGAAGTTGATGCCGTTGTGATCACTCACGGAACTGATACGATGGAAGAAACGGCCTTCTTCCTGGATAATGTGATTGGGGATGCACGCCCGGTTATTTTAACTGGAGCAATGCGGCCGAGCACGGCCATTAGTGCAGATGGCCCCGCTAATATGTATGAAGCCGTAAAGGTAGCGGCAGACCCGCAGGCCCGCGGAAGAGGCGTTCTGGTTGTGCTGAATGATGAAGTGCAATCTGCTCGTGGCGTGAGCAAAATGCATACAACTGCGCTACAAACATTCCACTCACCTAATCTGGGCCCAGTGGGTTATGTTGATCCAGCAAGCGTGCGTTTTGTTGCCCCAGCCAAACCTCAGCAGCATCTCGATTTACCGGCAGATCACACATTGCCACGGGTGCAAATTGTATATGCCCACGCAGATATGGATGCCCAGCAAATTGATGATGCCGTAAAAAATGGGGCTCGGGGTATTGTCATTGCAGGTATGGGGGATGGAAATGTCTCAACAGATGCCTTGGCAGGCATAGAACGCGCCACAAAGTCTGGTGTGATTGTTGTGCGTTCTACCCGCGTAGGCAACGGTTTTGTAAACCGCGATGTGGAAGTGGATGATGATCACTACGGGCTTGTGGCCTCTATGGATTTGAACCCACAAAAGGCACGGATACTTTTGCAGCTTTTGCTGGCTAATGGAAAAACCTCAGCAGCAGATATTCAAAAAGCTTTCAGCGCAGGCTTTTGAGCAGAAAGAACTCAGCAGGATGAGTAAGTGAATGAGAGTACGCCTTAAGCAATGGGCATATGCAGGTGGCAAGGTTTCCGTAAGAAAAGCGTTTGTCTGCTTTCTTGCATCTGGTGGGAGCTTTGCATCCGCCCATGCAGATCAGTGGTATACAGGCTCGCTCGTTTCCCCTTCTGGCACAACGCGGGAAGGGGTGCTGAATGTTGAACCTTATTATTCCTATAGCCAGCCCTTAGGGTCTTTTGATGCGCATGGACGGGCAGAGCCTGCATCTCACCCTATGCAACGCATGTTTTCCAATTCAACTCTTTGGAAATACGGGATTTCTCAGGATTTCAGCATTCAAGTCCATACCATTGTAGATTATGGATGGAAGCATGCAGATGGCCATTCTCATGGCCCCAAAACAGGTGATGTGCCTGTTGATCTTATCTATCGTTTGGTGCGGCCTAATCCTAAACGTTACATTCCGGCGTTTAACCTGTTTGCAGGTATGATTTTTCCTACAGGGGATTACAAAAAACTTGGTGATGCACAGGACGGAGTAGGGAGTGGTGCATACGTTTTCCGCTTTGCCTTGACTGAGCAATCTACTTATACATTACCGGGCAACCATGAACTGCGCCTGCGTGTATGGAACTGGTTCCGGCGTGCTGTAACATCAGCTAAACTGACGGATGTGACCAGTTATGGCACAGCTCACGGGTTCCGTGGCCGTGGTCAACCGGGAATGAGCGGCCAGACGGGTTTTTCATTAGAATATGGTTTAAGCCAGAAATGGGTTCTGGCCATGGATCTTGCACGAGACTGGTCTAATGGGTCTACGCTTCGTGGGCATGATGGTAACGGCAATTACATCCATAAAACAGGAACATCCGGAACGGATTGGCAAATTGCTCCTGCGTTTGAGTATAATTGGAATGCACGTTGGGGGGTTATTGTGGGCTCGGCATTTTATTTTGCAGGACACAATAAGAGTATTCAGGTTTCCCCACAGTTTGCAGTCAATGCCATGTTCTGAGGTTAACTTTGTAAGGTTTTTGAGTATTGCTTTAACGCGAGCAGAATTTTTATAGGTAACACTTGTAATGACAAGAACAATGGTGGATGCCGTGTTCTTGTCTGCGACCTGCTTTGGTGATTTTAACCAGATACCTGTCATAACAATTCAATGATATTTTGTTGCTGGATGCTCATTTCAACGTGAGAATTAAAAAATCTCAGTATATGTATTATTGAGAATAATTTGCATTATCCTTATGTTGCATCCCCTTATCAGGGAGGGTTTACGGTAATGTATTTTAGAAAATTCTGGAGATATGGGAAAAGGAAGAAAGACGTTTCTAAACCGGTGGAATTACCCTCTGAGATAGAAGCTATTCGCCAGAAAGCGTTGCGTGGGTACCATTTGGAGCAGGTGTTATGGGGTAAAATCCTTTTAGACAGTGTATATGTACCTTCAGATCCCGAAACGGCGATGATATGGTTTCGCATGGCTGCTCAGGCAGGGTATGGGCCAGCACATAACATGCTGGGGCGTTGTTATTATTTTGGCTGGGGATGTACCCAAAGCCATCAGAAAGCCATTACCCATTACACTTTAGCGGCAAAATTACATGATAATTGGGGGCGCTATAATCTGGCGATCATGACAATGCGGGGTATTGGCATGCCGCAGGATCTTCCGTCTGCATTTGTGCTTTTTCAAGAAGGAACCCAAGCTGGGCACGCAAAGTCCATGAATGTTTTAGCAAGATTTTACGAAGAGGGGTGGGTTATTTCTCGAGATAAGAAAAAAGCGATCACGCTGTATAAGCAATCAGCACAAAAAGGTGATTACCGAGGCCAGCACAATTACGCGGTATGGCTGGCAGAGCAAGGGCATATTGAAGAAGCAATGTTATGGTGGCAGCAAGCTGTACCGCAAGCCACATTAGATGTTTTGCTTGCAATACGAGATATTACGCAACATTTGCAACACAGTTCAATTTATAATTTGAAAAATATGATAGAAAAAAGAATAGGTTCAAATAAAAATAATAATTAATAAAATATACTTTTCTAATTGAGTGTGCATATTGATATATTTATAAGAATATAGATATCATAAAATTATTTTAATAATCTTTAAGTTGCGAATCATTCGCGGAAAATTCTATATGCAACTCATTCGCATTAATATTTTTGTAAAGTCTCATGACAGATTTATCTTCATCTCGGCAGATACCTACATCTTCTTTTATGTTTGGCTTGGCTATGGGGTGGGGTACACTTTCATTGCTAACAGGGGATGCATACGCAGCGTCTGCCGCAGCAGAAGGGCAGTCTCTTAAAAATCAGAAGGCCCCGGAAGCCATAGATGCTTCATCCAAAGCAACTCTTGCCACATCAGGTAAGAAAGGGCCGCATTCTGCCAAGCAGAAAGATGGCTCAGAGGCAGAGGAATGGGTGGTTACTGCATCCCCCATGAACACGCTTCGGACACCCATGGGTATTAGCCGAATGCCGCATGATGCTTTGCATACCCCGCAAACTATTAACGTGGTGCCGCAAATTCTCATGCAGCAGCAGAATGTGAAATCTCTGGATGAGGCTCTTAAAAACGTTCCGGGTATTACGGCTTCCGTTGGGGAAGGTGAAGGCGGAATGGCAGGAGATCAGTTTCTGATCCGAGGCTTTGCCGCTCAGAATGATATTTATGAAAATGGCTTACGCGATTTTGGTGTTTATACGCGTGATAGCTTTGATTACGAAAATGTGGCCGTTATTAAAGGTCCATCATCACAGGTATTTGGTAATGGCACCACAGGCGGCGCTATTAATATTACAACCAAAACACCCACATTAAAAAATCATATTCGCGCTTCGTTTTCTGGCGGAAGCGGACAATATTATCGCGGCACATTGGATTTTAACCGCATGCTTACGGATAGTATTGGTATCCGTATTACAGGCATGGGGAATGAAAACAATACTGTCGGGCGAGATTATGTTTATTCTCACAGATGGGGTATTTCACCGTCTATTACATTCGGTATGGGAAAAAAGCTTTCTTATACCCTAGAATACTTTCACCAAACAGATAATCGTGTTCCAGATTACGGTGTGCCTGTGCTGAAAAAACCGGGAGCGGCTTATGGCAAACCAGCCACAGAATATGGTGTCAAACGCACCAATTGGTATGGCACCACGTTTGATCAGGATAACTCCAGTGTGGATATGCTAACAGGGCGTTTAAAGTGGGAGGCTTCTCCCTACGTTACTGTGTATAATGATACACGCGGTGGGCTTTATAGCCGGTATTTTTCTGCTTCACAGGAAGGCTGCACAAGCAGTCAGCTCTCTTATAATGCCAGCGGTGGGCTCAAGAATGGGGCTGCCTATAATTGTAATACCGATTTCTTTGGTGGGAATGCGGCAGCGGCCAAGCTTTCCAGAACTGGTGGCGTGTTTGGGCCAAATCCGTATCAGCAAAATGATTGGTCTGTGCAAAATGTGCTTTCTGCAGTTGCCAAGTTTGATACAGGTAGCGTGAAGCACGAAATGATTGGCGGCGTAGATATCATGCATGTGTATGATCGCCGCGAAAATTTTGCCTATAATAATGCAGTTGCGCGTCAATACGTAAATCTTCTGGATCCATCTCCAATCGTGCCGGGGCTGAATGTTGTAAATGGGTCTTCTATGCCCGGAGGGTTGGTCAACACAGCTACAGCTGGGCAGAAAAAATGGAAAACAGGCGATGCAACAGATGTAGGGGCTTTTTTTTCAGAACAGGCCCAGCTTGCCCCGTGGTTTTCTGTTAGGGCAGGTTTTCGGTGGGATCATTGGGATACGCATTACAGCATGACTGGTGGAAGCTACGCCAAACCGGATGTGCATATGGGGCAGACGCAGGATACATTTAACCCTAACGTGAGCTTGATGTACACGCCTAATGATCACGGCATGATCTACTTTAACTGGTCGGAATCAACAACGCCATTGGGCTTGTATGTTACAAACAGTTCTGAACCATTGAACTTGAAGGATCAAGGCTCCAAACCAGAACGTAGCCGGCTTTATGAACTAGGGGCTAAATATTCAGCTTTTCATGATCGCATTGGTTTTGCTGCCTCTGTTTTTCGTTTGGAAAAGGGTAATTCCATTCAAACAGACCCAAGCTCTGGTACTGTTACGCCAACCAGCGATACGCAGCGCAACCAGGGTGTGGAGCTGAGTGTTTCTGGCATGATCATGAAAAACTGGAACGTGATTGCCACTTATGCACGGTATGATAGCAAAACGCTTTCTGGCACAGCCACAGATGTTGGTAAACAGGTGCAGTATGTTCCCAGAAACCAGGCAACGGTTTGGACAACATATGAGATTGCGCCTTCTAAGCCCTACAATTTTCTTGTAGGCGGAGGGATGACATGGCGGGAAGGTGTGTTTCTTGATAACGCCAATACAGCGCGTGTTCCAGCAAACGTAGAGTTTGATGCAGTTGTTTCCCATCGTTTCGATCAGCATTGGAAAGTTACGATGAATGGTTACAATCTTGCTAATCGTCTGAATTACGGAAATCTGTTCAGTAACCGTGTTACACCATCTATTGGGCGGGCATTTTTGTTCAATTTGGCAGCGGATTATTGATAGGCTTGCGGCCAGAAATAACGGAGGGAGCGTATAAAAAGTGCTCCTTCCGTTTCTAATATAAAAATAGAACATTCATCAATTATTAGAAAAGTTTTTGACTATGTTCCTGCGCATTCCTTCTGTTCTGACGGCTGATGAGCTTGCCTATTGTCGGATGAAGTTGGAGGCAGCGGAATGGACGGATGGGCGGGAAACAGCCGGAGCGCAATCTGCAAAAAGCAAGAACAATCTACAGTTGCCGCGTCATTCAGACATCTGTTTGGAGTTGGGTGAAGTGGTTTTGCGCGCTTTAGGGCGAAATGCCACGTTTAATAGTGCAGTTTTACCTTACAAAGTAACGCCTCCTTTATTTAACAAATATAAAGGAGGTATGAATTTTGGTGCTCATGTTGATAATGCTATCCGGGGTGTTTTTGCTGGCGGCATTCATACGCGCATTCGTACAGATGTTTCCTCAACATTATTTTTTTCTGCGCCAGAAGAATATGATGGTGGAGAACTGATTATGTATGCCAATGGCACAGAGCAATCGGTCAAGTTGTCTGCTGGTGATATGGTTATATATCCTACCACGGTATTACATAGTGTCGCACCAGTTACGCGGGGTGTAAGGCTGGCTGCATTTTTTTGGTCACAATCAATGATAGCGGAAGAAAGCCGTCGGCAAATTATGTTTGATCTGGATACACAGATTATATCTCTGCGCGAAAGGTTAGGGGATACGGATCATACTGTTTTAGCACTTACAAATACTTATCATAATTTGATGCGCCAGTGGTGTATTCTGTAATAAATAATTTATAATTACCATAATAAACGTATATTTATCATCATAATTATTTATAGTATTTTAGTATATAACTCTTCTGTATTATTTTTTAATTTAATTATTATCAGCGTTTTGGCCAGTTTAAAGCGTACATGGGTATTCTCATGTGCGCTATTACGCATTGGGTCATGACGAACACGCGGAGGAGTGTGCCGTGTTGTTCCTTAAAAGCGTTCTTCTAGAAGCAGATTAGCATCATGTGTTCTGTAGGCTGTGCCTCGATCATATGCCTTATCTATTCATAACCCTGCATAACCAGAAATCTTTCTTCATGCCTATTTAGCGTGAAGATAGTTAATAAAAATATGTAAGTTAAAGGGCGCATAATCCCAAAAATTTTAGATATTCTATATTTTTATAAATCATATTTTCGAAAATATCCCTTCCCAAGATATCTTGACATAAATAAATACATAATTACATTAACTATGAATTGAGGTATGGCGCATTCTAAATCCTCATCCGGTTTTTTGTGATGGTGGGGGTATGGGTCAATGAGTGTGAAAGTGATGATGCAATCTTCGGGCAACAAAACTCTTGCGGGCTTTACGCGGCGCATAAGCTTTTGGCTTGGTGCATCTGTGCTGCTTGGTGGCGTTGCTGCCGTATTATTGGTGCTACAACTTACTGTTTTCGCGCAAATTGTTGCTGGTCTTGCTTTTCAGCATCACTCTTTGGCAGATGAGATTCCAGCCTTAAAGTGGTTGGTGTTTTTTCTGGTTGCTCGTGCGCTGTTGCAATGGGCTGCCGATATGGTTGCCGCACAAGGTAGCCTGCGCTTGATCTCTAATTTGCGGAGTGAGCTGTTACAACATTTGTTTAATGTTGGCCCAGTGGGTATGGTCGGCCACGCAACAGGGGCGACAGTTACGGCGCTGGATGCTGGGCTAGAAGGGCTGGAACCCTATTTTACCCAGTATATGCCACGTGCTGCCATGATGGTTGTCTTGCCATTTATGATATTGGCAACCGTTTTGCATCTAGATGGCTGGAGCTTTCTAATTCTTGCCTGTACTGGGCCGCTTATTCCCGTTTTTATGGCGCTGGTTGGGTATCGGGCACAGGCGATTATGGATCGACAATGGACCCAACTGCTTCTGCTGGGTTCATCCTTTCTGGATGCATTGCAAGGGATGACAAGCTTGCGGTTATTTGGCCGCGCGCGGGATGCTGTTGCTGCGGTGGCTGACATGGCAGATGAATATCGCTGCACAACTATGTCTGTCATGAAAGTGGCATTTCTTACCTCTGCGGTATTGGAGTTTTTTGCCAGTCTGTCCATTGCTCTTGTGGCTGTTGTGTTTGGTGCCCGTTTGCTAGAAGGAAAAGCAGATTTTCAGTCTGCTTTTCTGGTGCTGCTTCTCGCACCAGAATATTTTATGCCTCTGCGGGCTTTTTCTGCCAGTTATCATGCACGGCAAAATGCAACTGCAGCTATGGCAGGTATTAGCAAACTGTTTGCGCTCCCAGCGATGGCGGCACGTCATGAAAATCAGCTCCTTACAGAGACTTTGGTATCTGTAAAGTGCGAGAATCTGTCAGCAGAATATGAAGCGAATAGACCAGTTTTATCCAACATAAACTGCACATTTGCACGTGGCACACTCAGCCTGATAACCGGCGAAAGTGGCGCAGGTAAAACAACGTTAGTGCGTCTGCTGCTTGGCCTGTTGTCACCCGTTACAGGGCGCATTGTTGCGGAAGATGCTTGCGGCATAGCACATAAGGATTGGCAATCTAATATTGGCTGGGTGCCACAACGGCCTTGTCTCGTACATGGCACAGTGGCGGAAAATTTACGCATGGCAAACCCACAAGCAGATATTGCAAGCCTTCGCAATGTAGCTCGACAAGCCGATGCGCTCTCATTTATCGAAGCTTTGCCTCAAGGTTTTGATACTTTGATAGGTGAGCGCGGGACATGTCTTTCTGGTGGGCAGGTGCAGCGGCTGGCATTGGCGCGTGTGTTGTTGCGGAAGCCGCAAATTCTCATTCTGGATGAACCTACAGCCCACCTTGATTCCGAAAGTGAGCGACGTGTGGCGACTGCCATCGCGCATGTTGCAACCCATTGCATTGTCATCGTGATCGCTCATCGTGGGGCAATCATCACTCACGCACAGCAAGTATTGAGGGTGCATAAGGGGCAGGTTTTTAGTGGTCCACATCTGTTGGAGCACGCAGCATGACGCAGTTTTCACGCCTTGCTGTGCTTATGAGACCTATCCGGCGTGAAATGCTGATGGGGCTTGCTCTGGCAGTGTTGGCATCTCTGGCTAATTTTGGGCTGTTGTTTCTGTCTGGATGGCTTTTGGCGGCTGCAGCAGTAGCCGGACTTGGGGGATTGTTGCGCAAAATGCCTTCAATATTTTTCTGCCCGCGGTAGGCGTCAGGTTTTTTGCCACTGTGCGTATTCTTGCTCGGTACCTGGAGCGTGTGGTGACGCATGATGCCACGCTGCGGTTTATTGGGCGTGTGCGGGCATGGAGTTTTGAGAGCCTTGCACCGCAGGCTCCAGCTGTTCTGGCTCGGCAACGTAGTGGGGATATGCTGTTCCGTTTTGTGTCTGACACAGACCGGATGGGGCAGTTTTATCTGGAAGTCATGTTGCCTTTTGCTGTGGCGGCCATTTGTTGCGCTGCATATGTGGTGGTAACGGGCCTTTTTTCTGTTTCAGCCGCCTTGGTGCTGGCGACAAGTCTTTTGTTGTGCGGAACCATCATCCCGTTGATAGCGGCCAAATTTTCAGCATGTGCAACCGCACAGATCAGCCTTCAGCAAGACATTATGCATGCGGATCTGACGGAGATATTACAGGGCATGGGTGAATTTATGTTTCTTGGCGCTGCAGGCAGCGTGCAGGAGCATATTGCACGCCAACAAACCAATATTCGCGTATGCCGCCAAAAAGTGTTGCTGCTGGAAGGAGGCGCCCGCTTCCTAAGCACTCTAATCGGCACATTAAGTGCAGTAGCAATGCTGGCTCTTGCTACGCATGCTTATCATGCAGGCACTCTTTCTGCGGCATGTTTGCCTATGCTGGCGTTAGGTGGGCTTGCTGCGTTTGATGTTGTGGGGCCTTTGCCAGCAGCATGGCAGTTACTGGGGCATGTGCGTGTGGCAGCGCAGCGCGTATTTGCTGTATGTGATCAGCCCCCATGCGTGCCTCTGCCTGCTGTAACAGCCTCTCCAGTTCAACCATTGGATCTGTGCTTTTGTAATTTGGGAATGCGTTACCCAGAAACAAAATACTGGGCGCTTCGGCATGCAAATCTGTTGATCCGGCAAGGGGAGCATGTCGCTCTGGTTGGTCCATCGGGGGCAGGTAAAAGCACGCTGATAAATCTGCTGTTCCGTTTTTATGATTATCAGGAAGGAACAGCCAGTTTTGGCAACGTTGATCTGAAAAACGTTGATGCAGATACCATGTCGCAACATGTTGGTGTTGTTGCGCAGGACTTTCACCTATTTCTGGGCAGTATTCGGCGTAATCTGATGATCGCCCGCTCCAATGCCACAGAAGATGAAATGTGGCAGGCGTTAAAAATTGCGCAGCTAGCAGAGTTTGTGCGGGCTGAGCCAGCAGGGCTTGATACCTTGGTTGGTGAAGAAGGTATTTGCCTTTCTGGCGGCCAGGCGCGGCGGTTGGCCATAGCGCAGGTTGTGCTGCGTGCGCCTGCATGGATCATTTTAGATGAGCCAACGGAGGGGCTGGATGCACAGACGGAGCAGGATCTTATGGCTGCCTTACTTGCTGCACTACCGCCGCAGGCAACCATCATGTGCATTACCCACAACCGCAAAGTGGCGGGATTGATGGACCGTATCGTGCGCGTTGCAGAAGGCCGGTTTTATGAGGTCGGGAGAGCGCCATGATCCGACGATGATCTGATCCTCCCCAAACCTTTATTTGCTTTTACCGTAATCAGGAGATCTGACGGTGGAATTTATTGATCCCAATGTCGTTGATCTGTCGCGCTTTCAATTTGCGCTGACGGCATTGTACCATTTTATGTTTGTGCCGCTTACCCTTGGCCTTACATTTATGCTGGCGGCTATGGAGACAGTTTACGTTGTTACTGGTCGGCAGATTTATAAAGATATGGCGCAGTTTTGGGGTAAACTGTTTGGAATAAACTTTGCCATTGGTGTTGCAACTGGCATCACAATGGAATTTGAGTTTGGCACCAATTGGTCCATGTATTCTCATTTTTTCGGGGATATGTTCGGTACACCCTTAGCGATTGAAGGCCTTATGGCCTTTTTTATGGAATCTACATTTGTAGGTCTCATGTTTTTTGGTTGGGATAGGCTGAGCAAGCAGGCGCATCTGGCTATCACTTATTTGGTGGCGTTGGGCTCTAATTTATCAGCCTTATGGATTTTAATTGCCAACGCCGGGATGAATATGCCCGAAGGTGCACATTTTGATCCTGAAACAATGCGGATGCAGTTTGAAAGTTTTGTAAATCTGGTTTTCAATCCAGATGCACAAGCCAAGTTTGTTCATACATCTGTTGCGGGTTACGTCTCGGCAGCAATGTTTGTTATGGGTATTAGTGCTTTTTACCTACTACGCGGTCAGCATCGGCAGTTTGCGGCACGTTCGTTCCGTATGGCAGCGCTATTTGGCATTATCTCCACTGTGGCTGTTATTACGTTGGGAGATGTATTGGGCCGGTTGGATTATGAAAAACAGCCCACCAAAATTGCGGCAATCGAAGGCCTTTGGCACACCAGCAAACCGCCGTTTGAACCGTGGATTTTGGCGGCTTTGCCAGATGACGCCAAGCAGGAAAACCATTTTGAAGTTGGTGTGCCGCTTGTGCTCACTCCACTGATTACCCATACGTTTGACCAACCCATTACCGGTATGCATGAGCTGGAAGATGCAGCCGGACCGCGTATTCGTGCGGGTATCGAGGCTGTGAGCGCTTTGCGCCGCTATGGTGTTACGCATAGCGATGCAGATCTCACTCTGTTTACACAGCATGAGCAGGACATGGGATACGGCCTGTTGGCCGCACGCCACGCCCCCAATCAGGATGTTACGAACATTCCTGAAGATCAGATTGACGCTGTGGTGAAAGCAACTCAGCCCGATATTCTCCCCAACGTATTTGTTACGTTCTGGTCTTTTCGGTTTATGGTATTGCTGTCTCTATGGTTTTTCGCGCTGTTTGCCATCTCAGCCTATGTCAGTCTGAAACGTCGGCTAGAGCATAACAAGCTGCTTCTAAAACTCTGCATGTGGTCAATTCCTTTGCCAATTTTGGCAACAGAATTTGGATGGATTACTGCTGAAGCAGGCCGTCAGCCGTGGACAGTGTTCGGATGGTTGCCCACCTTCCTTTCCGCTTCAAGCCATGGCGTGTCTTACATGGTGTTTTCGCTCATTGGTTTTGTGCTGCTTTATAGTGTGTTTATTGCCGCAGAACTTTACCTCATGTTCAAGTTCGCGCGTCTGGGGCCAGAACACGACAGCATGGAACCACATGCTCAACTGCATGCTCCCAAACCGTCAGCCTTTGACATGCACCCTACGGCCTCCTGACAGGAAACGGTGATATGGAACTTTACGCGATACTGAAGATAGTTTGGGCCGTTATGTTGGGTGTGCTGTTTATTGGCCTTGGCACCATGGTTGGTATGGATATGGGGGTAGGCACATTGCTGCGCTTTGTAGGGCGCAATGATGCCGAACGCCGTACAGCACTCAACATTATTGGCCCGCATTGGGATGGTAACCAAGTCTGGTTTATTTTAGGGGGAGGGGCAATTTTTGCCGCTTTTCCTACACTCTACGGCACATCATTTTCGGTTTTTTATGTGGTTATGATTACCCTGCTGTTCAGCATGATTTTGCGGCCTGTAGCGTTTGAATATCGTTCCAAGGCAGATAGCAAGTTGTGGCGCGCAAGCTGGGACTGGGTATTTCTTGTTTCGGGCTTTGTGCCAATGTTTATCTATGGCGCAGCGTTTGGGAATATTCTGGAAGGAGTAGGATACCATTTTGGCTGGACGGGGCAGTATTATCAGGATGAATCCTTCCTGTCTTATCTGCTTAATCCCTTTGCCGTTTTATGTGGTTTTATGTCTGTCAGCTTAAGTATTTATCAAGGTGGCGCCATGCTGATGTTGCGGGCTGATAATCCCATTTGGGCACGTGCACGGCATTATGCCATTGCCGGAGGTATATTTGCGGCCATCCTGTTTGTGGCTGGTGGCATATGGATGCAGTTTCTGCCCGGATTTGTTATGACAGCTCCGGTTAATCCGGCCATGCCAGCAAACCCTCTACATGGTCAATCTGTGGCAATGGTTGCCGGGGGGTGGATGCATAATTTCCGTCATCATCCTGCCTTATGGCTGTTACCACTTATGGGGGTAAGCTGCATGCTGGCAGGTTCTGCAATGCTGTCGGCTGGGCGTACTGTGGTTGCGTGGTGGTTAGGTTTGGGCGCATGGGCCGGTACTATCACGACAGTCGGCTGCGCTATGTTTCCATTTCTCATGCCGTCTTCCACCGTGCCAGACCAAAGTTTGACGGTATGGAACAGCACGGCAAGTGAATACGGTTTAGGCTGCATGCTGGCCGTTGCAGCCATTTTTGTGCCGATTATCCTATCTTATACTTCGTGGTGTTATTACGTCATGCGCGGGAAGGTTCATACCGCTGATGTCGTTAATGATACCCATAGCTACTGATTGTGAGGTCGTGATGACAAAGCTTTTGCGTCTGGTCGGTCTGGCTGTTGCTCTTGTTGTTTCTTTGCTGTTTGCCGTGTTTGTGGGGGATCAGGGGCCATGGTATTTTGCGTGGGTGATTGGTACGGTCATGATCATCCTGATTTCCGGGGCAGGGGCCATTATGCTGGATGCCCAATCTAACCTTTCATCCGATGAGGAAATCTAACCATGATGGGTGATCTTGAGCGGATTATTTTCTTTATTCCCGTTGTATATATGGGCCTTTACCTAATTGCTTACCAGTGCGGACGGCGTTGGTTTCCATAAGTAAAAATGCGCCACCCAGCAGATGCGGGTGGCGCGATTATGAGGTTAAGCAGACAATATAGCTGGCAGGGTGTGGAACTCACTGAGATGTTCGGATGTTACACACGCACTACGCATTGACCAGACGATCATGCTGTTGTGCTTACGCTTGCTTTATTCTTGGTTTGTCTTCCAAAAAATAGGGCAAAGGTTTTTTGTTGGGTGCATGATCTTGGTCGTAACATAGAGCCGAGAGAATGTTATGAAAACATGGGTGTACTGGGCCGGTGTCGGAGTGCTGAGCCTTGCGGTTATGAGTGCCGCTGGGTGGAAACTTTTGCTGCATCCAGAGGCAGCAGAGTTGCCCATTGCGGCCGGGTTTGGCCCTAGTCCTGATCTTCCCAAACCCAACCATACCTTGTTCCCAACGGTTAATATTGCAACGCCTATTGGGTGGTCGGGCACACAAACACCATCACCCGCGCAGGGGTTGGCTGTTACAGCTTATGCAAAAAACCTGAACCACCCCCGATGGCTCTATAAGTTACCCAATGGTGACATTCTGGTGGCCGAGAGCAACTCCCCCAAAACGGACTTTAAAAGCGTTAAAAATCGTATTGCTGGGCTTGTAATGGGCAAGGCCGGTGCGGGCGATAGCAGTCCGAACCGGATTATTCTGCTGCGTGATACATCAGGGAGCGGAGCCGCAGATACGCGCACGGTTTTTCTGGATCATCTTTATTCTCCCTTTGGAATGGCGCTTATAGGGAATAATCTGTATGTCGCTAATGCCAATGAGATTTTGCGCTTTCCTTATCACGATGGTGATACGCAGATTAATACACCCGGCACCAAAGTGGTGGATCTACCTGCTGGATATAACCATCATTGGACCAAAAACTTGCTTGCAAGCCCAGATGGCAGCTTTTTGTATGTAACTATCGGATCTAACAGCAATGTTGCTGATAATGGAATGGAGGTTGAAGAGGGCCGGGCACGGATAGACAAACTTGACTTATCCACAGGAAAGCTCACTCCATATGCAACCGGATTGCGTAACCCAAATGGCTTGGCCTTTGAGCCAGACAGTGGAGCCCTATGGGTGGCGGTGAATGAGCGGGATGAAATAGGGAGTGATCTTGTGCCCGATTACATTACCGCCGTGAAGGAAGGCGCATTTTATGGCTGGCCTTACAGTTATTACGGCCAGCATGTTGATAGCCGTGTTTCACCTCAACGTCCGGATCTTGTAGCGCAAGCGGTTGTGCCTGATTATGCTGTTGGTGCGCATACAGCTTCTATTGGTATTGCGTTTTCTCATGATGCCATGCAACTCCCTGACGTATGGCGGCATGGATTGTTTGTGGCGCAACATGGATCTTGGAACCGTAGGCCTAAAAGTGGCTATAAGGTAATCTATGTGCCGTTTGCCGATGGGCGGTCAGCAGGAATGCCTATTGATGTGCTTACGGGCTTTTTGACACCAGATGAATCACATGTGCATGGCCGACCAGTTGGTCTTGCGCTTGATCGTGCAGGCGCGTTGCTGGTTGCTGATGATGTTGGCAATGTTGTGTGGCGTGTCATAGGCCAGAACCCGTAATGATAATTGTTTTGAATACCTTTCCTGATATTCATGATGATAAAACAAATATCACAGTTATGTGATTTTGGTGCCTAACAGATGCGTATGTTTTCAACGTGATGGAAGCATACGCGCTCGGCTATCTATTTGTTTGCCAAGAAGCCTGTATGGCTTGGCTCGGCCTTCCTAATGTGGTGGTGATGCATAGTTAATGAATTTACAACAATGTGTGTAAATTTTAGTCAGGCCATAATGATGACGGATAGCAGTGAGATATCTTACCATGTCAGGAAGGTGCGGGCGTTGCATGCTGTCGTGTGGCGCACGCGAAATATGATTTAGGGATGATTATGGAAAATCAGGTTCATTCAATTTGGTCGCAATTAAGCGGGCTGTTGCCTGTATTGTTAGGGTATGCAAGCCAGTTTGTTCTGGCATTGATCGTTCTTTTTGTGGGCTGGAAAGTTGTTAACGCTGTAACGCGGGCAATGGGCCGGATGATGACGGCCAGCCATATAGAACCAACATTGCGTGGTTTTTTGCTAAGTGTTGTTGGCCTGTTCCTAAAAGCTCTTTTGCTCATCAGCGTAGCTTCTATGGTTGGCATTGCTACAACGTCGTTTGTTGCGGTGTTGGGTGCAGCGGGCTTGGCTGTTGGTATGGCATTGCAAGGCAGTCTTGCGAACTTTGCCGGCGGTGTTTTGATTCTGCTTTTCCGTCCTTTCAAGGTAGGGGATTCCATTACTGCGGGTGGTAGCTCGGGCACAGTGACATCAATCGAAATGTTCCGCACTGTGCTGCTGGATGCAAACCACGAGATTATTTACGTTCCTAATGGAACCCTTTCAAACAACATTGTTATTAACAGCTCGGAATCAGATCGGCTTCTGGGCTCGGTCAGTTTGCTGATTGATTATAATGATGATCTCGATAAAGCGCGGACACTATTGCTGGGGCTGACAGAGCAGGATCCGCAGGTTCTGAAAGACCCGGCAGCTTCGGTTTCCTTTTTGCCCAAGCCTGCAAATATTCAGGTTACTCTGGGGTTCTGGTGTGCTCCGGGTGATGTTTCCTCTCTCGTGGCAAAATATTCCGAGGATTCAATCAAGGTGCTTCAGCGGGAAGGTTACCGCTTGGGGGTAACTGCACGAGCTGCCGCGTAATTCAGGGTATTCTTGTTAGGAGCTTAATAAGAGCCATCTGCTTAGGCGAAGGGGTAGGCATTGTCCTACCCCTTTCTGATTCTATGGGGTGTTGCGTGTCTTGCGGAGGATTCAGCGGAAACTCATGGGATTACGTACTTGCAATTTATTCTTAGTTGCTAGATAAGGCGCAGGCATATTCCTATGCAGTGAGCCTTGCCATGAGTTTTCGTGTGTTTTGTTTGAATACGCTTTGTGTTTCCAGCTTGCTTGCAGGCATTGCAGAAGGCGTTTTTTTTCCTGGTTATGTGCAGGCAGAAGATATCAAGCCGTCACATAAGCCAGTACATGCACCTCTTTCGGATACAAAACAGCCAAGTGCAGGCCAGACAAAAAAAACGATACAGGGGCAAAATAAGCAAACAACAGATACGGTTGCAGCCAAGCAGGAAGATCTGGTTGTTAAAGCATCGCGCAGCAACCGTATGTATGTGACGAATGGAGGAGATCTGGGGGTTTTAGGCCATAAAAAGGGCTTAGATGTTCCGTTTAATATACGAAGCTATAATTCCAGCCTTATCTTGAACCAGCAGTCTCAAACGCTTGGTGATGTTTTGCTGAATGATCCAACCGTTCGCACAACTATGGGGTATGGTAATTACGCCCAGCTTTTCCAGATACGTGGTTTTACCCTGTATGGCGATGATATTGCGATTGATGGCTTGTATGGCGTTACACCGCGCCAACTTGTTTCTCCTCAGCTCTATGATTCAGTGCAGGTTCTTAATGGCGCCAGTGCGTTTTTGAATGGTGCGGCGCCGGGCGGTTCTGCCATTGGCGGGAATGTAAATCTTATTCCCAAACGTGCGGCATCTACTGATATCACCCGCGTTACAGGTGATTATACAAGTAGCGGGCAGGGCGGTGGCGCTTTTGATTTAAGCCGTCGGTTTGGTAAAGATCGCGCCTATGGTTTCCGCTTCAATGCCGCTGGCATGGATGGTGAAACACCTATCAAAGGAGAACGGCATGATGACATTGCCCTTGGCGGTTCCTTTGATTGGCATAATGATGATACGCGCATCAATATGAATATGAACTACCAGAAACAGCAGGTTTTTGGGGGGCGTAGCGCTATTATTGTTTCCAGCCTTGCAACAGATATGCCTACACCAAAGGCTACCTCTCCCTCCAAAAACTGGGGGCAGCGCTGGGCTTACACAGATCTCTCCTATCTGTTTGGCACGCTGAATATTGAACATGACTTTGGCGAGCATATTACCACCTACGCAAAGTTTGGTGCCCAAAGTGGAAACGAAATGGGTAATTACGCCACAACCACACTAAGCAATTCTCGTACAGGGGATGGCTCTGTGGGGGCTATGGCGGATGCTTATAATGTTATGAACGAGGCAACGCAGGCTGGGGTGCGTGCCCATGTAAATACAGGCTTTATCAAGCATGAAATCAATGCGGGTGGTTCTGCAATCTGGGAAGAATCAGACGCAGCTTATGCTATGAGTCTGGTAGGGGAGTCCGGGAATATTTATCACCCAACTCAGTTTACGCCCAATGAGACGTTTGCCGGAGGCAATTTGCGCAACCCAGGGCGCGTTTCATGGAACAAACTCTATAGCTTGTTTTTGTCTGATACGATGACATTCTGGCATGACCGTATCGCGTTGACAGGTGGCTTCCGGTATCAGGATATCCTATCAGATTCCTATAATTACGGGAGCGGAAGTCTGCTTTCGCATTATAATGCTTCAGCTTTTTCGCCTGTTATCGGCCTTGTAGTGCACCCGGTTAAGAATGTTGCGTTGTATTTCAACCGTATTCAGGGGCTTTCTGCTGGCACCACTGTTGGTTCTACCTATGTAAATGCAGGGCAAACCTTTGCGCCGTATCAGAGCACGCAGTACGAGGTTGGTGCCAAGTACGACGTGGGGCGTTTTTCTGCCGGTGTCGCATTTTTCCAGACATCCATGCCGTATGGTATGACAGAACCTTACGGAGATACGGGTGAATCTATCTATACCCAAAGCGGCAAGCAGAGAAACCGGGGTATGGAACTGACATTTAATGGAGAAATCCTGCGTGGGTTGCGGTTTAACGGAGGCCTTACGCTGATTGATGCCAAACAGGTGCATACAGCCGGAGGTGAATATAATGGCAAGACCGTTATTGGTGTTCCAAACTATACAATTAACGGAAATCTGGAATATGATGTGCCCTTCGTAAAAGGGCTAACGCTTGTTGGCCGTGTTGTTAGTACTGGCAAGCAGCAGTTCAATAACGTCAATTCAGCCCACCTGCCTGCATGGTCTCGGTTTGATCTGGGGGCACGTTATACCTTTTTGGTTCATAACAAGCCCCTTACGGCACGGTTTGAAGTCGATAACGTTGGAAACCAACGGTATTGGGCTTCTGTTTATCAGAGCGATCTGGTTATGGGGGATCCGCAAACATTTAAGTTTTCTGTAAGTGCTGATCTCTGATAACGGTAGATGAGAAAATAATACCATTTTTTGCCGGATGTTGCTCAATAGACAGTGCAGCATCCGGCTTTATTTATGGGTAAATGCGATTTATTACTGTATAGGCCATAAATTTTTTCTAATAAAGGGAGTTCCAGAATTTTTAAAAGTTTTTTGTAAATAAAAATTATTCAATAGCAGAATTGTTCTTTGATTGCGTGAAACCTTTAGTAAAGGGCGCCGTTCAACATAGTGCGTACTTTGCGGATGTATCTTTTTTCAAGAAATTACCGCTTTCAAAAGGACAATACTCATGAAAAAGACGTACTTTCTTGTTGCGGCTTTGTGTGTTGCGACGCCAGCATTTGCAGAATCTTTACCAGAACGAACCGGCATAAATTCTGCAATGGGTATAGCCCCTAAAACGGATGATTTTATTCAAGGTGCTGTATGGAGCGATCTTTTCGAGATTCAATCCAGCCAACAGGCACTTTCAGAACCTTCTCTTAAAGATTTTGCATCTAAAATGATAGAAGATCATCATAAGACATCAGCAGAACTGAAGCAGATTGTAAGTGATAACAACATAAACAATATGCTTCCGGTTGACGTTGATGAATCAAGCCAAAAAAAGCTTGATACGCTCCACGGCCTGCATGATGAAAGCTTTGTGCGGCAGTATAGGCAAGATCAGATAACGACGCATGAAAATGCTCTCTCACTTTTCCAGCGTTATGCAAAAAATGGGGATAATCCTGCCTTGAAAAAGTGGGCCGCAAGCACTGTGCCAACGCTTGAAGAGCATCTGAGACTGGCAAAGAACTTGCCTCAGTAAATTTGTATTTTTATGTGAGTTGTAGAGTGCCAGCGTTCTGGCTGGAAATTTCATACCGAGGTGATAAGCATCTTGGTATGTCTTTTTCTTCTAGGATAGTGATTGATTTGCAATACATGCGTTCTTGAGCGTATAAGCAGAATTCACTCAGATGAAAGGTCATGAAATGACCTTTTGCTGGCTCTTGCTACCCCCAGCTCTCAGATACGACGCCCATATGGAAGGTGTCCAGAGCATTCACCCTCCATAGGAAACCAAGCCCTGCAGGGGGCTGCGCGCCGTCGAAGAGAGCGAGATATCGTCCGCTTTGATTGTGATCAGCTGTTCAATCAAAGGATATCTCCGTGACGACCGATAGCTGCAAGGTCTTGATGATCTTTCCACTTTTTAATGCCAGTTCGTTCTGGAATTACAAAGAGGCCTGTGATCTGGCTGGGGCGCGCTATCCGGCGGCTCCGCTTGGTTTGATTACGGTTGCAGCGTTGCTTCCCAAACACTGGGAGGTTAAATTGGTGAACCGGAACACCGAGCTTCTGACAGATGAGGATTTCGCTTGGGCCGATATGGTGATGACCGGCGGAATGCTTCCCCAAAGAAATGACGCCCTGCGCATTATAGAAATGTGTCGCACTAGCAATAAGCCAGTGGTGGTTGGTGGGCCGGATGTGACATCCAGCCCAGATTTGTATAGCGCGGCAAATTTTCAGGTGCTGGGTGAAGCTGAAGAAATCATGATTGATTTCATAACAGCTTGGCGAAAGGGGGACACGCAGGGCGTCTTTAAGGCCCCGATGGGGAAAACGGACGTTACAAAAAGCCCTTTGCCGCGTTTTGATCTGTTAAAGCTGGATCAGTATTTGCATGTAGGTATTCAGTTTTCACGTGGATGTCCGTTTAGCTGCGAGTTCTGCGATATTATTGAGCTTTATGGCCGTGTACCGCGAACCAAAACAAACGCCCAGGTTATTGCAGAGCTGGATGCATTGTATGCTCTTGGTTATCGGGGGCATGTGGATTTTGTTGATGATAATCTGATTGGTAACAAAAAAGCGCTTAAGAAGTTCTTGCCGGATTTGAAACTCTGGCAGAATAAAAAGAAATTTCCATTTGAGTTTTCAACCGAAGCATCTATCAACCTTGCAGATGATACGGATTTGCTGCGCAGTCTGGCAGAAACAAATTTCTTTGCTGTATTCATCGGGATTGAAAGCCCGGATACAGATACGCTGGTGATGACGCAGAAAAAACAGAATACTCGGCGCAGCTTGCAAGAAAGTATTACCAAAATTCATGAGGCTGGTATTTTTGTAAACGCTGGCTTTATTGTTGGCTTTGATAGCGAAAAAAGCAGTGTTGCAGCAGGGATGGTAGAATGTATTGAAGATACTTCCATTCCGGTTTGCATGGTTGGGTTACTTTATGCCCTGCCAACAACACAGCTTACGCGCCGCCTGCTAGCCGAGGGGCGCTTGTTTTCTGGGGGCGAGCAGACGCAATCTGGAGATCAGTGCACAGCGGGGCTGAATTTTGAAACAAACCGCCCGCGCCGCGATGTATTGAATGATTACAGAACCGTTCTGGCAGAAATTTACAATCCAGTTGCATATTTTGGGCGTGTTCGACGGATGGGCCGGATGCTCAAGCGTGAGCGCGCCCATAAAATGATACGGGGTGATTTGCGCAGTTTTGCACGTTTGCTTTTCCGTATTCACCGTGCTGGCCCAGGAACAGCCAAACAATTCTGGCGTATGATGATTGATTGTGGCCTGCATAACCCAAAGGCAATACCTTATGTGGTTATGACGAGTGCACTTTATTTACATCTCGGCCCATTTTCACGGCAGGTGGTGCGTGAGATTGATAGGGAAATTCAGAATGTAGACGAAGGGCGCTGGCATGCTCCACCAGTGCAGGTTTCGCCAACGGCTGCGGCAGCACTTTTGCCTGCATAACCTAAAAGGGTCTTCTCATAAGGCTTGTGGTTAGGTGCACTGTGGATGTGCTTTTTGGAGCATTACGCTGTGTGTTCTGCGGTATCAAACTATTGGGTGTTCTATAGTGGTTCTGTGCACTGCTTTTAAGAAGCAGAACACAGAACGACTTAATATCCTGATAATGTGCAAAATTAAAAATCAGCAGAAAGGGTGGCAGTTACCACAAATGGGGAACCAATAACGTAAGTAGGCTGTGAGCCAGAAAGGCTTTTGCCCGTAAGCACACCATGCTGTGTTTTGGCGTTTGTTGTATAGCCATACATTGAAGACAGATAATGGTTGTCCCCAAGGTTAACGAGGTTCAGCTTGATTTTAGGAGAGACGTGGCCAATTTGCGGCAAGCGCCTGCCAAAGCCAAGGTTGGCCGTAACGTAACCGGGAATACTCTGATCATTCATGAGTGTGGCGTATTGAGCACCAGTATATTGCAGCGTAAAGTTGCCAAACCATTTGCCATCATTATAGGTCAGGCCCAGAGAACCAGAAAATTGTGGAGCACCGACTTCTTGCTTGCCTTTGGTTGCAAGATAATCTCCTGCATAAGCAATATTGTTTCCATTTTTAGTGTGCATATACTGGCCAGATGCGTAAGCGCTTACATTGTGCCAGGGGCGCGTGGCAAGTTCTGCCTGAATACCGTAGGCTTCCAGACCACCGGCGTTGATTAACTGTGAAATTGTTGATGTTGATCCCGGTTGATAGCTTATGGCCGAAACCTGATGGTTCGTTACGTTATAATGAAAGCCTGCAAGGTTAGCCATAAAGAGGCCACTATAGCGATACCCTATTTCTTCTGTAATCATATATTCTGGCTTGTAATCGGACATCGGGAGCGATGTCGCCTTGCCAGTGTTATAGCTGTAGGATGCAAGCTGTGAACTTAACCCTGCAGGAAGGTGGTAACCAGTTGTGCCGTTAACATAGATCTGATGGTTGGGATTGAAGCGGTAATTGATAAGCACCTGAGGGGAGGGAACAAACACATTTTTAATGGATTTGCTTGCCGTTACGCCCGGCAGATCCTGAGTGTATTGGCGGTTTGCCATTACCATTCTAATACCACCATCAATAGTCAGGCGGTCATGCAGGAACGACATTTTATCGTCCACAGCAAAGCTATTCAACTGCTGTAAGGCGTTTTCATTATCTTGGTTAATAAGCAGTCCGCCGTTAGCTGTAAGGGGGGCACCATTAGAGTTCCAATGCCCATTGCCATTTACAGGATAAAACTTCTGGGTGGCGGCTTCCTGAGCGTAAGAATACCAATAGGTAAAGTTAAGTGTATTGAATTTATGCTTCCAATGTCCGGTAAGGGTTAAACCGGAAGAAATTGTATACCAATCTGAAACTTCAACAGACGTTAATTTGCTAACTGATGGGTCATATCCAGGTAGGTTTTTATAATCGTCAAGATGTGCGTATTTTTCCGCGCCAGCATAACCATTGGAGACAGGCACGGTTTCGCCGTAATAATAAGGTCCATGAAATTCAACAGAATAGGCTTGTGCGTCTAAGCTTAACCCATGCCCAAAGCTGAAATGATTTTTTAATGTACCGTAAATAGCCCCAGTATTTTTGCCGTTCAGCCCAACGTAGTGTGTATCACCATTATAATACTGGTTGTTCAGGCCATATTTGGTTCCGTAGGTTTTCCAATTCGCCAAGGATGGATAAAGCCATTCACCTTGTGCGGCATCTGTAAAACCAAAAATAGCTTCTGAATGGCTACCGGGAGCCCAGCTTTTTGTAAGTGCTGCATCTACGTGCCACTTGCGAATGTCACCAGCACCACGCCACATATCACTGCGGGCATAGGAACCAGAAACAAAGCCCCGCACGCCGGAGTGTCCGATTTCTCCGCTATCGTAGCGGATAAAGTCTTTGTTCGTGCCGTAGGAGCCGCCAGAGGCCGCAACATGCACATTTTGGTGGTCCATCGGGTGGCGTAATGTTGCAGAAACCTCAGCCCCCGTTGCGTTGTAGGTGGGGGAATTAATATCCACCGAGCCCTGCATCACATTCACTTGGCCCATATTCTCACTATCAACGAGAGAAGGGGTATAGGTACTGTATGTAAAGGGGTTGGCTGCTGGCATGCCTTCAAGCGTGACACCAATTTCTGCTTGCGCCATCCCGCGAATATGAATGGTGGAAAAGGAGGTTGTAAGAGGCCCTTCACTGGCAGAAACCACGCCAGGCACTGTTTGGATCAGTGATTCGATTGTGGAAGTGGGAGACTGCATCTCGATATAGCTATGGGAAAGTGAGCTTATCGTTTTGGCAGATGTGTGTTTCACCATCATTCCGCCGCCTGCTGTTTTGCGCGAGACGACGTCGACGTTCTCATCCTTGGGTTTCGGCAATTTAGCCGTTTTTTTTGCAGCAAGGGGAGCGTGGTTTTTGTGTTTATCCGGGTAGCTGCTCGCTTTGGCTATGGTTGTGGTGTTTTGAGCAAATATACAAACTGTGCTCAGGATCAGGAACTTTTTCATTGCGGTGTCTCATTTTCCCATAAGGCGCCGCAACCTATCTGACTTTTTGTGGGTTTTTGAGAGATATTTAAAAAATTCATTTATATTAAATAGAGTATTCATAAAACATTCACGCATTGTGCGAAAAACGGGGATTCTACATATATGGTAAAATATCGACTGCTTGTGTTTTGCCGCATTTGTATGCCTGCGCACGTGTGCCTGTTGCTTGTGTGAAGAGGGTAGGGAGCAAAACAGATCGACTAAGAAATATATCTAGATATATCTTGACATACGATATATCGGAACATATATCGGAATTATGAAACACAGAAACAAACACGCAGGCGGTCGTAACCGCCCGGTTTTCTCCCCTGAAGGAACAGCAGGTTCTGGAGGGAAGCATCGCCATCAACATGGTCGGGGTGGAGGCCGACGGGGTGGCCGCAGCAGGCTTTTTGATTATGGCGAAATCCGTTTGCTGGTTCTTAAGTTAATTTCGGAAAAACCAACTTATGGTTATGAACTTATCAAGGATATCGAAGAAAAATTTGGGGGAAGTTATACCCCAAGCCCCGGTGTTATTTATCCAACACTCACTTGGTTGGAAGAAGCAGGATATATTCGCCCATCTGAAGGTGAAAGCCGTAAAAACTACCAGATAACACCAGAGGGTGAGGCGTTTTTGTCTGCCAACCAGGCCGGGTTGGAAGAAATCCTTTCTCGTGCAGCGGCAGCGGAACCCGAAGGAAGAGGTGGGCGTAAGAATATTCCCATGCCTATAATGCGCGCCATGGAAAACCTGAAAATTGCGTTGCGTCTTCGGTTGCGTAACGGTGGGCTTGACCCAGCGGCAGAAGAAAAAATTGCAGCACTTTTAGATGAAGCTGCACGTGGTGTTGGGCAAGTTTAAATCTGTAAGACAATAAGAGGGAAGATAATCATGGATGATAAAATTCAGACAGTTCTCAACCTCTATCATGAACGTATACAGCAAGAACGTCGCCAGCCGCGTATTGAAGCGCCTGGCGGTCGTGATGGGGGGCATGACCAGCGCATGCGTTCCATCGGGCCAGAAACAGGGCAACTGTTGAATATTTTAGCCAAGAGCCTGAAAAATCCAACTATTCTGGAGCTCGGCACATCCTTCGGATATTCTGGCATCTGGCTTGCCGAAGCTGCCCGCGTTGCTGACGGTAAGCTGATTACAATGGAACTGCATGATTATAAATCTGCTTATGCTCAGAAAATGGCACAGCAAGCAGGCTTGGCGAATTGGATAGACTTTCGCGTAGGTGATGCCGTGCAGATGATTGATGAGATGGATGAAAAAGTAGATTTTGTTTTTGTTGATCTTTGGAAAGATCTTTATGTGCCTTGCTTAAAGGCGTTTTACCCACGCCTTAACCCCGGTGCAATTATTGTGGCTGATAATATGATCCGGCCCGGTACAGAAGATGTAAAACGCTATGGGCAGGCCATACGCGTATTGCCCGGTATTTCCAGCGTTTTGCTACCTGTCGGGACGGGCATAGAAGTGAACCGTTTAGAAACAAAATAAAACTTCGAGTAAGCAATAGGATAAATAAATGACAACCCAGAATGTTGTTTCTGGTGCTTGCGATGTGCCAGAAATCCATCGTGTGCGGCATGAATTGCATCGCCGTTCTTTAGAAGTTGTAAAGGTGGAGCGGTTAACACCGCATATGATAAGGATAAGTCTTGCAGGTTCGGATCTAGCGGGTTTTGTAAGTTCCTCTCCGGATGATCATATCAAAATATTCATTCCTGGTTTGGATGGTGCGCCAGTCCGTCGGGATTACACTCCGCGCAAATATAATCCAGCAGCAGGTACGCTGGTGCTGGATTTTGTGAATCACGAAGGTGGACCTGCTGCCGCATGGGCACGGGCTGCAAAGGTTGGTGATCATCTAGATATTGGCGGCCCAAAAGGATCTCAGATTATTTCTGGCAATATCGCGCATTGGTTACTGATTGGGGATGAGACAGCCTTGCCAGCCATTGGCCGTAGGGTGGAGGAGCTTCCCGCTCAAAGCCATGTGACAACAATCGTTGCTGTGCCAGGGCAAGAAGACGAGCAGATATTCGAAACATCTGCACAGCATATAGCGCATTGGGTTCATCGTCCTTTGGATAAAGCTGATGATGCACAAGGTATTGTGTCTGCTCTATCCGGCATGGATATTTCAGAACACACATTTATTTGGATTGGGGCAGAAGCCCGTGTTGCAAAAACAGTGCGCCAATATTTTCTTGAAAAACGCGGTATTGCCACACAATGGATCAAGGCATCTGGTTATTGGGTGCAAGGGCAGGCAGATGCATCTGTTAAGGATGTGAGTGCATAATAAAGAGACCAAGACATAATGCAGTAGTATTGCTACTGCATTATGTTACCAGCCGCACAATGGCTGCATGCTTGATCAGAGTATTGTTTCAACGGCTCTGCTTACCATTGTCAGCGACCTTGGTGGCTTGGTATTCAGAGGTCACGGTTGCTGGACAGTGAGACCAAAAATAGCCTTCTTGCTTATGCTGGTGGAGATGGCAGCCTCTCTGCTCAGGAACAGCTCAAACTGAAGAACTATGTGTTTCCTAGCGCTTTAGAATTGCGGACAGGAAATGGCACGATACGTTTGCACCTTAGGGCGCGGGCCATTCTTGCATCATGATTCATCTGTTCATATACAAAAGCCAAAAACGCTCATTCAATCAGGCTGTTTATGATCTGTATTTCACTGTTGATCAGTAAATTGCGTGAATGAGAAATTCTATATTTATGGTTAGAGAAATTTATAAGAATTCAAAAGTTTATAAAATAAAATACATTATTTTATTTTTAATATGCTGGGTGTTTACATAAATCAGCATGTAAACACCCAGTGTTTTATCCTGTATAGAATAATAACCTGTATTTATTTTATGAGGCCCATTTCTGGGTCCGTAATGCTATGGTTCCCATTGTCGAGATGGCCTGCAAAAACATAAGAAAATTCAGGTTCTTTGGGTGCTGTCAGTGTTAAATTATACCACATGTTGGATTGAGCAAGAGGTATAACCTGCCTGACATTGCCTTGGGCAGGAATGTGCAGGACATGTAAAGCTGCGTGCCCTAGTCTATTGCAGTGGATTTCCAATGTATCATGTCCCATGTTTTTTAGGCAAAGAAGCATGCTTTCCTTGCTCGAAGGCATATATTTACATTCAGCTAAAAGTTTTATGCCATGCTTGCGCCCAGTAAATTTGCGGTAGAAGCCATTGGGTGCGTGAACAGATACATCGTAAAGATTGCTTTCAGATAAACGGCTATCAATATTTACCGTTATGTTATCTCCAGCAGCTACAGCATAGGTGCTGGATCGCATACCGCTTTCTTGCCGCATGTTGTGGGTGTACACATTAAAAGGGGCACCAGATGAAAGGTGCTTGTGTACCTTTGTACCTGCTTGCAGATGCAGGGATATGGTTTGTCCATCTGCGCTTAGGCCGCCATCACAGTACAGTTCATAGGGTAGGGCGCAGGCTGGCCGTGTGCCTGGTTCCTGTTTTACATAGCGCTGTAGTTGGAGGGGATCGTTTTTCAGCAGCGTAATGTCTGCTTCTTCGAGAGATTTAAATCCACTGGGCATAGGCCGGTAGCGTGCATCTTCGATAATTTCTAGATGTTTATCTCTTTCAATAAATGGAAGTTGTGGAACCGTGCCATCATAAGGGCGGAAGCATGATGTTAAATCCCCACTAATGGCACGGCGCCATGGAGAAATATTGGTTTCGGTAACCTTTTTACCAAACTTACCTTCAATAAACTTTTCAAGAAACTGAAGTGTAGAGCTATGCTCGAACAGCTGAGAATTCACCCAGCCTCCACGGCTCCACGGAGATGCAACAATCATGGGAACCCGAAAGCCCAGACCAATTGGGCCACTACGTGCTAATGCAGGAGGCACGCCCATAATTTCTTCATCTTTGGCGTAAGTATATTCTAGACCATCAGGCCCTATGCTGGCGGAGGATTTGCCTGTTTCCGGGCGTTTAGGGTCTGGTGCCGTGAAGGAGCAGCAATGGTCAAAGTAGCCATCATTTTCATCGTAAGTCATGATGAAAATGGTTTTTTTCCAGATTTCCGGATTTTCGGTAAGAATATCCATAACTTCTGATACAAACCATGCACCATACCAAGGTGAGGCTGGGTGATCAGAAAAATGTTCCGGTGCAGCTAACCATGAAACAGTGGGGAGTTTGCCGTTCTGTGCATCCTTGCGGAATTGATACAGGACATCTCCCTTGGGAGCATCCATATGGCGTGTAGTGGAGCCATCTGAAAAAGTGAGTGTTTCAAGTGTCCGGTAATTTTTGTCTGCTTTGTTGGTTACAAAAGCGCGTTCAAACAAGCTACGTTCTGCCGAAGTAAGCTGTTCTACTGTTTTTGTAGCAGTATCGCGGCGGCATTTTAGAACAGCCAGCAAGGCATTGGCTTCAGCTAACTGTTCCTGATGTTTTTCTGAAACAAGCCTTTCTTCGGCCTGAAGTTTTTCAATATGTTTGGAGCAGGCTTTTATACGCTCATCTACCCATTCATGAAATCTGGGGTTTGCAGATGTATTATAATTTTCAAAGCATTCTAAAATATTAAGTGCAAAGTTAGAAAGCCATGCGCGTTCTTTTTCATCCAGACCGCCAACCTGATCGGTTTCATTTTGATATACTTTCCATGAAATGCCAATCTGTTCCAATCTTTCAGGAAAGGTTGTCCATGTTAGGCCAGATTTAAGAATTTCTGGGTTGCGCATATAAACTGTGGAGTCAGTGCTTTGTTTATTACGCACAGTACCTGTCCAGAACACCAAACGGTTCGGGCAAGTGCTTGTCATCACACCGCAGTAATTTTGGTCACAAACAGTAAAAGCATCTGCCAATGCATAATAAAACGGGAGGTCTTCTCGTGTATAATATCCCATAGTCATGGGGTAGTGTTCGTATTTCTTGTAATGTGACTTTTTGACGTCTACCCACCGATCATGATGCCCGTTGTTCCACGCATCAACCTGGCTTTCTCGTGAATGAGGAATAGAGCCCATCCATGTAATGCGTGTGTCATGAATATTCAGGCGCCAAGGCACGTAGGTTTGCCCTTCTGTGCTGGATTGCACAAATACCGGGTTACCGTTGGGCTGGCGTATGGCGCGAGGGTCGTTAAACCCACGTACACCTTGTAATGTACCATATAAATGATCGAACGAACGGTTTTCCTGCATCAAGATAACAATATGTTCTGCATCCTGATATGTCGTTCCTGGATCGGGGGAAATAGCAAATGCGCGGCTAATGGCAGAAGGCAACATGCCAGCAGAACCCGCCGCCCCGGAAAGGAACGCATATTTCAGAAAATTACGGCGTGTCGTCATGTTTCGATCCTGTCAGATACGTAAAAACGTCTAATGAGAGGGAATGGTGTTTTCGTAATGGGCCCAGTATGTTGCAATTTCTTTTACAACCACACTTCCTGCCTGATACGCAGCATCCAGAGCAGGTAGAAAACCAGAAAAACCAGATTCTTCAGTTTCGGCCTTAAGTAGGTTTGCAGCCGTCTGTCCGGATGGAGGCATGTCGAAATTGCTGCCAGCGCGTAAAACAAGAATACAGTTCATATCAACGCGGCCAGCGCGTGCTTGCAGGGAAAGAGCCTGAAGTATGCCAATTTCTTCTTCTCTGGGTTCATGCCAAAGCAGTTTGCAAGTTTGGTGCATTCATATGCTACCAGATCGGATAGGCGAGAACCCCACAAGCCATGCAAGCCGATAAGCGGTGCCGGTGCTTTAAAAGCCGTTGGCAAGGCCTGTTGTGCGTAACCTGCCAGCGTAAACAGCCGCAGGACAGGCAACGCAGATAACCGGCAACTCATGAATATCCAAACCCCAGAATCAGAAATATCAATTATTAAAAAATATCTTGCGCGGCTTGCTGTTCTACTGCGCAAGTTTTTGTGTCTGGTTCTGTTTTAGCATTACGCAAGGCAAGGAGTTCCTGGCGAACTTTTGCCATTTTCTGGGTAAAAGCGGGCTGTTCTTGAAGTGTTGCAAACATGGCGCTTCCGTTCATATAGCCAGCTTGCACGTCGCTTTTCCAATGCACGCCGCAAACAATACGGCTTTCACCAAATATACGGCCGCGTTGCATGATTTGCGTTGCACGATCAGGCAGAGCGCTGGCAAGAATGGACGCCGTAAGCCAACCCCAGGTTGTATGGCCAGATGGGTAGGCATAGCTATGATCAAGCCCATCTGAATGCGCGGTGCAGATGTCTTTATCTGTTCCAACAAAAGGCCTGCGCCGTTTCCAGAAGTCTTTTTCGTTTGAAACATCTTGCTCTACGGGCTGCGCAAGCGATGTAAGAAGATCGACCATTGCGGGAAGTTTGGCTGGATCCAGATTAAATCCGGCAGCGCATGAAAAATCCTTGATAACATGGTCTGGGTTCAGGTTGGCGTCATTCTGGGCCAATTTCCAGCGCGCCTTATCTTTCAGCCCCCGCGTTTTTTCAAAAGCCCGTAAGTCTGCCTGTTGTGCAGGTTCTTCGGCCCGCGGAGGAGGCGGCAGAAATGCACGCCCATCAGGTAGGGTAAACTGTTGCGCCTGTGCGGTATGTCCAAAAAAGGTGTGCGCCAAGGAAAGACTTACGGCATAAAAAACGGCGTTACGAAAACGCATAGTGACTTATTCCCACATCAATCGTCATACTGGCGTATAATTTACCTGCATTTCACATTTATAACTGTGACGATTGCATGAAGATCGTGGAGAGTGGACTTTGTAGATAAAGTGCTAAACAGCAAAAACATAGAAAGGCTAGCACATGCCGCATCATACTTTGGTCGAAAAGTTAGAGCTTGCCTTGCCAGTTATTCAGGCTCCTATGGCTGGCATAAGTAATGCTGAAATGGTTATTGCTGCCAGTAATGCAGGTTTTTTAGGCTCTCTTGGTGCTGGCATGATGTCTCCAGAGGAAATTGAGGCTTCTCTTCACCAGATTAAATCTGAAACAACATCAGCTTTTAACGTTAACCTTTTTATTATTGATCATCTGCCCCGTTATCATCCTGCCCCGCAAGATACTCTGTTTTTGCGTCATGTTTATGAAAAACTGGAATTGGATTTTATATTACCCAATCAATATGCTCCATCATTTCAGGAACAGTTTGAAGTTCTGCTTCACGCCAAACCGCCAGTTGCAAGTTTTACGTTTGGTATTCTCACACAGGAGCAGGTTTCCATGCTGCATGCTCAAGGTATTTTTGTATGTGGCACAGCTACAACCAGTGCAGAGGCGCGCGCATGGGCAGACGTTGGGGCAGATGCTGTGTGTGCTCAAGGTATAGAAGCGGGTGGGCACCGCGGAAGTTTTCTCTCTGATGGAGGAAATGGCGTAGGATTGCTTCCTCTTGTCCGGGAAATTGTAAAGGATATCTCAATTCCAGTTATTGCCGCAGGAGGTATCATGGATGGAGAAGGTATAGTAGCAGCTATAAGCTTGGGTGCAGAAGCCGTGCAAATGGGCACAGCATTTCTGGGTTGTTCAGATACCGAGTTGGCCCCAGCGTATAGAAAAGCGCTTGAACAGCATTTGCCAGCCGAAAGCACCGTATTGACGAATGTTTTTTCAGGCAGGTTGGCGCGTGGTATATGTAATCAATTTATTGAAGAATATGGAAGTTCCCAGCCGTTTCCTTATCCTGTCCAGAATGCCTTAACCCAAGCGTTACGTAAGAAGGCCGCGCGAGATGGAAACGCTGAGAATATGTCTTTGTGGGCAGGGCAGGGGCTGAGACTGATACGAAATAACTCTTTCAAAGAAATGGCGCATATTTTGCAGGATGAAATATATTCAGCAGTGGAAAAGGTAAACATAGCTTTATCTGTTGAAATAAGGTGCGGCCGCGGCGGATCATAACGGAAAATGGCAGGCCACTTCATGCCTATCGTGATGGATGGGGCGTAAAGCCGGGTCTTCCTGCTTGCAGCGTGTTTGTACGTAGGGGCAGCGTGTATGAAAACGGCAACCACTCGGGCGGTTAATGGGGCTGGGAACATCCCCTTGCAAAGGCACAGGGCGTGCTAGCCCTGTAACAGGCCGCGGGATGGCAGCAGTAAGAGCGGCTGTATAGGGGTGGGCGGGGGTGTGTAGAACGCTATCGGTATCACCAATTTCTACAATGCGGCCCAGATACATGACAGCTACCCGGTTTGATATCTGGCGCACAACAGCCAGATCATGCGCTACAAATACGTAGGTAAGGCCAAGTTGTTTTTGTAAGTCAGCAAACAGATTGATGATTTGGGCCTGAACAGAAACATCCAGGGCAGAAACAGGCTCATCCGCAATAATCAATTGAGGGGACAGCGCTAATGCACGCGCAATGTTAATACGTTGGCGTTGCCCGCCAGAAAATTCATGTGGATATCGTGCCAATGCTGTAATGGGCAGGCTAACAACTTCCATCAGTTCGTGTAAGCGCGCCGTAATTTCGGTGGAGGAACGCTTGCGGCCTTGGGCATTAGGATGAACTTTAAGAGGTTCGGCTAGTAAGTCTCCTATTCTTCGGCGCGGGTTTAGACTGGCGTAGGAATCCTGAAAAACCATCTGCATACGCTGGCGTAAGGGACGTAAGGTGCGTTCAGACAGATGCGTGATATCACGCCCTTCAAATACAATCTGGCCACTTGTAGCGGGCGTTAGTTTGAGCAGACAACGCCCTAGGGATGATTTTCCGCACCCAGATTCACCCACAACGCCCAGCACTTCCCCCGGCATAACGAAAAAGGAAACACCATCTACAGCCTTGAGTTCCTGCCCGCGGGGAAGGCGGTATGTTTTGTACAGATCGCGCACATCCAAAATGGGCGAGGGGGCTTTAGGTGCTTTCATGGCCGGAGGTGTTCCTGTGCAAGTGCATCACTCAGGCGTGGTGGCAAAGATTTTCCTTCTTGCGGGAGGACGCAAGCGGCAAAATGGTTCGGCCCTGTTTGAACGTAAGGCGGCAATGCTATTGTGCAGGTTGTATGTGCGTATTGGCAACGTGGTGAAAAAGCACATCCTGCCGGGCGGTTTTGCGGAAGCGGAGGGGAACCCGCAATGGCTGGTAAACGTAATGGTCTTGGCCCATCCAATGGCGGGATAGAGGCTAGAAGCCCGGCTGTATATGGGTGAGCGGGGGATGCAAATAGGGCAGATGTTGGCCCATATTCTGCAACACGGCCAGAATAGAGCACCATGGTGTTATCGCAGGTTTCTGCCACTACGCCCATATCATGCGTAATCAGTAAAACGGATGAGTGGTGCATACCTCGCAAGCTGCGTATCAGTTCCAGTATCTGTGCTTGTACGGTTACATCCAACGCGGTTGTGGGTTCGTCTGCAATCAGGAGAGATGGGTTGCATGAAAGGGCCATGGCAATCATGGCGCGCTGGCGCAAGCCCCCAGACAGTTGGTGTGGGTAGCGGTTGGCTGTGCGCTCTGGGTCTGGCACGCCCATATCCCCCAACAGTTTCACTGTGCGGGTGCGGGCCTGTTTGCGCGAAACACGTTCATGGGCCCGTATTTGCTCATCAATTTGCCAGCCTATTGTGTAAACAGGTGTAAAGGCTGTCATGGGGTCCTGAAAGATCATGGCAATTTCTTTGCCACGTAGGCGCCGTAGCTTTTTTGGCGGCATTCCTATCAGTTCCTGCCCCCGGAAGCAGACAGAACCCGTTACCTGCACGCCCGGAGCATCAATCAGCCCCATAAGCGCTAAAGCCGTGACAGATTTACCTGATCCAGATTCCCCCACCAGCCCTAGAATATCTTGATGGTTTAGGGTGAAGGAAACGCCATCTACAATCGGAATCATCTTCCCACGGGCCGGAAAACTTACCCGTAGGTCTCGCACATCCAGCAGGGCGTGGGGGGGCATGTTAGCGAGCATCGCGCACTCGCGGGTCAAGCAGAAGGTAGATCATATCAACCGCCGCATTTGCCAGCACAACAAATACGGCAGAATACATAACGGTGGCCATAATAAGAGGCAGATCCAGATTGGTAAGGGCCTGATAGGTGAGGCGACCAACTCCAGGCAGCCCGAAAACCACTTCGGTCAACAAAGCGCCCCCTCCGACCAACTGAGCAAAATCCATACCGAACAGAGATACAAAGGTAACCATAGCCGTGCGCAGTCCGTGCCGGATAAGAATACGAGAAGGAGAAAGCCCTTTGGCGCGGGCCGTGCGTATAAAATCTTCTCCAGATAGCGCAACAAGGTCTGCCCGCAGCACGCGGCTATAAACACCAATAAACAAAACCGCCAGCACAACCCACGGAATAACCAAGGCTTTGAACCAGCCCCAAGGGTTTTGTGTAAGCGGCACATAGCCCAGAGCCGGTACCCATGAAAAAAGCCAGGTATCGTGGTAGCGGTTCTGCGTTATCAGGTTTGCAACTTGCCCAAGCCAGAAAACGGGTATGGAAATGCCAATTAACCCCAGCATCATTAGTGTGCGGTCAATCCATGAGCCTTTAAGGGCGGCAGCCAGAGTGCCCATGACAATGGAAACGACAACCCAGATAATGGCCGCACCACATACTAAGGAAACTGTAACCGGGGCCGCGCGTGCAATTTCGGGCACCACTAGTTCGCCTCTATCTGCGTAAGAGGCCAAATCTTGTGTGATGAACAGCTTTTTCATCATGATGGCATATTGAACGGGTAAGGGGCGATCAAACCCGTATTCCTGCCGCACTTTCTGCATGGTCTGAGGCGATGCGTTTTTGCCAGCAATCCGAGCTGTAGGGTCTGCGCCCGGTGTGGCAAAAAATACAGCAAATACTAATGCGGAAATACCAAACAGCACGAAAACTGTTTGTCCCACTCGGCGGAGGGCGGCCATCAACATGTGGTGGGCCTCCTATTGTTCGCGGTGGCTGGCATCACGCACATCCAGCGCATCTCGCAGGCCATCGCCTAGAATGTTCAGGGCCAGTACTACAGCTATAATGGCCAAGCCCGGGGCAATGGCCACCATAGGGCGTGTATAAATCAATCCTTCACCATCTTGAATAAGCGTACCCCAAGATGCCGCAGGGGCCTGCACCCCAATGGACAAAAACGAGAGCGCGCTTTCAGCCAGCAAGGACATGGCCATGATAAGTGGCCCAAGAACAACAAGGGTGGAGGTGACGTTGGGGAGAATATCTTGCAGCACAATACGCCAGCGGGGTACGCCAAGGCAGCGTGCGGCCATAACAAACTCAGCTTCCCGCAATGCCATAACCCGTCCCCTAATAGGGCGTGCAGCATAAGGCACATAAACCAGCGCGATAATGCAGATAGGCAAAAGCAGGTTATCAGATTCAATAACAAACGGGCCCAGATGCAGCCCATCACTTACCGTGACAATGGAAAGAGAAATAGCAAACAGATATACGGGAACAGACCACATAATATCCATCATGCGGGAGAGAATGGTATCTATAATGCCACCGCAAAAACCAGCAGTTATTCCGACAGCAGCAGCCATTACAAGGCATAGAACGGCAGAGCAGAACGAAATCAGCAAAGAGTTCCGTCCGCCATAAAGTAACCGCGCGGCAACATCACGCCCCTGGCTATCCGCCCCTAGCATGTAAGCTCCATGCCATGTGGGGCCAATGGGGCTAAGGCCAAGGTGCAATGGGTTATCATTGGGTTGCATGATATCCACTTCCTGCCTACCCACCGTGATGGCACCTGCTACGTTGGAAACGAACGGATCTGTATGTGCAACATAGCGTGCGTAATAAGGCGCAAGCAGGCTGGCTACAGCCAGAAATACCAAAACGGCAAAAGAAAACAATGCAGAGCGATTATGGCGTAGGGACCGCAACGCCATCCGCCAAGGGCCGGGTGGTTTGGTATTTTGCGCAAAAGTGGGGGCGAGATCAGTCATGGAACCTGTAGCTGAGAAAGCAGGATTTCATCATTAAGCGTAATAATTATATTTCGTGTGCGTTTAGAAACCAGCACAACCCTTTTGGTTTGTACAAAAGGCACGGCAGGGGCCTGTGCCATCAGGGCTTTATCAACCTGAGCCCATGCCGCATTGCTGGCTGTGCGATCTGTTAAGGCAAGCTGGGCAGCGTGGTGCATCATGTCGTCAATATGCGGATCACAAAAGCCGGACATATTGGGTGAATTATCGGAATGGGGATGAAAATTGGAGCACGCAAACAACGTGTCCAGAAAGCTGGCAGCCGATGGGTAATCTGCACTCCACCCACCAATGGAAATCTGCACATGGTTGTCTGAGTTCTGCACAAACGTGAAATGGATGGCCGGGCTGATACTGTGAACCGAAGCCTTGTACCCCAGATTTTCCAATACACTGCGCAAATCTAGTGCAGTATTGTCCGATTTACCGCCAGATGGGGTTACAATAGTTACCCGCATACCCTTGGTGCCACTTTCCTGCACAAGCTGACGGGCTTTTTCCATATCCGGTTTGGCCCATTCTGGTGCAGGGTTTTGAGGGGATGCGCCAGCGGTATAGGAGCAAAAGCGTTCATACCCCGGAGTGCCTTCTGGCAGAAGCTGGCACTGCGGAGATGCAACAGCACTGCCGCCATCGTAAATCACCATAGCATGACGGTTTACCGCGTAATTAAGTGCCTGCCGCACCTTGAGGGATGTAAACGGCGGTTCATTTACATTTAACGTCGCGTAGTAATACAACAGAGGGGTAAAGATATGCACTTGGCCTGCATATTTACTGCCGACCTCACCCAAGCGGTCTAGTGGAACGTTTTCATACATTAGATCAGCTTGGCCATTTTCTACCGCGGTTACAGCGGCTTCTGGCTCCAATCCGAACGTTACTTCTACGTGGTCAGGAAAGCCCGCAGGCTGCGCATTATGCGACCATTCATGAAAGTATGGATTCCGCTCAAAACGCATATGCGTTGTGGGGTTGTAATCTGTAATTTGGTAAGGCCCCGTACCCGGAGGGGCTGTATTACCCATATCATGCGTGGGCGTGTTCGCTGGCAAAATAGCTGCATGAACCCACGCCAGATGTTCCAGAAATTCCGGGTCCGGGTGGCTGAGATGAAATGTAATGGTGTTTGCCGTTGCGTCTGTTTTAATGCCCTCGGCTAAAGTGCAATGGGCTGTGTCTTTCAGGCAGGCATCAGCCCCTTTGATTGCGCTGTAATACGGCCCTGTAGTCGGGCTGCCAGCAGCAAAAATACGCCGGAAAGAAGCCGCCACATCCGCCACGGTTAAAAGTTGCCCGTTGGAGAAGCGAATACCTTTGCGCAAGGTGAGCCTATAGGTCAGCCCGTTATCTTCTGGCTGGGGCACGTTTTCTGCCAGATTGGGAATAACGGGTTGCGCGCCTGTTCCTGCAAATTTGGGGTAGGTTAAAAGCGTATCGTAAACAGGCGTTTCAAAAAACTTGGTTAAGCCAATATAGGATATCTGTGGATCAAGTGTGCCCGCTGCGCTGGAAACCAGAATGCGCAGCGTGCCTCCTGTATGTGGAGTTTCCACTGCATGTGCAGCAGCAGGGGCCAGCATAAAACCCCACAGGAAAGGAAGAACACGTTTCATCTCCCGTGTTATGGCCTGTATGCGGGTGTCTTTCAAACTTTCCTCCTCTGCTTTTTTGCATTTACGTTAAAAAAACAGACAGAAGGTGCGTGTAACGCTTGCGTTTATGCGTGCATCATCATAAGAGGGAGCGCCAATGGTCGGGTGACCTGCGGCGTAGCGTATGCTTCAGGGTAACCTGCCTTTTTGTATTTCAGCAAGGGTGCCCGCAGCATGACCTCTTCTCCCTATAGCCGTGTTACGGAAGCTCTGGCGTTTGACGATGTGCTGGTTGTGCCGGCTGCATCTGACGTTGTGCCCAGCCAGACAACCGTTCGCACGCATCTCACACGCTCTATTGAACTGAATATTCCGCTGGTTTCCGCCGCGATGGATACAGTTACGGAAGACCAGATGGCTATTGCCATGGCCCAGCAAGGTGGCCTTGGCGTGATCCATAAAAACCTGCAACCAGAAGAACAAGCCGAGCAGGTTCGTCGCGTTAAGCGCTTTGAATCTGGCATGGTAGTGAACCCGGTAACCGTTGGCCCGGATCAGACACTGGCCGAAGTGCGTGATATCATGCACCGCCACGGTATTAGTGGCCTTCCTGTGGTGGAACCCGGCACGCAGAAGCTGGTGGGTATTCTTACCAACCGTGATGCCCGCTTTGCCGTAGATCCCAACCAGCCCGTTTCTGAGTTGATGACCAAAGATCGGCTGATCACGGTTAAAAATGGTGTGGATGCAGATACGGCCCGTCAGTTGCTGCACAAACACCGGATTGAAAAACTGCTGGTGGTTGATGATGCAGACCGTTGCGTAGGTATCATCACTGTTAAAGACATGGATAAGGCTGTAGCCCATCCGCTGGCTATCAAGGATAGCTTGGGCCGCCTGCGCTGTGCGGCTGCAACCGGAGTGGGTGAAGACGGCTTTAGCCGCGCCAAGATGCTGATTGAAGCAGGCGTGGATGTGTTGGTGGTAGATACAGCGCATGGCCATTCTGCAGGTGTTTTGGGGGCGGTTGAACGCCTGAAAGCCTTTGATGCCAATGTGCAGATCGTGGCTGGTAACGTTGCCACGCCAGAAGCGGCACATGCCCTGATTGAAGCTGGCGCAGACTGCGTGAAAATCGGTATCGGCCCGGGTTCCATCTGCACCACACGTATTGTGGCTGGCGTAGGTGTGCCTCAGTTCTCTGCCGTGCTTGAAACCTCTCTGGCATGTAAGGAAAAAGGTATTCCCTGCATTGCAGATGGCGGCATTCGTACATCGGGCGATATCGTAAAGGCCATTGGTGCTGGTGCTGATGTGGTCATGGTAGGGTCATTGCTTGCTGGCACGGAAGAGGCGCCGGGCGAAGTGTTCCTTTATCAGGGGCGTTCTTACAAATCCTACCGTGGCATGGGCAGTCTTGGCGCCATGGCGCGTGGCTCGGCTGATCGGTATTTCCAGCAGGAAGTCAAAGATGCGCTTAAGCTGGTGCCAGAAGGCATTGAAGGCCGCGTGCCTTACAAAGGCAGCATGGCTGCGGTTATTCATCAGCTGGTGGGCGGCCTTAAAGCCGGTATGGGCTATACAGGTTCCCGCGTGCTGAAGGAGCTGCAAGAAGGTGCTCAGTTCCGCCGTATTACCGGTGCGGGCCTGCGTGAAAGCCATGTGCATGATGTTTCCATCACGCGTGAAGCTCCTAATTACCGTCGGGATTGATAACCACATATGACACCTTCAGCCAGGCTTGCGGCCGCTATTGATCTGCTTGCAGCAATGGAAGCCGCCCCGCGCAAACCCGCCGATGCTGTCGCCAACAGCTTTTTTAGAGAGCGGCGCTATATGGGCGGTGGAGACCGCAGAGCCATATCCGGCCTTGTATGGGATGTTATGCGGGCGTGGCGTCGGCTTGGCTGGTGGTTGGAGCAAAAAGGGCAGGTGGCGTCTGCTCGGCTCCGGGCCGGAGCGCGTCTGTTGTTCGATGGTTTCTCTCTTGCAGAAGTAGAGGAAATGTTTGAGCAGGGGCGCTTTGCCGCAGGGGCGTTGACGCGTGGGGAACTTTCAACCCTTACGCCGCTTGCGGGCAAAACTCTGGATAACCCGGAAATGCCTCGTGCTGTTCGGCTGGAACTGCCGGATTGGCTGTTGCCCCATCTGGAAGCAACGTTTGGCGATAAGCTGGAAGAAGAGCTTGCAGCTATGTCCACCCCAGCGCCTCTGGATTTACGGGTGAATATTCTGCGCGGCCCCCGTAAGGAGGCACAACGTAGTCTGGCATGTGAAGGCCTGCATGCTGAACCTACACCGCTTTCTCCGTGGGGGCTGCGTTTACCTGCACGTTTGCCAGTTACAACAAGTGTGGCATTCCGTGATGGGCTGGTGGAAATTCAGGATGAAGGCAGCCAGCTTGTTGCTGCCATAAGTGGCGTTGAACCCCAGATGCGTGTGTTGGATTATTGCGCAGGTGCGGGCGGTAAAACGCTTGCTATGGCCATGATGATGGAAAACAAAGGCCATATTGTTGCATGCGATGTTTCTGCGCCTCGGTTAGAAGGTGCAGTTAAACGCTTGCGGCGTGCAGGCGTGCATAATGTTGAACGGCACTTGCTTGTGCCGGGAGATAAATGGGCCAAACGTCGGGCTGGATCATTCGATCGGGTATTGGTGGATGCACCATGTAGCGGAACGGGCACATGGCGCCGGAATCCAGATGCACGTTTCCGCACTACGGAACAGGATCTGACAGAGCTGTTGGAAAAGCAGGCTGCCATTATGGATCGGGCGGCAGCACTTGTTCGGGCCGGAGGGCGCATGGTGTATGCAACCTGTTCTTTGCTACGCGCAGAAAACATGGACCAGGTTACAGCATTTTTGGCACGCCATCCTGATTTCAGGCTTGTTCCTTCAGGTAGCCCAGAAATGCCGCAGGCCTTGCGTCAGGAAAGCTCCATCAGTTTAAGTCCTCTGCGGGATGGAACAGATGGCTTTTTTGCCGCCGTAATGGAACGTGCCGCGCCAGAAGCTGAGGCAGGTATAGAATAGGAAAACATTTTTAACTGTTCATCTTATTGGTCTTACGCATAATACTGATGCCTGATTCATCAGGTTCTACAGACCAATAAGATAAATGGCCTAGCATGACTGAAAGCGTAATTCTTTTTGTTTTTCTCGTGCTGGGCGGCGGTATGCTGGCACAATGGGCGGCTTGGCGGTTCAGGTTACCTGCCATTGTTCTGCTTTTTTCTCTGGGGCTGCTTTTGGGGCCGGGGTTGCAGATCATGCATCCCTCAGAGGTTGCAGGTAGCGCTTTCCACCAAATGGTTTCTTTGGCGGTGGCGCTTATCGTGTTTGAAGGCGGCCTTGCATTAGATTTTCGTCAGTTAAAAGAAGCCGGTGAGGGCGTTTTGCGCCTTACGCTGGTGGCATTGCCGATCAATTTAATTTTAGGCAGCATTGCCGCCCATTACGTTGGGCGTATGGGCTGGGGCCCAGCCTTTTTGTTTGGCGCCATTATTGTGGTTACCGGCCCAACGGTTGTTTTGCCCCTGTTACGCCATGCCAAGCTGAAACCGCGCATTGCAGCCTTTCTGCGGTGGGAAGCTATTTTGAATGACCCCGTAGGTGCCATTCTGGCCACGTTAGTGCTGGAAGTGTTGCTTATGCAGCCGGGTGAGGGGTCTGGCACATTTTTTGTATCTATCATCCCGCATATGCTGATGAGCGCTACATTGATGATTGCGCTTGGCATTGGTGCGGCATGGTTTGTGCGGTGGCTGTGCATACGGGATTTAATGCCCGATCTTCTGAAAATGCCGATACTGCTTAGTCTTGCGCTGATTCTCTACGTTATCGGCACTTTAACCATGGATGGGGCTGGGCTAATTGCCTCTACCGTGTTCGGCATGGCTTTGGTTAATCTGCGTATTCCCGGTATGGCGGAAATCCAGCGGATGAAAGAAGCGCTGGTGGTGCTCATTGTCTCCATCCTGTTCATTATGCTTACAGCCGATCTGACACGAAGTGAGCTTGCTGGTTTGTCATGGTCTATTGGGGCTTTAACGCTAGCAGTGCTGTTTGTGGTCAGGCCTTTGGGTATTTGGTTGGCTACCATAGGTTCCAGCCTAAGCCGGGCCGAACGGTTATTTATGGGGTGGATTGCACCGCGTGGGATTGTGGCGGCGGCAGTTGCAGGTGCCGCTGGGATACGATTGCAGGATGCAGGTTACCCTGGGGCTTCTCAGGTTATGCCGGCTGTTTTTGCCGTTATTGCCTCCACCATGATTTTGCATGGTTTTTCCCTTATTCCGCTAGGTCGCCGGTTGCATCTTACGCTTTCCAATCAACCAGCGCTGGCCATTGTGGGGGCCAATGATTGGTCCACACAGTTGGCTGTGGCAGTGCACGCCGTAGGCACACCTGTGTTGCTGGTGGATAGTTCTTTGGGTGATTTACGCCCAGCCGAGCTTGCTGGTGTGCCTGTTTTATGTGCTGAAGTTTTATCGGAAGAAGGCACAGAAAATTTGGAGGAGCGCCCGGCTGATTATCTTATTTCAGCTACGCCAGATGCCATTTACAATGGGTTGGTCTGTGCACATCTGGCTCCCCATTTCGGGCGGCAGAGAGTTTATCAGGTCAGCCCCGGCATTGCGCGGCTGGATCAGTACCGCGGGTTTAGCCGGGAAGCGCGCGGAAAGGTTTTGGGGCAGCCTGCGTGGAATTTTACCGTGTTGGAAGCGCTGGTGAGCCAAGGCTGGCATTTTGTTGCGATAGAAGTTACCGAAGCTAATCAGGATTATCTGCTGAGTGAAAGCAGCCATTTCCTGTTGTTTCTGGTGCTTCAGAAAGATGCGGCCATCACGATTGTATCGGCAGAGGATGAGCCACAACCAACTTTAACACCAGGCTACGTGGCAATAGGGTTGGTTGCGCCGGAACAAATAGCCAAGCCTGCTTCTGGCAATGCGGCTTAACGTGGCTGGTGAATGGTTATTTCTGTAGCCCCTGCAGCCAGCACAAAGCGTAGGTCTGCTTCTGTTAGGGCAACGCATCCTTCAGTTGGTGTTTTGTTGGGGCGTTGCAGATGCATAAAAATGGCAGAACCTTTGCCGGGTTCTGCTGGGCAATCGTTATAACCAATCACAACAATCAGATCATATACAGCATCTTCACGCCACAGTATTTCATGGCGGAAAGAAGAAGGTAGCTGGATGTGCTGGTTATAGGAGGATGATGATGGATCATCACACCATCCGTCCTGCGGGCTTAAAGGGATAACAGGCAGCGCTGCTTGTGGTTTTATAATCCGGTCAGCCCGATAAAATACTTGCCGTAGAGGAAAGGTTCCCAGCGGTGTTGCCAGATCCCCTTCGTGCTTATGGTGCGTTACGCCATTCTTGCCGATAATGGCGCTCATGCTTTTGTGTCTGCAATGCAGTTGTGCATCCATATTGCTGTTTACTGTTGGCCAGACGTGTATCATCATAAACAATCTTACCCCTGCTTTATGGCTTTCGCGTGAGGTTGACGTATCATGCCAGAAAGTGGTTTCGATACGATTCGTTTTGTGATCGTGCAGGAAGCAGGCCAAGGCAGCCGAGCCAGAGGGCTGACATAAGGAGACGATGTTCCATGACGGGTGCGCGCCCAATTTTGGTTGTAGATGACGATCAGGTCATTCGCAGAACACTGGCAGAGCAGTTGCAGTTGGATGGGGAATTTCAGGTTCTGGAGGCGGCAACATTGGCCGAAGCCCGCCAGAAGCTGAAGGAACCAGATGCGCGATGTGATGCCATTCTGCTGGACGTAACGCTACCAGATGGAGATGGGCGCGATTTTTGTGCAGAACTGCGCAAGGATGGCTTGCGTATGCCCGTTATCATGCTCACAGGATCAGATGATGAATCTGATATTGTAAAAGGGCTTGATGCTGGAGCTAATGATTACGTTGCCAAGCCTTTCCGTATTGCAGAACTTCTGGCCAGATTGCGGGCGCAGCTCAGACTGTTTGAAAACAGTGAAGATGCAGTGTTTTCCATTGGTCCATATACGTTCCGCCCTTCTGCTAAACTGTTGCAGGAACCGGCTAAAAACCGTCGCATTCGTTTGACGGAAAAAGAAACGGCTATTCTCAAGTTTCTTTATCGTGCAGGAACGCGCCCAGTGCCTCGGCAGGTTTTGCTGAATGAGGTGTGGGGATATAATGCAGCGGTAACAACACATACGCTGGAAACGCATATTTACCGCCTTCGCCAGAAGATTGAGCCAGATCCAGCTCATGCATCCTTGCTGGTAACAGAGGGAGGGGGGTATCGGCTTAATCCTGAACCAGAAGTTGCGACAACAGCCGTTTGATTCTTGCTAAATTGAAAATAGATTCAATTTCTAACGGTTTCGTAATTTAAATTATATTAGGAAAGCCCTCCAACCTTGGAGGGCTTTTTTATTATGAACGGTTGAGATGCTACATTCTGCCGTAAAAATCATGTCATCGTATGTAAATTCCATTCCACCCCTTGAAAGGCCATGTTCAGACCGAAATGGAACTCCTCATTCTGATTACGGCCAAGCTGAACCTACGATAGGATATGCCATGCGACTGAGGTTTGGCATCTATATCCCTCTGCATTACCTGCTGCTGTCTAGCCGCAGCTCTCAGTTTTGCTGGTGTTAGTTTCTGATGAGCGTTCCCAGAAACGACTTTCCTCGTGAGATCGAGGGGAGGGCTCAGACATTAGGAAGGGGATAGCAGCTTATCACCTCGTGAATCTCATGCGGATTGGGGATGGGTGCAAGGATGCGAATTATGCACCAGTTTTGCACAACTTTGGCAACGATTTACCGATTCTAAGTGGAACAAAACGGAGCCGAATAGAACACGTTAATGTTCCAGAATTCGCCCAAAACCCGCAGAAAACTAGGAAAAACCGTGGTGGGTGCGACAGGGATTGAACCTGTGACCCCCGCCGTGTGAAGGCGATGCTCTACCGCTGAGCTACGCACCCGGTTTATGGGAGCTTAATATCTGCCTCCAAGACATTTGGCAAGGGGCTTCTCATATAAAAAGTGTAAAAAAAACAGGGCAATGGCATTGCTTTGCATCATTAAAGCAGAGAAATTCTTAGTCATGCTTTTGCGAGAAAAAAGTCAGCGCAGTTTTCAGATGAACCGGCAACTCGGCAGCTCTCTTGCTGTGGTGGCAGGAACTGTAAATGTGCTTGGCTTTCTGCAGTTTGGATATTACTGCGCCAATATGACAGGCAATGCGTCTAGTCTGGCTCTAAAAATCAATGCCTTGGATGTTAGATCTGCCTTTTTATGTTTTGCTTTAATTGCAAGTTTTGTTCTGGGCGCCATTGTCTGCACCGTTTTAGTTAATATGGGGCGTCGGAAAGGGTGGGGCGCTGTATATGCTTTCAGTTTGGTTTTAGAGGCAGCTATCCTTGTAACTTTAGGTATAAAATCTGCTTGGTTTGCACAGGCGGGAGTGCCAGATGGGGGCGCTACGTTGGTTTTAAGTTTTGTCATGGGGCTACAAAATGCCACAGTCACGCGCATTTCGGGGTCTGTTGTACGTACCACCCATGTTACCGGAATGTTGACAGACCTTGGGATAGAAATATCAGATTGGCTTGAATCTTTTTACCATCATGTTGATGATGAATATTTGGATGTTATTAAAAAACGCTTATGGTTACATGCGCAAATTGTATTTTGTTTTATTGTAGGAGGTATTTTAGGGGCTGTAGGCTACATGCATTGCAAAAAATATATTTTATTTATAGTCGCAATTATTCTGGTAGCTTTGGCGGCGCCGGGCATTATTGAGAATGCCCGAACATCCGCACGCAAAACATAGTGTCAGATTGCGTTTATTTGAGAAAACCAACAAGTTTTTCAGCTTCAGAAACAATAGGCTCCGCAATGCTTTGCGCGCGTTGTGCACCAGAGTGCAGAGTATTCAGCAAATAGCTTTTATCTTGCAAAAGCCGTGTAGTTTCTTGCCCGATAGGAGCAATAGCGTTGACAACAATTTCTGTCAGCGCGGCTTTAAATGGTCCAAAACCTTGGCCTGCATGCTCTTTTAGTACCTGCTCGGTAGGAATATCTGCCAAGGCAGCATAAATGGAAACCAGATTTTTTGCTTCCGGGCGATCTGCAAGGTCAGAAATATCTTCGGGTAGGGGGGCTGAGTCTGTTTTTGCACGGCGAATTTTTAAGGCAATCGCATCGGCATCGTCCGTTAATTCAATCCGGCTTTGTGCAGAAGGGTCGGATTTGGACATCTTTTTGGTGCCATCACGCAAGCTCATGATGCGCGCGGCTGTAGGTGGAATAAGAGGTGCTACCTGCGGAAAAAACTCTACCTTGTAATCATGGTTAAATTTTTGGGCGATATCATTGGTGAGTTCCAGATGCTGCTTCTGGTCTTCGCCTACAGGAACATGCGTGGCTTTATAGGCTAAAATATCGGCAGCCATAAGGTTGGGGTAAACATATAGACCGGCCGAATGATTTTCGCGGTCTTTTCCGGCTTTATCCTTAAATTGCGTCATACGGTTCAGCCAGCCGATCCGTGCAACACAATTAAAAATCCATGCCAGCCGCGCATGGGCAGAAACAGCAGACTGATTGAAGAGAATATGCTTATCAGCATCAATGCCCGCAGCAAGCAGGATAGCGGCTTGTGTTAAGGTATGTTCGCGTAGTTTTTCTGGGTCCTGCCACACAGTAATGGCGTGCATATCTACAAGGCAGAAAATGCACTCATAGTTTGCCTGTAAATGAACCCAGTTTCGAATTGCCCCCAGATAATTACCAAGTTGGGGAACACCAGAAGGCTGAATACCAGAAAAAATACGCTGCATAAGAAAAATATCACCGCATGTTATAGGGACGGATTATGGGATTGGATGTATGCGATCCAGTTCTTCCCGCTCGTCTGCAACTTTACCGGCCGATTTCCGATCAGCCCGTGCGGTTGCAATGTCTGCCGCGCTTATTGTTGGGGCAGGTTTTAGGTTTCCGCGCTGAGAAAGCCAAGTCAGAATAGCGGCAACTTCTTCATCTTTAAGGTAGCGGAAAGGGGGCATTTCTGCGCTATAAGCCGCCCCATGAGCCTTAATAGGCCCGCTTACACCATTCATAAGCACATCGGCCAGATATTTGCGCCCTTCTGGGGTGCTGGCAATATGGTCAATGCGGTTGACAAGAGGCGGAACAGCGCCGGGCATACCATCGCCACCATGATGGCAAATACCACAATTGGTGCCGTAAAGGCTGGAGCCGCTTTTAGGAGAACAAGCCGCTACCAAAAGCAACATGCCGCCACATAAAAGACGATACGCAAAGCGTGAAGAAAACATGGGCAAAAACCCAAGCGGGTTCTTGAAACCAAGAACCCGCATTATCATAAGGGTTTATATCAGGGCGAATTGTGTGCGTGTTCCACACCCAAAAGCTGGATGCGGAAAATCAGCGGGCTATCTGAAGGAATAATGCCCATGGATTTATGTCCATACCCAAGTTCTGGCGGAACATACAACATCCATGTATCACCCACATGCATCAAGGGCAGAGCTTCCATCCAGCCCTGGATCAGGCCAGCAAGAGGCATCTGCATATAGGCACCACTACCATGCTGGTCTGAGCTATCAAAGATGGAGCCGTCTGGCAGACGCCCTTCATAAATAAGCATCATGCCATCACCCGGGCGTGGTTGTTCACCATCCTTGGGGCCAGATTCCAGCACTTTATAAGCCAAGCCATCTTTCAGAACGGTTACGCCAGGTGCAGAGCGCAGCTTTTCCATCTGCTGAGCAGGCGTAAGTTCCTGTTCTTCCTTGTGAGAACCACAGGCCGTAAGAGATACGGCCAAGCTGGCCGCAAGCATGCAGGGGATAAGAGAAAAGCGACGGATCATGATCTTCTTCAACACCTTCTGATGGATGGTGGAAAGGGGTGCCTTACAGGGCACCACCTTTACGCCCGATCTGCGCACCAAGGCGCAGGCGCAGTGCATTTAGCTTAATAAAGCCTTGAGCATCCTGCTGGTTATATGCGCCTTCATCATCTTCAAACGTTACAACGCGCGCATCATACAGGCTGTTGGGGCTTTCACGCCCAACGCAGATAACATTGCCTTTGTAAAGTTTGAGACGAACACGCCCCGTAACAGAATGCTGGGAGGCATCGATAAGAGCTTGCAGCATCCGCCGTTCTGGAGAGAACCAGAGGCCATTATACAGAATGGAAGCGTAGCGCGGCATCAGGCTATCTTTAAGATGCATGGCTTCGCGATCCAGCGTGATGGATTCCATGCTACGATGCGCAGCAAGCAGGATGGTGCCACCGGGTGTTTCATAAATCCCGCGGGATTTCATGCCAACAAAGCGGTTTTCCACCATATCCAAACGGCCAATACCGTTTTCTTTACCCAACTCGTTCAGACGTGTCAGCAATGTAGCCGGAGACATAGCCACGCCGTTAATGGCAACGGGGTCACCGCTTACAAAATCTATGGTGATTTCTGTGGGCTTATCCGGCGCGGCTTCTGGAGAGATTGTGCGCTGGAACACAATTTCTTCTGGAGCAACGGCAGGGTCTTCCAGAACTTTTCCTTCGGAAGAAGAATGCAGCAGGTTGGCATCTACAGAGAAGGGGGCTTCACCACGCTTGTCTTTGGCAATCGGAATCTGATTTTCTTCAGCAAAGGCCAGCAGACGTGTGCGGGATGTCAGATCCCATTCCCGCCAAGGGGCAATAACTGTGATGTCTGGCTTAAGGGCGTAATATGCCAGCTCAAAGCGAACCTGATCGTTGCCTTTGCCCGTTGCGCCGTGTGCCACGGCATCTGCACCAACGGCTTCTGCAATTTCAATCTGGCGCTGAGCAATCAAAGGGCGCGCAATGGATGTGCCCAGAAGATACTGGCCTTCATACAGGGTGTTGGCCCGGAACATAGGAAACACAAAGTCTTTCACAAATGTCTCGCGTAAATCTTCAACGAAGATTTCCTTTACGCCAAACATTTCCGCTTTTTTGCGGGCAGGCTCCAGTTCTTCCCCCTGGCCCAGATCAGCCGTAAAGGTAACAACCTCGCAACCATAGGTCTTCTGGAGCCAGCGGAGGATAACAGATGTATCCAAGCCACCGGAGTAAGCCAGAACAACCTTTTTGACGTCTTTCCGGGCGGAAGTCGGGCCCATGAGGCAGATCTCCTGATATATAAATCTGTAACTATGGCTTTCCTCCTATCACTGCAGGAGGCGCGTAACCAGAGTGCATTCACCCACTAAGGGCTGTTTGTGTGGAAAAATTACTCTAAAACAGGTGTCGAACCTGCGCGTGCACGTTCACTTGCCGTTTTTAATTGCCCACAGGCAGCCAGAATATCCCGACCACGGGGCGTGCGGATTGGGGATGCAAATCCTGCATTCATAACAATTTCTGCAAATCGGTTCTGCTGTTCACGCGTGGAAGGTTTGTAAGCGCTGCCGGGCCACGGATTGAAGGGGATGAGGTTGACTTTTGCGGGAATGCCGGAAATCAGGCGTACCAACTCACGTGCATCGGCTTCGCTGTCATTCACACCACGTAGCATAATATATTCGAATGTAATGCGGCGGGCATTACTGGCTGCGGGGTAGCGCCTGCAAGCTGCCAGCACTTCCTCAATTGGATATTTCCTATTGAGCGGCACAATTTCATCACGCAGGTCATTCCGGACTGCGTGTAGGGAGACCGCCAGATTGATCCCCAGTTCATCACCACACCGATCCATCAGAGGCACAACGCCGGACGTAGAAAGTGTGATACGTCGGCGGGAGAGCCCAATACCTTCGCCATCCATGATAATTTTCATGGCTTTGGCAACATTCTCATAATTATAGAGCGGCTCTCCCATGCCCATCAGCACGATAGTAGAGAGAAGGCGCGGGGTTTCGCCTTTCGGGCTGGGCCATTCTCCGTAGGAATCCCGCGCAGCCATGAACTGGCTGACAATTTCTGCCGCGCCGAGGTTACGCACCAGCTTTTGCGTGCCTGTATGGCAAAAAGTGCAGGAAAGAGTGCATCCCACTTGCGATGAAATGCACACAGCGCCCCGATCTTCACGCCGATCAGGAATGTAAACGGTTTCAGCTTCCTGCCCATCGCGAAAACGGAACAGAAATTTACGTGTGCTATCCGATGATGTTTGAACCGTTGCAGCTTCTGGGCGTCCGATAATAAATCGTTCAGCCAATTTTTGCTGAAGAGGCTTGGCGATTGTGCTCATCCGCGAAAAATCTGTCACACCCTGATGATAAATCCAGTGCCAGAGTTGCTTGGTGCGGAAGGGTTTTTCGCCAATTTCTATCAGAATATCCGTGAGTTCATCGCGTGAAAGCCCAACCAAATCTCTTCGTCCATCGGATAAAGTGGCTGATGGGGGGCTAAAAAGCGCAGCCTTGGCCAGAATGCGTGAACGTTCTTCCGCGTTCAGATCGGTAAGGGCTGAACAGTTAGCGTTAGCTGATGTGGAAGTATAAGTGCGCGAAGACATTACGGATATGCTGCTACAAAAAAGGAAGGGAAAGTGGATATAACAAAAAAAGAGGCTGATAGATACCAGCCTCTTTTATATATGCGCATTCGTATCTGTTGTAGGCAGCAGCCTTTACACGTTAGTTGCTTTCCTTCAGGGCGGAACGCAGCCATGGGGCAATGGTAATTTTTGAAGCGTCTATGCCATCCAGAATCATGCCAATGGTTTGTGCGGAATATGAATCGGGTTTGGTATCCGAAGAAATAGGAAAGGCTGGTCGGGTAATTTCCAAAGTCATGGCAGGTTCTGCCGTGTCTGCTGAGTTTGCGCTGGCTGGGGTAAAACCATCGGTCTGAATATTGGCAGAGACGGTAACTTCCCGCGCATCGGGGTTCTGTCCAAAATACAGATACGCGTATGTTGCAGCAGCAGAAAGAACATCTTTCATGGCTAACCGATAGCGATTATTCGTATTAGAATCATGCGCTTGTAGTGTTGCAGGATCTGCCTGAATTGAAAGTGTACCTGCACTTATATCATCATGCAGGATTAACCCATCCTGTTCGTATCCACGCAAAAGCGTATTACCAACTTCTGTCGCCTGCATATTTTGGGTAGGGGCAGAAGTGTGGGAAGCAGAATGAAAAACTGGGGTCGCCAATGCGTGACCGCTTGTAAATGCAAGGCAGGCGACGCCAAACAGACCTGCAATTTTGCGCATAAGATGCTTGCCCTTATTCCTAGTGATAACGTGTAGAAGGATCACAAAGAAATGTGGCAAAAAAATTGATGTGCTGCCATGCAAAAAAGGCAGGGAAACCTGAAAATTTAATTTAGTGTTATAATCAGCCGTCTTAGCTAGACGCGCTGAGCCGCAATAAGAAACTCTCTATTTCCTTCTGGTCCGGTAATAGGGCTGGGTTCAATCCCCAGCACTTTCCAACCGGGAAGACTGCTCCACCAAGAAAAAATGGTTTCGCAAACGGCATCATGCACGGCAGGATCACGCACAACGCCTTTGGCACCTATTTGATCACGCCCGGCTTCAAACTGAGGTTTGATTAACGCAACAGCCCAAGCGTTTTCCGTGGTAAGAGCCAGCGCGGCAGGGAGCACCGTGCGCAGGCCGATAAAACTTGCATCACACACAACCACGGAAGGGGCTTCCGGTATGGTTGTCTTATCCAGGTACCGGGCGTTGCATTTTTCCAGCACAGTTACGCGTGGGTCAGACCGCAATTTCCATGCAAGTTGTCCGTGGCCAACATCAACTGCGTAAACATGCTTGGCATCGTGGGTAAGAAGTACGTCTGTAAACCCGCCGGTTGAAGCGCCAACATCCAAGCAGATACGCCCTTCTGGAGAAAGGCTAAAATGCTCAATGGCATGAGCCAACTTGCAGCCGCCACGAGACACCCAAGGATGTTCCTGCCCACGCACTTGCAACGGTGCATCTTCAGGAATCTGATCTCCGGCTTTGGCTACGCGTTTTTCACCAGAAAACACAAGCCCAGCCATAATCAGAGCTTGTGCTTTGGTGCGGCTTTCAACCAGCCCCTTGTCTACAAGGAGCTGGTCAACACGACGTCGTGCCATATCAAATCAGGCCATCTGTTCCGAAAAATTAATGCCCAATGCGCTTAGAGCTGTTCCGACGATGTGCGGAGCGGAGAGCCCTGCCTCGGCATATTGAGCGGCCTGAGTGTTATGGTCAATAAAGCGGTCTGGCAGGGTGAGGGGGCGGAAGCGGACGTTGTCCAAAAGGCCTGTGCGGGCCAGATGGTGGCCAACAAGGGAGCCAAAGCCACCTTCCGAACCTTCCTCAATCGTGATCAGCACCGCATGGTTGCGGGCCAGATTTTCCACCAGTTCCGTATCAAACGGCTTGGCAAAGCGGGCATCCGCCACGGTGGGCGGTAGGCCACGGGCGGCCAGCATGTCTGCGGCTTTCAGACACTCCGCCAGACGTGGGCCAAGCGAGAGAATGGCCACGCCGCCTTTTTCAGGGCCAGACTGCCCACCCATTTCACGGATAATGCGGCCCTTGCCAATTTCCAGCGGCGTGCCCTCGGCAGGCAGATCCAGCCCAAGGCCACTGCCACGTGGGTAGCGCAGGGCAATCGGGCCTTCATCAAACAGGGTGGCGGTTGCTGTCATGTGCAGCAGTTCCAGCTCGTCTGATGGCGCCATAATGGTCATGCCCGGCAGGCAGCCCAGATAGGCAATGTCGAAGGACCCGGCATGGGTGGCGCCATCGGCCCCTACCAGACCGGCGCGGTCAATGGCAAAGCGCACGGGCAGCTTTTGCAGCACCACATCGTGCATCACCTGGTCATAGGCGCGCTGGAGGAAGGTGGAATAAATGGCGCAGAACGGGCGCAGCCCTTCCGTTGCCATGCCTGCGGCAAAGGTAACGGCGTGCTGCTCGGCAATACCCACATCAAAAAACCGATCCGGGTAAGCCTTGGCAAAGGCATCCAGCCCCGTGCCAGAGGGCATGGCGGCGGTAATGGCGGCAATCTTGTTATCGGTTGCGGCGCGGCGTGTGAGTTCGCGCGAGAACACAGAGGTGTAGCTTGGTGGGCCTGCGGGGCCTTTTTTCTGCTCACCTGTAACAACGTTGAACTTGGCAACGGCGTGATACTTGTCTCCGGCTTTTTCGGCTGGCTGATAGCCGTGGCCTTTTTCCGTAATGACATGCAGCATGATGGGGCCGTTATCCGTATCGCGCAGGTTGCGCAGGATAGAAACCAACTGCGGCAGATCATGCCCATCTACAGGGCCAACGTAGTAAAAACCCAGTTCTTCAAACAGCGTGCCGCCGGTGATCATGCCGCGGGCATATTCATCCGCCTTGCGGGCCGTGCGCTCCACAGGGGCAGGCAGCTTTTTCACGAACTTGCCAGCCAGTTCACGCAAGCCCATGAACTTGCGAGAGGACATCAGGCGCGACAGGTAGTTCGACATTGCGCCCACGGGTGGGGCAATGGACATCTCGTTGTCGTTGAGGATGACAATCAGCCGTTCTGCGCCGGGGCCAGCCACGGCGGCGTTGTTCATGGCCTCATACGCCATGCCGGCGGAAATGGAGCCATCGCCAATCACGGCAATCACGTTGCGTTCGCGGTAGCTGGGGTCTTCCTCCGCCCGCAGGTGGTGGGCCACGGCCATGCCGAGTCCTGCGGAAATGGAGGTGGAGGAATGTGCTGCGCCAAACGGATCGTACTGGCTTTCTGCGCGGCGGGTAAAGCCAGAAAGGCCGCCCGGCTGGCGCAGGGTGCGGATACGGTCCCGCCGCCCTGTTAGAATCTTGTGAGGGTAGGCCTGATGGCCCACATCCCAGATTACCTTGTCATCAGGGGTGTCAAACACCGCATGCAAGGCAACCGTCAGCTCCACAACACCTAGGGATGCCCCAAGGTGCCCCCCTGTGGTGGAAACCGCGTCCACCGTTTCGGCCCGCAGTTCATCCGCAACCTGCTTAAGCTGCTCAACCGAGAGATTGCGCAGGTCCGCCGGATACTCAACCCGATCCAGCGCAGGAAAACGCCCTAACGTCGGAATCGGTGAAGTGTGGGGCTGATTGGTCATGAGTTCAGTTTTTCCGTTCGATCACATAATAGGCCAGATCACGCAGACGATCTGCCTGTGCGCCAAAGGGTTCCAGATTGGCAATGGCTTCTTCTGTTACGCGCAGGGCTTCTGCTCTTGCACCTTCAATACCTAGCAGAGCTACGAAGGTGGACTTGCCAGAGGCTTCATCCTTACCTGCGGTTTTGCCCAGTTCTTCTGCCGTGGCTGTTGCGTCCAGAACGTCATCTGCAATTTGGAAGGCTGCGCCAATATTTGCACCATAGGAGCGCAGGCGGCGGCGCAGATTAGGAGATGCTTGCCCCAGAATAGCCCCGGATTCTGCAGAATAACGGATTAGGCAGCCGGTTTTAAGTGCGTGGAGGTGGCGGACTTCTGCAAGAGGGAGTGCGCGGCCTTCGCCTTCCATATCAATCATCTGGCCGCCCACCATACCAGCAGCGCCAGATGCTTCGGCAAAAGCGGAAATCAGATCAATACGCACGTTTGCATCCGCATGGGTCTGGCTGGCCGCCAGAATTTCGAATGCTTTGGTCTGAAGGGCATCTCCAGCCAGAATGGCTGTGGCTTCATCAAACTTGCGGTGTGTGGAAGGTTGGCCCCGCCGCATATCATCATCATCCATGGCTGGAAGATCATCATGCACGAGGGAATAAGCATGCAGCATTTCAACAGAGGCGGCGACGCGTGCGGACTGGCTTTCTGGAACGCCAAAAAGGCTGGCCGTTACAATGGCAAGATAACCGCGTAACCGCTTACCTCCCCCAAGTGTTGCGTAGCGCATGGCTTCGATCAGCCGCGCATCGCCTCCTGTTGTAAGGGGGAGCAAGGTATCAATCGTGTGTTCAATGACACGGGCGCGCGCGCCCATATCCTGCTTAAGCAGGGCGCCATTATCTGATGCACGATTGATAGAAGGGTGTGTCGGGTTTGTCATCGACATCTCAGTCCATAGGTTTCATGTTCAGCGTTCCATCAGAACGCTGCACGATCGCCTGCACGCGGGCTTCAGCCTCGCTAAGCTTGGCCTCACAATGTTGCCGTAGGGCAGCCCCGCGTTCGTAGGCCGTTATTGCATCTTCCAGCTTTAGCTGCCCACCTTCCAAGCCGCGCACAATTTTTTCCAGCTCGGAAAGCGCATCTTCGAAAGACAGTGATTTGATGTTGTCCGACATGGCGCGGGGGTTCCTATCCGTCATGAGGGGCAGGCAATAGCCCGATATGCAGGGGTCTGCCAAGTCTTGGGTGGTGTGTGGCAGGCAGGATTTTTTTAGTTTGGCTTGTTTGCAGGCGCGCTGGTGCGGCATTTTACGGTAAAACAGAATACGCTGTTTTCATCCGTAAAAGCGATAAGGGCATGGCCGGTCTCACGGCAGAATACCTGAAAATCGGTTATGGAAGCGCGGTCTGTTGCTAATATTCGAAGCCGCTCTCCTGGCTGCATGGTTCGGAGAACACGGTTGGCCTTGAGCACGGGAAGTGGACAATTAAGCCCGCGTGCGTCAAGAACAGTTTCATTCATCTTGGCTGGTTCCTGCCGTAGGAGGTTGGTGGCATGTTGTTTGCAAAGTGTGCCATTTTCTTTTGCAACAGGAAACATTCTGTTAAAAGTTTAATAAAAACAGCAGGTTAAAAGTATGTCGGACTACCGTCTGGGAATCGATATTGGGGGCACCAAGATCGAAATCGTCGCTCTTGATGCCGAAGGGCAGGTGGTTTTGCGGCATCGTGTTAGCAACCCTGGTACGTATCAGGGTTTGCTAAGTGACGTGAAAAAATTGGTTGATGATGCGCATAGCCGCACAAATCCGTATGCCACTGTTGGGGTTGGCATTCCCGGTGCTGTAGATGCGCATACCCGCCTTGTAAAAAATGCGAATGCGACATGGCTGAATGGTCAACCTTTTGCAGATGATTTGCAGGATGTTTTAGGGTTTCCCGTTCGTGTTGAAAATGATGCCAACTGCTTTGCTTTGTCAGAAGCAACTGATGGAGCCGCAGCTGGACGCCATGTGGTGTTTGGTGTGATTCTTGGTTCCGGCATGGGCGGTGGTATTATTGTTGATGGTAAGCCCTTAAAAGGCTTGCATGATATTGCCGGAGAATGGGGACACATACCTTTGCCGTGGGTGAGGGAAGATGAATTCCCCATGCCAAAATGCTTTTGTGGTAATTCGGGTTGTCTGGAGCGTTTTCTATGCGGGCCAGCTTTGGCCGAAGCTTGGCAAGGGCCGGGGAACCGCAGCGTGCAGGGTATTGAGGATGCGGCTGCCGCTGGTGACATTGCGGCCCAACGCGCCTTGGATTTGTATGTAGATAGGCTGGGCCGCGCCTGTGCTCTTATCGTGAATATTATTGATCCGGATGCAATTGTTCTGGGTGGCGGAGTTTCAAACCTGAGCTGCCTGTATGAACGTGTGCCGGATGCTATGAAGCGCTATGTGATTACGCCTGAGTGCAAGACAGAGTTGTTGAAAAACAAGCACGGTGATAGCTCAGGCGTAAGAGGTGCTGCTTGGCTTTGGGGCTAATAAAGAGGTTGCAGACCGCGTAAAACTATGCGGTCTGCGCAGTGATGCGGTCTGGACGAAACCCTGTTGCAACCACGTAAAGCTCGCTAGAATCTTTACGGCTTGCGGGCGGTTTGGCGTGCCGAACCTGCGTAAAGGCCTGTTTCATGGTGTTGAGCATGGCTTTTTCGGAGCCGCCCTGAAACACCTTAGCAACAAACCCACCGCCTTCTGCCAGAATATCAAAAGCAAAGTGTAAGGCTTCTTCTGCTAACCCAATAATCCGTACATGGTCTGTTGGGGCGTGGCCCGTTGTATTGGGGGCCATGTCAGAAACAACCAGATCAGCTTTGCCGCCCAGCATGGAAATAAGGCGTGCATCCATTTCTGGGTCTGTAAAATCGCCTTCAATAATTTCTGCACCGGTTACGGGTTCCACAGGCAGAAGATCCACCCCTACAACTTGCGCCGCGCCGCGTTTAACCAGAACCTGTGTCCATCCACCGGGGGCTGCGCCAAGGTCTACAATGCGCATGCCTGGGCGAATAAGGTGGAAGCGATCATCAAGTTCAATCAGCTTGAACGCCGCGCGCGAACGCCAGCCCTGTTTATGAGCGGCCTGCACATAAGGATCATTCAATTGCCGAGAGAGCCAGCGTTGCTGGGCTGTCGTGCGGCCTCGTGCTGTGCGTAATGAAACCGATTGCGCACGCATTTTTTGCGGAGCATCAGAATCGTTTTGCACTAAACGGCTGCCGGGTGTTGCGCTGCTCTTGCGGGCACGGCCAGGCACGCGCAACGTTGAGCTGCCAGTAGGGAGGTTTTTCTTTTCAGTCATAAGCCTGTTGCCTGCATGGATTGGCGAAGGTGAGGGGGGATAGATAAAGACGCACGATTGCGGCGAGAAGCCATACCCGATTTGCCACGGATCATACGCAAAACCATGCCATCGCGCAGCCCTCTGTCTGCAACAATAATATCTTCTACTGGCCAGACATCATGAATGGCCTCAAAGATGGCGCAGCCGGGCAAAACAAAAGGCGCACGATCTGGGCCAATGCATGGGTGACGGGCAATGCCATCAGCACCCATTTTTTGCAAAGTGCGCACAGCCAATCTGGCGCTGGATGCTGGGAGTAGGGAGCCATCTACTGCTGCACGTGCGTAGCGCGGCAAATTTAAGATAAGGCTGGCAAGCGTTGTGACTGTGCCGCTGGTACCTATCAGGCGTGTTTGTTTGCGCCTGATTTCCGGTTTGATCCGATAGACGTTCTCAAACTCACGCAGATGGTGGCGCGTATGTTCCACCATTTTACGATAAGCCCGATCATCCGTGCTGTATGCGTGGCCAAACTGCTCGGAAAGTGTGATGACACCAACCGGTAAGCTGAGATAGCCGATGAGTTCTTCTGTCTGACGCGTGGAATCTGTGCGTACCCATGCAATTTCGGTTGAACCGCCGCCAATATCAAACAGTAAAGCCCGATTGCGGGGAGGCCCAAAGCGAGGGTTATGTAGCAGATTGGCGCAGCTTTCTACCGCAAGGCAGGCTTCTTCCCGTCCGGAAATGATCTTGATATCAAATCCCGTTTGCTGGTGAACCTGCTGAAGAAAGGTTTGTCCGTTTTTTGCGCGTCGGCATGCTTCTGTCGCCACGGCACGGATTTCTCGAACAGGCCATCTGCTTAAACGCTCTGCGCATGTTTGCAGTGCTTCCATGGTGCGTTCCATGGCAGCTTTATGCAGTTTTCCGGTGTGATGCAGACCTTCTCCAAGCCGCACCATACGGCTATAACTATCCACAACCCTAAATCCACCTGCTGTTTGGGTTGCAACCATTAAGCGGCAGTTATTTGTTCCCAGATCGAGCGCGGCAAAAAGATCTTCCTCTCCACTATAAGGTGGAGAGGCCGACACAAATCTACCAGACCGGCCGGTCCAGGGGGGGGGACGATCCATCTGTCCGGTCCTTAAACAAGAGGTTAAACCATATTGTTTCTTATTTTGGGCTCTCACGCGCAGGGAGCAAGACAAATATGTGACAAAATGAAAATTCTTTTGGAAAAGGGGGTTGCATGCCCTGAAGTGGAATGCTAGATGAGCCTCACCGAACGGGAGCGCTCTTTAAAGAGTTTCTGTAAGGCCCAGTTTGCTGGGGGATAGTTTAGCGGTAGAACTACCGGCTCTGACCCGGTCAGCCCTGGTTCGAATCCAGGTCCCCCAGCCAATTTTTTCTGAGAAATAATATTTATATTAAGCAATACTTCTCAATTCTAATATTTATTGGCGCTGCGGTCTTATTTGTTTGCCAAGTAATATTTGAGAATAGACAGAAATTTCATCCAGAAAAACAAAATAACTCTCTTGTGTTTCTGTAAATGGTGCTGTGTTTGGATATGCAGTATTCATTGGTTTTTATGGATTTTTAACTTAAATATTCAATAAGCATAAGATATTTAATTAAGTTGTTAGATGTCTGTATTCTTGTAAATACAGTTAAAAGATAAAATAATGTGATCCGGATCAAAGACGCTTCAGTAAGAAAAATGTAGATAACCTTCATTCTGTTTTTTAATAAAACATCAGGGTGGTTTACATGGCCTTGGGGCGCAGAGAGTTTTTACGGAATACTGGTGCATGTGTGGCGGGTGCCAGTGCTGTTGCGCTTGGTTTTGTGCCGCCAGTTAAAGCTTTGGCGCAAGAAACGCGCCAGTACAAGCTGCTGCGTGCCAAGGAAACCCGCAACAACTGCACTTATTGTTCGGTTGGGTGCGGGTTACTTATGTATTCATTGGGGGATGGCGCTAAAAATGCCAAGCCCAGCATCTTTCATATTGAAGGTGATCCAGACCATCCCGTCAGCCGTGGTTCTTTGTGCCCAAAAGGTGCGGGGTTGGTGGATTTCATTCACAGTGAAACACGCCTGCAATATCCTTCTTACCGTGCCCCTGGGAGCCGAGAGTGGAAACGCATAAGCTGGAAGGAAGCGACTGACCGCATTGCCCGCCTTTTAAAGGATGATCGGGATAAAAACTTCATTCAGCGAAATGAAAAAGGTGAATTGGTTAATCGCTGGCTGAGCACAGGTATGCTGGCATCTTCTGCCGCCAGTAATGAAACCGGACTGCTGGATTTTAAGTTTGCGCGGGCGTTGGGTATTCTGGGGCTGGATTGTCAGGCACGGCTTTGTCATGCGCCTACGGTTTCTGCATTGGGTGCCAGCTTTGGCCGTGGCGCAATGACCAACAATTGGGTGGATATCAAAAACGCCAACGTTGTTCTGATTATGGGCGGCAATCCAGCAGAGGCGCATCCGGTTGGTTTTAAATGGGTTATGGAAGCAAAAACCCGTAATGGTGCCCAGGTTATGGTGGTTGATCCACGGTTTAACCGAAGTGCAGCCGTTGCAGATTTTTATGCGCCAATTCGTGCTGGTTCTGATGCCGCTTTTATGTTGGGTGTTATCAATTATCTGCTGACGCATGATAAAATTCAGCATGAATATGTAAAAGCCTACACAAACGCCGCGTTGATAGTGCGTGAAGACTTTCAGTTTCATGAAGGCCTGTTTACCGGGTATGATGCCGCTACGCGCAGCTACAATACAACCTCGTGGGATTACGAGCGCGATGAACAAGGGTTTGCCAAACAGGACCCAACATTTCAAAATCCACGTTGTGTTCTAAATCTTTTACGTAACTATACGAACCGCTATACGCCAGAGCTTGTTTCCCAAATTACGGGCACGCCGGAAAAAGATTTTCTGCATGTATGCGAAACACTAGCATCTACGAGTGTGCCAGATCGTACGTCTACGTTCCTATTCGCTCTGGGTTGGACCCATCACACCAACGGGTCTCAGATCATTCGTGCGGCATCTATGGTGCAAATGTTGTTGGGTAACGTGGGGATGCCCGGTGGGGGCCTGAATGCTCTGCGCGGACATTCCAACATTCAGGGTTATACGGATCTTGGGCTGCTTTCAACGCGTCTGCCCGGGTATATGAATCTGCCTAAAGACAGCCAGCAAACATTGGATGCCTACCTGCTGGCAGTTACCCCAAAGGCGGATGAGCCCAAGGAGGTTAATTATTGGCATAATGCGCCCAAGTTTTTTGTAAGTCTGATGAAAACCCTATGGGGGGATCACGCCACAGCTTCCAATAACTGGGGGTATGATTGGCTGCCAAAGTGGGATCGCAGTTACGACATGCTGGCCTATTTTGAACGTATGCAGCAAGGCAAGGTCAACGGTTACATTGCGCAGGGCTTTAACCCGCTTGCTGCCATGCCAGATAAAAACCGTATGCGTGATGGCTTAGCTAAATTGCGTTTCCTTGTAACAATTGATCCGCTGGATACAGAAACATCCAATTTCTGGCAGAACGAGGGCGTTTACAATGATGTAAGGCCTGAAGATATCCAGACAGAAGTTTTCCGCCTGCCTTCTTCCTGTTTTGCAGAAGAAAATGGTTCAGTGGTGAATTCTGCACGTTGGTTGCAGTGGCATTATGCAGGCACGCAACCACCAGGAGAAGCTTGGAATGATGGACGTATTCTGGGCACCATCTTTACCAAGTTGCGCGCTTTGTACGCGAAGGAAGGGGGGATATGCCCAGAACCCGTTCTAAATATGCAGTGGAACTACCGAGACCCGGAAGATCCTACGCCAGAGGAAGTGGCGCAGGAAGCGAATGGTTATGCGTTGGCAGATATTCAGGATGCCGCAGGCAAGGTGGTTGTTAGAAAAGGGGAGCTGCTGCCTGATTTTTCTGTGCTGAAAGATGATGGCACAACAGCCAGCTATTGCTGGGTGTTTGCTGGTTCATGGACAGAGGCCGGCAACCAGATGGCGCGGCGCGATAATACGGATACAGGTCTGGGTAATACACCCGGTTGGGCATGGGCTTGGCCTGCAAACAGGCGCTTGCTTTACAATCGTGCATCGTTGGATCCACAGGGGCGCCCGTGGGACCCGCGCCGCAAGATTATTGAATGGAATGGCCAGCGTTGGGGCGGGGCAGATGTGCCTGATTACCCGCTTACATCTCCGCCGGGTAGCGGTGTTGGGCCATTTATTATGCAAAGTGAAGGTGTAAGCCGTCTTTTTGCGGGGGCATCGTTGGTAGATGGGCCTTTCCCCGAACATTATGAGCCAACAGAAAGCCCGGTATTGGCGCCAGCGTTGGGGAGCAAGGTGCGGCATAACCCAGTGGCCCGACAATTTGCAGATGAAATACCGCGTATGGGCAGCCCGTCAGAGTTTCCATATGTGGCCACAACTTATTCCATTACAGAGCTGTTTCGGCATTGGACAAAGCATTCACATCTAAACGCCATTATGCAGCCAGAGCAGTTTGTGGAAATAGGGGAGCGTCTTGCTGGCAAACTGGGCATTGCCGCGGGTGATACGGTGCGCGTGTCTTCCCGCCGTGGGTATATCGAGGCCAAGGCAGTAGTCACCAAGCGGCTTAAACGCCTGAATGTGATGGGGCAGGAAGTTGATCAGGTTGGAGTGCCCTGCCATTGGGGTTTTAAGGGTGCCACACGTAAAGGCTTTTTAGCCAATACACTGACACCAGCCATGGGCGATGCAAACTCTCAAACCCCAGAGTTCAAGGCCTTCCTTGTTAATGTTGAAAAAGTCTGAGGTGCGCTGATGAGTATGCAGTCACAGGACATCATTCGCCGTTCCGCCACCAATGGGCTTACACCATCACCTCAGGCGCGACGGCATGAGCAGGAAGTCGCCAAACTGATTGACGTTTCTCTCTGCACGGGTTGCAAGGGGTGTCAGGTTGCCTGTTCGGAATGGAATGATCTAAGGGACGAGGTTGGGCACAACGTAGGTGTATATGACAATCCCGCCGACCTAACAGCAGAAACATGGACCGTCATCCGCTTTGATGAAGTGGAGGATGAGGGGGGCAAGCTGGAATGGTTGCTGCGCAAGGAAGGATGTATGCACTGTGAGGATCCGGGCTGCCTGAAGGCCTGCCCAAGCCCCGGTGCTATTTTGCAGTTTGCTAACGGCATTGTGGATTTTCAGTCTGAACAATGCATTGGTTGTGGGTATTGTATTGCGGGGTGTCCGTTTGATATTCCGCGTATCAATACAAAAGATAACAAGGCTTACAAATGCACTTTATGCGCAGATAGGGTTGCTGTAGGGCAGGAACCCGCTTGCGTAAAAACCTGCCCGACCGGTGCTATATCTTTTGGTTCCAAGGCAGACATGAAAGATCTGGCGGCAACGCGTGTGGAAGATCTTAAAAGTCGTGGGCATGAAAGTGCAGGATTGTATGATCCGCCGGGCGTAGGCGGCACGCATGTTATGTATGTGCTGACCCATGCCGATAATCCAACCCTTTATCACAGATTGCCAGCCGAACCTCATATCAGCCCGGTTGTACGTGGCTGGAAGGAATGGCTGAAACCGGTTGGTGCGCTTGGCTTTGTTGCCACATTGGCAGGCGCCTTTGCGCATTACATGGCCGTTGGCCCCAATACCACGGATGAAACATTGCCGAAGGTTTCTGAACAGGAACTGATGGCGACAGATGAAAAGCCGGATCAGAACGGGAGTGATGCGTAATGGATACCCAAAATCTTATACTGCGCACAAAGTTTATGGATCGGCTTTGCCATTGGACAATGGTTGCCTGTTTTTTTCTGGTTGCGCTTTCTGGAATCTCATGGTTTTTCCCTAGCCTGAACTGGCTTGGATATGTGCTTGGGCCACCGCAGATGGCGCGGTTGCTACACCCGTTTCTTGGTATAACAGTATTTGTATTGCTGATGTGTATGTGTGTGCGCTTTGTGCACCACAACCTGTTTGTGCGCACAGATATCACGTGGTTTCGCCATATTGTTGATGTGCTGATGAACAAGCATGGTGAGAAATTACAGATCGGCAAATACAATGCAGGCCAGAAGATATTGTTCTGGGGCATTATGTCACTTATCAGCCTGCTTCTGGTAAGTGGGTTAATAATCTGGCGTGCCTATTTTGCCATGTATTTTCCCATCCCTGTGGTGCGGCTGGCTTTGCTGGCGCATTCTGTTGCAGGGCTTGGGCTTATTCTGTTGGTGTTGGGGCATATCTATATGGGCATATGGGTACGGGGTTCTATTGGTGGTATGATTACAGGCTACGTATCCCGTGCGTGGGCGCGGCAGCATCATGATCGATGGTATGAAGAGGAAGTATTGCCTGCTGAAACATCTTCTGCAAAGCGGCCACATTGATGCGTGCTGAAACCGATATTGTCCCGCTGGATAAACGCACGCCGGGCGTGCAGGCTATTGAGCCACTGATTTTTCCGGTTCTGGAAGCTGTATATACCCGCAGGGAAAAACGGCTACGTTTTCTGGCAGAACAACGGGGTGAGGCGGAGGGAGGATATTTTGAATTTCTTTCTCATCTTGTTTTGGCACAGCAGCAGATTTTGAAACATATGCCGCTGAGTGTGGCAGACGGTTCTGCTATTCGTGCTTTGCCAAAGCAGGGATGTGATCAAGATCAGCTTGAAAAGTTGTTGCTGGCAATACCATACTGGCAACAGGCGTTTTTATTTTTGGTGCAGCAAGTAAAATCTGTTGTTCCAGAAGAAACGCACATAATGTTGGAAAGCTACAGGCAGGATATGCCAGCTTTAAAAAAGTCGGCCATTCACCTGTTGTGCGGGAATTATACGCAGGTTGATGCCGGGTTAGCTGTTATACTATGGGCCGCTTTATCTGTTTCTTGGGCGCAGGCTGTTGGGCAAGACCAGAAGCATATTCAGCAGACACAACCTGTTGGAGAGGCCAGATTATGCCCTTGTTGTGGTGCCCAGCCGGTAGCCAGTCTTGTATTGGGCGGAGACCGTGAGGGGTTACGTTACCTTCAGTGCAGTTTGTGTGAGACACGTTGGCACAGAGTGCGTGGTATCTGCGTGGAGTGCGGTGCATCTGCTCATGTTGAACACTGGACATTTGAAGATTTAAAAGCCCCGGTTCAAGTCGAAAGCTGTGGAGACTGCAAAACATATCTAAAGGTTTTTCGGTTGGATTATAAGCCGGATCTGGATGCCGTTGCAGATGATCTTGATAGCTTTACTTTGGATACAGCTGTAGAACAGCAGGGGTTTTCGCGCGCAGGTTTGAATCCGTTCTCATTTCCGGGATAATGGCTGTATGGTTGGTTCTTTATTAGCCTCCGCCACTCCAGAACAAAAATGCACAGCGCCAGATATGGTGGGGTATGATGAAGCACAAGCATTTCTTGCCGCTTGCATGCAAAACATACCATTACTTCCAATAGAGTTTGTATCTATTGCGCAGGCAGATGGGCGTATTCTTGCAGAGGATGTAAGGGCAGTGATGCCGCGCCCAGAAGCTGATATTTCAGCAATGGATGGGTATGCCTTCCGTTGTGCTGATATGGAAAAAGCGGGGAACACAGGTCTGCCTCTTGCTGGGCAAATAGCGGCGGGGGATACTCCACCACCCTTGGGTCAAGATGTTGCATACAGCATTCTTACGGGGGCACGCCTTCCTGTAGGAGCTGATTGTGTTGTGGCGCAGGAACGCGCATGCATAACGGATGGACGTGTACATCTGCGGGATCAGACCGCCCGAAGTGGTTTGAACATTCGGCGGCAGGGGGAGGAGTTCTGTAAAGGTGATATGCTGCTCGAACACGGCCAAAAACTGGATTGGCGGCATTTACCTATATTGGTGCACCAAGGTAAGAAACAGGTGGCTGTATATAAACGCCCCAAAATTTGTGTTGTGGCCAATGGAGCAGAATTTGGCGCAACAGCAACAGATTACCGAACGGAACTGAATACACAGTTATTAGCAGCAATGCTGCAAAGTAAAGGTGCATTGGTCACGCGTTATGTATGTGGCTCAGACAGTGCGGAGGATTTACATAAACTCCTTGATCAGTGCGTGCAGGAAGCTGATATTCTTATCACCACAGGGGGTATTTCTGTTGGGCAGACTGATCATGTTTTGTCTGTCCTTAACCAGATGGGGGCTAAATGTCTTTTTCGACGTGTTAAAATACGTCCCGGCAAGCCCATGACAGTCATGCAGCTCGGCCAGAAAATGGTATTCTGTCTGCCCGGAAATCCAGCAGCGGCAGCTATATGTGCCCAACTGTTTGTTGTGCCATTTTTGCATTGTCTGGTGGATGAAAAGTATGAGGCAAATGCAAGTATAGCAGCAGAAGGGCAAAGCCGTTTTTCTTATGTTGCGGCAACAGATACAACCTGTTTTCTGCCAGTGCATTTTACAGAAAATAAGGGAGAAAACTCTATTAGCCTTGTGCCGTCTGTTGGGGCCTCTGATATTCTTTGTCTCACACGGGCTACTGGTTTTGTGAAAGTGTCGGCTGGTGAAACTCTACAGGTAGGGGATATGTGTCAGATGATACCTTTTACAAGTTAGTTTGGTAATTTGAACGCATAAGCGTGCGCACGAATATATGCTGCAATAGCCATTGTATCATTCAGATCCAGAACAGTAAGATTGTTTGGAATATTTGGTATGTTGGAATTGTCAGATGCCACAGCAACAACCCCCGGCGTTTGCGGGAATAAAGGGGTTTTCCCTATGGTGGGCCTCCATACTTCCATGCATATAGGCATAGTTGCATGAAAGCCTTCTACCAGTACCAGATCTACCGGTTCCATACGCTGGAGCAAATCAGATATAGTGGGAAGAAGGGTATTGCATTCATGCTGAAGCACCCATCGTTCAGGGGTGGCTAGCATAACTTCTGTAGCGCCATTTTGCCTGTGTACAAACGTATCTTTGCCGGGTTTGTCCATATCTACACCATGATGCGTGTGCTTGATGGTTGAGACGCGCAAACCAAGATGGCAAAAAGCAGGAAGCAACCGTGATATTAAATGCGTTTTACCGGCCCCACTGCGGCCGATAATGCCAAAAATAAGCTGCGTACGTTGAGATGTCATGTTTGCAAAACCAATAAGGCATATAAAAATCCTTTAGATTTTAGAATGTGTAAAAAGTAAAAAGTAAAAACTAGAATCAACAAGAAAGATATTTTCAAAAAGGGTGGAATGGACATGAAAATAGCCGGACTGGTGTTGGCAGGCGGACAAGCGCGCCGAATGCATGGGCAGGATAAGGCATTTTTAGATACAGGGAATGGCTTTTCTCTAGATCGTGTTTTTGCACGGTTGCAGCACGAATGCAGCGCCGTAGCGATTAGCGCTAATGGTGATTTTGCACGCTTTAGTGCCTGGCAATGCCCTGTTTTGCCAGACAGCATACATAATGTAGGGCCATTGGCTGGGGTGTTAAGCGGATTGGAATGGGCAGAAAAGTGCGGTTACGATACACTCATAACAATACCGGTGGATACGCCGTTTATTCCTGTGGGGCTTGTGGCTGCACTTGTGCCAGCCCCTTCGTATGCGTGTTGTGGGGGGCAATCTCACCCATTGGTGGCTGCATGGCCTGTTTCTGCCAAGCCAGTGTTGGCGGCACAGTTATCTTTCCTAACGGCGGAGAATAAAAAGCATCAAACACGTGTGCGTACACTTGCCCATGTTTTGGAAGCACGTGCTGTAGATTTTCCTCTAATAGAGGGAGTGGACCCTTTTATGAATATCAACACGCCTGAAGATCTTATGCGTGCACAAAAATATTGCGCTTCTGTATGTAAGGTTGGTGCTGCAAGAGGAAATGGGTGATGGCAGAAAATATATCCTTTTCTGTAGCGCTTCCGTATGAAGCAGAGCGGATAAGCTGGCCGCAAGGGCATGAAAGCGTAGTTGTGGCGCGAGAGCGCAACTCGCTTATGTTAGCAGAGGAAACACCTCTCGCGTTAATATACAATGGTATTGATTATGCGGTCATGATGATAACACCGCATGATATAGATGATTTTATTGTAGGTTTTTCTTTTACAGAAGATATTATTTCTTCCGGTGCAGATTTACGACAAATAAAAATAACAGCACAGCCTGATAGCTTGCGGGCTGATGTGCGCGTAAATGCAGAATCCTTGCGCAAGGTACTGGCACGCACGCGCCGCCCGATAGCAGGGCGGACAGGGTGTGGGATTTGTGGTGCCGACATGGAAAGCATAACAAACCGTAAAATATGTGGTGTAATAGGGCAGGAGCCTGATGCAAACGCAATCCATAAAGCATTGGAAAACTTACGAAACCATCAGGTTTTGAATAAAGGCGTTGGTATGCTGCATGCTGCCGCGTGGTGTTTGCCTAATGGACATATTGTGCATATGCGAGAGGACGTTGGCCGCCATAATGCCTTGGATAAGCTGATAGGGTATGGGCTCAGGCATCAACTAGATTTCACGCAGGGGTTTTGTTTTTTAACGAGCCGCTGTTCTTATGAGATGGCCGCAAAAGCTGTTGCTGCTGGCATGTCCGCTGTGGTGACTCTTTCTGCGCCTACGGCGCTTGCTGTGCGTACCGCGCGTGCCGCAGGATTGGTGTTGATTTCTCCAGCACGTACAACCGGTATGTATATGGTTTCTCCTGCCCCACAGGATCAAGAAAGTATCTAGCAGGGCAGGAGAGTTGCTGGTTTACACTAAACCTTCTGTCTTAAGGGCGGCCTGTGTGGCAGGGCGGTTAAACACTTTATCTCGTAATGCGCGTGCTTTGGGGTAAGCGGCAAGATCAATATCCAAAGGGGCGGCCCAACTTAAAATCACGGCCATAAGGGCATCAGGCTGACTAAACCCAGCAGGAAGTAAATAGTCTGTGCCATTGCTTTCTAGCAATTGCTCAAGCTGTTCCAACCGCCGGGTTACTGTTTTTTGGCAAAGTGCGCGTGTGGTATCAGGCAGATCGGGGGTGAAGAGTATACCAAAAGCACTATGCACATCTTCACAAAAACCCAGAGCTTCCAGCAGACGTGAGCGATCTAATGAGCCTTCTGCTGGCCGGAAGGCGGCAATATCAGAAAGGTTGCCAATATAGGGGAGAATAGCCACGTTTTGGGTAAGCACTACGCCGGGTGAAATTTCGATGGCAGGAACAGCACCACGTGGATTGATCTTAAGATAATCTCGACCATCTTCCAATGTCTTGGTTTTCAGGTTTACTTTTTCCAGACCGAAGGGCAGGCGTGTTTCATTTAAAATAATATGCGATGCTAAAGAGCAGGCACCCGGAGTGTAATATAATTTTATCATAGTGTTTTTGTCCTTTTTATCGAGTTTATGTCACGCAGAATTTGGCTTCAGCATACTAACGGCTATTTTTGCCCAGCGTTCACCTTCTTATTTCGAATTATCATGAATGCTTCATATGTTGCGTGAAAGCCTTCGGTTTTTCAGGCTCTTGCGGAATGTCGGCGATATTGATACAGAGGCCCCGTTCATTGGGGAGTAGCCACCCTCTGTTGCAGAGGGGTCTTCGTCAACACACTTGGCCAGCAGGCCATGGCGGAGACAGCGTTTTAGAAAAAACGCCCAGCAAGACCAACGGCATCATTGCCTCAACTGTGGCCGGGGGGGCGGTGCGTGCTGTTTTGCGTTTTGCGGCCCTTGGACAAGCTCATGACTGGTATTTTTACACTTGGCGTTTTGGGGCTTTCTCTTTCTGTGGATGCTTTTGCTGCTGCGGTTGGCAAAGGGGCCAGTGTTAAACACGCACGTTGGAATGATGCCCTGCGTATTGGTGCTGTGTTCGGGTTTTTTGAGGCCATTACCCCTGTTGTGGGGTGGGTGCTGGGGTTAGCTTTAAGCACGTGGATTGCCGCAGTAGACCATTGGATAGCCTTTGCACTGCTCTGCGGTATTGGCGGCAACATGATCCGCTTGGCAATGAAAGATGCATCAGAAGAAGCGGCTGAAGTTGAACAGCCTAAAGCTGTAAGCCGTGGCGTGTTGGGGTTGGTTGGAACAGCTTTGGCAACCAGCATAGATGCAACAGCGGTAGGGGTGAGCTTAGGCGTTATGCAGGTGAATATTTTATCGGCCTGCTTGGTTATTGGTGCCGTTACCACGGTTATGGCAACGGCAGGGGTTATGCTAGGGCGGCATGCTAGTGTGTGGATTGGCCGCTATGCAGAGATCTGTGGTGGGATAGCGCTTATACTTATTGGCTGTTCTATCCTATACACACATCTTACCTCTGCTGCCGGGTAAGATAAAAAATTAGCCGGCAGCCGCAGCAGCAGCACGGATACCTGCCGCTGCCATACCCGCTGTAAGATGGGATGTTTGATCAATATCAACCAAAGGGTTGCGCGCAATATACAGTAACCCTTCCAGAGCTGTTGTTAAAACAGCGGCTGCAATAAAATCCATGCGTTCGGGAGATGTATTTTTCATGGGGACCAATCTGAGCAGGTTCTGCTTCAGGTCATCCAACATTTCCCGTGTTTCACTCATATTAAAAAGCTTGGCTCTGATATGGTGCTGATTCAGCTCCAGAAAATGCGGAGCACCATGAATACTGAGAAGTTCCCGGAAAGCTGCGCACTGACTTTTCTGGAGCATTGCATCCAGATTATCTTCTTCGCTCCGTGCCTGGCGTGCTGCACCTCTTACGCGCTGCGCAACTTTTACGAGGATAATATCAAAAATGGCTTCTTTGGTTTTGTAATAATTATAGAAACTGCCCGGAGAGACATTGCTAAGAGCAACAATATCTCTAACCGTCGCTGCATCTAAGCCAATGCCAGAAAAAACTTTCCATGCCGCGCTTTCAAAGGCATCTTGCTTGAATGCGCGTGTCATTTCGCGTTTTTGAGAAGCGCGATAGGACTTTTTGGGTCTGGTTGTTGTTGGTTTAGCCTTGGTAACGGGCTTTTGCGGGTGTTCCGTCAATTTTTTACAAACTCCAGTGTCCTTCTCGCTCTTTGTTTACAGTAAAATTCCTCCGTCTGAAAGCGGCAATAAAATAAGATTAAAAAAAGAGATATTTTTTAATACATTGTAGAGGGGAGTATAATATTTTCATCAATCAAAAATATAACATGAAAAATAACAAACAAACAAAAAATATTATAAATTCAGTATTAAATGGGTATGTAATTTTCATTAATTATTTTTATTCTTATTATTGGTTTGTTTTTAAATAACTATTATAGGTCATGATCCGTTGTGTGATGTTCATCAAAAAAGAGGAGGTCGTTAGGAGTTGGCACTTGCATCATTGCAGTCTTCTTGTTCGGAATTAAGTGTTGAAAATGAGTTTTGTGGAAAACAAAAATGAATAATACGTCAAATTATTATTTTTTAAAATACAGCACTATTTTGGTTCTTATTTTCTTTATGAATAGGAATTATTGTCGAATAATAATTTTTAATGAAAATTATTTGCAAGAAAAATAATTTAAATGAGAAGATATTTCCATCAATTTAAAGTTGACGGATTATTCGATTTTTGTCTTCCTGCACAAAGCGCATTACGGTTCACACATGTGTTTCAGAAATCTGTTCCGTAAATGTGCGTTGCATGCGCACGGCCACTTTGAAATGGCCACGGGGTCGGGAGAGAACCTACATGACTATAAAGCTGCACGACATGACACAGGTCATGCAGGATACAACACGTAGAGGTGTTGGGAGTTCTCGATGGCAAAGACCTGTTTACAAACATTTTTTGCCGCCTTGTAACCATGCCTGTCCTGCGGGGGAGGATATTCAAGGTTGGTTGGCACATGCACAGGCTGGAGATTACGAAAAAGCATGGTACGCACTTACAGAAAATAACCCGATGCCAGCAGTACACGGCAGAGCCTGTTACCACCCATGCGAAGGTGGGTGTAACAGGGGCAGTTTGGATGATGCGGTTTCCATTCATGCTGTAGAGCGCTTTTTGGGTGATTTGGCAGTGCAGAATGGATGGCGTTTTCAGTCTGCTCCATCCACGGGCAAAAAAGTGCTGATTATAGGCAGTGGGCCAGCAGGGCTCTCCTGCGCTTATCATCTTGCCAGACTAGGGCATCAGGTTGAAATACGAGAAGCTGCAGCAGAGCCGGGGGGGATGATGATGCACGGCATCCCGGCCTACAGGTTGCCGAGACAGCCTCTGAAAGATGAAATTGCCAGAATAACGTCTATGCCGGGCGTTACGCTGCGATGTGGTGTGCGGGTTGATGATATTTCTCAAGCGCGTCAGCAAGGCGGGTTTGATGCTGTGTTTGTGGCCGTAGGGGCCCAGTTAGCCAACCATCTGAATATTCCAGCAACAGATGGTAAAAAATTGGTGGATGCCGTGAGCTTGCTGGATGATGTGAGTAAAGGTGAAAAGCCCCAGTTGGGCCGCAGTGTTGCCATTCTTGGCGGGGGTAACGTGGCAATGGATGCCGCCCGTACAGCAGAACGTTTGGGTGCCAAAGATACGGTTCTGCTTTTCCGTTATGATCCCAAGCACATGGAAGCCTTGCCAAGCGAAGCAGATGCAGCCTTTGCAGAAGGAGTTAAAATTGAATGGTTAAGCGTTGCAGACCATTTTGGTGCAGATGGGGTCACAGTTGAAAAAGTGACCATGAACCCAGATGGCAGCGTAACCCCAACGGGGCAGACAACACATTTGCCAGCGGATGCAGTGGTTATGGCCGTTGGAGAGCATAGTGATCTGGCTTTGCTTAAAACAGCGCCAGCTATCACCATAAGTAAGAGTGATACGGTTGTTGTAGATGCCGCAACGCTCATGACTGGGCAGGATGGCATTTTTGCCGGCGGAGATTGCATAGGTGGCGCACGCACCATGACAACCGCAACAGGTCACGGTAAGCTTGCAGCACGTGCCATAGATGCTTATTTGGCCGGGCGTCATTATATGCACCCTGCGGCACACCCGCTTGTCTCATTCGATATGCTGCATTTGCCAGATTACGCACAGGCAGACCGAAGCAAGCAGCCCGAACGCCCCTTAACGGAACGGGCCGGGTTTGATGAAATATTCGCCGGTTTGGATGAAAAAACAGCACGTTATGAAGCCGGTAGATGCCTTTCCTGTGGCAATTGTTTTGAATGCGACAATTGTTATGCCTCTTGCCCCGAACAAGCCATTACGCGGCTAGGGCCGGGGAAGGGATATGCGGTTAGCATGGACCTGTGCACCGGTTGCGCAGTTTGCGCAGAACAGTGCCCTTGCCATGCCATTGAGATGGACCCTGAACCAGTAGAGGCCACGCCAACAAAGGGAAGTTTGGGTGAGCCAACTATGCCTACACGCTTCAAGGTGCGTGCATAAAATGGAGAATGTCATGGCTGAACAACTCCAGACAATGGATGGCAATACATCTGTTGCGCATATTGCTTATCGTGTGAACGAAGTTTGTGCGATTTACCCCATTACGCCGTCTTCCCCTATGGCAGAGCTTGCAGATACGTGGTCTGATCAAGGCGTGCAGAATATTTGGGGGGAAGTGCCCGTTGTACAGGAAATGCAGGCAGAAGGCGGCGCTGCTGGGTGTGTGCATGGTGCTTTGCAAACCGGGGCACTCACCACAACTTTTACGGCCTCTCAGGGTCTCATGCTCATGCTGCCCAACATGTTCAAAATTGCAGGTGAGCTCACATCAACTGTGTTCTATGTGGCAGCGCGCGCATTAGCTGCGGGTGCGTCCTCTATTTTTGGTGATCATCAGGATATCATGGCGGCCCGTACAACAGGGTTTGCTATGCTGGGTGCGGGGTCTGTGCAGGAATCTCACGATCTGGCGCTGGTTGCACAGGTCGCCACTTTGGCTGCACGTATTCCTTTTATCCATTTTGCAGATGGCTTCCGCACTTCGCACGAATACAACAGCCTTTCTGTGGTGCCGGATAATGTTATCCGCCAGATGATAGATGATCGGCTGGTGCATGCGCATCGGCAAAGGGCGCTTAACCCGGAACATCCGTTTATCCGCGGGACGTGGCAAAACCCGGATACCTATTTCCAAACCAGAGAAGCGGTTAATCCGTTTTACGAGCGTGTACCTGCCATTGTGCAGGAAGCCATGGATAAGTTTGCATCGCTAACAGGCCGTCAATACGATCTGTTTCATTACACAGGTGCGCCAGATGCGGAACGTGTGGTTATTTCCATGGGGTCTGGTTCTGAAGTGGTGCGGGAAACTGCAAAATGGCTGAACGCGCATGGCGAGAAAGTGGGGGCGTTGCATGTGCGCCTGTTCCGGCCATTTTCTGCGGAGCATTTTTTAAAAGCCTTGCCAGCAAGTGTAAAATCTATTGCCGTGCTGGATCGGACAAAAGAGCCCGGCGCCCCTATGGAGCCTTTGCATGCAGATATTGTGGGCGTGCTGGCAGAAGGGGTAGGGAATGGCCAGTTCTCGCATATGCCGCGCGTAATTGGTGGGCGCTATGGGCTTTCCTCGCGTGATTTCAGCCCGGCTATGGCGCGAGCCGTTTTTGATGAATTGAAGAAGCCCACACCCAAAAATCATTTTACGGTGGGGATTATAGATGACGTTTCCCATACTCATCTGGAATATGATGAAACTTTTGACATAGAACCAGAAAGCACAGTGCGCTGTCTGTTTTATGGCCTTGGTGCGGATGGCACAGTTGGGGCTAATAAGAACAGTGTTAAAATTCTAAGCGAAAAACCGGGCTGGTATGCTCAGGCTTATTTTGATTATGATTCCCATAAATCTGGGGCAGAAACAGCATCTCATCTGCGGTTTGGTAAATCTCCCATTCAGGCACCTTACCTTATCCGGCATGCTGACTTTGTAGCCTGCCATAAGTTCGATTTTCTGTTCAGGCGCGATATTCTGGGTGCTGCTAATAATGGAGCTACTTTTCTGCTGAACAGCCCCTATGCAGCCGATAAGGTTTGGGAGCAACTGCCGCGTAAAGTGCAGGATCAGATCGTTAATAAAAAACTGCGGTTTTTTGTAATTGATGCCTCAGACGTTGCGCTTAAGCTTGGTTTGGGGCCACGCGTTAATACTATTTTGCAAACATGCTTCTTCCATCTCTCCAACGTTTTGCCATCTGATGAAGCTATTACAGAAATTAAAAAGTCTATTCAGAAAACATATGGCGCAAAGGGTGATAGTATTGTGCAGCTTAACTTCCGTGCAGTAGATGCCGCTGTAGCGGCGCTGCATGAAGTTGCTGTGCCCGCCAAGGCTGATGGCACATTGCCCATGCCGCCGGTTGTGCCTCCATCAGCGCCATTGTTTGTGCAGCAGGTGACTGCAGAAATTATGGCGGGCAGGGGCGAGAGTATTCCTGTAAGTCATATTCCGGCAGATGGCACTTTCCCCGGTGGTACAACGCAGTACGAAAAGCGAAATATTGCCGTAGAGGTGCCAATCTGGAACCCGGATACATGTATCCAGTGCGGCCAGTGTAGTATTGTATGCCCCCATAGTGTCATTCGTGCCAAAACTTACGAAGACAAGGATCTGACAGGCGCTCCGGCAAGCTTCAAATCTGCTCCGGTGAATGCCCGTGGTTATCCAGATGCCCGCTTTACACTCCAGTTTTATGTGGAAGACTGCACAGGCTGTGGTGTGTGTGTTGAAAACTGCCCGGAAATTAGCCCAGATGGTAAAACGCGTGCCATCAACATGGGAGAAAAATTGCCTATTCTGGAACAAGAACGTGGGAATATTGCGTTTTTTGAACACCTTCCAGAAGTAAACCGGGCAGCCATTAACGAAGCCAACGTACGCGGCGTGCAGTTTTTGGAACCTCTATTCGAATTCAGCGGAGCATGCGCAGGATGTGGTGAAACACCTTACCTGAAACTGATCTCTCAACTGTTTGGAGATAGGTTGCAGATTGCCAACGCCACAGGTTGTTCGGCCATTTATGCGGGAAATACTCCAGCACATGCATGGAAATCCAACGCCCAGGGGCGTGGGGTTGCTTGGTCGAACTCATTGTTTGAAGACAATGCAGAATTTGGCCTTGGCTTTCGTCTGGCCGCAGATAAGCAGGAATCTTTGGCACGGCAGTTGTTGCAAAAACAGGCTCAGGTCGTGGGGCAGGATCTGGCAACGGCTATCCTGAATGCGCCTCAGATAACAGAAAGTGAATTTGCGCTACAGCGTGAGCGCGTAGGCGCGCTGCGTAGCAAGTTAGAGGGTGTAAACACGCCTGATGCCGCCATGTTACTTTCTGTGGCAGATTTTCTAATCCGACGTTCTATCTGGATTGTTGGAGGCGATGGCTGGGCGTACGATATTGATTACGGCGGCCTAGACCATGTGTTGGCACAAGGGCGCAATGTAAACGTTATTGTGCTGGATACGGAGGTGTACTCCAACACGGGCGGGCAATCCTCCAAAGCAACACCGCTGGGTGCCTCTGCCAAATTTGCGGCAGGTGGCAAACGTGTGCCGCGGAAGGATCTGGCCTTGCAGACCATTGCTTACGGCAATGTGTATGTGGCCCAAATTGCACTAGGGGCTAATCCGGAGCAGGCTATTATCGCAATGCGAGAAGCAGAAGCGTATGAAGGGCCATCTCTTATTCTGGCGTATTCGCAGTGTATTGCACATGGCATAGATATGCGCACGGGTATGAAGCAGCAGGCTCGTGCCGTGGCATCGGGGTATTGGCCGTTGTTCCGGTTTGATCCCACCATGCGCAAAAGTGGGCTTAATCCGTTCCGGCTTGATTCAACCCGCCCACGTATTCCACTGGAAGATTATGCGTATCGGGAACTGCGCTACAAAACGCTTACTCGCACGCATCCACAAAGTGCCGCGCATTTGTTGCAGCAGGCGCAGGCGGCAGCCAATGAGCGCTACCGGATTTACGAAGATATGGCTGCCCGTGATGGCAGCCGCTTCCTTCCGCATTGGGAAGATGTGAACTGAGGCGATACGGGAGCATTATGGTCATGGATATTCGTACACACTATCTTGGGCTGGAATTGGCCCATCCCGTTGTAGCTTCTGCATCTCCGTTAACGGCAGATCTGGAAGGCATTTTGCGCGTGGCAGATGCCGGGGCTTCTGCCATTGTTATGGCCTCTGTGTTTGAGGAAGACATTCGAGCGCAGGAACTGGCAGAAGCTGCTTTGTGGGAAACGGGAGAAAACTCTCATCCAGAAGCGGCAGGGTATTTTCCTGTCATGCCTCATGCTTCTCCGCTGGATGGAAGGCTGGCTGTGTTGCGCAGTGCGTCAGAAAGGGCGGGCGTGCCTATTATTGCCAGCCTTAATGGCTGCACACCAGCGGGTTGGCTGCGTTTTGCCAAGGATATGGAGCAGGCGGGGGCATCTGCAATAGAGCTGAACTTTTGGCATATTCCAACCAATCCGGATGAAACAGGCGCACAGGTGGAAGAACGTTGCATACAGATATTACGGGATGTACGAGCACAGGTTAAGGTTCCAGTCAGCGTTAAGCTTTCTCCCTTTTTCAGCTCACTGGGCAATATGGTGAAGCGATTATCGGAAAACGGAGCGGATGGTATAGTTCTGTTCAACAGTTTTTATGAGCCGGGGTTGCGTTCCTTAACAGATAGCGCAGAGGTGGATTTTATTCCCAGTTCTGCTTACGAATTACGGCTTCCGCTGATGTGGGCTGTGCTGCTTTCAGAACATTGTCAGGCTGATTTGGCCATTTCTGGTGGCGTGCATTCTGGTATGGATGTTGCCAAATGCCTGCTGGCTGGGGCTGACGTAGCGATGGTGACATCCGTGCTGTTGCAGCAGGGGCCGAGCTATATCTCAACCCTTCTGGAAGAACTGCGTGAATGGATGTCTGTGCAGAAACTGGGGTCTGTAAAGGAGTTTAAAGGGCGCATGGCAGCCAGAGGCACAGCAACCCAAGCTGAAGATTTTTTGCGCACGCAGTATAGGCACATTTTATCTGCTCATTTCACTGATATTGCCGGATAATTGTGAAGATGAATGATATGCACAAGATCCTTTCCAGCAAGACGCAGACTTCACAATATGCGCATGATACTGCGGAAATGCCGGGCAGTGCAGCGTCAACCAGCCATCAGGCATTTGAGCAATTGGTCTCACGCGCTGTTCAATTGCCGGGGCAGGTACCTGTCGGTATTGTCTGGCCGTGTGAAGAACACGCCCTTGAAGGTGCAATGGATGCGGCACAACGGAATATTATAGAGCCTGTCTTGATAGGTGATAAAAGCGCAATCGTATCTGTGGCACAGGCAAGTGGTATTGCATTGGATAAGGCTGTTTTTATTGATGCCACAACACCAGCAGAAGCTGCCCAGAAAGCAACGGCTTTGGTAAAGGAAGGGCGCGTAAAAGCGTTGATGAAAGGCAGCCTGCATACAGATGTTTTTATGCATGCAATTGTTGAGGCCGAGAGTGGTTTACGCACCAACAGGCGTATTAGCCATGTTTTTGTATTAGCTGCACCCGGGTATAAAGATTTACTGTTTGTAACAGATGCAGCCATCAATATTTTCCCAGATCTGAATGTAAAGCGCGATATTGTTCAAAACGCGATAGACCTACACAACGGGCTGGGTTTGGGTGTCCCACGCGTTGCTATTCTTTCTGCGGTGGAAACGGTTAATTCCAAAATACCCGGAACAGTTGATGCGGCATGTTTATGCAAGATGGCAGAACGCGGGCAAATACAAGGGGGTGTTTTAGACGGCCCTTTGGCGATGGATAACGCAGTAAGTATTGAGGCTGCAAAAATAAAAAACATTGTTTCACCCGTAGCAGGACGTGCGCAAATTCTGGTGGCCCCGGATCTGGAATCCGGTAATATGCTGGCAAAAAACATGATTTTTATGTCTGGCGCAGATTCCGCAGGCATTGTTTTGGGGGCAGCCGTTCCCGTATTACTCACCAGTCGAGCAAACAGTGTACAGGCGCGTCTGGCTTCCATAGCCATTGGGGCGCTTTATGCTCATCATCTTACTGGTGGGCAGGGCTGAACGTCGCCTTATAACAAGGAAAAGTATCCGTGCAGGATGTAGTTGTTGTTTTTAATAGTGGTTCTTCAAGCCTGAAGCTGACGATTTACGCTTTCTCAGGCACGCGAGATCCGCAGGTTCTGCTGCACGGAGAAATTGAGGAGTTTCCTGATTATTCTCAATTTACGGCCAAAGATGCGGAGGGGAAGCTTCTTGCGCAGGAAAGATGGCAGGAAACGGGATTGTATATTTTTAGCCATCTTTTCCATTGGTTTGAGCAATATTCCGGCCAAGGACAGGTGCGGGCTGTAGGGCATCGGATTGTGCATGGCGGGGCAGAATTTCTGCAACCCGTTAAAATTACGCTGGATACGCTTAAGCAATTAGACAAACTTACACCGTTTGATCCGCTGCATCAGGCGGCCACGTTGGCCCCTGCAAAAGCTATTTTTGAAAAGCGTCCTGATATTTTGCAGGTGGCCTGTTTTGATACCACCTTTCATCAAACTATCCCGGAAATGGCACGACTGTTACCACTTCCGCGCCGTTATGCAGATCGTGGCATTCGTCGTTACGGGTTTCATGGCATTTCATACAGCTATATTGCGGGCCAATTGGCAGAGGTTGATCCTAAACTGGCGCAGGGGCGTACTATTGTTGCGCATCTGGGAAGTGGTGCGAGCTTGTGTGCGTTGCAAGCAGGCAAAAGTTTGGAAACAACCATGGGGTTTTCTGCTCTGGATGGGTTGATGATGGGGACACGCTGCGGGGCGATAGACCCGGGCGCATTGCTTTACATGGTTCAATCTGAAAAAGCGGATTGGAAAACCCTAGTTAGCACGCTTTATCATCAATCGGGGCTTTTGGGAGTTTCGGGCATATCGTCCGATATGCGCATTTTGCGTGCAACATTGGCGCAAAGTCAGGATGCCGTCCAACGTAAGAATATTTCAGAAGCGCTCGGGTTGTTTGTTTATAGGATTGTACAGGAAATTGGAGCATTAACTGCCATTATGGGTGGTTTGGACGGCATAGTTTTTACCGCAGGTATTGGTGAGCATGATCAGAATTTGCGTGCCGATGTGTGCGAGGCGTTGGCATGGATGGGTGTGCAGATTGATGAAGCCGCCAATGCAGCCCATGCGCGGGTTATCAGCGGAGCAGGTAGTAAAATAAAAGTTTGTGTCATACCTACAAATGAAGAACTACAAATCTACCGCAGTGTTCTTCCTTTTCTTGATACAGAAAAATATATTTAAATATATTTCTGGTTTAGAGAAATATATTTCCATAGAATTTTTTATAATATTTCTGCATTCTACGTCCTCATAAAGGATTGGGAAAGGTACTTGTATGCCCCGTTGGGTATGGTTAGCCGGAAGTGTTCTGGCCGTTTCTACTGTGGCTATTGGCGTGCTGCTTGCTGGCCTTCCACACTATAATCTGGCGCATATTGCTTCAGATAAAATAAGTGCGTCACTTGGACGAAAAACCCAAATAGGGGCATTGCATGTGCGCTTTGGCCGGTGGGTTACGGTGGATCTAGATAATCTGCATCTGGCCAATATCCCCCAAGGTAGTCGTGCAGATATGATAAGTTTGAAGCATCTGCACGCTCAAATCCTGCTTAGTTCCTTATTTAATGGGCAAATGCAGGCGCGAGATGTGAAAATTGATGGATTTTCGGGCTTGTTCGAGCGTACGTCTACGCGCGAACCCAACTGGAGGTTTGGTAAAAAGGCATCTTCTGCGCCAGCCAAGCCAAAGGAACCCAGTGGCAAAATATGGTTTCCCGGCCTGCGTGATGCAGCCATTACGGATAGTGAGGTTATTTACCGTTCAGCGCATGGGCATAGCTATGTAACAGGCCTGAAGGCAGTTGCCCTGCACTCAACAAGTGACACCGCGCCATTGGTGATGAACGTTAACGGGGCGTATAATGGCACGCCCGTAACATTGCAGGCCAATATGCAGCCGATAGATGTTTTGCGCCAAGCGGGTAAGCCTTACGGAACGGATATTCACGCGGCATCAGGGGATTTATCTCTGCATCTCAACGGCACCATGACAGATCTATTTGATTTTGATGGTATTGATGCAAAGCTGGATTTGCAGACAGCAACATCTCGCCCGATCATGGCTTTTGCTGGCGAAGCTGATAGCAAGATTACGCAACCTGTTACGCTATCGGGGCACTTTACGCATAAAGGGGATGTTTGGCATCTGGACCATACAACTGGTTCGCTCAATGAAAGTCCGATTAGCACTGCGGATGTAACATTTACAGAAGGCGCGAAAGGGCAACCTGATAAGGTTGCTGGTTCCATGGCGTTTTCCCGCCTAAATCTGAATGCTCTTTTGGGAAGCCCGTCCGAAAACCCCAAAACATCTACGAGCGGTATTGATGTGCCGCTGTTGGTGCCTTTACACCCTGATCCGCTTATTAATGTTACACTCGCGGCAGATACGGTGCTGTATAATACGCTTGTTTTCAATCAAGCCCAAATCAGCGTAAGCCAAATGCCAGGCCGGGTGGATGTGAACTCCATGAAAATGAATTGGCTTGGAGCCAGTATTCAGGCTTCCGGGCACTTGTTGGCTGGTCAGAAAGGCACGCGCGTACAGGCTACAGTAAATGTAGATAATGGGGATATTGATCAGTTTCGTAAGCAGGCAGGTTTTTCACCTTTTCCGGTGGGCGGAAAGCTGAATATTCGCGTTCTTACGCATGCAGATAATATCCAGACTTTAAACGAAGCCTCGCGCCAGGCCAATGTCACGGCGGCAGTGGGCATGAACACAGGAACAATCTCTCGCGAAGTGATGGATATTGCGACAACAGATGTTGGTGCTCTCTTTCGCCAAAGCAAAGGCAAGGCGAGTGTATCATGCCTGTTGGGAGCGCTCAAAATGCAACAAGGTAAAGGTGTTGTGCAGCCATTACGTATAAAATCGGATGCAGGTAGTATTGTGGGAAAAGCCGAGTTTGATTTGAACAAAAAGGCATTTGAATTGGTTTTTGCCAGCAATGGTGCCAAAGGCATGTTGGCAATGGAAATTCCCGTTATGGTGAGCGGCTCTTTTAGCAACCCACATGTGGGGCTGGCCAAATGGTCTGGCCGCGGACGAGAGCTTTTGAAAGAAGCAGACATGGCATCCTTTTTACCCCCTGAACTGAAAAGCTTTACGGCTGGTTCGGCCTGTAGTCATGGGATGAGCGTAAAACAATGATACCAGAGACATCTGTTTCCGAACAAAAGCCTGAACTTGCTACAGGAACGCGGCCTGTGCTGGTGGCTTTGTTTGCCTGCACCCTTGTGCTGGGGGCAGTGTGGATTTTAGAACCTTTTATTCCCGCTCTTATTTGGGCGGGCACCATTGCTGTAACCATGTGGCCATTATTGCTGCGGTTGCAAGGCTGGTTACATGGTAGCCGTAAAATGGCTATTTCCTGCACGCTTCTGGTTGCTCTGGCCTTATTTGTTCTGCCATTCTGGATGGCAGTTTCTACAGTGGTGAAGCATGCTGATGCGTTCAGTAATATTATTCCCTACATTAAATCTCTAAAATTACCCGATCTGCCAGAAAAACTGCTCCATCTGCCTATGGTGGGTGAGTATCTGGGCAAATGGTGGCAACATCTGCAAAACATGAAGCCAATGGATATTGTGCAGCAGGCTGTGCCGCAACCAGACCAGATTATGCATTATCTTATGTCTTATGCGGGCAGTATTGGTATGCTTGCAGTGCAGTTTTTGCTTACTCTTATTATACTTACAGTGTTTTTGGCAAAAGCTGAATATCTGATTACAACATCAGAAAGGTTGGTAGGAACGTTATCTGGCAAGCGTGGGCAGAATATGCTGGAACTGGCCGTGCGTACTATCAGAGGGGTTGCATTGGGCGTTACCCTTACCGCCATTGTTGAAAGTTTGGTAGGGGGCGGTGGTATGTACCTTACAGGTGTGCCATGGGCCAGCATTCTTACGGCTGTTACCTTTATGGCCTGTTTATTGCAAGCAGGGCCGGGGGTTACTCTTTTCCCGGCGGTAATCTGGGTTTACTTTGATAAGGGAGTGATGCCAGCAATTGTTCTGCTTGCCATAACTTTTTTAACTATCTTTCTAGATAACATGTTGCGGCCTTATCTGATCCGTAAACAAGCAGACGTTCCATTAGTTCTTATCATGATGGGCGTTATTGGCGGATTAGCGGCTTTGGGTTTGGCCGGTATTTTTGTTGGCCCGATGATCCTTTCCATTACCTATACATTGATCAAGCAATGGATGGAAAGTAATCAGGAAGCCTGATTTTAAAATCGAATAACAACCCCAATATCTTAATAAGGATACAAGATATTGGGGTTTATTTAAGAGTTATTTATTTGGCTTTGTGGTGAATACACAAGCGGCCAGAATAATCATAACAATCTGCAAGATACCGCTCTGCACCGCATCCTTTTTATCCTGATGTTGAACAGCTTTACGGCTACGCACACCGGCAATCCCGTGGCTGGCAATAAGGCTAAGGCCTAACCATGGGCGGTATGTTTTGCCCCATCCATCCTTACGCAGGAGACAAAAACCTAGAATACCAACCAGACCAGCAGAGCCCATGGTGGCGAGATGGACGGATTTTTCTTGGCCATCCAGTTCCTTATCCTTGCTACATGCTGCCATAGCTGTCCATGCAGCGCTCAGGCCTATGGCGCTAACTTTAAGTGCGGGGAATATACATTTTTTAATAAGGCTCATGTAAATACATCCTTTTAGCATAATTTTGACCTACTAAAATTTGGGGCTTTGATGCGGCATTTACAAGATTATCAAAGATACCCTGCTATGGCCTGGGAACAAGGCAGGTGGGAAGGTTGCTCCATGAAGGAGGGGAGTAACGGATAACTGCAAAAAATTATGTTGATAATGATTCTTAATAATGTATTTGTGCAACGAGTTCTCCTTTAACTTGTCTGAAAGATAGCGTGGCTTTTCCGCATGAGGTTCATGGCTTTATATAAATGCATACATGGGGCAAGCATAACCATATTTTTTCAGCCCGATCGTAATATTGAGGGGCAGCATGTTGCCTGAATACGTGATGTGGATTGCAACAGGAGCCACTGTTTTTGGGTGCTGTATGCTTTATGCCACTTGCCAGAATCAATATGTATTTACGGTTCCTTTGCGCCCCAAAGGTTTGTTCAGAATGGCGGGGTGGGCAGTGCTGGGGCTTTCTTTTTGTTGTCTTTGGCAGATCAAAAGCGTAGCAACTGCATTATTCATGCAAATACTGTTGATGATGCTTGTATGGCTTCTGTTTCCATTTGCTGTTGCTTTGCTGAGGCAACGGTAGGCATTATGCGTAAATATACTTACACAAGCCAGAACTGGTTTGCCAAAGTTACTGCGGCTGTCGTGCCGGGTAATATTCTTACATTTGGCCTTGTTGGGGTAATTGGCGTTCTCTCTCATGTAGATAGTGACCCAAGAACGGCATCTGCTCAGTTTTTAACATGGCTCACGGTTTTGCTGTGGTGCATTATTTTACCAACCTGCTTTTTGTTTTCTAACGGCAGGCGGGCTTGGAATTACCTATCCATATCTGCCTTATGTGTCTGGGGCCTGTTTTTTGTTTTAAGGGGCCTACAGGCATGAAAATACGCGCAGATATTGTACAAATGTATCGGGATATTCATAGTTGGGTGGGTATTCTGGCAGGGTTGTTTCTTTTTGTGGCGTTTTATGCTGGAGGCATCAGCGTTTTTGAAGGGCCTCTTCAAAACTGGCTCACAAAGCCAGCGGCTTTGCCTGCACCAGTAACTGTGCAGCAGGTGCCGGATCTGATGCAAAAAGCATTTGCAGCTTACCCTGAGGCACAGCAGGAATATACGGTTGTACTGTCGCCCACCGCTTCTTTGCCTGCTAGGCTGATGTGGCCCGTAAAGGCTGGGCAAAGGCATGCCGGACCAGTGGATATGATAGCGGCCTCACTAGATGCACAAGGGCATCTGGTTACGGTAAGACACAAGCCATCTGAAGTGGCGCATTTTATAGATGAGCTCCATGAAAATGTGGGGCTACCCGTTTTTATGCCCTACAGCAGATGGTTCATGGGCAGTATTGCACTGTTGTATGCCGTTGCGCTGGTATCTGGTGTGATTGTGTTTTTGCCTATGCTGGCAAAAAATCTCTTTGCCTTGCGGCTGATCAAAGGGGCATGGAAGAAATGGCTGGATATTCATAATCTTCTAGGCCTCTTTAGCCTGCCTTTTCATGTGGTTATTGCTCTTTCATCCGTGCTTTTTGCTTATCATAGTGTCATTCATAATGTGCAAACCATGATGTTTTCTGCTCCGACGGCTATTCATGATCATCACTTACACGCACGGAATATGAATCATGAGCCGGTTGCGCAGACTTCTATAATGCCTCTTGCTCCGGCAGAGATTGTGCAAGCGTTGCAAAAGCAGGCTCCGGGATTTGTGCCAGATGTTTTAGATTATGCTTCAACAGATAAAGCGCAACAGACTTTACGCGTAATCGGGCATGATGAGCACTATATGATGCGTGGCCCGGCTGGTGGCCTTGCCGAACTTGATCCAGCTTCTGGAAAAATACTTTCCACAGAATATATGCCGGGGCTCCAATCTGAGTCCTTTAGTATTTTAACCACATTTTTTGCGCTGCACTTTGGAAGTTTTGGCGGAAATACAATTAAGTTTGGATATTTGATACTGGGTTTTATAGGGGCATTTCTTTTCTATTCTGGCAACAGATTGTGGCTGATATCGCGGTATCGAAAGGAGCAGAAAAACGGAGCAACAGAGCCTGGAGCGGGTACAAAATTTCTTACGTGTTTAACATATGGCAGTATTTTTGGATGTATTTCCGGCATTTCTGTTCTTATCAGCACAGCGCTTTTAACACCTTATTTCGGAAGTTATTTAAGTGTCAGCCTTCTCTATTATGCTATTTTTTGTATCTGCCTTGGGGGAGCTTTTATAATGCCAGATACAGCGCGCATACGTGTATTGGGGATGTGTGCTGTTATAACAACCTTTGCCATTCCCTTAATTTATGTTTGTAAATGTTTTGTATTTTAGATTTGTGAAGCTGCTGGTGTATATACACCAGCAGCGCGCATTGCATTTTTGGCCTCTACCGCAGGAGGTATTGGTTTAACGCGGCGCCAGCAGGCGGAAAAGTGGCCCGGTTAAAACGGTGGAAACAACTGCCAGCACCATTAAAGATGCAAAAGCAAAATCAGACAACATACCCTGTTCATGCAAAATAGTGGCGGCAACAATTTCCATCAGCCCTTTGCATTGTAACAGCGCTCCAATACCCAAGGCTTGTCTGGGTTTAAGCCCCGGAGCAGGTGGAAACACATAAACTGCGCCAATCTTGCTCAGAATGGAAATACCAACCAGAGCAAAAGACGCAATAATGGAAGGCCATGTCAGGGCGTCTCCGTTTATTCGTAGCCCGCTATGGCCAAAGAACATTGGCGCCAGCCAGATAAGAGCAAACGTTCCAACCTGTTCTATGGGCAGGCGTCTTACCCAACTGGGCGGCATGATTGCACCGGCAAAATATGCGCCTATCAGTTCGTGCAATCCAAGCTGCATGCTGGCCCATGATCCGGCAGCCAAATAAATAGGAACAGTGACCCAGATAACCCATGTGGGAGGGTGACGAAAATGGCGAGAGGCCCAGTTGCCAGCAGAAGCCAGCCCAACCAGCAACGCAACGGCCAGAAACTCCAGCCCTGTCCAGCTATGCAGAGCTGCGGTGCCTCTATGAGCAAACTGTAAAACAGCAAGGCCAACCCATAAGGCAGCATCATCCACCACAGCAAGCTTAAGTGCTAATTGCCCCAACGGACGTTGGGACGCATCAAGTTCTCTTACAACACCAATCAGAACCGGGAGAGCGCTTACGGAAATGCACAAACCGATAGACGCTGCGGCAATAAGAGGTGAGGCCAGAGGAGCTTGCCATCCATGCAAAGGCAGAAAACAAGTGTAGGCCAAGATGGCCCCGAGCAAGAAGGGAATACCTAAAGCAACGCCCGCACCGGCTAACAGACGACCGAAGGTAGGGGAGGCAATGGCATGAACAGATGTATCACCCTCAGGGTGCTGCCACATTTCCAAGCCAGCAGTAAACGCCAAAACCAATACGGCAACCCACCCAATGGTATCACCATAAGAAGAGGGAATGCCCAGTTCTTTTATGGGAGCGTGCCATACAGCCAGCAGAATGCCAATAAGGATAGGTAATACAACAATAGGCAGTGCTTTGTGCAGAAGGCGCCACAGCACCCAAGGAAGGAAAACAAAAATTGTGGCATCTGTGAAAAGCGATGTCATTGCTGTGTCGTTCCGTCCTTTGTTGTTGAAGAGTGATCCTTTGTAATCGAAAACCACGATGGTATGCAAATTGCGCATATCAGTAAGTGTTGATATGTTTTATATGCGCAGGTTTGTGATACATTGCAACAGCATATGCATAAGGAATATATCAAAACTATATTATGAATATAGATATTTGTAATATATGAAAAGCACATAAGTATTTCAGTTTATTCGATTTTTGGAAAATTTTTTAAATACATAATGAATTTGCAAATACCATTATTTCATAATGGGTGCAAAAGTTTCTAACCAACGCACTAGGTAGAGCTGAGGTTGCCTGCGTATTGAACGCGCAAATCCAATATTTTAGCCTCTAAAGAGACAGAGAATGCATTCAACAGAGTAAATTGTGCTGAAATCCATGTTTATTTTGTGGTTAGAGGATTGCCATTTTGCGCACGGCATATTATTTCTAATTCGAAACGTACGTGTTGGTCTTACAATTGCGGTGAAGGCATCATGCTGCTGAATACTTTATTTGTGTTCGGCTGGTGGCAAGTGTGGATCAATACGTTTCGTATTCGTCACTATTTCTGATGCGCAAGAGAAGTGATACATGCGACAGACCAAAACCGATCGAAGTGCCTTCAAATTTGTATTGCTATCATGTTGCGCTGCATTTTTGTGTGAAACAGGTACATCCGTAGCTCACGCACAAACATCTGCGCCTGCACAGGTTCAGGTGGGAGACATCGCCAAAACCCTTAAGCCCGAAGAGGCAGAAAAGGGGGCAGGTACCCCAACAGATGGAGAAGAGCCGCCTGCCACTTCTCTTTCTGAAGAGGAAGAGGCCATGAAGCCCAAGGCAGGCAACCTGTTCCATGTTAAACCCGGGCACACACCTACATACTGGGAAGGTCTGGAAGGGCATGTCTCCATTGAAGCAGGGATTTCAGGAAACCCCTGGACCCGTTCTGGCCGCAACTTTGCGCAGTATTATTCAGATCGTGCCAATACGGTCACGCTGAACCAGATCATTGGCTCTCTGTCTCATCCTGTTACGTCTGTAGGCAGCGGATACGGCATCGGTTTTGTGCTGGAGGCCATGTATGGTTCCGATGCACGGTTTGACCCCACAATCGGGATGGGGTCTGGGTCTTTGCATGGTCTGTATCAATGGGCACCCACACAGGCGCATCTGGATGTACATCTACCGTGGATCTTCAAGCGCGGCATTGATGTGCAGATCGGTCAGATGTACGGCATTATGGGGGCAGAAGGCACACCCGCTCTTGCACGGCCATTCTACACATATAACTACGCCTCAGATTATATCGTACCGTTTCAGACGGTAGGCATTCTGGCCACCATGCATCTGACACGTCATATGGACTGGATTTTGGGGGTGGATGCAGGGAACTCCACAACCTTTGGTGCTTCTGGCAACAACAACAAGCCCAAGGGTTATTTTGGTCTGGCGTGGAACAAGCTGATGGATGGCAAGCTGGATGTGCATGCCATTGGGCATTTTGGGCCGCAGGGCAACAATGGCCGCACCATTGTTTCACCCACAGGGTGGGTGAGTGCAGGCATTGGCAAGCAGGCCAACAGCCTTATGCAGTATAATGCGGATGTGATGGCCTCGTATCATATCAATGATAAGATGACTGTTTCTGTGGATGGTACCTATCTGCACGATGATTCTTCGCGTGATGATGCTTATGGGGTGACAACCTATTTTTCTTACGACATTCATCCTTGGCTGACATTTAATGCACGCGGCGAAATCTTTCGTGACAATACAGGTGGGGTGATTATGGAATATTCCAGCTTTAACTCTCTCACGCAGGCTCTGAGCAACCAGCCTTTCCCATATTACAATGCCTTGCCCACAACCTATGGGGAGCTGACGGTGGGTGTCTCCTACAGGCCCGAGTTCGTGAACAAAAGGCTGGCGCTGGGCGGCTTTACTATCCGGCCTGAAATTCGGCTGGATAAATCCCTTAACGGCACGCATCCATTCAACCAGGCAGGCACTGTGCAAAACCCAACTGTTAATAACGGCACAAACAACATGCTCTGGTTCAGTTGCGATGCAACATGGTCGTTCTAAGGTGTTTTTAAAAATATAGAGGTGATAAGAATACGGGAGATATAAAAACAAAATCTCCCGTTTTTTGAGCTTTCTATTTTATACAGCAAAAGAATGATGCATCTGCCTGAATATGTCGGGCATTGCTATTTTGGCTTCAATAGAACAGTCAGTCTCACCAACTGTCTCACCCATGAGACAATTGGTAACATTTTTTACAAACTCGCGTGAAAAACAGGACAAAAGTGTGACGGCATTGTGTCCTTTTATGTTGTGCAGGGCCATTGGCCGCTGCGTGAGCATGGTATCTCAGGATCATGCCGCCGTAACGGCTCGTGAAACTGTAGAAAGAGCACGAGTATGCGAGAGAGTCAGGCGAGGTTATTCTCGCTCATAACCTCTATTCTGCTTGCCATTGTGGGGCTTTTCCTCTTCTTTGGCGGCGCGGAACTTCTGTTCCTTGGTGGTTCCTGGTTTTATATTATTGCTGGCGGTGTCATGCTGGGGGCCGCTATCAGCGGCTTTCGCAAGCCTGCTCTGGCTATGCGGCTGTATGCAGCTTTGCTGCTTGTGGCCACTATTTGGTCTTTATGCGAAGTCGGGCTGAATATCTGGGGTCTGGAAGTTCGTCTCTTTACGCTTATCGGGCTAGGTGTTTGGCTTCTGCTGCCAGGTGTTTGGCGCTCGGGCAATAGCTGGCTGGGTGATAAGCGCGAAGTTCTGGGTTCTTTGGTGGTTTCCTGCCTTGTTGTTGTGGCAAGTTGCTTCAGTTCTTATTCCATTGATGGCACCGTACCGGCAGACCGCATGGCGGCAAGCGGCCAGTCTGATGAAACATCAGCAGGTGTGCCAGATGGAGATTGGACGGCTTATGGCCGCACTGTTGGCGGGGACCGTTATACTCCATTGGGGCAGATTACGGCTTCCAATATCTCGCACCTCAAACGTGCATGGGTTACCCGCACGGGGGATGTGCAGCAGCAGGGTGAAGGCACTGTAGCTGGGCCAGACCAAGGGCATGAGTTTAATCTGGAACTTACGCCCATTAAAGTTGGTGATACACTTTACATGTGCACACCCCATAGCTGGGTGATGGCGCTGGATGCAGCCACAGGTAAAGTGAAATGGAAGTTTGATCCGCACCCTGCAACGGCAGATTTGGACAAGAACGTCTATCTGGCTTGCCGCGGTGTTTCTTACTACCATATTCCTGATGAAATTCAGACAAGCTGCCGTAACCGCATTTACTCACCCGTTGCTGATGTGCGCATGGTGGCGGTAAACGCAGAAACCGGCAAACCCTGTGAAGATTTTGGGGATCACGGCTTTATCTCCCTGCGCCAGTATCTGGGCCATGTGCCGCATGGGTTCCATTTTGTAACCTCTCCGCCAATGGTAGCCAAAAACCGCGTGATTACTGGCGGGTGGATTTTTGATAACCAAGCCAATTTCGAGCCCTCCGGCGCTATCCGTGCGTTTGACGCCACAACAGGTGAAATTGCCTGGGCGTGGGATGCAGGGCATCAGCCAGAAACATGGAAACCCGGCCCGAATGATGAGCTAACGCGTGATACACCCAATGCTTGGGGTGTTTACACGGCAGACCTCAACCTTGGGCTTGTTTACATTCCTACGGGCAATTCTCCGCCAGATAACTGGGGCGGAACCCGTCGTCCGTTTGACGATGCAACATCCTCTGCCACAATTGCGCTGGATATTGTAACGGGTGAACGCCGCTGGACCTATCAGACCGTGCATCACGATCTGTGGGATATGGATCTGCCCTCCGGCCCATCCATGGTTGAACTTCCCGGCGCGAATGGTGAGCAAGTTCCGGCACTGGTGCAGAGCACCAAGCGTGGTGAGTTTTTTGTTCTGGACCGCCGCACCGGCACGCCTGTTCCGGGTTATCCGGTTGAAGAAAAGCCAGTTCCCACAGCAGGCCATGCGCCGGATGACCGTGTCTCTCCTACGCAGCCTTATCCTGTTGGCATGCCTTCTCTTACACCGGCCAATCTTAAAGAGTCTGATATGTGGGGGGCAACGCTGCTGGATCAGATGATCTGCCGTATCCAGTATCGTCAGTCTGCTTACGAAGGGCAGTTCACACCACCGCATGTGGGTCAAACAACCATTGTTTATCCTGCATTTTACGGTGTTGTAGACTGGCAGGGTATTACCATTGACCCGCAGCGTAAGATTATGCTGGCCAATGCAAGCTATCTGCCTTTCCGTATCAAGCTGGAAAAACGTACGGGAATGGAGCAGGCCGGTACGCTGCCAAAATGGACCGGCAGTGGGGAAGAACCTGCGCCTAAAGGTGATGCCCTTTCTGTTTCTCCAGATTACGGAACACCCTATATTGCGCTTACCAACCCTTGGCTGAACCCACTACAGATCCCTTGTAAGGGGCCGGTTTGGGGCACGCTGACGGCAATCGATCTGGTTACCAAGAAGATTGTCTGGCAGCATCCTGTTGGCACAACGCGTGATACCGGGCCTTTCCGTACCCATAACAACCTGCCTTTGCCTACCGGTATGTATAATATTGGCGGCAATATTGTTACCAAAGGTGGCGTTGTGTTTATGGGTGCCACAGCAGATGATTATCTGCGGGCATTTGATCTGGCGAGCGGTAAGGTTATCTGGCGTGATCGCCTGCCAGCAGGCGGCCAGGCTACCCCCATGAGCTACGAAGCTGGTGGCAAGCAGTATGTGCTGATTGCAGCCGGTGGCCACGGTGGCCTTGGTACCAGAAGCGGTGATTATATTATCGCTTACACGCTTGATGGTGAGAAAGCTTCTCCCGCTCAGTAACGCGTTAACACATTGGGGTTCCAGTTTATCTGGAACCCCGCATCACGCGTTTATTTGATTGTTATTGTTGCTTATCGGAATATTCAGATGCGTTTGATAGAAGGCGGGGAGCGTCTGCTTTCCCTCGTGCGTTTCGTCATGCCTACAGTGATTGTGTGTCACGTAGTTCCTGCGCGAGCTGCGGATATCACGTTGGGCATTATTGGCCCCCATGAATATGACCTACCTGTGGATTTCAAGCCATTTAACGTGCTGGTGCAGTATGGTGATGGAAACGCCGCAGGCCATAGTTACGGAAGTGGTGGACAGCGTACGCCAACTGGCGGCAGCCATACATGGTCGGGTATGACAAAATATGTGCACTTTCGTAGTTTTGAGGCCATTCCTCATGTCGGATTTGCTTTTGAGTTGATCCAAACCGAAAGCTACAAACTGGCAGATGGCACAAATTACGGTGGGCTAGGGCCTACTATTGTTGGGCCAGCAGCATGGTTTAAGCCCAATAAGCACAGTACTTTTGGTATACAAACCTTTATGCAAACGCCATATGGCACAAGAGATGCAACATCTACAAATTATTGGTCAAATATATCCAGTTTAATATTTGATTATGAATGGAAACACTTCAGTTTTGATGGTGATGCCGGCACGGTTGTTGGGTCTACAAAACATCAAAAAGACCAGCATAGCTATTCACCCGGCGTGGTGTTTTACACCAACTTGCGATTTAGCTGGAAAGCGACCAAGAAGTTCGAGCCATTTCTTGCATTTGACTGGCAGAATGTAACAGGAACGCGCGATAATACGCTACGTCAGTATCTGGATAATTCTAACAGCCGTGAAATCGCTCTGGGCCCGGGGCTTATGTATAATATTAACCAGCACTTTTCGCTAACAGCCCGCTACTCGCATTCTCTTGAAGGGCGAAATACACCAGAAACGAATGCCTATTACGTAAAGTTTGTTTACCTCTGGCAGTAGGCTTTGTTTTTGAATAACAAAAAGTTTACTTGGAGAGGATAGGTAAAAAATAAAATACACAATATCCCTATGAGAGTTATATTTTTTATGTATAAGAGAAAAGCAACGTTAGAAAAGCCTTTAATATGTCCTTGCCGGATATGGTAGAGCCCTCGCGATGAATATACGGCCTTTTTCTCAACACACTGTTTCCAAAGCAGAAAGCCCGGAAGAAACAGTACAGAAATCTTGGATACGTTGCGAGACATCCTACCAGCTTGATCCTTCCCAAAAATGGAAGGCAGACGTTCTGTGTGGTGCAGAATTTCGGCATGTTAGCAGCCGGTCCGCATTGCTTTTGCGCCAAGCTTCGGAAGAAATGCAGCACCTTTTTACTTTGGTGCAAGGTTTGGGGCTTATGGTATTGTTGGCCGATCCAAACGCCATGATTCTGGCACGCTGCGCAGATGAAACACACCTTTCCGTTTGCCGCCGCCTTAATCTGCGTGAAGGCGCCATCTGGAGCGAAGAGATAGCAGGCACTAATGGTATTGGCACATGCGTAGAGGATAGATGCCCAGTTTTTCTGGGGCGAGGCGCGCATTGGCGCTTTTGTTTTTCCTTGCTGATTAGTTATGCTGTGCCGATATTCGATGCACAGGGGCGTGTTGCAGGAGCCCTAAACCTTGCCTCCATGAATGGCAAAACAGTCCAGCCTATTGACAAACTGCTAATGGAAACACTTGCGCAATCTGGCCGGCGTATTGAAGAACAGCTTTTCCGTAACAGTTATGCAGGGCAAAAAATACTTACCTTGGGTTCTGTAAGGGGGTGCTCAGCACCTTTGGTTTCTATTAACGACCAAGGGGAGATTACAGGTGCCACGCATGCAGCGCGTGAATGGATGGGCTGGACAGATCAAACTATTGCCCAACATCCCAACCTGTTAACCGAACTGGAAGAGGGTTCGGAAATAAGTTTCCAAAAGGCGGAAGAAAACGTTATCCGCTCCGCTTTGGCGGTTTCTCAGGGAAATGTTACGCAGGCTGCACGTGGTTTGGGAATTAGCCGTGCAACACTTTACCGCAAGATGAAGGGTTTTGGAATTAACTAAAAGTCTTTACTGGAACGGGAAGTACCGGAAAGTTACGTAAACTGTGTTGCCTGATGTTGCCGGGTCTACGCTATCGCCATGCCCGTCATTACCCTTAAAGGCGAACTTGCGCACAAAGGTATATTGCAAGCCTGCCATCATGCTTCCGTAACGGCCTTGCAAAAAGTGCCACCAGCCGCCAGCGGTAAAGGAGGCAAGGGTGTGTGTTTGCGCACTGCATACTCCAAATTCCACATCGCACCCAGCCAGATCCAGATCGTTTACGCCGTAACCATATTGCTTGCCATCTGCGCCAATATAACGTTTGCGACCAGAAGCTTCTACACCCCCATAAGTGTAAAGCAGCACGGAAGAATTGGGGTGCCCCACCAAGCCGAGTGAGCCCATAATTTCGGGAACAGGCGTAAGCTGCCCACGGCCGTTGAATGTTGTATCTGGTATCTGGGTTGGTCCATAACGGCCAATGCCATCACCAGCCAGAACATCGCCGGTAAGGTGTAGGCGGTTCGTGCCCAAGGGGGCTGTCATACCAGCACCTACGCCGCCACCAAAATGGGTATGCTTTTTGGTTGTTGTTGTTCCCGGCTCCACAGCAAGAGAGCGGAACCAGCGCGCAAGGCCGAACACTTCATAATGACCGAAGGATGTATCTGCCGCTGCCTTCAGAATCATATCTGGAACAGGGTTGTAAGAGTAATTTGTGGCTGCGTTTAGCAGCATTCCCCCGGTATTGGCATAGTAAACACGCGCACCTTCTGCTTGCCCCCGCGCAGCAGGAATGGTGCTGCCAGAACTGACAGTGGAAGAGAAACCAACGGTCGCCTGAGGGTCTTCAATAGAAAGGCCAAGCCAGTATTTCTGATTCCAGTCCTTGCCAATTCGGATTTGAGGTACGCGTGTAAAGACAATACCGGGCAATTGGTTGTTATCTGTAACTGCGGGCAATTCTTCTTGGCGGGGAATAATGCCTTTGGCGTAGTTTGTAGCCAAGCTCCATGCTTGCCCCATAAGAATATGTAAGCCCCAATCCTTTTGGGTGAACGTAAAGTAACCTTGCCGCAGACGCGGCGTGTAGCCGTTAATTTGCACGCTGTTGGTTGTGCTGCCAGAACCCGCAAAATCACTTTCAACATAAGCCTGCAAGCGGGAAGACTTGCTGGGGTTAGCTTCCATTAAAATAGACAGGCGGCTGAGCTGAGCAGAAAGCCGTTCTTCAGACAACCCATGGTTGGGGCTGTTGGCATAAGGAAAATTGCCCCAGCCCGTTGCCGGACCGCTGGTCATGTTGGAACTACGCCAGATATTGGACATATCTATAAAGCCACCCAGCTTTACAGATATGCCACCAATACTGAAAATGGGCGGTAATCTATCAACTTCTGTTTGCGTAATGGCAGTAGGGCTGGAAGATGAAAGATCGATTGAGGAATGGCTTTTTTCTTCTGCATCTGCGCCAGAGGGTAAGTCAGAGCTAGTGGCTCCGGGCAGCCACTTAAAGTTCACACCGTTTTTTGCAGTTCCGCCTTGCGTATTGGAGGCAGTTTTAACTGGGGCCTCATCTGGTGAGAAGCGGATGGAAGGATCTTCCCGATCTGCTTGATTTGCGTAAGCAGTGGCAAGCTTATTGCCAGTATGTGCGCTTGCAGGTGTATTGGCGCTATGGGCAACATTACGAGCGGGGGCAGAGGTGCCTGTATGCCGCTTGGCCTGACGGGATTCAATTGCTTCCACCTGCGCAGCCAACCGGCGCATTTCCGCCTTAATGGCTGCCAGTTCCTGCGCATCATCTGCCAGAGCGGGGGCAGAAAGCAGTATGGTGCAGGTAAATACGCTCCCTGTCAGTAACAGTTTTCTCATATTTCCCACGGTATGTGCATGTTGAATGCTGTACCATTGCACGATGAAATTATTTGCATGATAATTTTTTATGGAATCATGCATTGAGCCAAGTTCATGAGGGCGCAATATGTCACGCCCTTTTGAATGATGTAAACAAAGCGTGTAGAATAAACATTTGGCGATAGCAAGTCTATGAAGTGGCCAAATTCATAGCAGAAATGCATCTTGGTTTTTCTAGCCCTTACTTAGTAAAGGAGTTAGTGAAACGATATATATAAGTAAATTTCAAAAATCTTATAAATATCTGGTTGAAAATCATCATCGTCTAAATGTGATGGGCGTGGCCTCATTTTTAGATGCGGAAGAGGTCTATGCTGCTCAAACCAGAAAGCTGGCTGAACGTCACGAGCCAGCAGGGAGGTCATGTATCATGAGCAATAATCCGCAAATTCGTTTTTGTCCTGTAGGCATTCAGGCCACAGGTGTCCGGCAGGAACGGGATTCAATGGGAACCATAGATGTTCCGGCAGACAAATACTGGGGAGCACAAACCCAGCGCAGTCTGGTGCATTTTTCCATTGGCACAGAGCGTATGCCTCTACCGCTGTATCATGCATATGGCATTGTTAAAAAAGCGGCTGCGTTGGTGAACGCGGCAGAAGGGCGTATGCCGCAATGGAAGGCAGATCTGATAGCTACGGTTGCAGATGAAGTTACAGCAGGTAAGCTGGATGCACATTTTCCGCTGTTTGTTTGGCAGACAGGGTCTGGCACCCAAACAAATATGAATGTGAATGAGGTTATTGCAAACCGTGCCATTCAGCTTGTAGGTGGCAAAATTGGCTCTAAAACACCCATCCATCCCAATGATGATGTGAACATGGGCCAATCCAGCAACGATTCATTCCCAACGGCCATGCATGTTGTCACATTGCTGGAAATTGAAAACCGACTTTTGCCCAGCGTAGAAAAGCTTATAGAAGCTTTACGGCAAAAGGCCGAACAATGGATGGACGTTGTTAAAATTGGCCGCACCCATTTACAAGATGCTGTACCTTTAACAGTAGGGCAGGAATGGTCTGGCTGGGTGCAAATGCTAGAAGATGCGCTTTGTGGCCTGCGTAAAGATCGTGAAGCTTTGTTCGAGCTTGCTGCCGGGGGTACTGCTGTTGGCACGGGGCTGAATGCGCCAGTAGGTTTCAGCAAAGCTATAGCTGCGCGTATAGCAGAGCTAACAAAGCAGCCATTTGTTACGGCGCCTAACAAATTTGCTGCGTTAAGTGGGTTGGATGCCATGGCCAGAACATCTGCGGGTTTGCGCGGCCTGGCGGTGCCATTGCTGAAAATTGCCAACGACATGCGCTGGCTGGCCTCCGGCCCACGTTGCGGGTTAGGTGAACTGCATCTGCCCGAAAATGAACCTGGCTCTTCTATCATGCCCGGCAAAGTGAATCCCACCCAATGTGAAGCAATGGTGATGATTGCAACGCAGGTGTTGGGGAATGATAACACCATTGCTTTTGCGGCTAGTCAGGGCCAGTTGGATCTGAATGTTATGCGGCCGGTAATACTGGCCAACTGTCTTGCCAGTATCCGTATTTTGGCCGATGGCTGCCATAACTTCCGCATTTTTTCTGTTGAAGGTACGCAACTAAACGAAAAGCGGCTCAAGCAGAATGTGGGTGGGTCCGTTATGCTCGTTACCGCTTTGGCCCCTGTTATTGGCTATGACAAGGCTGCGGAAATTGCGCACATTGCCATGGAGCATGATCTTTCCCTCAAGGATGCGGCCCTTAAATCTGGTTACGTAGATGCAGCTACTTTCGACAAGGTGGTAAACCCACTTGATATGGTGGGAGAAGGCGTTGCCGGGGCCTGAATACTAAATATTTAAGCCTTAACGGAGTGGGGAGGGGTTTTTCTCTCCCCTTCATTTTACGGTAAAATCAAAAACCACCACATTGGCCAGAAATGGTGCAGCAAATTTTTTAAAGGCATCATGCGCGGGGTCAAAACATCCGCTCGTGTGTACAATCGGGCGACCTACATAGTAATTACGATCACCTTCTGAACGGAAGGTAACAAGATACCCATAATCCAGCCCGTGATCTGCATTTTCACCACTATTTTGTGGCCCAGATTCCAAGTTGGCAACAACCGGTTTGCCATTCGGTCGGCGTGAGTGTGTCGCCAGTTCCAGAAAACGACGTGTGACTTCCTGCCTTTCGGCAGCAGTTGCTGTGGTGCGGAATTGAAACATCACCATATGCCGCACAGTGCCGGGGCGAAAGTCTGGCGCAGTAAAGCGCTGTTCACCTATCTGTTTCACCAACGCATACGTGGCCTGTGCGGCTGCATCCAGCGTGAGGGTTTCATTTGCACAGGCGCGGGTAGAGTAAATGCTTGATCCGGCAAAAAACAAACCTGCTATCAAGCCCAAGCGGATGGAAAGAGGAGATGTTATGGTCATCTGTCTTTCATAACACAGATTGCTGCTGGCTCACGTAATGCTACAGGCTACCTCTCTCTTAAATATGGAAGTACGTTTGGCTTTTTGACAAGCAAGGCTTGTGTTGCGTAACAGGACGACCGTGAAGAGAGATTTTGTATCCGCCGCAGCCAAGAAAGGAGGCAGATAGCGTGACACAGCGTTTTACGCCGCCAGAGGTTAAAGGGTGGTGTCCGGGTCTGTTTGCCCCCATGCAAGCCAAAGATGGCTGGTTGGTGCGTGTAAGGCCACCATTGGGCCGGATAACTGCGGCGCAGGCTGTTTTTCTGGCACAGATTGCAGAGCGTGAAGGCAATGGGCTGATCTGCCTTACCAACCGCGCCAGCTTGCAATTACGTGGGTTCTCTCATAACAACGCCTTGCGTTTTCCCGAACTGGCCGTTCTGGCAGGTTTAGGTATGGCCAATCCTGAGCATGAAAAGCGCTTGGCGTTATTGGTATCCCCTTTGGCGGGGTGTGATCGATCCTGTGCTCCAGATACGTTGGAATGTGCCGCAGCTTTGCGCATGGCCTTGTGCCATGCCGATAATCTTTCCGTATTGCCGGATAAGTTTGGCTTTGCCGTAGATGGCGGAGGGCTGTTTACTGTTGGGTTGTTGAAGGCAGATATCACGTTGCAAGCCAATGGGGCGGGGTTGTGGTCTGTTGTATGTGGCAATCAGAAAAGCAAAGCTGCCCCAATTCAGACCATAGTTGAATTGGCTGTAAAGCTGGCCGCGGCTTTTACCGCCATCCCGGAAGGTAAGCGGCCAGCACGGTACCCATCAACGGGTAAAATGCTCTTTCAGGCCATTCATCAGCCTTATTATCCAGCAGAAGTTACGAGTGCAGTCGTGCCGGATCCGGCTTTATTAGCAGGCTCAATAGGTTCTGCCTTATATGCCCTTAATGCGCCATTAGGCATTTTAACATCCACTATGCTGCGTAGCTGCGCGCATCATGCACGAAACGGAGATGGCATCCTGCGGCTTACGCCGTGGCACAGTATTATTCTGCACGGTATGCCGTACGCGCCGCATGTGGCGGATATGGTGGATACAAGCACCAATCCTATTTTACGAGTTTCTGCCTGCATGGGAAATGCAGGATGTGCGCAAGCAGAAGGTGCAACACAAGCATTGGCAAAAACACTGGTGCATAGTTTGGGGGCAGGGGAAAGCCTGCATGTATCTGGATGCAGTAAAGGCTGTGCGCACCCTGCAAAAGCAAGCTGGACGGTTGTTGCCGCCCAAAATGGCTATGGGCTCATCCACAATGGCACGACATCGGGGCCTGTCATGCGCTTTTTCCCAGATGACACAGCAGTCGAAGACTATTTTATAGGCACCAAGCCACAGGAAAGGATAATGAATGGCCGCGTATGAGTATATCAAGGATGGAGCAGCTATTTACGAACGCTCCTTCGCGACCATTCGGGCGGAAGCCGATCTGTCTGCCTTTGCGCCGGAAGAAGCGCAGGTTGTCGTACGTATTATTCATGCCTGCGGCATGGTGGAAATGGCGCAATCTGTTAGCATGACGGCTGATTTTGTTACGGCTGCCCGCACGGCTCTGAAAAAAGGCTGCGATGTTTTGTGTGATTCCGAAATGGTGGCGCATGGGGTTACGCGGGCGCGACTGCCTGCTGATAATGCCGTAACCTGCACGCTGCGCGATAGTCGCACCCCGGAATTGGCGCGTCAGATTGGCAACACCCGCTCAGCCGCAGCGCTGAATTTGTGGGGTGAAAAGCTGGCTGGAGCAGTGGTTGCAATTGGCAATGCACCGACAGCACTCTTCCACTTGCTGGAAATGTTGGATGCAGGCGCACCGTACCCTGCGGCCATTATCGGGCTGCCGGTAGGTTTTGTGGGGGCCATGGAATCTAAGGAAGCTCTTTCCCTCCGCAAGGATGTGCCTTGGCTTGTTGTGCGCGGTCGGCCGGGGGGCAGCGCCATGGCGGCGGCTGCTGTAAATGCTCTGGCTTGTGAGCGTGAATAAATGACACGCGGCAAATTGCAGGTTGTTGGCGTAGGCCCGGGTGATCCCGAACTCATGACAGTAAGGGCTGTTCGGCTGGTGCAGGCGGCAAAGGTCGTGGCGTATTTCTGCCGTCATGATAGGCCGGGCCATGCGCGTACTATTGCACGTGCACATATTACGCCCGATGCTGAGGAGTTGCGGCTGGAATATCCATTCACAACAGAAGTTTCCGTTGCCAATCCGGCGTATCATGGTGGCATGAGCCAGTTTTATGATAACTGCGCGCGCAATCTGGCTCAACGGCTGGAAAAAGGGCAGGACATCGTTCTGTTATGTGAGGGCGACCCCTTTCTGTATGGTTCGGCCATGTATCTTTTTGATCGGCTGAAAGCCGGTTTTGAAACCGAAATTGTACCCGGCATTATGGCTATGAATGGCTGCTGGACACAGGCACATCTGCCCATAACGCACGGAGATGATGTGTTGTGCGTTCTCCCTGCCACATTGCCAGAAGAAAAGCTGACCAACTGGCTGGAACAGGCAGATGCCGCAGTTATCATGAAAACAGGCCGTAATATGCCACAGGTCAAGCGGGCGCTGGAAAAAGCGGGGCGTTTGGCAGATGCCGTATATGTTGAACGCGGCACGCAGGAAAATACCCGTATGTGTGCCTTGCAAGAGCAGGCAGATAACGTGCCTTATTTCTCGCTGGTTCTGCTGCCGGGTCGGAAAGGTGTGAGATGAAGGGTAGCGTTACCATTATAGGGTTAGGGCCAGGTAATAGCCTCCAGCGTACGCCACAGGCAGATCAGGCCTTAGCTCAAGCAACAGATCTGGTTGGCTATGGCCCGTATGTAAATCGGGTAGAAGCCCCTTCGCATGTTGTTCGTCATGCCTCAGACAATAGGGTAGAACTTGATCGCGCTCGTCATGCGTTGGAAATGGCAGAGCAAGGGCGACATGTGGCAGTTGTTTCTGGTGGAGATGCAGGCGTATTTGGCATGGCCAGCGCTGTGTTTGAAGCATTGGAGCAAGGGCCAGATAAATGGCGTGCGCTGGATATTAACGTTGTTCCTGGCCTAAGTGCTGTTCTGGCTGCGGCTGCGCGGCTGGGTGCCCCGTTGGGTGGGGATTTTTGTGTGATGTCCCTTTCAGATAACCTCAAGCCCTGGGATGTCGTGCTGGAACGGTTGCAGTTGGCTGCACAGGCTGGATTTGTGATTGCGCTGTATAATCCTCGGTCTCATGCCCGCCCGTGGCAGTTGGGTGAGGCATTGGAGCATTTGCGCGGTGTGTTGCCAGCCACTATTCCCGTTGCTTTCGCGCGCGCCATTGGGCGACCTGATGAAGCTGTGCGGCTTTCCACCCTGCAGGATGCCAATGCGGAATGGGCCGATATGAGCACATTGGTGCTGATAGGTTGTAAAGCCAGCCGTTTGGTGGATCGGCCCAATGGTGAACCGTGGTTCTATACTTTACGGCGGGTTGATGCAGCTTGATGCGCCTGTAACCATGCCATGGCTTGTTGGGCAGTTTCTACTGTAGGGATATGAGGGCAGGCCACTGGGCGGTCAATCATCAGGACGGGAATACGCAACAGGCGTGCAGCTTCCAGTTTGGGGTATGTAGCACTGCCTCCAGAGTTTTTGGAAACCAGAAGTGTGATGCCGTAATCCTGCATCAGCTTGGCTTCACTGTTCACATCAAAAGGCCCGCGATCCAGCAGAATGGTTGCATTTGGAGGTAAGGAGGCAGGATCGGGCGCATCAATAGAGCGAATGAGGTAATGATGTTGGGGCGCAATTTTAAACGGCGCTAATTCCTTACGGCCTGTTGTTAAAAAAATGCGCTGTGGTGCTGTTCTCCATTTTGGGGAATTGGCTAACAGGCTGGCGGCTTCTTTCAGATTAGCTGCATGGAACCATCTATCGCCTGGCATTTCCTGCCAATCAGGACGTTCAAGACGTAACAGTGGCGTTTGCGTAGTGCCGCAGGCTGTGGCGGCGTGTTGGCTCATAGTGGCAGCAAAAGGGTGGGTGGCATCTATGAGCGCGCTGATGCCATGTGTTTTAAGCCATGTGCTTAATCCATCAACGCCTCCAAAGCCACCAATCCGCACGGATAGCGTAGGTAAATGCGGCTGTTTGGTTACTCCGGCAAGGGAAAGCGTGGTACTGATGGAGGGGGTCTGCTCCAGATCACGGCACAAGGCAGAAGATTCTGTGGTGCCGCCGAGAACAAGAACGCGAAAATTATTGGAAGATGAAGGCATACGGGCAAGCTTTACAGCGTAAAAAATAAAACTGTTGTAAAAGCCCAGCCCATTAGCGTGCAAGTATGTGCCAAAAAAGGAATGGATAAATGACCGAGCAACCCCAACATGCGCCACACCCCCCGTGGCTCACCCTGATCGGGATTGGGGAAGATGGTGTGGAAGGTCTTTCTCCTGTTGCGCGTTCCATTCTTACACAAGCGGTTTTTGTGGTCGGAGGGGCTCGCCATTTGGAACTGGCGGCTTCATTAGTGCAGGGGAAAACACTTGCTTGGCCCACACCCTTTGAACGCGGAATAGATGCTATTCTTGCCCGAAAGGGTGCGCCAACTGTAGTGTTGGCCTCTGGTAATCCATTCTTTTTTGGCGTGGGTAATACACTTGCGCGTTCTATCCCACCACAGGAAATGCTGTGCTTACCAGCTCCATCTTCCGTGGCTTTGGCATGTAGTCGGCTTGGGTGGGCAGAGCAGGATTGCCGGGTGATTTCTTTATGTGGCCGCCCCATAGAGCAGCTTTATCCAGCTTTGCAGCCATCTGGCCGTGTGATTGTACTGTCTGCTAATGAAAATACGCCGCGTGTTTTGGCCAACTGGCTTAGTAATAAAGGGTTAGGGGCAACGCGCTGCCATGTGCTGGAGCGGCTGGGTGGCCCACATGAAGCCATGCACAGTTTTTACGCCAGCAAAGGTGCGCCGGATAAGATACAACGGCTTAATCTGATCGGGTTGGAAATAGATGCCCAAAGCGCTCCGCACACATTGCCCCTTACCAATGGGTTGCCCGATACGTGCTTCGAACATGATGGCCAGCTTACAAAGAGGGAAATTCGCGCTGTTACACTGTCATCCCTAGCGCCTCGGGCAGGGGAGTTGTTGTGGGATATTGGGGGGGGAGCTGGTTCCATCAGTATTGAGTGGATGTTGGCATCTCCCTCCTGCCGCGCTGTGTGTGTTGAAGCGCAGCCAGAGCGGGTTGCACGCATTGCACGCAATGCTGTGGCTCTTGGTGTGCCGGGGCTAGATATAAGGCAAGCCCGTGCGCCAGAAGGCATGGAAGATTTGCCAAAGCCTGATGCTATTTTTATTGGCGGAGGTGCAAGCCGTGCTGGTGTGTTGGAAACTGCATGGCAGGCTCTTAAACCCGGTGGTCGTATTGTTGTGAATGCCGTGGTGGCCGAAACAGAAGCGCGCTTGCTACGCGCTATGCAGGAGTGGGGTGGAACGCTTACGCGTATCTCTGTGTCTCGGTTAGAGAAGATAGGTTCTCTGCACGGTTTCCGCCCTGCCATGCCGGTAACGCAATGGATTGCACAAAAGCCCGGCACCGCATGATATTTCTAGGTATGGGCTGGAACAGCAGGGCTATCTTAGCACAGGCTCAGGCGTGTATTGAACTCGCCTTGGCGCGGCAGTTTGGTAAAGAGTTGTCAGCTCTTGCTGTGCCTGCATTTCGGCATACAGAAAATCTGCCGTTACAGGCAGCAAAATGGCTGGATATCCGAATTATCTGGGTAGAGCTTGCCGTCATGCAGCAGATGAATGCGCAATGCCAGACAGTATCAGCCCGTAGCATGCAGCATACTGGCGTGGCCTCGGTATCTGAAGCCTGTGCATTGGTTGCGGCTGGCCCACAGGGCAAACTTATTGTACCGCGTTGCAGCATGAGTGGTGTGACATGCGCCGTGGCAGAAGGAGATATTTGAATGACCGTGCATTTTATAGGGGCAGGCCCCGGAGCAGCTGATCTGCTTACCATACGCGGAAGGGATATTTTGGCATCCTGTCCAGTATGTTTGTATGCAGGATCTATTGTGCCGCCGGAAATGCTGCAATTCTGCCCGCCTGATGCGCGTAAGGTTGATACAGCCCCCATGACATTGGACGAGATTGAAGCCGAATACGTAAAAGCCCATCAGCAAGGGCAGGATGTGGCACGCCTGCATTCAGGTGATCTGTCTGTGTATAGCGCTGTGGCAGAGCAAATCCGCCGCTTGGACAAGCACGGTATTCCGTGGAGCATGACACCGGGCGTACCAGCCTTTGCGGCAGCGGCTTCCATATTAGGGCAGGAATTAACCATACCAGGCGTTGCCCAAAGTGTGGTGCTTACGCGTGTAAACGGGCGTGCTTCCGCTATGCCAGAAAAAGAAACGCTGGCAGCGTTTGGCGCTACAGGGGCTACATTGGCTATTCATCTGGCAGTGCATGCGCTGGATAGAATTGTAGAAGAGCTGACACCCTTTTATGGGGCGGATTGTCCGGTAGCCATTGTGGCCCGAGCGACATGGCCAGATCAGCTTGTGCTACGCGGAACACTTGCTAACATTGTAAATAAATTAAAAGAAAACCCCATAGAACGCACCGCACTTGTGATAGTGGGCTGGGTATTGGGGGATAAAGATTTTAGGGAAAGCGCTTTGTATAACCCTGATTATCGGCGGCGTTTTCGCGGGCAAGACTAAGCTTTCAGGCTTGCCCAACCAGATTGCCTGCACGGTCAAACACCAGCACATCGGCTTGTATGGGGGCGGGGTGTAGAACGTCCTTAACGGTTTGCAAGGCCGAGCGGGCAATGAGGTTGCCTAGCGGAAAACCCTGCTGACTTGCGTGCAAAAAGGCCTCTGCTACTGTGGGGCTGCGCGCAATAGTGTCTGCTATATCGGGTTTTCCGTTATGTGCGAGAACAAGCGCAGCCAACTGGCGCATGTCTGCTGGGCCTCGTTTAGAATGCAGGTCCATAAAGCCTTGGCCAAGCTTGGTCATTTTGGCGATACCGCCAGAGATCGTAAGGTGTGGCACAGGATGTTTGCGAAGGTATTTTAACAGGCCACCAGCAAAATCCCCCATTTCAATAAGCGCACTGTCGGGCAGATTATAGAATTTCTGCACGCCTTTTTCAGAAACATTTCCGGTGCTTCCTGCCAAATGAGTCAAGCCTTCAGCGCGCGCAACATCCACTCCTCGATGGATGCTTTCAATCCATGCCGAGCATGAAAAAGGCACTACAATGCCGGTTGTGCCCAGAATGGACAAACCGCCCAGAATGCCTAGCCGACTATTTAACGTACGTTCAGCCAGTTTTTCTCCATTTTCTACACTGATACTCACCTCTGCATCTGGGCAGATACCGGCATTTGCTTCGGTTAAAGCTGCACGGATCATGGCCCGAGGTGTTGGATTTATGGCTGGCTCCCCCACCGCTAGCGGCAAGCCGGGGCGGGTGACAGTGCCTACACCGGAGCCTGCTTGAAATGCGATGCCGTAACCAGCAGGTAAAGCTTTGACGGTTGCACGGATAAGCGCTCCATGCGTGATATCGGGGTCATCTCCCGCATCTTTAATAACTTCAGCAAAAGGTGCCTCTAGCGTGCCACCGGTACGGGCAATGGCGAAACCAACATGTTGGCCGGAGGGAAGGGTGATATTTACGCAGGCCGGGGCCGAATGGCCGTTTAGGATCAGCCACGCTGCCTTTGCGGCGGCTGTTGCGCAGCTGCCTGTTGTCCAGCCTCGCCGGAGGGGATGAGTGTTGGGTGCCATGCTGCGTGATGTAATTCATCTGCGTGTTGCAGAACATAAAAAAAAGCCCCATCCATTGCTGGACGGGGCTTTTTGCCAGCTTTGCATATAAAGCAGAGCGGATTCAGGATTGTTTGCTGAGGGAAAGTTCTTCAGCAATATCACCACGGGCAGCGGCTGCGCGTTTCTGTTTCTCCCGTTCGGAGATTTTTTTCAGGTAACGACGTGCTTCGGGTGAAATGGTCAGGCACATGGTCATCAGGGCAGAGGCAACATACAGACCAGAGAAGATCCAGATAATACCTTCAACGCCGTGCCAGGATTCAAACCACGTTACAATGGCCGGGCCAACCCATGTGCTGGCGCCAGCGCCCAGCCCAAGAGCTGAAAGAGCCGCAGCTTTTTCCTTCGGGCAAATCTGGGGCACCAAACCGGACAGAGGCACAAAAGCAGCTAAGGAAGCGCCATACAAAGCGCCTACAATAGCAGCAATCATAAAGTTGCCGGGGAACATCTGCGGCACATAATAGAAAGCAGGCACCATAATGGCTGCCCCAATGCCGCCACCAAAAGCCACAACTTCGCGATGGCCGAATTTGTCTGCTGAGATACCGGAAAACAGGTTTACCAGAATATTGGACAGGAACACGATGGACAGCAACTGCAACCACTGAGAAAGCGTAAAGCCAATAACCTTGGTAAAGAAGGTCGGCATAATCACCAGAAACGCATATTCGGATGATGTGTTGATTGTGCGTACCACCATGGCCACAAAGGTTTTGGGTTCGCGCCATAGAATACTGATAGAACTGAAGAAGATTTCCTTGGCTGGAGTGCCAGGGGCTGCCAGACGCTGAGAGCCTGTGGGTTCACGCGTAAGCAGCAGAGCCAGCAAGCCACCAAAAACAACCATCCCCAGAGAAGACCAGAAAGTGGCCATTTCTCCGATAACGGGGATGGCAAAGCTGGCGAACAGAGAGCCCAAGGTAGGCAGACCACCAGAAAAGGCAAACCAGAACCAGCCTGCTGCAGAACCAAGCTGGCGCGGCGGCGTGGCAGCAGCAATCCAGACCAGAAAGCCGTAGGTGAACAGCGGATACCCTAAACCACGCAGGGAATAGGCCAGCAGCATAATGGGATAGCTGTTAACGGCAACACCACAGGCCAGAAAGATAACTTCAAAAACGGCCCAGATCGCCAAGCCAATCCACATTACCCGCTTGGGGCCCCATAGATCAGACAGTGGGCCAGATAGCCATGCGGAGATAGAAACAGTAACGCCGTAAATAGTGAACAAAAGTGCGGTATTACCGGCTGATGTACCATGCCCTTCCAGATAAGGGGCAAGGTAACCGGCTTCTACACCATCACCGATCATGAAGAACAGAAGCCCCACAAAGCCCCAGAACAGGGGCGCGGGAATTCCAAGACGATCTGCAAAAGATGCAGGCGGAGGCGACAGGGAGTCTGTCTGTTTCAAGGGGAGATACTCCTCTTTACACAGGCAACCGTCATTTTGACGGGATATTCCACCGAAGTGCGGAATATGCTGGCTGACTGCAATTCTCCGGGTGATGCCAAATGGCCGTTCACTCCGGAATCTTGTGGAAAAATACGGTTCGGAGGGAAGTCCGCGCCTGAATGGTAAGAGCCAATAGGGGCTTCTAACCATAAAAAGCCTCAGGACATGTGTCTGAGGGAAAAAAGCGCAGCGGGTCTGCGGCACTATGCGATAGCTGGATGTATCTGCTTGCCAGATGGGAGAAAAGGAAAAATCTGAGAGTAAACAGATTATGGTTTTATATTATTGCAATAATATAAAACAGGCACCCATCTAAAGACCACAAGAAAACGAAACCATTTGATGTTAGGGAAGAATTACAATTCTAAAGGAAAGGCCTCTCCTTATGCCAGTTGTCATAACATTGCCTTGATAATATTTTCTGATAAAATTTTCAACGGAAAATTTTTGCAATATATTATTATGGCGTAATTATAAAATGTGAAAATAAATATATAATTTTATAATAATTGAAAAATTACTTTTTAAAATCATAAATTTATAAAACAAATACTCATGTATTATTTTTCATTTTTATTTATATACAAACCTTTCCTGTGTTTATGATTATGAATTCTCACAAAATGTAACACAGGAAAAGTTTTTTATAATCAGACGGCTATAGCATCCAGCAAGGCAATGCCCGAACGCTTGGAAAGAGCCTGCCTATAGTTCTCTACTGCAGCGGGATAGGTAAGCCCTTTGATAATGGAAAAACTGTGCAGATGCGCAAACAGATGAATATCATCATAAGAAAGCGCCCCCTGAAGAGCAGATGGTTCAGGCAGGAGAGAGGCCAAATCTTCTAACAATGCATTTAACGGGAGAAGGGCCTCTGGGCCTTCATTAAAAATCGTGCAGAATGGGCCAGTTGAAGCCTCTTTTTTGCGAATAAAGTATGCGCGTCCAGATGTGGTGGAAAACTCCGCGAAAGGGGCCGCTGCGGCGCGAGGCAAAAACTGCCTATACAGCAGCGAACTGGAGCGGCTGATCCAATCAGAAACTTCTGGCCGGGAAGGAACTGTAAGGAGAGGTGTTCCTTCCCGGTCTATCTGCGCAATAATATCCAGACTTTCCCCCAGATAGTGCCCGTTTTCTTCCAGAATGGGCAGCATTTTCTGGCCGATCATACCTATGGGTGTTGCTTCATCATCATTTTGAAGAACAACAATCTCGACAGGAATGTTTTTGAGACCAAAAATCATTCTGGCTTTAATGCAGAATGGGCAATGATCATAAACATAAAGTTTACGCATAAGAGACAACTTTCTGATACAGAGTGTAGGATCGAATATCCTGCAAAAACAGGGTGTTCGCTTTGCTGTTTACGCACTAAGCATAAAACCTATCATAAATGATTTTATAGCAGAAAGAGGCCAAAATGGATGCACAATTCTGGGACATGAAATGGCAGAAAAACCAAATTGGCTTTCATCTTTCCGCTGTTAATCCGCTTTTGGTCAAATATTTCCCTATTTTGGAGCTTAAGGAGGGCGCACGTATTTTTGTGCCATTATGTGGCAAAACGCTGGATATTCATTGGCTCCTACAACGTGGCATGAAGGTGGTTGGAGTAGAGCTTAGCCAGATTGCGGTAGAACAGCTTTTTTCTGAACTTGGTATAACGCCACAAATATCTCAAGTGGCCTCCAATATGCTGTGCTTTAAGGCTGAAAACCTAAGCATATTTGTGGGTGATATTTTCGCGCTCTCTCGTGCATTACTCGGTTGCGTGCAGGCAATTTACGATCGGGCCGCTTTGGTGGCCTTGCCGCCCGCCATGCGTATAACTTATGCAGAGCATCTGATAGATATTTCGGGCAAGGTAGAGCAACTTCTTGTTACTTTAGGTTATGATCAGTCTTGCATAGCGGGGCCACCGTTCAGTGTAACCCAGCAAGATATTCAGCGGTATTATGGGGCAGATTATGCCATAACGTGTTGGGATAATACTTCGGTAGCAGGAGGTCTAAAAGGCGGTGTGCCAGCTACCGAGAGCGTATGGCTTTTGAAACCTGAATAGTCTGTATCAGGAATTTACCAAAAAACGGACAGGTAATCATTTATATTGTTAAATAAAGGATACGGTTAAGAAATAATTTTGCTTATTCTTACAGCTTTGACCTCTTGCGTCTTCTTCCCTATATGAGCCTTCTTTTTGACAAGTTTCATGCTCCAGAGGGAGAAGAATGACAGATGGCAGAGGTTGCTTCACCTACTAATACCAAACGGCGCACCTACGCTATCCTGATTGCCCTTGTGCTTGGCATTCTGTGCGGGCTTGCGGTGCATGATCTGTTTCCGGCCTATATTTCGGCTGCGCATCAGGTGGCAACCTTGTTAACAGGGTTTTTCCTGCGGCTTATACGCATGATTATTGCGCCATTGGTATTTGCAACATTGGTAAGCGGTATCGGCAAGCTGGGGGACGATACCTTGGTGGTGCGCGTGGGTGGGCGCGTTTTGCTGTGGTTTATCACCATGTCCTTTATTTCGCTGCTTATTGGCTTGTTTGCAGCCAATATTTTGCAGCCAGGTCATGGGTTTTCTGCGCCTCTGCCGTCTGATATTTCATCCTTAAAGCATCCTTTTCAGCCTGTTGAATTTTTACTGCATGTGGTGCCAACCAGTGTCATGGATGCCATGGCGCGCAATGATATTCTTCAGATCGTGGTATTCTCGGTTCTGTTTGGTGTGGCCTTGCCCGCAGCGGGCAAGGCCGGTGAAACCATGCTGAAATGGACCGAAGAGCTGGCGCATATCATGCTGCGTATGACAGACATGGTGATGGTGCTGGCGCCACTAGCCGTATTTGGCTCCATTATGGGCACTGTAGCGCAAAGTGGCGCTGGCATGTTGCTGCATTTTGGACGGTTTTTAGCAGAATTTTATGGCACGATTTTTGTGCAGTGGGGCGTTCTTACCTTTATTGCTTTTCTGGTTCTGGGGCGCAGCATTAAAAGGCTGGTGAGCGAGCTTGTGCAACCTGTGCTGTTAGGTTTTGCCACGGCCAGTAGTGAATCTGTTTATCCGCTGCTGCTTGAAAAGCTGGAAAATTTTGGTGTACCTACTCGGATCAGCGGTTTTGTGCTGCCGCTAGGGTACAGCTTCAATATGGATGGCTCCATTCTGTTTCAGTCTTTCGGGGCCATTTTTATTGCACAGGCTTATGGCATCCATATGCCGTGGTCTCAGCAGTTTCTGATGCTGTTGGTGATGATGCTAAGCAGTAAGGGTATTGCGGGCGTACCGCGAGCCTCACTTGTTACGCTTGTGGCTGTGCTGCCTCAGTTTGGTCTGCCGGAAGCAGGTATTGCGCTCATTCTGGGTATTGATCATTTTCTGGATATGATGCGCACAGCAACCAATGTGCTGGGCAATGGGTATGCCGCTGCAATTTCGGCTAAATGGGAAGGTGCGCTTTCTGATGGGCCAACAGAGGATACGCTTTAAGCTTTAATAAGTGCCCGATTGGCCGCGTTAAACGCCAGAAAACGCTATATGCAGGGCACCTATTCTTTTTTCCATACCACAGGGCAGAAATAGGGGGCGTATAATGCCCCCATGAAAACACAGTCTTCTGCCAGCAGCCCAGCCGATATGATTTGCGTCCGCGGGGCACGTGAACACAATCTGAAAAACGTTTCTGTTTCTGTGCCGCGCGATAAATTTGTTGTAATGACCGGCGTTTCAGGGTCAGGCAAATCCTCGCTGGCATTTGGCACAATTTATGCAGAAGCCCAGCGTCGGTATCTGGAATCTGTTTCTCCTTACGCACGTCGGCTGTTTAATCAAATGCCAGTGCCGGTTGTGGATACCATAGAAGGCCTGCCCCCAGCCGTAGCATTGCAACAGCAGCGCGGAGGCAGTAGCAGCCGATCTTCTGTTGGCAGCCTGACCACACTCTCAAACCTCTTGCGCATGCTGTATTCGCGGGCTGGCACGTATCCTGCTGGCATGAGCCGTTTGGAGGCAGAAGATTTCTCGTCGAACACGCCAATGGGGGCATGTCCACGCTGCCATGGGCTAGGGCGTATTTACGATGTAACAGACAAAACATTGGTTCCGGATGATACGCTCAGTATCAGGCAAAGGGCCGTTGCGGCATGGCCGACTGCATGGCAGGGCCAAAATTTGCGGGATATTCTGATCACGCGTGGTGTGAATGTAGATATTCCGTGGAAAGATCTTCCCAAAGCCACGCGGGACTGGATACTTTACACAAAGGAAACCCCAACAGAACCCGTTTACCCCGGTCGCACGCATGCGCAAGTGCTGGAAGCTATCAAGCACGGTGTTCCCGCAGATTATAACGGCACCTTCACCGGTGCACGCCAATATGTGCTGAACACATTCACCAAATCGCAAAGCGCTAAAATGCGGGCGCGGGCTGCATCGTTCATGGTTAGCAGCGTGTGCCCAGAGTGTCATGGTCAGAAGCTTAAAGTTGAAGCGCTTCAGGTGTTATTTGCAGGACGCAATATTGCCGAGCTTTCATCTTTACCGCTCAAGAAAATTACGGCCATTTTGCGCGAACAAAGCCAGCAACTCAAAAAGCAGACCGATGCGACGGGGCTGG